>CAURED010000005.1:0-191356 GCA_963524205.1 uncultured Aminipila sp.
TCGTTTTTATTTATGTATTTTCAATCGATTAAAGTACAAAACAATTATTTCAATTTATTAATTTAAAAGAAAGAAAGAGGTATAGAATTATGGCTACACATCCAAAAAAAAAGGAAACGCATGAAATGGTTTTTACTACTAAGAACAGAGACGAGGCAATTGCAATAAGAAATAATATAAACCACAATCAGCATATTCATGATGCCAATCAAAGAGGCTTTAGCTACTTGATGACTATAATAGGTCTTTTTAACCTAGCCACTGGTGTTATTTCCGCGGCAGCAATGGAATGTACTGGGAATGATTTAGAAGACTTAGAAGACCTTTATACAACTGTTAATGAACTATTAGACCAGTGCAGTTATATAAGAGTTACACAAAAGCTTACAGGTACTTGGCAGGGGGATGATAGAGGATATGTTTATAGATTGGAAAAAGCATATTTTCAACAGTATTAATTAAATAATAAGCGAAAAAAACCAACTGTCTAATACAGTTGGTTTTTTTCGTTTGTTATGTCTATTGTTGAATCAATGTCTTGAAATAATAAATATATATCCTTATTCACCTTTACAGTTTGACCTTTTCTTATTTTAACAATATCTTTATTTTGAGATGTTTTTTTTGTTATTTGGCTAACTAATTCTCTTGTCGCACAAATTTGTTCATCTGTATATTCTTCATTACTAACATTTCCTAAACGTAGTAATAATGAGAATTGTTTTTGATATAGCTTTTTAAAATTTGGATCTATTTTGGAGTAATTTTTATAAAAACTGTTTTTATTTACTATGTCATTATTTACGATGTTATTATATTTATAAATGACATCTCTCAACTCATTAGATGTCATATCTTCATTTCTAAGAAATTCCACATCCATAGAAAGAACTGTGTTAGAGAAAAACATTATATATTCTTTATATATAAATTGCTTTAATGAATAAAATTGATATGCAGTAAAGATGCTAACCATTACGGAAAATACTAATAGTATAATTAATACTCTTTTTGATAATTTTAAATTTTTCATTTTTTAACCTCTCTTTTTCCCCTGTTAGTGTAAAGTTTTTCACTCTACTTTTTATATAAACCTTTATATTTTCAAGGGTTATCGTCTTATTTTAAATAAAAAAACAATGACCCCCTATTTTCTAGTATAATGTAGTCGCCAAAACCAAATTTCCTAGAAAGGATTGTCATTGATATGGACATTATACTTTATTTAATCAACATTATTCAAGATCAACGTAATCAAATTTCTTTTTTGCTCCCTCTTATCTGCAAATATATCCCTGTCAAGCAGTGGGCTTTTGATGACTCTCATTCTCCTAAAGAGCAAAAATATCTCTACAAACTTCACTATATTTATCGTGAATTCACTGTGGATTTTTTTGCTATGGACTTACATTCTCTTCCGAAAAATTCCACTTCTTTTTCCTTTAAGAAATTTAACCCTCATGTACTTGGCTTAGTTCTTACTTATCATGTTAACTTGAAGTTATCTACTAGGCAAACGGCACATGCTCTTTTAGACCATTCATGGCATTGATATATCTCACACCACAGTGGCTAATTATGCAATGACTGCTGCTTCCGTTATTAAATCTTTTGTTGACACTTATGACTACAGACCTTCAAATATCATTTCTGCTGATGAAACTTATATCAAGAAGCTCGGCATTAAGTACTATGTCTGGATTATCATGGATGCTTGCAAGAAGAGTATTCTTGGTTATCAAGTTTCTGATACACGTTCTACCGGCCCTTGTATTCTTGCTATGCGTATGGCTTTTGAAAAATTTAAGAAGTTTCCTGGCAAAGCTCTCAGATTTGTAGCTGATGGTTACAGTGCTTATCCTCTTGCTGCCCAACACTTCAAACAACAGAAAAATTGAGATTTTGATGTTACTAAGGTTATTGGCTTAACCAATGATGATCCTGTATCCACTGAATTCCGCTGGGTTAAGCAGGTTGTAGAACGTCTTAACAGAGCCTTCAAATCTTCATATCGTGTCACTAATGGATACAATAGTAGCAATGGTGCTCTTTATGGTGTCTCTCTTTGGGTTGCATACTACAACTTCCTACGCCCACACGCCTACAACTACTGGAGACCCTTGAATACGATTCCTGAGTTTGAGTATGCTGAAAATATGCCGGCCAAGTGGCAGATACTGATTCAACTAGGGCAATTAAAGATTCTTGAAATGCAACAAGAAAACGTCTCTTAGCTTATCTGCTCTAAGATTCGTGAGCCAGAGGTAATATTCCATCCATCCCGTAGGGACATGCCCTTGACGTAATGACTAAAAATGATACAATGCTGTGTTCCGAATAGGAAGTGTATCTGCTCCTGAGTTCTTTCTCCGTCGGTACTTAATTCCACAGCATTTTTTGTCATGGAATCAAGGGTGGCGGTTATCCTGTTTTAAGGTAATATTTGCTTTCCAATGTTCATTTGTGAGCTTTTTTATTTACTTACATTTTTTCATAGATACTTTACACTATCTTTCCCCTTTTCTTAACCCTATTACATAATATCTTTTATTCTCCCTTTTAGTCAATTATTAAACTTTCAATTCTGCAAAGCAAATTGAAAGTGTGTCCGAGCGACTAGTGAAAAGGGGTTTGGGGGTTCCCCCAACAAGCTAAAAAAAGGGGTAACTTTTTGGGGAAGTGGTCGACTACTTCCAATGCTTGTTATTCTTTGATATAGGTATTATCCCCTTTTTTATTTTCCAATAAACCTGATATAATATTTAACTTATATGTGACCAATACTGAGACACTTTAGTTAATATTACAATATATAAGACATAAAAGTATTAGAATACGTTTCACTTTTACTAAAAAATATAAATTTTCCTTGAATGAAAAACTAACGTCCAGTTTACAACTGTTAGAATTCCATTGCACGACTAACTTCCACTTGCATCATTTTTTCTATGCTCATTTCGTATTAATCCTGCCTGTACATATGATTTAGTATTTGAAAAGTTCTGGTGTTAAGTAGACATCATCTCCTGGTATGATTGCCAGCTTCAGTTTCTCTTTTACTTTATCTTCTAATAATAGCTCTGCTAATTCCATGGGGGTTCTTTCATTTAACCTTGGTCTTGACGTGCTGTTAATATGATTCATCAGCTTGACTACACTTTCTTCATTCAGTAGGTCAAACGTATTTCCTTTGGGAATTACATATCTAATGTATTCATGGTTTTTTTCTATGCTTCCTTTCTGACAAGACTTTCCTGGATCGCAGTAAAATATTTTTGTACTTTGTCGTCCGTCTGTTCCTGTTTCAAGAGCAATCGGGTCTGCAAATTCAACTCCATTATCTGTTAGAATTACAGGGACAGTTTTACGAAATGTCTCTATTCCAAGTTCTTCTTCTAATAGGTTAAATTGTTTCAATACCGTATTTTTCTTTTTGTCTTCTAGTAAGAACAGCAGCATTAAACTGCTCTTTTGAAACATCATTGTTAGCAGAAGTTTACCACCCTTGGTTCCTTCTACAGTATCCATTTGTACCACTTCTGTATCTGGATTTTCTTCTGCCTGCTCTCCACTAGTGTCTGTAGATACTCTTTGTGGGCATGTTCTGACCCGTAGAAATACTTGTCTAAAATACAGCTTTGCTGCTTCGGGCAGCTGTTACATACATAAGGCGGACGTTCCTTTATTCTACAAGTGATCTCCTTAAAATCTGGACAAAGACGATTACACTGTAGACATTTTCTACATACAATCTTACATTTTTGTTTTCCTGTTCGATTGCAGACATTTTTTCTATGGCAGCTCTTTTCCAGTGCACAGCGATTCTCTTTCGTAAATCTGGGTTTCTCATGTGGAACAAAAAATCGATGTTTCTTTATCTCTTTGGCAATGGTGCTAGGGTCTCGACCTAAAAGCATTCCAATTTGACGGAAATTCAATCCTTCACGAACAGCTCTTGATTTTCTCCCTTTCATCTAACGTTAAGTGTTTTGATTTATGTATATCATTTGCCATACTAGGCTCCTCTCCGGCAGGAGAATACACCCATATTATACCATTTGTATATTGCACGACTAACGTCTAGTTTTTACACAAAACTGGAACTTCAAAATTTATTTAAGGATATTCTAATACTTTTTTATTAAACAAAAAAACAACTTACAAATAATAATTTTATAAGTTGTTTTTTGAAATAACTTTTCAGATTTTGTTTATAGCTTTTTTAATCTCTGAGATATCTGTTTTTATCTCCTGAACAATATTGAGTTTTTCTGCAAGCTGTCCTAACAATTCCTGATATTTTTGCTCTCTATCATTTTGCTTTTCATCTCTTTTTTCCTGAGTGCGTATGATGTAAAACAGTAAAACTACAGATAATACTGCCCAAATACCTTGCGACAATGCCGCTTCAATTATTTCGTTTTCCATTTTCGTCCTCCTTTATTTGTAACTTTAATTTTTCTAAAGCTTTATTTTTCAACTTGTTTACTGCTTGTCTGGAAATCCCCAGGCTTGTCCCAATCTCAGCATCTGAATATCCATAAATATATTTTGCTACGATTACGGTTCTATGTTTATCCGATAAAGTATTTATCAATTGATTCAAGTCCATCTGATCTTCAATCTCCAGCTTATTTTCTACGTAACAATCTTCTTCCGTATGGATTTCTTCAAGTGCTAAACAGTTTTTCCTGTAAATATCAATTTTCTTATTTCTTAATAGCTTTATTATGTAATTTACTATTTCTCCTTCAGATAATCTGCTTATCTTTTCTACGTCCATTTTTTTAATGAATTCTAGTAGATAAATGATTAAGTCCGTTTCAGCACAATCATAGTTCAACTGCCGTGCAAATTTTTTAATTAGTAGTTGAAATTTTTTAATGAAATAACAAATGGCTTCTTGATTACCACCTTTAGCCAGTCTTAATACTTCCAGCAAACTTTTCTTATCCATAAATTCACTCTCCTTTTTCTTTTAAAGGAAAAAACGAATTTAATGGACAAGTTGTAAACCTTATCTTTTAATTCTCTCTATATGATTAGATAACTTTATTTTTGGACCGTTTCACTTTTTTAATAATTTAAGAAAAATATATTATTTTAGCCTCTAAATGTTTTAAGCTTCGACTTTGTTTTGCAAATTTACCAAATTGATTGTTACAATCTTGTTCCCATTTTGATAAGCTTCTTGTTGTTTCAATGAAAAAGCGGTCTCAAAATATATTAGTAGTTAATATTACTAATATATTTTGAGACCGCCTCTTTTGTTCGTTTAAATTTCCAACAGTCTTAATGAAAGGATTTTTTCAAATATAAAGTTTTTTAAATGATTTCTTGACTCTCACACTATGTTATACTCTACACTATAGTTGAGCTCAAAACACATATGTGAGGTAATATATTATGTTAAAAATTGGAGATTTTTCAAAGCTATCACTTATCAGTATTCGCATGCTTCGACATTACAATGAAATCGGCTTACTTATACCTGAAAGCATAGATAATTTTACAGGCTATCGCTATTATAGCGAGTCACAATTACCTATAGTAAATCGTATTACTGGCCTTAAAAATATGGGGTTCAGTTTAGGGGTAATTCGTGAAATCCTTCAAAAATATGAAGATGTAGAAGCCTTAAAAACTTATCTTACTCTAAAGAGATGTGAAATAAAAGACCATGCGGATAGCTTAAACCAACAATTAGTATTATTAGAAGCAACTTTAAACCGACTTGGAAAGGATGGTATTGTTATGAATTATAACGTTACATTAAAAGAATTGCCGAAAAGATATGTAGCCAGTGTACGCAAGGTTATTCCTTCTTATGATCATGAGATGGATTTATGGAAAATCCTTGTATCTGAAACTGCCATGCTAAATATACAAAATGGCGATCCATGTTATACGCTGGCAATCTTTCATGATGGAGAATATAAAGAAAACAATATAGATGTAGAGGTTCAAAAATCTGTAAAGGGCACCTATAAAAATACCGAAAATGTAATATTTAAAACTGTTGAACCTATTCAAATGGCTTCAGCTACCTATAAAGGCAACTATGATCAAGTTACAGAAGTCAATGAAGTCGTTGCAAATTGGGTTCGTGACAATAGATATGAATTTAACGGATTGTCTTTTTGTATATATCATGTAAGTCCTCATGAAACACAAAATCCCGAGGAATGGGTAACAGAAGTGTGCTATCCTGTAAAATTAAAGTAAACATCGCCAGAAATATAATAAGTATTATATTAAAAAACAGATTGCAGTGTACCTGCAATCTGTTTTTATATATGTAATAAGATTTTTCTTATCATAAACCAGTCTTTTCTTCTGTACCCATTAAATCCACATACACCTCTTTAAGCATCTGCAGTCCTCTGTGTAAATAAGTTCTGGCTGTGTTGTAATTAATATCAAGTATATATGCAATTTCTTTAATTTCCAGCCCTGATATGTAGCGTAATATAATAATCTGAGAATACTTTTTTTCTAGTTTCTTTAGTGCCTCCAATAGAATATTGCTTTCTTCTGTTTTTACTAAATAATCTAATATGTCTTTCTCGGTTTCCCTGGACCATTCTTCTTCTATATCAGGAGAGATGATTTCATAAATTTCTCTCCTGCTTGTTTTCTTATAGCATGTTTTTGCTTCATTTCTGGCAATCCGAAACAACCAGCTTTTAGCTTTACTTACATCTCTAAGACTGTTAAGGTACTTCCATGCTTTTTCCATTACATCCTGTGATAAATCTTCAGCTGTAGTTCTATCCCCTGTTAATACTCTAAGAAACCTATATATGTCTTTATAGTAAATTGCTATATTGTTTTCAAAGAAATGTTTCTTAACCTTGTTATTAAATATCACACTAATACCCCTGCTTTATTTTATTGTTAACACCAGCTCCCGTAGTATTTTGCACGCGGTTATTGTAGACATGCCACTCTGGTCATAATGTGGTGCAAGTTCATTTATATCTGCCCCTACAATTGTAAGTTCATTAAGCTTATGCACCGCCTTCATTAAATCCATAAATGAAACACCGCCTGGCTCAGGAGTACCTGTTCCACAAAAATATGCTGGATCAAGTACATCTAAGTCTAGAGTAACATAAATTGGCTTTCCCTTCAATTGTTCAATAACATTATCAAGACCCTCTAAACTATATTTTACTTGTACCGTGTGTTTTTCTGCAAACTCATCTTCATCCCGTGTCATGGAACGGATACCAAACTGGAAGATTCTATTATCTCCTAAAAGCTCATGACACCGCCTTAAAACGCATGCATGAGAGAGTCCTTCCCCTAAGTATTCCTCTCTAAGATCTGCATGAGCATCAAAATGTACAATGTGCAGATCCGGATATTTTAAAGCCATGGCTTCAATACAGCCTAAAGTAACCAAATGCTCCCCTCCCAGCATTACAGGGATTTTATCATTTGCTATAATCTTTGCTGTCATGTCTTTAATTTCATCTAATACCTTCCTGGTATTCCCAAAGCCAAACTCCAAGTCACCAGCATCAAAAACTTTAATATCTTCTAAATCCTTTTTTAAGTATGGCGAATAAGTTTCAATACCAAAAGATTCGTTTCTTATGGCTGAGGGTGCAAAACGTGTACCTGGCCGATAACTGACCGTACCATCATAAGGCGCCCCAAAAAGAACAATTGAGGCACCTTCATAATCACTATCACAGGCCATAAAACAATAGTACTGGTTATTCATCTTTTGCCTCCTGAAGCAAATTCTTTACATAGTTGGGAATAGCAAAACAGCCTGCGTGTAATTCTGTATTGTAATATTTTGTAGTAAGCTTTAGCCCATTCCATTGTTCTGCATTAAAATCTTTTATAGGGTCTAATGTTTTTGAAGCGAATCCAAAAAGCCAGTGTCCTGATGGATAAGTCGGAATATGTGCCTGATATACTTTAACAATAGGGAAAAGCTCACTAATTCTTTTGTGCGCACGTTTCATAGAATGAGCAAAAGCTTCATAGTATGGACATTCGTGCTGATTTACCATGATACCGTTCTTGCTTAATGCCTTGTAACAGTTCCCATAAAACTCTTTAGTAAAAAGGCCTTCTCCAGGACCAACTGGATCAGTGCTATCAACTATAATTAAATCATAACATTCCACTTTGTCCCTTATAAACTTTAATCCATCTTCATAAAATATGGTTACTCTCTCGTCATCTAAGGAACAAGCTGTCTGCTGTAGAAATTCACGGCTGACATCGACAACTACCTTGTCGATCTCTACCATATCTATGGTTTCAATTGTTTTATATCTAGTAAGCTCTCTAACTGTGCCGCCGTCACCTGCCCCTATAACAAGTACACTTTTTATATCTGGGTTGGTTGCCATTGGTATATGAACAATCATATCATGATAAATAAATTCATCCTTTTCTGTTACCATCATTAGTCCATCTAATGTCAGAAATTTTCCAAACTCCTCGGCTTCAAATACATCCACCCTTTGAAACGGACTCTGCTCTGAAAATAGTTGTTTTTTTACTTTGATTGAAAACCTTGTATTAGGGCTGTGCTCCTCTGTGTACCATAATTCCATAATTATACCTCCATAACTTCAATAAATTTCATATCCATATCCTTTGTGCCCATCATTACACACCCTTTTTCTTTTGAATATATGATGTGCGTCATAATCTCTTCTGTAATCAGCTCGCCTGGAGCTAAAATTGGAATACCGGGCGGATATGCCATAACAAATTCTCCACTAACGCAGCCTGCGCTTTCTTTTACAGGTACTGCTTTTTTCTGTCCATAAAAAGCCTTTTGCGGCTCCATGACTACTATAGGATTAATATATTCATATACTAGTAATCCCATAGGGTCTTTTTTAAACCGTCTGCTGGTTTCTGCCAATGCCCCAAGAAGCCGTTCAATTTCAAGCTGTCGATCTCCAACTGATATAATGGCAAGAATATTACCTATATCTCCCATTTCAATCTGTATACCAAATTCATCTCTGAGAATATCATAAACTTCAATACCTGCAAGTCCAACATCCCTTGTATGTATACTAAGTTTAGTTGTATCAAAGTCATATATACAATCTCTGTCAATGATTTCACCACCAAATGCATATAGTCCTGGAATTTTATTTACTTCTTTCCTTGCATATTCGCTCATATCCATAATTTTGGAGAATAATTCCTTACCATGCAAGGCTAAATTTTTTCTTGCGATATCCACTGACGCCATTAAGAGATAGCTTCCACTTGTGGTCTGAGTCAGATTTATAATTTGTCTAACTTCATTTTCATCCATACTCTCTCCTATTAGAAGGGTAGAGCTTTGTGTCAGTGAACCTCCAGTTTTATGCATACTGACTGCTGCCATATCTGCTCCCGCCTTCATAGCAGAAATTGGAAGGTTGCTGCCAAAATAAAAATGAGTCCCATGGGCTTCATCCGCTAAAACTTTCATTCCTGCTTCATGGGCCAGCTTAACAATTTCTTTTAGGTTGCTACACACACCATAATACGTAGGATTATTAACAAAAATGGCTTTTGCCTCTGGATTCTTAGCGATAGCTTCTTTAATACTTTCTACAGACATACCCAGACTAATACCTAACTCGGAATTTACACCGGGATTAACGTATATAGGCACAGCACCACAAAGCACTAATGCATTAATTGCACTTTTATGGACATTTCTAGGTAAAATAATCTTATCCCCCTGCTTACAGCAAGTAAATATCATAGTTTGTACCGCACTGGTTGTGCCGCCAATCATGAAAAAAGCATGGTGAGCCCCAAATGCCTCGGCCATCAACTGTTCAGCCTCATATATAACACTTGTTGGGTGTGTTAAGTTATCCAGTGGCTTACTTGAATTTAAGTCCATTGAAAGGCATTGCGCTCCAAAGGCTTCCAATAATGCTTTATGACCTTTACCTTGTTTATGCCCAGGCACGTCAAACGAAACGATACGATTCTCCCTATAGTTTATAAGTGCATTATAAATAGGGGTTTTATCTTGATTCTTCATAAAGTTTCCTCCCTTTCACAACATATATTAGAAAACAAAAAACAACCATACTTAAAGATTAAGCTATGGCTGTACTTGATTATGATCTTCACTATGAATTATTGTATTAAAACAATTTCTTGTTTTTTATCTATTTAAATTCCTTAGTTTTTAGAGCCTATACAGTAATTTCTACTTTTACTGCTCATGTTGATCATTCACAAGTACATCTTTCTTATGAACACATTTCGTGGTTCTTCCACAACAAATATGAGTTTTTCACTCATCAACACGAATATTACATCGCTAACTCGGCATTTGACCCGGCTGTCCGTATGGCCTATTCTCACTGTTAATACAGTTAGGTCAAAAATAACTATGTAAATATAGGCTGTAAAACCTTTTTATTTTAATTACGGTTGGAATTGTATCATATAACTGTGAAATATGCAATAGTTTTAAAATACACTATTTTTTCCATTTATACAGATTATGATGCGCATTAACCTAATTTTTATTTATATGTTCTTTTTCAAATTCTTCCACTGGGATCGGTCTTCCAAAAATATATCCCTGTATTTCGTCGCATCCCAATTTTTCAAGTATTTGTAACTGACTTATATCTTCAACACCTTCCGCTATGGTTTTAATGCCCATTCCTCTTGCCATCATTATAATAGCCTGAACTATAAGTATAGCATTTTTATCTTCAGCTATGTTGTCAATCAGTTCCTTTGCAATTTTAAGGCGATTAAAGTCAAATTTCTTAATGTAGTTGAGGGAAGCATATCCTGTCCCAAAATCATCAATGGATGTATTTATTCCCATCTCCGCGAATGATGAAAATGCTTCTTCATTTGTTTCATTAGGAATCATAGCACTTCCTTCAGTTATTTCCAAATCTACCCAACTAGAATCAATATTCCCTGCATAAAGTTTTTCTCTAAACCAGTTTATAAAATTAGTCTTTTCTATTTGTAGTGGTGATACATTAATACTAATCTTTAAGTTTAAAGAATAGATTTCATTCCATTTTTTAATTTGCCTAAAGGCTTTGTCAATAACCCATTCACCAATTTGGATAATAGCACCACATTCTTCTGCAATTGGAATAAACTCTCCTGGAGAAATAAATCCCTTTTCAGGATGAATCCATCTTAATAAAGCCTCCATGCCAATTAGGCACTGACCGTCTGTGCTATACTGTGGCTGATAATATACTACAAATTCTTTATCGTAGTCTGCCCTTCTTAAAAGAATCTCTATTTCATTTTTTCTTACTATCTTTTCATTAATAGCAGAATCAAAAAATAAATAATTGTTTCCGCTATATGCTTTTTTTGCTTCATACATTACAATATCTGCATAACGCATAAGAACATTTCTATCTTCAGCATCCTTTGGATATGATACGATTCCTATACTGGCAGTAACCGTAAATACATAAGGTGATACGGATATAGGCATCTGTATCAGCTCTAGGAGTTTTTCTGCAACTGAACAAATATACTTTTTTTCAATATTATTATCTATAATTACAGCAAATTCATCCCCGCCTATTCGGAATAATGTACAATTTGGCATACAGTTTTTTGTGAGTCTATTACCTAACGCACATAAAACTTGATCTCCTATTTGATGTCCATAAGAATCATTAATTGCCTTAAATCGATTAGCATCTATATATAATAATGCAAATGATTTTTTTGTTTTACAGGATATTAATGGATCAAGATACTTAATGAGCTGCCTTCTATTATATAATCCAGTTAATGGATCTCTATTTGATATTTCTTCCAGATTTTTATTGGCTATAATAAGCTCTTTGGTTCGCTCTGCTACAACTTTTTCAAGATGCTTATTTAGTTTAACTTCAGTTTTAAGCAGATACTTGCTATGAATGCCTTCTTGTATCTGAGCTGTTAAAATCCAGTATACAATGCCTACCGCAAAACAATTAATTAATAATTTTAAAGTCACAAAATTTGTTATATATAAAATGCCTAACAATATGAATACAAAGATAATTTTTTGTGGTTTTCTAATGTTTTCAGGGAAAGCCTCTGTATCCCTTTCTTCTTTAGTTTCTATTTGCATCGCCTCATAGACAGCCCCTAATGCAAATAACACATGACCAATCATATAGATACCATCTACTAGAGTATTTGCTTGATAAAGATCCATTAAATAAAGATAAGCATAATAATAATCAATAAAAGTAATGGCACCAATTCCTGCGATCACTAAAAAGTATCTTTTCCCTATGTTTTTTATTCCAGTAGATATAAATGCTACAATTACTCCAGAAAGAATGTAAAAATCAAAAAATATGCATATCATAGTATTGATATATTCAAAATTAACATGAAATTGAAGCAATGTTCTTGAAAAGATAAAGGACCAAAGTAAAACTGCCAATATGGCAGAAATTGCCATCATATCTAGGACTAACTGGTACAAATTCCATTTTTTTAAATTTTGTGCATAGTAACACGTTATTGCTGCTGCAATAAATATATTTGGAAAAGTATATAGCGCATTTATAAAATTCACGCTCATAGGTTCTATTAAAAAAATATCATCGTAAATCAGCCATAAAAAGTCTGCTATGCCCCAAATAAGTGGACAAAGAAATAGAAGAACCCAACAAATTTTATGATCCTTTATTTTGCTCACAGAAGTAATTATTACAGCTGAAGATAAAAATGCTACTATAGGAGACAATACATTTCCCCAAAAATCACTTTGTAACAGTACACTTGTAAAGTAAATAAAGAACAAAACAAGTAAGATAAATACAATATGTTTCTGCTTTAGCAATTTCTACTCCTCCTGTTCCGATTTATAGCTGAATTGTTAATGTATGAAATTCAAAAGATGTGTAAAAATATAGCTTTATATTAATTTGTATTCTATCATATTAGAAATTTTAGTCAATATTTTTAGGTATTTATAACCATACAAACTAGTGAAAAATACTTCTTTTCTACAACTATTGACAATAAACTTCTATGATAGTAAAATGTGTATTGTTAATAGACAATACACAAGGAGAATTTTTATGAGATTAAGAAAAGAATCGGACGATATGCAGGAAGAAGAAATATTATTGGTTGCTCAGGTTTCTGACGCGCTAGCCCATCCTGCCAGAATAAAAATATACCAGTACATCATGCAGTGTAACAAGGATCGTGTTCCAGTTTGTAACAAAGATGTTGTCGCTGCTTTTAACTACTCTCAAGCAACAATTTCACAACACATAAAGAAATTGATACAGGCCGAACTTGTTCAGGCGCAGAGTAAAGACAAGTATTCTTATTATTTCGCCAATATAGGTATCCTTATGAAATATCTAAATGCAACAAAGAAGTTCAGTACTTTTCAAGCTTAATTATTTTATATAGTGGGGTACCAAATATGACAAACAAATCACTAAAACGAACACGTATAATTAATTATTTTATTAATGCCGCAACCTCAATTATTCAGGAGGAAGGTATCTCAGGTATAACCATAAGAAAAGTTGCAGACAAAACAGGGTATAATAGTGCCACTTTGTATAACTATTTTGAAAATTTAGATCAGCTTGTATTTTTAGCTGCTTTGAAATGTATGGAACCCTATACTTCCAGCCTGCATGAGCAAATACAATCAGTATCTAATGCGTTAGAGAAAAATCTAAAAGTTTGGGAACTTTTCTGCCTGCATTCCTTTAAAAATCCAGAAATATATGAAGCCATCTTTTTTGCACATTTCAATAAAGAAAGTAATTCAGAATATTTATCTGAATACTACTCTTTCTATTCTAGTAATGGTGCAAATGGTGATGCAACACTCTCAGATATGCTTTCTCACCAAAATATTTATGAACGAAATCATATTATTTTACAGGAATGTGCAACAGAAGGTTTCTTTCGCAGTGAAGATTTAAATGCTATAGATGAGATGTCTATATTTTTATATAAGGGAATGTTATCAAAAGCATTGCTTAATAATAACAACTTTTCACCAGAAGAATATACTAAAATAACCATGAATTATATTCGTCATTGTTATAAAAGTTTTTTACTTCCGGAAAAGGTATCTTATCTTAAATAAAAAGAAGTGGAGCTAATGCAGTAATAATTGCATCAGTTCCACTTCTTTTTTGCACTAGTTATTTTTTATGGTAGCATGTTTTTAATAATAATCCCATAACTAACATCAACACACCGCCAAGAGCCATAAGCATGTAAATATATGAGTAAGCACTGTCTCCAAACTTATCAAGCCATCCACCGCAAAGACTATAAAGCCAAATATCTGCAGAATATCCGATAGCAGATGCCACACCTAGAATTGTTCCTGTATACTTAAGCGGTATCTTTGCTTCTGAAACAGGTGTATAAAGCATCGGTGAAGTCATACCAGAGAAAAATACTACTAATACCGTTATAATCATAAAGGGCACTGCCATAGAAGCTCCGCTTGGAAGAAATGCCATAATTAGTGAGAATATAATGGCTCCTACTGCCCCCACTAAAACTACAGGGGTAGATTTACCCATTTTATCTCTAAACACACCACCGATTGGTCCAGAAACCATCTTTACTCCTGTTCTTGCTGTCATGGCGAACCCTGTTGCAAAGGTTACGGATATACCAAATGAAGCTGTTAAATGTGGATTTACATAAGGGATGATACAACGAATCAAATAAAATCCTAATGTAAAAAGACCCAGATAATATGTAATCGGCATTTTTAAAACCTGCCCTAAATGTGCAATTTTTATAGTTTCTTCTTCCCCTGCATCCTTTTTAGGATCAAACGGAACAATGACCATTACCGCAATACCGATTATTATAGCCATTGCTGCATAAATAATAATAGCACCGCGAAACCCAACACCATATGCTGAAAGAAGTGTAGTTAATAATGCAAGAACTCCATATGTCATTAGTATGGTAAATATTCCGTAAGCGGTATCTGCCATTCCATATAAACGTCCCTGCTGATCATCATTTCCTAAGGAACGAATTACTTTTAAGTGTGCAGACCAATGCAGCCCTGCGGAAGTAAATCCCATAACCAAATATAGGGCTATTAGCATATTGTAAGAATGAACCATTGATATAGCAATGGCTACTACCGCCGTAGAAATGCAAGATAATATAACTAGTTTTTTTGCATTGAATTTATCGGCGAACCATCCTCCTATAAAATATCCGGGCGTTGCTGTCAATCCAAAAAAAGTAATTACTCTGCCTAATTCACCATCAGTTAAATTGTATGCTTCTAAGAATTGATTATAAAAATCTGTTGCTAGATATGGAATTAAATACACAATCCATGAAAATGTTAATAAAAATACGGATGCGTATTTTTTCCAGCCAACACCGTTTGTTGTTGTTAATTCTCCCATTATTTTGTCATCTCCTTCAAATTATTCTGTTATAGCTTTTTCAAAATTCTCTTTTACCTTTTTTCTAAGTTCTGAGTTCTCATAAAGTTCAATTGCACTATTAACAAAAGTTTCAACCGTCATAAGCATTCTTTCTTTTGCTTTATCACTATTTGCATATTTCAAAAATTCTTCTTCATGTACCTTTGCTTTTCCGTCTGCAATACCAACATTACCGTAAAGTGTAGGACAACAGTAGCTCACATTTCCAATATCTGTAGAACCTGGGATTTCATCCTCCTGACTCAGTGGTTCAAACCCTGCTTTTTCCATATATTTTGCAGTTATTTCTGCAAGAACTGGATTAATAATTAAATCATCATAAGCATTTTCATATTGATTTATTTTTAATTCTGTCCCTGTCATTAAAGCTGCACCTCTAGCACAGTTTTTTACTTTTTCAAATACCTCTTGGAAATATTTTTTCTTTGCTGCTCTTACATAGAATAAGCATTTACAACGATCTGGAATAATGTTGGGTGCTTCTCCCCCTTCTGTTACAATGCCATGAATACGAACATCACTCTTTAGTTGCTGCCTGAGAAAACTGACCCCATTGAACGTAAGTTGTACTGCATCTAACGCATTAATTCCATCATAAGGATAAACCGCAGCGTGACTGGCCTTTCCAATAAATTCAAACTCTACAGAATCCATAGCCAAAGCTCGTCCTTTCAGATTAGAGTTTTCATATAAATGCATTTGAAAAGCAGCATCAATATCATCAAAGGCTCCATTATTAGCTAAGTCTATTTTTCTTCCTGTTGTTTCTTCTGCAGGTGTACCAATTACTACAATTCTGCCATCAAATGAGGATTTAAGTTTTGATAACGCAAGCGCAGCCCCCACTGTGGTTGCTGCAATCCAGTTATGTCCACAAGCATGAGCAGGTTTCTTATCTGGACCGTATCCAGGTAATGCATCATATTCAGCTAAAAAGGCAATTTTAGGCGCAGCTTCATCTCCCAACTCCGCTCTGAAAGCAGTTTTTAAATCCTTATATGGACACTCTACTTCAAATCCATACGCCTTTAATAGCCCCGTCAAATACTCTACTGATAGATATTCCGCATCTCCTAATTCGGGATGTTCAAAAATATAGTCACCAATATTAAAGATTTGTTCCTTTAACTCTTCTACAACTGTTTTTACTTGTGTTTCTTGTTGTTCCATCGTATCCACCCTTTCACTATTCTATTGACTGCTGCATTTATTTCTTTGTTTAACTTAAAGTAACATAATCATGATTATTTTTCAACCATGATTATGTTTATTTTTTTAAAATTTTAGGATTTTATAATTTAAACTAAGTTATACTTAAATTATTTGTTGACTGTGAATTATTATTAATAAATATTTAATATATCTGTAATATGCTAAATATTGGTTTTTTCCCAATATTATGTTATACTATTCAGCATTAAGGAATAAAGTGGCAGGGCCTAAACATATTGTGCAGGGTAACCTAGCTAATGGAAGGAGATTATTATGAAAAAATTATGTTTTGTCATGATTTTTGCTCTAGTGCTTTCATCAAGTGCATTTGCATTTGCAGCAACAGCAAAAAATGACAATGAAAAAACTACTCAAAAAGAATCAACTCAAACAACTCAGTCTGCAATTCAGACAACTTCAGGTGCAGTTAAGACTACATCAAGTGCTGTTGATACAACTTCAAGTGCAGTTAAAGCTACATCAAGCGCTGTTGATACAAAAGAAAAGACAAAGCTTACTGTTACTGAGAAAAAAGAACTTATTTTAAAGAAGTATACTGCGGACGAGCTTTCAGCAGTAAAGAGTGCTGGAGACGCTATTAAAAAGGCAGACTCTACAGTAAAAGTTCTTGATGTTAACAGTATTGTTTCTGATACTAAAGAATTTAAGTTTGATACACCACCAGTTATTAAAGGCAGCAGAACTTTAATTCCTGTAAGAGCAATTACAGAAGGCTTAGGTGCAAAGGTTGCTTATGATCAGGCAACAAAGAAAGTTACTATTACAAAAGATGGAACTACAATTGAATTAACACTTGGCAGCAATGTTGCCACTGTAAATGGCAAACAGGTTACACTTGATACAAGTGCTAATACAATGAACAATAGAACTTATGTACCAATGAGATTTATCATGGAAACATTTAATTTGAAGGTAACATATGATAATGACGGAACTATTCAAGTAGCAGATTCTACTGCAGCAGCTACTTCAGGTTCTGCAATTCAGACAACAACAAGCGCAATTCAGACTACAACAAGTGCAGTTCAGACAACTTCTGGAGCAGTTAAGACTACATCAAGTGCAGTTGAAACAACTTCTGGAGCAGTTAAAACTACATCAAGCGCAATTCAGAAATAAACTAATAACTATAAAAGGTGTTGCCTAAAATTGGACAACACCTTTATTTTTTAACTTTTTTTCTGTAATATTTTTTACTTTTCTTTTTTGCTTAATAGCTGTTCCAATCTAGCCTGTTGTTCTGGTCTGGCCATTTTATATCCATATTGATAAAAATCTAAAACATCTGCATCTTTGACGATTTCCTCAATGGGACTACCTACTTCACTCTTATTGCTGTGATTTTTAACAGCTATTGATAAAATCCTGATTTCATCTTCCGTAAAAAGATTAATTTCTTTAAGAAATTTCTGTACAGGCAGATATCCTGCTTCTGCATGATCAGCCTGCTTCCCTGTTATAATTCTTCCATAATCATGTATTGCACAGGCGGAGGCAGCAAGTATTGGATCTTCCCCTCTTTCTTGTGCCATCAAATACCCAAGCTTTGCACAACTTGATATGTGTACACGTTCCCAATCAATAAAATGATCCCTCTCTGGAACAAGTTTTTCATATTTGTCAATTTCCTTTAATAATGCACTTTGTAGTTGTAAAAGTTTATGCATAATTCTACCTCCTTTTAAAAAAACTGTATTATTTTAATAATACAGTAATACACTATGTTTATTTATGATATTGTTCATTTTTGTTAATTTTAAATGCTCTGTATATTTGTTCAAGCAATATAACTCTCATCATTTGATGTGGAAAGGTCATAGCAGAAAATGAAAGTTTATAATCCGACCTTTGGCTAACTTCTTCAGATAACCCTAAAGAACCACCTATAACAAATACCAGATCACTTTTTCCATCTAACCCCAGCTGATTTACTTTATCTGCTAACTTTTCTGAACTTAACTGATTGCCCTTTATTTCCAAAGTTATAACATAAGAATCTTTTTTTATTCTTTTTAATATGCTTTTACCTTCTGCAATCTTAACTGACTCTTCTTCTGCTGTGGATGCATTGTCTTGCAGCCGTTCCTCTTTTAATTCGTCTATTGACAATGTACAATATTTAGATAATCTTTTACTATATTCTTCTATTGCACTGACCCAATATTTTTCTTTTAATTTACCTATACAAACAATTGTAATGTTCATTTCTATACCTTATAAATCATACTGATTTCATCCTTCATCATAGTATTTAGCTGAAGCTGTTTTCCTAAATAATGCTCTGATTCCTCTAATACATTTTTTATAGTCTGATATGCCATCTCAGGAAAATTATTTTCCCTGCTTAAATGAGCAAGTAACACTCTTCTAGGCTTACTATAGCATTCGTCTAATAATCTGCATAAACATTTCCCTGCAGCAACATTAGATAAATGCCCTTTATTTCCCAAAATTCTTTGTTTAACATTCCAAGGATATCTTCCGACCTTTAGCATATTCTCGTCATGATTTGCCTCCAATGCTAAAAGGTCCGCCTGCTTCATTTCAGTGAATATTTCTTCTGTTATGTATCCTGTATCTGTAACAATACTTATTTGTTTTCCCTCTGCGAAAAAAGAAAAGCCTACAGGTTCTACTGCGTCATGAGATATATGAAAGGGTTTTATTTGTATATCTCCAATGGAAAAAATATCCCCTGTAATAAAAATCTCTCGCTGTGTCTCAGGAACATTTTCTTCAATCTGTGTCCATGTTCCTGCGTTGGCATAAGTTTTAGCCTCTGGCAGCTTTTTTGATATAACGCGAAGACTTTTAACATGGTCTATATGTTCATGGGTGACAAGTACACCCTTAACCTGCTCTTCCGGGGTTTCTGTTGCACTGAGCCCTTCAATTATTTTCTTTCCACTTATTCCCACGTCTACCAGTAAGGCCGTATTGTTACTTCTTATCAAGTAACAATTCCCACTGCTTCCACTAGAGAATGAACAAAAACTAAATGCCATCTATTTAATTTCCTTTCATGCTTTATATGCATCAATATATTTAGTCTTACCACCATTATAGGTAATCTCCCATGCAGGGAAAGCTGTATCTGATACAAGTGCTTCTCCATTAAAGCCCGAATCATTTATCCAGAAAACCAATTGCATCTTTTCTATATGAATTGCTTCTTCAGAATCTTTTTCACTCATAAACATTAATAATGCTTCTTCAGGTGATGTAACTTTTAGTTTTTTCTTACTTTTAGGTGTTGGTTTTAATAGCTGCCTTGTGACATCTTGTATTTTTCCATCAAGGAAAGTCACCCCAATATAACTGTCCCCTATGACAACCTTTTTATAACAATTTTTATATTGTACCACAATAGACTTTCCTTCTGTCACCACCTTGTCAAAAACAAGATTATCATTAAATAACTGACAGTCCTTTAAAAACTGGTTCGCAGCCTTATGGTAAGCTTCCACCTTAGAATCTACTGATATATTATATACTTCACGCTTCAAATTCTTTTCAATAAGATCCTGCTTATCATTATTATACTCAATAGTAATAGCCGGCATATTTTCATATTTATCAGGAATTTCTGTATCCACAAAAATATTTTTTCCCTCAAGCACAGTAAATAAAACCTCTTTATCCACTATCTTATGATCTGTTTCATTTTTTGTAAGATATGTAAACAAAAGAAATATATTTGTTGCTATCAAAGCTACTATTAAAATGTTTTTTGCTTTAGACCAATCCATTTATTACTTCATCCCCTGTTAATATTTCTGAGAATAGCCTTCAGGCTTACCATCATACAAATCAAAATACAAAAGAATATCATTGACTTCTACAACCCATACAGGAATCAACTCTAATTTTTTTTCTGTATTTGCTGCTTCATCAACTGACAGCTCAACTGCAGGTTTTAAGTAACCCGTATACAAGTTATCAATTTTATTTGCAATATCTTCAAAAGAAACATCCTTTGATTCTTCTTTATCAATAAAACCTGCTTTAGTTAAAGCCTCTCTCATATATTCATAATTCATTGTCAGCATATTTATAGCAGAGATACCTTCTTTATTTGACTTTTTCTGAACTTGATTTTCATCAAAGTTTATAAATTCTCTTCTAAAATAAGAAACCTGACCATCTACTACATCTATTATAATAGGCATCTTCTCTTCATAAAACAATTTATTTTTTCCAACCATAAAGCTGAATACAAATCTATAGCTGTTTTTCTTATCGTCTATAGGAGATGCACTTTCTAAGTAAGGTTTTATCTCTTGTCCAGCAATTGTTGTAAATCCTTTATGAGCCCCCACAAAATCCAACGCTGTATCAAGAGATTCAAACATAGATTTCTGCTCTGAATTATCGTTTTTTACTTCCTCTTTATACTCAATTGAACCTTCATTTGAATTAATAATTAAAACCTTTTGTCCATACCCATACATATATATGGTTGTTCCATTTGACTCTTCTACCTTTCTTACAAAATCAAAGGTCTCCCCAAAATAAGTCTGCGCCATGGCACTATTATTTTCCTTTTCACCTATCTCAGTCTCTTTTTTATACTCAGCAGTCATAATTGCTGGCGGCAATTCAAAAGGAACCAGTGTATCATTAGTACTTTCTTCTCCCAAAACCGTTTTTAATGGGTAATATGTAGCAGCCTCTTGCTGCTCAAATATCGTATCCAGTTTACTGAAAATATCCAAAGGTCTGTTTCCTACCACCCCATAATATTTTTTCGTATTTCCATCAAAAATAAATGCACTTTCTTTGCTCCCTTTAGAAAATCCAATTTCTGTAAGGTTGCTGATATTATCATACCCTTGTAACTTCTTTATATTATATCTTTCACAGAATCCAGCAAATGGTATATTATATTCAAATTTTGCAATAATAGACGGATACTTCATAACCTCCTTATATTGTTGTTCTGTTATCTCTACAACTGCAATGTTTGTGCCTTGAGAGAAATTCCTAAATGTACTTAATATCTCATTAGTCCAAAGGGCTTCCTTTTCTTCAAAGGCAACTGTGTAATCTTCATTTCCTTTTCCCAAAATGATCTGGTCTGGCAGGATTACCTTATAGCAACTTAAGACTTCATATGGCTCATCGTTATCATTAAATATAAAATTCTCAAGGCTCTTGCTTCCCCACAAAAAATATAATAGTAGTATCGTTGTAAAAACCAATACTACTAGCACTATATCTTTAAATTTTTCAATTCTATCTACTTGTAATTTTTCCATTTTTTATCTCATTCCCAAGTTTCACTTGCTAATTAAAAATAGATTTGATTAAATTTTGCAAAAACGCTGCGGTTCCTGATTGAGAAGAATCAAAAAGCTTACTTTCTGCTGATGATTTACTCTTTATAGTAACATAGCTCCGGCTTGAGTAAACAACCTTATTCTGATATATGGTTTCTACTTTAATTAAATATAAGCCAGGATTAATTTCTAATTTCTTAGTATAAAAACTCAAATTATTTACTGAGGTAAAATTCTCAGCCGAACCTACTGGAGTATATCCTATGGTACCTGAAAAGGTCCCATCCAAAATAGCTTTCATATCACTTTCCCCTAAAGATGTTTCAACATCCCCAACAGTCTTTTTCACTTCATATGCAGACACCCTTATGGTTTTTGGGGCTGTTATTTTAACGGAAATAAGGAGATTACTTGATGTAATAGAACTGTAACTTACTGGATTTACAATGGTAACATCTTGGTCTACTGCTCCAAAAGATACAGTTATACTACTAAAGACCAATGTTAATATTAAAATAAATACAAGTATACACTTCTTCAAAGTTTTTTCTCCTCCTTTCCTACAATTTTGCCATTTCTCCCACATCAATTTGTGCCACAAACTGGCATAGGGCATAAAATTCACCAATTTACTTCCAATAGTATACATCACTATTGTTACAACCGTGTTACAACCGTTTTAAAATGCTTTTACATTTGCAAATTTACTGCTTTTATTGCATAATAATATTATCCTAAAATTCAAGAGGAGTAACATTACGAAATGAAAATTTTAAAGATTTATACCGATGGTGCTTGTTCTGGAAATCAGAATGAAAATAACATAGGTGGCTGGGGTTCAGTTCTAGAATATGGTGAACATCAAAAAGAGCTATATGGAGGACAAGCTAATACCACCAATAACCGTATGGAAATGATGGCTTTAATTGAAGCCCTAATTGCTGTAAAAAAGGATAATCAAACTATTGAAGTTTTTTCTGATAGTTCATATCTAATGAACTGTTTTAGAGAAAAATGGTATGAAGGATGGCTAAAAAATAATTGGGTAAATTCAAGTAAAAAGCCTGTTGAAAATCGTGACCTTTGGGAAAAATTACTATCCCTTGTTGAAGGCCACAATATTTCTTTTTACAGAGTAAAGGGACATGTAAATTTAAATAGTAAAACTACAAATTTTAATGCCCTTTACGAGAAATTTATTCAAATGAATGGTGCTGGATTTTCTTTCGAAGATTTTAAATACATCACCGAAATGAACAACAAAGTTGACGCTCTTGCCAATAAAGGAATTGACCAAATCAGAGAGTCCTTGTAATTCTATTAACTGCCTCAATGGCAGTTTTTATTTGTGCTTTTGTATTGAAAGGTCCCACACTAAGTCTTAGCGCACCCGTTTCCCAGGTTCCGATAGTCTTATGTGCAAGCCCTGCACAATGAAATCCAGCTCTTCCTGCGATTCCATATATTTCACTGAGCTCATCTGCTACTTGCTCACAACTCTTTCCCTTTATATTAAAAGTAACTATTCCTGCTTTTTTCTTGCAGTCCTCTACCCCATACACTGTTACACTTTTCATATTTCTGAGACCTTCATCCAGCATTCTTGTAAGGGCTTCTTCATACTCATGAATCGATACGATGCCATTCTCAAGTAACATCTCTACGGAACATCCTAACCCCACTATTCCTGGCGCATTGACAGTTCCCGCTTCATACCCTTCAGGCATTTCTTTTGGCTGTATTCTATCTTTAGAGGAAGTCCCCGTGCCTCCAAGCAAAAGAGGCTCTAACTCCAATCCATCTCGCACATAGAGAAACCCTGTACCCATTGGTCCCAGTAGACCTTTATGGCCAGGTAGTGCCAATAAATCAATGTTCATTTCAACAACATTAATTGGTATGCATCCACCTGACTGCGCGCCGTCTACCATAAATAATAAGTTATTCCTATGTGCAAGCTCTCCAATTTCCCTTATAGGCATAATGGTTCCCGTTACATTTGATGCATGAGTACAAATAATCATACAGGTATTTTCTTTTATAGCTGCTTTTATATCTCTTAAATTTATACTTCCTGTTCTGTCACATCTTACAATAGTATGCTCTACACCTTTTGATTCCAGCATTTTTAAAGGCCTAAGAACTGAATTATGTTCCATAGAAGTAGTTATAACATGGTCACCCTGCTTAAGCAGTCCTTGGATGCCTTGATTTAAAGCTCCTGTTGTATTAATAGTAAAAATAATTCTTCCAGGATTTGCAATATTAAATAATTTAGCTAGATTTTTTCTTGTTTTGTAAATCTCCTCCCCAGTTTTCATGGACATATAATGCCCTGAGCGTCCGGGATTACCACAATACTCCGCCATACATTTATACATGCACTCAAGCATAGCTTTTGGTTTAGGAAAAGACGTTGCTCCATTATCCAAATAAATCATAATTTCTCTCCATACATACACTTTTTAAGTTGTTTTAGAGAACAAACTGCTCCCTATATGTAATATATGTTTTTTGTTCCTATTATGTTCCTTTATTAAGTATTTAGTATCTCGGTAAAATGTGACATATTATATTATTTAATCACTTTACTCTTGTAGCGGCGTAGGTGTATAATTATGCCCATATAAAGAAAAAGAAAAGGAAAGAGAGGAATTATAATGAGTCAATATGATAAAAATAAAATGAAATTGCATCAGCTAGATCTTGCATTAAGTAATCTTTACACTCTGGTAATATCAGCAAATTATACTCAGGATATCTATTCAGTATTAGCGTCAAAGGTTCCGGACCTTCCGGTTTGTGAAAATTGTTTGAATTTTATTCAATTTGCCTCCAATTACTTTAATTCCTGTCATCCTGAGGACCTACAAAATTACCCTCTTATTTGTGACTTTGATTCACTTATTGAGCATCTGCAGAATAATAAAGGCGTATATAATTTTGAAGTAAGATTTGAAGTTCTGCCTTCCGTTTACAATTGGTTTGAAGGGACTTATTTTATAGTTGATAACTCAGAAAATGATGATTTAATTTTACTTCTTCTTTTCAAAGATATAAATGATAAGAAACTTATTGAAGAAAACCTTAGGGATGCTTTTAGAGCAACTGAAATTGCTGCAAAAGCAAAAACTGATTTTTTATCAAGGATGTCCCAAGATCTTCGTACACCGATTAATCTAATTGTAAGTATGATTGATATAGCAAAAAAAAATATAGAAGAAAAAGAAAAAGTTATGGACTGCTTGATTAAAATGGACATTTCCTCCAGATATTTATTTCAGATGATAGATAACGTCCTAGATATGTCGCAAATTGAAGCTGGAAAGTTCAATATAGATAACCGCCCTTTTAGCATTATTAATACACTTGAAGAAATTAAGCAAACTTATGAAGAACAAGCTTTTTCTAAAGATATTATTTTTGACGTTCTTATACATAATCATGGTCTAAACAATGTTATAGGCGATGCTTTTAGATTAAAACAAATAGTAAAAAGTTTAATTTCTAATTCATTTAGATATGTACCAACAAAAGGTAATGTTACTGTGGAATTACTTTTAAATAAGGTTCTATACAACAGAGCATTTTTTAGTACTATTGTAGAAAATGACGGACCTCCTCTTGATGAATCTCAAATTGAAAGATTATTTTTTCCTTTTGAAACAGGTACCATGTCCACACAGATATATTCGTCAAAAGGTCTTGGTTTAGGCCTGTCAATTTGCAAAAATACTGTAGAACTGCTTGGCGGCACTATTACGGCTTCTAATAAACCTGATGATTCAGGTGTTAAATTTGAGGTTGAAATTGCTTTCGAACTTGATGAGAATAATGTGCCTGATAATATTGAACAATTATCAGATGCAGCCTTTATCCGATTTCCTGAAAGACATATTTTAGTTGCAGAAGATGACCAGCAAAATTATGATACAATAAAAGCATTACTGGAAAACCGGAATATAACTGTAGATTTAGCTATTAATGGTATTGAGGCAATAAAAGCTTTAGAGGATTCTGATCCAGGTTATTATAATTTAATTTTAATGAACATTGACTTGCCGCTTATGTCGGGCATTGATGCTACAAGCGCTATTCGTAACAGTTTCCACGAAAGCGGCTCTACTATTCCGATTATAGCCATGACAGTAGATGTCTTAGAGCAAAATATAATGCTTGCGCTGCAGGCAGGTATGAACGATCATATACTAAAGCCTATTGATGTTAACAGATTGTTCTTAACACTGAATAATTATATTTAGTAATTTAAAAAGCTGTTCCTTAATTGAGAACAGCTTTTTTTCTTTTTAGTTGATTTAAATAGTCCTTATCCTCTTTAGATACCCTATAAGATTCCCTGATTTTTTGAATTGCCTTATTATATGTAAAATCATCCAGCTTGTTATGTTCTTCTTCAAAAAATTTTCTTGTTACTTCTGGATACTTTACAAAGCAGACAGAAAGTGCCCATGCTACTGCCATTTTAACATAGTATCCTTCATGATTAATATGTTCTAATAAATCCAGGTTTATTTTAATATGTTCTTCATCTATAAAATAGTCCATTAACATGACAACACCGAAGCGTATATAAAATTCCCGATTGTCCTTTAAATAGGGTTGAATAAATTTCCACACTAGTCCTTTATTCTTTTGTGTAAACTTTAATCCAGCACAAAATGAATCGCATACAGCCCAATTGTTAATCTTAGGTATAAAGGCTTCAACATACTTTAATTTTCCTTCTGCAGATTCTTTAATATATCCAATCGTTAATCCCCACAACATTATTTCTTCATAGTAAATTTTTTCAGGATCTGCATTATTAACTTCTTGAAAGTATTCATCATAATCCACCTTAGCTATGGTTTTAGCAAGCTCTTTTAATGGTGCCATCCTTACACCTATAGCATTCTTAACACCAGGTATAATTTTATCATTAAACTTTTTATAACTCTCTTCTGCCTGCTGCTCCAATAAAGCTCTTACTTCTGTCCGATTCATTTAATACCTCTTTCTATTTATTCACTTAACACGGTTAAACTTAAAAGCTATTACTATAATTTCCAGTTTCTATCCATAAGATTTGCCACAAAAGGCACTTTTACATCGATGGCTTTTTGTGGGCACATTTCTTGGCAGCAGTAGCATCTTATACACAGCTTGTGATCATATTGTGGATAACCCTTAAGTTTTATGGCCTTTTTTCCCAGTGGACAACTATTTACACAGATTCCGCATTTTACGCATTTATCCTTAATTATATATGGCTTTTTCTGTAACAAAGGCTGTAATGGCTGTAATAGCCTAATCTGAGTTTTTTTATCCGTTCCTCTATATACATCATATTTCTTATTCCCATATTTCTCAGCAGCCTCTTGTACTGTTAAATTGCCATGTGTTGTGATTATTTCGATTTCTTGGCTTTTCATTGTACCTACGCCGTATTCATATCCATATCGGTTAGTAGGTACAAGCTCTGGTTTCAAATCTATTAGATTGCAAAAAACTGTATCCAGTGCAATGGGGTCTTGTGCCATTAATATTAATTTCATTTCAATAGGAGTTCCTGATTGTGGCCCATTTCCTTCCATGGCTAAAATACCGTCCATAATATGAAGCCTTGGTTTTATAAAATTATTCAAATCCGCAATCATTCTTGCAAAGCTGTCTGCATCAGTGTATTTTGCATGGAATGCTCCCTTATTTATTCCATAAACAGCTCCAAACATATTTTTGGCTGCACCCGTTATTCTTTCCAGTTGATGGGTCTTCATCTTGCAAATATTTACAATTGCATCACATTCCAAGATACCATTGCTTATAACAAAATTCTGCTCCGTTATTCCTTTTTCAAACTTAACTTCTCTGCCCCCGCTAAAATCTGCTGGAATTATGTTCAACTCTTCTGCAGGCTCTTTAATCCCACATCCAGCTGCGACTCTTGCTACTCCTCCTATAGGATTACCTGGAGAATCTCCATAATATAGATTTTTATATCCGTGCTCCCTTAAATACTTTCCTACCGCACTAAACACCGCAGGATGTGTTGTTACCGCTTTTTCAGGTGAAGATTTAGACAACAGATTAGGCTTTATAAGGATCTTTTCTTCTTGCTTAAAAAATACCTCTATCCCTCCAAGCATTTTTATTCCATCATGTATAGCCTTATCAACATTATTTTCACTATAATCTTTGCAAACTAGTATTGCAACTTTACTTTTTTCCATAGCTAATTTCCTTATCTTCTATTTATTTTGATACCTTCAATCTCTAGCAGCTTTATTTTTTTATCTATACCACCACCATATCCTACAAGCTTTCCGCTGGCTCCGATTACTCTATGGCATGGAATAAATATAGGAATAGGATTTTTATTATTTGCAAGGCCTACTGCTCTTGCTCCTTTTGGGCATCCAATCCGCTTGGCAATTTCTCCATAACTTATAGTTTTTCCATATGGAATCTGCTGAAGAGCAAGCCAGTCCTTTTTTTGAAATTCTGTACCACTTGGATTTAAGGGTATTTCAAAAACTTCACGACTGCCCTGCAAATATTCTTCAAGCTGCCTAAACGCTATCTTTAAAATTTTTGTCTCCTCCAAAATAACATTTTCATTTGTTCTCTCAGATTCAAATATCAGATTGGTGATCTCGCCATTTTCTTCCGCTATTCCTATTTTCCCCAAAAGGGTATCATAATAACAAATGTATTTCATTATTTAATCCTTTCCAATTTACCCCCACATCGGCATCTATAGTTAGAAGGATGCTTTACTACGTTAGACATCCGTGTCCTGGATATTCTTGCTCCACAATTTTTGCATACCAGTACATAATTTTCTTTCAAAAGCTGTCTTTTAATTCCTGACTCTTCCGTTATTCCTAGTTGCTCGGCAGTATCTGTGCGTTTTATATTATAACCATATGCCTGGTTCATTTTATGAGCATATCTTTTCCATGTCTCACCATGATTATCACATCCAGGGCACGTATGCAAAAGCTCATGTGCTAAAGTCTGCTTAATAAAAGTTTGTTCGCACCCTAACAGTCTATGTGAAAGTTCTATCTCAAAAGTTTCCGTTAAACCCTTCCTTATTTTCTTACAACATCCAAATCTGCCTTTAGCCCTTTTATTAATAATAATACTATTTTTTATTTTATTTGAAATTGGCAGATTTAAATTCTTAGCCTCTTCTAATACTTCTTTATATAGATCGTTTATATAATCCATCTAAACATTCCCTAACCCTTAATATTTTAAAAAGCCAAAAGTGTCACTACACTCTTGGCTTTATTCTTCTTCCTTAAATGTATAAGGCAAAAAGTCTATTATCTCTTCTTCTGAATACCCAAGACTCTTCATTTGTTTTATAAAGCCCTCAGTAATACTTCTCGCTTCCTTATATCGAATACTTTCAATAAGAAGCTTATTCGTTGTTACAAATCTGCCTGCAGTTCTTTCCGCATGAAGTAGTTCCTCCCGTTCAAGTTCAGATAATGCTTTTTGCATGGTATTTGGATTTACACCAAATCTTACTGCAAGATCTCTTACTGAATCTATTTTTGCTCCTGGCTCTAATGATCCGGAAATTATATCGTGCTTAATTGTTGCCATCAGCTGCAGATAAATTGGCATGCTCTCGTTGAACTGTGCCTCTGCTGTATTTGCCAAAAATCCACCTCACTCTCTTATGCAGTTCCCATTGCTTTAGAAAATTCGGGTTCTGCAAAAAGTTTTACCAGCTCATCTGGATGAATCCCCAAATGTTCTAAATTTGAAATAAACTCTTCTGTTACTTTTCTAGCTTCCTTATACCGAATGCTTTTTATAAGCAATTTATTGTCTGTAACATATTTACCCGCTGTTCTATTAGAACGTAATAAGCCTTCCTCTTCTAAAATAACTAAAGCCCGCTGAATCGTATTTGGATTTACCTTATATTTTTTAGCTAGTTCTTTAATAGAATCAATTTTTTGATTAGGCTCTAATACTCCTGAAACAATTTCCTGTCTTATAATGTGTATTATTTTTATATAAGTAGGTAACGTAGTTTCCAATTATATATTCCCCCCTAACCGTTAATTATAGGTCTTCTCGTATATTACAGCTTATTTTGGGCTGTACCATGTCTATAATACAATAATACAGTTAATTTTGTTTGTCAATCCCCCAAAGATTACAATTTGTAGTTTTTTGTATTAAACAAGCTTATTGTATTGCTCATATAATACAATAATACGTGATTCCTTTGCTTATTTTTATAAAATTGTCCTAAGTATTAGTAAAATTCTGTACACTTGTATTATTTAAATAATACACTAAATTTTTATATAATTTTTGAAAACCCACTATTTTCAACGTTTAATTTTACATAATTTTTTAAAAATTTTAGTTAAATTTAAAAAATTTTTTTTGTTTTAAATTTTGTCTTAAACCTGAATTTAACTAATTTTTAGGACTTCACTAGAATATCACCTTTTTTAATTTTTGATTTAAGCCGTTTTTTTATAAAAAATATATTATTTGTCCTTCTGTCTTCATCTTTTACCTCTTTTTTCGACTTTTTAGTGTAAATATTCTCAAACTGTACTATTGTCTTAATACAGGCTTGCAGCTATTTTCGACTTTTCTAATTCCATTACAGTCTCTAAGGTATTATTGTATTATTCTAATGATACAATTTTAATCACATGATTTGTCAAAAAAGTTCAAATTTCAACATTTATTTTTATCATATTATATTTTCTGCAAGATTTTTTCCCGATTAATGGATTTTTATGTTTTCTTGTGTTTTCGACATTTTAGTCTTTATATAAAATTAAAAGAGACCCGAATTTATAAAATTAGGTTAAAAACAGCCGTTTTAAGCTTTACTTACAAAAAATGTAACACTTTTTTTGGTTTTCTTATTTTTTATTAGTCACACTAATTAAAATTTTTATTAAATAAAATAGTTTTTGGATATTTTAGCTAAAATATTGTACTGTTTATATAATACAATTATACAATTTAAAACTGTTTTCATTTTTAATTATTTGTTTGGGTATTTACTTATTTTTAATGGTTTTTAAGCCTTATTTACGTGTTTTTGGCTGTATATTTCACCTTTTTGCATTGTACTATTGTATCAATTAAATAGTACAATTTGTATCTTTATATTGTTTAATAAATGCGTGATTTTGAACATTTTTTTCATTATATTATAATATTTTTTTTAAGTTTATTTTAAATTCAGCGCAAAAAAGTATGTTTTTAATTGTTTTTTCAGCTATATTATTATTTTAAGGCTTCATCTATAACTTTTTAATAAAAATATGCAAAAACTTAAGTCTAGAATTTTTAGTTCACGTGAAAACTTTAAAAATTATTGTTTTACAATTAATTTTTCCAACGGGAAATAGCATTTATATATTTCCTGCCTCTATCAACAAAACAAATATAAGATTGATATATAATAATTATAGATTTTAATTTGGTTTTACAATTTTTAAAATTTATATATTTTATTATTCTAAATTTAATATTTAGTTAAAAGAATTGTGCTAGAAAATTAGTTGAAAAATAATTAAGAATTTATTTAAACAAAAAATTTAAGGATAAATTAATATAATAATTTTAAATTTACTTATAAATTTCTGCGGAATTTAAATGTATATTTATTTTGTTAAATTATAAAAAAGCGAGGCTTAAATTTGCGTTTTAAGCAAAATTTAAGCCTCGATGGTTGATATATATTAGATTCGTATTTTGTTGTGCTTATACCTTGATTTGGTGCGTTTCTTTTTTACTCATATCGCAATGCTTCAATAGGATCAAGCTTTGCTGCTTTCTTAGCTGGGAATATTCCAAAGAAGATTCCAACAAATGCGGAGAAGGCTACTGCTACTATAATTGCCGTAGGATTTATTACTACGCCTACTCCAGCAATAGTCATACCTAATGCAGCAATTCCTACTCCAAGACCTGTTCCAATCATTCCTCCAATAATTGAAAGAATCATTGCCTCTATTAGAAACTGTGTTAGTATATCATTTGTTTGTGCGCCAAGAGACTTACGTATACCGATTTCTCTTGTTCGCTCTGTTACAGATACTAACATAATATTCATAATGCCTATACCACCTACTAAAAGTGATATGGCAGCAATAGCACCTATGGCTATCGATAAAATCCCTAGAACATTATTTATCATCCCCAACTGTGACTCCGCAGTTTCATATCTGTAAAATCCTTGAGGTTCTTTTTTTATTTTGGTTAAATAATTTACAAAACTTTCTGCTTGTGTAGTCTGATCCATATTTTCGTTGGCATAAATATTAATATATTGTGACCCTTCGCCAGAACCCATCGTTATGGAATACGGCACAAAACAATAATAGCTAGTAGAGTTATTCAACCCTGAAAATACAGATTTTTCTTGTTTATACACACCTACTATGGTTAAATCTTTATTTTCTCCTAGCATTGTCACAGGAATTGATCGTCCTACTACGTCCTCTTTATTAAAGAAATATCTTGCAGCTTTATCATCTATTACAACTACATCTTTACTTGACGCAACATCACTTTTATTGATGCCTCTACCATAAATAATTTTGTTTTTTATATCAAATTTGAAATAATCTGCATCTACACCTGTCATTTCAAATTTCCCTTTTAATCTTCCAATCTTAGTATCACTTGTACCACCTCCTGAAGGTGCTACATATTTTATTTCATCAGGAAATCTAGCTTTTAGCGCCTCTATATCTTCCTTGTATATAAGGTCATTATTACTTACATAGTCATCAACCATTTCCCAATTCACCATGATATACATATTTGCGCTATATCCCTCAAACTCTTTGCTTACTGCACCCTTAGCACTATCTCCGATAGAAGTTATAGCAATTACTGAACTTATACCAATAATGATTCCTAACATGGTTAAGAAAGATCTCATTTTATTTACTCGGATAGCAGACAAAGCCAGCTTAATATTTTCAATTAACAGCATGTTCCCACCTCCTCATTTTTAGTGGGAGCACTATTATTTGTTTTATATTTTTCCATCTGTTCGCCGTTTTTAGTCAAATGATCACTTATTATCTGACCATCTTTAAAAGTTACTACGCGGTCAGTAAATTCTGCTACATCCGGCTCATGAGTTACTATAATAACAGTATTGCCATTTTCTCTGTTTAGTTTTGTAAAAAGTTCCATAATTTCAATAGAAGAACGTGAATCTAAAGCCCCTGTTGGTTCATCTGCCAAAAGAATCTGTGGATTGTTAGTCAATGCTCTGGCTATTGCTACACGCTGTTTTTGTCCTCCTGATAATTCATTTGGCATATGCTCTATTCTTGAGCCAAGGCCTACGCTTTCCAAAAGCTCCATAGCTCTTTTTTTTCTGGCGCTAGAACCTATTTTCGCATAGACCATAGGAAGTTCTACATTCTTCAGTGCACTAGTTCTTGAAATAAGATTGAAAGACTGGAATACAAAACCAATCTTTTTATTTCTTATGTACGATAATTCTTTATCACTTTTATCGCTAATTGAGATTCCCTCCAGTAAATATTCCCCGCTTGTGGGCCTGTCTAAGCAGCCAAGTATATTCATCAGTGTGGATTTTCCTGATCCTGAAGTTCCCATTATAGCAACAAATTCACCTTTATTAATTGAAAGATTTATTCCATTTAAAGCTTGTACTTCAATGCTCCCATTTTTATATGTTTTCATTAAATTACATATACTAATTACTTCATTACTCATTTTAGTCCCCTACTTTCTCTACATTGCACTTGGGTCTGAAATAGTAACTTCCATTCCATTCTTTAAATCAAAAGTAGGTGATAATACAACCTGATCACCAGATTTTAATTTATCTGTGATTACTTCTATATTAAAATCTCCTTCAATACCAGTCTGCACCTTTATCTTATTTAATTTATTATTTTTTATAACAAATACATAGTCAGTACCGTCATTGGCATCTTCCAAAATAGCATCTACTGGAACTGCTAATGCATTGTCTTTCTTTTGAATTAATATCTGTGCTTTTGCACTAACACCAGCAATTAATTTTTTATTCGTATTGTCAATGTTTATGTCTACTGGAATAACCATTTCACTAGTTCCATTAGACCCACCAGAGCCATCTTTGCTTTCACCTGAAGGAGCTATTTTTGAAACAACACCTGACGCAGTTCCTTCACCAAGCACATCAGAAGTAATTGTGACTGTCTGTCCTTCTTTAATTCTGCTTATATCGTATTCGCTAACTTTTACTTTTAACTGTAAATTTTGCAAATCTTCAATTACAAACATAGACTTATTATCTGAAGTATTATTTGCATTACTTCCAACGGTAACATTTACCCTGGTTACTGTCCCTGCTATAGGACTTGTAATGTTTACTTTATCAAAATCATATGTATCAAGTGTAAGTACATCGGACTCATAAGTTGCTTTTGCCTCTAAATAGTCATTCTGTGGTAATGCTCCCTGCTCATATAATAACTTTGCATCATCATACTTTCTCTTGGCTTCAGCTGCGGTTATTTTAGCTTTAGAATACTGTTCATTTAAATCACCACTATCTAAAACAGCCAGTAATTGTCCTTTTTTTACTCTATCTCCTTCATCCACATAAACAGCTTTAACTTCCGCAGTTTGTGTAGATTGAATTTCTGCCTTTTCAGAGCCTTCAACATTTCCCTTTACTGCAACAACTTCCTGTAATGTCATCTGCTCAGCAGCCCCAGCTGTGACTGGAACTCCCACAGGTTTAGATTTTCCTAAATTTTGAGTTAAAGCGCAAACAATAGCAACAACTGCAAAAATTATTATTGGAATTATAATCCATTTCTTTTTAAATTTTTTACCATTTTCTTTTGTCATATAAAATCCCCCTCTTATAATACTCCTTGTATTATACCCCATAATTTTCCTCAAAGTTATTAATTCTTTCTTAACATTACTTATTTTTACATTTATTCATTGTTTATTTGTAATAGACAATATATGTCTTATTTCATTTTTTTCTTCTACATCTCTAATTTACAGTGCTTTTCTACTCACCAGAAAATTTATCAAATTTTGTAGATAAATTTTCAGAAAATACTTGCAATTATAAAATATGATGCTATAATGAAGTCATAAGAAATAAAGATACTAAAACTAATATAGATATCCAATTGTTGGATAGAGCTATCACTATTTTAGAAGCTGGTATCGAGAGAAAGGAGTGAGTCCACCAGAAATGCTAACTGAACAGAAGTAGCACCGTTTACTTATAGTTTTTAGGTAATTGTAAACGGTGCTATTTCTATTTTACTTTAATTGTTTAATTTTAATAATCTTAACCATACCATTCATATCTAATTAGTTAAATAGTTACATTTTGTACTACTAGATACACTATCACCCAATTACATAATACAGATAATGGTAGTAGTAATTTGAATTTTGTTTTCTGAGTTTTATGTCTAAAAATATGGGAACCAATTAAACTTCCCAATCCACCCATAAAGAATGCTGTCAATAATAACGTTGCTTCACTTATTCTCCACTTGTTGTGTTCTGCTTTATACTTATCTATGCCCATTATAGTAAATGTTATAATGTTCCATATTATATATATCCCCATTATATATTTCATATAATCCTCCATCACTTAGTTTTACTAATATGTTTGTTATAATGTTTCACGTGAAACATTTTGATTACAAACAACAAATCGCATCCACAGTCTAGCTATGAATGCGATAATTATTATACATTACCTTGGATTTCTTAAAAATTCAATTAATCTCTCTAAATCTTCTCTATTATAATACTCGATTTCGATTTTTCCTTTATTTCCAGAATGCTTTAAGCTAACCTTCGTCCCTAAAGCCTCCTTTAATTCTTCTTCAACCTTTAAGACATCAGGAGATTTAATTCTTTTTTCAGTCTGTTTCTTGGTTTTCGGTTCACCTATGGTTTTTGCAAGGTTTTCAACTTCTCTAACAGATAACCCTTCTTCAACAGCTTTATCAGCCACAAGCACTTGCATATTTTCATCTTCTATTCCTGCTATAGCTCTAGCATGTCCGTTGGTAAGCTTACCCTCTAGCACATAAGCTCGTACTTCAAAAGGCAATTTTAGAAGTCGTAAGGCATTAGTAATATATGGTCTGCTCTTTCCAACACTCTTTGATACCTGTTCCTGACTTAATCCAAATTTTTCAATCATTTGCTGTAACGCCTCTGCTTCTTCTATTGGATTAAGATCTTCCCTCTGCATATTTTCTATAATAGAAATAACCATGTTTTCTTCTTCAGTTAATTCCTTAAGTATGCATGGTACCGTTTTTAAATTAGCTTTCCTTGCAGCTCTCCATCTTCTTTCACCTGCAACAATTTCATAACCAACTTCAGATTTTCTCAATACAATTGGTTGAATAACTCCATATGTTTCAATAGACGATGCTAATTCATCAATTTTCTCATCATCAAATCTTTTTCTGGGCTGATTTACATTTGGTTTAATCTCATTTATGTCTAAATACAATATAGAATTACTATTAGATTTGTCGCCTGCATTCTCTTCATTAGACTGATTTCTATTGGATACTTCTGATGCATTAATTTCAACCGCACTAAAAAGTTGTTCTAATCCTCTACCTAAACCTCTATTTTTTGGTGCCGCCATTATTCTTCTGCCTCCAAGTCTAAAAATTCCTCAGCAAATTCATGATATGCTGCAGCTCCTGCTGATTTAGGATCATATTCTGTAATAGGCATACCATAACTTGGTGCCTCAGCAAGTCTAACATTTCTTGGTATAACCGTAGTATAAACTTTTTCTCTAAAGTATTTCTTAACTTCTTCTACAACTTGAATTGAAAGATTTGTTCTTCCATCAAACATACTTAAAATAACACCCTGTATCTGAAGATTTGGATTTAAGCTCTTTTTTACTAATTCAATTGTACTCATAAGTTGACTTACACCCTCAAGCGCATAAAATTCGCATTGAATAGGAATCAAAACACTATCTACTGCAGTAAGTGAATTGATAGTCAAAAGTCCCAATGATGGTGGGCAATCAATAAATATATAGTCATAATTAGATTTAATCTTATCAATCGCCTTTTTTAATCTCTTTTCTCTACCCTCTAACTGTACTAATTCAATTTCAGCGCCAGCAAGTTGAACACTTGCTGGTATAATATCCATGTTTTCAACGCTTGTATGCATAATTGCTTCTTCTGGAGTAATTGTATCATCAACTAATATCTCGTATGTAGTCCTATCAAGTCCTTTTTTTGAAATCCCCACTCCACTTGTTGTGTTACCCTGTGGATCTATGTCAAGAATAAGTACTTTTTTTCCCTTTAGTGCCAAACAAGCTGCCAAATTTATATTTGTGGTAGTTTTACCTACACCGCCCTTTTGGTTAAAAATTGCTATCGTCTTTCCCAAAATATTTTCTCCTTTTTAGTTTTTATATAGTAAAATGTTGATTACTTAATAATTATTTTTTAATAACCTATTTACTATTATATTATACAATATAATATTTAACCACTACTTTTTACATAATAACACCTAATTTTCACAAAAAAACAAAAAATGTGGCTTTGCCACTTCACTAGGTAACCTAATGTTTCACGTGAAACATTTTATAAGACAATAAACCAGCTGCAATTTAATTTGGCAGCTGGTTTATACTATATATAGTATTCATATTATATTTTAGACCTATTTACATTTTTTGTAATTTTTATCCTACTTTATCGCAACTAGCATTTTTAGGTATTAATATCTTAATTTCCAGCATATCTCCTAAGTCTTGCTGATAATACTTTGCATTCGCCTCCGCATCTTTAATTTGATCAAAAGTTTTCTTAATTGAATTTATGTATATTTTATAATTAATATATCTTAATTTATGAGCCTTCCGCATTTCCTCCTGTTTTTTACTTAAAATATCTTCTATTAACCTTTCAGTCTGCTTAACATTTAAATTATTAGCAATAACTCTTTCTAAAACCTTTTTCCTTAATGTTTCATCATCTAATTTTAATAATGCTCTTGCATGTCGTTCAGTTAACTGGTTACTTATTAGCATTTCTTGTATATCATCAGGTAATGCTAATAGTCTTATCTTATTTGATATAGTAGATTGCTGCTTTCCAACTCTTTTGGAAATTTCCACCTGAGAAAGCCCGAAATCATCCATTAATCTTTTGTATGCAATGGCCTCCTCAAGGTAACTCAAGTTTTCACGCTGAACATTTTCAACCAATGCAATTAGTGCTATGTCTTTAGAATCTGCTTCCCTTATGATAGCAGGAATCTTAGATAATCCAGCTAGCTTTGATGCTCTAAGTCTTCTTTCTCCTGCAATTAAAAAGTATTCTCCTTCTTTACTCTTACTTACGATAATTGGCTGAAGTACACCATACTCTCTAATAGATTCTGCTAATTCTAAAAGTTCATTCTCATTAAAAACTTTTCTAGGTTGATCTGGATTTAGATTAACTAAATCGATAGATACTTCAATATTTTTTTTATTAAACATAAAATCATCCTCCTGATAATCAACATTACAAGCATATACTCTTCCTTATTTAATATTATCAGAAGCCTGTCCAATTGAAAGTACCTTATGATAAACAAAAAACCACTGAAATCGCTATTTCAGTGGTTCTTTCGATGGTGTTCCCGCTTTTCTCGGATATTTTGCGGAAGTGTTCTGTACTTTATCCATTACTATAATATTATGATCCAAATCATAGCCTGGAAGTGTTACTCTTTCTTCTCTCGTTATGCTGCCCCCAAGAAGAAATATAGCTTTATGCGCCTCTTTTATTTCTTCCTCTGCCTTAGTCCCCTTATATGCAAGGAAGTTACCTCCCCTTTTTATAAACGGCAGACAATATTCAGACAAAGTTGCAAGGTTTGCCACAGCTCTTGAAACACATATATCATACTTTTCTCTATGATCTTTACTACGCCCCATATCTTCTGCTCGGCCATGTAACGTAGCAACATTTGAAATCTTTAATTCAATAGCCAAATCGTCTATTATATTTAGACGTTTTTTAAGTGAATCCATTAACACAAACTGCTTTTCAGGAAAAACTAATGCTAAAGGTATTCCCGGAAACCCTCCGCCTGTTCCTACATCTATAACCTTCTCTGCTTTTTTCATTTCAGGAAAACTGTAACACAAAAGAGAGTCAATATAGTGCTTTCTTATGAATTCTTCTTTGTCCGTTATAGCCGTTAAATTTACCTTTTCATTCCATTCAAGAATCAATTCCATATACTTTTGGAACTGGTCCAGGACTTTATTATCATAAGATATATTTAACTCATTAAATGCTCTCTGTAATGTTTCCATTGCCATTAGTTTTCTTACTCCTTCTTACCTTTTCCAGGTATACAAGTAATACATTTATATCTGCTGGTGAAACTCCCGAAATTCTTGAAGCCTGCCCAACAGACATAGGTTTAAACTGAGTCAATTTTTGAATAGCCTCTAATCGCATTCCTTCAATCTGTTTATAATCAAATTCCTGATCTAATTTTTTATCCTCAAGCTTTTTAAACTTTTCTATTTGCTGAAGCTGCTTCGCAATGTATCCAGTATATTTTACCTGAACCTCCAGTTGTGTAATAGAATGCATTGATAACTGCTTATCTCTATTTTTATCAAGAGGGGCAAGCAAATCATAGGTAATTTCTGGTCTCTTCAAAAGTTCACATAGTGAAACTCCACTTTTTATTGGAGAGCTTCCCAAACTTCCTAGATAATGATTAATCTCTTCTGTTGGTGGTACTATAACACTTTCAAGTCTAGTCTTCTCTTCTTGCGCATCATTCTTTGTTTTTAAGAATCTATCAAATCTATTCTGCTTAACAAGACCTATTTCATAAGCTTTTTCAGTCAAACGTAAATCTGCATTATCTTGCCTTAATACCAGTCTATATTCAGCTCTGGACGTCATTATACGATAAGGTTCATTGGTACCCTTGGTTACAAGATCGTCTATTAATACCCCAATATAAGCCTCTGAACGATCCAATACAAATGGATCCTTACCATCTACCTTCAGTGCAGCATTTATACCAGCAATTAAACCTTGTGCAGCGGCTTCTTCATATCCAGAACTCCCATTAAATTGACCTGCACAGAAAAGATTTTCAATCTGTCTGTTTTCAAGGCTTGTTTTAAGTTTAAGTGGATCGATACAGTCATATTCTATAGCATATGCAGGCCTTACAATTTTCAAATTTTCAAGTCCTGGTATAGTTTTATAAAAAGCCTCTTGTACATCTTCTGGCAAGCTTGAAGACATTCCCTGAATATACATTTCTTCAGTTGCCAGACCTTCAGGCTCAATAAACAACTGATGTCTTTCCTTATCACTGAATCTGTTGACTTTGTCCTCTATGGATGGACAATATCTAGGGCCAATACCCTCTATCTGTCCTCCAAAGAGTGCTGATCTTGAAAAATTATTTCTTATAACTTCATGTGTTTTAGCATTTGTATAGGTCAACCAACATGAAATTTGCTCCTTCTCAAGCTCATCATTCATAAAGGAAAAGGGTACTATTTTTTCATCACCAAACTGCTCCTGCATTTTAGAATAGTCAAGGGTGCTTGCAAGTGCTCTTGCAGGCGTGCCCGTTTTAAAACGACGGAGCTCCATGCCATGCTTTTTAAGGTTATCCGCAAGTTCCATTGAAGGTGCGAGACCATTTGGTCCACTATTAAAACACCATTCTCCTATAAAAACCTTACCCCTTAGAAATGTTCCTGTTGCCAGTACCACAGCTTTTGCTCTATACGCAGAACCAGTCTTAAGTATAACTCCACAAGCCTTACCATCCTCCACAAAGATGTCTACAACTTCACCTTGTTTTAAGTCAAGGTTCTCCTGTTTTTCCATGGTTTTCTTCATCTCTTCGTGATATTTAAATTTATCAGCCTGTGCTCTAAGAGAATGTACTGCCGGCCCTTTTGCAGTATTTAACATTTTACTCTGAATAAAAGTTTTATCTATATTTATTCCCATCTCTCCGCCGAGGGCATCTATTTCTCTAACTAAATGTCCTTTTCCTGTTCCTCCGATTGAAGGATTACATGCCATCATAGCTACTGCTTCAAGATTTATAGAAAATGTTAAGGTTTTTTTACCCATTCTTGCTGAAGCAAGCGCTGCTTCACAGCCTGCATGTCCTGCTCCAATAACAATTACATCATACTCGCCCATCATATAATAATTCATACTACTTATCACCCACTTATTCTACTTTCCAAGACAAAATCTTGAAAATACTTCATCTATTATACTATCACTTACTGTTTCTCCAACAATTTCACCAAGAAACTCAAAAGTTCTTTTTACATCTATTTCTATAAATTCAAGTGCTTCACCTAAACGTACCATATTTACAGCATCATCCAGAGCACTTTTGGCAGACACCAAAAGATTTGAGTGACGAACATTTGTTATAAAAGTATTTCCACTCTGCTTTACTTCGCCATTGTACACTAGATTTTCAATTTCCTGCTCAATATTGTCTATTCCACGTCCATCCTTAACTGCAGTTTTTATAAATATGGCTCTTGGCATTTTTTCATGTAGAACTTCTTCATCAATAACCATGCCTAAATCTATTTTATTTATAAGCACTAAAGCTCTTCTATTACCAACTGTTTTTATAATATTTTCATCTTCTGCAGAAACCGGCTGGCTTCCATCTAAAATTAACAAAACTAAATCAGCCTCATTAAAAGATTCTTTACTCTTTTCAATACCTATTTTTTCAACAGTATCTTCTGTATCATGAATGCCTGCAGTATCTATTAATTTTACAGGTATATTCTTAATCGTAATATCTTCAACAATGGTATCTCTCGTAGTACCTGGAATATCTGTAACAATAGCCCTAGTCTCTTTTAATAATGCATTCATAAGTGAAGATTTTCCTACATTTGGTTTGCCTACAATAGCAACTTTAAATCCTTCTTTTATAATACGGCCTGTATCTGCTGAACTAATTAGTTTTTGAATCATATCGTTTATTTGCAATAGATTGTTTAGTAGTTTTTCATAAGTTATTTCTTCTATATCTTCATCTGGATAATCTAAATTTACCGTTAAGCCTACAAGTTCATCCATCAATAAATCTCTAATTTGTTTTATGTCTTTCGATAAAGTGCCCTCCAGCTGCCCTAAAGCAACATCAAAACTTTTATCACTTTTTGCTTTTATTAAATCTATAACTGCCTCTGCCTGCGTTAAATCTAATCTACCATTTAGAAATGCTCTTTTAGTAAATTCTCCAGGTTCAGCCATTCTAGCACCACTTTTCAAAACAAGTTCTAAAACTTTCCTAAGTGATACTATACTTCCATGACAGTTAATTTCTACAACATCCTCTGTGGTATAAGTATATGGTGCCTTCATATATACTGCAAGTACCTCATCTATAACCTGATTTGTATGATAATCTATAATATGACCATATGTTAATCGCCTATTAACTATAGGCTCTCCTATTGTCATACCAGTAGAATCCGGTTTATAATTACCTTTTTCATCATTCTGTTTTTCAATATGCTTCTTAATAGGCTGAAATACCTTATTTAGAATTAATAAGGCTTCTTCTCCACTTATTCTTATTATTCCAATTCCACCTTCTCCATAGGCGGTAGCAACTGCTGCTATTGTATCTTCCATAATTTAATCACCATCTTTTCAAATTAGTAAAATTATAAATTTTGTCTAGCAACTTCTTTCACCAATTGGACAAAATAATTAACGATAAAAACCGATCTATCCATAATTAATTTCATAAATCTGGATAGATAAAAAAGAAAAAATAGCCCATATGGGCTATTTTTTTATTTCATTTCTATTATAACCCTTCTATAAGGTTCTTCACCTTCACTTCTTGTAGTGATTTTAGGGTTGCCCTGAAGAGTAGCATGAATAATCTTTCTTTCATATGGATTCATCGGCTCAAGCCTTACACTCTTCTTTGTTCTAACAACCTTGTCTGCTAGTCTATTTGCTAGCTGTTCCAAAGTTTTTTCTCTCTTAGTTCTATAATTTTCAGCATCAACGACAACTCTTTTATATTTTTCATCATCTTTATTTACAACAAGACGAGTTAAATACTGTATAGCATCAAGAGTCTGTCCTCTTTTTCCTATAACAGTTCCTGAATCTTTTCCATTGATGTCAATATATATGCTACTTTCATTTTCTGTAGCTGTAACAGTAACTTCGATTCCCATTTTTTCAGTTACATCTTTAAGAAAATCTAAAGCAGGAGAACTTTCAACAGATACTAAATCATTAGGTCTTTCAGTTTTGAAATCTTCAATATTTTCAGGTTTCTTAACTGGATTTTTAGTTTCTTTAGTTTCTTTAAATTCCTTATGCTCTTTGTTTTCCTTTTTTACAAATTCCTTTTTAGTAAACTCCTTAGTTGAGTTACTTTGTACATTTGTTATTGGAGCTTCCTTCACAGCTTCTTTTATAGGCTTTTGTTCAACCTTTGCAGCTGTCTTCTTATGAACTCTTACTTTGGCAAGTTTTGAACCTATACCGAAAAAGCCTTTTGAAGATTCTTCCAATACAATTACATCAACTTCATCTATCGTAAGTTTTAAATCAATGAGGGCAAGTCTTATAGCTTCATCTTCATCCTTCCCCCACTTTTCTGCGTAATCCATATTTAATTTCCCTTCAAATATATGCTTTTATTTCTTACGTTTCTTTTCTGATTCTTCCTTCATCTTTTTCCTTAATCTATTAAGTCTAAAATTAAAACCAATCTGAACCAAAGTACCTATAAACCAATAAATTGTAAGACCAGCTGGGAATGATCTACCCATCCAAACGATCATTACTGGGAAAAAGTACTTCATCATATTCATCATTGGAGCCATCTGGTTATTCGCAGAACCTTGCTGACTCTGTGTTTGGCTGAAAGAAATAAAAGTTGTTACACCGGCTGCTATTGGAAGAATCCATAAGTCAGGCTGACTTAAATCCATAATCCATAAAAAAGATTCATGAATTGCCAATAGCATAGAATCACTATTCATATAAGCCATTGGATTTCTAAGTAAAGTAAAAAGTCCAAATATTATAGGCATCTGAATAGCCATAGGTAAACAACCGCCCATAGGATTAAACTTTTCTTCTTTATAAAGTTCCATCATCTTTATATTTAGTGTTTCTTTATCATTTGCGTACTTTGTTTGCAAAGCCTTCATTTTAGGCTGAATCTCCGCCATACCTGCAGTTGATTTAATCTGTGCTGCATAAAGTGGGTAAAGACAACCTTTTACTAATATGGTGAAAATTATTAAAGTAAGACCATAGTCATTTAACAAACTATATATAAAACTTAATAACCAACCTAGAGGCACTGCAATAAAACCAATAATTGTTTGCATTAATTTCCTCCGCTACTTTAAAGGATCATAGCCACCCGGATTAAATGGATGACATTTTAAAATCCTTTTAATTCCAAGAAAACTACCCTTTATCACACCATATTTTTCTACTGCTTGTATAAAATATGCTGAACATGTTGGGTAAAACCGGCATGTTGGTGGAAATAAAGGAGAAATAAATTTCTGATATCCCCTAACAAGTCCTATAACTATTTTCTTCAAATAGTACACCTTCTTATTCTTTTGTTATTAATCCGGCCTTTTTTATGAGAGAATTCATAGATTTATAAACATCATCACACTTAACATCTTTGATAGTGTTTCTTGCAATCAAGATAATATCAAATCCAATCAGTGTATCAGCTTCCATTCTTCTAAAGCTCTCTTTCATAAGTCTTCTTGCTCTGTTCCTTACTACGCTGTTTCCTACTTTTTTACTAGCTAAAAAACCTAATCGATTGTAACTTAAATTATTCCTTCTACAGAATAATACTACATATTTCCCACCGAAGGATTTTCCTCTGTTATAAATAGCAGAAAAATCTTTTTTATTGCGTAATACATTTTTTTTTAGCATTACATCACCATACAAGAGTGTCCTGTTCAATCTTTAAAACAAAAAGACCACAGTTGCGGTCTCTATGCTGATAATTGGTTTCTTCCTCTTGCTCTTCTTCTCTTTAATACATTTCTACCGTTCTTTGTACTCATTCTTTTTCTAAAACCATGTTCTTTTGATCTCTGTCTTTTCTTTGGCTGATAAGTCTGTTTCATTCTTAAACACCTCCTTGCTTAATTCAATAATTCGGTTTTATACGCATCTAAATTTCAACGCGTATTTGCACTTACATGTCCTATACATGCCATATTATTATACATTCGGTGATTATCTGTGTCAATGATTTTAACAAGTTTACCAATAATATTACAAATAAATAAAATTTTTTTGTGGCAATGTTTTATATGAAAACCTATATCTAGTTGTTAACATGAAAACTATACACAAAGTTGTCCACTATATGTGGATAATTTTTAAATTGTTGAAAGTTCAATATAAAAAATTTAACTATTGCCTGTGGATAACTTAATTGTTATTATGTATTAAGAACTTTATATCATTTTTTTCATTGATTAGTTATTATATTTTTACTAATCATTTTATATTTAATTAAGCATAAGGATGTAGATAAATGAGCAACATGAATGAAAATTGGAAAAAAACCTTAGAATTACTTGCTCCAGAATTAACTGAAGTAAGCTATAATACATGGTTTTTGCCCATAGTACCTTTAAAAATAGAAGAGGAAAATAATAAATTATATCTAAAGCTCCTAAATGATATGAACTTAAATATTATGAAGAGCAGATATATGTCAATTCTTGAAAATGCTGTAGCTATTGCTTTTTCAAAGAAATATGAGATAGAACTTACCCTTGATGATATGGAGGAAGAAGAAGTCATAAACCATAAGAATTTATATGATAATTCATTCGTAAAACGTTTTCCTGATGAATACTATTTTAATCCACGCTACAATTTTAACGCTTTTGTAGTAGGTAATAATAATAGATATGCACATGCTGCATCACTTGCTGTTGCAGAATCACCATCATGTGTATCTGCAAATCCCTCTGATTCCTACAATCCATTGTTTTTATATGGTGGGTCTGGTTTGGGGAAAACTCATTTGATGCATGCGATTGGTCAATACTTATTGATAAATTATCCAAAACTTAAAGTTCTTTATGTCTCCTCTGAAATGTTTACAAATGAACTTATCAAAGCTATAGGGGATAGAAAAACTCTTGAATTCAGAAACAAATATAGAAATATAGATGTATTGTTAATAGACGATATACAATTTATTGAAGGAAAAGACAGTACTCAAGAAGAGTTTTTCCATACTTTTAACACTTTATATGAAGCAAATAAGCAAATTATTATTTCAAGTGACAGACCACCAGCAAAACTTTTAAATATAGAAGAAAGATTAAGATCAAGATTTCAATGGAACATGATTGCGGATATACAACCAGCTGATTATGAAAACAGAGTTGCAATCTTAATGAAAAAAGCTGAACTTGAAAACATTACAATTGATGACAACCTGATGGATGTCATTGCACTTATTGCTGGAAAGATTAAATCAAATATCAGAGAACTTGAAGGAGCCTTTTCAAGAGTTATTACTTTTTCAAATCTTATGAACAAAGAAATAAACCTATCTCTTGCGAAGGAAGTATTAAAGGATATTATTTCAAATACAGATGTAATCATTAATCCAGAAGTTATAAAAAAATATGTCTGCAAACATTTTGATATTAAAATTTCAGATATAGAATCAGCAAAAAGAACAAGAGCTTTAGCATTTCCAAGACAGATTGCTATGTATCTCTGCAGAGAAATGACCGATTTATCACTTCCAAAGATTGGAGAAGCTTTCGGTAAAAGAGATCACACTACAGTAATGCATGGATGTGAAAAAATTACTTCTGAAATAAAAATGAATGAATCTGTAAAAGAAGTCGTTGAAGCAATCAAAAGAAATATAAATGAGTGTAGAATATAAAAATAATACATAAAATTTTATACACAACAATACACTGGTTGTTATACAAATTTATACAAGTTATCAACAAAAAATAAACAACAAAAAAGTTAGCAGTTTCAAGGCTTTGAAGTGGTTATCAACAAATCCACAGCCCCTACTACTAATACTACTAATAAAAATTAAGAAGAATAAAGGAGTCGGCACATGAAATTTACCTGTAATCAGCAAATTTTATCTAAAGCTATAAATACCGTTTCAAAAGCTGTAACTAACAGAACTACTATTCCTATTCTTAAGGGAATTTTATTAAAAGCAAAAGATAATAAGTTAGTATTAACTGCATCAGATTTAGATTTAAGCATAGAAAAAATAATAGACACGCATGTATCAGAAGAGGGAGAAATTGTTGTTCTATCTAAGTTATTCGGTGAGATTATCAGAAAACTTCCAAACGAAGACATCACTATAGAACTAAAAGAGGAAAACAATATAACCATAGAGTGTTCAACATCACAATTTAACATTGTATGTTTTCCAGCAGATGAATTTCCAAACATAGGTGAAATTGAAGAACAAAGTAAACTTTTAATTAATAGAGATATATTTAAAGAGATGATTAGAAAAACTTCTTTTGCTGCAAGTGTAGATGAATCAAAGGGTGTAATCGTTGGTGTTTTAATTGAACTAGAAGAAAACTACTTAAATATGGTTGCACTAGATGGTTTTAGAATGGCTGTTGTTAAAGAAGAAATGAAAAACTCTGAAGAAAAGAAAATAATCATAGCTTCAAAGATTTTATCTGAAATAAGTAAAATAATTTCAGAAGTAGAGGATGAAGATGTTGGAATTATATTAGATAATAAAAAAGCTGTTGTCATATTAGAAGGAACAAGAGTTGTTCTAAGACTTTTAGAGGGTGAATTTATAAAATATAAAGATATTGTTCCAAAAGAATGTAAGACAACTGTTACTATAAACAGGGGAGATTTATTAGAAAGTGTTGAAAGAGCTTCGCTTTTTGCAAAAGAAGGAAAGAATAATCTAGTAAAACTTGCTATAGATGGAAATAATATGACTATTACTTCAAGATCTGAAGAAGGTAATGTTAAAGAAGAGGTTATTATTTCAACAGACGGTGAAGGTCTCGATATAGGATTTAACTCAAAATATTTAATTGATGTGCTTAAAGTAATAGATGATGAAAATATTAGACTTGAGCTAAATACAAGTGTAAGTCCTTGTTTAGTTAAGCCAATAGAGGGTAATCAGTTTGTTTATTTAATATTGCCTGTAAGATTATCAGGAAATTAAAAAATTTGGCTGTCATTTATGGCAGCCTTTGTTATATGGAGAAAAACAAATGAACATAACAAAAATAGAACTGCAGGATTTCAGAAATTATGAAACTCTGAATATGGAATTTCATCCAAATGTTAATTTAATACTTGGCAATAATGCACAGGGAAAAACTAATCTTATTGAAGCTATTTACTTATCTTCACTTGGAAAGTCTTTTCGCACTTCAAACGACTTTGAAATGATTAAATTTGGCAGTAAATTTTTCAGAGTAAAGATAGAGGCCGAAAAAAAGAATGAAGATGTGTGCGTTGAAATGGCTGTGAGTAAGGAAAGTAAGGCAGTAAAGTTAAATGGACATAAAATAAAAAAAATTTCTGAACTTCTTGAAAATGTTTATATTGTTGTGTTTTCCCCAGAGGATTTAAAAATTGTTAAGGAAGAACCTGAAAAAAGACGAAAATTTATAGATCGAGAACTTTGCCAGATAAGACCTATGTATTTTAGTAATATTTCTCGATATAAAAAAATACTTCTTCAGAGAAATACAATGTTAAAAGACAATACTCCCAAAATATCCTTACTTGAAATATGGGATCAGGAATTAGCAGAGTATGGATCTAAGATTATACTGATGAGAGCTGAATTTATTAAAAAATTAGATAAAATCAGCAGTGAAATACATAAAAATATTACCAATGGCAAAGAAAAGCTACATGTTCAGTACGAAGCAAATGTTCCATTTATGAATAATTTACAAGAACAAAAAGATTTATTTTTAGAAAAAATACGGATAAATATAGAAAAAGATTTAGTAAGAAGAAGTACAAGTGTTGGACCTCATCGTGATGATTTAAAAATAAATATAAATGGGATAGATATAAGAAAATATGGATCTCAAGGTCAGCAGAGAACAGCAGCATTATCACTAAAATTAGCTGAAATTATGCTGATAAAAGAAGAAACAGAAGAAGATTGTATATTGCTATTGGACGATGTTTTATCTGAGTTGGATGAAGAACGGCAAAATTATTTAATAAACTCCCTTGCAAATATACAGCTTTTCATAACATCTGCAGAACTTTCAGAGAAAGTTAAAGGTACACTTCCTGAAGGAAGAACATTTTATGTAGAAGATGGACATGTGGAGGAGGAAAAATAATTCTAAAATTTTATGTAGCACTTTTTGATTTTCTGCATCTAATTATATGAAAAGATACAACAAATTTAGAAGTGATAGGGGTTTAATGTGATTAGCGTATTAATGATGGAAATTTCTGATGGAGCTCAGAAAACAAATTTTGAGAAACTGTACAATTTATATAAAAAACATGTATATTATATAGCTTTAAAATATTTAGATAATCAGCAACAGGCAGAAGATGCTGTACAGATTACGTATTTCAAGGCTTTTTGTAATATAGAAAAGTTTAAAAATATGGATGATTATAAAGCTAAAGGATATATTTTCACCATTGCCAAACGTACGGCAATAGATATTTTGAGAAAAGAAAAAACAAATGTATGTGTAACAAATGAGCAGGAAGACGCGTTATTAAATATAAAGGACAATTTTTCTTTAGAAAAAGAAATTTTAAAGAAGGAAACTAAAAAATTAGTTAATTCCAAGATGGATGATTTAAGTGAAGTGGATAGAAAATTATTAAAATTAAAATACATAGATGAAAAAAAAGATAAAGAAATAGCTGAAGAACTTGGAATTCCTTATGACAATGTAAGAGTGAAAATAACAAGAGCTAGAAAGAGACTGGCAGAATCTCTTTTGGAGGAAAGGGGGGATATGTTTGATGAATTTTAAATTTGAAGATATGGCAGACGAAGAATTAGAAGAAGCTGCAGAAGAATTAAAAACGATAGAATCTGAAATACAAAATTTAGAAGAACAAAATAGTCCTTTTTCCGTACCAAAAGAATTGGATCAGAAAATACTGAAAATGATCAGAGAATTTGAAAGCATAGAACTAAAAACCAGTAAAAAGAAGAAAAAAAATAAATATTTTAGAATTGCAGTTATCCTTATACTTTGCATAGGTATCGGTATGACAGTTGTTACAATGAATGTAGATGCTTTCCGCATAAAGATTTTTGATTTTTTAGTAGAAGATCATGGAGAATACATAGATGTTAATGTAGTTGAAAAAGGTGAGCTGAGTCCTGAAACAAAAGCAGAATTTCCAAAAGAATGGGAAAATGTATTTTATCCAATGGCACTGCCAGAAGACTTTAAATTAGTAGATGTTAATGGATATGGTGATATAAAAAGTATGACTTTCATTATAAATGAAAAAGAAGAGTTATATGCAACGTTTCAATATTATTTAATTGGAAAAGCAAATACAGCTATCAATAGTGAAAATTGTGAGGTAGGAAAAACTAAGGTTAATGGAAAAGAAGCAATATATTCTTTTAAAAAAGATGAGTGTATTATTTTAATGTGGACTGATAGTGGATATGAATTTTGTATAACGATAGATAAAGCAACTGTAAAAGAAGCAGTAAAGATAGCTGAAAGCGTAGCTTATGTAAAATTAAAATAACCTTTAGCACATAAAAATAATAAAAAAATACATAAGGAGAATAAACATGCGGAGATTATTGATTTTAATAGGTTTAATTGTACTAGTTTTTTCTCTTAATGGCTGTGGTAATGAAGTAAACAGTAACAAAAAAATTAGTGACAAAGAATTTATGCCTTATGAAAAACTTACCTTAAGCAATAAGGTAAATGATATAAGAAATGGTGAGTGGACTGATACATTAAGGATACAGCTTATGGAAACACAAGACATTAGTGAAATGAACGCGGATAGATTACTGAAAAATGGAAGATTTGAAGAATATAAATTAGAACTTGCCGGTAGCCAGGAATACGATTGTAAAACATATCCATATAAAATAAGTGCAGACATGGTGTTATGGCAGAGTGATGACTATTATGCCATTTGTGAAATTAATAATAAAAAAATACAAAGTTGCGACGAAAATATAGAATTAATTACAGAAGAACCTTTGGAAATGTGGACAGATAATTTAGAGGTCTTAAAAATAGTGAAGACAAAGGATGTAATACAATTTGATATAGGTGGAAGAGCTTCTTTTAAAGAAAAAGAAAATGAAAAATTAGGTCCATTTACAATAGTGTATAGCGTGAATTTTTCGCGGCCAAGTGCTCAAGTTTTATTATAAAAAACAAAGGTAAAAAAATGAAAAATAATAAATTTAAACTAAATGACTTTATATTGACTATTATATTTCTGGTATTTATAGTTATTTTCTTTAATTTCTTTTATCCATTTTCAAAAGATGAAATTTTAAAAAGCAAAAACATTGAAAATATCCCTGAACTAAAGAATCAAAGTTTTGAAGTAAATAAGGTTAATAGCAAATTTTGCAATGGTGGAGCCGTTCTTAATTATAGTATTTCTATTAGAAATGAAAAAAAAAATTTAATAGTGATATATGAAAAACTCCCAGGATTTAATATGTTTAAAAAAGAAAGTAATTTTATTACAAATAAAGGCGTAAACACAGCATTTTCAAATTATCTAGGGCGAAGTTATCTAGTTAAAATTAAACATAATCTAATTTATATAAAAGACTGTGGATATGAAAAAGATAATATACTCACTCCTATAAATTCTATGATAATAATTTTTATTGGAATAAATGCAGCTTATTTGATTAAAAAAATTAAAACGTGAGTAGTTGAGAATTATCATTTACGTAAAAAAATATTTTAAAATAGACTATAGGGTATAAAATAAACCAGAAAGCCTCAAATTAACGATTTAAGGCTTCTAAAACATATTTTCTAAAAAGAAACTCCAAAAACAGAAAAAATATTGTAAGGACGCGAATTTTAGTGTATACTAGATTAGTTATATTATATCTAAAATTTGGTAACAATATTTTAACAGAGTAAAAATAGAATTTTAAAAGGCAAGGGAAATGGCATTACTAGAAAATTGGACAAGATAACCACCCATGTCTATAGAACAGGAGAAGTTAAATTGAGTACAGAAGTAAACAATCAACAGTATGACGCTGCCCAGATACAAGTTCTGGAGGGTCTTGAAGCTGTAAGAAAAAGACCGGGAATGTATATAGGCAGTACTGGTCCAAGAGGTCTTCATCACCTAGTTTACGAAGTTGTAGACAACAGCGTGGATGAAGCTTTAGCAGGTTTTTGCAAAACTATCAACATTACAATAAACGCAGATAACTCCATCACTGTAGAAGATGATGGCAGAGGTATGCCGGTAGATGCACACCCTAAGCTTGGTATTCCTGCAGTTGAAGTTATTCATACAGTACTTCATGCTGGCGGTAAATTCGGCGGCGGCGGATACAAAGTATCAGGAGGACTTCACGGAGTAGGCGCTTCTGTAGTTAATGCACTTTCTACTGAAATGGATGTAGAAATAAAAAGAAATGGGAAAATCTATAAGCAGACATATAGCAGAGGTAAGACTACTATGCCTCTTACTGTTATAGGTGAGTCAAGACATACTGGTTCAAAGACAACCTTCTGGGCTGATCCTGAAATCTTTGAAGATGTAAATTATGATTACGCAACTCTTGAACATAGACTTAGAGAAATGGCTTTCTTAAATAAAGGAATTAAAATTTCACTTAAGGATGAAAGAGAAGGTCAGAAAAAGGGAGAAGTATTCCATTATGAAGGCGGTATCAAGGAATTTGTAATACATCAGAATAAAAATAAAGAGGCTATTCATGAAGAAGTTATTTACTTTGAGTTAATTAAAAATAACCTTGAAGTTGAAGTAGCTATGCAATATACAGATCGTTATAACGAACTAATTCTTTCTTATGCAAATAATATTAACACTACTGAAGGTGGTACTCACATGGTGGGCTTTAAGTCTGCACTTACCAGAGTAATCAATGACTATGCAAAGAAGAATAAGCTTATAAAAGAAAATGATGATTCTCTTGCAGGTGAAGATGTCAGAGAAGGGCTTACTGCTATTATTTCCGTAAAGCTTACTGATCCTCAGTTTGAAGGTCAGACAAAGACAAAGCTTGGTAACAGTGAGATGAGAGGTTTCGTTGAAACTTCAACAAACGAAAATTTAACTGCATTTTTAGAAGAGCATCCTAATGAAGCAAGAATTATCATTGATAAATGTCTTCGTGCCGCTCGTGCAAGAGAAGCAGCAAGAAAAGCAAGGGATTTAACTAGAAGAAAAGGTGTACTTGATGGTATATCACTTCCTGGTAAGCTTGCTGACTGTTCCGAAAAAGATCCTGCACTTTCAGAAATATTCTTAGTCGAAGGAGATTCTGCGGGTGGTAGTGCTAAGCAGGGCAGAGATAGAAAAAGACAGGCAATTTTACCACTTCGTGGTAAGATTCTAAACGTTGAAAAAGCAAGACTTGATAAAATATTAAATTCAGAAGAAATTAAAAATATGATTACAGCATTTGGCTGTGGTATTGGAGTTGACTTTAATTTAGAAAAGCTTAGATATCACAAAATCATTATAATGACCGATGCCGACGTTGATGGCGCTCACATCAGAACATTATTATTAACGTTCTTCTACAGATATATGACACCGCTTATTGAAAACGGTTATGTTTATGCGGCGCAGCCGCCACTTTTCCAGACAAAAAAGGGCAAGGAAGTATATTACACTTATGGAGAAAAAGAACAGGAAAAACTTATGAGTGAAATTGCAGACAAGCCTGGAAAAGCAGATATTCAAAGATATAAGGGTCTTGGAGAAATGGACTTTAATCAGCTTTGGGAAACAACTATGGATTTTAATCACAGAACTTTAGTGCAGATAACCCTTGAAGACGTTACTGCAGCAGACGAAATTTTTACAACTCTAATGGGAGATAAAGTTCCGCCAAGGCGAAAGTTTATAGAAGATAATGCAAGATATGCAAATGTAGATATTTAAGATAGGAGGAAAAAAGCATGACTATGAATTTATTAGAAGATTCAAAGCTGATACAGCATGAGATTCATGACGAAATGAAAAACTCCTATATAGACTATTCCATGAGCGTTATTGTAGGAAGAGCACTTCCGGATGTTCGTGATGGTCTGAAGCCTGTACACAGAAGAATACTTTATGGAATGAGTGAACTGGGAGTGACTCCTGATAAGCCTCATAAGAAATCGGCACGTATCGTCGGTGAAGTAATGGGTAAATATCACCCACATGGTGACAGTTCAATTTACGATGCCATGGTTAGAATGGCGCAGGATTTTTCAATCAGATATATGCTTGTAGACGGTCACGGTAACTTTGGTTCTGTTGACGGAGATGGCGCTGCAGCAATGCGTTATACGGAAGCGAGAATGACTCCCTTTGCATTGCAGATGCTTCGTGATATTGATAAAGAAACCGTTAATTTCATGCCTAACTTTGATGAAGAAGAGCAGGAACCTGAAGTGCTTCCTGCAAGATTTCCAAATCTGTTAGTAAATGGTTCTAACGGTATTGCGGTTGGTATGGCAACATCTATTCCTCCTCATAATCTTAGAGAAGTTATTGATGCAGCTGTTTACATGATTGACAATGAGGATGCAGATGTTGAGGATTTAATTAAGATTGTTAAGGCCCCAGATTTCCCAACAGGTGCAACTATCATGGGCAAGAACAGTGCAAAACAGGCTTATAGAACTGGGCAGGGAAAAGTGCTTGTTCGTGCAACAACTGAATTTGAAGAAACAAGCAAGGGTAAGCAGCAGATTATTGTAACTGAAATCCCTTATCAGGTAAATAAAGCAAGATTAATTGAAAAAATTGCTGAACTTGTTAAAGACAAAAAAATTGAAGGAATTTCTGATATCCGTGATGAATCAAACAGACAGGGTATGAGAATTGTTATTGAGCTTAAGAGAGATGCAAATCCTCAGATAACTTTAAATCGACTTTTCAAGCATACTCAGCTTCAGGAAAGCTACAGTATGATTATGATTGCACTTGTAGACGGACAACCAAGAACATTAACACTTCACGAGATTTTAACTGAATATCTAAAGCACCAGAAAGAAGTTGTTACAAGAAGAACTATATTTGATAAGAAAAAAGCAGAGGCAAGAGCCCACATCTTAGAGGGTTTAAGAATAGCTCTTGATAATATTGATGAAATCATTAAAATTATTAGATCTAGCTACAATGATGCAAAAGATAAATTAATAGAACGTTTCGGGCTTTCAGAAATTCAGACGCAGGCAATTCTTGATATGAGGCTTGCCAGATTACAAGGTTTGGAAAGAGAAAAAATTGAGAGCGAATATGAAGAATTAATGAAAAGAATTGCATATTACAACCAGTTATTAGCAGATGAAAAGATGTTAATGGGTGTTGTTAAAGACGAACTTCTTGAAATCAAGGATAAGTGGGGAGATGACAGAAAAACAAAGATTGTTGCTGACATTTCCGAATTAGACGAAGAAGATTTAATAGAAGAAGAGAATGTTGCAATAACATTAACTCATCTTGGATATTTAAAGAGAGTATCAGTTGATAATTATAAGACTCAGAAGCGAGGCGGCAAGGGAATAACAGGGTTAACAACCCGAGAAAATGACTTTGTAAAGAATATGATTATGACTTCAACACATGATACATTAATGTTCTTTACCAATACTGGTAAGGCTCATAAACTGAAAGCTTATGAAATACCTGAGGCAGGGAGAACTGCAAAAGGTATGCCTGCTGTAAACTTCTTGAATTTAATGCAGAGAGAAAGAATAACGGCTATTATTCCTATCAAGGAATTTACAGAAGATGAGTTCTTAATTGCTGTTACTAAGCATGGAACGATTAAAAAGACTCCTATTTCACAGTTTGATACAAACAGAAAGACTGGGCTCATTGCTATCAGCCTAAAAGACGGCGATGAACTTATTGGAATAAAACAAACAACAGGTAGAAACAAAGTTATTATCGTAACAAAGCAGGGTAAATGTATCTGCTTCTCTGAAGAAGACGTTAGAAGCATGGGTAGAATTGCCGGTGGTGTAAGAGCCATTAAACTTGAACCAGATGATGAAGTAGTTTCAATGGAGTTAGTTGAAGCAAATGAAGAGCTTCTTGTTGTTACTAAAAATGGCTATGGTAAGAGGACACCTGTTGATGACTATAAGATTCAGGTAAGAGGCGGTAAGGGACTTTTAACTTACGACAAGGCTAAGTTTAAGAAGACAGGTGAACTTATCGGTGCAATGGTTGTAAATGAAGATGATGAAATTATGCTTATTAACTCTGATGGTATTATAATCAGAATTAGAGCGGGTGAAGTTTCAAGACTTGGCAGAGCTACTCAGGGTGTTAAAATCATGAGAGTTGACGATGATGCGAATATCATTGCTATGGCAAAAGTTATTAAAGAAGATGATATAGATGAAACTGAAAATGAAACTGAAGAATCTTCACAGATTGAAATAAAAACAGAATAATGGTAAAATGAGGGGAATCGTCATTTATGATGATTCCTACTTCCTATTATGACCGAATCAAGGAGAAAGTATAAAAAATGGCAGATTGTATTAAATTTACAGTTACGGGAAAACCGGAATATATTAAAGTTGTTAGAATGGGTATTGCTGCACTTGCAAGCAATGCTGGTTTTGACGTGGAAGCTGTGGATGACATAAAGCTTGCTGTAGATGAGGCCTGCAAGGCTATTACGTGTCATGGATTCAATGCTTGGACGAATATGTATGAGGTGTCTTGTGAACTTCATGAAGATAAAATAGAGATTTTAGTTAAAGATATTGGTAACGGAAGAGACCTGGAAAAAGAATACAGACCATGTAAAAACTGTCCTCAAGATGGTGATTTGGCAATGATTCTTATAAAAACGCTTATGGATAAAGTTGAAATTAAAAATGCAAGTGATGAACAAAAAAGTATAGTAATGGTGAAGAACAAATGATGAACCAACAAGTATTCCTACAGTACAGAAAAAGCAGAAGTGTTGATATAAGAAATCAAATCGTAGAAACTTATCTGTATATGGTGGAAATTCTCATAAGAAAATATATGAATAAAGGTGTAGACTATGATGATCTTTATCAAGTAGGTGCAATGGCTCTCGTTTCTGCCGTTGACAGATTTGATCCTGAGAAGGGATTTGAGTTCTCTAGCTTTGCTACTCCCACAATTTTGGGAGAAATAAAAAAGCATTTCAGGGATAAGGAATGGAGCATGAAAGTTCCTCGCAGGACAAAGGAGATAAGTCTCAAAATCCCTGCAGCAAAAGAAGAGCTTACAGAAAAGTTTGGGAGAACACCTACTGTTGATGAATTAGCAAAGCATCTTAATTTATCAAATGAAGAAGTTATTGAAGCAGTAGAAAGCGGAAAAGCTTACGCTACATACTCGTTAAATCAGGCGGCTGATTCTGACGAGATTATAACCTTTGATAAGTTTGCGTCTATTGAAGAAAAGGGATATAGGAGTATAGAAGATTTTCAAGTTATAAAAACAGTATTTAAAACTCTTAATGACAAAGAGAAAATGGTTTTTAAACTTCGCTACTTAGGAAATAAAACCCAGGCAGAAATAGCAGACGCTTTAGGCGTATCACAGATGACTATATCAAGAGCAGAAAAAAATATAAGAAAAAAGTTTCACGAGGAATTAAATCGTTAAACGGAGGAAAAATAGATGAAACGAGTTTTTTCAGGCGTACAGCCTACAGGTAATATACACATTGGAAATTATTTAGGAGCATTAAGGCAGTTTGTTGAACTACAAAATGATAATGACTGTATTTACTGCATAGTAGATATGCACTCAATAACTGTGCCGCAGGATCCAAAAGAACTTAGAAAACACACACTTGATGTGGCTGCTTTGTATATGGCAATAGGGGTTGATCCAAAGAGAGCTACTGTCTTTGTTCAGTCTGATGTTCCTGGACATGCCGAATTATCATGGGTATTAACCTGCAATTCATACACAGGTGAACTTTCCAGAATGACTCAGTTTAAAGATAAGAGCAAGGGAAAAGAATCTGCACCTACAGGGTTATTTACATATCCTGTTTTAATGGCGGCGGATATTCTTTTATATGATACAAATATTGTTCCGGTTGGAAATGATCAGAAACAGCATATTGAAATTTGTAGAGATCTTGCAATCAGAGTAAACAATAAGTATGGAGAAACCTTTGTAATTCCTGAAGGAAGATTCCTCAAGGAAGGTGCAAGAATTATGGCATTAGATGATCCTACAAATAAGATGAGTAAAAGTGCAGAAAACCCACTTAGCAGGATTTCACTTCTTGATGATGAATCAAAAATTAAAAAAGCAATTATGAAATCTACTACAGACTCTGAAGGAATTATTCGTTTTGATATTGAAAACAAGCCCGGTGTAAGTAATTTAATTAATATTTACAGCTCTTTCTCTGGAATGTCTGTACAAGACATTGAGAAAAAGTATGAAGGCTGCGGATACGGAGATTTTAAAAAAGATTTAGTTCAGGTAGCTTCAGAAGCTCTCAGACCAATAAGGGAGAGATTTGAAGATATAAGAAATTCTGAAGAACTAATTAAAGCATTAAAAGAAGGCGCAGAAAAAGCAAATGCTATTTCTGAGACAACTATGGCTAGAGTAAAAGATAGATTTGGACTTGGAATTGGAAAATAAGAATGAATATAATAAAAAAAGAAATGAACTGGAAAAGCGTTTTAATTGATTATTCTTTTATAACATTAGGGTTATTTTTAGTAGCTACTGGTGTATATTTTTTTAAAATGCCAAACAATTTTTCAACTGGCGGTGTTAGTGGTATTTCTATTCTACTTGCCAGTGTAGTGCCTATGTCAAAGGCAACTTTAATGGCGTTAATAAATATGTTGCTACTGGTTGTAGGCTTTATATTTTTAGGAACTTCTTTTGGAATAAGAACTCTATATGGTTCTGTAGTTTTATCTTTTTTTGTTACATTCTTTGAAAAAATCATTCCTTTGGATGGACCGCTGACTAATGAGCCGTTAATGGAATTGGTTTTTGCTGTAATACTTCCGGCAGTAGGCTCTGCGATTTTATTTAATTATTCAGCTAGTAGTGGTGGTACGGACATAATCGCTATGATTTTAAAAAAGTACACTGCACTGGATATAGGAAAAGCCTTGTTTTGTACAGATGCACTTATAGCCATAACTAGCGGAATCATGTTTGGAGTTACCACAGGTTTATTTTCTGTTCTGGGGCTTTTATCAAAAGCTGTTGTTGTAGATAACGTAATGGAAGGAATTAACATTTCAAAATGCTTTACGATTATTACGGATAAGCCAAGAGAAATAAGTGAATTTATACACAACGAATTAAGGAGAGGAGTAACCAGGCATAGTTGTATCGGAACATATGATGAGAAAGAAAGGTTTGTTTTAATGTCTGTAGTTAATCGTGCACAGGCAAAACAACTTAGAGATTTTATTAATTTAAATGATAAGCATGCTTTTGTTATAATAACTAATTCAAGTAATATATTAGGAAAAGGATTTAGAACGCCTATGTAAGAAAACTATTATGGTATGCAAAAATAGCGGGGAAGCTTGGAATTTTATATTAAACTAACACCACAATACTGAGTAATGAAACTTAATGTGGTGTTTTTTATTTATACTTTTTTTATTTTCTATGTAACGAAATATATAATAGTCAGATATATGTTGTGAAGGAGGTGATATGAAATGCTTGACGTAGATGATATTTATAATGAATATGCAAAAATGATTTACAAATTTTTGATGAGTCTTTGCAATAATTCAGAGCTTGCAGAGGAATTAACTCAGGAAACTTTTTATCAGGCAGTAAAATCATCTAAAAAATATAATGGCACCTGTAAAGTATCAACTTGGCTGTGTCAAATAGCAAAGCATCTGTGGTACCAAGAAATTGAAAAAAGCAAACGTAAAAAGACAGCTACGCTTAATGGAGATATAGTTTCACCTGATTTAGAACTGGCTGAAAAAATATGTTTAAAGTTTGAGAAAATGAAAGTTATCAAAGCAGTACATATTTTAGATGAAACGTCAAAAGAAGTAGTACTTCTTCGTATAACAGGAGCATTTTCATTTAAGGAAATAGGTGAAGTTTTTTCTAAAAATGAAAATTGGGCAAGAGTAACCTTTTATAGAGCAAAACAAAAGATTGTAAAGGAGGAGCGAGCAAGATGAAGTGTGAAATAATCAGAGATTTGCTGCCAAGTTATATTGATGGATTAACTAGCGAGGAAAGTAATTTAGAAATAGAAAAACATATAAAAGAGTGTTGTTTATGCAATGAAATTTATAACCAGATGAGAGCAGAAATGAAATCGCCGCCTATTATATGTGATAAAAACAAAATTAAGCCTTTTAAAAAGTTAAATAGAAGAATATTGAAATCAGTCTTAGCTACAGTTTTAATCTGTGCAATGTTTGTAGGTTTCTATTTGTATTTTTTTACTTTTGGCTGGAAAGTAAATTCAGAAGATATGAATATACATTATGATTATAAAGATGGACATATTTCCATTGAATTTGAACTTACAGATGGCAGAACTTTAACTCCAATATTGGATAAACATGCTATTGGACCTGAAAGAGCTATTAATTTCAGAGAATGCTTCAGTAGTATTATAGATGATAGGGGTGAGTATCCGAACCAATTTTCTTATGGAATTGAATATAATGAATATTTCAAAAAAAATTTGGATGATGATGATTGTGTTATACTTAACTTTAAGGATAAGACCGAAAGAATATATTTAAAAGATATTGTTAAAGAATTGGACGCAGACAAATAAGTGAAAAATTTTTATTAAGCTGATTGTTTATCAATCAGCTTTTTGTATGACCAAAACCAAATAAGCATATTTAAATATACTTATTTGGTGATAAGAATCAGAAAGCTTTTTATGGGATATAATAGTAGAATTAACATATTGGGAGGAGAAAACTATGGAATTTACTTTGTGGCCTGAAACTGAGCTTGGTCGATGGGCAGCAAGCCTTGGTATTACTGTTGTAATTTTTATATTATTCAAAATGATATTTAATTTCCCCGTTATGTGGTTTATTATTACAGTCCAAGGCTTGTTGGGATTTGTTTTAGCCATGATTACAATTTTGAAATATAAAGAAAAATCTATACTTGTTTTTCTTTCAGCTATTATAGGAATCATTATTATTTTATAATATATAAATAGTTTGCCTAATATTTGTTATTTTTTAAATTGTTTAGGCCTTGTTTTACAATCTGCTCTACTGTTCCGGCTAAATTAGAAGCTTCAGATCTGGATAAACCAGAAGTTTCAATTGCAGGATGAATAAGAAAATCAACTTTAAAGTTACCCTGCATATAGCCTTTTTCCTCAAAAAGTCGGTAAGTACCATTGATAGAAATAGGAACTATAGGAACTCCAGGTTTTGTAGCAAGCCTCAAGCTTCCTTTTTTAAACTCACCCATTTCGCCGCCCTTGCTTCTGTGACCCTCTGGGAAAACCACTATTGAAAATCCTTGTTTTATAAAATCAATAGCTGTTTCAATAGCTCTCAGTGATTCTCTTGGATCCTCGCGTTCAATCATAACACTTCTGATATTCTTAATCCACTCACCATAAAGAGGTAATTTGCTAAGACTGCTTTTAGCAATAAATCCAGTTTGGAATTTGTCTAAAGCGGCGCAGCATGTGGGAATATCTCCATAACCCTGATGATTAGCTACAAATACCACAGGACCGCTTTCCGGCATATTTTCTTTTCCAATTATATTTAAAGCAATATTTAAATCATTTAAAAGACGTTTTCCCCAGGTAGAAGTAGCTTTTAAGATAAACTCTCTTTCTTTCTCAAGATCTTCAAGAGCTCTGTATTTATATATATTTTTCTTATGTCTTCTTAGTTCTGGAAGCGCTGAAACAAATTCAACGATCATAGGTATATTTCTTATAATTTTCATTTCTATTTCTCCATTCTAAGGAAAAGGTAAGTAATATAAACCTCTTTCCTATTAAACTGTACCTTTAATCATAACATATAATTAATAAAATATTAATTATTAATTAAAATAAAGGTGTAGTATAATGTTACAAAACGAGTATATTATAAGGTGGTATAATATGAATAAATTTATTGCACCTATTGTCATTGCAGTAATAACAATAATTTATGGACTGGGCATGTCGTTATTTTTATTTACAGCTGTAATGAAGAACATGTTACCTATGTCGGTAGCCATTTTTGTATTAATTGGCCCTATAGTGGGAGCTGTTTTGATAATAGTAGTTTTAATTCAAAGGATAAAAGAAATAAAAGGAGGAGAAGAGGATGCTGCTAGTAAATATTAATTATATTCCAGGAAAAGATATAGAGGTAATTGGAATTGTTAAAGGGAATGTAGTACAGTCAAAAAATGTTGGCAGAGATATAATGGCCGGGGTAAAAGGGCTTGTAGGGGGAGAATTGTCAGGATATACAGAAATGCTGACAGAGGCACGACAAATTGCAACTAAGAGAATGGTTGATGAGGCAGAAAAACTTGGTGCAGATGCAATTTTAGAGATTCAGTTTTCATCAGCTGCTATCATGCAGGGGGCAGCTGAGATTATCGCTTATGGGACAGCTGTCAAATATAAATAGAACTATATAGTTTGGGGGCTTTTATGAGTGTAAAAAGAATTGTTGTTTTGAGCGGAGCATTGCTATGCTTCGCTTTTATCACATTTAATATAATTAGCACAATGGCAACAGGGCAACCATTAGTTTTTGATACAGTTATAAGAGGTACAGTGATTAGTTGGAGAAATGAACTTTTAAATCCAATTTTAACAGGTGTAACGTATTTGGGAAATCCAAATACCATTATATTTTTTTGTATAGTTTTATTATTTTTTAAGAAAACTAGAGTGGAATATGGAATGCCACTGGGCATTGCAGTTTCTTGTTCAGCGACGATACAAACCACTATTAAAGTAATTGTACATCGCCCAAGACCACCTGTGGAAAACTTCTTGATTTTACAGGGAGGATTCAGTTTTCCTAGTGGGCATTCTTGCTCAGGCCTTGTATTTTATGGATTGTTTGCATATTTGATTTTACACACAGCTGTGGATAAAACTGTGTATAAGATAATTGGGAATCTATTTATAGCACTTGTTTTGGTTATAGGGTTTAGCAGAATTTATGTGGGTGTGCATTATCCTACAGACGTTTTAGGTGGATGGTCTTTAGGATTAGCTATATTGATGGTAGCAATTTCTGTTATAGACAGGTGGAAAAGTCCTAAAAACTGGGAAAATTTTAATAAAACAGAGGATTAGAGATTATGATAAAAAGAGAAAATATATTAAGGAATGAAGTCCTTTTAGTGGATAGCGACGATAAGCCTATAGGTAAAGCCACAAAATTGGAGGCTCATAGCAGCCCATTACTCCATAGGGCCTTTTCCATATTTTTGTATCATGAAGATAAATTATTAATTCAGCAGAGGGCGTTTGATAAATATCATTCTGGAGGATTATGGGCGAATACATGTTGTTCACATCCTGGGGATAATATGGGGATAACTTCTGATGCAGAAGACAGGCTATTTGATGAAACAGGAATAAGGTGTAAGGTAAAAGAAATTTTTTGTTTTGAATATGAGCATAAATTTGATGAAAATTTATATGAGCATGAATATGATCATGTAATGATTGGGGAATACAATGGAGATTTTGTATTAAATCCTGAGGAAGTAGAAGATATGAGGTGGACTACCTTTTCAGAGCTGGAAAAAGAATTATCTGAGCAACCAGAAAAATTCGCACCTTGGTTTATCATAGCGGCACCTAGAGTTATGGAATATTTAAAATCAAAGAAATAAAAAAGCCATAGGAAAATATAAAAAATATCTCCTTGGCTTTTATCCTGACGTGAACACAGTATTTTATAATATCATAATCAGCAAAAAATGTTAAAATGTCATACTCGGTGTTTCCTGTAAGGTTTCTAATTTTGATTTTTATTACCATTGCTTCTTCTTTATTTATATACTACTGCCACCGTCACTGGTACTGTGGAAATAGATGCAGTTGTCCACATAAACATAACTTAAAGGTACTCATTCTCTCATATCTAACTATAAAGTCAATTCCCGGTCAACAATATTCATAAAAGTAATCTCTGTAGCCCCTCCAAGATACTTCTTGGTGAGTTCTGCTAATAATAATGCAGCCGCTTCTAAGTCATCGCTTTTGTCAGGATCTACCGATTCGATAATTAGAAATGCATTTTCTGTCTTTTCCGTAAGCATGGTTCTTTGCCCATCGCGCCAGTTCCAACATCGGCATACGGCTCCTTCGTCGTCTTTATAAATAACTTCCCCAGGCAAAGCATTGTTATATTCTTCATCACCAAGAGCAAGAAAAAGTTCTCCACCAACTGCTTTTGTTAAGAGCAAATCCCCCTTAAATGTATCAATATCTTCGCCACCGCAAGGAAGCCCATAGGTTAGTGATACTGCATTATAGATGTCAACCAAGGGATTTATCGGCGAAACTCCGGCACCTTTTTCTATTCGTTTCAATAACGCCTCTATCGAGCATCTGACACCTTTTTTTGTCTTAAATTGTTGATATGCTTCCCGCCAAACAGAAATTACTTTATTTTGGCTGAACACTTCCTCTGTCAGAAATTTGGTTGCTTCTTTACTACTCTGTTTTAAAAGTTCGTTGATTTCTTGCCTTACATCAGCCACATGTTCTTCTGTATTTTTAATCCCTTTCACTAAAACTATAGCAATCTCTGCTTCCGGAAATAATTCCCAAAACTCATCTGTAATTATAAATTTTGCCATTTTACATTTTCTCCTTTGTTTTTATATTAATTAAGTTTATATATAAACTTATAACCTTAATCTTTATCAAGTTCCGAATTATATTTTATCATTATGAATTCACCACGGACTTTTCTTTGCATAATATTTCCTCCATTACATAATTAGATACTCCCCTTATAATTAAGCAATTTACATGCCAATTTATTATATTCTAATTATGAATACAAAAAACACGTTAGGTATCAAGCTTGAAATAATACAAAATTTATTTTGTAAAAAATAATTGAATCAATATTGATTCAATCATTGATTGTGTTGATTCAAAATCGATTCAAAATAGTAATATTTTCTATAGTCGAAAATTTTCTATTGATGGGTTATAATAAGTCAAGGAGGAAGGAAAATGGAAAAAATAAATGATACATTCGGGCTTAGCCGGGTAATAGAGCCAAAGGATGCCGTTCCAGTCACAGCATGGAAGGTTGATAATCATAAAGAAATATCACCTGCGGAGTGTAGAGTATCTTTAAAATTGATTCATTTAGAAAGAGACTGTTTTCAGCAATTTTGCAGCGAATGTGGTTTTGATGAGGCTAAGATTATTGCAAAAATTTTAGATTTAATAAATCGTAGAGGAAAACTTCATAATCCTTTTACAAATACTGCCGGACAATTTTATGGTACTATCGAAGAAATGGGAAGTGAATTTGAAAAGAGCTCACAGTATCATATAGGGGATAGCATTTTTTGTTTGACAACGATGACAGCTCATCCGATTTATATTGATAAAATCCACAAAATCGACTATAACTATGGCGAACTCACTGTAATGGGTTATGGCATTGTTTTCATCGCGTCGCCATTAACAACAATTCCTCCTGCGTTACAGTTGAATTATACTATGGCTACCTTTGATGAGGCTGCCAGTTTATATAGTATTCATAATGTGTCTGATAAAGGAAAGCGGTACCTTGTTATTGGGAAGGATTTAGTTTCAAGCATAACATATGTTTGCTCCATAAAGAAAGCTGTCGGTGATAATTGCTATATTACAGTGATTCTTGACGAGGATGGAATAGGAACGCTTACATCTCAGCAAGTTAAACACGAACTGGCACATTGGGTTAATTCATCCTATGTCCTTAATGTAGCACAACCCATCAATTCGTCAAAAGCCATTCTGAAAGAAGAAAAAGAATACTATGATATGACAATTAATTGTGAAGACCTTCTGGGTTCAGAAGTTCTAAGTGTTATTCTTACACGTCATAAAGGAAAACTATATTTTACAAGTCTCAAAAATAGCTATACTCAATCTATCTTAATTGCAGAGAGTATGAGCAAGGAACTTGAAACGTATGTGCTGGGACAGTTCATTATTGGATATGAGAAGTATACCTTTGATTTATTAATATCGATTGCAAAAGAGCTGGACAGAATTAATAAGCTTTATGAATCACAATCAATCGCTTTCCGTCAAGCAACAAAAAAAGCTATTGCAACGTCAATAGAAAAAAACGGAAAAACGGATGATTTCATTTTCGGCAGTTCTGCAACAAAAGCCTTAGTAGATGAAGTCTTAAATATTGCTCAATATGACTGCAATATCATTCTCCAGGGAGAAACTGGCGTTGGCAAAGAGAAAATTCTTGATTTAATACACAAAAACAGTACGCGTAAGAACAAGCCGTGTATCAAGATTAATTGTGCAACTATTCAAGAGAGCCTTGCTGAGAGTGAATTTTTTGGATATGCGGCAGGCTCATTTACTGGAGCTCAAGCAAGCGGTAAAAAAGGATATTTTGAGTTAGCCAATGGAGGAATTTTGTTTTTAGATGAAGTTGGTACGCTTTCATTGAATCTTCAATCGAAGCTTCTGAGAGTTCTTCAGGAAAGTCAGTTTTATAAGGTTGGTGGAACAGCACCTATTAATATTAATGTACGTGTAATCTGTGCAAACAATATACCTTTACGGCAGCTCGTGGAGAAGGAAAAGTTCAGAGAGGATCTGTATTACAGACTAAATATCTACACAATTACAGTTCCGCCACTCCGAGATCGAAGTGATGATATTGTGCCTTTGGCTACATCATTTCTTAGCAACTATTGCAAGCATTACGACATTGACAAGGAGTTTGATTCTACTGCTCTTGCAAAGCTTGCTGATTATGATTGGCCTGGAAATGTCAGAGAGTTGGAAAACCTAATACATCGAGCTGTAATCAGCGTAAAAAGTCATGTTATAACGGGAGACCATATACAAGAAGTCTTAAATGAGAATATATATGAAGACTTAGTTATAGAATTAAAACGTAACATGAGATCTTCATCTTACCTGAATTTCGATGAGATTATGGTGCAGCAGGAAAAGAAACTGATAGAATATGCTTTGAAAAAATTTGGAACGACCAGAAAAGCTGCAGAATTTCTTCATATGTCTCAACCCAAACTAGTGCGAAAAAAACAGAAATATAATATCCTGACTTAAAAAAGAAAACATATCCACTTTTAATCCTAAGTTCTTTAGAATAGGTCAAGAACTGAGCAGGGGCTGTAGCAAAATAAAATTGCTACAGCCCCATTGTTGTTGTTTTATAAATATAATCTGGTAAGAATTAGGGTTTAATTAAACAAGAACGCAGCCAGGCTCTCTATCAAAGAAAATACTCTTTGAAGATGTTGAAAGTGGAATTCCATAAGCTACTCTTACATCTTTAGGGAAGACACTTGTTTCTACTGCTGTCTTTCCTGCAGAATAGAGCACACGGTTGTCAATTCTGTTATCTGCTGCAACAGACACTGCTGAGCCTACAGCTATACCTAAGTCGGTTATATTAAATGTACAGTTGGCACCTGCATTTCTCATAACCCCACAGTTTTCAAAACCGCAAATTCCACAATTCTCTAAACCTAAAGGATTATTCTTTACGCCAATTAAAATAATGCAATGACTGTTATCTACATTACCAGCATCACGATTAAAAAAATCAGCACCTATTTCTTTAGCAATCCTTCTCATATCACTTGATAACTTATCCTTTTCTATTCCATCAAGAATCACAACTTCAATGTTATCCACACCACAGCCTTTGGGAGCCGTTCTTGCTGCAGCTGCCATTAAATCTGCAACAGCAAAAGCTGCTCTTTTCTCTGAATCAGCACTAGTATATTTCATATCTAAAATCCTCCTTTTTATGTTTTGTATTTATAAAACTTATTATACCATAGGCACAGCATTTGAAAAGGTTGCAAAATTCATTATTTTGGTATAAAATTAAAAGGTTTATGGAGTATAGTTAGTAGAATTTTGCTACTAGAATGAAATAAAAGATAATTTGAAAGGTCGTGAATTTATGAAAGAACCAGTTTTAGTAATTATGGCAGCTGGTATGGGCAGCCGATACGGCGGATTAAAGCAGATGGATCCTGTAGGATCTGCAGGGGAACTAATTATAGATTTTTCTTTATATGATGCATATCTTGCGGGTTTTAAAGACGTTATTTGTGTTATAAAAAAAGAAATGGAAGAAGACTTTAAAAAGATTATGGAAGGAAGGGCTGCAAAGCATTTAAACATTCGTTATGCTTTTCAGGATATTAATGATCTTCCTAAAGGATATAGTGTTCCAGAAGATAGAGTAAAACCATGGGGAACCTGCCATGCAGTTTTGAGCTGCAGAAAAATGGTTGATGGTCCTTTTGCCGTAATAAATGCAGATGACTATTATGGGCCAGGTGCTTTCCAAAGTATTTATGATTATCTTTCAAACACACAGGATGATGAAAAATATAGATACTGCATGGTAGGTTATCAAGTAGAAAATACACTTACTGAAAATGGCACTGTTGCCAGAGGCGTATGCCAAACATCTGGGGATGGATTCTTAAAAGAAATTATTGAGAGAACAAAGATAAAATGGATGGAAGATGGAAGCATTGGATTCACAGAGGATGAAGGTGAAACATGGCAGACTGTTTCTAAAGGGACACCAGTATCAATGAATTTCTGGGGATTTAGCCGAAGTATGATTGACGAAATGGCTGCAAGGTTTCCTAAGTTTTTGGACAAGGCTTTAGTGGAGAATCCACTAAAAGGCGAATATTTTCTTCCCCTGGCAGTAGATGCTTTGATTAAAGAAGGGTCAGCAACTGTAAAGGTATTAAAATCAGCAGACAAATGGTATGGAGTTACTTATAAAGAAGATAAGGAAATGGTTGTAGATGCACTTCAGGCACTCAAAGATAAGGGATTATATCCTGAAAAGCTTTGGGCTTAAATATAGACTTTTTTAATCATGGAGGAAATATGAAAAATAAGAAAATAATTAAAGTAATAATGGACTGTGACCCTGGGCATGATGATGCTATTGCACTTTTGCTTGCATCTAGGGCGGAGAATATTCGGATTTTAGGAGTAACAACAGTTCAGGGGAACAGCGAAATAAAATATACAGCAAGAAATGCCAGAAGAGTTCTGGATTATGCAGGAGTTACAGATGTAGATGTATATATGGGATGTCCTAAGCCAATGATGAAGGAGCATTATCGTTTAACAGGTGTGGCTATTCATGGGGAAGACGGATTAGGTGGACCTTATATTCCGGATCCAATTACACCAGTTAAGGAAAAGCATGCAGTAAACTTTATTATAGACACATTAAGAGCTTCAGAAGAAAAAATAACACTTGTTCCAACAGGCCCTTTAACAAATATTGCTACAGCATTCGTAATGGCACCAGATATTAAAGAAAAAGTTGAACGAATTATTATTATGGGAGGAGTAGTTTATACAGACGGGAATGTAAACTCTTCAAATGAATTTAACTTATTCCTTGATCCTGAGGCAGCTAAAATTGTATTTAACAGCGGTTGTGATATTTATGTAAATACACTTGATGTTACAATGAAAGCAACCTTTGAAAAAGAGGATGTGGAAAGACTTAGAACACAAGGAGATAAGGTCTCCGTAATAGTTGCAGAACTTATGGACTTCTTTGGAAACAGCCATGAAGAATTATTTAATTTCTTTACTATTCCACTTCATGATCCAGTTTGTGTTGCAATGCTTATCGACGAGAACTTGGTGGAATATGAGCATGTTTGGGCAGACATCTCTACGAGAGATGAACTTACAGCAGGTGAAATTGTGGCAGACATCTGGCATTTAACAGACAAAGCACCAAATTGCCATATATCCAGAAAAATTGATAGAGAAAAATTTGTAAACATGATTTGTGATCACATGAAGAAACCTTATATATCAAAAAATGCTTAAGGGAGAAAAAAGGTTATGAAAGTTGAAGAACTAAAACCTTCAGAACAACTTTGCAAAATTATGTCGCGTATTTATGATTCCAAGCTCACTACAGTTTCTGGAGGAAATTTATCATTAAAAGATCAAGAAGGCAATATCTGGGTGACACCTTCTGGAGGCGATAAAGGAAGATATGAAACCAGTGATATTTTAAAAATATTACCAGATGGGAATATAGAGGGAACGAAAAAACCTTCAGTGGAAACAGGTATACATCGATCTATTCTTGCGGATAGACCTGAATTTAAGGCTGTTGTTCACGCACATCCTGCAGGGTTAGTAGCTGTCAGCCTTCTTAGGCAATTGCCTGAAACTATGATCATACCACAGGTTGCTAATACTGTAAAAAATATTAAACTTGCAGCTTACGGATGTCCTGGCAGCGAAGAACTCAGACAAAATGTAGCTGAAGAATTTAAGGATAACCAGCAGACAAACGTTGCAATACTTGAAAATCATGGAGCATTTGTTGCAAGCGAAATTGGACTGCGAGATGCTTTTGGTATTTTTAAAGATTTAGATTTTAGTATCAGGATACAGGCTAAGGCACAAAATTTTAGTGGAAAACGCCTAAATCTTATTTCACAGGAGCAACTAGAACATTACAACAATGCTTCATGCCCTAAAGTTGAAACGTTTAACCAAGAAGAAATTTCTGAACAGGAAATGCAGTTAAGAGAGCTAATTTGTGATTTCTGTGACAGAGCATATAGGAGAGATTTATTTACGCAGAATATTGGTGTAATTTCTACCCGATTAAATAGCGATAGTTTTTTGATTACAGAAAGTGGGGCTGACAATGCACAGCTTACTGTGGATGAAGTTGTTAAGGTGCAAGGAATGGCGGTAGAAGAGGGGAAAATTCCTTCTAAGAGCCTTATGCTGCATAAAAAGATTTACGACAAAAATCCAGACATAAACGCTATAATAATGGCTGCCCCAGAAAATGCCATGATTTTTGCTGTAACCGATTTAGAATATGACTTAAAAACCATTCCGGAATGTTATATTGTATTGAGGGAGGATATAGCAAAATTTCCTTTCGGTGCTACCATTGATAAACAGCAAGAATTGGCACAGTATTTTAATACAAAATCTCCAGTTGCAATTGTTGAAAATGACTGTTATATCTGTACAGGAAATAGTCTTTTTAATGCATTTGATAAACTTGAGGTAGTAGAGTTTAGTGCGGCTGCGGTTATAAATGCAAAATTGCTTGGAAGTGAGCTAAAACCAATAAATCAGGATCAAGTAAAAGAAATTAAACACAAATTTGGCATATTTTAAATTAAGTTGAAATTTATGTATAAAAAGTATAAAATGGAAATTACCGATTTTTGTTAATTGTCAATCAATTATAGGAAATTGACAATAAAATAATGTGATTTAGGGTCAATCCCTAAGAGGAGGAAAAAATGAAAAAAATTCTTAGCTTATTATTAGTGACTGCATTGATAATGACCTCATTAGTTGGTTGTGGCAGTAAAGCGTCCGAAAAACCAGCTAAAGATAGTGATGCATTAAAAGTTGTTTGTCTATTAAATGGTAACTTAGGAGACAAATCATTCTTCGATTCAGCAAATAATGGTATGAAACTTATTAAGGACCAGCTTGGTTGTGAAACTAAAGTGGTAGAAATGGGTTTTGATAACACGGTTTGGGAATCAGATCTTTATGAAGCTTGTGATTCTGATTATGATGTAATTGTTGTTGGTACATACCAGATGCAGGAATTACTTCAGAAAGTTGCGCCAGAATACCCAGATAAGAAATTTATTATCTTCGATTCAGAAGTAAAGGCGGATAATGTATATTCTATCACATTTAAGCAGAATGAAATGATGTATCTTGCAGGTGCATTGGCAGCAACATTGGCACAGGATAAAGAAAAGACAAATGGATCTGGTACTATTTCAGCAGTATCTGCTACGGATATCCCTGTATTAAATGACTTCTTAGTTGGTTATATTCAGGGAGCTACAGATACTGTTCCAGGAACTAAAGTAATTACATCAATGATTGGAGATTTCTCTGATACAGCAAGAGCAAAAGAATTGGCAACAGCCCAGATTAATGCTGGATCAGCAGTAGTATTCCACTGTGCAGCTCAGGCAGGTCTTGGTGTTATCGATGCATGCAAGGACAAAAATACTTTAGCAATCGGTGTAGACGCTGACCAGGCTATGGCATTGCAGAAAGATGATCCAGAAGCAAGCAAGATTATTGTAACATCAGCAATGAAGAACATAGACCAGGTTATTCTAAGATCAATTAAAAAGCATATGGATGGAACTCTTCCATATGGAAAAACAGAGGCTTTAGGTATGGCAGATAATGCCGTTAGTCTTGCAGATAATGAAGTGTTCAGAAGCATTGTTCCACAGGAAACTATTGATATGATGGCTGAATTAGAGAAAAAGATTCAGAGTGGCGACATAAAAGTTAAGAGTGCGTTTGATATGTCAACAGAAGAAATAAAAGATTTAAAGGACTCAGTTGCACTAAAATAATTAATAAAAACTAATTCAACGGGGCTGCTTTTGAGGACTATGAAATGTGGTCAGAGATATAAAGCAGCTTCGTTGTTGTATAAGAGGAAAAATATATGGCTGAATTATTGGAAATGAGAGAAATTTCTAAGATATATGGGAATGGCGTTTATGCTAATCAAAGAATAAGCTTTTCCATTAAAAAAGGTGAAATTCATGCTCTGGTAGGTGAAAATGGAGCAGGAAAAAGTACCTTAATGAAAATTTTGTTTGGGCTGGAGAAGCCAGATCATGGTGAACTTATATTAGAGGGAGAAACACAGAATTTCCAATCACCCCAGGATGCGATGGCAAAGGGAATTGGAATGGTACACCAGCATTTTATGCTGGTAGAGTCATTTAGTGTACGGGAAAATATTGCACTTGGTTACGAACCCATTAAAAATGGATTTGTAGATAAAAAAGAGGCAAATAAAAGAGTTTTAGCACTTTCAGAGAAATTTAATATGAAAATAAATCCAGATAGCGTAGTAAGGGATTTACCTGTAGGATTAAAGCAGAAGGTGGAAATATTAAAAGCACTTTATAGAGGTGCGAAGATTTTAATTTTAGATGAACCTACAGCCGTTTTAACTCCGCAAGAGACAACAGAACTATTTGCACAGTTAAAACATTTAAAAGAGCAGGGCTTTACCGTTATCTTCATTACACATAAATTAAGAGAGGTAAAAGAGATTTCAGATAGAATCAGCGTGATGAGATCAGGAAAGATGATTACAACGGTAGATACTGCTGATGTAACAGAAGCTGAAATTTCTGCCCTTATGATGGGAACGCAATATTCATCAGTATTAGAAAAAAAACCGGCTAAACCTACAGATTGTATATTGCAAGTAGACAATGTAAAGCATGTGGACTCAGATAAAAAGGCAGTGGTTGATGGTATATCATTTACTGTAAGAGCAGGCGAAATTATGGGAATTGCAGGAGTTGAAGGCAATGGTCAGAATGAGTTGATTGAGCTTATTACAAATCTTGAAAAACTTGATAGCGGCAAAATCACTATGTTTGGAAAAGATACAAAGGGTAAGCATATCAGAAAACTCAGAGAGGCAGGTTTAGCTTATATTCCAAGTGACAGAATGACTTTAGGCATTACAAAACAACTATCCATTGAGGACAATCTGATAACCACTAAGTTAAAATCACCAGAAATTTATAATAAGTTTAAACTTTTAGATCCAAAAGCGATTAGAAAGTTAAGCCAGAGACTGGTAAAAGAATATTTAATAAAATGTAAGTCTCCATTGACAGAAGTTGATATGCTTTCAGGTGGTAACATGCAGAAGGTTGTTGTGGCGAGAGAATTTACCCAGGAAAATGTAAAACTTATTATAGCAGAGCAGCCAACAAGAGGTATAGACGTTGGCGCTGCTAAATTTATACATGAAAAACTTGTAGAGCTAAGAGATGCAGGCTGTGCAGTATTGCTGATTTCTGCTGATTTAGAGGAACTATATAAGCTGTCAGACTCCATGCTTGTTATTTATGATGGCAAATTATCGGCTTACTTTGAAGATCCTTCAAAGATCAGTGAGCAGGAACTGGGTAAATATATGCTTGGTGTTGAGACTCAGTCTGATGAAGAAATAAGGAGGGCTTATCATGCGTGAAAAATTGCAGAATAAAAATTTGTGGTTCTCCTCAGCCACTACTATTTTAGCAGTAGTAATTTCACTGTTTATAGCATTTATATTAATTATGATTTTCAGTGATAATCCAGGAGACTCCATTTCAGACTTGCTTACAGGTCCATTTTCATCAAAAAGAAATCTTGGAAACGTTATATCTATGGCTTCAACTTTTACTTTTACCGGGGTTGCCATCTGCATTATGTTTCAAGCCTCTTTATTTAATGTTGCAGCAGAAGGTGCATTTTTTATGGGTGCTATGTTTGCGGCAGCAGCTGCAACTCTTTGGCAGCTTCCAGTTGGACTTACATTAGTAGTACCAATGATAATTGGGGCAGTGACAGGAGCCATCATTTGTTTTATACCAGGAATATTAAAGGCTAAATATAATGCGGATGAACTGGTGTCATCACTTATGCTTAATTATATTGTTCTTTACTTGGGCTTATACTTACTTAATACATATATAAGAGATCCGAAATTTGGTGCGTTAGCGTCCTATCAACTTCCAGCAGCGTCAAAGATTTCAAACCTTATACAAGGAACTTCAGTAAATAATGGAATTATCATTGCTATTATTTTAGTCATTATAAGTTATGTATTTTTATATAGAACTAAAACTGGCTATTCAGTTAGAATTCTTGGACAAAATAAGGACTATGCAAATTACTCTGGAATTAAAGTAGCAAAAGTTATCGTTATTTCTCAGTTAGCAGGCGGAGCAGTAGCTGGACTTGGCGGTGCTGTGGAAGTAATGGGTATGTATGGACGTTTTCAATGGACTTCACTTCCTGGATATGGATGGGACGGTGTAATCGTTGCAATTTTAGCAGGAAATAAACCTCAGCTTGTACCTATTGCAGCCATATTTTTAGCATATTTACGAATAGGAGCAAATGTAATGGCTCGTTCAGGAGACGTTCCTTCAGAACTTATAACAGTGATACAGGCAGTAATGATTATTCTTGTAACAGCTTCAGCGCTGTTAAGTCATATAAAGAAAAAGGTTATAATAAAGGAGGCGCTTTCAGATGGACAAAATAGTTGATATAATCTTCTCAATCGCTTTCCTTGATTCAGTTATAAGAGTTACTACTCCAATATTATTTGCAACAATGGCAATACTAGTTTCAGATAGGGCAGGTGTTTTAAACATTGGTGTAGAGGGAACAATGCTAGTGGCAGCTTTGGCGGGAGTTGTAGGGAGTGCATACACACAGAGTGCATGGTTAGGTTTATTAATAGCCATCCTAACAGGAATGGTTTATTCTGGAATTTTAGCTATTTGTCACTTAAAGCTTGGAACAGATGTATTCTTATCTGCCATAGCTTTAAACTTGATGGCAAGTGGATTAACGGTATTCGTCCTTTATCTGCTCACAGGGGATAAAGGGGTTTCAACAAAACTACCAAGTAAAGTAATCCCCAATGTAAATATTCCTATTATTAAGGATATCCCAGTTTTAGGAGATATTTTATCAGGGCAGAATGCACTGACCTATATTGCAATAATTACACTTATATTGCTTAGCATATTTTTATATAAAACTCGCACCGGTACTTATATTCGTGCAGCCGGAGAATTGCCACAGGCAGTTGAAACCGCTGGTATTTCAGTAAAGAAGATTCGTATGTTTGCATTACTTCTTTCTGGAGCCATTGCTGGTATGGGTGGAGCATTTATGTCCATGGGTTATTTATCCATGTTCACAAAAGATATGGTAGCAGGAAGAGGATTTATTGCTTTAGCAGCAGAAGCAATGGGACGAGGTCTTCCAGGATTATCCTTGCTTTCTTCGCTATTATTTGGTTTTGCAGATGCACTAGCTAGTAGTTTACAGATTTTTAATATACCAAGCCAGTTGACTAGATTAGTACCATATCTTTTAACAATTGTTGCATTGACAATATATGCTGCAAGAGAACAGAAAAAGAGAAAGAAACTATAACTAAGAAAAAAGTCAGGATAGGGGAACGATATGAAAATATTAAATTTTGGTTCTTTGAATATAGACTGGGTTTATAATGTAGATCATTTTGTTAAACCAGGAGAGACTCTTTCTGCCTTGTCTGTTGACAGATTTTGTGGGGGTAAGGGTTTAAATCAGTCAGTGGCATTATCTAAGGCGGGAGCTTCCGTTTTCCACGCAGGAGGCATTGGCAGTGATGGACAGTTCTTAAAAGAACGTCTTAAAGAAAGTAATGTTGATGTGAGTTTTGTCAAAACATTTGATGTGCCAACAGGGAATGCTTTTATTCAGGTGGATAAAACAGGACAAAACTGTATTATACTTTTTGGTGGAGCAAATCAGGAAATTACTAAAGAGTATGCAGAAGAAGTGATTAAGAATTTTCAAGAAGGAGACATCCTCGTTCTTCAAAATGAAATTAGTTCACTAAATGAAATTGTGGACATGGCATATGAAAGTGGTTTACAGATTGTCTTAAACCCAAGTCCTATGAATGAAAAGATTTTAGCCCTTGATTTAAATAAAATAACATATTTTATGATGAATGAAATAGAAGGGGAAGCCATTACAGGAAGCAATGAACCGGATATTATTCTTGATAAAATGATAGAAAAATACCCTGAGAGTAAAGTTGTTTTAACTTTGGGAGATAAAGGTGCAAGATACGCAGAAGGCAGTAAGCGTATAGCTTGTGGCAGTTATGAAGTGAAAGCAGTAGACACTACAAGTGCAGGAGATACGTTTACGGGGTATTTTATAGCTGCTTTGGCTGACAACATGAAAATAGAGAATGCATTAGAGAGATCATCCAAGGCAGCTGCACTGGCAGTGTCAGTAAAGGGTGCATCAAATTCTATACCGTTACCAGAAGAAGTGGATAATTGCAAGCTCACTTTGAAAAAATAATTTAGAATTAACTTGCATTTTCAAGAAAATATAGTATAATTAAAAGGCATGAAATTTGTAGGACTACTTAAGTTGAAGCCCTGCCCACATCTGTGATGTGGATTGCAGGTCTCATACAGAAATTTCAGCAGATTTATCTGCTAGAAATTTTTCAGTTAGAGTCCAACTGACAAAAGATTGCTCTCTGTGCAGGCATAAGGTCTGCACCATTTAGTCCATAGGGAGGTGAAAAAGAATGACAAATTATGAAATTATGTTCATTATCGACCCAACCGTAGAAGATGCAAAGAAGGATGCTGTTGTAGCAACAGTACAGGAAATCATTGCATCAGATGGTGAAGTTGGTAAGGTTGATGTTTGGGGCATGAAAAAGCTTGCATATCCAATTCAGAAGAAGAATGAAGGTTACTATGTTGTAATCGAATTCAAGGCTGCTCATGATCTACCAAAGGAATTAGATAGAAGACTTAGAATTTCAGACGCAGTAATGAGACATCTTATCGTAAACAAGGATGAGAAATAGGGGGTAACAAATGAATAGTGTAGTTCTTATTGGAAGACTTACTAGGGACCCTGAAGTTAGATATACTCCTAGTACACAGATGGCTGTTGCTACTTTTACATTAGCAATTGACAGACCTACTGGTCAGGGGAAAGAAAAACAAACTGATTTTCCTAGAATAACTGTATTTGGCAAGCAAGCCGAAAACTGTGAGAGATTTCTTACGAAAGGCAGACTTGTAGGCATTCAGGGAAGAATTCAGACGGGAAGCTACAAGAATAAAGAGGGTGCAACTGTATACACCACTGATGTTGTAGCAAATAATGTGGAATTTCTGGAATGGGGAGACAGAGGCGGAGATGGAGCAAGAAATAGTTCATCAGTACCTACTGGTTTCCAAACGATGGACGAACCATCGATTCCAGAAGGTTTCTCATCACTTGATGATGATGATATTCCATTCTAAACAAACCTTAATGAAAGGAGCGTAATCGCTATGATGGATAAAAGACGTGGCGGCATGAGAAGAAAGAAAGTATGTCAGTTCTGTGCCGATAAAACTGAAGCAATAGATTACAAGGACGCAGATAAACTAAAGAAGTATATTACTGAAAGAGGTAAAATTCTTCCTAAGAGAATCACAGGTACTTGTGCTATTCATCAGAGAGAAGTTACTAAGGCTATTAAGAGAGCAAGAATTGTTGCATTATTACCTTACGTAGCTGACTAATATAACTTTAAATTTAAAACCGAGTCTTATCTGACTCGGTTTTTTTGTCTAATAGGAAAAAAGATTAGATTATTTACAAAAAACAAAGCGCGGGGTGGCAAAACCACATTTTTGTAATGTTTGAAATTTGAATTGCTTTGTGATATAATTAATAGGTTAAAATAGTAGGGAGAATTGGATGTATACATTAATTATATTTTCGGTATTGGTCTTTTTACCATTACCTTTAATGGCTTCAGCAGCCAGAAAAACAAAAAAAAGCTATAGGGCTATATTTGAAGGGGTTTTAGGTGTTGCCATAGCTATGATGTTGATGTTTATTATAGCATCCGTTACAGGAAATCCTGTGGGCCGTGCTATAGCATCAGATCTACAATTGTTCTGTGAAACCGCAGCAAACAGTAATCAAATTGTTTCAATGTTAGGTATGGAAAAAATTTCATTTGATGAAAGGGTCAACACACTTACTAAAGTATATACGTATGCGATAAATGCTTTACCAGCAACAATGCTAGTTTGGTCCACTATTATCGCATATTTTGAATATATGCTTATAAGCAGAATAAGCAAAAGAGCAAAATATCCATTACCCGAGCTTACAAAGCTTAAAGATTTTAGTATGCCAAAGAAGGCGTTATGGGGATGGATTTTAATTTATTTAATGACTTTTGTTGTTACATTGCTTGGGTTTATGGATAGTAATATACTGCAGATCAATATACAAGTGTTATTTCAATTTGCATTTCAGATACAGGGTTTAGCTGTAGTATTTTACTTTTGTGATTCTAAAAAATGGCCAAAAGTTGTTGCTGTCATATTGTGTTTATTTTTCTTGCCGACAGCCATAGGACAAATGTTATTATGCATGATAGGGTTCTTAGATTTAGGATTCGGATTGCGAAAAATAATAACCAGACGTTAGTTTCGAGCTATCTGATTAGTATTGAGTGAAAAAGAGGAAATAAAATGGATGGAACAAGCCTAGAAAAAATCACCACTGAGAAGAGAATTGAAAAATTACTTTCTGCTTATGTGCCGCTTCCTATGTGTGTTATAAACCAACAGGGAAAAGTTACTAGAGCTAGTAATAAAATTGATGAAGTGTTTAAATATGATGGTATAAAAGATGCGGATATATTTGCGCTTACTGGAATAAAACATGGAGAGTTCTTTTCTGAAGGTGTGAATGAGAAGTTTTTGACACTTTCCAGAAATGACAGGATTTTTAGGATTCAAGTAGGATATATTGGCAACAATGAGCAAAGACGTGCCATAATCTATTTCTATGACATCACAAATTATGAGACATTAAAGACTATGTACAACGATGAGCGTATATGTATGGCTACTATTAATGTGGATAACTATGATGAACTTACCTCAAGTACTTCAGAAGAAAAACGTCTGGCTTTAAGTACAGATATTGACAAGGCTGTAAGACAATGGGCAGCAAGAGGTAATGCGTCTATTACCAGATATAAAGAAAGTATGTATTTTATGGTATTTGAAAATGCCTACTTAGATAAAATTGTTGAAAATAAGTTTGCAATTCTTGATGATATCAGAGCAATAGAAACGGAAGCTGACTTTCCAGTAACTTTGAGTATTGGTATTGGAGCAGGAGGAAAACATCCTGCACAGAACGACCAGAATGCTGTTGCGGCTTTAGACCTTGCGCTAGGACGTGGCGGTGATCAGGCTGTTGTAAAGAAAGGTGCCAAGCTGGAATACTTTGGTGGAAAAATGCAGACTGTTGAAAAAGGAAATAAAGGAAAGTCAAGAATTATAGCACATGCTATAAAGCAGCTTGTAGATCAGTCCTCTAAAGTTATAATTATGGGACATCGTAATCCTGATATGGATTCTTTTGGTTCGGCTTTAGGAATTTACAGGATTGTTGCAAATAGAAATAAAGATGCTTATATTGTTATAAATAACTACTTTGAAACCCTTGCAGAAATATATAATCAGGCAAAAGAAACAGAGTTTTACCAATTTGTAAACAGTGAAAAGGCTATTTCTATGACGGATAAGGATACACTCGTAATTGTTCTTGATACTCATAGGCCTAGCTTAACAGAATGCAAAGAACTATTAGAGCTAACAGAAAGAATAGTAGTAATAGATCATCACCGTAAAGCTGAAGAATGGATTGAAAATGCTACCTTGTATTATATGGAGCCTTATGCGTCTTCAACATCGGAGCTGGTAACAGAGATTCTACAGTATTCTGGTGACAAGAAAAATGTTGCAAAGCTTGAGGTTGAAGGACTTTTGGCGGGAATATCTATGGACACAAATCGATTTGCGGTAAAAACGGGCGTCAGAACATTTGAAGCCGCTTCTTGGTTAAGACGTTCTGGTGCAGATACAACTACAGTAAAAAGATTTTTCCAAACAGATGCAGAAGCCTTTAAGATAAAGGCAAGGTGCATAGCGGATGCTGAAATAAAGGAAACAGGAATAGCTTATTCTGTAAGTCATGGACATCATCCTGACATTCAGGTAATTAATTCTCAGGCAGCAGATGAACTTTTATCTGTTAAAAATGTTCGGGCTAGTTTTGTTGCAGGCAGAGATGAAAAAGGAACTACAGTAATTAGTGCAAGATCTCTTGGGGAAATGAATATGCAGACAATAATGGAAAAGCTGGGAGGTGGAGGACACCTGACCACTGCAGGTGCACAAGTTGAATGTACACCAGAAGAAGCATTACAGCAGATAGAGGAAATTGTAAATTCATTGGATAGTAAACTTGGAAAAAACAAGGAGGAAAAATAAGATGATTGTTATATTGTTAAAAGATGTAAAAGGCTCCGGTAAAGCGGGAGAGGTTGTAAAAGTAAACGATGGATATGCAAGAAATATGCTAATTCCAAAGGGCCTGGCAAAGGAAGCAACAGAAGGTAATGTTAGAAGTCTGGAAAAGCAGAAGGCTATTGTTGCAGAGAAGAAAGCAGAAGAAAAAGCAGCAGCTCAGCAGTTAGCAGATAAGCTTAAGGAATTAACGGTTTCCATCGTAACAAAGGGTGGAGAAGGTGGAAGACTATTTGGATCCATCACTTCAAAGGATATTTCAGAAGCATTAAACAAGCAGCATAAAATTAATATTGATAAGAAAAAATTCCTTCTTGAAAATCCAATAAAAACAACAGGTGAGTTTTTTGTAGAAGTAAAACTTTATACAGAAGTAGCAGGTACTGTAAGAGTTAAAGTTTCAGTTTAGGTGATTTAAATGTTAGATAGAATACCTCCTCACAATGATGATGCCGAAAAGTCTGTATTAGGCTCGGCTATGCTGGACAAAGATGCACTTTTTGACATAATTGAGGCAGTAAAGGATGAGGATTTTTACAGCGAAATACACAAAGAGATTTTCCACGCAATTGTTGAACTATGTAGAAAAAGTGAGCCGGTTGATGCACTTACTGTGGCAGAAGAATTAAAAAGAAGAAAAGCACTTGAAATGGTTGGCGGGCGTGCTTATGTTATGTCTTTAGCCAGCAGCGTTCCATCTACAGCAAATGCAGTTCAATACGCAAAAATTGTAGCGGAGAAAGCTGTGCTTAGAAATCTGATAAAAACGGCAAGTGATATTGTAGAGGAAAGTTATCAGGAAAAAATGGAACCTGAGGCGGTACTTGACCATGCTGAAAGAGGGATTTTTGAAATTGCTCAAAAGAGGCAGAAAAAAGACTATGCAGCATTGCAGGATGTACTGCTTTCCAACATGGAAATGATAGATGAAATATCAAGGCTTGAGGGTAATGTTACTGGTATACCGACTGGGTTTATTGACCTTGATGCAAAGACTGCAGGCTTTCAAAGATCAAACTTAATCGTGCTTGCAGCAAGACCAGCTATGGGAAAAACTGCATTTGCACTGAATGTAGCTCAGCAGGCAGCCATAAAAGGTAACGCTACTGTGCTAATTTTTAGTTTGGAAATGGGTAAAGAGGAACTTGGACAAAGGCTTTTATCTATGGAATCCCGTATAGAAATGCAAAAATTAAAGACAGGCCAGTTAGAGCGTAAGGATTGGGAGGACATCACTCTTGGGTTAGATGCTCTTTCAAAGGCAAACATTTTTATAGATGATACACCAGGCATTTCTATTATGGAAATGAAGAATAAATGCAGAAGATTAAAGGCTGAAAAAGGCCTGGATATGATTGTGGTAGATTATCTTCAACTTATGAATTATGAGGGTAGAAACGAGAGCAGACAGCAGGAAATTTCTGCACTTTCAAGATATTTAAAACTTCTTGCAAGAGAAATGGATTGCCCTGTTATATTGCTTTCGCAGCTTTCTCGTGCACCTGAACAAAGAACAGACCATAGACCAATACTTTCTGACCTTAGAGAATCTGGTTCCATTGAGCAGGATGCTGATATAGTAATTTTCTTATATAGAGACGATTATTATAATCCTGAGACTGACAAACCAGGCGTTTGTGAGGTTATTATTGCAAAGCAGAGAAGTGGTCCTACAGGCACAGTAGAGTTGACTTGGTTAGGAAAATATACAAGATTCGTGGATAAGAGTAATATTAGATAATTATAATTGAATGGGAAGGTAACATGCAGAATAATTTTGTTAAAAAAAGAGCAAATGAACTTTACCTTTTAGATACCAATGTTGAAAATGTATTTATAAGTGAATATATGGTGGGGGCTCCTGCTGAATATGTAAAGGTTTATCTTTTTGCGCTTATGTATGCAAGTGCAGGACATTACATGGATAATGAAACTATTGCGAAGCAGCTTTCCATGGCAGATGAAGATATATTAAAAGCCTGGTCTTACTGGGAGGCCATTGGGGTGATTGAAAAACACTTTGAGGATCCGAAAGATAAGTTTAACTACGGCATAGAGTTCATAAATTTAAAAGAACTTCTATATGGAAAACAAACAAAAAAAAGCAAAGAAAATAAATCCAATAAAGATATACAAAATAAGTTAGTAGACATTGACGTAAAGGAAATGTATAGTTCTATTGAAAAGATAACAGGTAGACTTCTTGGGGGTAAAGAGCCTATGTCTATCCTTTCATGGATAGAAGATTTTGGTGCTGCTCCAGAGATGATTGTTTATGCTTATACCTACTGTAAAAATACACGAAAGAAGGATTCCCCTAATTACGTGGGAACTGTGGTAAAAGAATGGGCAGAAAAAAATCTTAAGACAAAAGAAGAGATAGAATTATATTTACAGGAAATAGATAATAAGCACTATTTATATAAACGTGTTATGAAGGCCCTTGGGTTTAACAGAAATGCTACAGAACAGGAAAAACACTTGATGGACTCATGGTTTGGAGAAATGGAGTATAAGCTTGACAAGGTCTTGGAAGCATGTAATAAAACTAGTGGAATATCTAATCCAAATATAAATTATGTACATAAAATTCTTAAAAACTGGCGGGAAGATAGCGGGGCTGGGAATGGTAAAGCTTCCGAAAAATCGGGTGGAAGTAAGTCTGTAAATGCGGGAACTGTGCTTAGGTATTATGACATGATTAGAGAAAAAGCCGAAGCAGAAGCTGCTGAAAGACGTCTGCAGATATATGACCAGCTTCCGGAAATAAAGCAAATAGACGAAGAGGTAAGAGACCTTGGTATGAAACTTTCAAGGGTAATGGTTTCGGGAGCAGATAATGCCAAAGAACAACTTGGAAGATTTAGGATTAAGATTGATGCTTTAGGCGAGGAGAAAGCCTTTAAGCTTACTGAAAATAATTTTCCTATGGATTACATGGAAATCCGTTATAAATGTGATAAATGTAAAGACACAGGAACTAATGATATGGGGGAACGTTGTAGTTGCTTTAATGAGCGGCTTAGCGAAGCGGAAATATGGCAAAATTCTTCAAAGAAGATTTAGATAAAACACAGAAAAAGAAAAACAAAAGAAAACATAAACCTGGAGGACTTATCGCGGATTTAAATAATTTGGGAGCAGACAAAGAGGATACGTTTTTAAAGGGATTTCCGAAGACACCAGCTGAAATTGCGCAGGAAGAGGCAGACGCCCAGGCAAGGACTCAGGTGTTAGCAAGAGCAGCAGAGGAAGCTGCAAGGCTGCAGGAGGAAGAAAATAAGAAAGCTTTGGAAGAGGCAGAGGCTCAGGCAGCGAGGTATAAAGGCCAGGAAGAATTAAATGCCATACTTGCAGCTGAAAAAATGCAAAGTGGACAAGTTAAAACCAAGAAAGAAAAATTTGGGACTGGAAAAACTACAATCCTAGATAAGACAATGGAACTAATGACTTCAGCGGAGCATGGGTTCGTTGAATTCTGTAGAACTTTTTGTGAAACAATAATGCATTTGGGGCATTGCGCGCAAGATGAAATAGTATCTTCTGTAGTTTCAGTAATTGGCGGCATAAAAGCTGTTAAAAATGCAGGCAGAGACAAGATAAATACTTACTACAAAGAAAACCCTGAAAAAAGGCGTGAGCGGCATCAGAAAAATCGTAAACTGATGAGGCAGTTTATTCAGACTAAGAATAATTTAATTGCAAAGGAAAAAGCTACAGCTGCAAAAATGGTTAGGTTTATTAATCATGTGGATACAAAAAATGAACAGCTGGCAGATAAAACTACAGTCATCGTTACAGAGGGTAATAAAAAGTTTAATTTTGCAAGGGAATGGGCAGAAATAAATAAGCGAAAGCTATTATTACATTTTGGTGTAGTTATAGTTATAGCTATTTGTTGCGTTGCAGTATTTAACTATTGTACGGCTTATGAATATTCCTATAATGGCAGAACCCTTGGAATGGTAAAAAAGCAGGAAGATGTTTTAAAGATAGTTGATATCGTAAGTCAGCAGCTTTCTAAAGAACATAATGCAGAAATAAACATTGATAAAGAACAAGATATAGCCTTTAAAAGGGTTGTTGCCATAAATAAAGACATTGACGATACAGAGGCAGTCCTTAAGCGACTGACCTATATGAAAAACATGAATGCAACAGCGTATGGAATTTATGTAAATGATATAAGAGTGGCTATTGTAGACAGTAAAAAAACAGCTAAAGACATATTGGATAACATCCAAGCTATGTATCTTGTGACATCAGGGGATATAGACTATAAAAAAGTTAGCTTTAAAGAAAAGGTTATGCTTAAAGAAATAGATACTAAGCTGGGAAGAATACAAAATATTGATACCGTTATGCAGAAACTTTTAACTGGGGCTATCTCTCAGCAGGTTCATATAGTCGCAACAGGAGATACCTTATCAGGAATAGCTAGAACTTATGGTATGTCAATAAGTGAGTTAAGAGAAGCAAATCCTACTATAAATCCAGAAAAATTAAGCATTGGTCAGCAGATTGTACTTACAAAACCAGCGCCGATGGTAACAGTTCAGACTCTGGAAATAGCCAATTATCTTGAACCGATTGCATATCAAACCGAGTACAAAGATACAAATACCCTTTATAAAGGGGAAACAAATACAGAAGTACAGGGCATTGATGGTGAATGTTCGGTTACTGCACGAATAACCAGACAAAATGGGGTTCAAGTAGCGGCAACAGTTTTATCTTCTGAAACCACTTTAGAACCAACTACCGCAGTAATTCTAAGAGGTACCAAGGAACGTCCGTCCACTGTGGGTACAGGAAACCTAAGATATCCTGTATCTAGTTTCAGATTAACTTCAAAATTCGGACCAAGATGGGGCAGAATGCATTATGGATTGGATCTGGCATGTCCTATAGGAACGAGAGTTAGTGCGGCGGATGGTGGTACAGTAATATTTTCTGGGTATAGTGGCTCCTTAGGCTATGTAGTTAAGATTAACCACGGCAATGGTATGGTGACTTTCTATGCACATTGCAGTAAGTTACTTGTGAAAAAAGGTGACAAAGTATACCAGGGACAGCAAATTGCAAATTCAGGAAATACAGGAAGAAGTACCGGTCCACATTGTCACTTTCAGGTAGAGATAAATGGCGTACCTAAAAATCCGTTGAATTATTTGTAGGAGGAATTTACACACATGGAAGATAAAGAGGTTATTGTAATAGGCATCGCTGGAGGTACAGGAAGCGGAAAGAGTACGCTGATAAATAAAATAGAAGAAGAATTTAATGATAATATTACAGTAATTTCACATGATTTCTACTATAAAGAGCACAGCAATATGCCCTTTGAAGATAGAATGCTTTTAAACTATGACCATCCAAATGCTTTTGATACAGATTTAATGATTGAGCATATAAAACAGCTAAAAGCCTGGAAAGAAGCCAGGTGTCCTGTGTATGATTTCACTATTTATAACCGTGTAAATGAAAAACTAGTCTTAAAACCTTCAAAAGTTGTTGTTGTAGAAGGAATATTAATTTTTGAGAACAAAGAACTTTTGGACTTGCTTGATATAAAAGTTTTTGTAGATACGGATTCCGATGTAAGGATTATACGACGTATATTACGGGATGTTAAAGAGCGAGGTAGAAGCTTAGAATCCGTTGTTGCGCAGTATCTTACAACTGTTAAGCCCATGAATGAGGAATTTGTAGAGCCAAGTAAAAGAAATGCTGACATTATAGTTCCAGAGGGCGGATTTAATACTGTAGCATTACAGATGTTAAATCAAAGAATACATGCCTTATTGAATGAATAATCCTTATAAGATAATTATAATTTAAAGAGCAAACAGGAGTATATGAAAATATGCCCCTGTTTTTTTATTCGCAGAAGGTCTTTTGCAAACTTAAATTCCAAATATTAGTAAAAATTAATCATTTGTTAGGATTTCCTTAGGAATTAAACAACTAAATATTAAAATTCAGTCAGTTTGTTTTTGGTATGATGTTCTTGTTTAAGTTAGAAATGATTAATGGAGGTATATTATGAAAAAATGGATTGTGGTATTATGCATTGTTACTCTAGGATTTTCAGTAACAGGCTGTGGTCAGGAAGAAGATGCTTCACTAAAGCAATTGTTAAGTGAAAAATTGTCAGGTGAAATAACAGTGTCTTGTTACGATACTATGCAGTATAAAGACTTTCTTGAGAATGCAGCGAAAACTTTTGAAAAAGAGAATCCCGGTACAAAAATTAAAGTGGAAAGTTTTGCTCCCATGCCGGAAGTAAAGACCATGGAAGACGGGAGTGTTATGACGTCAACAGTGGATGATGAGCAGAAACGCGCGGACTATATCAGTAAAATAAACACTGAATTGATGAGCGGGAAGGGTGCAGATGTTTTAGCAATGGATGTTCTGCCTTACTATAAATATGCAGATGGAGGTCAATTGGAGAATCTACAAAGCTATATGGATGCCGATAGCAATTTTGATATTCAAGATTATAAAAAAAATATACTAGATGCAATGAAATACCATAATGGTTTATATATTATACCTTTAGATTATACATTTGATTATCTTACATATGATACTTCGCTTTTTAACGAGAATGAAAAGCAAAGCCTGCAGAAAGGCAGCAAATATACATATAATCAGCTGATCGAAGCAGGGATAGAACCTTTTCAGCGGGCAAATGCAAATGTGGACGAACCAATCAGAATGTTTGAAAAAATTGCGGATTATGGCATGTTAAAAGAGCTTATGTTTTTGAATTATGACAAATATATTGATATGGAAAATAAAAAAGTAAATTTTAACGACGGAAGCTTTGTCAAACTATTGGAAACAGTAACAAAATATGGAAAAAATGGCTATTTGAGTCCCCAAATAGATTATAACAATTTTTCTATGGAAGATTATCAAAAAATGAAACAGCAGAAGGCTTTCTATAGAACAAAGGACAATTTATTTCTATTAAACGAAGCTTTTAAAAGCATAGGAGCAGATTCAGCCAGCCCTTTTAAAAATATAGATACAGGAGCAGGAGATGAAAGCCATGATAAAATACTGGGTTTAGTGGCAAATAAGAACGGAGATGTTAATTTCAAATATATGCAGGCATATGGAATCAACGCTAATTCGGAAAATAAAGCTCTGGCATGGGCCTTTATTAAATATATCATGAGTGATGGAGTGCCGATGGCTGATTATAGTCTGCCAGTTAATAATTCAGCCCGTATGAAGAAAGCCAAAATTGATATTATGGGGTTGACATTTAGCAATAATACTATGGATCAAAGCAAGGAACTAACTGCGGAACAGAAAAAGATATATGATGTTTACACCAAATCAATAGAAAAATTCTCTGACGCATTAAGTTACTATCCAATTAAGGATGAGACTATTAATAACATGATTAATAAAGAGGTGGATTGCTACTTTGATGGTTCCAAAACTGCGGAACAGGTTGCAAGCACTTTGCAGGAGAAAATAGAGTTATACTTAAATGAATAAATTAGAAAAATTAAATAGATTACCTCAATTAAATAAGTCAAACAAGCGAAGTAAAATTATAAAAAAAAATCAAATTAATCCTGCAGTCTGCTTTCTATTTGCCGGATTTGTAGGATTAATTGTGTTTTATATATGGCCGTTTTTTGTGTCATTTGGGTATGCTTTTATGAATAGACCGGTAAACGGCTCTTTTGTTGGATTTAAGAATTTTATCGATTTGTTTCATAACAAAGCGTATCTTCTGGCGCTGAAAAATACTGTAATTTTTATTAGTATCAGTGTGCCGCTGGGAATGTATTTATCTTTGATGGTAGCTATGCTGATTAACAGAGTAAAGAAGCAGAAAGAATTGTTTGTGTTAATTTTTTTAATTCCCCTTGTGATTCCATCAGGTTCCATGGTATTTTTCTGGAAAGCCTTGTTTATGAATCAGGGATATGTCAACGGAATACTGAACGCAATGGGGCTTGATGGAATTAACTGGCTGGAGACTTCGGCTGTACGGTATGTCATCGTACTGATTTTTATCTGGAAAAACCTTGGCTACAATATGGTTTTATTCATGGCAGGACTACATAACATTCCAAAGGAGCATTATGAGGCAGCAGCTGTTGACGGGGCAACTGGCGTTCAAACTTTCTTTTATATAACCTTACCTGGAATGGTACCAATGATTATACTGGTTGCAATCATGTCCATCATCAACTCCTTTAAGGTATTTAAAGAAATATACTTGATAACCGGGAAATACCCTCATGAAAGCATCTATATGCTCCAGCATTTTATGAATAATATGTTCTACTCTTTAAACTATCAGAAACTGACAACAGCAACAAGTGTAATGGTCTTGATTATTACTTTGTTTGTTCAATTTTTGCTTTGGTTTGAAAGGAGGCATAGTGAATGAACAGATTACAAAATAAGCTTATTGTGGGAATACTGACTGCACTTAGTGTTCTGTTTATGATTCCACTTGTGGTGACCATAACCAATTCATTTATGCCGGGAAATGACATCATATCTCACTATACTACATCACTTTCTGTTTTTGATATAGTCAGTGGGATAAAGGAGAAATTTATAGACATACCGTTAATTCCAAGCCAGATTACCGCTTCACAATATAAGGAGATTCTGATTAACCAGCCTTCATTTTTAATTTTGCTGGCTAACTCTATTAAGATTACGGTGCCTGTGGTAATAGGAAATGTTATCGTATCTGTATTTACGGCCTATGGGTTTACAATTTGGACATGGAAACATAAAGAAAAAATATTCTTAATATATATTGTAGTCATGCTGATGCCGCTTCAGGCTGTTTTGGTGCCCAATTATATTGTGGCTGATAAACTTGGTCTGACAACTAGCTATTTTGCCATCATTCTTCCTGGGATATTTTCTCCGTTCGGTACATTTTTGCTCAGGCAGACCATGAAAGGAATACCTAAAGAATATTTTGAAGCTGCTCGGGTAGATGGAGCAGGTACGTTTTATATCTTTTGGCATATAGGGCTTCCCCAGATGAAATCTGGGATTGCAGCGTTATCTATGTTGGTATTTATTGAATACTGGAATATGGTGGAACAAGCCATAATCTTTATCAAGGAATATTACAGAGAACCTCTTTCCGTATTTCTTTCTATGATACCTTCACAAAATGTCAGCTTGATTTTTGCGGTCTCTACGGTCTATATGGCATTGCCGCTTTGGTTTTTAACAATTGGACAGAAAGACTTGGAAAAAGGAATTGAGATGTCTGGAATAAAATAAAAGTAAAAGGAAATATATCATGAATAACAATGATCATGTAAAAGGAAGAATTAATGTTAAAGCAATGGGAGCAGTATTTATTATCTTAATCCTCATTTTCACTTTTGTTTCAAAAACTGTTTATAACTATAACCTGCCTGTTGTCACGGCAACCACTCCAGTAAACGGAAAGCTGGATAAAACGGAAACGGTCAAAGGAATTGCAGAATGGGCGGATAAGGTAGAAGTATATACCGATACGGGAGGAAATGTGGAAGAGATTTATGTTAAACAGGGGGAGTATGTACGGAAAGGACAGCCAATAGTCAAATTATCCTTATCAAAGGAGGAAATATCTAAAAATAGGGACAAATCTTATGAGCTTCAGCAGGTGGATATGGACATTAAGAATGCAGAAGATGATTGCAGTGACTTAAAAATACTATACGAGCAAGGAGCTGCACCGAAGAATGACTATGAAAAAGTAGATAGAGAACTAAAGGCACTATATATAAAAAAACAGAAGCTTTTGCTTGAATATCAAGACATTTCCAATTCTGGTTCCATGACAGTATATGCTTGGGATAATTTAGAGGTCTCAGAATTAGCGGTACATAAAGGGCAGAAGGTCAGCAGCGGGGAACTTGTTGCAAAATGCGGGGTGGTCCAAAATTTAAAAGTAAATTGCAATATTACGTTAGATAACAATTTTGTTATAGGGGGAGATAAATGCAAGCTGGAAAACTCATCCCATTCTTTTGAGGGAACTGTTACTGAGATAAAAGCAGAAGAAGGAAAGAAAGCGGTATCCGTATTAATTCAATCGGATAAAGTAAAAGCAGGAGAAACCTTCGATGTTAAATTTGAAAAGAAAAGTGCTGAATCTCATACACTTGTACCAAATGGTGCATTGAATAAGGATAGTGATGGATATTTTCTATATCAGATAAAGCAACGGGAAGGCATGCTGGGTAAAGAATTTTATGTAGAAAAGCTGAAAGTATACATCGGTGATAATGATAATGAAAATACAATCATAACAAAAGGGATTACATTTTTTGAGCCGGTTGTATTACTTTGCAACAAAGAATTGTCAAAAGGGGATACGGTGATACTTGAAAATGAAGGTGATTTCTTTGCAGATAAAAATTAAGTCTATTTTGTGCCTGCTTGCAGGCACATTTCTGATAGGGCTGTTATTAATTACAATTTATGTAAATACGATGAATTGTGAGGATTTGCTTTTGGTAACGCCAACTTCATCAGATTCATCAGAAATCAGTGCTGAGGGGTTAGAAAAGATTAATGGAGATTTATTCCTTTTGACTTATGAAATTGTCTCGAAAGAAAATCTGCAGGCTTTAAACGCAAATTATGATGTGGCATTAATAAAAACCAATTTTACCTATCCATTTATTATGCATAAAAAGCTTCTGGAAGGTTGTTTTTTTACTGAGCAAGATCAAAAAGAAGAAAAAAAATCTGCTACTCTGAATGAAGTTGCTGCTTATGCAATGTTTGGAAATATAAATATATGTGGAAGTAAGATTAAAATAGGTCAAGATGAGTATACAGTTACTGGTGTTATTAATGATAAAAATGAAGAAAAAAGCGTTTATATTCCAGCTTCCATCTCAGAGGAGAACCCGAGGGCATTTGTTGTTGGGTTAGAAGCAAATTTAACCAGGGAGCAGATTAAAAACCAATGTAAATCAGTAATGTCAGAAGAAAAGGGGTATCAATTGGTTTATTTTGGAGACTTGAGCCGGCTAGTTTATGGGCTGTTTTATATGGGATTGAAGCTAACAGTAATCAGTATTTTTCTGATCCTTATTAAGAGAAGCTATTACAGTTTGCAGCAAAACATAAAGGATTACAAAAACTTATTTAAAAAGTACTATGCACGTGAATTGCTTCAATTTTATCCAAAAGAAGTATTGAAAACATTTTTTGTCTTAACCGAAATGATATTCATGATAATTTTGATTTTCAATCTTATCTTTAGTTCTATAGAATATTTTCTATTTTGGCATGATAATACATGGATATTACAGCTAAACGACTCTTCAGCTTTTAGAATTCTTACTTCGACTTTAAGAACAAATATTTATTTATCACTTTTCTTTATAGTAGGGTTTATCATTAATATTTGTTTGTTGCTGACGGAGACATTACATTTTTTAGGAGATAGAAATAATGGCAAAAATATTAATTAAAAATTTAAAAAAATTTTATCCTGGCAATGTTACAGCGGTACATAATTTTAATTTGGAGATAGAAGACAAGGAGTTTATCGTCATGGTGGGTCCTTCAGGCTGTGGAAAATCAACTATGCTACGAATGATTGCAGGGCTGGAGGAGATCAGTGAGGGAGAATTATATATAGGTGATAAACTGGTAAATAATGTGGAATCAAAGGATAGGGACATTGCAATGGTGTTTCAAAACTATGCTTTATATCCACATATGACGGTATTTAAAAACATGGCCTTTGGGCTTACTTTGAGGAAGATACCAAAAGAAGAAATCAATAGAAAGGTTGAAGAAGCGGCTAAAGTTTTGAGTATTGAAACTCTTCTTAACAGAAAGCCCAAGGCTCTTTCAGGCGGCCAGCGTCAGCGTGTTGCACTGGGGCGTGCTATGGTAAGAAATCCTGAAGTTTTTCTACTTGACGAGCCTCTTTCAAATCTGGACGCCAAGTTGAGAAATCAGATGCGTACAGAGATTCTGAAGCTGCATAAAAAACTGGGAACTACTTTTGTGTATGTTACTCATGATCAGACAGAGGCCATGACTATGAGTGACCGCATGGTGGTAATGAAGGATGGATATATTCAGCAAATTGGTACGCCCCAGAATCTATACAATAATCCGTGTAATGTGTTTGTGGCAGGTTTTATTGGTACTCCACAGATGAACTTCTTCAGTGGGAGGATTGCTAAAAGAGAAGAACAATATGTGGCTGAGTTTCAAGGAAATCAGATTGCTCTTCCTCAGTGCAAACAAGAAAACCTGGTTCAATATGAGGGAAGAGAAGTCGTGTTAGGCATTCGACCTGAGGATGTTTTAGTTCAGAATGCAGGCAGTAATTCTATTGCGATGAAAATAGAGTTAGTTGAACATATGGGTTCCGAGATGCACCTGCACTGTACTTTAAGCGAAAACAAGTTTATTGTGAAGACACAGGTGAATGAGGGACGCATGATTGGCAGTTCTGTTTATATGACATTGAGAGAAAATAGATTGCATATCTTTGATAAGGACACAGAAATGACAATCTAAAATTCAGGCTTATGCCTTAGGTTTACAAATACTGATATATTTTTCTATATCTAATTAAGAAAAATAAGCTCATTATAACGGATAGCCCTTCAGAAATGGTGACAGCAATCCATGCCCCAGTGATTCCAATTAGGGATGGAAGCAGAAGTAATCCCGCTGAAAGAAACACAAAGGTTCTTAAAAAAGATATAATTGCAGAGATTTTACCATTTGAAAATGCAGTGAACAAAGCTGAAGAAAATATATTAAATCCTGAGAAAAGAAAGGATATATTATAAAGCATGAATCCACTCATTGCCAAGGTAAACACATTACTGCCCTTGTGTGCAAAAATGCTAGTTAAGTAAGGAGCGCACAAGGTAGAAGAAATATATATTATTACAGAACAAGCCAGTACAAAAGAAATACAGTATTTAAAAATTCTTTTTATTTGAGCAATGTTCTGACTGCCGTAATTATAGCTTATAACAGGAGAAACGCCCATTGAAAAGCCAAGTAATGCCGCTTTAAGCAAGAAATCTACATAAAGTAATATAGTAATAGCGGCAACTCCATCTTCCCCAAGATATCTAAGCATAATAGCATTATATAAAAAGGTTATTACCGCATTGGATAGCTCTGTTACCATCTCTGACGAACCATTTGCACAGCCTCGAGCAAGTATCCCCATATGTATTTTTGTTTTTACAAAATATAAAGTTCCTTTTCGGTTCAGAGAAAAATAAAACAGTCCTACTAAAGAGGGAACCATAATTCCTATGCCTGTGGCTAAGGCTGCCCCACTTATACCCATGTTCAATGGAACTATAAAAACATAATCAAGAATGATGTTAAGACAACCACCAACCATAGTAAGTCCAAGCCCAAGATGTGGATTGCCAGCTGTTATAAATAAATATTGAAAAATCATTTGTAATATTGTAGGAGTTGTAAATAATAAAAGAGTAAATGCATAGTCGTAGCAATAATCCATTAATAGGTCATTTGCTCCTAAGAATTCTAGCATTGGCTTCATAAATATAGCGCCTAAAACAGTAAGTGTTATCCCTATAATTATACCTGCATAAACAATCAGGCTAAAGTTTTCTTTTGCTTCTTGAAATTTATCTTCCCCCATTTTTTTTGCAATTAATGCACTGCCACCAGCGCCAAGCATTACACCGATGGCAATAACAGCGTTAAAAAGAGGATAAGCTATATTTAATGCTGAAAGTGCATTTGTATTTACGAATTTTGAAACAAAAGCACCATCTACAATACTATACATGGACATAAAAACCATCATGGCTATAGTGGGTATGGAATATCTGATAAGTGTTGTAAAGTTAAAATCTTTCTGTATATTGTTCATAAAATCTCCCTTAATTTTTAGTATATATATAGAATAAACGATACAGTAACAATATAGTCAAGAAAAAATATTGAAAACAGAAAATTTATTAAGATAATATTGACAAATATTGGTTTATAGAATAAGTTAGCATTAGAGAACAATATGTTAAAGAACTATAGTTAAGGTTTTGTAAAGAATGTAAGGGAGGATTAGTAAGTTGGATAACAGTGCACTATTTAAGATTGGTTACGGACTTTATGTTTTAACGGCAAGGGATGGAAATAAAGACAATGGCTGCATTATCAATACAGTGATGCAGGTTACAAGCTCACCACTTGTTATTACTATAGGGGTGAATAAGCAGAATTACACGCATGACATGATTATGAGAACAAAAGAATTTAATGTATCAGTGCTGAACGTCAAATCTGAGTTTTCAATTTTTAAAAATTTTGGATTCCAGACAGGTAAAGATGTAGATAAATTTGCAGATTTTAAGGCAGTACAAAGAGCCGAAAACGGCATCCTATATATTACAGAAAATACAAACGCATGCCTTTCAGGAAAAGTGTTAGAGACTTTCGATTTTGGAACACATACATTATTTAAGGCTGAAGTCGTTAATGCTATGAGCTTTTCTGACGAAGAGACGCTTACCTATAGCTATTATCAGAAGTATGTGAAGCCCGCACCAAAGGCTGTAGAAAAATCTGGTTGGAGATGTAAGATTTGTGGGTATATATATGAAGGAGATCCACTGCCAGCAGATTTTATCTGCCCGGTTTGTAAGCATGGAGCTATAGATTTCGAGAAAATATAAAGTTAAAGATAAAAGGAGAGAAGAACATGGAACTAAAAGGTACAAAAACTGAAAAGAATTTAATGGCAGCATTTTCTGGCGAATCAGAAGCTAGAAATAAGTACACTTATTTTGCTTCAAAGGCTAAAAAAGAGGGATATGAACAGATTGCTGAATTATTTTTAAAAACAGCTGATAACGAAAAGGAGCATGCAAAGCTTTGGTTTAAAGCTCTGGGTGGATTAAATGATACAACTGCAAACCTTTTGGCAGCTGCTGAAGGTGAAAATTATGAATGGACCGATATGTATGAAGGCTTTGCCAAGGATGCTGAAGAAGAAGGGTTTACTGCGTTAGCGGTTCAGTTCAGGGCAGTTGCTCAGGTTGAAAAGCATCATGAAGAAAGATATAGGGCACTGCTGAATAATGTTAAGACTAACACAGTATTTGAAAAATCAGAGGAAAAAGTATGGGAATGCCGTAACTGTGGACATCTTCATACAGGGAAAGAAGCTCCTGGAGTATGTCCAGTATGCAATCACCCGCAGAGTTACTTTGAAGTAAGAAAAATTAACTATTAATTGAGATTATATGCTCTCAAATTTATAGAAACGTAAAAACATGGTAACATTTTGACCAGAAGCTACCCAATTTTTTTAGAAATTAAAAAAGTTGGGTAGCATATTTTATATAAAGTATAAAAAAGTGCCACAACTGGTAAGCAAAGAACCAAAAGCTACCCAATTTTTAATAAAATTGAAAAACTCGGTAGGCGGAGTTTAAAATTGTTTTGAAAACTCATCAAGAAAGGAACCGTCCATGCGGTATACGCGAATATCCTTAATCATTTTAGCACCCCAGTTCCTGTAATGCTCAGCGGCAGATTCATTCCAGTCATGAACCCACCATTCTAAACGGCCACAATCCCTTTCCTTTGCAATGTTTGCAAGATATGAAAGCATTGATTTCCCATATCCATTTCCTCGCATTTCTGGTTCAATATATAAGTCGACTAAAGCAATACCTGGTTTTCCAAGAAAAGTTGAGAAACTTTTATGGAAAAAAGCAAAACCAATGGGTTTGCCACGGAACTCACCAAGCAAACATTCTGCGCCATTTTGATCAAACATATTTTTTTCTAAAACCTCTGCGGTTACTGATACATCGTCAAGTTCATCTTCATAAGAAGCTAAGTCTCGAATGTATTTGACAACCAAAGGCGCATCTTTTTTCTCAGCAAATCTTATGGTGAAGTCCAGTAAATTAGTATTAATCATCTCAAACCTCCATACTTTTAAATATTATAAATTTGTTTTAATAAACTCTATAGCTAACTTAGAAAATTGTTCTTGATTAGACATTAAAGCAGGATGACCACCAGTTTCAAATATACGAATTTGTCCGTGTCCAATTTTTCCAATCATATTTGAAAACAGCGTATTATAAAAATTAGGATTAATTAATTTTACGAATTCATCTTCCTTGCTACCCGTTAATAAAATGGGTGAAGATAACTCCGATAAATCCTTATGAAAAAATTTGCCAATAGTTTTTGCGTGTTCATAAAGGGCTTTTGTATCATTGTCCACTACGCTTTCCCAATCTTCTCCGTGCATCATGTAGTAAAAAGCTTTAGCATTTTCGTCTTGTTTTGAGGCCTTCCTATCTGTAACAACATTCTCAATAAAGGCTGGAAAAGGCCGCTCTCCTTCAAAACTATCCGCTATTAATTTATTCACTAAATCAGGGCGCTCTAACGCAACATTTATGGCCACTAAAGCCCCGCCACTGCTTCCTATTATATTTACTTTTTTATAGCCTGCCTGTTCTATAAAAGCTATAACTTGTAATGCTTCATCGAACCATAAATCTGTTGTAAAGCTTTCTACACGGTCTGATTTACCATGTCCTAAAAAATCCATAAGGATTACTTCAAACTCTTGTGAAAATAACTCTACTAATGAAGAAAACATCTTAGAAGATGCAGTATTTCCATGCAAAAAAACCACAGGCTCTCCATTTCCATAAGCCTCATAATAGCAAGATTTATTCTTATACTTAAAATACGGCATTTACATTCCCCCTTTGCGTATGATAGTAGAATAAAACATTTTACAGAAATAAGCAATTATTTCTATTTAATTCTTGTTACTGTAAATAAAAAACCTGAAGCATACACTTCAGGTTTTTGTTACAACAACCATTTTTAAATATTTAACAAGCCTGCCCCTTGAGCATTCAAGTCAGCTTTTTCCTGAGGGATGGCGATTCTCATGAGATAAGCTTTAACCTGTGCAGGTGTCAGCTTGGGGTTTGCGGCATGAAGGCAGGCGGCTGCCCCAGCCACAGCTGGAGCGGACATGGAAGTGCCTGACTGCCGTAAATACCGTTTATTAGTACTTGCATCCAATGAAAGCACATCCATGCCTGGAGCAAGTAAATCAGGCTTAATTGCTCCAGTTGCCGTTGGACCACGGCTGGAAAAATCAGGGACTTCGCCGTTTGAATTTATAGAACCTACCGTTATCACAGCCGGGCTGGTTCCTGGGGAGGTAATGCTTCCAGCCTTCGGCCCACTGTTGCCAGCGGCCACAACTATGCTGATTCCCATATTAACCAGTGCATTAGCTCCTAATACCAGAGGATCGGCCACATCGTCCAGACCGTCTCCGTCCATATCAAAACTTGCAGCATCAATTCCTAAAGATAAATTTAAAACCCGGATATTATATTTCTGGTGATTATCCGCAACCCATTGCATTGCTGCTAAAATATCAGAAGTATTTCCATTTCCTTCATTGTCTAAAGCCTTTAGTGCTGCAATGTTTGCTTTAGGAGCAGTCCCCATACAAATCAAGGAGCATGCGTTTTCTGGAAACATACTACGAATAGTTTCCACTATAGTATTACCACCAAACATATAGCCATTACCAGCAGCCAGACCAGCGACATGGGTACCGTGGCCGTCATCATCATAAGGAATAATACTGTTATTTACAAAGTCTTTAAAGGCAACAATTCTGTTTACGGGTTTAACAATATCATAATGAGGAGATATTCCTGTATCTATTATGGCAATAGTAACTCCCTCCCCGCAAAGGGAACCTGAAAAAACACTTTTTCGGAGCTTTCTGTTTTTTACATTTTTTTTTCCTATAAACGAAAAAGGGTCTGTAAGTACAGAGGTTGTCTCTACTGGTAGTTTTGAAACTTCTGCGTCCATTGAAATAAGTGAAATATTTGTATTACATTTAATACTGCTAAGTTTTCTAATAGGAACCTCAACGCATAGAGCATTTATAAAAGGTAGTTCATATTTAATTTTTCCATAGTTTTCGAAGATACATTGTCGTATCTGGTTTATGTTTTTCTTAGAATATATAATTACAGGCATAGTGCCTTTACTATCCTTCATTTCAAAGCCCTCCTTTTAGGGTGTAATTCTGGTTTTATACCATAATATGCAATGCATTCCCCATGTGATATAAAAGGGCTTGTATGAAGTTGTTTTGCTTTAAAATCGATTTATTTTACTTAAGAATGAACCTGTTAACTGAAGTATTAAGTTTTTGTGATTGTGTGAAAAGTCGTTCACTAGTAGCGGCACTCTCTTCTGTAGTGGCAGTATTTGTTTGAACCACAGAGGATATTTGTTCAACACCCTCCGTTATTTGATTAACTGCATGTGACTGTTCATCTGAATCGGAAGCAATTTGTTTAAGTGTCTGAGTAACTTTTTCAACTTTTTCAACGATTACGTTTAGTGCAGAGGCCGTTTGGCTGGAAATATCTACACCATTATCTACAGCAACCACAGTACCTTCAATAAGGTTAGTAGTACTTTTAGCAGCATCTGCAGATCTTTGTGCCAGATTACGGACTTCATCTGCAACAACAGCGAAACCTTTTCCTGCTACTCCTGCACGAGCAGCTTCTACAGCGGCATTAAGAGCAAGGATGTTTGTCTGGAAAGCAATATCATCAATTGTTTTAATTATTTTACCAATCTCTGCTGACTTTTCTGATATATCTGCCATAGCAGAAGACATTTCCTCCATATGGCGATTTCCAGTCATTACATATTCTTGGGCTTCTTCAGATAAGTCATAAGCCTGTTTTGCATTGGAGGCATTAGTCTGAATTTTACCTGACATTTCCATAAGAGCAGAAGAAAGTTCCTCTATACTGCTAGCCTGTTCTGTAGATCCCTGAGCAAGAATTTGTGCACCAGAAGATACCTGTGCAGAACCATCTTCAACTTCCTTCGAAGCAATATGAATTTCTTGTAATGTAGAATTTATTGATTCGTGAAAGTTTCCAAGACTTACGGCTAAAGTATGAAAATCTCCTTTAAAATCTGCATTTAAAGATGTCTTCAGATTACCGTTTTCTAACTGCAGCATAAAACCAGCTATATCTGATATATAGGTATTTAACCTAATTGACATATCACGGAGATCTTGAGCTAGTTTACCAACTTCATCCGCAGAGTGAAAATCAATCGTTTGTTGTAAATTACCTTCAGCTAAGCTATTTGAAAATTTTGTAATATCGTTGATAGGTACAAGTATATTTTTGATAAGCGATTTACGAATAAGTATGCTTATGATGATAGATACTACAAGTGTGAATATACTTATTCCAATTAATAGACTTATAATGACGGACATTCTTTTCATAGCATGGGATATATTTTCATTTGCAAAAACCATAAAATTATCGACTTCTTTGTTTATCATTGTGGCAGTAGAATCGAATTCACCCATAGTAGCATTTCCAGCTTCTGTGCCGCCTTCTATGTAAGCATTGGCCATCTTTATCCCAGTTTGATAATAAATTTCAAAGTCCTTTTGGATATTATCAAGCTCAGCAGTTTTATCAGGGTTTAGGACCTTTAATTCTGATACAAGAGTACGAACATTTTCCGCGTTTGTAGCAGCTTCATCAAACCCATCATCGAGGCCTTCTGCAGCTCGTGTAGCACTAATATCAGTAAGCCACTGCTGTACTTGAATTACACTTCGTTTCATTTCTTGACCTTTTATAATAGTTGCAAAATGATCATGCTGTAGTTCTTTGGACATACTTAATACATTGTTTGTCTGGCTAATCTGAAATATTATAAAGAACATAAATAGCAAGACTAAAATATATACTGGAGTAAGAAGTTTACTTTTTAAACTTTTTTTGGAGAAAAGTGATTTAAAATTACTTAACATAGTACAGATTCCTTTCTTCATTTTTTAGTGAAAAGATTGTTAATTATAGCTAATTTTAGCATAGTTAGCGCAAGGTAACAATAATAAAATAAGCATTAAAGCAAATAATAACAACATATAATCCGTTTGCTCAAATCGTTTTTTTTTGGTATAATACTATGAACTATATAAATAAATAACAAAAGTGGGAGCTGGGAGGTCGCATCATATGGACTCAAAAAAGGTATTAATAATTGAAGATGAGAAAGCAATTTCGGATATTATAAAATTTAACTTAAAAAAAGAAGGCTTTGAAGTGGATGCTGCCTATGATGGGCAAGAGGGGTTAGATAAGGCATTAAATACGCAGCCAGATTTAATCTTGCTAGATGTAATGCTGCCATCTATGGATGGATTCCAAGTATGTAAACGTGTGAGAGAGGGGAGCACGGTTCCGATTATTATGCTTACGGCTAAAGAGGAAGAAGTAGATAAAGTACTCGGACTTGAGCTGGGGGCGGATGATTACATTACAAAGCCATTTGGCATGAGAGAGCTTATTGCCAGAATAAAGGCAAATTTAAGAAGGACGGAATTAGCTACAGGAGCAGCAAATGATCCATCAAATATTCAGGACTTTGGAAGTCTTGAAATTGATATGAATAGATATGAAGTAAGAAAGCATAATCAGGTACTTGAACTTACTTTAAGAGAATTTGAATTATTAAAGTACTTAGCAGAAAGAGAAAATAAAGTCTTTTCCAGAGAACAGCTTCTGGAAGAGGTTTGGGGATATGAATATTACGGTGATATTAGAACGGTAGATGTTACCGTTAGAAGGTTAAGGGAAAAACTGGAGGATGATTCCAGCAGCCCTAAATACATTATGACCAAAAGAGGTATAGGATATTACTTTAGGAGGCCATAAAGTATGGATGTAAAAAAATTTAGCCGCAGTATGCGGTGGAAGCTGGTTTTAATTTACTGCCTGTTAGTATTTATTGCAACCACCATTATTGGGGTACTTATTATGAGCCAGCTTGAATCATATTATATTAATTCTACAAAAGAAAAGCTGGTAAAGACGGAAGCAACACTTATATCTTCATTAAAAATTTATGACAATCTAAGTGATTATCAAGAGGAAATACAATCAAATATAAACGCATGGGACAAAACAATACAGGAAGAAATTTTTGTAATTGACGACAAGTGCAAGATTATTGCAGCAAATAATGCAAATCAGGGGCGAAGTGCAGTTGATTTGCTTGAACCTTCAATTATTATGAAAACCTTAGTTAAGGGTGAGGTATGTCAGTCTTATGAAAATATTGTTATAAAAAATTCTACTATACCAGTTATGAATATGACCTTTCCAATTGGAGAGGGTAAACGAATTTCGGGTGTTATATATATACGAGCGGATATGACCAGTGTTTACGATACTATAAATAAGTCAAAGCAGATATTTGTACAAGCTATGATTGTTGGACTTGTTATCACTGTTATTTTAGGAACTCTTATAGCAAGAAGCATTACAACGCCTATTAACGATGTAACAGAAAAAGCAGAAAAAATGGCACAGGGAGACTTTTCACAAGAGGTAAGCGTTAAGTCAAATGATGAGATAGGCCGTCTCGCCGATATGTTTAACTTGTTAAGAACACAATTGGATATGACATTGTTTGAAATGTCCAGTGAGAAGAACAAAATGGAAACCATATTGAAGCACATGGCGGATGGCTTAATTGCAGTAAACTTAGAGGGCCATATTATACATGCAAATCCTGCAGCAATTCAAATGCTGAAGGTTACCTCAGAGGAAATAGAAAGTCAAAGTTACAATACACTTATAAAGCAATTAAACGAAGAATTGTCTTTAGAACAGCTTATGGAGAAGTGCAAAGAAGGAGAACTTTCAGACATATTTGAAAAGGCGGGGTGTACGTACGCTACCAGATATGATTGGTTCAAAGATGAGGATGGGAATGATGTAGGTATTATTATTCTTCTTCAGGACATAACCCAGAGGCAGAAACTGGAAAACATGCAGATGGATTTTGTGGCTAACGTTTCTCATGAATTAAAAACACCACTTACTACTATAAAAAGTTATACGGAGACGCTTTTGGAGGGATACGTTGATGATCCTGCAACTGTGAATGAATTTCTTGAAATCATAGATAATGAGGCAGACCGAATGAACAGGCTGGTTAAGGACTTGCTACAGCTTTCAAGGCTGGACAACGACCAGGAAATCCTCAATCGAAAAGAAGGAAATCTTATCAGTCTGCTTAAAGCGGCAGTTAAAAAGGTTGAACTTACTGCTGCCAATAAAGACCAGCATTTAAACTGTTTATTTAATGATGAGGAGCGGATTCCTGTAGATATGGACAAAGACAGGGTTGAGCAGGTTATCTTAAATATTATAAGTAATGCTATAAAGTATACTACAGAAGGCGGACGAATTGATATTGATGCACTTAAAGTGGATAAAAATGCAATTATAACCATAGCCGATAATGGTATAGGTATTCCAGAAACTGAACAAAGCAGAGTATTTGAACGTTTCTTCCGTGTAGATAAGGCCCGTTCAAGAGCTTTGGGAGGAACAGGATTAGGTCTTGCTATTTCAAAGCAGATTGTGGAAGGACATCAGGGAGCAATTGAACTTGAAAGTAAAGAAGGTAAGGGAACCAAGGTTACGATTACACTTCCCCTTTCGCTAAAAAAAGGCATAAGTAATATAGAATAAAAGAATATAAACAGCACTTTAAATTTCGTATTTAAAGTGCTATTTTTAATTTTCATGCATATATTTGAAATACGAGGGGGGAGTCTATATGGAAAACCATGTTTTAAATATTGATAATAGAGAGCGTCTTACAGTTACAGAAGTAGCTGATGTGGATAGCTTTAATGAAGATACCATATTAATTACCTTGAAGAGCGGAGGGCTGGTTATAAAAGGCCAAAAATTGCATATTCAAAAACTTGATCTTGCAGAAGGAAAGGTTGTTATTACTGGAGAAATAAATTCGGCTATATATACAGAAAAGAAAAACAAGAGCGAGAAAAGCTTAATAAGGAGGATTTTTGAATAATGGTTGTGTCTTCAGGTGCAGCCATTTTAAATAACTTTAAACTAAATTTAGTAATCACAGGCCTTATAAAGACACAGGTTTTTGAAAGCTTGGTTATGCTGGGCTGCGGTATGGTTATTGCACTATTATATGGACTTTTTACAAGGTATATTAAAATCTACATAAGAAACAGAATAATTGCTGCAACTTATGAAATTCTTTTTTGGGTTTTTGCAGGAATACTTACATGCCAGTTTTTATACTACTGTTCCTACGGTGAGATTAGCGTTCATGTAATATGTGCATTTGTATGCGGAGTTTTCTTGTGGAATCTGTTGTTTTATGCTACAATGTCAGTGGGTGAAGGCAAATGTTTAAACAGAAGAAAAGAAGAAGCAGAGAGTTTAAAAACTCAGATAAAGTAATTGACCTGAAGCAGGCTAGAGAAGAAAGACGCGAAAGAAGAAAACAAGCGGCCAATAAGAAGCAAAGTAAGGACAGTAAGAATGTCTCAGGAGAATTATCAGAAAGAAAAGCAAATAAAAGGAATAGAAAGAGGCTTATCTATTTTTGCATAGTATTATGTATTATGCTGGTTATAGGTGTGTCTATTTTTAATGTCTATTCATTGCATAAAGAATATAAAGACATTACAGCTCAAAATAAGCATTTAAAAGAACAGAAACAAGATCTTACAGAAGAACTTGGTAACGTGAATAATCCTGAATATATAGAACAACAGGCTCGAGAGCAATTAAAAATGGTTAAACCTGGAGAAGTTTTATATGTATTACCACAGACAAATACTACAGGAGCTTCCATAGTTCCAAAGGACAATTCTCATTTGTTACCAGCAGGAGAAGCTTCTGATTAGAAAGGATTAAAAATGGAAAGTATAGCAGAAGTAATAGTTGTAGAAGGTAGAGATGATCAGGCTGCTATAAAAAGAGCCATCGATACTGAAACTATTGCAACCCATGGGTATGGAATAAAGAAATCTACATGGGAATTAATAGAGCGGGCATACAATACTAGAGGGATTATTATTTTCACTGATCCAGATTTTGCTGGAGAGGAAATACGAAAAAAACTCAAAGCCAAATTTCCAAATGCCAAAGACGCATATTTAGCAAGAGCAGATGCAACCAAGGCAGGAGATATAGGTATAGAAAATGCGGAACCCAAAGCTATTCTAGAGGCATTAGAGAAAGCTCACTGTACAAAAACAGAAATAATAACAGAATTTACTATGCAGGATTTAATGATGTATGGGTTAGCAGGAGGAGCTGGAGCTTCTGATAAGCGAAGCAGGCTTGGGAAGGCTTTAGGTATAGGATATGGAAATTCCGCTGCATTCTTAAACAAGCTAAACCAGTATGGTATTGCCAGGCAGCAATTTAAAGAGGAAGCAGGAAAACTTTAATGAAATTATACGCACCATCAACAATTAGAGAAATAAAGGACAAGTATGACTTTAGACTTTCAAAAAGCTTAGGGCAGAATTTCTTAACGGATAAGAATATAATTGATAAAATTATTGAAGAGTCCTTTATTGGTGAAAACGATCTAGTTATTGAAATAGGTCCAGGGATTGGCGTACTGACATCAGAAGCAGCTGAGCATGCAGGGAAAGTAATTGCTGTAGAGATTGACAGAAACTTGATACCTATTTTACAGGACACTTTGAAGGAATATGATAATGTTGAAGTTATAAACAAGGATATCCTTAAGACAGATTTAAATGAGGTTATACAGCAAAATTCTGTAATGAATGGACAACCATTAAATTCTGTTAGGATTATTGGTAATTTACCATATTACATTACAACCCCAATAATAATGAAAATTTTAGAAGATGGCATTAAAGCCGACAGCATAACTATAATGATGCAAAAAGAAGTAGCCGATAGAATTAAGGCGGAGGCTGGAAAAAAAGCTTATGGAGCATTATCCGTTGCAGTTCAGTATTACTGTACGGTAGCCCATGTGGCAAATGTTCCTAAAGAAGTATTTGTTCCTCAGCCAAAGGTGGATTCTACTGTAATAAGGCTAGATATAAGAAAAGAAAAACCAGTAGAGCTAAAGGATGAAAAGATTTTCTTTCAATGCGTAAAAGCAGGATTTGGACAAAGAAGAAAGACTATGTCAAATTCTCTTACTGGAGTGTGTGGTTTGTCTAAAGAACAAGTAGGTAAAGTTATGGAATCTATCGGGATAGATTCAGGAAGACGAGCAGAAACAATGAGCATAGAAGAATTTGCCCAATTATCAAATTCTGTATATGACATGATTAGGGGACAGCTGTAATTAGAAATGCAGCTTAAAATTTTTACACACAAGAAAAGGGAAAACAAAGGAAGAAGATATGGAGAAGTATAAACAGTTTTTTATAAAATATCTGCACAATGCAGTTGCTATTTGTATAGTACTGTCATTTGCGTTAAATTTAATTATTGAATCATTAGCAAGACATTCACTAGCAAGCGGATTTAGCTTTTTTCTAAATTCGCCATTAGTGTTTATGTATAATGTTTTTATTATATTTGCAACACTATCATTGGCACTTTTGATTAAGAGAAGAGTGTTTGTATATGTTGTATTTTCGGCTTTATGGCTGACACTTGGTCTAACTAATGGTATCATTCTGGCAGAACGTATGACACCGTTTACTACAAATGATTTGGCGGTACTTAGTGATGGGCTGTCAATTGTTACAAACTATTTATCAATAACGGAAATCATCTTAGCGTGCGTTGGTGTAGTAATAGGTATAATCCTTACAATACTATTATTTAAGTTTGCACCAAGGAAAGAAGATAAAATAAATTATAAGAAAAATCTTGCATTATTTTTAGCAATATGGATTGGGGTAATAGGTGCCACAGATTTTGCTATAAAAACTAAAGTTGTAGATACTTTTTTCGGGAATTTGGCGTATGCGTACAGAGATTATGGTGTACCATACTGTTTTATTAATACTTGGATGAACACAGGGATTCGACAGTCAGCAGGATATTCACAAGAGTCCATTCAATCCATATTTGATAAAGGAGAATTGGGCAATGAAAATTATTCGCAGGTAACGGTGCAGGATGATGGAAAACAACATCCAAATGTAATTTTTCTTCAGATGGAGTCTTTTATTGATCCAACATTGGTGAAGGGGTTTACATATTCCACAGATCCAATACCAAATTTTAGACAATTGAAGAAGAATTATTCTTCAGGGTATCTGACTGTGCCTGTTGTTGGTGCAGGTACTGCAAATACAGAATTTGAAATGTTGACAGGAATGAGTGTTAAATTCTTTGGACCGGGAGAATATCCATATAAATCTATCCTTATGGATGAAACCTGCGAAAGTGTACCTTATGAATTAAATTCTATAGGCTATTCTTCTCATGCTGTACACGATCATAGAGCTGTATTTTATGGTAGAAATAAGGTGTTTGCAAATTTAGGGTTTAATACTTTTACCAGTGTTGAGTATATGAACCATGTGGTTAGGACTCCTAAAAACTGGGCAAAAGACTATGTTTTAACCGACCAGATTTTTGATGCATTGGAATCTACAGATAAAGAAGATTTTATTTATACTTGTTCTGTTCAGGGGCATGGTAAATATCCAACGGAGAAGGTAATTGAAGATCCTGAGGTTGTAGTTACAGATGCACCAACAGAAGAACTTAAATGGCAGTATGAATACTATGTAAATCAGATACACGAAATGGACCAGTTTATAGGAGAGTTGACGGACAGGCTTAAGAAGTATGACGAAAAGGTAGTTTTAGTAATTTATGGAGACCATCTACCCGCTTTAGAAATGACAGAAGATCAAATGGTTAATGGCTCAATATTCCAAACCCAGTACGTTATCTGGAGTAATTATCCGATGAAAAAGGTCGCTAAGGATATGTATTCCTATCAGGTAGCGGCAGATGTATTTGACAGGCTTGGATTCCATATGGGTGTCATGACTAAATACCATCAGGACCATCAAGATAGTCAGACTTATAAGGCAGATATGAAGAAGCTTGAATATGACATGCTTTACGGTAAAAAGTATATCTTTAATGGTCAGAACCCATACAAAAAAACTGATTTGCAGATGGGAGTAAAGCCAATAAAAATAACAGATGTTGTCAGGGTTGGCGACAAATTATATATAAAGGGTGAAAACTTTACTGAGTTTAGCAAGATATCTTTAGATGGTAAAATATTAAAAACTATATTCCTTGGTTCTTCAATTTTAGGGCTTCAGGAAGAGGTTGATTTAAATGCAGTAGACAGAATGAAAGTTAGTCAGGTAGAGAAGAATAAAGAAATTTTAAGTACTACAGAATAGAAGGTGAAAAATATGTTACAATCACTAGAAACAGGAAGATTATTATTAAGGCCTTTTACAAAAGAAGATGCAGAGGGATTATTTGCTTATGCAAATAATCCCAATGTAGGACCACACGCGGGCTGGAAACCCCATGCAGATGTGCAGGAATCCAAGACAGTGCTTGAGGAGATATTTCTGATAAACCAGGTCTGGGCTATTATTGACAAACATAGTGGCAGGCTTATTGGAAGTATTGGTTTTGAACCAGATAAGCGCAGACCAGGAATTGCTAGTAAAGAATTAGGCTATTCTTTAGCGGAAGAATTTTGGGGAAAAGGGATAATGACAGAAGCAGCAAAAGCTGTTATTACATATGCCTTTGAAGAAATGAACCTGGATATTATTGGCATATGTACAGGACCGATTAATGAAAGATCTGCAAGCGTGATTAAAAAATGTGGATTTAAATATGAAGGAACGGAAAGGTACTGTTATAAAATTTATGATGGCACTGTGAGAGACTCTAGATGTTTTTCACTATTTAAAACAGAGTGGGAAGCCTTAAGGTGATTTAATGGCAACAGATATAAGCGGGTTAACTCGAATACGAGATAAAGAGAAAGTAATTGCCACTTTAACCAGTGCATTTATTGATTATCCCAAATTAACAAAGGGTTTTCCGGAACGTGGAAGACGTGCTATTGCAGTGGAAGCCACTTTAAGGTTTTATGTTGCTTACTGTATGAGATATGGCAGGGCCTATGCCTTAAATGAAAAGTGCCAGGGAGCTGTGGTAATTATTCCTTCCTCCCTTAGAAAAGGGACTAAGTTAAAATACATGATTGCAGGCAGTTATTCCAAAAAGTATAAAAATACTTTATTAAGACTTACAGAAGAGGAGAAACGAATAAGAATTGAGCTTTTCAATGAAATGGATCAGATGGAAACAGAAATAAAATTTCCGCCAAAATATATATATGTGAGCTTTTTGGGCGTGAAACCTGAGTATCAGAGGCAGGGAAACGGTCATGCAATGATGGAGAAGGTTATTGATTACAGTAAAGGAAAGAATCTTCCTGTTATGCTATTCACAAATGAGCCTAAGGATGTTGAGTTTTATCAGAGTATGGGATTTAAAATTATGGGTATAACCAGCTCTAAAAAATTTGAATTTATAAATATATATCTTGTAAAATCGTAATTAGTTCATGGTAAACGGGAGTAGTATTTATGACAGAAACAATAATACTTATAATTTGCATAGTATTTATAGCAATATGCTTTGTGATTGCAAAATCGGATAAAAAGAAGGATAATCAAGATGATATATTGATTATACCAGAGCCTATACAAATTTCCTTTAGAGATTTTGCGGATAATTTATTAGCTGCGGAAGGGATTTTACTTGAAGACGCAAAAATAATTAGCTGGGAACCCATATCAGAAGTTATTTATGGTCATGGTATTTTTCACTATTACAGAATAGAGTATAATTTGATTCCTGAAACCCCCATTGAGACGGTACAGGGGATCGTATTAAATTCCAAAGAGATCTTTGAAATGTTTGGTATTAAAGACGAAGTTATAGTATTATTTTATAAAGAGAACCAGGAAATCTTTGAGGTCTCTTTTATATCAGAAAGACGCCTTACTATGCAGGGATATAAGGCTTACATAGACACGAGATATACAAATGTGAAAGAATGGGAAACTCTAGACGAATACAGTGTGTGTATAGATGGTACACGATTAACCCTTTGGGAAAACATTGCGGACAAATCTCTATTTGAGGATTTAACTGTGGCAAGGACTATGGCTGAGGGTGATTTTGCTTCTGCAGCACATTATATTGATATATTTGAAAATCAGGATATAGAAATCCACTCATGGATACAGTTTGAGCGAAAGAAGGAGTTGGTTTTTAGTCTGACCGCAAAAACCAACAAAGTTGAGACCCCACGGGGCATTCATGTAGGCAGTTCAGTACAGGAATTAAAAGAAAAATATCCTTTGGATCTTTCCTTTACAGAGGATTTAAATGAAAAAGGAGCAGCTTATGGATATATCCCTCAAGACCAAAGTAATAGATACATAGGCTTTAGATCCAATGATGGGATAATAAACGAGATAATAATCACGGACAGCTTTGGAGACCGTCCATTTACGCCTAAAGATGGTTATATAGATCAGGATGTTCCTTGGATTGAGGATGATTATAGAGAAAAGCTTACTGAAAAATATGCAAGGTCTATATATTTAGGACAGCATAAGGTTGATTTGGATCCAAGGCAGGTATTTAATATATTTGTAACGAATAACTTTGAAGCTGTATCTATTCTCCAAAAAGGCCTTTGGAGGGAATATGAGGAGGGCAAAGTATTAGTTTATTTTGTAATTTGTGAAAACTCTAATGATAAAAGTAAACTTTATGTTGAAGTGAAATTAAAGCAGATACCTATAAAAACACCTACCAATAATACTGCTATCTGGGTAGTCAGTCATCATAGAAGTCAAAAAAGGAGGGGATAGATATGCGGGAATTCATCATTTTAGTAATTTGTATAATACTTATAATCATAGCATTCTTAAGCTTAATTGTTATTCGTAAACCTGAACCCAAAAAGACAATGCCCGAAGGGTTAGAGGCGGCTTTCCAACAGTATTGTGAATTATTGTTAACAACATTAAAGCTTAAGGTAAAGGATGTTGAACTCAACAGATTTAAATTACTCTCTGAGGTACCATTTGAGGATGGGCAGTTTGAGTATTATAGCTTTGATTATACTATTTTCCCGGAAAAAGCAGTAGTTGATGCTAATGGGATCGTATTAAATTCAAGTGAGCTTTTGTCTAAAGGTGGCTTAAAGGGGAAACCTTTATTATTATTTTTTAGACAAGGGGAAGACCAAACTTTTGAAATATCTTTTTTAGACGATAGGGATATAGCTCAAAAAGGATATAAAGGCTATGTTAACTATCGTTATGCTAATATAAAAAATTGGCCTGTTGATGAAGAATATGCTTTGAAAGTGGATGATAATATAATTAAATTATGGGATAATCTGGAAGGAGAAGCACCTTTTCCTTATGCTGTACAAACAAGAGAGCGCACTCAGGATTTTCTTAGTTATACTGCGCAATTTACAGATACTTGGGAGGGCCAGGAGATTAAAGTCAGCAGTTGGATTCAGTTTGAAAAAAAGAGAGAACTGATTTATTGGATTAAAAGTTTTAATCTTGTGGCAGAAACTCATCGAGGAATACATGTGGGAAGCTCTCTGGAAGAATTAAAAGAGAAGTATCGTGGGGATTTATCATATGAAGCAGATTTTAAGGGCGCAGGCCCATGCTATGGTTTTATTCCTAAAGATGATACAAACCGATACATAGCATTCTTTGTTAGTGATGAAAAAGTAACTGAGATCTGGATAACTGATGGATTTGATGAAAGACCTTTTAAAAGGTTTAGTGGTTATGTAGAAGAAGATGTAAAGTGGCAGGCATATGATTATTCAGAAAAATTAACAGAAAGATATGCAAGAGAAATTTATGTAGGACAGCATAAATCGGATTTTGATGCGGATAAAGTATTTAATTCATTTGTAGCAAAGGAACTTCCTATGGTAACAATTCTTGAACATGGAATTTTACGGGATGCACCAGGGGAAAGAGTGTATTATGTTGTATGCCAGAAAAAAGAAGGACATGAAATGTTAAATGTGGAAGTAAAGCTAAAGCGTATAAAACTGCTTAACTCAGTGACCGCAGAAGAAATTTGGGTTGCAGAACAGCATAGAAGTCAAATAGTTACACTAAAGGGGATGTAAAATTGGCAAAGACATCAAAGATTAAGACAAATGCATTAAGGCATCTTGATGCTAAAAAAATTAGCCATAATGTGTATGAATATGAAGCGCCCAACGGGTTCTTAGATGGTGTATCTGTTGCAAATGCAACGGGTATGGATGTTAATAAAGTATATAAGACATTGGTTACTCAAGGTGCAAGCAAAGAATACTATGTTTGTGCAATACCTGTAGCTGAAGAACTGGATTTGAAAAAGGCAGCAAAGCATTTCTGCGAAAAAAAAATTGAAATGATTCCAGCAAAAGAAATAACAAATGTAACTGGATATATTAAAGGGGGATGCTCCCCGATTGGAATGAAGAAACAATTTAAAACAGCCATTGACAGCCATGCAGAGAATTTAGAACAAATCGTTGTAAGTGCAGGGAAAGTTGGACTCCAAGTAGAATTATCGATCACAGATCTGGTAAGTGTAGCAGGTGCTGATTTAACGGATTTAATAGTAAAATAAAAAGAATGTCTCATATTATTTGGGACATTCTTTTTATTTATGGTTATTTTTGGTAAATACTAATTATTATAAATAAGCTATAGTTTCTATTTCTACTAGAACATCCTTAGGAAGTCGTGCAACTTCAACTGCAGATCTTGAAGGGAAAGCACCTTCGGTGAAGAACTTGGCATAAACAGCATTCATTTTGCCAAAGTCGTTCATGTCTTTGATGAATACAGTAGTCTTTAAAACCTTATCTAAAGAGCTTCCGGCTTCTGCTAAAATGGCTTTAATGTTTTTAAATACCTGTTCTGTCTGCTCTTCGATGGTAGCACCAACGATTTCGCCAGTATCAGGGTCTAGTGGAACCTGTCCAGATGTGAATACCAAGTCTCCAAAGATGTTACCTTGTGAATATGGACCGATAGCAGCAGGAGCTGCTGATGTTGAAACTACTTTACGCATTTTTAAATCCTCCTTAGACTAAAGCTTAGAAAGCTTTACTATAATTTACTAATTATAATTATATAGCTTTATTTGCAAGGATTCAAGTAGGATAGTTATTATAATTATGTATTTTATTGTATAAATATGCAAAAAAACAACTAGCATAAAAATAAACCATATGCTAAAATATAGTCTATTAATTAATTCAATATAATATAAGCGATAAATAAGGGATAATAATATGAGTAATTTTAACAAACATATATATTTAATAGGATTTATGGGCACTGGGAAATCTGAGGTTTCAAAACAATTGGCCAATGCAATGGAATTAATGGTACTAGATACAGATGTATTAATTGAAGAAACTAGCAGCATGAGTATTCCTGAAATTTTTGAACAAAAAGGCGAGGCTTATTTTAGATCATTAGAGACTGAGGTTTTACGGAAAATATCTGCATTTAAAAGAAGCATTGTTTCATGCGGAGGTGGGATCGCTTTAAAAGACGAAAATCTAGAAATAATCAAGAAAACTGGTAGGGTTATTCTTTTAAATGCAAGTGCAGAAAATATTTATATGAGAGTTAAAAACGATACCCAAAGGCCATTGCTTAAAAACAATATGAATGTGGAATATATAGAAGAATTAATGAAGAAAAGACAGACGGTCTATGATAAGTCTGCTGATATTATAGTTAGTACGGATAACAAAAATATTTTGCAAATTTGTGATGAAATAGTTTTGAGACTTAGAATACTGGAGGGTACTGAATGATAACATATAAAGATAAGATTGCAGTTGATGATTATTTACAGTTAAGAGATGCTGTAAAATGGAAAAATGTTCCTAGGGAACAAGCCAAGAAAGCTTTAAAGGGATCTGTGTATATGATTGTGGCATACGACAATGACAAAGTTGTTGGGATGGCAAGAGTAGTTGGAGATGGAACATATATGGCTTTAATTGTAGACGTAATGGTACATCCTGATTATCAAAATATGAAAATTGGTTCTTATATTATGAATAATGTAATGAACACTCTGGAATCTTCAGTTACAGGTGATGATATAATGATGATAAATCTTATGTCTGTACCTGGAAAAGAAACTTTTTATGAGAAATTTGGACTTGCCGCAAGACCAAATAAAACAATGGGGCCAGGAATGTGCCGATGGGTGAATGTAAAATAAAATAATTCCAAAATATAGAAAAATATTTTGAATTTAATGGAAAATATGATATAATATCCCGGTTCGTGTATTTTAATATGGAAAAGGGGATTAAAAATGAGTTGGTACTTACAAGTTATGAAAAAATATGCTACGTTTAGTGGTAGAGCAAGAAGAAAAGAATATTGGATGTTTTCGTTATTTAACGCGATTATATATTTGGTACTTATTGGAGCGTCAAAAGTATTATTTGATAATTTCTTACTAGCGATTATATATGATTTAGCAATAATTATTCCTGCATTAGCAGTATCGGTTAGAAGACTTCACGACATAAATAAATCTGGATTCTGGGTATTGATTTCCTTTATCCCAGTTATTGGGGGAATTTGGCTTCTAGTACTTACATGTATGGAGGGGACACCTGGAGAAAACCGTTTTGGTGCAAATCCTAAAGCCGTTGAATTGATAGATGTAGCTTAAAAGATAAATAATAATACACAACAAAAAATAGAGCTGTTACTAGATAAAAGTATATGTCTAAGACATTAGTTTATTTAGCAACAGCTTTTTATTATTTTATTTAATAAAAAATATCATTTTCATTTTTTTATCTAATATCATATTTCGTCCTCATATTTAATTATTAAATTAGGATCAAATTTTCTGCTCATATCATGGCGTGCCTTGCGATTTTCTTTCGTATCAAAAATAATGGAAAAATCATAATCGTTAGGATACAATTCACTTGCAGGTGTTATAAGTTTAATTCGTTTATGGTTAATAAGTTGCTTTTTTCCTTTGATTTGTACAACTAGCTCGCCTTTTTCATCTGCTTCTTTAAAAACAATACCAATTAGTTTTTGTGGGTATACTTTCACGCTATCACCCATACGAAAGCTATCGGTTGGTGAGGGCATACTAGCTTTATCTGCGTCTTTTTTTATTTTATTAGTATATACCGCATCAGATTTTATGCTTTCCTCCTGAAAAAATAGATTTGGGCTGCTGTCTGTCACAGTGGCTTTATTAGAACATGCTTTTTCTGCTATGGCTAACATATGATTAGGAAAACCTAATCTTTGCGCAATGTATAAGGCACAGCTTTCACCAGCTTCACCAATTTGCAATTTATATAACGGTTTTAAGCTTTCACGGTCAAAAGCCATCTTTGCATTAATAAGACCATTAGTATTTTTAGCAAAATCTTTTATTTCAGGATAATGTGTAGTTGCAACAAACAGACAGTTTCTATGCTTTAATTCAGCTAAAATGGAAATAGCTATTCCCATTCCTTCTGCAGGATCTGTTCCTGAACCCAATTCATCCAGCAGGACAAGGCTCTCATGAGAAACATTCTTTAGAATGTCAATTATATTTGTAATATGTGCGGAGAAGGTAGATAAATTTTCTGCTATACTCTGGCCATCGCCAATATCACATAAAATATTGCTGTGCATAGAAAATAAACTTCCGTCTTCTACTGGCACATGAAGGCCGCTTTGTGCCATAAGTGACAATAGGCCGATAGTTTTGAGTGCAACTGTTTTACCTCCGGTATTCGGTCCAGTTATTACGACTCCGTTTATATCCCCTCCAATTTGAAAATCTAAGGGAATACAGGTGTTAGATTTTAACAATGGGTGTCTTCCCTGCTTTATTATAATTTTCCGCTCCGTAGTAAGTGGAACAGGAACAGCTTCCATTTCCATAGATAGTTTTCCTTTGGCAAATATAAAATCCAGGGTTTCCATGCAATCTATATTGATTTTCAATTCATTTATATTGTTATCTACTAACGCTGTTAAAGTATACAGGATTTTTCGGATTTCATTATCTTCTTCAATTTGCAAGACAGCTAATTCTTCCTGTAGTTTTGTAATGGAAGCAGGCTCTATAAAACAAGTTCCTCCCGTATTGGAAGTATCAATAACGGTCCCAGTTATTTGATTTTTATATTTACTTTTGACCGGTAAAACATATCTTCCATTTCGCTTAGATATATATCCGTTTTCAAAATAGTCCTTATTATTGCGAAGTATACTTTCAAGCTTTGCTTTTATTGAAGCATTCATCGTTTCAATCTTTCTGCGTATTCCATGTAAGGCTGCAGAAGCTTCATTACCAACTATTCCATTTCTGATAGAGCCATTAATCTCTTCAGAAAGGCTATCAAGAGTATAAAAAACAGCGCCATAAGCAGAAATATTCTCTTGAATTGTTTCAGCTCTTTTTAAATAGCTTTTCATACGTTTGCAGGAATTTAAAAATGAGCAAATACACATAAGCTGTTCAGGAAGTAACATGGAGCCTTTGGACGTCAAATCTAAAATTTGTTGAAGTTCTTCCATGGATGTCAGAGGTGGGTTACCAATGCTGTCTAGTATTTTAAAAGCACTTGTTGTTTCTTGCATTTTATTTTTACATTCCCGTTCACTCAAAAAAGGTTCTAATACGAGTAGCTTTTCTTTGGCCTTTTGTGTGAGTGCAAAAGATGCTAATTTCTCAAGTATAATATTAAATTCCAAGGTATTATTTGTATTCATAAAATCCTCCATATAAAGTATTACCAGAGAAAGGTTACCTTATTTTGTTCAATAGAAGGCAGAATACTTCTATAAGTAAAATTTAGCTATAAAGAGAAATTAAAAAAAGCGCAACAGAAAAAGCCTGTTACACTCCATAAATTATTATTTAAAATACTATAATTTAATGCTAACATCATTAGCATTTTAATACTCAAATAGATTATAGGAAGTATATCTGCAGGGCTTAAATAGGCACACTTAAATAAGCAGGTAAACCCCCACTTTACAAAGTAACCTTTCTCAACTATTTAGTTGAAAATCACCATTACAGATACAATTAACAAAAAACGTCCTCCTATTTCTAAATGATTATAATTTACTCTAGCATACTTTATTAAATATGTAAAGTCAAATACATTTGTGTTACATATTGTTATGAATAAGATCTACTATTTCATATAAATCTTTTGCCTCCATTTGTCCTGGGGCAGAAGCTTCCTTTACAGAACCAAAAGTAATTGCAGAACCAAACAATTCCCCGGTTAGACGGCTTATAAGTCCGTCCTTTCCCATGGAAATTGCTACAATAGGAATTTGGGCGTGCTGTTCTGACATTTCCAGGGATGCTTCCAGCAGCGTCAGTACATCATGTTTACTTTGGGGCATAAGAGCTATTTTGGCTATGTCTGCACCTATATCCTGCATTTTTATAAGCCTGCGGATTATCTCATTTTTTGATAGGGTCTTTTCAAAGTCATGATTTGAGGCGATGACCTTTATGCCCTGCTTGTGAGCTTCTGAAATTATAGGAATTATAAAGTGATCATTTCCAAAGGCTTCTACATCTATTAAGTCTATAAAACCTGTTCTTGCTACTGCTTTATTTAATTCAGCATACGCAGCAATTTCTATAGACTTTTCACCACCCTCTTGAGCAGTCCTAAAGGTAAATAGGAGGGGAACCTCATTCAGTATTGTTCTAAGCTGTGAAAGTACTTCTAAAACATGATTGAAATTAAAGATATCCTCAAACCAGTCAGCTCTCCATTCAACCATATGAACAGGAAGATCCTTTATGGATTTGGCTTCCGTAAGGATTTCTTCCTTAGTAGCACCAACGATAGGGATACAAATTTTTGGCATTCCTTTTCCTATTATTAGATTTCTTATTTCTACAGTTTTCATATTTCCGCTCCTTAAGCTGTCAAAAATAGTTCCTTAAGTTCCTTGATAATAGTTTTGTTATATACTTCAAAACCATTTTTTCCTGTAAAATGCTCAGCAGCGGCAGTAGCTTGTGCCACAAGCATAGCAAGTCCGCTGGCATAAGGAATACTCAGTTCTTTAGCCTGCAGAATGAATTTAGTGTAATAAGGATTATATACTACATCAAAAACACCACAGCATTTAGAGAATTTACTTAAATCAATAGGCCTATTAGCTGTATTTGGCCACATTCCCACCGGTGTTGCATTTATAATTACTTCTGCATCAAATTGTGCATTTAGATCTTCATAGTTTAAAGTAGTACAGTTTATTAAAGCATAGGGTGAAAATTCTTTACTTGCATGGAGCTGCTCAAAGATTGGAACTTCCACTTTTCTTGATGCAATTATAATTTCATTGGCACCTTTATCCAGAACTGCCTTACGTATAGTTTTACAAGTTGCACCATCACCTAAAATTAGTACCTTTTTATTATAAATTGGTATACCTGCACTATCCATAGCATAGATAAAACCACTGTAATCCGTGTTGGTTCCGCAAAGTTTGCTCTGGTCATTAAAGTATAATGTATTGACTGCACCTATCTCTCTTGCTAAAGGAGATATATAATCGCAGTAAGGGATAACCGTCTGCTTGTAAGGTATAGTAACATTAAGACCTGCAAATTTTCGTTCTTTAAGAAAAGAGTCTAACTCCTGTATAGTAAGCGGAAATAAGTCATATGTATAAACACCCAGTTTTTCATGGATGATTTTTGAGTAACTATGTCCAAGTTTCTCTCCAATTAGTCCGTAAATCATAACGCCTCCTAAACTTATCAATTAATTTTCTATATAACTTCCCAGAAAGACAAAAATCTCAGGCTGTGATGATAGCTCACAAAGTAAGCTGACAACTTCAGGAGAACATAAAGATGCTTCCATATCGAAGTAGAACATAAACTCAAAATCACTTCCTGGTATTGGCCGTGATTCCAATTTAGTTAAATTTAAGCCTAATGCAGAAAATTTCGCAATCATATTGTATAATGACGTTGGACGATGTGGCAGTGATAACATAAGACTTAGCTTATTTGCACCTGGATATATCTCAAGGTTTTTAGAAATGCAAATGAAGCGTGTATAGTTATTATCACTTATCTGAATATCTTCTGAAATAATATTTAACCCATAAATTTCAGCACATTCCCTGGAAGAAATAGCAGCTATATCTGATTGCGGGCTTTTTGCTACCATTTCAGCAGCTATGGCCGTATTCTCACATACCGTTATTTTTACATCTTTTAGTCCCTCTATAAATTTGGAGCATTGTCCTAATGCCTGTTCGTGAGAAACAATTTCTGTAATATTTTCAAGTTTAACGCCTGGTTTAGCTAACAGCTTGTGGGCAATTCTCAGTTTAAAACCTCTGGCGATATAAAAATGATGATTCTTCATAAGGTCGTAAACAGGCCCTACAGAACCATACGAACTGTTTTCAATTGGAAGAACTCCATATTGGCAAAGCCCTTTATCAACAGCATTAAAAACACTCTCAAAATTATTGAAATACATGATGGATGGAAAATCAAAAATCTTCTCCGTAGCCAGTTGTGAATAAGATCCTTCAATACCCTGACAAGCAACAATTGCCTTTGCGGGGAACATGTCAGGAGTATTTAACATAGCTTTTTCAATATCAGTTTTTAAAGGAGAATCTGTATGCACAAAGCGAGTCTGATAAGACCGGCTTACATCGAAAATAGTATTATATAAAATGCGTGCATACCGATCAAGTGTTTCCCCAGCCTTATCAGAGACTTTCGCTAATACTTCTTTTTCTCTTTTAGTATTTAAAATAGGAGTTCCGGAAGCTTTTTTTTCTTCTGCAACCTGCCTTGAAAGGCTCATTCGTTTTACAAACAAGTCGATCATTTCAGTATCTATATTATCTATTTCATCTCTTAATTTATTTAATGTCATATTTACACACCTTATTCTATTATAAAATATAGAAATAACAATTTAAATTTAATTTCCTAATAATAAATCTAATAGGCCAACGGCCATGGCAGCCTCAACCACAGGAACTGCCCTTATAACGACACAAGGATCATGTCTGCCTGTAATAATCAGCTTCTCATTGGTCTTATTGGTTAAACTTACTGAACTCTGCTCCTTAGCTATAGAAGGTGTCGGCTTAAAGGCAAGCCGGCAGATAAGAGGCATGCCTGAAGAGATTCCGCCTAAAATTCCCCCATGATTGTTTGTAAACGTTTTAACTGTATTACCGTCCATAAAGAAAGCATCGTTGTTTTGCGAACCACGCAATGTAGAGCATTCAAAGCCATTGCCAAATTCAATCCCTTTTACAGCGGGTATTCCAAAGAAGATTTGTGATAAATGACCTTCAATACCATCATACATAGGTCCGCCAATGCCTACAGGAACGCCAATTGCGCAGCATTCAATAATTCCACCCACAGAATCACCTTCTGCCATAGCAGTCTGGATTAAATCCCCCATAAGATAGCCTTTTGATTCATCAAGAACCGGAAAGGAACTTTTTCTGAGTGAAATAAAGTCGGTTGCACTAACCATTACAGGGTCAAAAGGGTCATCTTGAGCATTACCTATGGAATATATATGTGCCCCTATAGAGATACCCCAATCTTCAAGTAGCTGCAATGCAATAGCGCCTGCAATGCACAATGGTGCTGTCATTCTTGCTGAAAAGGGACCTCCGCCAGACATATTTACGGAGGTGCCATATTTTACTGATGCGGTATAATCCGCATGTGCCGGACGAGGAATATCTCTAAGGGCTGCATAGTCGCCTGAACGGGTATTGGTATTTTCTATGATCAGGGTTAAAGATTCTAAGGTGGTTTTCCCGTCCACAAGACCTGAATGAACTATAGGGGTGTCAGCTTCCTTTCGGGGAGTGGCAAAAATACTGTTGCCAGGAGCCCTTCGAGATAAAAACTGATTCATTTTATCAAAATCTATTATAATGCCTTCTGGGAGGCCGCAAATCGTTACTCCTATATACGGTTCGTGTGAACCACCGAAAATGGTAATTCTTAGATTTTTTCCAAAGGAAGAGGAGATCGTAGTAAATGGATTATCCGCAGTATTCGTATTAGAGCACATGATATTCACCTCCTAAATAGGAAAAATCTTCGAAAAATCTGGGGTATGATTTATTGACTGCTTCTGAACCCAGTATAGTAACCGGTTCAGTGCATAGTATGGAGGCAATGGCCGCCGCCATTACTATTCGATGGTCGTTGTGCCCGTTGACAGTGCCGCCTTTTAGTCCTCCTGTGCCGTTTATAATAAGTCCTTCAGGAAGTTCTGTAATGCTGCCTCCTAAAGCCTGAATGATTTCACAAACGGTGGCTAATCTGTCACTTTCTTTTATCCTTAGCCTTCCCGCATTTGTGATTTCTGTAATCCCCTGTCTGGAAGCAGCAAGTATTACAAGTATTGGGACTAAATCAGGAACATTGGAAACGTCAAATATAAGTTTTTTGTCACTGTTTTCAGCCGTCTTAATCGTCTCGGCAAAAGAAACTATTTCTTTATCGCCTTGAGCTGAGTTAAAGTTTAAATTTAGGCAGGAAACAGCCGGATCTAAACAATTAGCACTAGAACATATGGCATCCGCCACTATCCAGAAAGCAGCGTTAGACCAATCTCCTTCTGCGGTGACTTCGCCTGGAGATATGTACTTTTGATTACCTTTTATAAAGAATGAATAAGAATGTTCATTTTCAACTTGTGTGTTTTGAGAAATTCTTGATTCAATATTAATCCCGAAAAGCTTTAAAACTTCTAAAGTCAGCATGACATAGCCTAGCGACTCAAGCGTAGAAGTAATGTTTATAAGGCTGTTTTCTTTTAACAACGGCAGGGCAAATAACAGCCCTGTAATATACTGGGAACTCACATTCCCCGCCAGGTTGAAGGTTCCACCTTTTAGTCTGCCTTTTACTGTGAAAATAGGTTTTGAATTTTTTGTATCATCTAGTGGTAATTGAACATTTGTATCAAAAGTGCAGCCGTGAGATTCCATTTCTTCCTTAAGAGGAGAAATGGGCCTTTCTGGAAGTCTTCCAGAGCCTGAAAATGTAGCTTTATCTTTTAAAGCCATAGATATAGGCAGCATAAACCTTAAAGTAGATCCACTTTCATTACAATCAAAAACAGGAGCAGCTTGATTTAATTGCAGTAAACAATTTTGCGTGGCTTCTAAGTCCTGATTCATATCAGAAATGTTGACTTTGCAATAATCAGAACAAAGTGAAGCGGCAATCATAAGCCTGTGGGCATGAGATTTTGAGCTTATAGAGTTTATAGATCCCTTCAAGGGCTTTGGTATAATTTTTATATTCATAAAGTTATTTCTCCAATGGTTATTAAAAATAAAACTGGAATAAAAACTATAAGCCTGCACTTATAAAATTTTTTAAGTTGGAAATATCTATTTTCTTTAAATAACAATGTCCGATGAATTCTGGCAAAACTAATGTAATGCTTTCACCAGCGCGTTTCTTGTCTTTCAGAGCAACATGATTAAGTTCTTCAGCGGTAAAAGGGCAAGTGATAGGAAAGTTAAACTTCTTCAATATATTTTCAATTTCTAATGAACAATCTGTCTGACATAATCCAAGATTAGAGGAAGCCTTAGAAACTATAAGCATACCCAGGGCAACTGCATGACCGTGAGTTATGGAATAATTACTGCATTTTTCTATAGCATGCCCAATGGTATGGCCAAAATTAAGAAGCTGTCTGATTCCGGTGTCCCGTTCATCTTCCATAACAATATCTCTTTTTATGCTTACACATTGCCTTACAATTTGATTGAGGGTGTCAGGAACACAATCATTATTGCCAATCATAGAACTGTTAAAGAGCTTGTCACCGTGCAGCATTAGTAAATCGAATAACGATTTGTCAAGTATAGCACCATATTTCACAGCTTCTGCAACACCATCTAAAAATATTTCATAAGTCAGAGTTGCAAAAGTATTACAATCACATAGGACTAATGAAGGCTGCCAGAAGGCTCCTGCTAAATTTTTTCCACTTTGCAGATTAACTCCTGTTTTTCCACCTACAGACGAATCTACAGCAGCTAAAAATGTAGTAGGAATTTGTACAAATTGTATTCCACGAAGGAAAATTGAAGCGGCAAAACCAGCTATATCACCTGTAATCCCGCCACCTAAAGCTATTATAGCATCGCTTCTGGTAAAGTCATTTTCCGCCATTAGTTCCAAAATAGAATTAACGGTATTGATATTTTTAGACCTTTCACCTTTTTCAAATATAAAACGAAATACTTCATACCCAGCATCAGTAAGAGAACTACACACCGTATTTTCGTAAAGGTCATATACAATATCATCAGTTATGATACAAACTTTACAAGGTGGAATAACTTGAGACATATATTTACCGGTATCTTTCAGTAGATCTCTTCCTATTACTATATCATATTTTCTAGAGGCACTTACCTGAATCTTTTCCATTAGAACTTTTCTCCATCTATTTGCATTTTGTACTCTCTGCCAGCTTTTAGAAGCTCACAAAGGGTAGCTGCATCTTTTTCTTTTAAGGCGCTACTGTACTGACTTAATCTCTCAATGATGCCATCAATCTCTTCGATTAAGTGATCTGGGTTATCAAGAAAAAGTTCTGTCCACATATCCTCATTTAATTTTGCAACTCGAGTCATATCTTTGTAGCTGCCTGCGGAAAACCCTTTATGCTCTAATGCAGAAGGACTTTTTATATAAGCACTGGAAACTACATGGGCAAGTTGTGAAGTGAAAGCGATAATACGATCATGTTCGTTAGGTGTAGATATCTGAGTGCTTGAAAAACCAATGCTTTCACAAAAAATCTTTACTTTCTGAACGTCCTCAATTCGTGTGTTTTTTGCAGGAGTTAAAATCATAGAAGCACTATTAAATAAGGCTTTTTTTGCATGTGTAAATCCAGCATGGGCAAGACCCGCCATAGGATGACCGCCCATAAAGATAAAGCCGTTTTCTTTAGCTACTGGCTCTAACGCCTGACAGATAACCTGTTTTACTCCGCAGCAATCAAGTACAATGGTACCTTTTTTAATGATACTAGCATGAGATTGAACAAAATCAATCGTAGCTTGTGGATAAAGGGCTACTATTAATAAGTCACAAGTTGAAAAAAGCTCATCCGTAAGAGCCTCGTCAATGGCACCCACTAAAATTGCTTTTTTAACAATGGTATCATGAAGGTCAAGGCCAAAAACTTTATGAGGAGTATTTTGTTTAATAGCTTTTGCCATAGAACCCCCAATAAGACCGAGACCAATTATTCCGATATTCATCTATTTATCCCCCTTAAAACTGAATGGCAAAATTGCTTTTACTGCAGCTGCAACATCTTCAAATGCCTCTGGGGTTAAGGACTGCGCGCCATCGCAAAGTGCATGGGCTGGATCATTATGAACTTCTATCATCAAACCATCTGCACCACAAGCAGCTGCTGCAAGTGCCATAGGTTTTACTAGTTTAGCGATACCTGTGGCATGGCTTGGATCCACAATAATAGGCAGGTGGGTCATAGACTTTAGAAGTGGAATACTAGCCAGATCCAAAGTGTTTCTAGTTGCAGTTTCGAAAGTTCTAATGCCCCTTTCACAGAGAATTACATTTTCGTTTCCACCAGCCATGATGTATTCTGCACTCATAAGAAATTCTTGTAATGTGCTAGATAATCCTCTTTTTAGAAGAATTGGCTTCTTTAAAGTACCTAATTCCTTTAAAAGTTCAAAGTTTTGCATGTTTCTTGCACCAACTTGAATGACATCCACATCCTCAAATAAAGGGAGATGTGAGATATCCATTACTTCTGTTACAATTGGCAGGCCAGATACTTTCCTTGCTTCAAGCAGAAGCTTTATTCCTTCTTCCCTCATACCCTGAAATGCGTAAGGAGAAGTTCTTGGCTTGAATGCACCGCCTCGGTATAAGCCAGCACCAGCTTCCTTCACAGCTAAAGCAACTTGGCAAATCTGCTCTTTTGACTCAACAGAGCAAGGCCCTGCTATGATTTGAAAGTGACCATCGCCAATTTTTATTCCTGAAATATCTACCACTGTAGCGTCAGGGTGAAATTTCTTATTTGCGTTTTTATAAGGTTCCTGTATTCTTTTTACCGCTGCAACGATATCAAGTGCATTTATCAATTCCATATCAATTCCTGATGTATCTCCTATTAATCCAATAAGAGTAGTATTTGCACCTTCACTCATATGAATTCCAAGATCCATACTTTTTAGCCAGGATAATAAATTGTCCAGCTGCTTCTGATTGGGGTTGCTTTTTAAAATAATTACCATATTGTTTTCCTCCAATAGTATTCTGACCAGTGCTTTAGCACTGCTGACAGAATTGATGCTAGAAAATCACGAATCTTTGATTCATACATTTTCATCGTAAACTAAAAAAATCCGCAAGTGAATTTCACCTGCGGACTCTAATTTTCATATATGTTTGCTTAACAGATTTATTCGTCCGTTAAATCAGAGTGTCCATATTTGCAGAGAAATTCAAATAAGCCTTACTTCTAAAGTAGAATGTAAAGCTAAAATAAAAATATTCAACTGCCCAGCTAATTACGTTTTTCATGGACTTACCCTTTCAATTTTGTTTTTATTCACTAAAAATATGTGATAATATGTTTAATTATACAACAACAGAGTCGTATTGTAAAGATATTTTTGAAAATTATCTTTTTTTGTTCGTTGACGGTTTATAAGCATAAAATGTATAATTAAAAATAAGGTATAAAAGGGTACAATCTGTTCGAAAGGTAACGAAGTAATGTCAAAACAAAAAAGACATACATATATAGCTGTAATAATTATGGTGTTAATTATTTTCAGTAGTTTTATACCAGATACTTCCTATGCGGAGGGAAAGGATCAAGGGGAAACTATAAGGGTTGGCTATTTTCAACTTGATGGATTTAATGACATTTCCAAGAATGGGTATTTTAGTGGTTATGGTTATGAGTATTTAATGGAGATTGCTAAGTATACAGGATGGAATTATGATTTTGTGTACAAAACAACGGACTCCGCAACAGGGCAAGAACACAGGCTTACCTATAAAGAAGCTTTAAAAATGCTTGAAAATGGGGAAGTAGATTTAGTTTGCAATGTAAGAAAAACAGTAGATACCGAAAAAAGCTTTATGTTTCCAAGTTTCCCAATGTCAGAGGATTATGGCATACTAACTACACGTAGAGATAATATAAAGTACAGCAGGGAAGATATCAATTCATTAAAAGGAATAACCATTGGCGTATTAGCAGGCAGTTCACGAAACGATGAAATAAGTAAATATTTGAAAAATAATAATATTCTATTTCAATTAATTACATTTCCCACTGTTGAGGAAATGAAAACGGCTCTATTTAATACGAAGACTGTAGATGCCATATATACAAGTAACATTAGGCAGTTGGAAGGCGAGCGGGTAGTTCTTAGGTTAGATCCCAGTTCGTTTTATGTAGTTACACATAAAGGAAAGTCACAGTTATATAGTCAGTTGGATGCAGCATTAGAGGAAATAACGGTTAAATATCCTCAATTTTCTAGTGAATTATATAATAAGTATTATAGTGGACCAGAAGAGCAAAGTATTTCTTGGACACAAGAAGAACAGGAATATATAAAAAATAATCCAGTTATCACAGTGGGCGTTAATGCTAATTTTATACCAATTGAGTACTATGATAAGGATAAAAACAAAATTTCAGGTATTACTGGTGGTGTGCTGGAACAAATAAGTGCAGCTACAGGGTTAACTTTTAAAAGCGTTGTATATGATAATTATAGTGGAGTCAGTAAAACTGCAGATAAGAATAAAATTCAGCTTATTGCTTCATTTGGAGCAGATTATAATTGGGCGGCTAAAAATGGCGTAAAGCTAACATCTGCTTATTTAAATATACCCGTTAGTGTTATTACACAGTATTATATAAAAGACTATACACTTTCAAACTTTAAGGTGGCAGTTGTAAAAGACTATTACTTAACAGAGAAGATTAAAAAGACTATGAAATATAAGCGGTTTGTTTATTGCAATAGTATAAAGGACTGCGTTGCAGCAGTGAATAGTGGGGATGCAGATATCACATATGTACCTACATATAGTGCAGACTATTTTGGATCACAGGCTTCATATACGAGGATAAGAACTTATGCAGTGCCAGATTTTAATTATAAAATCTGCTTAGCTGTACCTGATAATAGCGATTTAGCTTTATATAAAATAATAAATAAGGCCATAAACAACATTCCCCAAAGCCAGATTGACAACATCGTATTTAAAAATATTTTATTTAATGGACAACAAGACGAACCTTTTGATTATGTATATAAGTACCCTGTACTTACATTAACAGTAATTTGTATCCTGTGGCTGGGGATATTTATGGTTATTTATTGTAATAGAAAACTTGAGAGAACAGTTAAGCAGGAAATACAGTTAAGTGATAAAAAAATTCATATTGCTTTAGCGCAAACCAATATGCTTGTTTGGGATTATGATTTGGCAAATAAACGTATCATAAGAACAAAGACTAGCAAAAATTGGATGGGTTTAGATGATAGAGTAGAAAATGTTCCAGAAAGCTTTATTGAATCAGGATATGTTCATCCCGAATGCGCAGAAGAATTTTTAAAAATGTTTGAGCATATTGCAAAAGGAGAAAAGGTTGCGTCTGGAGTATTCCGGCTTAAAAAAGTGGGAACTGATGGTCAATGGACAGATAAGTATATTTGGGTAGAAACTAAAATTACGAATATTTTTGATAAAAATGGAAAGCCAATTCGTGCAGTTGGTTTAACAGAAGATGTAACGGATAAGGTAAATGAGGAGTTAAGGCTTAAGGAAAAAGCCTCAAGAGATCCGCTTACAAATCTGCTAAACAGAACTTCTTTCCAGGCATGTGTGCAGGAATTTTTAGAAAAAGAATACCAGGAAGATTTAGTTAGTGCATTAATTATCCTGGATACAGATGACTTTAAAATGGCTAATGACACGTATGGACACATATATGGAGATGAGGTGTTAAGAGATATTGCCTTAAAGTTAACAAAATCTTTTAGGACGGGAGATTTTATAGGAAGGCTTGGCGGGGATGAATTTATTATATTTATGAAAAATGCCAACTCTTATGAAATGGTTGAAAAGAAAGCAAAACAAATCTGTAATAGTTTAGTTTTTGAAAAGGATGATTTAATTACCACCTGTTCTGTTGGAATCGTTATTGTGCCTAACAAATATGTTGACTATGAATTGCTCTATAAATATGCAGATGAGGCAATGTATGAGGCTAAGAAATGCGGTAAATGTAGATATGTGATTTATGATGCAAGCCATATTGATTAAAAGAAAAAGAATAGTTGTTATGACTATTCTTTTTCTATATAATGGAAAAGTATATTTTATAATGGAAAGAAATAGAGAGGACCTTGTATGAAAAACTTTAAATTAGTAGTTTTAGCTATGGCATTAGTCGTATCAATGATTCCTTGCAGTGTTTCTGCTGCCAGCAGTCCAATAAATGTAACGATAGACGGAGTTGCAGTACAATGGACAGATGCTTTACCTTATGTTGATGCGAATAACCGCACAATGGTACCATTAAGACCAATAGGAGAAGCAATGGGGCTTGATGTTGAATGGGACAATAGTGATAAATCAGCAACCTTTTCTGCTGCTTATGACGAAAAAGATGCAGTATCTTGGGGGGAAGTAATAGATACAGATAATGATGAGAAAAATGATTCCTTTATGGGAGGTTCTGGTGTTGTATTTACACTTAATGAGAAGATGGCGGTTTCAATAATACTTTTTTACAAGTTGGGAGCTGATCTGGAAACTGCGGAGCCAACTTATACAGATGCAGACATTATAAATATGGATACGGCAGCAGTAATGAAAGATAAAAGAACTTACGCTCCAATTAAATATTTAGCTGAGTTCTATGGATATACTGTAACGTGGGAACAGAAGACGAATACAGTTGTTTTAACAAGTGAAACTAAATAAAAAAAATATTAAGACCGTTACGGGTAAATGACAGGCTCCCCTTGAATAGGAAGCCTATCAAAACACCTATAACGGTTTTTTTAGTGGATTTATGAAAGTGTAATTTCCCCATTTAATGCTGCCATTGCAGCGGAAATAGGGGAGGCTAAATAAATCTCTACCTTTGAGGTTCCCATTCTGCCAAGAAAATTACGGTTGTTGGTTGCAACAACTCTTTCCCCATCAGATAAAATGCCTCCTGCACGACCACAGCAAAGTCCGCATCCAGGGTGCGTTACTACCGCGCCTGCAGCAGTTAAAGTTTTTATGATGCCTGAACGTGTGGCTTCAATAAATACTTTTCGGCTGGCAGGAGTAACTATTAATTTTACAAACGGAGAAATCGTTTTACCTTCAAGAATTTTAGCGGCAGCTTCCAGGTCTTCGTAACGACCATTGGTACAAGAACCAATAAATACCTGGTCTATTTTAGTTCCAGCAAGTTCTGCCACTGGTTTTATATTGTCCACCTGAGAAGGACATGCCATAACAGGAACAAACTCCTCAGCTTTGTAGGTTATTGTCTTGTAATATACAGCATCTGTATCTGCTTTTAATGAAGTTTCTTTTTCAGTGAGATCAATTTGGCAGTACTCTGCTGTTTTTTCATCTGGTGTAAATAATGCACATTTAGCGCCAGCTTCAATAGCCATGTTTGCTATAGTCATACGGCTGGCAACCGTCATATTCTCAACAGTATTTCCTGTAAACTCTAAAGCTCTATAAGTAGCACCATCAGCACCTAAATCACCTATAAGAGTTAAAATGATATCTTTTGATGTAACATTCTCAGAAAGATCTCCCTCGATGCTCACCTTGATGGTTTCAGGAACCTTAATCCACATAGTCCCTGTACCAAGAATACTAGCCATTTCCGTATAGCCAATGCCAGAAGAGAAAGCGCCTACACAACCGTAGGTAGTAGTGTGGCTGTCTGTTCCAAATACTATATTCCCGGGTTTCACATAGCCAGCTTCCGTCATGAGCTGGTGGCAGATGCCGTCAGAGCGGTGGACATTTTTCATACCATATTTTTCGGCAAAAGCATCCCCAGTTTTGAAATGTCTGACATCATCCTGCTGGCTGGCAGGTACAAGATGGTCATAAATTAAAACAACTTTATCTGAATCCCAAAGTTTTGAAAAGCCCATTTCTTCAAATTTTTCTGCCACAAAAGGGATAAATATATCATGAATCATTACACGGTCAACGTTGACCGTAACGATATCTCCTGCTTTAACGGAAGGTATGCTAGTATTTTCATTGATGTTACGGGATATTAGTTTTTCTATAAATGTCTGTCCCACAGTATACCTCCTTATTTAAGCGGCTCAAGGCCGTTTTGTTTACGCATGGCCTGTACAAGACCGCCAGCATTAATAATATCTACTAGATTCTGTGGTAATGAAGCAATAGGATATTCTTTGCCATTACATTTAATATAATGGTTTACGCATACTTCTATTTCCTGACCTTCTTTCACAACATCAGAAATGTCCGGATTCTCTATTAACAAAAGACCATTATTAATAGCGTTTCTAAAAAATATACGGGCAAAAGATTTGGCTATTACACATTTTACTTTTAATGCTTTTATAATCTCTGGGGCCTGCTCTCTGGAAGAGCCACAGCCAAAGTTTTTTCCAGCTACGATTACATCTCCTGGTGTAATCTGCCCGGCAAGTTCAGGGCGAAGAGGAGAGAACGCATATTGCTTCATATCTTCTATGGTTTTAAGGGCAAGGTAATCCGTAGGGATAATGATATCCGTGTCGATATCATCCCCCAAAACCCATACTTTACTTTTAAACGTTTCCATTTTTAATACTCCTTTATAGCTGATCTTCCGTGGCAATAACTCCTTTAATTGCAGAGGCTGTTACTGTAGCCGCTGAACCAAGATATACTTTAGAAGTTGGGTGCCCCGCTCTGCCTTTGAAGTTTCTAGTTCCTGTACTGATAAGAACTTCATTTTCACCTATAACGCCCTGGCAGCTTCCCCAGCATACGCTACAGTTGGCATTCATGACAATCGCCCCAGCTTCCATAAAGGTTTCAATTAATCCTTCATCAAGTGCCTGCATATATACTTCATTGCTGGCAGGTACAATAAGAAATCGAACGGTATCCGAAACTTTGCGTCCTTTTAAAAGCCTTGCGGCAACACGCATTTCGTCAATACGGCCATTATTGCAGGAGCCAAGAAAGGCTTCATCAATTTTAGTGCCACAAGCCTCTTTTGCAGGGATAACATCATCTACAAAGTCGGGCTTTGCAACGATTGGCTCTATTTCATTTAGATCAAAGGTATATTCCTTAAAATAATTTGCATCAGAATCACTTTTAAAAACATGTTTGGGATTACGCCCACGTTCTTTTAACCATGAAAGGGCAATTTCGTCAGCTTCAAAAATGGCTGATTTTGCACCTGCTTCAACCGCAAGATTACATAAAACCATACGGTCGTTTACACTAAGTGATTTAGCTCCATCACCAGTAAACTCCATAACTTGATAGTTCACACCATTCGCACCGATTTGGCCAATGATGTGGAGCATCAGGTCTCTGGGGTAAACACCATCTTTTAGTTGTCCAGATAAATTAAATTTTACGGTTTCAGGAACAAGGACCCAGGAAGTACCTGTGACCATTCCATATAAGAAATCTGTACAGCCAACGCCCGTTCCAAAAGCACCAAGAGCACCGTATGTACAAGTGTGGCTGTCAGCACCAAAAATCAATTCACCCGGACACACATAGTTTTCCATCATAATCTGATGACAAACCCCTTTTCCTTCCCAAAAATCAATGTTGTGCTCTTTAGCAAAATTACGCATTTTTTTATGAGAAGCAGCAGTTTTTGGATTATCAGCAGGAACATTGTGATCCACTATAAATACAAGCTTTTTCGGGTCTGCAATAGTTGGATTCTTAATCTGCTGATTATACATATCTATGGTTAAATGTGTTGTTCCATCATTACTCATCATACGGTCCAAGGTGACAGTATGAATATCTCCGGGCTTTACGGTTTCTACACCCGCAGCCGAAGCAATTATTTTTTCTGCAATTGTCATACCCATATTACTTATCACCTCCGCAATTATAATTAGCAGTAGTATTTTGATCCTCATTTAAAGAGGCAATTAAGCCACCTTTATCAAGGATTCCTTGCATGTAAGGAGGAAGCTTTGTGCAGGTATATTCTCTGCCCCAAGCTTTAACCATGCCTTCAGATAAGAATAGCTCCATAGTATCACCATCTGAAACATTTTCATACAAATCCTTGCACACAATTACAGGCAGACCAATGTTTATAGCGTTTCTATAGAAGATACGGGCAAAGGATTTTGCAACAACGGCCTGAACCCCAAGAGCCTTTAGGACACTTGGCGCTTGTTCTCTTGAAGAACCACAGCCAAAGTTTTCTCCACCTACAATAAAATCACCAGACTGGACTTTCACAGCAAAGTCAGCATCTAGGGACTCAAAAGTATGAGCTTTCATTTCATCTATGGTAGGAAGTAATAAATATTGTGAAGCAATGATTTGGTCTGTATCTAAATCATTGTGAAATTTAAATATAACGCCCATAAAGGCCCTCCTTTAATCAATTTCTAAAATACTACCGAAAATCTTCATTTTGGAAAAAATCTTGAGCAAACTCCATATTTCCCGGCAAGAACCAAATTTATTTAATGGCCTCAGCTACTAAGTCTCCAGCTTCTTTTGTACCGATTGCTTTCATGCCTTCTGTAAAGATATCTGGTGTTCTGTAGCCGTCTGCAAGAACAGTTTTAACAGCAGCTTCAATGTCATCGGATTCAGAGGAAAGACCAAAAGTATATCTTAGCATCATAGCTGCTGATAAGATAGTAGCCATAGGATTCGCCTTATTTTGCCCAGCAATATCCGGGGCAGAACCATGAACCGGTTCATACATACCGAAGTTACCCTTGGCAAGGCTGGCTGATGGAAGCATTCCAATAGAACCAGTTATCATGCTTGCTTCGTCTGAAAGAATATCTCCGAAAATATTGCTTGTTACGATAATATCAAACTGTTTAGGGTTTCGAACCATCTGCATAGTAGCATTATCGATATAAAGATTTTCTAAAGTAACTTCTGGATAATCCTTTGCGACTTCAGCGACAATTCTTCTCCAAAGTCTTGAGCTTTCAAGTACATTTGCTTTGTCAACACTAGTTACTTTTTTATTTCTTTTCATAGCCATATCAAAAGCAACAATAGCAATTCTTCTTACTTCTTCTTCTGCATATTGTTCAACATCGTAAGCAGCAGGACCTAAATCCGTATCTTTAAAGCCTTTTTCTCCAAAATAAATGCCGCCAGTAAGTTCTCGTACAACAACGATATCAAGACCGCCTTCAACAATTTCAGGCTTAAGAGGGCAGGCGTCTGCCAGTTCGTCAAATAAAATAGCAGGTCTTAAGTTGGCAAATAAGCCCAGTTCTTTTCTTAGACCAAGTAAAGCTCTTTCTGGCCTCTGATCTCCTGGTAATGTATCCCACTTCCAGCCCCCAACAGCACCAAGAAGCACAGCATCACTGGACTTACAGATATCAATCGTTTCCTGTGGAAGACATGCACCCGTTTCATCAATAGCACATCCACCAGCTAAAACTTTAGTATATTCAAATTTGTGAGTATATTTTTCTCCGATTTTATTTAAAACCTTGACTGTTTCGGTTACAACTTCTGGACCAATACCATCGCCAGGGATAAGTGCAATTTTATAATTCATTTTTCAAACCTCCATTTATTTATCTGCCAAAGGACGAACCTTTTTCTGTCTATTTAACGCTGATACCAAAGCGTTGATTGAAGCAAGGATAATATCGTCATGGATACCAATGCCCCAGTATAGCTTTTCGCTTTTATCAGTCAGTGCAACATAAGCGCAGGCTCTAGAATTAGAATCTGCATCAAGAGCATGTTCTGAATAAGTTACAAAAGTATAGTCAAAAGCATACGGCGTTTTCTTCAGAGCGTTACTTACAGCATCAAGGCGGCCATTACCCGCTGCTGAAACCTCATATTCATTTCCATCTATGGTTACGCTGATATCAACAAGCATTCCATCATCACTTTTATAAGTAGATACCTTTTTAAATGTGGCATCTGTAATGTCTACAGGATTAAATACATTAATATATTCATTTTCAAATACTTCATAAATTTCAGCAGGAGACAGCTCCTTGTGGGAATTATCTGATATACCTTTCACAAGGTAGCCAACTTCTTCACGCATTTTCTGAGGGATAGCATAACCGTAATTCTGTTCAAGAATATAAGCAATGCCGCCTTTGCCAGACTGACTATTTATACGGATAACATCCGCATCATATTTACGGCCAACATCATGTGGATCAATTGGAAGGTAAGGGACAGTCCACTGTGTCATATTATTTTCTTCATGATAAGCCATACCTTTGGCAATTGCATCTTGATGTGACCCGGAAAATGCTGCGAAAACTAATTGACCACCATAAGGCTGCCTTGGGTGAACAGTTAAATCCGTAAATTTTTCATAGGTTTCCACAATAGCAGGCATGTCAGCAAAATTAAGACCAGGATCAACACCGTGGGCAAACATATTCATAGCAACTGTAATGATATCAACGTTGCCTGTGCGTTCACCATTTCCAAATAGCGTACCTTCTACTCTGTCACCACCCGCAAGGACTCCAAGCTCGGCATCGGCCACAGCAGTCCCTCGGTCATTATGTGGATGCAGGGAAATAATTATATTGTCCCGCTCATGAAGGTTGTCATTCATGTATTCTATTTGGCTTGCGTAAACATGGGGCATAGACATAGAAACTGTGGCAGGCAGATTAATGATAACCTTATTTGTAGGAGTAGGTTTCCAAATGTCTATAACCTCATTACAAATTCTTAACGCAAATTCCATCTCAGTTCCAGTAAAGCTTTCTGGTGAATATTCAAAAGAAATTTCACTATCCTGCATGGTTTGTTTATATTTATTTAAAAGCGTTGCTCCAGTTGTAGCAATTTCTATTATTTCATCCTGAGTCTTCTTAAAAACCTGTTGTCTCTGTGCAAAGGAAGTAGAGTTGTAAAGGTGCACGATAGCCTTCTTTACCCCCTGTAATGCTTCAAAGGTTTTCTTTATAATGTGTTCTCTGGATTGTGTAAGTACTTGAATGGTAACATCATCAGGAATTAGATTCTTTTCAATCAGTGTTCTTAAAAAAGTATATTCTGTTTTAGAAGCGGCAGGAAAACCAACTTCTATTTCTTTGAATCCGAGGCTTACGAGGAACTGGAAAAATTCAATTTTTTCATCTAGGCTCATCGGTACAATTAAAGCCTGATTGCCATCACGCAGGTCAACACTGCACCAGATTGGTGGTGTCTCTATGTGATCTTTCTGGGTCCATTTCATTTCATTGACTGGCGGCATAAAGTAGCCGACCTTGTATTTTTCGTAATTCTTCAATTTAAATTCCTCCTCGTTTTTACTTATCTTTTTTCTGCATTGCATTGTTAGCTGCCTAGCACTGCAAAAAAAATCTTCGTAAGTTATGCCTCGTAAGCAAATATTATTTTTTTGTTTATATATAGGTAAGCAAAGTTTTAGATTATTTTATTTTCGCTAAGCACCTATTGATAATTTTACATACTAATAGAAGTTTTGTGTTTTGTCAATAATAAAATGTAAAATATTTTGTGAAATTTAACAAAAACCGTTGACTTTTTTGTCTGTAAATATATAATAAGTATTAATCACCAAAATACTGGTGGCTCTGGAGCGCACACTCCAATATAGAATCATGTGTAAGTTTTAAGAAAGAAGGGAAGTAGACGAAAATGAAATTAACAGGATCTGAAATCGTTGCAGAAGTATTGCTAGAGCAAAAAGTCGATACCGTGTTTGGGTATCCCGGAGGCACCATCCTCAATATTTACGATACACTCTACAGCTATCAGGACAAAATTAAGCACATTTTAGCTTCTCATGAACAGCATGCTGCGCACGCAGCTGACGGTTATGCAAGAGCCACTGGAAAAACAGGTGTAGTATTCGCAACAAGTGGCCCTGGAGCTACAAATTTGGTAACTGGTATTGCCACAGCATTTATGGACAGTATTCCAATGGTAGCTATCACTTGTAATGTACCTGATTCTCTTGTTGGAAGAGATGCTTTTCAGGAGATTTGCATTACAGGAGTGACAATGCCGATTACAAAGCACAACTACTTTGTTAATAAAGTTGACGACCTAGCGGATGCACTAAGAAATGCTTTTAAAATTGCTCAAAGTGGAAGAAAAGGACCGGTTTTAGTAGACATTACTAAGGATGTTACTGCAGCAACTATTGACTTTCAAAAGCAGGAACCTTTACCGGTGACAGAGATGCCAAAAGCTGATATGACTGATATCGAAAAAGTTGCAGAACTTATAAACAAAGCCCAGAGGCCTATTGTATATTTCGGTGGAGGCGTAGCAGCTTCATGTGCATCAAAACAATTGGCGGAATTGCTGCAGAAGGCAGATATGCCAGGTACATATACAATGATGGCGGCAGGCGTTTTGAGTTATGATGACAAAAAGAATCTTGGTTTGATTGGTATGCACGGAAGTGTTGCGTCAAACAAGGCAGTGGATAAAGCTGATTTGGTTTTAGCCCTTGGAACCAGATTTAGCGACCGCGTAGCCCTGAATATGAAAAAGTTTGCAGAAGGTGCTTCTATAGTTCAGATTGATATTGATAAGAGTGAAATCAACAAGAACGTGCAGGTTGATTTAAGTATAGTAAGTGATGTTAAAGATGCGCTAGATAAGTTAATCCCATTAGTACAAAAAGTGGATCGGTCTGAGTGGATTGATAAGATTCGTGAATGGAAAAAAGTCAGAGGAGACAAAAAGGAAGGGAATGCCAAGATTCATCCTTATGAAATTGTGACAGCTGTTTGTGATTTGACCGATAAAGAGACTATTTACGTAACAGACGTTGGGCAGCACCAAATGTGGGCAGCACAATATTTAAAGCATAAGAATACAAGATGTTTCGTTACCAGTGGTGGTCTTGGAACCATGGGTTTTGGCTATGGTGCAGCAATTGGAGCACAAATTGGATGCCCGCAGAAACGAGTAATTCATTTTACTGGGGATGGCTCATTCCATATGAATTTAACAGAAGCATGCACAGCTATAAGCAATAACCTTCCAATCATAACTGTTATAATGAATAACAGCGTTCTGGGAATGGTTTACCAATGGCAGACAGCCTTTTATGGCAAGCGTTATTCTGCAACTACTCCAGAGAGAAAAACTGACTTTGTTAAGGTTATTGAAGGCTTTGGTGGCAAAGGTTATAGAGCTACAAACCCAGAAGAATTTGAAGCTGCATTTACAGAAGCACTTAAGTCAGAGGGACCGGTTTGGATTGATTGCATTATTTCAAGAGAAGAAAGAGTTCTTCCAATGATTCCGAACGGCGGAACAGTAAATGACATGATAGTAGGTTAGAAAGGGGGGTATTGCTATGACAAAAAGAAGAGAAGTAATAAGCATTTTTGTAGATAATCAGGCAAATGTTCTTAGCAGAATTGTCAGTTTGTTTGGCAGAAGAGGCTTCAATATTGATTCCTTAACCGTATCTGCAACAAATAACCCTGAAATCTCAAGAATTACTATTGTATTTACAGGAACAGAACAAGCGTTAAATCAAATTATTACACAGACAGAAAAGCTTGAGGTCGTAAAAGAAATTTTTACTTTAGAAAAAGAAGAAAGCGTGTATAGGGAGCTGCTTCTGATAAAAATTAAAGCAGATAAGAGCAATAGAGCTGCGCTGAGAGAAATTGTTGATATTTTCAGAGGAAAGATTATTGATCTTTCAAAAGGAAGTGTTGTTGTAGAACTGACAGGAGCGCCTGAAAAAGTAGAGGGCTTTATGAATATGGTCAGCTGCTATGAAATCATAGAGATGTGCAGAACAGGCATAACTGGTATTAAAAGAGGTCTAGCCACCCCTGAATGCTGCCAGGAAGAACATGAACTGTACACAGGTGAGCTTTTTGATTAAGTTTGATTAAGAAAAAATTTTAATTGTTAAGATATTAAAGGAGAGAGAAGAAAATGGTAAAGAAATACTATGATACAGATTGTAATTTAGGAATGTTAGACGGAAAAACCGTTGCGATAATCGGATTTGGAAGCCAAGGTCATGCCCATGCTGAAAACCTTAAGGACAGTGGTGTAAACGTTGTTGTTGGTCTTAGAAAAGGTTCCGCACATACAGCAAAAGCGGAAGCTGCTGGGCTTAAGGTTGTTGAAATAGAAGAAGCTGCAGAAGCTGGTGATGTTGTAATGATGTTAGTTCCAGATGAACTTGCTGCAAATATTTATAAAACTCAGGTTGCTAAACATATGAAGCCAGGTAATGCTTTAGCATTTGCACATGGTTTTAACATTCATTATAATCAGGTTAAGCCAGCTGCAGATATTGATGTCGTTATGATTGCACCGAAAGGTCCTGGCCATACTGTAAGAAGCCAGTATGTAGAAGGTAAGGGTGTTCCTTCCCTAATTGCTATTCATCAGGATGCAACAGGAAAAGCTAAAGATATTGCACTTGCTTATGCATCAGGAATTGGAGCAGGCAGAGCTGGTATTCTTGAAACCTCATTTAAGGAAGAAACTGAGACAGATTTGTTCGGTGAACAGGCTGTACTTTGCGGTGGTGTTACTGAATTGATGAAGGCTGGTTTTGATACACTAGTTGAAGCTGGATATGAACCAGAAATGGCTTACTTTGAATGTATTCACGAAATGAAGCTAATTGTTGACCTAATCAACAGTGGTGGATTTGAAATGATGAGATACTCCATTTCAAATACCGCAGAATATGGTGACTACAGAACAGGCAGAAGATTGATCACTGAAGAAACTCGTAAGGAAATGAAAAAAGTTCTAGGGGAAATTCAGGATGGTACATTTGCAAGTGAATTCATTCAGGAATTCAATGCAGGTGGCCAGGCTAAATTCTTAGCGACAAGAAGAAAAGAAACCGAACATCTTCTGGTTAAGGTTGGTGGAGAATTAAGAAAGATGATGAGCTGGTTAAAGAAATAGATAAGGAGATTGCGTTATGACACTAAGAAGTGCGAACGTAACTCAGGGTGTAGAAAAGGCTCCAATGCGAAGCCTTTTTTATGCTATGGGTTATACAAAAGAAGAACTGGATAGACCCTTAATCGGTGTGGTTTCAGCACATAGCGAAATCGTACCAGGCCACTATCATTTAGACAAAATTACAGAAGCGGTAAAAGCTGGTGTAAGAATGGCGGGGGGAACACCTATTATGATTCCGGCCATAGGTGTCTGTGACGGTATTGCCATGGGACATATTGGTATGAAGTACAGTCTTGCCAGCAGAGAATTAATCGCTGACAGTGTTGAAACTATGACATTGGCCCATGCTTTTGATGGTCTTGTACTGGTTCCAAACTGCGATAAAATTGTTCCTGGTATGGTCATGGCAGCAGTTAGAATGAACGTTCCAACAGTCGTTTGCTCCGGCGGCCCTATGATGGCTGGTCTTGTAGATGATGAGGAAATAAGCTTATCCAAAATCTTCGAGGCTGTTGGTGCCAGAAAAGCAAATATGATAGATGATGAAAAGTTAGAAGAATTCGAACAGGGATGCTGCCCAGGCTGCGGTTCATGTGCTGGTATGTATACTGCAAACAGCATGAACTGCCTATGCGAAGCATTAGGTATAGCTTTGCCGGGTAATGGGACTATTCCAGCTGTTCATAACGGAAGAATTCGTCTGGCAAAGCATGCAGGCATGGCAATCATGAACTTAGTAGATAAAGACATTAAAGCTAGAGATATTATCAATGAAAGATCTATAAAAAATGCGCTTAGGTGTGATATGGCTTTAGGATGTTCTTCAAATAGCGTATTGCACTTGTTAGCTATAGCCAATGAAGCAGGAGTTCCTCTTGATTTAAATATGTTTAATGTTGAAAGTGAGAAAACTCCGAACCTTTGTCATTTGGCACCTGCAGGAGAAACACATATGCAGGACTTAAATATAGCTGGAGGAATACCGGCAGTTCAAAGTGAGCTTGCTAAAAAAGGAATGCTTGATTTAGAAGTAATGACAGCAACAGCAATGACATTAGGCGAAAATATAAAGGGTGCAAAGAACAAGAAACCTGAAACAATCCGACCTATTGACAATCCATACAGTGAAACAGGCGGTATAGCTATATTATTTGGTAACGTTGCCCTTGAAGGCTGCGTAGTTAAGAGAAGTGCAGTTGCTCCAGAAATGTTAAAACACTCAGGTCCTGCAAGAGTGTTTAATGCAGAGGAAGAAGCTATAGATGCTATATATAAAGGCAAAATAGTTGAGGGTGATGTGGTTGTTATTAGATATGAAGGTCCTAAGGGTGGTCCTGGTATGAGAGAAATGTTAAATCCAACCAGTGCTCTTGCAGGAATGAAGCTAGACAAAACCGTAGCACTTATTACAGACGGAAGATTTAGCGGTGCAAGCCGCGGGGCCTCCATTGGGCATGTCTGCCCAGAAGCGGCGAACGGTGGAAACATTGGTTTGCTAGAGGAAGGTGACATCATAGAAATCAATATTCCTGAATATTCTATCTGCGCCAAAGTTTCAGATGAGGAATTTGGAAAGCGTAGAGAGCGTTATGCAGCGCCTGAAGCTAACATTAAAACAGGCTGGCTTGGAAGATATGCAAAGCTTGTGGATTCAGCAGCAAAAGGTGCAATAATGAAGCAGGATTTCTAATTTCGCTAAAATCCCTTTGGGTTTTATTTAAGCTATAAAAAAAGAGAAGAAGATTCATTTTTATGAGTCTTCTTCTCTTTTTGCTGTCTGAATCCAGTGGCTACATGAATCTATATAATAAATAACTGTAATGATGTAAGCTGTCAATCTGGCCTTTCCTGTGGAAGCACAGCTGAAATTATTACAATATGTATTTAACTTATTGTAGTTAGTGCATTTATCTGATATATTTAAATAATGTTATAATTTAACAAAAAAGAAGGAGATTAATTGTATGAAAAAAATATTAAAAAGAATTTTTACCATAACGTTAATTATTACACTAACATTGACGTATTCTGGAAGCATAACTGCATTTGGAGCAGATTCTAAAGGAATTAAGGTGCAGTACAATGGGGAAAATATTAACTTCACTGATGCCGCAGTTAAAGTAGTTGATGGAAGAACTGTTGTACCTTTTCGTCAGATTCTTGAAACCATGGGCGCTGTTGTAGGTTTTGATACAAAGACTAAGATAATAACAGCAAAAACAAGTGATAAAGAAATTTCATTCGCAGTTGGTGGAAAGAACATTACCATTAACGAGAATGGAAAAAAGGTAACGAAACAAATGGATACAGCTCCGTTTGTTGATAAAAAATCAAATTGTACTTATGTTTCTGTACGTTTTATTGCAGAAAGTATGGGTTATAGTGTAGGATGGGATGAAGCAGAAAAAACTGCAATTATCATAAATCCTGCAGATATTTATGCTAATGTAGATAAAGACTTCTCCATTGTCAACAAATTATTAAAGACAGATTTAGATTTAGAAAAAACATATGAAACAAATGGTAAGTTCAGTTGTGATGTTGAAACACATAATGCACCTAACACTACAAATTCAGCCATGAATTTTTCTGTAAACGGTGAGATGAATGGAGTACAGCAAAAACTAAATGCGGATTTAACCATGAAACTTACAGTAAATATGGATAAGATGCTGACAACCTTACCAGCTGAACAAAAAGCAGCATTGCAGCCAATGCTGGAAACTCTTAAAAATGCAGACATGAACGTGAAAATGAATGGTGAAACTGGAAATACATATATGCAGTCTAATCTTTTTTCTGTATTGAATCCTACAGCAGATAAGAATACTTGGTATAAAATGAATATGTATGACCAATATAATGCAATGGGAATTGATTTGAAATCCATTATGAGCCATCAATCTACAAAAATGAATTTATCTGATTTAATTGAGCTAATGTCCTATGTTGAATATTCAGATGTTTCTGCGTATAAAGATATGAAAACGTCGTATACTTTCTTAAAATACCTTATGGGCGACGATGCGTTTACAACGAAGACTTCTGGGGATATTAATACGTATACTTTAGATATTAACCAGACTGCAATTATGGCTGCTTTAGCCAAGACCGCAATTGCTGAAGGAGTAACAAATGACGCATTAGACATAAAAGAGTTAGAGACGTTTTTAAAGGAAAGCAAATTAAGTGCTAATCTTACCATTCAGGATAAAGGTGGAAGCCTATATGGATATAGCATAAAGGGTTCAGGGTCAATAGAAAAGAAGGGCAGCTTTGCAATGAATATTACTGGAGATCAGAAGAATGCAGTAATTGATATGACCTTAGATATGGAAGAACTGATGAAGATGGGAATAAAGGCCGAGTCTCATATTTCCGAAACAACAAAGAAGCTAAATATAGAGATTCCTGCTGGGGCTAAGGTTGTAGAAATGCCTTTACAGAAACCTGTTTTATAATTGAAGGCTAAAAAATCTTAGCACTGTTTAAGATAAATCTTAATGAAACTAAATATATCTATCCTCCTGAATTAAAGTTAAACTAAATGTCATCCAGGAGGATATTTTTTATGTATTAATTAGGCAGTTTTTTTCCGCATTTGCTGCAAAACTCAAAATCCGGGCTAACTTTAGTTCCGCAATAAGGGCAGAATGCAGCTCCCTCGATGGTAGCAGGCTTGTTAATATCTGTTCCTTGCTTGCTATTGGGATTTGATTGTCTATCAATATATTCCTGCATTGGGTCTGTTTCTTCCGATTCATCAACAATATCAAATTCAGAAAACCGGTTTTTACTTGTTGCATTCTTAAAATTATAAATTGCTTGAACAATGGCAATGCAAACAAAAATAACACCAAATATTGCAAAATACCAAGGCGCCATCATGCTAACAGCACAAACAGTCCAGAAAACACCAAATATTCCTGCTGCAATAGAACCAAAGCCGCCCATCATAGAAGGGCCTCTTCCCGGTTTAATACTTTTCATTAATAAAATCCCCCTTTTATTAAGCATAATTTGTATTTGGAATGAGTTTTAGCTGTAAATGAAATATTTGCGCTGAAAGCTCATCAGAGTTTACTTCGTTTAAATATTTCATATATACCTGTGGCACATGTGCACTGCTGGTTCCAGTAGGTATAAGATTTTCTTTTAAAAGGGCAAGAGAAAGCTTAGCCTTATTAAAATCTTTTAATGTTGGTGCTATGTCTGTAAGCTGGGATAAAGCCTTTTTTGCAGCAGTCAGGTCTTCGGTATTTATCTGATTTTCATCAGGTAAAGAATAAGTTACCCCATATTTACTATATCCCCATTTTGCTAAAGGTATTTCCGTTACTATATCTGCAGGATTTACTGCATTAAAAATATTAAAGTATACATTAGAGCTAATCTTTGCAACATTTGGAGTAGCAAAGGTATATCCGTAAATATCAGACTGGTCTGCCAGCTTCTCACTTTTTGACAAGTCAGCAGCGAGTAAATTGGCAACAGCAGCTCCTCTGCTGTGTCCGGTTATTAAAAACTTAGTATTTGATCTGTCCACATTCAGGCTTTTAATATATTTATTTAAATTAGCTAACAGTGCTTTTTCAGCCTTACTAAAACCTTCATGTATTGCAGGACTGCTCCCAGAATCATTTATATTAAAATTACTAATCCATTCATTGTCTCCACTGGTTCCACGGATAACTACGGCAATCAATGTATAATCTTTATTAAGACATCTTACTTGCTTGTGGGCAAAAGAGTAGGCCACTAAATTTGTATTCATCCGAGAGGCATTTTTGTAAGAAGTATTATCGTAGGTAGCATCATTTTTGAAGCCATTTTCAGCTAAAACTTCTTCAATATTGGCAGCAGTATTGCCATAAGCGGCAGAACTCAATGTTAGAGAATATTTTGCTAAATCTAAATTAAATTCTGTGGAGGATTGTTCAAAAAGGGAGTCTGGTGCGGTTGCAGCAAAAACAGTATTTGAATCTGTTGGAACTAAACCAAAAAATAAAACAATAGTAAATATGGACAAGAATGATCTAATTTTCTGCATCATTACTTTCTTCTCCTTCTAACTGCATTACAGCTTGAATCTGGACAAAATGCTTTGCCGTACGTGGACTTCTTCCCCCATTTCTAATAGCAAAGGCTTCAGCTTTTATGCATAAGTCCTTATCAGAAAGTGCGAGATTATATTCTTTTGCTAAATGCTTCACTATATCTAAATAATTATCTTTATCAGGGGCCTGGAAAGTGATAGTAAGACCAAACCTTGCAGATAAGCTAAGTGTTTCCTGGATTGTATCATTCAGATGTAAGTCATCCCCATTTCTTTCTGACATATTTTCTTTAATTAAGTGTTTCCTGTTACTGGTTGCATAGATTGCAACGTTCTTACTTCTAGAAGCAATACTGCCTTCAAGAACTGCTTTTAAAGCAGCAAAGCTGTCGTCATTACCACTAAAACTTAAATCGTCAATAAACAATATGAACTTAAGGGGATTGATAGACAGGGTTTCCAGTAAGTTTGGCAGATGAATTAACTGATCTTTTTTAATTTCAATAAGCCTCAGCCCTTTATCTTTGTATTCATTTAAGATGGCTTTTACAGTTGAACTCTTCCCAGTTCCCGCGTCACCATATAAAAGAACATTGCTTGCGCCTGTACCTTCAATTAGTGACAACGTGTTTTGGATAATAAGACTGCGCTCTCTTTCGTAACCAGGAAGGTCGGAAAGCCTTTGTGGATCTGGATGTGTGATAGGCATAACTCCATCAGAACTTAAAACAAAAGCATAATATTTCGCATAAATACCATAACCATTTGTAGGAAGCTTAGAGATTCGCTCCATATATAAAGAAGTTAAATCAACAGGTTCGTTAGTCCATACAGGTAAAAACCCTTTATAATTTATGATAGATTTTGCATCTTCTGGCGTCAATGATGCGAGTCTGGTTAATACATTTAATTCATTTTTCAAGCTGGATTCTATGACATGATCAAAAACTTTTCCCGCGCCTTTTCCAATAATATAAAAATTTTCATCACTCATAATTAGTTCTGTTATGTAATAGGAGAAAGAACTGGTGCTGTTAAATAGTTTAGAAACAAAGTCCCCATAGATGTGGAGAACAAGGTCTTTGGAATCTAAAGAATAAGTTGATGTTGCTAATTCTTGGAAACTTTGGATAACTTCATCTTTTAGAACATTTCTAAAAATGGCCAAAGTGTTTAATTCTGTAGATAAATCATGTAATTTGTTCATAAAATACTCCTTGTATCTATATATAAGTTTTATTGATAAACCTCTATAAAAATGATATTATTTAACTATTAATTATACCACGAATTTTAGGTGATTTTAAGGACTATACTAAAAGTATAATAAAATATTCGGGAGGTAGATGCTCATGCTTACGTTAGACAAAATATACCATGCAGCTTATGTCTTAAGAGAGGTGGCAAGAAAGACAGATTTGATTTTAGCCCCAGGGCTGAGTCAGGAAAATACTATATATCTTAAAACAGAAAACCTGCAGGTGACAGGTAGTTTTAAACTTAGAGGAGCTTATTATAAAATAAGCCAACTAAGTGAAGAGGAGAAAAAGCATGGGATTATTGCATGCAGTGCAGGAAACCACGCTCAAGGAGTCGCGCTTGCAGCACAAAAAAATGATATTCCTTGTTTAATTTGTATGCCGGATGGAGCTCCATTAAGTAAAGTGGAAGCAACCAAAAAATATGGAGCCGAGGTCTGTCTAGTGAAGAATACTTATGACGACGCCCATGCAAAGGCAGTGGAAATTCAGAAGGAAGAAGGAAGAACCATGATTCATCCTTTTGATGATGATGATGTCATAGCCGGACAGGGGACAATTGGACTGGAAATTTTAGATCAGCTTTCCAGCGCAGATGCAGTAATTGTGCCTGTAGGTGGAGGTGGGTTACTTAGTGGAGTGGCCTTTGCCATAAAAAACCTAAATCCAAATTGTAAGGTTTACGGTGTGCAGGCGGCAGGAGCCCCCAGCATGTATAAGTCTATAAAAGGTGGAGAGCCAATAACTCTTGATTCTGTCAATACTTTTGCAGATGGCATAGCGGTAAAGCACCCCGGCGACATTACCTATGAAATGATTTCAAAATACGTAGATGATATGGCGGTGGTATCAGAAGATGAAATCGCGGCAGCCATACTTGCACTGATGGAAAAGCAAAAGCTTGTTGCAGAAGGTGCGGGGGCCGTTTCGGTTGCGGCAGCAATGTTTAATAAGTTTAACCTGCATGGAAAAAAGGTGGTATGTCTTGTCAGTGGAGGTAACATTGATGTAAGCTTTTTAAACAGAGTTGTAACAAGAGGCCTGATTATGAGCGGCAGAAGAAGTACAATAACAGTAGAATTAGCAGACAGACCAGGTCAACTTTTAAGTGTAAGTGAAATTATCAGCCGCTGTGGTGGTAACGTTGTTACTGTATATCATGATAGAAGCGACCCGAATATGGCAATTAATAGTTGTTTCCTCAGAGTGGTTATGGAAACAAGAGACAGAGAACAGGCAGCAGAGATAAAACAGGAGTTAATAAAAGCAGGCATGCAGCTTGTGGGAGAAAAGCCACATCAATAAGCAATAAAAGTATAATGTATAAAGGGCTAAATATCATTTTATAATGGTATTTGGCTCTTCTTTTATTTTATAGAAAACTTTATAATGTTGTGCCCATTCAAAGTTAAAACTATATACTAAAGTAAGATCAACAGTAAAATGATCAAATTTAAGGAGGCAGCATATGAAGCCGATTAGCTATTTACAGACAGATAAACGATGGGCTGGTATTGACTATTCTGCCAAAGGTGAAAATACAACAATAGGAGAGTCTGGATGCGGACCATCCTGTATGGCCATGGTGATTGCGACACTTAAGGATGCAACGGTAACGCCAAAGGAAACGTGTGCATGGGCCCTTAAAGGCGGGTATAAAGCTCTAAATCAAGGCACGTATTATAGCTACTTTGTTCCTGCTGGAGCAGAATATGGTATTCCTTTAATAAAAGTAAATAAATCTAATATTTATCGTACTAAAAGTACAATGGCCAATGATGCACATGTAAAAGTTGTTGCAGCATTAAAAGTGGGCAAATGGGTAATTGCCTGTATGGGTAAGGGTAACTGGACAAAGTCAGGACATTATGTTCTGGCATATGGTATTAAAGAAAACAAAGTATTAATAAATGATCCAAGCAGCACAAAGGCTGATAGGACTTTTGCAAGTATTGAGCTGTGGCAAAGCCAGGTCAAATACTATTGGATAGTAGAAGTGGATAGCATAAGTGAAGAGGAGGAAGTGTCAGTGGTAAGGTATGAAAGACTTAAGGATATTCCCAATAATTACGGATTTGGAGATATTATTGAAATTCTAATGAATGCAAAAATAATTAATGGGGACGGCTCGGATACCAGTGGAAATAATGATGTTATAGATTTATCCCTGGATCAGGTCCGTACTTTTGTTATGCTATATCGTGGCGGTGCTTTTGACCGTAAGCTTATTGAAATGGGTATGCAGCCTGCTGTGAAAATTTAAATCAAGGGGGCTAAAGCTTTAGAAATGCAGGGATGTGTTTTTAAAGCTTTTTATTCATGAAAAAGGCCTGGCTACATAGCGTAACCAGGACCTTTATCACAAACTATTTTGATTGTTGACTTATATCATTTACTGTTTTGGATAAATGTTGTTATCATAAGAGCGTGAATCTGTTCCAAATACTAGAATTGGCGAAATAGATTTGTTTTTTACGTTTCTTCCAGCGGTGGCAATATCATAATCTCGCATTGTGATATTGTAAATTGTTGCGCCATCAGCAAACCCGAACAAGCCGATTACTTTTGAGTTAGGGTTTGTCATTGTCAGCCCTTTTATTTCACAACCGTTTCCGCAATAAGTCCCTGTAAATGGATCTTCGGGGGTTCCTATGGGTTCCCATTCAGCCGTTGACATTTGTATATCGGCAACCTGAATATAGTTTTTATTAAGGCTATAATTCCCTTGACCGATTGACCGCAGTTGTGTTTCGTTTTCTACTTGATAATATTTTTTCCCAGCTAAAACGAAAGTGCCCATTGTCAATTTTTCATTTGGATTGCCGATAATTTTGGGATAAACCCGATTGTCCGTTAATGTGACGTTGCTAGGAACGGCACAAATCGGGTCAGCTTTCTTCTCTGCTATGTTTTTTCCAGCTGATGATATGTCTATATCTCTTAATTCAATATTGTGTAGGTTTGCGCCTTTAGCATATCCGAAAAAACCGGTTACTTTTGTGTTGGGATTAGTCATAGTCAAGCCCTTGATATTGAAGCCATTTCCATCAAAAGTTCCAGTAAAAGGCTTAGTAGCAGTTCCGATAGGCACCCATTCGTCAGTGGATAGAACAATATCGTTCGCAAGCATATACAGTTTGTCTAAGCTATTGCGGCCTGTACCGATGGAACGCAGCCCTTTTTCGGTATAAACGAAGTAAATAGTTTTATTATTAATTATTCCGCCAGCTTCAATATCGGGGTCACTAGCTGCCCCATGGCTAATGTTGACAGCAGCATACGCGCCTGAAAAAGTAAAACCGCAAACCAGTACGACCGTAAGTAGTAATGATATGCATATGCCCCACTTCCTTTTTTTCTTAAATTTCATAATAGCGTCTAACCTCTCTTTCAGCAACTCGACACTTTCAGTAAGCGTGACGGAAGCAAGGGAGTTTTCGTAATGCCCGCCTGTTTTTATTGCTTCAATCAACGTATCACCATAAGCGTGTTTTTCTTTTTCTGTCAGTCCTTTAATGACTGTTTCATCACAAGATAACTCACATGCTTTGCTTATTTCCCGTCCCATTAAACGTACGGCAGGGTTAAACCAATGGACGCAGATGGTGATTTGTATTAGCCATTTATAAAACATGTCCCGTCGTTTATAGTGGGTTAGTTCATGCAAAATTGTGTAATCAAAATCAGAATCCGATAGTTTTATGGTAGGGAGCATAATGCAAGGTCGGAAAAAGCCAATAAGCAAAGGGGATGAAATCAGGGGATTTGTGTAAATTAAAACCGCCCTTTTTATACCTTCTTGTTCTACTAATTTGCCCAAACGCTCCCAATGCTTAATATCCGACACTTCAACCCGCCCAGCTTTTATATACTTCACAAAACTTTGATAGATGGTTATTTTTCGAATTAACAGCATGGCTGCCACAAATAGCCAGATCAGCAAAGCATTTGGTATCACCTTATCAAGTATGCTTTGGACTACCGGCACAATGGCTTTTGGTCCCTGAGCGTTTGTCATATCACCTTGATTTACGTTCTGATAATTACTTTCGTTGTAAGTTGACAAGTCCGGCACATTTTGTTTAGAGGCTTCTATCATTTTTGATTGTGGAATAACATTGTCAATTTGCTGGAATACATTTCCTACAAGGTTTGTTTCCAGCGTAAAGGGCAGCAACAAACGGGCAATCACAATCAGCCAAATGTAATACTGCCAGCTTTTGCTGATTTTATGCCTGATTAATGGCTTGCAAAGGATAAGAATGAAAATTAACAATGTGCCAGAAATAGATAAGGATAGTAATACTTTTAGCAGTTCGTTCATTCTTTCCCCTGGTCCTCTCTCCAATGTTTTTTTAATCGTTCGTATTCATCGGCTGAAATTAAATCCTTTTGAATCAATGTGGCAATTAAGTTTTTGGCATTTCCCTCGTAAATCTTTTCTAAGAAAGTTTCCGTTTGCACAGCACGGTACTCTGCTTCAGAAACCAGAGCAGTATACTTGTTCCGATGGCCAATCTTGCTAATTTTCAGGAATCCTTTTTCAATCAGGCGGGATAACAAAGAAATAATCGTGTTTTTAGTTGCTGGTGTCCCTTTCGTTTCCAGAGCTTCCACGATTTCAGCGTAAAGGGCTGATCCGCTATTTGCCCAAATGGTTTTCATAAGTTCTAATTCAAAATCTGACACCTGCTGTATCATTTTGATTCTCCTCTCTAAGATGGCATGTTGCACTCTAAATACAAGATAGCACTTTGCACTCTAACTGTCAACCAATATTATGAAAATATCATATTACATATATTACGCTATTTTTGTGTGGAAAATTTCAATAAATAAGATAAAAAAACATAATCTGATTGAATAATCAATAAATTTTAAGAAGAGGCATATTTTGAAGTAGGTAAAGATGCGGACATAATTGTTGCAAAAGGTACTCCTTTTGAGAATGGAGGTAAGTGTGAGAAATGTAAAACGAATGTTTATAAACGGGCAGTGGGTATTGTCTTCTTCAGAAAAGACGAGGGACATAATGAACCCTGCAACAGGGGAAATCGTTGCAGTTGTAACAGAAGGCGAAGATAATGATGTCATACTCGCCATAGAAGCAGCTAAAGCTGCCTTCAAAGACAGTTCTGTATGGAGAAATATGAGTGCCGAAGAACGTGGTGCATTATTGTATAAAATTGCAGATTTAATTGAAAAAAGGATAGATGAAATAGCAAGGACAGAGAGTATAAATACAGGAAAACTATTTAGAGAAACAAGATACGATGATGTGTATGCTGCCATAGGAGCCTTTAGATATTATGGTGGGATTGCAGCTTCTCTACAGGGGCATACGTCCAATAATTCAAATAATCTGTTATCAATGACAATTAGAGAACCTATAGGTATTTGCAGCATAATTGTACCGTGGAATTACCCTTTGGGAACTGCATCAGCAAGTATAGCACCGGCATTGGCAGCGGGCAATACCGTAATCGTAAAGCCATCTTCCCTTACTCCTTTAACAACCATTATGCTTTTTGAAATTTTTGAAGAAGCGGGCTTACCGGCAGGGGCTGCAAATCTGGTTTTGGGTTCCGGCAGTAACATTGGAAAGGAATTAATTACAAACAAAAATATAAACAAGATTGTTTTTACAGGCAGCACAAAAACTGGTATGGATATTGTTAGAGACTCATCATCAAGTTTAAAAAAAATGGCACTTGAGCTGGGAGGTAAATCTCCAGTTATAGTGTTTGATGACGTGGATATAGATTTAGTCGTAGATAATGTTATGTTTGGCATATTTTTGAGTCAAGGTCAGGTCTGTGTGGCGGGTTCAAGGCTTTTGGTTCAGGACGGTATATATGATAAGTTGGTTGAAACCTTAGTAAAAAGAGTAGGCTCAATAAAGATTGGAATGCCTTTTGATGAGACCGCAGAATTTGGCCCGTTGATTTCAAAAGAGCATATGGCTTACGTATTGAATTATATAGAGGTGGGAATAAAAGAAGACGCCAAGCTGGCAGTGGGAGGCAAGAGAATAGTTGACGGAGATTTTGAAAAAGGATGCTTTGTTGAGCCCACTGTGTTTATAGATTGTAAAAGCAATATGAGAATAGTTAAGGAAGAAATATTCGGACCGGTTTTGACAGTTCAGAGTTTTTCAACTGAACAAGAAGCTATAGATATAGCTAATGACACTATTTATGGATTGGCAGGAGCTGTATTTACAAAGGATATTGGGAAAGCTCTAAGAGTGTGTAAGTTTATAAAGTCTGGATTATTATGGGTGAATACATATTTAGAAGCTGGCTCAAGCCTTCCAGTGAGTCCATATAAGCAAAGTGGCATAGGAGTTATGGGCGGAATACAAGGTTTGGAAGAGTTTACTATTTTAAAACAGATTAATATGAGTTTAAACCTTAAAAAAACCAATTGGTTTTCAGAATGATGATAAAAAGAAAGAAGGCGGGCTATGAAAAATACAGCTGAAATTATAGATGACAGAAATGTAAAGTCTGTTATGGTCAGAATTCCTAAATTTAAAATATCCGACGTTATTGAAGGAGGCGCTGGTGTTACGCATCCAGCATTTATAGTGGACGGTAATGAGGTAGAGGCAATATATATAAGCAAATATCAAAATACGGTTATTGATGGATTGGCGTATAGCTTACCAAACAAGGATCCAGAAGTTTTTGTCACTATAGAGGAAGCGCGAAACTATTGTAAAAATAAGGGTAAGGGGTGGCATCTCATGACTAACGATGAATGGGCGGCTGTAGCCCTTTTATCAAAAAAGAACAATACCCTTCCTAGAGGAAATAATAATTATGGTAAAGATTACCGATGTGAAGATCAAGAAGGAACATTATCAGAAAATAAACCGTGTCCAATCGAAGGAAAGCCTTTTAGAATCCTTACGGGCTCAGGGCCTGTTGAATGGAGTCATGATGGGACAACAGACGGCATCTATGACATGAACGGTAATGTTTGGGAATGGGTCGATGGCATTCGTACAGTTGACTGCGAATTACAGCTTAGGAGCCAAAGTGACGGTGCATGGCGTGCACTTGACGGTTGGGGAAATTTTTGTAAAGCAGATAGTGAAAAATCTTTAAAATATAAGGCTTTGAACACAGATGGCACACTAATGTTATCGATATCTGCAAGCGACGAACAAACGGACAAGGAAGCACTAATTAGCATGTATAAGGCTGTAAAAACCGATGCAGATGAGGTCTTTGCCAAAAAACTTATGCCTATGGCTCTGATTCCAGAAGGTGATAAATATGAGGAAGATGTGGTGGCTGTCAACGTAAAAGGAACATATAACGCTATACGTGGAGGTTATTGGGTAAATAAAGAAAATGCAGGAGTATTTGCGTTGGGATTCATATTGAAAGACGATGAAAACTATTTTGATGTTGGATTCAGATGTGCGTATTATGAGCAATAGAACATAGAGAAGGAGAATAAGCAGTTGAGTAAAGATTTTGAAACAAAAATTATAACTGAGAAGCTTGACCTTAAAACCATAGTAATGTATGGAATCGGAGGTATGGGAGAAGACATAGCGTACAATATATTCTATATGTTTTTCATCTTCTTTTTAACTAGTGTTGCAGGGATAAATCCAGCAGCAGCAGGGACAATATCACTTATTGCAGTAATGTGGGATGCAATAACAGATCCAATAGTGGGATATCTATCAGACAGATATAAAGGAAATAAATTTGGAAAGAGAGCCAATTTTATATTAGGAGGAGCTATTCCTCTGGGTTTATTTGTTTTTATCCTGTTTTGTGATGTGAATCTTGGGCAGACAGCAAAGATTTTATATTTTATTATGATAAATATAGCTTTCTGGATGTTTTTTACCATAGTTGATATACCGTACATAGCTGTAGCATCAGAAGTAACTGATGATTACGATTCTAAAACAAGGCTGAGGACTTCTGTGCTTTTATTTTCAGCATTTGGTCAGGTAATTTTAACAGTAGGCATATTAAAATTTATGGACTTTATGGCACTTCAGGGCAAAAGTGACGTTTTGACGTGGAAAATAATTGGTGCCGTTTTAGGAACGGTAACAGCCATTGCATTTCTTACAACAGCTGTTGCACTTCGAGGAAAAGAGCGAAATGTGGTTAATGAAGAAGCAATAAAAGACAGCCATAGCGGTGGATTTATTCAAGTAGCCTTTAAGGATGCTAAGGATTTATTTCATATAAAGCAGTACAGACTGACTGCGTGTATGGGATTTTTATATAATGTGTTTTTGGGTGTATCTAACAGCTCTTTATTATATTTTTTAATGTTTACATGTAGATTTGAAAACAATCAGATAGCTATGGTGAACTTCTGGCCTGGAATTATTTCTATAATGTTTATCGTGCCCATGGGAAATCTTATAGTTAAACTGGGTAAAAAATCGGGAATGTTGATAGGATTTATAATTCTATTTGTGTACTCAGCCATTTTATGTTTTATAACTCCAAGCACATTACTTATGATGGTACTTCTAATATGCTTATGTCTGGCTTCTGCATCATTTTGGATTATAATATATGCTATGAATTTTGACATAGCTGAAATATATGAATTTAAGTACGGAAAAAGAAGAGAGGGGCTAATCATTTCACTAAGCTCATTTTTAACAAAAGCAGGAGTTGCTATAGGTATGTGGCTAAATGGAATAGTAATGTCATTACTTAAGGTCGATCCTACCGTTGAAGTGGTCACTGAAAATATGAGTTCGGCATTAAGAGTGATTTATGCAGGGATTCCAATGGGTATAATCTTTGCCATGATCGTTGTATGTTCACGGTACAAAGTTAATAAAAACAATATAACAGAGTTGCAGCAGGCTTTAAAGCTAAAAAAGGGCGGAGAGGAATATTCTATAGAGGTTTTTAAAAACATTTTATAGCGGCCAAATACTCAAGAACCAGATTGAAAAAATAAAAATATAATTATAAAAATGGGGAAGAAGTAAATGAAAATGAAAGAAAATTATGAAAATAAAAGAAACCTTATATTAGAAGCTTTTTACAAGCTTGTTGCTGAATATGGTATGGAAAATGTGTCCATAGCTAAAATTGCTAAAGATATAAATATACCATCAAGTCTTATTTTTTACTATTTTAAAAATAAGCAAGAACTCATATATGGGCTTATTGATTATATGTTTGACAGGTGTATAGGTATTTCAATTCCTCCAGTGGAGATGTCAAACCAGGATGTAAAAGGTGAGTTTACCAAATTTATTGACTCCATGTTTTCTGTTAAGGGTGCATTAGATATTGATTCAAGAGTATATTTTTCTTGTGTGAATATAGCACTTCGTGATAAAAAGGCAAAAGAAAAATTTATAGCATATACACAGCAAGCTAATGAAAAGCTATTACGGTATATAGAATATTTTAAGGATAAAGGGGTTATAAGCTGTGATAATGCCACAGAAATAGTTTATTATTTAATGGTTGTCATTGCAGGGTTGCAGGATACTTTGGATCTTTCAGATGACCACGAAAGATTTAAATATATTGCAGGCTTCCATAAAAAGCAACTATATAGATTTTTGGCATTTAAAGAATGATTCTGTAAAATAACCAATTAACCATCTGTAGAGGCTAGCAAAGATGGAAGATAAAAAAGCTGATATTTTTATAACTAAAATAAAAGTAAATAAAACCCATAAAGGGCTGAATACTGTTTTGTAATCATGGTATCCAGTCCTTTTGTTATTTTAAAAAGTAGAAAGGTAGACTAGTTATTTTATAATGGCAATTAGGGTAATAATTAATAGAACAAGAGAGATAGAAGCAAAGAATATACCCATACCAGAGGAAATCTTTTCACCAGAATTTAAAAACTTCAATGCCCTGTTAGTTTTTTCTAACTCCTTTTGAGACTGTAATGCAGATAGGTTCTGTTGATAAACTTTTTTAGAAAAGCCTTGTACAATGCAGATGAAGGAATAACCTAATAAAATAAGAGATACTATCAATAGCTTAATGCCAAAGCCATTTAATGAAATGCAAATATACAAAATGGATGTTATAAGCTGAATGATTCCAAAAATAAACACTTTTCTATTATAAATTTTCATTACAAATATACCCCTCATTTTTCATTTAATGATTTAGTAGCACGAATTAATAGCATAAAAACACTATAGCACTAAAAGCTGCATGTCAACAAACAAATTTATACGTATTATTTAAAAATAATAGCTAATTAGTTCAAAAATAGTATAATTATTCATAGTAAAGCAATAACGAAATAAAGTGATGTAGCTATAAATAACTAATGAAAAAGTACTATGTTGCTTTAATATAACAAAGTGAAGCTTTCAAGAGATTGTATGCAAAAACGCCTAAAAATACAACGTTGCAATAAATTTTAAGAAAATTTAAAATAAAGTATTGTAAATTTATTAACAAGTTTGGTATAATAAATGCGGAGTCTAAATAAAAAAAGACTTTTGCATATATATACGGACATAATGAATAATTATTAAAAATATAAAAAGTGAAAGGAATGAAGTCATGAGCATTACTATTAATGGAACAAAGCTAACGGTTGAAGAAGTAATCCGTGTAGCAAGATTTGATGAAGAGGTTGTTATTACACCTGAAGCACAGGCTGCTGTAAAGAAGGCTAGAGACTATGTTGACAAGAAATTGGCAGAGGGTGCGGTTATTTATGGATTAACAACTGGATTTGGAAAATTCGCTGATACATTTATCTCCAGTGACGAAACTGCAGATTTACAGAGAAACCTTATTATTAGCCATACTTGCGCAATGGGCAAGGGCTTACCAAGAGAAGTTGTCAGAGCAGCAATGCTGCTTAGATGCAATGCACTTTCAAGAGGCCATTCAGGTATTAGACCTGGAACATTAGATACTTTACTAGAAATGCTAAATAAAGGTGTTCATCCTGTTATACCTGAAAAAGGTTCATTAGGCGCTTCTGGAGATTTGGCTCCACTTTCACATATGGTTCTTACTATGATTGGTGAAGGCGATGCTGAATACAAGGGAGAGATCATGTCTGGCGCAGAAGCTATGAAGAAGGCAGGAATTCCTACTGTTGTGCTTGCAGCTAAAGAAGGTCTTGCACTAATAAATGGTACTCAGATTATGACTGCTGTTGGTGTAAATGTTCTTTGGGATGCAATGAATCTACTAAAAGTAGCAGACATTGCAACTTCCATGACAGCTGAAGCTTTAAATGGAATTAAGAAAGCCTATGATCATAAGGTTCATGATGTTAGAGGACATCAAGGCCAGAAGGATGTTGCAATTAATTTACTAACATTACTTGACGGAAGTGATAATGCACATGAAACAAATCCAAATAAGGTGCAGGATCCATATTCATTAAGATGTATTCCACAGATTCACGGAGCATCAAGAGATGCGGTTCAATATGTATATGAGGCAGTAACAAGAGAAATAAATGCAGTAACTGATAATCCACTTATTTTCCCTGATGAAGACGAAGTTATATCAGGTGGTAATTTCCATGGTCAGCCTATGGCTCTTGCATTCGATTTCTTAAAGCTTGCTATATCCGAGCTTGCTGACGTTTCGGAGAGAAGAACAGAAAGGCTTGTTAACCCTCAGCTATCTGAAGGCTTACCTGCATTTCTTACAAAGCACGGTGGAGTTTGTTCTGGCTTTATGATTGCTCAGTATGCAGCTGCATCAATGGTTTCAGAAAACAAAATCTATGCACATCCAGCATGTGTCGATTCTATTCCTTCATCAGGAAATCAAGAGGATCATGTAAGTATGGGAACTACAGCAGCAAGAACAGCAGCATTAATTCTTGATAATGCACAAAAAGTTCTTGGTATCGAATTATTTGCAGCGTCACAGGGTATCTGGCTAAGAGGAGAAAAAGGATTAGCAAAGGGTACACAAGCAGCATATGATTTCATAAGACAGTTAGTAGCTCCAGTAGATCAGGATGTGGTTATGCATTATGAGTTAGTGAAGTTTGATGAAATGATTAAGAATAATTCAATTGTTGAAGCAGTTGAAAAAGCGGTAAATATAATCTAAAAAAGACACAAAGCGTATCGTGAATAGACGATTAGGCAGAACTGGGAGGTAATATAAATGTTAAATAACCAAAAAATATCAGAAGCCATGACTATAAAACTGGATGCAGCATTACCAGAATATCCGGCTTTTGAGGAAGGTAAGAGAAGGGCTCCTGACAGAGGGTTCAGACTTACCCCTGCACAGACTAAGCTTGCTCTTAAGAATGCTCTTAGATATGTGCCAGGAGAATTACACGAAACTTTAGCTCCAGAATTTATGGAGGAATTAAAGAATTATGGCAGAATCTATGCTTATAGATACAGACCAGTAGGAAGAATATACGGAAAACCAATTGAGGAATATAAAGGAAATTGTATTGAAGGTAAAGCATTCCAGGTTATGATTGATAATAATCTTGACTTTGAAATCGCACTTTATCCTTATGAACTTGTTACCTATGGTGAGACTGGCCAGCCTTGTCAGAATTGGTTACAGTACAGATTAATCAAGAAGTATCTTGAAGAATTGACTGATCATCAGACTTTAGTTGTTGAATCAGGGCATCCACTTGGATTATTTCCATCGAAGCCAGAAGCCCCTCGTGTAATTATTACAAACTCCATAATGATTGGTATGTTTGATAATTTAGAAGACTGGGAAATCGCAGAAGAAATGGGAGTTGCAAACTATGGACAGATGACTGCCGGAGGTTGGATGTACATTGGCCCTCAGGGTATTGTTCATGGAACATTTAATACCATATTAAATGCAGGCAGAAAGTATCTGGGAGTACCTGAGCAGGGTGATTTAACAGGTCACACATTTGTATCTTCAGGACTTGGTGGCATGAGTGGTGCTCAGCCTAAGGCTGCTAACATTGCAAGGGCAGTTGGAATATTCGCCGAAGTGGATCTTTCCAGAATTGAAACAAGACACGATCAGGGATGGGTTGATGTTATCCTTGAAGATATAGAAGAAGTATTTAAACTAGCAAATGAAAAAATCGCGTCTAAAGAATCCATTTCCATTGCATATCACGGTAATATTGTAGACTTGCTTGAGAAAGCAGCAGAAGTTGGATTTAATATAGACCTATTATCTGACCAGACTTCCTGCCACAACGTATACAACGGCGGTTACTGTCCAGTTGGATTGACTTTTGATGAAAGAACTGAACTTCTCCATAAAGACAGAGATGAGTTCTGTAAGAAGATTGACGAGACATTACGCAGACACTTCCAGGCTATTAAAAAGTTAACAGCTAAAGGGACGTATTTCTTTGATTATGGTAACTCTTTCATGAAAGCTATGTATGATGCAGGGGTTCAGGAAATATCAAAGAATGGTATAGATGAAAAGGACGGATTTATCTGGCCTTCATACGTTGAAGACATCATGGGACCTATGTTATTTGATTATGGTTATGGACCTTTCAGATGGGTTTGCTTATCAGGGAAGCCAGAAGATCTGGATACAACAGATAAGGCAGCTATGGACTGCATTAATCCTGACAGAAGATTCCAGGATAGAGATAACTGGGTTTGGATCAGAGATGCTAAGGAAAACAAGTTGGTTGTAGGTACTCAGGCAAGAATTCTTTATCAGGATGCAGAGGGAAGAACAAACATTGCGCTTAAGTTCAATGAACTTGTCAGAGAAGGCAAGATTGGTCCTGTAATGATCGGACGTGACCATCACGATGTAAGCGGAACAGACTCACCATTCAGAGAAACTTCAAACATCAAAGACGGTAGTAATGTAATGGCAGATATGGCTGTTCAGTGCTTTGCTGGTAATGCGGCAAGAGGTATGAGTTTATGTGCTCTTCACAATGGTGGAGGTGTTGGTATCGGTAAAGCAATCAATGGCGGGTTTGGTCTTGTACTTGATGGAAGCGATAGAATCGATACAATCATTAAGTCTGCAATGATGTGGGATGTAATGGGTGGTGTTGCCAGAAGAAACTGGGCAAGAAACGAAAATGCTCTTGAAACTTCTGTTGCATACAACAAGAACTATGCAGGTGTAGGTCATATTACCATTCCTTATGTTGCAAATGATGAACTAGTAGATCGTATTGTTGCAAAATATGTGAAATAGGTGAAATGATGAAAAACACACTGCTGATTAAAAATATAGGAACTTTGCAGACTCCTGCTGGCAGTTTCAGCCATAAGGGACAGAAGCAGGGTGAGAATGTTAAACTGAAAGATGCCGCTCTTCTTATTGAAGACGGCATCATAAAGGAAATCTGTGAAAATGGTAAGCTGCCTGAAGGTGCTCAGGATGCGGAGACTGTTATAGATGCAGAAGGTAAGCTGGTTACTCCTGGACTGGTAGAAGGTCATACCCATCTAGTGTTTGGAGGATACAGACAGAACGAAATTCCTATGAAGCTAAAGGGGGCTACTTATTTAGATATCCTTAATGCTGGCGGAGGTATTTTAGATACCGTAAGACATACAAGGCAAGCTGCGTTTGAAGAGCTTTATGACAAGGCTTTTGATTTTCTAGATGAAATGATGGCACTTGGAGTAACTACCTGTGAAGCAAAGAGCGGCTATGGTCTGGATATGGAAAATGAAATGAAAATGCTAAAGGTAGTAAAAGCTCTTGATGAAAATCATCCAATGGATATGGTCTCTACTTTTATGGGAGCACATGCTGTTCCCGATGAATATAAGGACAAGGCAGATGAATTTATTGATTTACTATGCAGAGAGTTGATTCCAGAGGTGAAAAAACACAACCTGGCAGAGTTCGTTGATGTGTTCTGTGAAGATTCGGTTTTTGATGTACCTCAGAGCAAAAAATATCTGGAATGTGCAAAAGCACATGGCTTTGGACTTAAAATTCATGCAGATGAAATTGAAGAAATTGGTGGTTCTGAACTAGCTGGTGAGATGGGAGCCATTTCTGCAGAGCATTTAATTGCTATAGGCGAAAAGGGAATGGAATCCATGGCAAATGCAGGAACTACAGCTATGTTGCTTCCAGCCACATCTTTCTATCTTGGAAAGACATTTGCGCCTGCAAGAAGAATGATAGAACTAGGTATACCTGTGGCTATTGCTTCAGATTTTAACCCTGGATCATGTCCATCACTAAACTTACAGTTTGCAATTAATCTGGGTTATTTAAGATATAAAATGACCCCAGAAGAAATACTGACAGCGGTTACTATTAATCCTGCTTGTGCCATTGGAAGAGGCCATAAAGTAGGAACTTTAGAAACTGGAAAGCAGGCTGACCTGGTTATCTGGGATGCTCCAAATATGGAAATGCTTTGCTATCGCTTTGGCTCAAATTTAGCCATGCAGGTTATTAAAAAAGGTATACTAGTTTAGTAAAACTTATAATGTGAAATTAGATTTAACATGGGAGAAACGTATGAAATTAGTTGAAATGAAAGTGAATGAGTATTTAGACGTTCTAAAGTCTGATGCTCCAGCACCTGGGGGTGGATCTGTTAGTGCTCTTGCAGGAGCACAAGGAGTGGGACTTTTCATGATGGTTTGCGATTTAACCTTGGGTAAGGAAAAGTTTGCAGATTATCAGGAAATATGTGCACAGGCAAAAAAAGATGGAGCAAAGCTTTATAAAGAGTTGGTAGAGGCAATTGATAAAGATACAGAAGCTTTCAATCTTGTTTCTGCAGCATTTAAAATGCCAAAAGCAACAGAAGAAGAAAAGAGTGCTAGAAGTAAGGCTATTGCAGACGGAACCTTAGTAGCTACTGAAGTTCCTTTTAGGTCTATGGAGCTGGCATATGAGGCACTTTTAATAGCGCAGGAACTTGAAGGTAAATCAAATCCCAATGCAGCCAGCGATTTAGGTGTAGCTGTTTTAAATCTTATGTCTTGTATCAAGGGCGCATGGTTAAATGTTAAAATTAATTTGCCAGGGGTAAAAGATGAATCTATTGCAAAGGCTTTTGTTGAAAAGGGTGAAAAAATTATTGCAGAAGCAGAAGCTATAGAAAAAGAACTATATGATAAAATTTTAGGTTCATTATAACATTATAAAAATTGAAGAGAAATTTTAGGAGGAATTAGTAACATGGCTAAAATAATAGAAAGCGTACCAAATATTAGTGAAGGTAGAAATCAGGAAGTTATCGAAGCATGTGTAGACCAGATTAGAACAACAGCAGGGTGTACATTACTTGATTACTCATCAGATACAAGTCATAACAGAACAGTTATTACCTACATGGGAAGTCCTGAAGCCTGCGAAGAAGCAAGTGTAAAGCTTGCAAAGAAAGCAGTTGAATTAATTGATTTGACAAAGCACGTTGGGGAACACCCTAGAATGGGCTGCGTAGATGTTATGCCTTTCATTCCTATTAAAGATGCAACTACTGAAGATTGCGTTGAATTGTCAAAAAGAGTTGGTAAAAGAATTGCTGAAGAAGCAGATCTTCCAGTATTTTTATATGAACAGTCTGCAAGTGCTCCACATAGAGAAAATCTTGCAAAGGTACGTAAGGGACAATTTGAAGGCATGGCAGAAAAAGTTAAAGATGCTGAATGGATTCCTGACTTTGGTGGTCAGAGAATACACCCTACAGGTGGTGTTGTTGCAGTAGGAGCTAGACCACCACTAATTGCATTCAATATTAACTTAAGCACTTCAGATGTTGAGATTGCAAATAAAATTGGGAAAATTATTAGACGTTCAAATGGTGGATTTGACTGCGTTAAGGCTATGGGCGTAATGCTTGAAGATAGAAATATTGCACAGGTTTCCATTAACATGACGGACTTTACAAAAACTCCGCTATATAGAGTGGTTGAATTAACAAAGGCAGAGGCTGCTCGATATGGAGTACATGTTATTGGAACAGAGATCATTGGATTATGTCCAATGAATGCATTGTTTGATGCAGCAGAATATTATCTACAGATTGAAGAATTTAATCCTTCAGTACAGGTAATTGAAAATCATTTACTTTAATTTAGCTTAACAAGGTTTAACTAAACTTAATTTGCCTTAAAACCAAATCATTTAAAAGAAGGACATCTCATTTTGGTGAGATGCCCTTCTTTGCATTTTATTTTATATTCCACTTCGATTGTGCCCGGTTTCTGGAATTATCCAGATGGCGTGCTATTTTAAATTTTGCATCCTCCACATTCTTATCTTTTATGGCTTTTAATATTTCCTTATGCTCAATACATATAACGTCCAGATTTTCTTGCTCAGAAACCGTAGCGCGTCTAGCCTGCTGAACGTATTCCTGATAGGACTTAAGGATATGCGATAAAAAACGGCTTCGAGTAGACCTGTAAATAATCCCATGAAAAGCAACATTGGTTTCCATAACTTTTTGGCAATCCTTACGTTTTGTATAAAACTCCATAAGCTCAATCTGATTTTGCAATTGTTCCAGTTCTTTAACAGTAATTCGTTCAATAGCCCATTCAATGGCAAGCTGTTCAAGAGCACTTCTTACGGAATAGATATCCTGCATGTCCTGCTTAGTAAAGCCTTTTGCAAAACTGCCACGATTAGGAATATAGTCGATAAGACCTTCGGATTCTAATTGCTTAAATGCATCTCGTATAGGCGTCCTGCTTACACGGAATTCAGTGGCGATCTGATTCTCTATTATTTTTTCGCCAATAATATATTCCCCTTTTAGAATTCTTTCTCTTAGAATATCTATAATTTCATTTGTAAGAGAGGAAGAATTTGAAAACTTTGTGTCTGACACTTTGTTACCTCGCGTTTATATCAATATAAGGTTTAATAATTGATTCATTCTACATGTTTATTTTATCAAATTTCAACATATTTATTTTATCAAATTTCAAGTTGATTGGATAGGATAATTTAATAAAATATTAAGTAAATTCTTATAAAACCTGAATATAGCAAACTAGTACCAAAGAATATACCTTGTTTCACTTTGTGTACTGTACACACTATCACATTAAAGCGACACTGCTGTACAAAATCGCTGTGATTGCAACGCATAGTAGCATAGCAATGGATTGTATACAATAATACTAAACACTAATAAAGAACAGAAAAGTAGTCGCAAAATTCCGTTATTTATTTGCTATTTATACTTGTTTGGTGTTAATATAATCTTAGAAAACTGGTTATAAGATTAACGAAACGAGGTTTGATGTTCACATGGGAGAAAAAGAATTACAAAAGCTAGTGCTTCAAGGAAATGAAGCATGCGCTAAGGGTGCTATATATGCAGGATGCAGATTTTTTGCAGGCTACCCTATTACGCCTTCAACAGAAATAATTGAACTACTTTCTGGTGAAATGCAAAAAGTAGGAGGCGCTTTCATTCAAATGGAGGATGAAATCGGATCAGCGTGTGCTATCTTAGGCGCACGATGGGGTGGTAAAAAGGCTATGACAGCAACGTCAGGACCAGGATATACATTGATGCAGGAAGCAATAGGCTTTGCTGCAGTAACAGAAACCCCAGTTGTTATTGTTAATGTCCAGAGAGGCGGCCCTTCCACAGGACAGCCGACACTTTCTTCACAACAGGACATATACCAGGCTAGATACGGAAGTCATGGAGATTATGAAATTATATGTTTAGCCCCATCTTCAGTACAGGAAATGTATGATTTTACAGTAAGGGCTTTTGAACTGTCAGAAAAATTCAGAACACCAGTTATTTTATTGGCTGATGAAGTTGTAGGACATATGAGAGAAAAAATAGTAATTGAGGGCGGATCCAAGCAGATTAAGAGTACAAAGCAATCTTATGTTGCTTCACCTCAGGCGGACTTCTTTAAAGGAGAAAATTCTTTAGTTGAAGGACAATTACATGATGAAAACGGAAAAAGAATCGGACACTTGGCAAATAAGAGTGGCGAATTTATTAACAACATAAATAAGAAAATTACAGACAACATCGACGAGATTACAGATATAGATACTTATTTTATGGAAGATGCAGATGTAGCTATAGTAGCTTGGGGCTCAGTATCAAGGCCATCAATGAACGCTATAAAGCTAGCAAGAGGTGTAAAGGACGATAGAATTCAGACAAAATTTAAGCCTCTAAAAGATTTGTTTAGAAAGAGTCTTCCAGAGGTCATTCAGACAGATTACAGTCATTTAAAAGTTGGGTTAATAAAGATAAATACTGTTTGGCCATTCCCAGAAGAGGAATTAAAGAGGCTGGCCAAAAATGTTGACTTAGTTATTGTACCTGAGATGAATATGGGAAAATATTGCAGAGAAGTTGAAAGAGCTTTAAAAAATAAGAGAGTAGTTTCAATGCCTAAGTGTGGTGGAGATATACACACACCAAATGAACTGTTAGATAGAATCCTTAAGGAGGTGGGTGTAAGTGAATAAGTTATATAAAGAGTACATAAAAACGGATTTACTTCCAACTCTTTTTTGCCCTGGATGTGGAAATGGAATAGTACAAAATGCAGCAATTAGAGCGATAGATGCTTTAGGAATTAAAGAAGACGTGGCCTGTGTGAGTGGTATAGGATGTTCATCATGGATACCTTGTTATCTTAAATTAGATGTTATGCATACGATGCACGGAAGAGCATTAGCCTTTGCAGAAGGACTTAAACTTGCTCAGCCCAAAAAGAAAATCTTGGTTTTTACAGGAGATGGAGACTGCCTTGCTATTGGAGGTAATCATTTCATACACGCAGCAAAGAGAAATATTGATTTAACAGTTGTTCTTGTAAACAACTATATATATGGAATGACTGGAGGACAAAAATCACCAGCAACTCCAGTAGGATCAGTCACAAAGACTTCTCCATTTGGTGCGATTGATATACCTATGGATGGTTGTGCAATGGCAATGGCAATGGGCGCAAGTTATGTTGCACGATGGACAACGGCCCATCCTGTTCAGATTGAAAAGGCTATTAAAGAAGGAATGGAGCATAAAGGTTTTTCTTTTATAGAAGTTCTTACTCAATGCCCGGTTCAGGCAGGAAAAAACGTTTATGGCGAAAAAGATCCTTCTGCGATTATGAAGATGTATAAAGAAAGCACTTACATCTATAAAGAAGGGATGGAGATTCCAGAAGGAAAAACCAGAATAGGTCTTTTGAAGCACGACAAAAATGCAAAGGAATATATTGATAGAGTAGAAGAAAGATTAGCCCAGCAAGGCGTTAAGCGAGGTTAGAAGATGGCAACAGTTACAATTGACAAGGCATGCTGCAAAGGGTGCGATATATGCATTACAGTATGTCCCAAAAAAGTATTCATTCATTCAAAGAATAGAAATAAGTATGGAACCAATATGCCAGAGGCTGCAAATGCAAAAGAATGTGTGCAGTGTGGCATGTGTGAAAGAATGTGCCCAGATGGAGCCATTGATGTGATAGGGGAGGAATTGTAATGAGAATTAATGTAAGATTTTCAGGTGCAGGCGGTCAAGGTGTAATTTTATCATCTGTATTACTTGCAAAAGCATATGGCTTAGGCGAAGATTACAACATTTCACAAACTCAGAGTTATGGCCCTGAAGCAAGAGGAGGGGCATGTAAGGCAGAAGTAGTTATTTCTGATGAGAACATTGATTACATGAAGGTTGACACTGCTGATGTATTTATTGCATTTAATCAGGCTGGTTATGAAAAGTATGGAAAGACAGTAAAAGGTGATGCAATTGTTTTGATTAACAGCACTCTCGTAGAAACTGATTCGGATAAACATTTTAGAATTCCTGCAACTGAAATTGCGGAAGAAATGGGAAAGCCTTTTGTAGTAAATATGATAATGCTTGGAGCATTAACTAAATTACTGCCTAAGCTTCATTATCCTACAGTAGAAGCTGAAATAATGGATAACTTTGCAGCAAGTATTGCGGGTTTAAATCTAGATGCTTATGACAGGGGCTATCAATACATGGCGAAACAATTAGAAGAAAGAAATAAGCAAAGTGCTTAAAAAACTATAAATCAGGTAAACCTTAGACTGTAAATGAGAAATATTTAAATCTTGTTTACAGTCTTTTTCATATTAATAAAGCTTTATACGCAGCATACTTGCGAAATTCGTTCAATATATGGTAAAATAGAAATACTAATGAAATGTCGGAGGTGATATTATGGCAATTTATGAGTCTGGGGAAGACTATTTGGAAACAATTTTAGTACTCCACAAAAGAAATGATATAGTTCGTTCCATTGATGTGGCATCGGAATTAGGGTTTTCAAAGCCTAGTGTTAGCAGGGCTATGAGCATACTGAAAAAAGATGGTTATATTTATATGGACGAGAGAGGCCATATAACCCTTTCTGACGTAGGCCAGACGGCTGCGCAGAGTATCTATGAAAGACACAATAATATATCTCAGTTCTTAATGGAGATTCTTGGTGTTAGTGAGGAAAATGCATTGAAGGATGCTTGCAGGATAGAGCATGATTTATCTAATGAAACTTATGGAAAAATTTGTGAAGCACTCGTTAACAAATAAATTTAATATATAAAAACTGGAGATTCTCGAGGCCGATCCCTTCGGGAATTTCTCTATAGTTTGAAGACTTGCTCGTATCAAGGATACGGCACGCAGGTCTCATACAGAAATTTCAGCAGCTTTAGCTGCAAGAAATTTTTCAGTTGGTGTAGAACCGAAAGAAAGGATTGAAAAATGTTAAAGGAAGCAATTAGACCAGTATGGGCAGAAATTAATTTATCAAATTTAGACTATAATATTAAGAACATAATAGCTAAGGCTGGAGCTGATAAGGAGATAATCGGAGTGATTAAGGCTGATGCATACGGACATGGATCAGTACAAGTTGCCAAAGTCCTTATGGAAAATGGTGTTAGTACTTTTGCTATTGCCACACTACAGGAGGCGGTTACTCTTAGAGAAGCAGGCATTACAGAGGAAATTATAATGCTGGGATTAACACCTGATATGTATGCTGATGCAATTGTTAAATATGACATCACACCTGTTGTTTGCAGCTCAGAAAATGCCAAGGCTATTTCGGAAGAAGCAAAGGCGAAAGGAAAGATAGTAAAGGGGCTTATTGCGGTAGATACAGGCATGGGACGTATTGGATATCTTTCAGATGATGATAGTGCAGTAGAAGATGTTAAGAAAATATCAGCACTCTCAAACTTTAAGATTAAAGGAATGTTTTCACATATGGCTACTGCTGATGCGTTTGATAAGAATTTTTCAAAGACTCAAGAGGAAAGATACCTGGGTTTTTATGAAAAACTAAAATCAGCAGGAATTAGTGTACCTTTCAGAACTTTTGCAAATAGTGCATCAATAATGGAAATTCCATCTGTCCACTATGACGCAGTCAGACCAGGAATTATTCTTTATGGATGCTACCCTTCGGATGAGGTTGATAAGAATCAGCTTTCAATTAAACCAGTTATGTCAGTTAAAGCAAACATCGTTCATCTGAAGAAGGTTGGTAAAGATTTCTCCGTGGGTTATGGAAGAAAATTTATATCTGAAAGAGAAAGTTTAATAGCTACTATAGCTTTAGGTTATGCAGACGGATACCCGAGACCATATTCAGCTCAGGCAAAGGTTATTGTAAATGGTGTAATAGCACCAATTGCAGGAAATATCTGCATGGACCAGTGTATGATTGATGTTACAGATGTACCCGATGTAAAAGTTGGAGATGAAGTAATAATCATGGGCAGCGATGGAAAGAATACTATTTTAGCAGATGATATCGCAAAGGCAACTGGAACAATTAACTATGAAATTGTATGTGCTTTTGGACAACGACTGCCAAAAGTATATGTGAAATAGAAGAGGTAAACAATAGATGGTTTTTGGATTATTTAAAAAGGATCGGACAGCGGATGCTGTATTTATAAACGGCAATATATATACGCAAGATGCAGATATGCCTTGGGCTGAAGCTGTGGCCTGTAAGGATGGAGAAATTATATATGTGGGAAACAGCCAGGAAGCAGAAAGGGTTATCGGGTCTGATACTTATGTGGTAGATTTAGCAGGTAAATATATGTTACCAGGCCTGATTAATACTCATAGCCATCCTGCACTTCGGATTTTTGAGGATACTTATATTCCAATTCCTGAAAATCAGGATATAGATGATATATTGGGATTGATGTCTGATTATATTTTAAATAACCCGGAAGAACAAATATATTTTGGATATGGATTTGGTAACAATGTTTTAAAAGAGCTGACTCAGGAAGAGGCTAGTGCTAAACTTGATCAAATCTGTATGGATAAACCCGTAATGCTTATGAGTAATGGTGAGGCTACACTTTGGGTAAACAATTGTGCGCTTGAACAGGCCAGAGCAGCGGCTCAAGAGGATGGAGTTCTAAATATTTCAATAGAATATTTTTTGCAAGTGGTATCACATTTTGACTACGAAGAGCTTCAAAATAAAACTGTAGGACTGGCTTCAGAATATTGTTCAAGAGGATTTACAAGTATTTTTAATGCAGGTGCCCCTGAATTTATGGATAATTTTTATCAGGACGTCATTATTAATATGCATCAGCAGGACATGATTAAGCAAAGGCATTTTGGAAGTTTACGGGTTGCTCGAAATATAAAACTAGAGACTGTCATAAATCGTCTTATGCAGAAAAAAACAAACACCACAGAATTAGATGACTATGTTCATTGCAATACTTTGAAAATAACTCTCAGCAGAGAAGGGAACTTTGAAGGAATAGACACCGAGAATCTAAGAAAACTGTTGGAAGAGGTTTCTGACAGAGGGTTTGATGTACACATGGATATTTTGGATAGAAAAGCTTTTATGGAATGCATGGAAAGCATTACAGCAATTAGAAATGCAGGATACAGAAAAAATAATTTTATAATAGCCTGTGATGCAGAGATTCGAAAAGATAGTGTAGATTTTTGTTTGGGTGAAATGTGTCTGGATAATGTTTTTTTCCAGCCCTCCACTAGATGTGAACCTTCAAATGAATATGCGGCAATTGAAGGAGCTTCAAGTGTTGAAGAAATTTTGGACCGGTTTACAATGGATGCTGCAGTATCACTTGGAGTTAGTGACAAGCTTGGGTCAATCGAAGTCGGAAAGTATGCAGACTTTGCCGTCTTTGAGGAAAATCCTTTTGATGTAATAAAAACCGCTATGTTCAAAAAACTTTCAGCCGATATGACTATTTTGGCGGGACGTGTTGTATATGATGTAGAAGAAGATAACATGCAGGAATGGTACAATTTAATGAGCGGCATGCAGCTTTAAGCTGCTGCCGTTTTTTATTACAGAAAACCTAACGAAATTTCTTTCTTCTTATTTATGTATTAGTAAAGAGTAAAACATAAATTTATATCAACAATATGATTAATTCCATCAACATAGCCTGCATTTGTATACTGCCACATTTTAAAATCATATGGGAAACTTGGACAATCTGCATATTGAGCCAGCCAAATGTCGTATTTTATAATTTGTGTAAGATCATAATAATCTGTAAGCCAGGAAGCATTACCATATACCATGGGAATATAACCTGCATCTTCTATACGATTACAAAAAGCCATTGCTATATTAGTACGTTGTTCCCGTGTTAAGTTATAAGTTCGGTGATCTGATGATGAAATTTCTTCTAAATCAAACACAATAGGAAAAGAAATATCATAACCCGAAATGTTTTGCAAAACAAATTCGGCTTCTTCTATTGCTTCATCCTCTGTAATGGCCTGAGAGAAGAAATAAGCGCCGACTTTAAGCCCTGCATCAATGGACTGATGCATATTTTGAATAAACTTTTCGTCTATAGTAATTATTCCACTTTCGTAACCCCGGTAACCTACTCTTAACATGGCATAGGAAATTCCAGAAGCTTTCACCTTTGCCCAGTCAATATCTCCTTGATAACGGGAGACATCTATCCCTTGCATAGCCTCATAACCCTTTGCATCAGCATATTCAACTCGATCAGATGTAATTGAAAGGTTGTCCCAGTTATAATTATGCAAAGGCACATCTTTATAAGGATCATCAACAGAGTCTGTTGTGGCAGATACTTCGGTATTATTTAAAATTAAACTAAATAAATCACTTATATGTAGATGCCAAAGACAAAAAATAAATATAAAGATTAAAATAATTTTAAAGGGTGTGAAAGATTTTTTAGTTTTCCTCTTCTTTGTTCGGCGAGATTTTGTTTCTTCATATGTCATAGATCATACTCCTAATAATTGTGCAGCTTATATAATAATAACTTTAGTATATATTTACTATATAGGAGAATTGTTAAGAATAAAGGGAGTTTCTCTTAAGAAATTCTTAAGGATTTCAATAAATTTTACATAAAATCTACACATAATCATCACAATTATTGTCTATAATAATTCTTGTAGGGGATTATTGGGACCCTGAAATATGCATTTCAATTTGGAAATGCAGGTTTCCTTCTTTTATTAGATACACACACACTAAAGAAAAACCTCCCGCTCGGTTGGGAGGTTTTTCTTTTTTTGTTTAATAGATAGAATGGTCAGATTTTCCTATCATTTTCTTCATTTAGGTTTTTCCATAACTTTTTAAAGAGACCTTCAAGAATAATCTCTTCATCTTCTGTCATTTCAAGTATAGTAGATAATAAAGTCTTTTTAAAATTCTGCTTATTATCAAGCAGTCGTGCTGTGAGAGCTACAATTTTTTGATCCTGTGTCATGTCAATAAACATTTGGCCTTCACCATTGAGCAGCCAGTTCTCTGAGACACCAAATTCCTTGCAAATCAAAAGAATGCTTCTGTCTGCAACTCTGCGAAGATTATTTTCATACATTCCAATAGCAGTTTGTTTTAATCCAATACGCTCACCAAATTCAGTCTGATTCATCTTTAGTTCTTTTCTAAGCTCTTTAATTCGCTCTCCTATGGGCAACTTAATCACCTACCTTTTTATATTATATAGTATCATGCCAAATACCACGTTGCAATATTTTGTTACACCTTATTGACAATATTATTGCATTGAGCTATTATATATATTGCAAAGAGGTATCGTTAAAAGGGAGTATGGTACTTTGATGAAGACATAAACGCATAAAATCAGTAATTGTAAAGGGATTAGAAGGAGGATGAATAGTAATGTTTGATAAGTACATTAATTTTAACAGGGTAGTAGAGGATATGATTCGAAACAGGGAAGATAATCTTGCTGCATTAAAGTCTCTAAAAGAACAATATGAAGAGATTGTAAATGATGAGGGGCTAAAGTCTGTTCAATCTGATAAAGAACATGTACAAAAAGGAATTGCAAATGATGCAATTATAAATCTTATTATTCAGAAAGAGACTGTAGAAAAAAGAATGGAGGATTTAGAGGCAGAGAAAAAGGTATATGATCACGCATGGCAAAATCTTACGGAGGAGGAAAAACGAATATTGCAAGTATTTTATACAATGGGTATAAAAAAGCGTCAGGATGCTGTAGATATACTGTGTGAAGAACTGGAAAGAGAACCTGCGACTATTTATAGGAAAAAAGACGAAGCGGTAAGCAGGTTTAAAAAACTGCTTTTTGGTTAAATGAGAAATAGTTGAGAAGACATACTACTTTTCCAGTGATAATATGGTATCAAGTTAAGTAGTAAAAACTACATAACTTCATAAGAAGACCTTACTGTTAACTACAGAAGGTCTTTTTTCATGCAGAAAAAAGAAAACCAGTATTCTGGTCAACGAGGGGGTGAAAACATGTGAGTAAGCTAATTTGTCATTTAATGCACATGAGTGCAGAGAAGTAATTTTTTAAAACTATTTTTTATGTATTTGCATGGGAATAAATCTCCTATGCAGGAAAGAAAAAGAAAGAGGTAAAAAAATGAGAGAAGATTTAAAAAATGTTGGTACAATGGCAGCAAAAATGCATTATTATGCATTTTTAAATGAACAGGATGTGGTGGAAGATATTTACTCCCTTCCATCTGTGATTTCAGATCCAAAGTACATCGAAATTTCTACTAATGATCAGTCTTTAATCGGAAAAAAGTATAATAGAACAACTGGTAAATTCGAAGATATTATGTTCTATTATGCTATTTTGGATGACAAGGATATTGTTACTCAGGTAGTTGCATTGGAGGCAAAGGTAACAGATCCAAAGAAAATCGAAATTTCTACTTATGACCAGTCTTTAGTTGGCAAATGGTATAACAGAAGCAACGGAACCTTTGCTGCACCGCCAATTCATGTTCTAGCCAAAATGAGTACTGGAGAAATTAATACATTAAAAGCAGATGGGTCCCCTGAAGATAAGTGGCTTAATGCAGAACTTAGTGAATTAAGAGGTAAAATTACAGAAGTTGAAAATGGCACGCCAGAAGTTAAGGCTCTTCATACAGAGTTAGCCGATTTAAGAAACAAAATTACAGAAGTTGAAAATGGAACACCAGAAGTTAAGTTGCTTCATACAGAGTTAGCCGAAGTAAGAAGTAAAATTACAGAAGTAGAAAGAGGCAACTTTGGAGGTTATAAAGCGAAATTTAAATTGCAGCAGGAAAGCCAAGAGATAACATCAGATTGGGTAAGTAATGGAAAAAGATTTACCTTTAATTTTGATAGCGGAATTCCAGGCTATTTTCCAAAGATGATTCGTTTGGTGAATACTTATTTTAATAATGACATTTTTGTTGCAGACTTGTATATCGTAAGAAATTCAGACGGTACAATAAAATCTGCGTATATTGATCAAGATTTTATAGGAACTAATACCAATGGAGATTCGCAAAGAGTTGTAAGACATGGCAGAGATATGGATTCAAGTGACGTATTTAATTCAAGCTATTCAAATGGTATAATGCACAATTATGGTGGACATTATTTTATGACTACTTTTGCAAAATGGGACGGTGCAAATCTAGATGTAGGAAATTTCGCTTACAATGAAAATTCTATTTCATTTACACTATTTCCAACTTCAAAAATGGAAGGTATGTACAGTATGATTGATTTAAAAGGATATGTATATTAATGGACACTTTATTAGAGCATAAGTAAATAGCAACGCTATCTGAATCTCATTTTTAGATAGCGTTGTTTTATTTAAAAAGATTGCCTAAGGGGGCGGTAATTTGTACATTCAATTTAATTCTTTGCCAGTAGATGCTCCTCTAAGGATCACAAGCAGGTTCGGGTACAGAAGAACCGGAATAAAAGGTGCCAGTATATATCATAGGGGTGTAGATATAGGCAGGGATTTTACAAAAAAAGAGACAAATATTTTGGTGGTGGCAGATGGAATAGTAATAAATAACTATTGGGATGACATGCGGGGCTGGGTTATTGTAATAAATCATGGAGAGTTTAAAACATTATATCAGCACCTGGAAGAAAAATCTAAATTAAAAATGGGTGTTAGTGTTGAAGGGGGATCTCAACTTGGAATAATGGGGGCAAGTACAAAAACAATAAGAAATATGACTGTACATTTGCATTTTGAACTTATTGTCAATGGGGTATCTATTGATCCTGAGTCTTATTTAAGAAAGGTCATAAAAAAAGATAGAAAGAAGGAAAACGATGCGATGGAACGATATAAAAAAGTGGAGGAAATGCCAGAATCCCTACAAAAATATATTCAATTCCTTGTGGACTGTGGTGCATTAAACGGAAAATCTGAGGGAGATTTGGATATTACAGAGGATATGGCCAGGATGCTTGTGGTTAGTAAGCGATATATGGACAAGCTTTATGATATGGTAGGAAAATGGAATCAACAATTATAGTAGCGATCATCGTTACAAGTGGAAATATCTTAGTGCAGCTATTAATTGCAAAGATTGGGCAGAAATCAACAGAGGAAATTATAAATTATCGAATAGGAGCTTTAGAAAAGAAAGTAGATAAGCATAATCACATTGTTGAAAGAATGACTGCAGTGGAGCAATCAATAAGGTCTGCACACCATCGCATTGATGAACTTAAAAGGGGTGTAAATAGTAATGAAAATTAATTGGAAAGTTCGTTTAAAGAATCCAATATTTTTAATTCAAATATTGTGTGGAGTTTTTGGACCTATTTTCGCTTACTTCGGTCTTGTGTGGGAAGACATGACAACATGGGGATGCCTTTTAAAAGTACTTTTAAAGGCAATTCAAAATCCTGTAGTTGTAGTTGCTGTGTTAATTAGTATATTTAATGCTGTGACAGATCCAACAACGAGGGGGATGGGAGATAGCGTTCAAGCGAGAGAATATAAAAATCCCAATTAAAATAATAAAACATGGTCAATTAGACAAATTTATACAGCCAATGCTATAATAATACTTAACATGCATGTATAATACCTAAAAGTGTCACTTTTCAATAGGCATATAAAGAGGAGGCGGTAGTACTTTCAAAGCAAAGAAATAGCAAATGCTGTAGTCAAATGTGTATTGTAATTAATGTATTTTTTATGTTTTAGAATGATAAAAAAGAAAGGTGATTAAATGGAATATAGAGGTTTATACGATAGTGGAAAATATGGATTAATTCCTATTTTTACGATTAAGGGGAATCCGACGGAATGTGATATGAGGTTATGTGAAATAGTTGAACGCCTCAGAGGAGACAAACGATTAATTCAATTAGTAGAAATACTGATAAATAATGTTCCCAGATAAATGCACTTCTTATACAAAAAGTAATTGTATATTATAGTTGGAATAATACCATGATATAAAATCTTGTTGACAGCCAATTTGATCTAAGGAATGAAATATAGGATACAGAAATAATTCAAGCACGGATGTACAAAAAAGGGCCGGTATCAATTTTATTAAAATTGATACCGGCCCTTTTTGTATTATAAGACCTCTGACGACGCTAGATGTTAATTGTGTTAAATAAAATAAATTAAGAGTTTTTATTTGATAAGAATTTTACACAAGGCAAAGTACCTATTAAACACCCAATAATAGCAGGTATTACCCAGCCTAGGCCCAAGTCGAATAAAGGAATTCTGGAAACTAATTCGCTTAAGCTTCCTAAAGAAATATTTGCAGTTTTTAAGCCGTCAAATATTCCGATTATAAAGGCTAACAAAAGAGCTAAAGCATAGGCTTCAGGCTTATTTTTAATCCATCTGTTACAAAAAGATAATAGAATAAGAGCTATTGCAGGTGGATAAATCATAACTAATGCTGGAAGTGTGAAATGTATCATTGTAGTTAATCCAACGTTAGATAGTGCAAAACTAAAAATACAGACTATAGCTAGAATACTTTTATATGAAAACTTCGGTAAAATTAGATTGAAGTAATCTGAAAAGGAGCTTGCCAAACCAATGGAAGTAGTAAGACATGCTAATAAAACGGCTAATCCTAAAACAATATTTCCGCCTGTTCCAAGAAGCTTGAACACCACAGTAGCTAATAGCTGTCCACCATTTTCGAATACTGGACTATTAGAAGTTTGAGCTCCTACATAACCTAAAGCCAGATAAGTGATACCTAAACCAACTCCGGCAAGTATGCCTGCAAGCAGTGTGTATTTTGCGATAGCTTTTGGCTCAGAAATCCCAAAATCCTTAACAGCATTAATAACTACAATAGCAAAAGCTAAAGCTGCAAGGCCATCAAGTGCCAGATAACCCTCTATCATACCTTTGAAAAAAGGAATGGACGCATAGTCACCAGTTGCAGAACCAATTTCTCCAACAGGATGAAAGAAACATGTTATAAAAATTACGGCTATAGATATTAAAAGTACTGGTGTTAATACCTTCCCTACAATATCGACTATTTTTGAAGGATTTAAGCTTAATATATAAGTTATACCGAAGAATATCGCTGTAAAAATAACTGAGAATGTAACTTTTGAGATATCATCTGGAATAAAAGGTACCGCTGCTAATTCAAAAGAAACCGTCCCCGTCCTTGGCAGTGCAAATAATGGACCGATTAATAAATAAATCATAACGCCCACAAATACGGAGAATTTTGGACCGATTAAGCCTACCAAATCATCTAATTTTGTGCCAACCATAACAACTGCAGCTATTCCTAAAATAGATAACCCTGCGTCAGTTACCACAAAGCCGGCAACACTGTGTAAAAAGTTTTCACCGGACAACTGTCCTAACATTGGAGGGAAAATCATATTACCCGCTCCGAAAAACATAGCAAACAACATTAAGGATAATGAAAGAAGCTTGCTAAAACTTAATTTCTGGTTCATTTTTTACCTCTGTCTTTTCTGTCTAAATATTTATGCCTGAAACTTATGATACTTGATCAGGTTCTTCCTGATCGTTGGTGATTCCCATTTTGTCAAAGATATAGAATAAAGAACTTAGAATCATACCGACTACACAAGCTAATACCATTCCTTTAAGCTCAATTCCTCCAAAATTTACAGCAACTCCAGAAAGCCCAGTTACAAATACTACAGAAGTAAGCGTAAGGTTTCTTGATTTACCATAGTTGACTTTGGAATCAACCAAGATTCGGATACCAGAAGCTGCAATCATACCATAAAGGAGGAAAGAAATACCACCGATAACGGGTCCGGGGATTGTACTGATAAGTTCAGAAAGTTTTCCAACGAAGGAGCAAATTATTGAAAGGACGGCAGCGCCTGCAATTACACGTACACTGTAAACTTTAGTAACAGCCATAACGCCAATGTTTTCGCCATAAGTAGTGGTTGGAACTGAACCAATTAAACCAGATAACGTGGTAGAAAAATAATCTGCAAATAAACTTCTGTGAAGTCCAGGGTCTTTAATCAAATCTTTTCCAACGATCTCGCTTGTTACAATCTGATGTCCTATATGTTCTGATGTTATAACCAATAAAACGGGAAGAATCATAAGTATTGCTTCTGCACTGAACTTTGGAGTTGAAAAATTTGGTATGGATAAAAGTGGTGCAGCCATTACTTTGTCAAAACTTACAATTCCTACACAAATAGCAGAAATATAACCTGCTACAATGGAAATAAGAATTGGAATAACAGCAAAGAATTTCTTAAAAAGTACATTGCCGAAAATTGCAGTACCCAGAGTGACGGCAAATACAATAACATTTCTCGAATCAATAGGTGTCACAACCTGCGCGAAAGTATTTGTACCTTCTATCAGATTATATGAAATATTTTTAAAGAGACCGGCTGTATTTGCAGCTGTTCCTGCAAGTTCAAGCCCGATAAGTGCAACTACAGGCCCCATGGCTGCAGGCGGCAGAACTATATTAATCCAATTGGCTCCAAACTTATATATGATAAGTGAAAGCAAAATACCAAACAAACCTACTGCCACGAAGCCACCCAGGGCATATGAATAACCTAAATCTTGCCCATACTTATCGATTAAAGTAATTACGGGCGCAATAAAAGCAAAGCTGGAGCCTAAGTAAGCCGGTGCTTTGCCTTTGGTAATAAGTATAAATAGTAATGTACCGATACCGTTCATTAAAAGAACGACTGCCGGGTTTATCCCAAATAAGAAGGGAACTAAAACTGATGCACCGAACATAGCAAACATGTGTTGCAAACTAAGTGGCGCCATTAGGGAAAACGGAACTTTTTCCTCTACTTGAATAATTTTTCTTTCCATAAAAAAGAGCCTCCTTTCATCAGACCAAAAGAGATTATAGCATTTTCTACTGATGGGGGCAAGAACAATTTTAAGGAAATTTGTATAAATAGATAAAATTTTGTATTAATTTATATTATTTTACACAATTGTTAACAATGTCTTTGATTACTTCCCCCGCAATAATAAGTCCTGCTACGGAAGGTACAAAAGCAATGCTTCCAGGAATTGATTTTTCACCTGGTTCCGGTTTAGAAACAATTACAGGTTGTTCTTTTGAATAAACTACCTTTAATTTTTTTATCCCTCTCTGTTTAAGCTCTTTTCTCATGACTTTTGCAAGTGGACATACAGAGGTTTTGTAAATATCAGCTACTTCAAACATAGCAGGTTCAAGTTTATTTCCTGCCCCCATACTACTGATAATCGGAACTACTGCTGATTCAGCGTTCATGACTAACTCTATTTTAGCAGTAACTGTATCTACTGCATCCACAATATAATCATAATTGCTAAAATTAAACTGATCTGAAGTTTCAGGCAAGTAAAAGCATTGATATGCGTTTACAATGATGTCAGGATTAATATCGTGGATTCGATCTTTCATAACCTGAACCTTAGGCATTCCCACTGTTTTAGTAGTAGCTATAAGCTGCCTGTTGATATTGCTGACACTGACATCATCTTTATCAATAATGTCGATGGTACCAATACCACTTCTGGCAAGAGCTTCTACAACATATCCCCCAACTCCTCCAATACCGAAAACGGCAACCTTAGAAGTAGATAATGTGTTTAAGGCTTCAGTACCTAAAAGTCTTTCTGTTCTTGAATATATAGTTTCTTGTCCCTGCATATATTTTCTCCAATTTATAATTTATCATGTATTCAATAGGGTGTCTTTTATTTTAGCATTTATGACTTGAATTTAAAAGCAAAACAAGAGATAATATATATAACTAAAAATTTTAAAAAAAATTGTCGCAAATCACAAAATATTGGGGAGGCGAGTTTGTTGAAAACAGTAAGTAAAGAAGACGCATTGGAATTATTGAAAGAATATAATAAGGAAGAGTTTCATATACTGCATGGTTTAACTGTTGCAGGTTGCATGAAGTACTTTGCAGAGAAGTTAGGATACGGGGAGGATGCTGAATTCTGGGAAGTTGTAGGACTGCTTCATGATATAGATTTTGAGATTTATCCAGAAGAGCACTGTGTGAAAGCGCAAGAAATACTAAAGGAGAAGGGCTTTCAAGAAGATTTTATTCATGCAGTTGCCAGCCATGGATATGGCTTATGCTGTGATATAAAGCCAGAGCATGAAATGGAAAAAGTATTGTTTGCGGTAGATGAATTAACAGGATTAATTGGGGCAGCAGCACTTATGAGACCATCGAAAAGTGTTCAGGATATGGAATTAAAATCAGTAAAAAAGAAATATAAAGATAAGAAGTTTGCTGCGGGCTGTTCAAGGGATGTAATAGAACAGGGAGCTAATATGCTTGGCTGGGACTTAGACCAGTTAATTTCTGAGACACTTGAGGCCATGAAAACGTGTGAACTTTAATAAGGCATAGTTTCAATAGGTTTAACTAATAAAAACAAGGGTATCATATGGAAGGGCATCCTTGTTTTTTAATTGGAGCCCTGACCGTATTTGTGATACGGCGTGCAGGTCTCATACGGAAATTTTAGCAGTTTAAGCCGAAAAAATTTTTTAATTTTTTTGCCAATATACTATACAATATATAGTTGTTGGGTGTAAACTTATTACTATATCATGATAAAATTAAATTTAAAAATATATAGGAGGAAGTTATTATGGGAATTAAAATTACTGGTAATGTTGCTGAAAAAGAAGCACAGGTTTATGTGGATTATTTACAGAATAAATATAATAGAAAACTAGAAAGCCTGGATATAAAGGTGGATGGAGAATTTGTTGACTTAAGTTATGAATTTGAGCATGTAAATTTTGACAGAATTAGAAGAATTACAGGATATTTAGTAGGTACTATGGATCACTGGAACGATGCGAAAGCTGCTGAAGAACACGATCGAGTTAAACATGGTGTTGGCTGTGAATGCGCTAACATGGAGCGTATTTAAATTTTATTTAAAGGAAACGTGAATGTTCTTGTAATTAAAAAAGGATAATGATAAAATATATGGGTTCAAAAAGTAATTTGGATTTCTATGGCGTAAAGAAAGGATTATGATATATGAAAACGAACTATACAAGCCCTTTATCAGAACGTTATCCCAGCAAGGAGATGAAGTATATATTCTCACCAGAGATGAAGTTCCGTACATGGCGCCGCCTTTGGATTGCGCTTGCAGAAACTGAAAAAGAGTTGGGCCTGGACATTACGCAGGAACAGATTGATGAATTAAAAGCAAATGCACTTGATATAAATTATGATGTAGCAAAAGAAAGAGAAGCCGTAGTCAGACACGATGTTATGGCCCATGTTTATGCTTATGGGCAGCAGTGTCCTAAGGCAAAGGGGATTATTCATCTGGGTGCTACTTCTTGCTATGTGGGAGATAACACAGATCTCATCATTATGACAGAGGGGCTTAAGATTATAAAAAATAAGCTCATTAATGTATTGGCAGAACTTGCAAAGTTCGCAGATGAATATAAGGACATGCCTACATTAGGCTTTACGCACTTTCAGGCGGCACAGCCAACAACAGTTGGTAAGCGTGCAACACTTTGGATGCAGGATTTATTACTGGATTTAGAAGATTTAGAGCATATGATTGGTTCAATGAAGCTTCTTGGTTCAAAAGGTACAACCGGAACACAGGCAAGTTTCCTTGAATTGTTCGATGGAGATCATGAAAAGGTAAAGCAGATAGATGGCAGGATTGCAAAAAAGATGGGATTTGAATCATGCTATCCTGTTTCAGGCCAGACTTACAGCCGTAAGGTGGATAGCCGAGTGGTAAATGTACTGAGTGGGATTGCACAAAGTGCACACAAATTCTCAAATGATATAAGATTATTACAGCACCTGAAAGAAATTGAAGAGCCCTTTGAAAAGAGTCAGATTGGTTCCTCAGCTATGGCATATAAAAGAAATCCCATGAGAAGTGAAAGAATTGCTTCCTTAGCAAACTATGTAATTGCAGATGCAAACAACCCTGCTATTACAGCGGCAACTCAATGGTTTGAAAGAACACTTGATGATTCCGCAAACAAAAGAATAAGCATTCCAGAAGCATTTTTAGCTGTAGACGGAATACTGGAACTTTACTTAAACATTACCGACGGACTAGTAGTTTATCCGAAGGTTATTCATGCTAGGTTAATGCAGGAATTACCTTTTATGGCCACTGAAAATATCTTAATGGATGCAGTAAAGGCCGGTGGAGATAGACAAGAGCTTCATGAAAGAATTAGAGAACATTCTATGGAGGCCGGAAAGATGGTTAAGGTTGAAGGTAAAGAAAACGACTTACTAGAGCGAATAGCAGCAGACCCTGCATTTAATATGACAATAGAACAGCTTCAAAGCATTATGGATCCTGCAAATTTTGTTGGAAGAGCAGTGCAGCAGACGGCTGAATTTATTGTAGAAATAATTAAACCAATTCTTGATAAGAATAAGGATGTATTAGGAATTACAGGGGAAGTAACTGTTTAGTGTTTAGGCATTTAATTACTTAAGACACATGCCAGAGGTCGATTTAATCTGGTGAATATATTTTTCCCAGTTAAATCGGCTTTTTTAATTGATATATTTGATAATGAAAGAAAGAAGAAGGTGTTTTTATGGTAAAAGCAATAGTAGGCGCTAATTGGGGCGATGAAGGTAAAGGTAAGATTACAGATATGCTTGCTAAGGAATGTGATATAATTGTCAGATTCCAGGGTGGAAGCAATGCAGGACATACAATTGTAAATGATTATGGAAAATTTGCATTACATTTATTACCATCTGGCGTATTTTATAATCATACTACTAGTGTTATTGGTAATGGAGTAGCATTAAACATTCCATACCTTGTAAAAGAAATTAATTCTTTAGTAGAACAAGGAGTTCCAAAGCCTAAAGTTTTAGTCTCAGACAGAGCGCAGATTTTAATGCCATACCATATTTTATTTGACGAATATGAAGAAGAGAGACTTGGCGGTAAGTCTTTTGGCTCGACAAAGTCAGGTATTGCACCTTGTTATTCCGATAAATATGCAAAGATAGGGTTTCAGGTAAATGAACTTTTTGATGAAAAAACATTGAGAGAAAAGATTGACAATGTATGCGAACAGAAGAACATTATCCTGGAACATTTATATCATAAACCGGCGATTGATAAAGAAGAACTTTACAAAACTATGGTTGAATACAGAGAAATGGTTAGACCTTATGTATGTAATGTTTCTGCTTACCTTTACAATGCTATCAAAGAAGGAAAGACAGTACTTCTTGAAGGCCAGCTGGGTGCGCTTAAGGATACTGACCATGGTATCTATCCAATGGTTACATCTTCGTCAACCCTAGCTGCATTTGGAGCTATTGGAGCAGGTATTGCACCTTATGAGATCAAGGAAATTATTACTGTAGTTAAAGCTTATTCCAGTGCAGTTGGTGCTGGAGCGTTTGTAAGTGAATTATTCGGTGATGAAGCTGAAGAACTTAGAAAGCGTGGCGGCGATGGCGGCGAATATGGTGCAACTACTGGAAGACCAAGACGTGTAGGCTGGTTTGATGCTGTGGCTACAAAGTACGGATGCCGCATTCAGGGGGCTACAGAAGTTGCACTTACTGTATTGGACCCACTGGGATATTTAGATGAAATCCCTATGTGTGTAGGATACGAAATTGATGGGGAGATTACAACAGATTTCCCTAATACAACACAGCTTTACAAGGCAAAGCCAGTATTAAAGACGCTACCTGGTTGGAAGTGCGACATTAGAGGCATAAAAGATTTCGATAAGCTTCCTAAAGAATGCCAGAACTATGTCATTGAAATTGAGAAAGAAATCGGAGTACCTATCACAATGGTTTCAAACGGACCAGGAAGAGATGATATTATCCTAAGAAAATAACACAAGCTAGAAGATAAGGAAATAAGAAGATTTGTGGTAGCTTTTTTTGCAAAAGCTACCATATTTTTTTGCAAATTATAGAACTTCAATAGAGTGAAACCAGCAGGATGCCGTTGGATATTTCTGTAGTTGAAGATTTTGTGGCAAGCATTGCGCAAAGGAAACTAAAAATGACACAGGCATATTGGTGTTCATTATAATTGCATATATAATTTTGAGTATTAAGGAAAGAATAACCTTGAAAGGAAGGTGAATTCTTTGAAAGAACTAGATAATTTATGGGAGACATCTAATATGGAAAACTCTAGAAATTTTAAACCAGAAGGACAAGACCTTTGGTTTGGTAATGAAAAATATGCGGAGGAATTAGTTAAAAAAGGGAATGTTCCGCCTGGAAGTATTGAGCACCAGAATCTAGGGCATAATTCCAAAAAAGAAGGACTTGGACCTAATACGAAACGTTAAATTAAAGCTGACCTTTAAAGATGAGAAATCATCAGAAGGTCAGTTTTATTATTTTGGGCAAATAGATACAATTCAAAAAACAAAGCAGCAAAGACGACTCTGGCTTACTGCTATGATACCAGGGGCGTGCAGATTAGGGTCATTTTATACCAGTAAATGACACTTGAAAAAACACAAGGGAAATTCACCTTGTGTGTTTTTTCGTCATTATTAGGAACAAAGTATTGACTTTTCCGTCTAATCAAAATATGGTAAATGTGGGAACATAAAGAAGTCGTAAAAAAGGAGGTTTTTGGGAAGTATGAGCAAAAGAAAAATCAGGATTGTCAGTAGCATTTTGATGGTTATCTTATTGGCCACAAGCTTTAGTGGCTGTCAATCATCTTCAAAGAGTAAGGAGGATCAAAACAATGAGATTTTGACTCCATCAACAGCTTTTGCGTCTTATAAGGAGATACCGGTAACTGTGAATCCTTCCGTAAAGGCATATCAGATATCAGGGGACTTGAATAATGTTACAAATAAGGATCGTTTTGCATTTTCAGCAGAAGCTAACAAACTCCTGGCTAAAAATGGATTTGTGGTGATTCCATATCCAATGCAGGAGTTTTTCATTAGTTATGAGATGAATCGCTATGATAATATGCCTAACTTTGTGACAACGGATGCTATGCTACATAATTATCATTTATATTTTAGTTATTTATTAAGGACGATGGAAAAGGATAGTTTGCGTAGTGAACTGGATTCTCTCACAAAGTCAATGCTGGCAAAAAGTCAGAAACAATATGAATCATTGAAGAAAACAGAATGGGAAAATGCAGCAAAACGAAACGTGGCTTTTTTCGCTGTGGCGGGTAAACTCCTTGACCCCAAGTCTGATATTCCTTCTTATGTCAATAAGGAGGTAAAAGAGGAATTACAGCTGATTGGTGATTATCAGGAAACTTTTACGCCATCACCGGTCATAAACATTGGCAATTCGGATGCAGCGTTAACTGAAACTTTTAAAGAAGATTACACTCAGTATATACCACGGGGACATTATACGAAGTCTGATGAGCTAAAAACATATTTCCAGACGATGATGTGGTATGGGCGAATGAATTTCCGTGCTTCCAGTGTGGATGAAACGAAATCTGCGGTACTGATCACGCTGCTTTTCGATCAGAAAGATTATAAACATTGGGATAATATTTACGGGCCTACAAATTTCTTTGTAGGAAAAAGTGACGACTTAGGCATTAATCAGTATTATCCGCTATTAAAAAAGGTTTATGGTGACATCCCTTCTTTGGATGTATTAACTAAAAACACAAAGAACTGGGAAAGTATGCTTGCTGGAATTAAAAAGCTTAATCCGCCTGACATAAACTCTATGCCTATCTTTGATAAAAACATACAGCCTGATAGAGAAAAAGTAATCAAAGGCTTTCGGTTTATGGGCCAGCGTTTTACTTTAGATGCTTCTGTATTTCAACATTTAGTGTACCGTGAGGTAGATAAAAACAGTAAGGGGCAGCTCCGCATGCTTCCAAAAGGCTTGGATATTCCAGCAGCCATGGGTTCACAGGAAGCTTACGATTTACTAAAGGATATGGGAGAAACATCTTATAAAAATTATCCTGAAAATATGAAAAAAATTCAGGAGCATATGACTTCTACAGATGTAAAGGATCAGACCCAAACTCTTTATGGTGCATGGCTGTATATGCTTTCACCTCTCACAGAGCCAAAGGGTGAAGGTTATCCTGCTTTTATGCAGAAATGGGCGGTGGTGAAGAAGAGCAGGATGATAGAGGTTATGTAGAGCCAAATCCAGAGGTGTACGGAAGGCTGGCAGCTCTCACCAGAATGACCATTGACGGACTAGAGAGTAGAAAGTTACTGAATAAAACTACCAGTGCTTCATTAAAAGAGTTAGAAGAATTGGCTGTCCAGCTGAAAACTATTTCAGTAAAAGAGCTGGCAGAAAAACCTCTGAGTGATAAGGAATATGAACTGATTCGCAGCTTTGGGGGGCAGCTGGAACATTTTTGGCTTGAAGCCCTGAAAGATGAGGGAGTAGATACTCCATCGGCTGTTTCAAACAATCCGGCAGCATTGGTTACGGATGTAGCAACAGACCCAAGTGGGCAGGTTTTGGAAGAAGGAACTGGAAATATCAATGATATTTATGCAGTTGTACCAGTTGAAGGGTCCCTTCGTATTGCTAAGGGTGCAGTTTATTCCTATTATGAGTTCTCATGGCCATCAACGGATCGTCTTACAGATGAAAAGTGGCAGGACATGTTAAAGAATGAAAAAATTCCGGCTCCTCCGGCATGGACAAAAATCTATACGGCACCTAAAGGGTCCTCACAGTGGTAAAAACAAGATGCAGACCAGGGGCAGCCGTGGCGTTGACGCTGTTCCTGCTCTTGGTGGCAGCTATATTTTATGCTGTACCGCTGGACTATGGGACTCAGTTTAGAATGAAAGGCGATATAAATGAAAATGGCATAACAGAGGAATATGAGTTGACCAATTCTGTTCTTACCATCAAGGAGGGCAGTAAGCTTCTATGGACATCCCCTGAAGGTTACCAGATTGATAGTTTTGCCCTGGGAGATGTAGATAATGACGGAAAGGTTAACCTAGTTATCAGTCTATGGAAAAAAGGCAGTTTTGGTGATGTTCAGCCCTTTTGGCATAAAGGACAAAATAAGGATTATAAAAATCATTTGTTTGTGTATAAGCTGGAAGGAGAAACATTGAAGCGCGCTTGGTGCTCATCTAATCTGGATAATCCCATTCTTTCTTTTACTATTCAAGATGTGGATGCTGACGGAAAAGCGGAACTAGTAGTAAAAGAAGGGCAATATAAAAAAATAGCCAAAGAGAAGTATGCTCTTGATCGTGATGGGCCTGTACAAACTACGGTTTGGAAGTGGGATGAATGGGGATTTTGTTTAGCTGATTCTTTAACAACTAGTGACAGATAAAAACGCAAGGGTTTAATCTTGCGTTTTATATTTGGTGGAGAATAGGGGGTTCGAACCCCTGACCTTTTGACTGCCAGTCAAACGCGCTCCCAGCTGCGCTAATCCCCCAAAGGATATTAAATTATAAAAAAGCTATCTCGGTATGATTATGAATCGCCCTGAGATAGCCGTTTATTGGTATCCCCGGTGGGAATCGAACCCACAATTAAGCTTTAGGAGAGCTTTGGTATATCCATTTACCTACGGAGACATATTATGTTAGCTTTTATATATTAGCATATTTATTTACTACTTTCAAGGGGTTACTTGAAACACATTAATAGGAGTGATATGATATATCAATAGAATGATGATAACGGAAGGATGGAGGAAGAATGAAAAAGAATGTACTTGTCATAACGGGAAGCCCAAGAGCAGGAGGAAATAGTGATTTGCTTGCAGATGCATTTATTGAAGGGGCGAAGTCTGCTGGGCATATTGTAACAAAGTGGAAAGCGGCTGAGAAGAACATTGGTGGATGCCGCGCTTGTGAAACATGTTTTAGCACAGGAAAAGCCTGCAGTTTTGATGATGATTTTAACGAACTGGCACCTTTGCTTGCCAAGGCCGATGTGCTGGTATTAGCCACGCCAGTTTACTGGTTTAGTTATCCAGCTCAGATAAAAGCAGCAATTGATAAAATGTATTCTTTTTACATAGGACAAAGACCTTTAAATATAAAAGAATCTTTATTACTAACTTGTGCAGAAATGGAGGATATGTCAGTATTTGATGGTGTTAAATCCACATATGAGCATATTATTAATTTTCTACAATGGTCCGATAGGGGTTGTCTTGCGGTACCCGCTGTCCAGAAGGTTGGGGATGTAATAGCAACTACTGCACTACATAAAGCCAGAGCGTTAGGTAATGAGTTATAAATTCAAGATATAAAAAAAGCCCTGAATTATTTAATAAAGATTCAGGGCTTTTTATGTTATACCAGATGGTCATTCAGGCCATAATAGGCAAGGAGTAAATCTACCATTCGTCCATAACTTTTTACACCACCTGCCTGAGCGTTGGCTTTTAAGTAAGAGTCATTGGCCGCTGTTGAGATACGGGAAACTGCTCCTTGATGATTTTGCCAATAAATTTGATTTTTAATTAAATCGGACAAAGCTTCTTTTGGTACCTGCGCTAATATGCTTTTGTATTCTTCTTCAGTACTGTCCTTACATAGTGCGTTTAAAGCAAAATTCAGAGCATTCATGGCACCACTGTAACGCAACTCGGTTGATTCAGAATTTGAACAAGCTAAGTAAGCAATAAATCCAGCATCATCTTCACGAATATATCCTCGCAGATGAGCAAGTTCATGACAGATTGTATAAGGCTTTACGTAATTTACAACATCATCATTGTAGTTTGCTTCAATTGTATAAGGTGAAAATAGCCCAGTTAAGTTTATATCTGACATCCACGATGACATAATAACAGGTTTAGGGGTAGGATAATACCCTTTAAGAGAAGGATATTCTTTGCCTAAGCTAATCATAGCTTGTTTTGTCTGATTCTGTAATGCTGCAGTATCCATTTCATCTGAAAATCCATCAAGGCTTACAGTATAAGATATATCGTCTATAAGCAATAAGCAAAGATTAACTAAATCCTCATGGGAAGAGGGGGTTACAATCATGCCCATATCCTTAGAGATACCATCCCGAGAATAGTTCATACTACATGATAAAGTAATCATTAAAAAAAGAGTACTACCAAAGCATAGTGTAAGGACCATGATTCTGGGTATATGTAATAATAACTTATACCGGCTGCTCTTAGCAAAAAGACTGTGTAGAGTAATTGATAAAATTAATATTGCACACACGGTTAATAAATATATACAGATTTCCAAAAATGAAAATGGGAAAATTGAAAAAAAACGTCCAAAAGTATTTGGAAGTAGGGGAAATATATAAGCTGAATATAATTGACCTAAATAAGGTGATTTACGGACAAGAAATATTAAAGCGGTACATAAGACAGGAGTCAGGCCCGCATAAAGTAAAAAATATTTATAATTTTTAATAAATGAAATAGTCTTTATATACATATTAAGCTCCCCCTTAAGTTGATTAAACAAGTTTAATTTAATTATACAGTAAAAAGTATAATTGTACGATAAAATAAACAAAATTTAATCATGTAAATTATTGGACATTTTTAAGGATTAAAATGGTATAATAAGAAATGATGAAGTGACAGGAGGAAGAAGACTTAATGAGCCGTTTTTTTAGTAATAAGTATAATAATTTAAAACCGTATACGCCAGAGGAGCAAATACAGCAGAAAAAGACTATAGTATTAAATACTAATGAGAGCCCATACCCAGCAAGTTCTTTTGTTTATAGGTCTATTGATCAGTTTGAGGTAGATAATTTAAGAAAGTATTCTGATTCAGAGGCTAACAAGCTGGTTAAGGCTATAGCAGAAAATTTTGGTGTAAATGAAAACCAAGTGGCTGTTGGTAACGGCTCGGATGAAATTCTCGCATTTTCATTTATGGCATTCCAAAACCAGGATAAAAAATTTTATTTTCCTAAAGTTAGCTATGAACTTTATTCTGTTTATTCAGATGTTTTTGGAGTAAATAAAATCGAAATACCGCTAGCAGAAGATTTAAGCATAAATCCAGAAGATTATTTTAATTTAGATGGGACGATTGTCATAGCTAATCCGAATACACCAACAGGTATTGCACTGACTGCCATTGAAGTTGAGGAGATTGTCAGAACAAATAGAAACAATTTAGTAATTATTGATGAGGCTTATGTAGATTTTGGTGCAGAAAGTTGTGTTCCATTAGTGGAAAAGTTTGATAACTTATTGATTATACAGACTTTTTCAAAATCAAGAAATCTAGCAGGTGCAAGAGTTGGATTTGCTATTGCAAATGCTGAAATAATAGCGGACTTAAATAGAATCAAATTTTCGTTTCATTCTCACAATATAAATAGACTGTCCATTATTGCAGGGACTGCAACGATGAAGGATAAGGATTATTTGAAAAAATGTGTTAATGAAATAAAAAAAACAAGAGAAAGGTTTAGCAAAGGAATGGAAGCGCTAGGGTTCATTGTGTTGGAGTCTAAGGCAAATTTTGTATTTATCAGAAATAATGTCTTAAAAGGTCAAGAGTATTTTAATGCTTTGCGGGATAAAAATATATTGGTAAGACATTATAATAATCCTGAAATAATGGATTATGTGAGAGTTACTATTGGTACGCCAGAGCAAATGGAGACTTTCATTAAAGCAACAAAAGATATTTTAGGCATTGAAGAGCCTAATGAACATTCATGATAACGATTTAAATTCAATAAGTAAGAAAAAATGGACTGTCACAGAACAGTCCATTTGCTTTTTAAACTAGATTATAAATCTTCATCATTTTCAATTTCTTTATTTAATTTATTAATTCTACGCTGTGCAGCATTTCTGTAGAAATAGTCCAATAAAAGTATAAGTGCCAGTGTAAATAAAAACATAGGAATAACAACAGCTAAAATGAATATAGGGGGGAAATCATATTTTATATAGTTTCCAATTCCCATTATTAAACTTACCGTTAAAGAAGACATAACATAAAGAATAAGATTGGCTTTTGTATTTTGCATTTCTTTAGTGTAGAGATTTCCCTGTCTAGCATCTAAAAATAAATTTAAAAGGCAGCTTATAAGCAGAATGCCTAATTCAGGCAAGTAGTGCTGTGGGGTTGCAGTAAATATAATAGATTGCACAATTACGCTAAAAGCCAGCAGAAATATTGCCACCGTCCAGCATATTTTAACATTTTTTAAACTTTGTAATTCTTGTCTCTCATCTATAATTTTATTAGTTTTCATGAACATCGTTCTCTACCTCCCAAAATAATTCATCAAGTGTTTTATTTAATGCTTTGCAAATCGCCACACATAAGTTTAATGTAGGGTTATAATTGCCAGCTTCTATCATGCCTATGGTCTGTCTGGTTACGCCTACCTTTTCTGCTAATTGCTCTTGTGATAAATCACATTCAATTCTAGCAATTTTCATCTTTTTGTTTTTCATAACATCCCCTCCTGTATGTGAATTATATGATATATAAAACTAAATGTCAAATATATTTTGCATTTTGAATAAAATAAATTACAAAAGCTTCACTGTTGAATTTTATGTATGGTGAATTGAAAGGTGAGATTCCCGTTTGAAAGTCAAAAGTCCCACTTTGAAATT
>CAURED010000006.1:0-177458 GCA_963524205.1 uncultured Aminipila sp.
GCAGGATCACCACAGGCTCAGAGAATCATGATTTCCCGTCAGGGCAACATTAATGGCAAGAAAGAACTTGCTAAAGCAATTGCAGGAATTAAATAAGCAGACTTAAGTTTGCAACAAATAGCTAGTTTTTTAGTAAGCCGCCCAGTTTTTTTAATGAGCGGCTTATTTTAAAAAATAATACATAATTATTCATGGAGGTAGAAAATTTGAAATGTGGCATTCGATTTTGCGGGGGTTGCAATCCAAGATATGACAGAGGTAGGGCACTGGCAACTCTAGAGGAAAAGTTTAAAGGTGAAGTTGATTTTGTTATAGCAGAAGAAAATGTTTTGTATGATTTATTACTTGTAATCGGGGGCTGCACAAATTGCTGTGCTTCTTATGAACAATTTAAAACAAAAGAAGGCGTTATAAAAATGTGGGAAGAAGCACATATTGAAAAAGTGGCAAATGTAATTAAAGAATTAGAGTTTTAAAAAGATGAAAGAGATGGAGGTATCCCAAAGATGAACTGGAAAGAAATTTATGAAAGCAGAAAATGTACTGCTGATGAAGCAGTGCAGAGAATTAAAAACGGAGATAGGGTAGTATTTGCCCATTGCGTAGCAGAACCAACAACATTGGTAGACGCAATGGTAGCAAATGCAGAAAACTATGAGGATGTAACAATATCGCATATGGTTACGCTTGGCAAAGGTCAATATACAAAACCTGAATATAAGGGGCATTTTAAATTTGAAGGATGGTTTTCTAGTGCAAGTACCAGAGGTTCTATAGCAGAAGGTCATGGACAATTTGTACCTGTGTATTTCCATGAAGTTCCTAACTACATAAGAAAAGGTATATTCCCAATTGATGTAGCTATGGTGACGGTATCAGCACCTGACCGTAATGGATTTTGCTCTGTAGGCGTATCTTGCGACTATACGATGCAGGCTATAAAATCTGCTAAAATAGTATTGGCTGAAGTCAATGATCAGGTTCCAGTTGTTTATGGGGAAACTTTCGTTCATATTAGTGAAATTGATGCTTTTGTTGAAACCTCACATCCTTTACCTGAGATGGTACTGCCAAATATTTGTGATGTTGAAACTCAAATTGGTAAATATTGCGCTTCGCTTATTGAAGACGGTTCGACATTACAACTTGGTATAGGGGCTATTCCTGATGCTGTATTGTCACAACTTAAAGATAAAAAACATCTAGGTATACATTCGGAAATGATTTCTGATGGTGTTGTAGATCTTTATGAAGCAGGGGTTATTGATTGCACAGAAAAATCTATTGATAAGGGAAAGATGATAGTAACTTTCTTAATGGGAACAAAGAAGCTTTATGATTTTGCAGCTAAAAATCCTATTCTTGAAATGAGACCTGTTGATTATGTAAATAATCCTGTTGTAGTATCCCAATGTTCAAAAATGGTTTGCATTAATGCTTGTTTACAGGTAGACTTTATGGGACAGGTGGTATCTGACAGCATTGGAACAAAGCAGTTCTCTGGTGTAGGTGGCCAGGTGGATTTCGTGAGAGGGGCAGCCATGTCTCTTGACGGAAAGGGAAAAGCTATAATTGCTATGCCATCAATTGTTAAGAAGAAGGATGGAACCATGATTTCTAAAATCGTTCCGTTTATTGATCATGGCGCAGCTGTTACAACAAATAGACACGATGTGGATTATATTGTAACTGAATATGGTATTGCAGAAATGAAAGGCAGAACCCTTCAAGATAGAGCTAGAGCACTTATAAACATTGCTCATCCTGAATTTAGAGAAGAACTAAAAGAAGAGTTTGGAAAGAGATTTAACGCACAGTTCTAAACGAATACTGACATGCCATATGAAGAGTTAGCTAAGGAGGTAATCTTATGCAGGCTTTAAGAGTAGTGCCTAAAGTATTTTATTTTGATACTTTTAAGGAGTTTAATGAAGAGTTTAAAATTGGTAAAAGGGATGTTCTAGTAACCAATGAATGGATGTATAACCCATATGTTGCACCGCTTGGTTTAGATACGAATGTTATTTACCAAGAAAAGTATGGAATGGGAGAACCATCCGATGAAATGATTGATGCAATGGCCAATGAAATGAAGAAATATGACTATGACAGAATTATTGCATTTGGTGGAGGAACCATTGTTGATATCTGCAAGGTTTTAGCACTGGATGTTCCTGAAAAATCAATCGATCTTTTTACAGGAATAGTTATTCCTAAAAAGATTAAACAATTAATTGTAGTTCCAACTACTTGTGGTACTGGATCTGAAGTAACGAATGTGGCCATAGCGGAATTAAAATCCCTAAAGACAAAGAAGGGGATTGCTGTTGAAGAAACCTATGCTGACATTGCCGCTTTAGTTCCTGAAAGTTTACAGGGACTTCCAGATAAAGTATTTGCCACAAGTTCTATTGATGCACTTATTCATGCAATAGAATCATACTTATCACCGAAGGCTTCAGACTTTACAGAAATGTATTCTTTGAAGGCTATAGAGATGATAATGGAAGGATATAAGAAAATTATTGCTGCAGGAAACACTGCAGATGCAAGAAAACCTTACTTAAAAGACTTTCTACTTGCTTCAAATTATGCAGGGATCGCGTTTGGTAATGCAGGATGTGCAGCAGTACATGCTTTATCTTATTCAATTGGCGGAGCATTTCATGTGCCACATGGAGAGGCTAATTATCAATTCTTTACAGAAGTATTTAAAATGTATATGAGAAAAGCGCCAGATGGAAAGATTGCCAAGGCAAATCAAATCTTTGCAGACATACTGAGATGTGATGTTAAGAATGTTTATGACGAATTAGAGAATTTCTTAAATCAGTTAATTGCAAAGAAGCCGCTAAGAGAATATGGGATGTCAGAACCTCAGATTGACGAGTTTACAAAGATGACCGTTGAAAATCAGCAGAGATTACTTGGTAATAACTATGTTTTCTTAACGGATGAAGAAATTAGAGAAATCTTTGCGAATTTATATTAAAGTATGAATTGATATTATAATGGCCAGAAAAACTTGATTTCTGGCTATTTTTGTGTCCCAAAACATAACACTACAGATTTTAATATGGAAAAGTCTTGAAAAAGTCAGAAGTAAATTGTATAATGGAAAATCGAGGGTATAATGTATACAACTAATATAGAAATAAAAGAGGAGAAGGGAAGAGTATATGAATCAAAATATTGTAACAGAAACTAGTAAAAACATTAGGGCTTTAGCGCGCGTGTCGCTACAAGGTAAATGGAAATTAGCGGTTATAGCAACTGCAGTGTATATGATTGCACTTATGATACCAGCAACTATTTTAGACATGATCTTTGGAGGGGAAGATGGTGTATCACTTTTGTCTGGCTTGTACACATTTTTAGTTACAGCGCCATTTACTGTAGGATATTCCATATTCTGCTTAAATTTATTCAGAAGAAAAGAATGTGAAGTTGCGCAGGTTTTCTATGGATTTGAAAAGTTCTTTAAGGCGATTGGACTTTATATAGTTATGTGCATATTTATATTTTTATGGTGCTTATTATTAATTGTTCCTGGAATTATAGCTGCCTATAGATATAGTCAGGCATTTTTAATTATGGCAGATCACCCGGAATATGGGATTATGCAGTGCTTAGCTGAAAGTAAACGAATAATGATAGGAAACAAGATGAAGTTTTTCTGCATAGAGTTGAGTTTTATTGGATGGGCAATTTTAGCAGCTATTCCTACAGGAATTTTATCAGCAATATTTACTTTTACAGCGCCTTCATTACAAAGTATTGGATCGTTAATTGGAAGTGTAACATATTTCTGGTTAATGCCTTATATTTGTGTAGCTGGAGTTGCATTCTATGAGCTTGCTAATGGGAATTTACTGCCAGGAGTTATTGAAGCGGATGCAATGGTACTTGATGGAGAAGCTTCTAGGGCTAGCGAAGAAACGTATAACACTGAGGGAGAAGTACATACTACTGAAGAAGAACCTAGAGAAAATTAGTATTGACATAAAAAAATTACTATGTTAGTATGAAATTGAAAATTAAATAATATGTCTTCAGGGCAGGGTGTGATTCCCTACCGGTGGTAAAGCCCACGAGCCGCAAGGCAGATTCGGTGTGATTCCGAAGCCGACAGTATAGTCTGGATGAAAGAAGATGAGTGCAAGTTTTATATTGCGTTTGATTATTATGCTCTGAAATGTTATCATTTCAGAGTTTTTTATTATTTATAACATCAATATAAAGTTATTTATTAAACTTGCAAATAAATTATGCGTATATATATAATATATGAGCATAATAAAAATGCCTTGGAGTTTTATCCAAGGTATTTTTTTTTGATAGTATATAACAATAATAAATCAGGGAGATGAGTTTATTGACAGATGAAAAATATATGCAGGTGGCTTTAGAGCTGGCTAGAAAAGCAGAAGGCTGGACAAATCCAAATCCTATGGTGGGGGCAATAGTTGTGAAAGATGGAAATATAATTGGACAAGGTTTTCATGAAAAATATGGACAGCTGCATGCAGAAAGAAATGCAATTGCAAATTGCCGTGAATCACCTGAGGGAGCAACTATATATGTGACTTTAGAACCATGCTGTCATTATGGAAAAACACCACCATGCACGGAAGCTATTATTGACAATAAAATATCAAGAGTAGTAGTGGGTTCTAAAGATCCAAACATTCTTGTGGCAGGAAAAGGTATAGAAATTTTAAAGCAGGCAGGAATTCAGGTTAACACAGGAGTTTTGGAAAAAGAATGCAATGAAATAAATAAAATTTTCTTTCATTACATAGGAGAAAAAAAGCCATTTGTGGCTATGAAGTATGCTATGACAATGGATGGCAAAATTGCAGCCTATACAGGAAAGTCAAAATGGATTACGGGAGAAACGGCCAGAGAGCATGTGCATAAGTTACGGCATAAATATACGGCTATTATGGTTGGTATAGGAACAGTGCTAAAAGATAATCCTAGACTGGATTGCAGACTTCCCAATACTAAGAATCCTAAAAGAATAATTTGTGATACGAACTTAAGAATTCCTTTGGAATGCCAGATAGTGAATACTGCAAAGGATATAGAAACATATATAGCTACAGCAACATTAGATAATGAAAAAATTAAAAAACTTACTGAGGCTGGCTGTATTGTATTGCAAATCCCTAGAAGCGGAGATCATATTGATCTAAATATTCTTATACAAATGCTTGGGAAAAAAGGAATAGACAGTATACTTCTTGAAGGTGGAGGAACATTAAATTATGAAGCATTAAGTAAGGGTATTGTGGACTATATATTTGCATATGTAGCACCTAAAATTTTTGGAGGAAAAGATGCTATAACTGCAGTGGAAGGTATTGGTGTGGAAAACCCAGAAACTGCAATTATGCTGAAAAATAGAAAAATTACTACTTTAGGAGAAGATATATTGATTGAGCATGAAGTTTTTAAAGGGGTGAATAAATGTTTACAGGGATAGTCGAAGAAAAGGGAATGATTAAGTCAATTTTAAAGGGAAGAAATTCATCCAGACTTATTGTTGAAGGAGATAAAATTTTTAATCAAATACATCTTGGAGATAGTGTAGCAGTCAATGGGGTCTGCCTTACAGTCTGTAGTTTTAGTCATAATACATTTGAAGCGGATGTAATGGGAGAGACCCTTTCGCGAAGCTCTCTGGGAAATTTAAAATCGGGAAGCATAGTTAATTTAGAGAGGGCCATGGCTGCAGAGGGCAGGTTTGGAGGTCACATAGTTTCTGGACATATAGATGGAACGGGAACAATTGTAAGTTTAACACCAGATGAAATAGCTACCTGGATAAAGATTTCCACCACACCTGAAATTATGAAATATATTGTTGAAAAAGGTTCCATAGCAATAGACGGTGTAAGCCTGACAGTAGCAACAGTAAGTAATGATGATTTTCAAGTCTCACTCATACCACACACAGGAAAAGAAACTACATTACTGAGCAAGAAAATTGGAGATGTAGTAAATCTTGAAAACGATATAATTGGAAAATATATTGAAAAATTCTTAGTCACAAAGAATCCAAACCAGAAAAATGAAAGCCGAATAAATATGGAGTTTCTTGAAAAAAACGGATTTTAATACTTATTTTTAATAAATGGAGGATAGAAAATGTTTAAATATAATACAATTGAGGAAGCATTAGAAGCCCTTAGACAAGGGAAAATGATCGTTGTAACAGATGCTGAAGACAGAGAAAATGAGGGAGATTTAATTTGTGCAGCTGAATTTGCGACTACTGAGAATGTTAATTTTATGGCAGTTCATGCAAAAGGATTAATCTGCATGCCTATGAGCAAAGATATGGTTAGTAAATTAGGTTTACACCAAATGGTTTCAAAGAATACCGATAATCATGAAACTGCTTTTACAGTATCAATAGATCATATTGACACTACTACAGGAATATCAGCGGTTGAAAGATCAATTACGGCTATGAAAGCAGTGGAGGAAAACGCATCTCCAGAAGATTTCAGAAGACCTGGACATATGTTTCCTTTATTAGCTAAGCCCTATGGTGTTCTTGAAAGACAGGGGCATACAGAAGCAACTATTGATTTGATAAGACTGGCAGGACTAAAAGAATGTGGCTTATGCTGCGAAATTATGAGAGAAGATGGAACAATGATGCGAACTACTGAATTAAAAGAGTTTGCCCAGGAGCATGGACTTGTATTCGTAACCATAGAAGCGCTTAAAGAATACAGAAAATGCACAGAGAAAACTGTTGAAAGAGTTGTGGCCACTGAATTGCCTACGAAATATGGCGAGTTTATAGCTTATGGATATGAAAATAAAATTAATGGGGAGCATCATGTGGCTCTTGTTAAGGGCAATATAGAAGATGGAGAACCAGTGCTTTGCAGAGTTCACTCCGAATGTTTAACAGGAGATGCGTTAGGCTCTGTTAAATGTGATTGTGGAGAACAGTATGATGCTGCTATGAAGAAATTAGAAAAAGAAGGCTGTGGAGTGATGCTTTATATGAGACAAGAGGGCAGAGGCATCGGACTTATAAATAAACTGAAAGCATATGCACTTCAGGATAAAGGAATGGACACGGTAGAAGCAAATCTTGCACTTGGATTTGAAGAAGATTTGAGAGATTATTCTATAGCAGCTCAAATTTTAAAGGATTTAGGAGTAAATGATGTGAGACTAATGACAAATAATCCAGATAAAGTGCAGCAGCTTTCAAAATATGGTGTAAATATTTCTGAAAGAGTTCCCATTGAAATTGAGGCTAATCCATATGACATTTTTTACTTAAAGACAAAACAGGAAAAAATGGGACATATATTGAGTTACCACTAAGAATTTTATTAGTTAAAGACAGGGTAAATTAAAAAGCAAAAGGAGAAAATAAAAATGAAAGTATTTGAAGGAAATTTAGTAGCTAAAGACATTAAGGTTGGAATTGTGGCAGCAAGATTTAATGAATTTATTGTTTCAAAGCTGCTATCAGGTGCCGTAGATGGATTAACAAGACATAATGTGGAGGAAGACAATATTGAAGTGGCATGGGTTCCGGGAGCTTTTGAGATTCCTTTTATGGCAGCTAAGATGGCCAAGTCTGGTAAATATGATGCAGTTATTTGTCTTGGAGCAGTTATAAGAGGTACAACTACTCATTATGATTATGTTTGCAATGAGGTGTCAAAGGGGGTTGCTCATGTAGGCCTTGAGTCAGGTATCCCTGTAATGTTCGGTGTTATTACTACAGAGAATATAGAACAAGCTATAGAACGTGCAGGTACAAAGGCTGGCAATAAGGGATACGATTGTGCACTTGGGGCAATTGAAATGGTCAATCTTATGCAGCAGTTTTAAAATATTGAACAAACACAGCAAATACAAATTCGGAACATTTGAACCGTTTCTTTCATATTATAGCGAGAGTAGTAATTTGAAAGGGGCGGTTTTTTGTGGCTGTAGAAAGACATATTTATCCGGGAAATAACACAACTGAAGGTTTTTATTCTTATTATAATTACATATTAGGACAGCGCGAGGCAAATAGGATTATTTGCATAAAGGGAGGTCCAGGAGTAGGTAAATCTACATTTATGAGAAAAATAGGTGAGACTTATCTGGAAAGAGGCGAAGATGTAGATTTCATGCATTGCTCTTCAGATAACAATTCTCTAGATGGTGTAGTCTTAAAAAATAGAAGGATAGCACTCATTGATGCAACAAGTCCTCATGTGGTGGATCCTGTAAATCCAGGGGCAGTAGATCAGATTATACATTTAGGTGACTATTGGAATGAAAGAGGAATTAGAGAAAACAAGATAGCAGTAATAGAAACTAATGAAAGAATCAAGAGTATGTTCCAATATGCATACAACTATTTCGCAGCAGCAGGAAAGCTTTATGAAAATATTGCAGCCATGTATGATACTGCCATAGAAAGAGCTGAAGTCTATAAGATGACAGCTACAATTGTAGGGAATGAACTGGCACATAAAGAAATCTGTCTAAATCCAGGTAATGTTAAGAAGTTTTTTGCTAGTGCCATTACACCGATGGGAATTAACCATTACATAAAAAGTCTTATTAATGGATATAAAAAGATATATATAATAAGCAGTCCTGTAGGTCTTTGTGCAACCAGCCTGCTTAATGTATTTTCAGAAAGTGTTATATATAGAGGGTTTGATGTAGAACTGTATTACTGTCCTATGCGTCCTGAAAGCAAAATTGAGCATCTGTTAGTACCTGAAATTGGAGTTGCATTTATAAGTGTGAACAAATATCACGACCTTGAACCTTGGGAAATTGCTACAGATGAAGAAGGAAAGAATAATGCGGAAATTGTTCATATAGATATGAATGAGATGATTGAAAGAAGAAAGTTAGAAAAATTAGAGAAGCTAATTAAAAATAATTGCGATAGTATGGATAAACTGATTTGTGATGGAATTGAGTGCTTAAAACTGGCGAAGCAAGAGCATGATTATCTTGAAAGTTTTTATATTCCAAACATGGATTTTAAAAAAATAGATGAATTAAGGAATGAAATTATTGCTAAAATAGGGTAATAAGATGTATAATTAAGGGTAACATATTTTTTGATATACACGAGCAATTAAGGAGAACAAAAGATGAGTAACAAATTTATTCCATTGCTTTTTGCAGGGGATATTAATGTATATAGTGTAGCAAGAGCTTTTCATGAGGAATACGGTATAAAACCATTTGTATACGGTAAATACCCAACGGGGCCATGCTTCAAAAGTAAAATAATGAATTACAATGCAAATCCAAAAGCAGATGAACAGGATACTTTCCTGGAACTTGTTCTTGGATTTGCAAAAGAACATAAAGATAAGCAGATTCTTTTAATCGGTTGTGGTGACAGCTATGTACAATTGATTAGTGCAAATAAGGACAAGCTTCCTGAGAATGTTATAGCACCATATATTCATATTGATATGATGAATAATTTAATCCATAAAGAAAAGTTCTATGAAATGTGTGAAAAAATTGGTGTAGATTATCCGAATACATTTGTTCACAAAAAAGAATTAGGTCATAACTTTGAGCTGCCTTTCAAAGCACCGTTTATTATAAAGCCTTCCAATGGAATTGAATATTGGAGACATCCTTTTGCTACGCAGAAAAAGGTATATAAGGCTGATTCAAGACATGAATTAGATGCTATTTTAGATGACATCTATGATGCAGGTTATGAGGATTCTATTATTATTCAGGACTTTATTCCTGGAGATGATACTTTTATGCGGGTTCTTACTAATTATTCAGATAAGAATGGTAAAGTGAAGATGATGTGTTTAGGACATGTTCTTTTAGAGGAGCATACACCGCATGGAATAGGTAACCATGCAGTCATTATAACAGAACATAACGAGATTGTAGAAGCACAGTTTAAGCAGCTTTTAGAAAGCATGAATTACATTGGATTCTCAAATTTCGATATTAAATATGATACTAGAGATGGGAAATATAAAGTATTTGAAATAAACACAAGACAAGGCAGAAGTAATTTCTACGTTACAGGCGCTGGTGCAAATGTGGCAAAGTGCTTAGTAGAAGATTATATTGAGGACAAACCACTTAAAGAAAACTTTGTTAGAAACAAGAATTTATGGTTGGTTATTCCTAAAAAAGTAGCGTTTACTTATATTAAACCAGAAGAATATAAGAAAGAAATGAGAGAGTTATTTGCAGCAGGAAAATGGGTAAATCCTCTATTCTATGCACCAGATAATAATTTAGGAAGAAAATTTAAATTAATCAAATCACAGATGGGACATTACGTTAAGTTTAAAAAATATCTTGGAAAATAGGTAGGCAGAAACTTTAGGAGAATTTATTAATGAGGGAAAAAGGACAAAAAGTTTTAGGTGTAATAGGCGGAATGGGGCCTCTTGCCACACAGCTTTTTTATAAAATGGTCATAGATAAAACGGAAGCCCATTGCGATCAGGACCACCTGAACATGATTATTTTAAATCATGCAAGCATACCGGACCGAACAACAGCAATTAAAAGTGGAGATGTAGAAGAACTGTATCATAAACTTTTACATGATGCGAAGTTTTTAGAAGTAGGTGGAGCAGACTACATAGCGATACCTTGTAATACGTCTCACCTTTTAGTGGACAGGCTGCAGAAAAATCTAAACATTCCTATTGTCAATATGATAAAGGAAGCTGCCATGTCAGTATATTGCAGGTATGGTGAGAATTTCAAACTTGGAATTTTAGCTACGGATGGAACGATTAAAACGAAGCTATATCAAAATGAATGTAAAGCTCTAGGTATAACTGCAGTGGTACCATCTGAAGAAAATCAGGCAAGAGTCATGAAAATAATTTATGATGGTATAAAAGATGGAAATCCAATTGATATGAAGGATTTTTATGAAATCGAGAAAGAAATGAAAGAGGAAGGTTGCAAATGTGTGCTTATGGCATGTACAGAACTTTCCTGCTTTAAAGAAATGAAAAAGCTGTCTGATTTTTATGTGGATGCAATGGAGGTCTTGGCAGAGAGGGCTATAGTATTGTGTGATAAAAAATTAAAATAAATTTAAAAAATGGAAAGCTGAGGCGAGTAAGTGTCAAATAGGGTACAGAATTTAAGAGAATATATAGAATTATTAAAAGAAAAGAACATATTAGTGGAAACTAATGCAGAAGAATCAGTACTAGAAGAGCTTGTAAGATATATATCTTACAATTCCATGGATGTGAAGTTTGGAACATTGTTTATTTGTAAAGGGACACATTTCTCGCTAGAGTATTTGAAGAGTGCTATAAAAGAAGGTGCTCTTGCATATATAGGCGAACAAAAGTATGACATATCAGAGATAAAAACTGAACGAAATGTACCTTATATTATTGTGAATGATATGAGGAAGGCAATGGCTTATATTTCAGATATGTATTATAATCAGGTCTGGAAGGAACTGGATATTATTGGTATTACAGGAACAAAGGGAAAATCTACGACCACTTACTTTATGAAGGCTATTTTAGATGATTACCTAAAGGAAATCAAGAAGCCTAAAAGTGCGGTTCTTTCAGGGATTGAAAACTATGATGGAATATTAAATGAAGAATCTCATTTAACAACTCCGGAGACGTTAGATCTGCATAGACATTTTAATAATGCAGTAAGATCAGAAATAGATTATTTAACAATGGAAGTTTCAAGTCAGGCATTAAAATATCATAGGACTTTAGGCGTTAAATATGCTGTGGGATGTTTCTTAAATATAGGTGAAGATCATATAAGTGATGCGGAGCATTCTGATTTTGAAGATTATTTTCAGTCTAAGTTGAAATTATTTGATCAGTGTGAAACTGCTTGTGTAAATCTAGACAGTGATCATGTAGAAAGAGTTCTTGATGCGGCTAATAAGTGTAAGAAAGTTGTAACCTTTGGGCTCAATGAAAAGGCTGGTATCTATGGATACAATATTTCTACCAGTGGAAATAATATAACATTTAATGTTCGCTCAGATAGTTTTGATGAGGAATTTAAAATTAATATGCCGGGTTTATTTAATGTGTCTAATGCGCTAGCAGCAATTGCTATTTCGTATACATTAAATATTCCTCTAAAAAATATACATGCTGGCTTGAAAAAGGCTCAGGTTAGTGGAAGAATGGAAGTTTATACTAATCTTAGTAAGGATTTATACGTAATAGTAGATTATGCTCATAATAAAATGAGTTTTGAATCTTTATTTGCCTCTATGAAAAGAGAATTTCCAAATAAGAAAATTTCCATAGTTTTTGGGTGCCCTGGGAAGAAGGCTCTTGCAAGAAGGCGAGAACTTGGAGATTTAGCGGGTAAGTATTCAAATCATGTTTTTATTACTGAGGAAGATGCTGGTGAAGAACCTCTTATGAAAATCTGTGAAGAAATTGCTAAACATGTTGAAAAGCATGATTGTGTATGCTCAATTATTACAGATAGAAAAGAAGCAATCAGACAGGCTATTGCTGATGCAGACAGAGATACTGTAGTACTTGTAACTGGTAAGGGCCGAGAAACGAGACAAAAGAGAGGTACAAATTATATTGATACTCCTTCAGATGTAGAATATGTTCAGGAGTTTTTGAAGGACAAGTAAGCAATGAAAGAAAAAATGATTAACTTATTAAAAACAGAAACAGTGTTTGTTATATCAGGGCTGGCGGCTATGCTGTCAGCTCTTTTCGTACCCCCGTCGTTAGAATATAAAGAATACATAGATCTCCAAGTAATTGCATTACTATTCGCTCTTATGACTGTAGTTGCAGGACTTCGAAGAATAGGAACTTTTGAAGTATTATCTCAAAAACTTCTAAAAAAGGGAAGCAGTGTTAGAATCATTTCATCAATCCTTGTAATCTTATGTTTTTTTATAGCCATGCTTGTAACAAATGATGTTGCATTGCTTACGATGGTCCCCTTTACGCTGGCTGTTTTAGATTTTTTAAGTGAGAAAAGAATTATATTTATTGTAGTAATGGAAACAATAGCCGCCAATTTAGGCAGCATGCTGACTCCTGTAGGAAATCCGCAAAATTTATATTTGTTTTCATATTTTGATTTGACGGCAATAGAATTTTTAAAGATAACTTTTCCGATAACCCTTCTAAGTTTTATATTAATTGTTATAATGACGTTACTGGTAAGGGGTCAAAAATTAAATATAGTTTTTGATGTGGAGGCTAATATAGAAAGCAAAACAAAGTTTGTTTCATATATAATTCTATTTTTAATTTGCATTTTTACTGTGGTCGGACTCCTTGACTATAGGATAATGCTTGCAATAGTGTTTGTGGGAATTTTAATATTGGATAGAGGACTACTAAAAGAAGTAGATTATTTTCTGCTTATAACCTTTGTATCTTTCTTTATATTTGTTGGCAATGTAGGACAAATTGGAATGATAAGCAAAGGAATTTCACATATAATACAGGGAAATGAATTATTCTCTGCTATTGCTTTGTCACAGATTATAAGTAATGTTCCTGCAGCTGTAATGCTTTCCTCTTTTACTGAAAATAATAAAGCTTTAATTTTAGGAACGAACATAGGTGGCTTGGGAACCTTAATAGCTTCTCTTGCCAGTTTAATATCCTTTAAAATTTATTCCCAAAGAAAAAATTCAGATAAAAAACGTTATTTAGTCATTTTTACAGCTATAAATTTACTATTCTTAGTTATATTAATAGTTGTAGCAGTTATTCAATAAAACCTTTGAAAGGGGATATGAAATGAATTACATGGAGTTAAATTCAAATGATGTAGAAAAAATTCTGGAGTATCAGCATAATTATTTTAATACTAATGCCACAAAAGATATAAATTTCCGTATAAGACAGTTAAAGGCCTTAAAGAAAGGGCTCAAAAAACATGAAAAAGAAATTTCTATGGCTCTTTATAAGGATTTAGGAAAGCATAAAAATGAGGCTTATATCACGGAGATTGGATTTATATATGGAAGTATTTCTTATATGATAAAAAATCTGAAGAAATGGGCTAAACCAGTAAAAAAGCATACACCTATATATTTATTACCATCCAAAAGCTATGTAGTAAGTGAACCTTATGGAACAGTTCTTATATTAGGAGCGTATAATTACCCAGTTCAGCTTCTTATAGAGCCTCTGATTGGAGCTATAGCAGCAGGAAATACGGCACTCTTAACGACTCCGGAAATGGCAGTGCATACCGCATCAGCTATAAGAAAAATGATAGAAGATACATTTGAAAAACGTTATGTAATGTGTGTAGAAGGAACTTTGCACACGAACACCTCTTTAATAAATGCCAAATTTGATTATATCTTTTTTACGGGCAGCTCTGCAGTGGGAAAGGTTGTAATGGAGGCAGCTGCAAAAAATCTGGTACCAATTACCCTTGAACTTGGTGGAAAAAGCCCTGTTATAGTTGATAAAAGTGCAAATATAAAAGAAGCTGCTAGAAGAATAATTTGGGGAAAAACGTTAAATGCAGGTCAGACATGCGTTGCGCCAGATTACGTAATGGTTCATGAGTCAGTAGAAGAAGAACTTATTTTGCAAATGAAGAAAGCATTAAAAAAATATTATGGAAAGAACATTGAAAAAAGTAATGATTATGGGCGTATTATTAATAAAAAACACTTTAATAGAATTGTAAATTTACTTGAGCAGGAAAAAGATAATATTATATTTGGCGGACATAGTAATGAAGAAAGCAGATATATAGAACCCACAATCTTAAGAATAGATTCATTGGAGACACCAATAATGCAGGAGGAGATCTTTGGACCTATTCTTCCTATTATAAAATATAGTGACTTAAATATAGCTATAAATAAGATTAAAGAATTACCAAAACCTTTGGCTCTGTATCTTTTTACAAGAAAAAATAATGTTCAGAAGAAACTGCTATGCGATACTTCTTCTGGTAACGTTTGTATTAATGATACAATTATGCATATAGCAAATCACTGTCTGCCTTTTGGCGGTATTGGAGGCGCAGGTATGGGAAGCTACCACGGTGAACAGAGTTTCATAACATTTTCTCATAAAAAAGGAGTGTTAAAAAAATCTGCAAGATTTAATAATACTCTTGTATATCCACCATTTAATGAAAAAAAATTAAAAGTTGTTAAAAGGTTTTTAAAGTAAAAGATGAAAACGTATCTTAGATAAAAGATACGTTTTTTTTTACAAATTATCAGAAAAAATAAACTATTCTGTGAAGTTAATTGAAGAATTTTGATGCATATAGTTATAGTTAAGAAAAATAAACTTAACTAAAAACAAAACAAAGGAGAAAGAGAAATGGCAGTTAATCTTAAAGGAAGAAGCTTTTTAACACTAATGGATTTTACCCCAGAAGAAATCAGGTATATGCTAGATTTGTCCCATGACTTAAAAGCAAAGAAACGTGCAGGTATTGAAGGTACAACTTTAAAAGGAAAGAATATTGTTCTTCTTTTTGAAAAAGCTTCAACTAGAACCCGATGTGCTTTTGAAGTTGCCTGCTTAGATGAAGGTGCCCATGTTACTTTTCTTGACTCAAGCAGTTCACAATTTGGTAAAAAAGAATCAGTTGAAGACTCAGCTAAAGTTTTTGGAAGGTTTTATGATGGTATCGAGTACAGAGGCTTTAAACAGTCATTAGTAGAAGACCTGGCAAAATATTCTGGTATTCCAGTATGGAATGGTTTAACAGATGTAGACCATCCAACTCAGATCTTAGCAGATCTTTTAACTATTGAAGAACATGTAGCAAAGCCGTTGAATAAAGTTAAGGTAGTTTTCTGTGGTGATGTAAGAAACAATATGAGCTATGCATGGATGTACGGCTGCGCAAAGATGGGAATGCATTATGTAGCTTATGGCCCAGAAACTTTACTTAATCAAATTGATAAGAACATTTTAGAAAAAGTAAATGAAGTTGCTAAGGAAACTGGTGCAAGAATTGAACTTTGCAGCACACCAGAATGCTTAAAGGGAGCAGATGTACTTTACACAGACGTATGGGCTTCAATGGGAGAAGAAGCACAAATTCCAGAAAAGGTTAAGATGTTGACACCATATAAGGTAACTATGGAAATGGTAGCAGCGACTGAAAATGATGATGTTATATTCTTACACTGCTTACCTTCCTTCCACGATTTTGAAACAGCAATGGCAAAATCTCAGAATGAATTGGGTTATGACATCAGAGAAGTAACCGATGAAGTATTTAGAAGCAAATATTCTAGAGTTTTTGATGAAGCAGAAAACCGTATGCATACTATTAAAGCAGTTATAGTAGCAACAATAGGCAGATAAGAAGGAGAAATTCGTCATGGAAAAGGCAACAAAATTAGTTATTGCTTTGGGAGGAAATGCGCTGCAATCAGGAAAAGGTCCAGCAACTGCAGAGGCTCAACTTGAAGTAGTTAAAAAAACTTCTGAACAGATTGCAGAAATAAGCTGCAGAGGTTATGAAATTGCTGTAGTTCATGGAAATGGACCGCAGGTAGGAAGAATTTTACAGGCATTAGAAACAGCTAAAGATGTTACACCTGTTATGCCATTTGACGTATGTGGTGCTATGTCGCAGGGATATATAGGATATCACATTCAACAGGGGTTGAAATATGCATTAAATCTTAGAAATAAGAATCTTCCTGTAGTAACAATAGCAACGCAAATGATTGTAGACGGAGCAGATCCTGCTTTTCAGAAACCATCAAAGCCAATAGGACAGTTTTACAATGAAGAGGAAGCAAAAAATCTTGAAAAAGAAAAAGGCTATACAATGAAAGAGGATGCGGGAAGAGGATGGAGAAGAGTAGTGCCATCACCAATTCCTAAAAAAATTGTAGAGATTGATGCAGTTAAAAAACTTTGGGATTCTACTATTGTCGTTACTTGCGGCGGCGGAGGAATTCCTGTGATTGAAAAGGAAAATGGATTACTAGAAGGGGTAGCAGCTGTAATTGATAAAGACTTTGCTGCAGAGTTATTAGCTGAACAAGTAGAAGCAGACTGCTTAATGATTCTTACTGAAGTGGAGAAAGTTGCAATTAACTTTAATACACCTCAGCAAGAAAATATTAGTCAAATGAATTTAGAGCAGGCATCACAATACATAGAAGAAGGTCAATTTGCACCGGGTAGTATGTTACCTAAAGTACAGGCAGCTATGAAGTTTGTAAGAGCAAACCCTTCCAAAAAAGCAATTATTACATCTCTTGATAAATCTTTAGAGGCTCTAGAGGGAAAGACTGGCACAATCATCACTTTCGCATAAATAAAAATTGTTAATTAAATCTTGTGTAGTTTTATACTTTGAGGAGGACAAGATTATGAATTTGGTAGAAATAACTAATGTTATAAACAGTTATCTATGGAGTGTTGCTATGATAGGGCTCTGTTTGGGAGTCGGAATTTTTTTCTCAGTTAGGCTTGGGTTCTTTCAGGTAAGGCTGATTAAAGATATGCTGAAACATCTTCTGGGAGGAGAGAGTTCAGAAAATGGAATTTCTTCATTTCAAGGCTTTTCAATGGCTTTGGGCGGAAGAATCGGAGTAGGAAATATCGCAGGGGTTGCTACGGCAATATGCTTTGGTGGTCCGGGAGCAATATTTTGGATGTGGGTTTACGCATTTTTAGGTGCAGGCTCAGCTTTTGCAGAATCTGTATTGGCACAAATCTGGAAAGAAGAAATTGATGGAGAGTACAGAGGCGGTCCGGCATATTATATACTAAAAGGTACAGGAATTAAATGGTTAGCAATCTTATTTGCAATTGCAGGGGTTATAGCAAATGCATTCACTGGACCAACTATCCAGGCCTTCAATATTGCTGATTCAGTAAAAAATGCATTTGGAATTCCAGCTATTGTTTCAGGATGCGTTGTAGCTGCACTATTTGCTTTTGTTATATTTGGAGGAATGAAGAGAATTGGTTCCGTTGCAGAGAAAATAGTACCTATCATGGCAGCTGTATATATTCTCTTAATGGTTGTTATTTTAGCCGTTAATATTAAAAATGTTCCAAGCATGTTTGGATTAATTTTTAGATCTGCATTCAATATGGAAGCCGTTTATGGAGCAATCTGGGGTCAGACTATTATGTGGGGCGTAAAACGTGCTGTATATTCCAGTGAAGCAGGTATGGGCTCTGGTTCTCAGGCATCAGCTGCTGCAGAAGTATCTCATCCGGCAAAGCAGGGCTTAGCACAATCATTCTCTGTTTATGTAGATACATTGTTTGTATGTACAGCAACAGCACTTATGGTTTTATCTACAGGAATGTACAATGTAGCTGGTGCTCAAGAAGGTAGCTTTATTGTTGAAAATCTTCCAGGTATAGCCGCTGGTACAGGTTATACTCAGGCAGCTATTGATACTTTACTGCCAGGAATGGGATCAGCATTCATAGCAGTTGCAATTTTCTTCTTTGCATTTACTACTATTATGTCTTTTGGTTTTTATGCAGATTGTAATGTAGCGTTTTTATTTAAAAACAGTAAGAATCTTAAGGGGTTACAAATAGCTATTAAAATTGTACTTATTGTAATGATTATATTTGGAAGTGTTAGAAGCTCAGCATTAGCTTGGAACATGGCTGACGTAGGTGTAGGCTTCATGGCATGGGTGAACTTAATTGCATTAATTTTATTGTATAAGCCTGTAATTAGGATTCTAAAAGACTACGAAGATCAGAAAAAGTTAGGAATTAATCCTGTATTTGAACCTGAGAAATTAGGAATAAAGAATGCAGATTTATGGAACAAGATTGTAAAGAGAAGATATTCAGCATTGTTAGAAGAAAAGAAAAAAACTTTGGGAGAATAAAAACTGGAATGTTGCAAGCTAAAGAATATAAAGGTATAATTAATCGTGGTGGGATTTTCCAATCCCTCCACGATTTCTTATCATTAAAAGAAAAAAAGAATATAGTCCAGGAAAGGTTATATATGAAAAAAATAAAGCAGGCCTTAATAACTGCAGGATGCGTATCTATTGGATCGCAATTATATATAAATGTTTTTTCGGACGATTTTATTATTGCATTAGCCGTGGTTATATTTGGTATATGTCTTCATATTTTTGCTGAAATAAATCCAATTAAGCTATCTATATTAACTGGATTGTGTTCCCCTTTTTTTAGGTGTATTGTATTATGGCTGAACTCTAGGAATTGGAATGAATCGGCTGAAGCAGCATTGCCGGATATCATTTTTTATTTTTGTTTTGGTATTATATTTTATTGCATGTATTATAAAAACCTGCAAAAAAATTACACTTTATTTTGGACAACCTTAGTAATTTGTGATGCCATGTCAAATGCCACAGAACTGGCATTCATGAATGGTATAACCTACGTAAATCCTACTGTGATTGGAACACTTTTTATGATAGCTATGCTTAGAGCTGTTATGATTTTGATGATATGTTTAGCAGTGGATTCATATAAGTATTTATTGACAAAAGAAGAACATGAATTGCGATATAAAAAATTAATGGTAATGGCATCTGTTTTTGATAGTGAAGTTTATTTTATGAAAAAGGGTATCGTTGAAATTGAGGATGTCATGAAAAAAGCCTTTTTACTTTATAATAAAATGGATAATGATGATTTTCCAGAGGAATTACATGTATTAACATTAGATATTGCTAAAGATGTTCATGAAATAAAAAAAGGGTATATTCGTGTAATAAAAGGACTGCAGGATAATTTCCTTTCGGATATAAAAATAACTAGTTTAAGTATACGTGATTTAGTTAATATATTGGAAACTGATGTTGAAGATTTAATAAAACATAAAGATAAGCAGATTGAGTTTATTACAAAGATTCATGAGGATTTTATAGTAAAAGAACATTATATTCTAATGTCAGTACTGAGAAATATTGTTGTGAATGCAATAGATGCTATCCCAAATGAAAAAAATGGTATAATTAAGTTAGAGTTATTTAAGGAGAAAAATGAGGACGTTAAATTTTATAATTTTAGAATAACAGACAATGGCTCAGGTATAAGAAAAGAAGATATGGATATCATTTTTGCACCAGGATATTCAACAAAATTTGATGAAACTACAGGGGATATTAATAGAGGTATAGGATTGACTTTAGTTAAAGACTTGGTTCAGGAGGAGTTTAAAGGCAGTATTGTTGTTGAATCACAGGAGGATGCATACACAAAGTTTGATGTATTCATACCTGTAACTTGTTTTGAGGGGAACTAAATGAAATATTATATTATTGATGACTCTTTGAGTGTGGTTAAAATTTTAAACCGAATCGTAGAAGAACAAGGAATAGGTGAAGTTATAGGAGTTTCCACAGATCCAGAGGTGGCAGTAAAGGAAATAATCGTAGAAGAACCAGATATTGTTTTGGTTGATTATCTTATGCCGCAGAAAGATGGCATTTCCTTAATACGGCAAGTTCGAGAAGTGAAACCCAAAATTAATTTTATAATGATATCCCAAGTTTCAGACAAAGAAATGGTTGCTGGTGCTTATAAAGAGGGCATTCAGTTTTTTATAAATAAACCTATAAATCTTATTGAAGTAATTAGTGTCCTAAGAAATGTTAATGACAAGGTTTATTTAGAAAATACTTTAGGTGGCATACGTGAAATGATTCAAACTAGAGCTATCAATGAGCAAAAATCTAATATAAATGCAAAAGACAAAGAACAACGACTAAAAGAGATAAAGTATTTACTTGGAATATTAGGCATGCTTGGAGAAAGCGGCACTGGAGATATTATTGGAATTTGTGAAGAAAGATTACAAAATAATAGTTCTAATATTAAGGAAGGCATTTCACTATACTGTAGCCAAAAATCTGAAGATCCTAAGATGGTAAAACAGAGAATCCGTAGAGCAGTAAAAAGAGGATTAACGAATATAGCTGGAATGGGAGTAGAAGACTATTACAATGAGATCTTTCAAAATTATCATTATGTTGTTTTTGATTTTGAGAGTATTCGTGCAGAAATGGATTATTTACGGGGAAAAAGAAAAGATGGAGGAAAAGCCAACGTAGATAAATTTATACAAGGATTACTTGTTTATAGCGAGGTTAAATAATAGTAATAAAAAGGCCCACTTATAAGTTAAGGTTGTAAACTTATAAGTGGGCTTATTATTTATAGATTGTTAGTGTCTACAATTACATCGTCTATGGCATGAATTTTGGTTGCAATTTTTAGACAAGAAGAATAGAACAATCCAGCAACAAGGATGACACATAACAGCACCTCCTTTTGGTGGTCGTAATATAATATGCAAAAATCTTATAAATGTGCAAATACAAATCTTTGTTTTGTTATTTGCACATTTTATAAAAGTATAAAAAGTCAAAATTGTGGCAATGTTTTAATTGAAAATAATTTGTAAAGGAGAAATACATTGGGGGATTTTGAATTCTATATTTCTAAGGAAGAACAGATAGAAAAATATAATACTATAAGAAATAAAGCAATGGAACTTGCAGCTTTAATTGATAGCGAGTGTCCAGATAGTAGGGAAAAGTCATTAGCCTTCAATAAAATTGAAGAAGCAAGTTTATGGGCTAATGCTTCTATTGCAAGAAACAGCTAAATATCAATATCAGTATAAAGTCCAGCCAGTATTTTTTTTTCATTCTTAACCTCATATTCAAATCAATCTTATTTAATTGAGCACTTTCTCGTGTCAAGCATAACAGAAGATATGTAGTAACGTCTATGTATAATTAAGCAACAACACAATACGACAAAAAAAGACAAAAAGTATAAGAAAATTTGTAATTTTTACAAAAATCTCTATGGGAGCATAATTTTTACGATTTTTATGATATAATATAACTGAATTTTTAGATAGGACAAATAGAGAGGAGGATACATCAATTTAGATTATATTTTGTGATTTTTTATATTATGGGGAGGTTTTTTTAATGAGTGAAAAAAATGAAGGCTTAAAAAGAACACTAAAAACTAGGCATTTAAATATGATTGCCATAGGTGGAGCAATTGGGACTGGTTTATTTGTAACTTCAGGAGCTTCAATAAGCGGAGCAGGTCCAGGAGGAGCACTGGTAGCTTATTCATTGATTGGTATTATGGTTTATTTTCTTATGACAAGTTTAGGTGAAATGGCTACGTTTATGCCTGTTTCTGGCTCTTTTGAAACTTATGCAACTAGATTCGTTGACCCTGCTTTGGGATTCGCGCTTGGTTGGAATTATTGGTACAATTGGGCAATTACTGTTGCCTGTGAACTTGTTGCTGGAGCAATTGTAATGAAATTCTGGTTTCCAGATGTACCAGGTGTAATTTGGAGCGCGATGTTCTTAGTAATATTATTTGTTCTTAATATTATTTCTGCACGTATGTATGGTGAAGCTGAATTCTGGTTTGCTGGCATAAAGGTAGTTACAATTGGTATCTTTCTTGTAGTTGGTGTACTAATGATATTTGGTATCTTGGGAGGAAATGCTCCTGGGTTCCATAACTGGAAAATTGAGGATGCACCTTTTAGCGGAGGATTTGCAGCAATATTCTCCATAGCAATGATAGCAGGATTCTCATTCCAGGGAACTGAGCTTGTTGGTATAGCAGCTGGTGAATCTGAAGATCCTGAGAAAAACGTTCCAAAAGCAATAAATACAGTTTTTTGGAGAATACTTATTTTCTATATAGGTGCATTAACAATAATTGGATTTATTCTTCCTTATACAGATCCAAACTTGCTTAAAGCAGGAACTGACAATATGGCAATGAGCCCATTCACTCTTATCTTTGAAAGAGCTGGGTTTGCAGCAGCTGCAGCTGTTATGAATGCTGTAATTCTAACATCGGTACTTTCTTGCGGAAATTCCGGACTTTATGCAGCTTCAAGAATGCTATACGCTATGGCAAATGAAGGAAAAGCTCCAAAATTCTTAGCAAAAGTTAATAAAAGAGGCGTTCCAATGAATTGCCTATACTTTACTACCGCAGTATCTATACTTGCATTCTTAGGTTATTTAGTAGGAGAAAATACAGTTTATCTATGGCTTGTAAATGCTTCTGGTATGGCAGGATTTATTGCATGGTTAGGAATTGCAGTCAGCCACTATAGATTTAGAAAAGCATATGTATTGCAAGGTAAAGATTTAAAAGATTTAAAGTATAAGTCAAAGCTATTCCCACTTGGTCCAATTATTGCATTTGTACTTTGTACAATTGTTATTCTTGGCCAAGACTATAAGGATTTGCTTGCAGGAAACTTCATTGGAGCACTTCCAGCTTATATAGGCTTTATTGTTTTCCTTGTATTCTATATCGCTTATAAAGTAGTGAAGAAAACTAAGATTGTTGACCTTACTCATGCTGATTTTTCTACTGACTATAAAGCTGAATAATATATGCATAACAAAAGAGGGATTGCAGGGAAAAAGCAGTCCTTCTTTTTATTTCATGATTTAATTTCTAATTACTCTGTTCTGAGGCATTCTTTAGCTCAAACTCGCCTTTGTAATAAAGTACCTCCATCTGAATATAGGTCTCGCTAATCAACTGAGGTGTCGCCCAACTGTCTACAGATGCAGTAGGAAGTACCTGAAGATAGATTTTCCCATCTTTAAAATTAAATTCCCCATAGTTTCCCACATATATCGAATTAAGTTTATAACCCCATTTTTCTTCGAGAGATTTTAAATTTATTTTGTCTCCTGTATCCTCCCCGTTAATAGCTATTGTTAATGTTCCGTCTTCTACTTGATACGCTAGTTTATTATTTATAATATCACTCCAGTCATCAGAGCCGAATGAATAATCTGTCCACCCATTTGTATTGCTCCTTTCTAATATATGTAAGTCGTTTAAGGAGATGCCAGTTCCATTGGCGCTTTTTGATATCATGGCTAATTCTTTTATTCCATCATTATCGTAATCTTCATACTGTAGCTTAGGAAGTTCACCATAAACCCCCCAATCGATATCTAATACCTGAATGTCATTTCCTTGTTTTATACATATACCATGTAGTGAATATGTTCCTTCTTCGGTACCATTCTCTTTTAAACCGTAGACATAAATAGCTTCTTTAGGAATATCAGCTACTAATGCGATTGTACGGTCACTTCCTAAAAAAGTATTCCAATCATCATCGCTTTCTATAAGTTCTTCTGGTAGTTTTATCTCCTTTGAAATAAGATTAACAGCCCCATACCATGAGAAACCATCAGCATTCTTATGATTTTGCTCACCACCAGTAAATGCTACCGCAGCGCCAGTACTTACAATTAAAAGAAGAATGGTAAAAATAATAATAAGGCCATTGTGCTTTTTTCTTGTACTTAAAATATTTTGCAACCTCTCCTTAAGCGTTTTAGTAGTATCACTAAAACACGTCGTTAATGCAATTTTTCGCATTTTCTGTTGATTGATGCAAGAAAGAATTGTTTCACCATATGCTTTTTTTACGTCAGTTGACATTCCTTTAATTACTTCGTCATCACAGGAAAACTCCAGATCAACATACGCCTCATAGCGAAGCAGATATATCATAGGATTAAACCAGTGAATTGCATTTGAAAGCAGAAGCAGCATTTTATACCATAGGTCATAACGTCTATAATGTGTAAGTTCATGTTTGAATATAAAGGTTAGTTCCTCATCCGAATAATGACCGGAGGGTATTACCACAACAGGACGAAAAAATCCCATAATGGAAGGGCTTGCTATTTGATCACATACATAAACATCAACCAGCTTTTTAATACCGAATTTAGTAGAAATATCGTTGATTATATCATATGATCTCTGCTCTTTCAAAACTCTGCTCCAGCGAAAAATCTGCTTCCTAAAATATAAATATCCAACAAAGTGATGCACTATAAATACGAAGCAGCCAATAACCCAGACTGAAATAGTAATATCCATCCAAGGTACATTTTTTTCTGGCACACTGTCTGTAAACTTCTCTACTTGCGTATCAGAAACAGGAGACATTTCAGGTAATACTTCTGTTTCTGATTTCTGTACTGTGCCTTTATAGGGACTTATCGGATTAGTAAGCGAGATGAAAAATGGATTGTTAGTATCAGGGATATTCACTTGAATTGGCGCGCCAGAAAACGTAAATTCAATAGGTATTAAGAGTCTTACAGCGATTATCAACCATATCCATTTTTTCCATTTGGCAGCATAATGTTTATATATAAAGTAAGATAGAATCTTTACAGTCACAATTATTACACTTGTGATAATGGAGATTTCTATTATTGATAGAAACAATTGATGTAACATCACTTTTTCTCCTTTTCTAATTCTAATTGATTTAGATATTCCTGTAATTCTTTTAAATCTGCATGATCTATTACTTTGTTACTATATAAATTTGTGATGAGGCTTTGTAGTGAATTTCCGTAAAGCTTTTCTAAAAATGTTTTACTTTCTTGTGTCTTATATTCGTTTTCAGTTATCAATGCAGAATATAGATTGGTACGGGTTTTTCTGTCACAATGAACGAATCCTTTTTCTGCTAATCTTGCAAGGGAGGTCATCAACGTTGACAATACCCATTTACGCTTTCCCTGAATCTGATCTAATATGCAATTGGAAGTAATAGGCTCTGCATTACACCAGAGAATCATCATTATTTCTAATTCTGCATCACCTAGTCGTTTTATGTTATTATTGATTTTATTCACTCCTATTATTATAATTTCAATGTATAAGATTATATATATGTTAACATTATACATACGTATAATAAGATGTCAAGAAAAAGTGATTTGATACTTAGTAATGCTAGGTATTATTATTGACTTTTATAATGTATTGTATTAGTATGTACTTAGCAATGCTAGGTATAGAGGTGAGAAGTTGAATCAGAAATATGAACAGCAATTAAAAAAAGGAGTTCTTGAGATGTTGGTATTAAAACTTTTAATGCATGAGGAAAAGTATGGTTATCAGCTTATTAATGAACTTGGAAAATATAGTAATGGAATGTTTTCTTTGAAGGAAGGTACTTTGTATCCGATTTTATACAGACTTGAGGATGACGGACTGGTTGTCAGTAGATGGAGTGAGCCAAAAGGCAAGGAAGTATCACGAAAATATTATTCTATTTCTGATACAGGCAGGCAGACATTGTCCGAGTTGAAAGAATTATGGTCAAATTTCTCAGAAAATGTAACATCGATTATGGAGGAAGTCTAATGAATAAGAACAAATATGTAAGATCTGTAATTAAGAAGCTAAAATGTTCCAGACAGAAAAAGAAAGACATCGCAAAGGAATTGGAAATGAATATTCAGATTGCTTTAGAAGATGGTGAATCGTGGGAAAAAATTAAAGAAAGAATGGGAGAACCCCTTTCTGTGGCAGCTGAGTTTAATGAGAATTTTTCTAAAACGGACGCGAAAGTTGCAAGAAATGCCAAGAGAATAGAAATTGCAGTAATTGTTCTTGTCATTATGACCAGTGTTGTTTTTGGTGTTTACTGGATGCTGCCTAAGACTGCAGTAATTGATAATAACAGTATTTTTAATGAAAAAGTAGCAATTAGTCAGGCTGAAATGATTATAGAACTCTTGAATGAAAATGATTATACAACAATAAAGAAACAGTATGCCAATGGTCAAATGAAAAAGGTTATAAATGAAAGTAAAATATCTGATGCAAAACAACAGGTTGGCACTGATTGGGGAGTGTTTAGATCTTATACCAGTGAAAACACGGCAGAAATAGATCAAATGGGTAAGAAATTCGCAGTTGTGGAAGTTGTTGCTTTATATGAAAACAGGAGTGTAACATACACGATTTCTTTTGATGAAGATATGCTTCTGGCAGGACTTTATATGAAATAGAGGTGGTAGATATGGCATTTTGGATATTTTTGGTTGCTTGTAATATGTTGATACCTGTAATAATGATTATTTTTGGAAAAATATTTGAAAATAAAGTACCCAAAAGAATTAATAATTTTTATGGTTATAGGACATCCATGTCCAGGAAAAATCAGGATACATGGGAATTTGCTCATAAATGCTGTGGCAGGCTTTGGAAAAAAGTTGGCTTGATTATGAGCGTAGTTACATTAATTTTAACAGTGGTCTCTTTTACTTTATCTGAAGATATGCAGGGGATTGTTTGCGGTATCATTGTAACAATACAGACTATTGTTTTAATAGGTTCTATATTTCCAGTTGAGAAGGCATTAAAGAAAAATTTTGATAAGAATGGTTATAGAAACACTGAATATAGTAAAAATACCGTGGATAGAGAGAAATAGTATTTATGAATATTGGGGTGGCAAGCTGCATTGCCATGGGCATTATATTTTCTATTTTACTAGTTATATTTGTATTGTTGAAAGAGAAGGTCGGTAAATAAAATAATTTAAGGACAATAGAAGGGGAGGTCGCACTAGCATAACGTAGCCTAGTGTAACAGCCCCTTTTTTTAAAAATTATTTTGATTTGTGTATTTCTACCTCTATAGCAAATTTTTTGATTACTTCTTAATCTATATCAAAGAAATAAAACCATGTCAATAAGATAGATATGGAAAATGAAAAGAAAAACCTATTATTGGATTTCTAATAAGTCAATTAAAACTGTACTTGTTAATTCTGCATTTGCAGCAAATACAGTTGTGATTAAATCAAGGAGCAATTCTTCTTTAGTTTTACCATTTGATGTTCCAGTTATTTTAGCTAATGCTCCACCAGAAAAATTATTTGCTACAACTTCATAATATGCTTCTTTAAATATTTTATCAAATTCATCTTTTGACATAATATTACCTCCATTCATTTTAAATTATTATTATAATGACTGATAATGATTCTAAATATTCACATATTCAAGAAAAGATAATGGTTTGTTAAAAAGTAGAGTTAAAAAATCACTAGTTGTAAAAATGAGGGTAGTTTTGGACAAGTATCAGAGGCATAGCTATCGGGATAATCTAATAATGATATTGACAACAAGATAAACTGTATAATGAGCCCCTGATAAAAAATAAAAAATATCTAATTTTTAATTATAAGTAGTAAAGAATTATTTTTAATAATATATTGTATTATTAAAAACAATAGGAGGTTGCTAAATGAGATTGGTTAATGTGCTTCAAACTTCTTGTATTCCACCAAGTCAACTGAATTTGGTATTCCAATCAAGGACAATTTGGAGGGATTTGGCTACGTGGCTTAGGGCCTACTTAGCGAGCAAACATGGGGGTTTAGGAGATATAGAAGCAATATGGGAGAAATTGAATGAATTGTTAATAAAATCTACTAATATTTTCAGTTTAGTCTTTGGAGAGCAATTTGCAGATCAATATGTTAATCTCTTATCCAATTTCAATAATATTTTAGATGCTTTAGTTGATGCACAAATAAAGGGTGATACTGATGCAGTAAATGAATATACAAAGCAGTTGTATGAAAATGCAGACCAGATAGCTGCTTTTCTATCAAAAGTAAATCCGTTTTGGGTAGAAAGTGAATGGAAAAATTTATTATATCAATTTAATCAAATGACAATAGACCAATCAACTACATTTTTAAATAAAGAATATAGAAAAAACATAGACATATTTGATAGAACTTTAAATCTTACTTCAACAATAGGTGATTATTATTCGCAAGGCATACTTGATTACCTGAGTTTCTCTAGTAAATAAGAAAATAAATTCAAGAGATTAAAATATTATCTTTAATCTCTTTGACATAAAAGATAAGGACAAGGCCTTCTAAGCAATAGTATTCCGTTCTTGAACATCTCTTTTTTATGACATACTGCATGTAGTTCTATTTCATCAATTACTCCATCAGAAAGAGGAATATTTCTAATTGGGTTAGTTATTTTAGATTATGAAATCGACAAGTTGAGATGAAGCAGTGTTTAGAGGCTTAGTTTTATTCTGTTGAGCTAGACTTTTCCGAAGATGAATTTTGACTTTCCTGTAATTCACGTTGTGCAGCAATTGTGGCTAATGTATCACCAAGCTGGTTTAGTGATGAAGCCAATAGACTTAATTCATTATCGTTGGGTGTTTGATTTGCAATTATTACGGCAATAGCAGTTATGGCAGATACTAATTCGCATGAATTCATAAAAATCACCTCAATTCAGTTTATGATGATTATTAAAAACTATTAAAAATAAATTCTATTTAAGTATTAGCTGTTATTTCGATAATTAGAATTCATGAGAGTTAAACTAAATGAATGAAAGAAGTAGTAATAAATAAAAAAAGCGCCTATATAAATAGGCGCATTAATTTTTAATTAAAACCAAGTTCCGTTACAATGGTCACAATGGCACCAAGGATCACAATGGCACCAAGGATCACAATGGTCGCGACAGCCGCCATGAGAATGGCAACAGCAATGACAGTGACCACGACAACAACAGCAACAGCATCTACTTAAATTAGATAAATCAGACATGGTTAATACCTCCCTTCAAATAAGGTAAGTACTGTTATTATGTTATTCAATAAAATTTGGTAGGTGACAGAGGCCAAGTTGAATAAAGCCAAATTACACTTTAGCAGGCCTAGGATAGAAGATACACCCATCAAAATTTGATGGGTGTAAGATTAGATTAATAACAATGATAAATTTTGCTAGCAGCACCCACGACGAGATCCACAACGCCTACCACAACAGTCGCCTCTTCTTCCTGAACGAAATCTACGAAAAAACATCATTAATACCTCCCTTCAAATAAGGTAAGTACTGTTATTATATTATTCAATAAAATTTGGTAGGTGACAGAGGTTAAGTTAAATAAAGCGAAATTAGAATTTGTGGTAGTTAAATTAAATGTGTCAAAGAAGTAAAAAAGCGCTCATATTTAATGAGCGCATAGATTTTTAATAAAAACCCAGTCCCCCCGCCACCCCCCCACCAACAACACCAGCCACAGCAACAGCACCGACAGCGACGCTTACTAACATTAGTGTTAGTACCTAGGACATCATTATTATTTCTACATTCATTATTGTTACATTCACTTGAAATACCTAAGACATCGTTATCAGAACGGCATCTACATCTATGGTTTGTTGTATCTGACAAATTACGATCACACATATTAACTGACCTCCTTTGGTCTATAACATTATATTAAGAAATATCAATTATGTTACTAAATTAAAATTTGTGGAGGTAAGCGGTAAGCAAGATATATCAGTTTTTTTAAGAACGAAAATAGCAGAATATTGCAGGAACAGATTAAAACGTTCACAAGGCGTATAAGTTAAACGAAAAAACCTATGGAGATATAGCTGGTCATCCTAACATCTGATTAAAAAGGCTAAACCTTAAATATATAATAGAAAAACTTGCAAATATAGAATTGTAATTCAATTGGTAACATGAAACAATATTGTTAAAATATACAATATGGAAAGAAGGAAACAATTATGAAACGATTTATAGCAATATTTATGACATTGTGTATGGTGCTTGGCTTATCAAGTATCAGTGTGTGGGCGGCGGAAGAGGCTACATGGAAAGAAGTTGCTCCGATAAACACGGCGAGAGATTATGGATATTCCTGTACTATTGGTGATAAGATTTACGTAGTTATAGGTGCCGGAACAAATCATAGCAGAGTTGATACAATTGAGATTTATGATTCAAAGACTAATACTTGGAATATGGGAAGTTCTACAATTCCAAGGTCTACGGTAAATTTTGCAGCTTGTGCAGTTGGAGAAAAAATTTATATAATTGGTGGGACTTCACCTACAGTCTACGAACAATCTGTACAAATTTATGATACTAGGAGCAATACATGGTCTTTTGGGACTTCTATGACAACACAAAAATTTGCAGCTGCTTGTGCGGCAGTAGGCAATAAAATATATGTAATGGGTGGAACATATAATGGAACAACATATTATAGCAACTTGGATGTTTATGATACTGAAACAAATACATGGACTGCAGCAAAAGCAATGCCGGCAGCAAGAGCATATCTTTCAGTTACAGCAGTAGGAAGTAAGATTTATGCAATGGGTGGAAAGCAAAGTAATGAATTAACTAACACACAAACAGTATTTATTTATGATACTGAAACTAATACTTGGTCAACCGGCGAAGCAATGCCAACTGGAAGATGGGGGCTAACAACTTGCGCAGTAGGGGATAAAATTTACGCAATAGGCGGAGATAAATCTGAAATTACAAACACAGTAGAAATTTATTCTACCACAGAAAACAAATGGGAAACAGCTCCATCACTTATTACTCCTAGGCGATTGGCCTTTTCAACAGTTTTAAATGATATTGTATATGTTATAGGCGGTGCAGATCCTAAAATAAACATATTAAACTCTGTTGAAACCCTTAGAACAAATGAATTAGAGCAAAATCCTATTTTATCTGTATTACTTAATGAAGGTGAAACAGTTCAGCTAAGCACTTCGTATAACTTAGATAACAATAAAAATTATATATGGAGTTCCACAAATCAAGCTGTTGCTACTGTAGATAGCAGTGGTAAAGTAACAGCCGTAGCAGAAGGTATAACAGATATATATGCACAAAATACTGATGGTACTTTTAAGGAATACATACCTGTAAAGGTAACAGCACTTGCAGATGAACTACGATTAGCAGTTCACTTAAAAGCAGGAGAAAAAGCCAAACTGTATTTAACTGATGATCCTAGTAAAGCAACTTGGACTTCTATGGACAGCAGTATAGCTACAGTAGCTGCTGATGGTCAAGTCACAGGAGTAAAAAAGGGATTAGCAATTATAAAAGGAGAATTAGAAGGAAAGTCATATCAGATATATGTTAGAGTAAATGGATAACAACTATGAGTAGGGAATAACCCCTACTCTTTTTAATTAAAGTTACCATACTTAATATTCGATTAAGAAGAGAAACTATTCAATCAAACTAAAATATTAGGACGTATGCCCCATAACCAAATAAAAATATTTGAATACAATAACAATAGGGGGTGCGTAAAATGATAGAGGGTTGCCAAGTAACTAACCTACAACAAGATATAGATAATATAGTTTTCAGAGGAAGGATTATATGGCGAGATATTGCTTCATGGACAAGGTCATATCTGGTTACAAAAACTTTACATGCAGATACACAATTACAAGAACTGGTTGCTGAAAAACTACTTAGTATAGTAGAGGATTTTGGAGGCATCATAAGGACATTCTTTGGCGATAAAGTAGCTGATGATTATACCAATTTGTTTTCAGAATACATAATGCTGATGATTAGTTTAATTGATGCTCTCGTGGAAGGTAATTCAAGTGCTGCGGATGAAATTGTAAAGCAAATATATGAAAGTGCGGGTAAAAGGGCTGAATTTCTTACAGAAGTAAATCCATATTGGGACAAAAACACTATGGAGAATTATATTTATACCTTTACCGACATGACAATCCGGGAAATAATGGCTTTCATATCAAAACAGTATAAAGAAAGCATTGATATTTATGACAGGATTTTATCCTATTCAACCAGCCTTGGTGATTTTTTGTCGCAAGGAATTAAGAATTATTTGATGTATAATTTACAACCACCTACAACTGTTGGACCACCAACTATTGAATAAAAAGGTAATCAAAGAAGTACTATTATTTCTTTGATTAAAAATAAAGTGTACAAGCATTACATAATACAGGTAACAGTACAAATTATGTCGCTGTTGCCTAACAGCCTAGACTAAAAACTAAAATTTGTGGAGATATTTAAAATAGTATTAACTATAGCAGTTGATGTTGATATTGAGGAATCAGGAGTGGAAGTGAATGCATTGACAAATTCATCTTATGTTGGCAGTTTACAAGTTGATTCTATACACGCTATACATAAAACTTAGTATTTTCACCATTTATAGGCTAATACATATAATGAATTATATAAAAAGTAAAAAATAGGAGGGAAATATGAAAAATTATTATAGTATGCAAGATGGTGAACTACTTCTTGATACGGATTTAGTAATGAAGGATAATTATACTAGCGATATTACTTATCCAGAAATCTATTATAAAGTTCAACCTTTTGTCATATTTGCATGTGATCAACTGGAATCATGTAGGCATATAATAAACCAAAATGTGTTAGATCAGGTTGGAGATGATATCTACGCAAAAGTATGCATGATGCATCCTGATTTAGAAGAATATGCAAGCCAATATCCTATGAAATTATCTGTAGAAAGTACACAGCGACATCGTAGAGTTTTCAGAAGAAGGGGCGTATTCCGGGATTTTATTGATTTATTATTACTTAATGAATTATTGGGGCGAGGTTCGATTCTTTTTTAAATTACCTATTGTATTAAAATAATTATTAAAAATAGAGGAATTAGTTTTACTAATATACTCTATTTTTAAGACAGAAAATGGGACATATTGGTGATACTTTGGACAAGAATAATTAAAGGTCTTGTAAAAGATGTGGACGAAAACTTGAAACTTATAAATGATTATAGCATCGAAGGGTTGCTGAAAGCGATTAGGGAGTTTGACGAAAGCTAGTGTGTTGGCATGGGACATAGCTAAAAAAGTAATTGCAAAATGACACGAAAACTAAAATATTCAGAATTTACCTTATCAATAACAAAATAAATAACAATTGAATATAATGACAGCAGGGGGGGGGATAAAATGATAAAATACCGCCAAATATCTGCCCAGCAACAACAAGATATAGATAATATAGTTTTTAGAGGAAGAATTATATGGCGAGAGATAGCTACATGGATAAGCGCATATCTGATTACAAAAACTCTACGAGCAGATACGGAGCTACAAGAGCAGATTATTAATAAAATTCTTAACGTTTCAGCAGATTTTGGAAGCATGATGAGAGTTTTTTTTGGTGATAAAGCTGCTGATGATTATAATAAATTATTTTCAAATTACATTAAGCTAATTATAGATTTAATTGATGCACTTGTGGAAGGTAATTCTAGTGCTGCAAATGAAATTGTAAAACAAATATATCAAACTGCCGGTGAAAGGGCTGAATTTCTTTCACAAGTAAACCCATATTGGGATAAAAGTACTCTGGAAAAATATATTTTTGAATTTACCGAAATGATAATCAGAGAAGCTAATGCTTTTATAAATAAACAATATAAAGATAGCATTGATATTTATGATAGAATTTTATCCTATTCAACTAGCCTTGGTGATTTTATGGCACAAGGAATTAAGGACTATTTGATGTATAACTTACAACAACCTACAACTATATAATAAAGATGAATCAAAGAAGTACTATTATTTCTTTGATTAAAAATAAAAGGTACAAGCTATTTGAAACAATATGCTACTGCAACACGGTAGGCGGTTATGCCCTTGCGAGGGGGGGAGGCTATAATATACGCTAACAGATTTGATAGCCTTTACGGTTTTGATATTTGTTATTGTAGATGTTACATATAGAATCATAAAAAAGAAATAATCGCCCTGCTCTCGAAAACTAGGCGATTATTTTAATCAACTTTTAATTTCAGGGCTAACCGCTTATCGGTAGCACTTTTTATACATTCATTATATGCTAATTAGAATATGGAATGCAATCGGTATTATAAAAGATTGGAAAAATTAATATGTAGTATCTTATGTCATATAAAGCAATGTTGGTGCATCGATAAGTTTAACAATATCAATAATATTATTAATTTGAATTCAATACCAATAAAAACACTTTGAGTATATAATCGTGAAACTAACTGATTTTTATGTAGTATAGAGCAAATTAATAGTGTAACCGATGAAAGCGCAATCAATATTGAAAAAAATTTTTAGTAAAACTATGGAAGGCAGACAAAATAGTTGAAATTTAAAAGTGTAGATACTTATGTTAATATTTGAAATTTACAAGATTATTTTGTATAATAAAGCTAAGGGAGAATTATAGTTGCAAAATAGGGGGGTAATATGGGGATTATATTTGCTATTGCAATATTTATTGGATTTGGTATTCTTATTTCAAGATTATCAGCATTTGTAGGGACAAAAATCTTTAGATTTTCTGATATCTTTAAATATCTTATAAAACTTTTCAAAAAACAAACGATTTAAGCATCAAAAATGATTTATACTAGAACAATATAAAAACCGCTTAAAACAAAAAAATAAACATCTAAAGTATACATGCACTTGCTAAAATAAGTGCATGTTTTTTTATAAATAACTTCATAACTGTTGAAATATCAAAGGGAAATAGAAAGACCACTGCGTTTGCAGTGGTCTTTGGTGAGGCACGAGGGACTCGAACCCCCAACCGACAGAATGATACGAAAGTGTCGTATGGTGCCTGAATTTCAATGTTTGATAAAATGGAAAATGCAAGCTTCCCCTATTTTTCCCCACTTCTAAAATTTAAGCCCGAATAGTTTTTACTATACTTTTCTCATTAAGCTTTATATCTATATAAGGTATTTTCTTACCAGACTTTGTTCTATATTTTACAAAATTATTAACATAATTATTATCGACTAGAAATACCATTCTGTATTCTTCTTCTTTTGAGAAATTGTGATGTTTAAAGAAAAACGAGTAATTTAATATTTTTATATAAAGTATTTGTTTAATTGTTTCTACAAGCTCAACATAATCAACTGTTTTTTCTCTTAATAAATTATTTAGAAGTTCAGAATAAAATTCATTAATATCCTCTATTATTATGGTCATTTGAGATGCAAAGTCATATTCTACTTTTGCAGTAAGAATAGATAAAATATCTTTATTTTTTAAAAATATTTTATCTATATTATTTTGAAATTCAATGATGGCACCATCTTTTCCACTATAATTTTCCAATAAATATTTGTTATTACTACGTTCTGTTAATGATAGCAAGAAGATTTCTCCACCCTCAATTGGAACTCCATTTATATATATTTTTTTCATGGCGTCTAGGGTTTTAATGATAGCTTCATAGATATAAAATTGCCCTTCAATTCCCATATCATAGAGTTCTCTGTTTTGATTTAAGTAAATTATTACACCTTCCAACACAGAATAAATGTAGTGTATTTCTGTAGTATCATCTAAAAAACTTCTATGAGTAACCCATAAACTATTGTTTCCCAATATTCCTTCTATACCACTTTTAGTTGTGTAATGATACAATTGCTTCTTGGTACTCATGTTTAACTTGATAAATATTTGATTGTTTTTTGATACATCATAGTATTTTAATTTACAAATATCTTTTGGGTGATTATCCATATTAACCTCATTTCTAATTTCTAAAACATCATATTCGTAAGCTTAGCTATAGCTTCAATTTTCTGCTCATCATCAATGTTAGTATAAAATTGAGCTGTGACATTTATATTATTATGTCCCATGAGCTTACAAGCTGTCTGAATAGGAACACCGTTTTTGCATAGGTTTGTACAAAAAGTATGTCTGTAGGTATGAAAGCCTTTGCTTTCAACCCCTATGCTTTTATAATATCTTCTACAAGCACGATTTATATTTTGTCTATCGTAGAAATTGCCAGTCTGTGTTGTAAAAATAAAATCCGTTCTATATCCGTTTTGGAGCATTTCTTTTTTATGCCATGCTGCATGTAGTTCTATTTCATCAAGCACTCGAACTGAAAGAGGAATATTTCTGATTGAGTTAGTTGTTTTAGGCTTAACTATTTCAAATTCACGAATTTTCTTGTTATTCAATTCAATATTTGCAACACTAGCTAATTGCTTTGTAATATATAATTTATTATCTTGAATATCTGTGTATTGTAACGCAAGTAATTCACTAATTCTTGCACCAGTATTCAATGCTAAGATAATTAAAAGTCGCATTCTGTTGGTATTAAGATTTTGAACTATCCTCCTAATTTCTTCATCTGACCAAACAACAATATTTTGTGAGTTTGCCTTTTCAGCTTCTGTTTTTGTATCTTTCTTTTTCGGCAATACAAGGCTAGAGGTTAAATTTCTACAATAGCCTTCTTTTTCAAGGTATTTATAGAAATGACACATAACATTATGAATAGCTCTTAAAGTCGCATTAGAGCAATTAACAGTATTATAAAATTGTTGTATATCCATAGCTTTTATTTCTTCTAGAGAGTAGCCTGAAATATTACAAGGCTTGATGTAATTTCTGTGTACTTGCTCGTAGCGTTCTTTTGTACCGGGAGAAAATCTACTATCATGCATAAATACTTTGTAAATATAAAAATCAAGCATGATACCAAAATGCTGTTTTTCTGAGGATAGCCCAGCGGAACGTTTAGCTTTAAAAGCTTCGTACTTAGCTTCTGCATCACTTTTATTCTTGCCATAGAATTCTTTTACATCATCAACCCAAATACCACTTTTATTAGGTTTTTTGCCTACAGTACGTCTGATACGGTAGTAAGGTGTACCGTTTTTTATACAGTTAGTTTTACTTGCCATGCTTTATTCTCCGTTATTGTTAATACTAATGCCAAATACAGTAATAAGTTTTTTTATATCAACTTCAATCATGGATTCTAATCTATCCAAAGTTTCAAAATCAAGGAAAAGACTATCTATACCATCGTGTGAAGTTATATAATAACCTTTTTTTTCACTTTCTTTACTTGGTACTAATTTGTAATTTAGGTATTTTAAATATGACAGTAGTCCATCCCCAGTATATGGTATGGAATTCTTTGAGCCCATTTGAGTATATTCATTATCATTTAGAAAGCAATTAATAGGAACATTAAGGGCATTAGTTATTTTTTTTAATATATCAAAGGTTGGACATCTATCTCCACGTTCATAATGTCCAATAGAAATTTTGGACATTCCTGATTCCCGTGCTAACTCTTCCTGTGTCCATCCTTTTTTCTTACGATAAGCTTTTATTTCTCTACCTATCAAATATATCACCTCACATTAATTCAAGTATAACAAAAAAATAGATAAAAATAAATTATAAAAAAATAAAATTATGTTAAATAAATACAATTAAAGTATACGTTTGTTATTATGATTTGTAATGATTAAAATTGCAAATAATTATAATATTTAATGATTTTAATTACTAGTGATTATAATTGAAACTGATTATAATCGTTGAAATTTCAACGTTTATTCAAAAATTAATCGTTGCAAAATAAAAAAATATATGGTACTATAACGAAGATAACAAATGTTAACAAATGTTATTTTGTAAGAAGCTAAGAAAATGATAAAAAAGAAGGGGGATTTAGTATGGTAAGAATAAGAACTATACAACAAGCAGCAGCAGAAATAAAAAAAGCTGATGAAAATACAGCTGTTACTGAGTTTTATATAAGGCAGTTAGTAAATAATGGTGAAATACCTACACGTAAGTCAGGTGGAAAATATTTGATTAACATGGATATACTACTTTCTTATTTGCAAGAACCTTTTAACAATTAAGTGAGGTAAATAATGTATTACAATATACAAGATTATACGACAGAGGTATTTTATCAATTACCTAAGTTTTTATTTTCGGAAAAGTATAACAAAAAATTAAGTAACAATGCAAAGATTTTATATGCATTGCTTAAAGACAGACATTCTTTATCAACTAAAAACAATCTTGTGGATGAGAATGGAGATATTTATATGTTATTTAGTCGGCAAAAAATGACATTAGAACTGAAACTTTCAGAGCCCACAGTGCTAAAGGCAATAAAAGAATTAAAGGATTGTGACTTGCTAGATGAAATTCAGGTTGGACAAGGTAGAGCAAATAGACTTTATTTAAAAAAACCAGCACTTAAAAATGTAAATAATACTCAAGATAAAATAGTCGAAAGTATTGAAATGCAAAAGACACAAAAAAACTTTGGGTCTGCATCAATAAAAACTTTGCTTCTAGAACCAAAAAAACTTTGCCCTAATAATAACAACTATAATAATACTGATTTAAATAATATCTCTCAAAATAAAAAAGAATACTTATGGTGTTTAAAACTAGCAACCCAAGTTTTAAAAAAATATGATAGAGATAATGAGGCAGAGGAATACATAAATTTTCTTGAGGAAACAATTGAGTTTACAAACAAAATAGATAAGATGGCATATATGAAAACGTGTATAAAAAACAATATTAAATTATTTTTAGAATTTATGGAAAAAAAAGAAAACCAAAAAACAAAGGCAGAAGTTAGACAAGCAAGACTGGTAGAACTTAAGGAAATTGAGAGAAGGTTTTTAAATAGCCTGAGATAAAAAGTACAAAGGAGAATACGAAATGGAAGTATTAAGCACAATGTATGGTTTAACAAATGTGTTGATTGAAGAAAAGGGTTTTAAAAAAGTGGAATTCGGTGAAAAAGACGGTAAGTTTTATTTAGCAGACCATTTAATGAGTGGAAAGGGGGCAACTGTAACGGTTGAAAGAATTGTGCCAAGTTATATTGATGAAAATGGAGAACAAATTTATAGGTCAGAATTAGTATTAGAAGAGTGTTGTGGTATTGCGTTTTAGAGGAAAGAGAGGGAAAACAAATGAGAAAATTTATCGGATTGTTTTTAGTAGGGTGCTTTGTATTTAGTAGCATTATATGTGCTAATGCAACAACTTCATTTAAGGATTTGAAGTCTACAAATTGGGCTTATGAATCTGTAAATGCTATGAGTGAAAAAGGAATATTAAAAGGCTATCCTGATGGCACGTTTAAGCCATCAAATACCGTTACTTATGGGGAATTTATAAAGATGGTTATTGCAAGTTTAGGTTATGATTTACCTAATGCCGAAAAAGGGAAACATTGGTCATATAACTACTATGAAACGGCGGTAGGACTTAATATCTTTTCAGAAGTAAAAATACCTACTTCCATGCTTGATAAGGAAATCCCAAGAGAAATGATGGCTTACATTATTTCACAAGTTCTAGGAGATATTGAAGTTAAATATTATGATGAATTAAAGGGTGAAATTACTGATATTAAAGAAGCTGATGAATATGTTTATCCGATAGTAAAGGTTTATTCAACAGGTATTTTAAATGGTTATCCCGACGGTTCATTTAAGCAGAAATCAAGCCTTACAAGAGCAGAAACAGCAAAGGTATTACAGAACTTTATAAAGGTGATGAATGGTGAAGTTATAAAGAGCTATGAAAAACAGCAGAAATTAGAACTTGAAAAGGCTCAAAAGGTCTATGTGGAAAAGATGTTGCAACAACATTCTGTAACCTTAGACGATGGTACTAAAATGAATAATTATCAGAGGTTTGGTGTTAATTCAGCACAAGAACTAAAAGAAGCTTATCCAATACAGTATTATTCACTTTTAGAACCACCAACAAATGCTCCTTTTTCAGAGATAGTAACAAATGTAGAAGAGTTAAAATCTCCTTTTGGTAATGATAAAACAAGGACTTATGCTTATAAAAATATAACTGATATAGGTATTACAAAGATTGAAAAAGTATTAGATAAAAATAATAGTGAAGAAATAGAGGTCACAACAAAATATTCCGATACTGAACGATTTGAAGCTGTGTTGATTAAAGAAAATAAAATAGTCTGCACGATGGTAGGTATAAAAGAAGATGGATATATTTCTTATGGTGTTCCTTATGAATATTACAACGGAGCATATCAAAACACTAAATTAATGGATTTTGATTATATAGGCTTTTATGAGTTTGATGGTGCAGATACAGTATTTCTTGTTAAAAAGCCATTTTAAGTAGGGGGTGGATGTAATTGTTTAAGAAATCAAAGAAAACCCTTACAATCTCAATTTTAGCTCTTTTATTGGTATTTATTATAGGTGGGGTGTCCTATGCTGTTACATATAAGACGACCGAGGTTCATCACGAAATGTTAAATACGGGTGTAGTATTTATTTGGTCTGATGGAGCAGGAAATTGGCAGAACGGAATTTCTCCCAATTCTTCTTGCCCTAGAAGTTTTACAATCAATATTGGCAAGGATATGAAAGATGTTTCTGTATCAGCATATAATGGCTCAAATTTCAAATTTGGAAGTGAAGAAACTTCGCATTGGAATAAAACAAAAATGTGTAAAGGAAAAGGGTCTTATGATGCAAATTATATTCCGTATGCTATAAGTTCGGGGTCACAAACATTCAGCTATGATGCAAAGAGTGGAAATATTACCATAAAGCAATCTGCTCGATTAAGTTCCTCTAAATTGTTTGATGTTGCTTATTACGTTGGAAAAGGGAAACAACAGACTGTATATGATTACTTAGGTGATAATATTCCTAGTGGAATTACAGAACCCATGAATAAAATGCTGACAGACAAAAGTGTTAAAGGATATTTATATTTTTGTCCTCTAGTAATAAAATATACGGAAGTAAAAAAAGAGGTTGTGGAAGAACCTTTGGAGCTGAAAGCAGAACTTGAATTGCCTGCAAATGGTAAAACAAATACACCTTATCCAGTTAAAGACATTACACAAATTCCTAAAGGAGCGACTTTTCAAAGTTCAACACTTTATTGCTCATCAGATAACGGACAGACCTATGATGTAGTAAATGAGTGGGATTGTAATACTCAAAATGCACAAATGAATGATTCAAAAATAACAGCAGGAGAATACAAATATAGGCTTGTGGTATATCTTACAAACGGACAAAGTTCTAGTGATGATAAGAGTATAATTATTGCTGATAAAGAACCTAATATTACAGTTACAGGTGAAGCTCATTTAGTAATTATCGGTGATGGTATAGAAAATGGAATACCATACGGCTACGAGGGACATCCTTATATGATGTATGATGAATCTATATTTTATGTAACTGATGAAGATGGAAAAACTATAAAACTATCAGCAGAAGAAGCCTATGCAAAAGGTATAGCAAGAAATAAAATCACGTTTGACACAGATAAGACAGATGTTTCAATGAAGAGTTTTAACAAGGTTGAAAAAGAGGCTACGTGGCAACATAAAGGATTAAAACACATTACACTAACAATTACTATAAAAGACGGTATAAAGTATAGTGATGTTGTTGATTTAGAAACGTAAAATTGTGCTTATAATTTTGTCCTGTATATCTTTCAGGTCATTTTTTAGGGGGTAAAATGAATGGATGTGAATGAGACTATAATAAATCCCGAAATAGACCATAAACATAAAGACTTCATCAATAACCCTTCAAGAAGGGTTTGTAAGTAAAATTAGTAATAATGACAGTGGTGCTAGTAAAAGTGAGAATTATTCAGGCTTTATCTAATTGGACAACTGTAAAACAGGTGATGTAATAGCTATGTGGGAACAACAAGAAGCAGTACAGGAAATCACCTACATCTTGAATATTTCTATGATGGGAATTTATTAGACACCACTTTAATAATGGAAAGAAATGATGAAGATTAGTTAAGAAGTTTATTCATGAAAAAATGGGGATTGTAATAATCTCGAGTTTGTTGGGAGGTTATTAATATGAAAAAAGTATATCCAGTAATTTTTACACAGATGGATGATTGTATTCTTGTAGATATACCTGATTTAGAAGTACTTACGCAAGGACAAAATTTAGCAAATGCAATAGAGATGGCTAGAGATGCTATTGGGGTAAAAGGTATATCATTAGAAGATAGTAAGTTAAGTATTCCAGAACCATCTAAAAAGGTAGATATTAGTAAAGGTGCATTTATAAAAAATGGTGACTCTTTTATATCTTTAGTTGATGTTGATTTTGAAATATATAGAAGAGAACTTGACAATAAAATGGTAAGAAGAAATGTTACTTTGATAATGAAAAGAAGCATTGAAGATTAGTTAAGAAGTTTAAATCTGTATTCATGTAGCAATGGGTGAAGTGCCTATCGAAGTATAGCAAGCATTGCAAGTGTCCGTACACTTGCTTAATTTGCTAAAAATCTCTAAAGGAGCTTTTTACAAATTGCTTGTTGGGGAATCCCCAAACCCCTTTATACTAAGACAAAGATTGTTGAATAGAGTTAGCATAGTTTGAAAAAACAGTAGAGTTCTTTTATAGATGAAAAGGCAGGGAATTATTATGTCAGGGCGTGAGAGAAACTTAAGGAAAGAATTAAAGCTTTCTGAAGAAGAATGGCAAATGATTGAGCAAAAAATGTTACAATTAGGTACAACTAATTTCTCAATGTATGCAAGAAAAATGTTAATTGATGGTTATGTAATAAAACGTGATTTTAGAGAAATAAAAATACTGAATAATGAACTTTCTAATTTGTCGAGAAGTATAAATCAAATTACTAAGAGAGTAAATGAAACAAGAAATATTTATAAAGAAGATGTAAATGATTTAAAGGAATATTATTTTAATGTAAAAAGAGCTGTAACCGAAAGATTAGTAAAAATAATTAGGGAGTAAAATTATGGCAGTCACAAAAATTCATGCGATTAAAACCACCTTGAAAAAGGCAATTGCTTACATAGAAAATCCTGATAAAACAGATGAAGAAGTTTTAATATCAGGATATAATGTTGACCCTTTTGGTGCTGCACTTGATTTTGAAATTACTGCAATAATGGCAGAAGAAATAAAAGGTAATAATTTAAAAATTGGTGGTAGTAATAATCTAGCCTACCACATGATACAAAGTTTTAGCCCTGATGATAATGTTACACCACAGCAGGCACATGATATAGGTAAAAAGCTTGCTAGTGAATTTCTTGAAGGAAAATATGAATATGTAATATCCACTCATATAGACAAAGGGCATATTCACAATCACATTATTTTTAATTCGGTTTCATTTTACGATTATAAAAAAATACATACACAGCCTTATAAAACTGCATCAAAAATACGAGCGATTAGTGATAGAATTTGTGCAGAACATAACTTATCTGTTATCAAAGAGCCACAGGGTTTGGGATATTCTCACACAGAATATTCTGCCAGGAAACAGAATACAAGCTGGAAATCTGAAATTAGAAAAAGATTAAATTTTATTTTAGATAAAGCCACAGATTTTCAAGAATTTAAAAAATATGCTGATGAATTAGGAATTACAATAGATGATACAGGAAAGCATATAAAGTTTAAACTAGTCGGTCAAGAACGATGGTCTAGGGGTAATAAGTTATCTGATAATAACAAATATACTAAAGAAGGTATCTGCAGTATATTGAATGAAAATTGTGTGAATCAAAGAATTATTAAAGAAGCAATAAAAAATGCTGCAAAAAAAGCAAATGACTATAACCAATTTATAAGTATATTAAAAAATGAAGGCAATATATCAATTATAAAATCTAAAGCAGGACTGTTGATTTATAAAATTAATGATGTAGATGAAGGAACTGTCAAAGAAAATGTATTAGGATTAGCCTATAGTGAAAATTGTATTAAAACAGCAATATATAAACGCAGTTTTGAATTTATGGAAAATACGAATAAAAGCATTCTTCAAGAAGAATATAATAAAACCATTAGAAGTCAAACCTTATTAAATGACACTGAAATATTATTAACTGATGAAAATATAGATAAGGTTACAATGGACGGATTGCTTATAAATGCAATTGACAATAAGGGAAATAAAGGAAAAGTCTTTATAGATAATAAACATATTAATTTTAACGAGCAAAATAAAGAATATAGTGCATTTATTGGCAGTCAATATGATTATTACTTTGTAACTAATGAAGTAAATCCTGATTTAACAGAATCAGAGCAGCTATCAGGGAATTTTATAAAAGGTGAAACATTATTAAGGAATCTTGAATTACTAAACAAGGTTAAACCAATAGAAGTTCAAATATTAGCTGAAGATATAAAATATTTAGGAGATAAAGGTATTGCTCTAAAAATGGCAGACCTAGGGATAGAAAATTTAGTTATTGATAATAAATATGTGAGCTATGAACATAAAAATTGTAGCTCTCTTAAAGCAATTATATATCCTAACTGGAATTATCAATTTAATGGGGAAAGCAATAAAAATTATAATCAATTTAATAACATTGATGGCAGAAAACTTATTAAGATATTACAAAGTAGAGAAGAAACACAAAGCTTGTCACTATCTAAACAAATTGAAGCAATACAACATAAAAATCGTCTTATTGATACGAAGAGACTGGCGGAAGCACTATTTACTATAAGAAAAGAAAATATCAACCAAATGGGTGATTTTGAAAATAAGATAGAAGAATTAATGACTAAATCAAATGAAATGAAAGATTTAATGAAAACTTTAGATGAAAAAAATATGCAATACCAAAAGGCAGCAAAATATCTGATTACCTTTAATGAATATCTCCCTATAAAACAGGAATTAGCAACCCACTCAGTCTTTACAAGAAAAAAATTTGCACAAAAATATGAAAGTGAATTAAAGGCTTTTGAGTTTGCAGTAGAGAAACTTGAAAACATGAAGGTGAATTCCAATGTTGACCCTGATAAAGTTCTGAACCTAGTTAAAGAGCAGGGTAGGCAGGTTTCAGAAGTTAATCTTAAGTTTAAACATATAAATGTACAGATAGAGAAAATCAGAGAAGTAAAGAAACTTGTAGAAGAATTGCAGCATGGTGAGCAAAGTAAAAATAAATTAAAGAATAAGAGCCATGAAATGGAATTATAGCATTTAATGATTGTAATAAGTAGTGATTAAAATTGTCTTAATAAATCTAATATAAGTAGAAGGTAAAGCAATGGAAATTAAATCAGGCAGATGGCAATGTGACTGTAAAATTTAGCTATTATAATTGTTTGTGATTATAATAATATAATATTGAGTTGACAGAGATTATATTATTGATGTGAGGGGAATTTTAAGCTAATATAATTGATGAATAAGCTTACCGTCAGCGTGATAAATAGACGGTTTGAAAGAATGATGTTAGGTGCTTCGCTACCTTAAATGCGAGCCATGATGATAAGGCAGGTATTTCCTGCCTTTATTTTTATTTAGTGTATTTTTGAAAGTTAATATTCAAAAAATAAAGCGGTTCAAAAAAACATGGCTATAAACGTTAATCTATAATATAATAATACTATATAGGCAACGACGAGTGCTTATTAGGCGTAGAAGCAAGTCATCGGTCAAGCGAGAGGTTTGCCAAGTCTTACCAAGGGGTTGTATAGATTCCACGACTTGAATAGGTTTATACCGAAAGAAAATATACCAAAAGGCTCTGCATAGCAGAGCCTTTATTGTAGGATTATAATGTGACATTTTATGAAGTGAAAAGGCAACAAAGAAATATTTTACAGATAGAAATACTTGGTGCTATACTACAGGAGTGCTACTAGAGACACGGTAGGCGCTTATGCTCTTTCGAGGGGATGATATTTATGTCTACGACGGAAACGATAGCCTTTATTGCTTCACATGTTAATGTTGTATTAGTAATAATTAAAGAGATTTCATGTGACATATAGGGAAGCACAATTTGGTTGAGATAAAACAAAATAAAGTGGTTATAGAAGCTAAATTGTAGTAAAATAATAATATGAATAGGCAACATGAGTGTCTATCTAAGTGTTTGAAGTATAGGGGCGTGCCGTTTGCGTTACTATATGGAGCTTTCGGGAAGGGTTGTGCATACGAGGCTCAAAACGGCTTAGGCTGAAAAGCTGAAAGAAAATGCTCAAAGGATGGTAGAAATAGAGAAATCTTTGCTACCATCCTTTTTTAAATGTGACATTTTATGAAGCGAAAAGGTAACAAAGAAATATTTTACAGATAGAAATACTTTGTGCTATACTACAGGAGTGCTACTAGAGACACGGTAGGCGGTTAGCCCCTTGCAAAAGGGGGTGATAGTATGAATATAACCTTAACAGAGTTGATTGCCTTTACAGGCTTGATATTTGTTATAGTTGATGTTACATATAGAATCACGAGAAAAAAATAACCGCCCTAGCTGCAAACTTGACGGTTATTTTTTAACAGTTCATTTTTAAAGGCTAACCGCTTATCGGTAGCACTTTTTATATGTTCATTATACTACAGAGTATGAAAAAAATGCAAGTAAAATCAATAATTAGAGATATTTCATGTGACATTTTATGAAGTATATGATATCTTAGATAAACAAAATAAAGTGGCTATAGATGTTAAATCGTAGTAAAATAATAATATGGATAGGCAGCATGAGTGTTTATCTAAGCGTTGAAACATAACAGCGTACCGAAAAGCCTTGTTATGTAGAGCTTTCAGTAGGGGTTGTGCAATAACCTCAAAGCGGTGTAGGCTGAAAAGCTGAAAGAAAATGCTCAATAGATGGTAGGAACAGAGAAATCTTTGCTGCCATCTTTTTTTGAAATGTGACATTTTATGAAGTGATAAAAAAGTTAGTAAAATCAATTTTAGTAATATGACATATTGTGAAAAATTAGCTGTCGCATTACATTTTACAATTATTGTTCTATAATCTTTTATCGACAAAATTCTGAATAATATATATTTTTATACTTATATATGATATAGTAAAGGTAAATAATGGAATATTTAAAGCGTATCATGGAGAAAAAATATGAGGGGAAAAATAATTAATTCATTAGAGGAATATTTAACTTTGATAAAAGAACTTAGAGAAGAAGGTATTAGTTTTTATAGGGGCCAGGATTCATGGAAACAGCATAAACTTTTGCCAGCATTGTTAAGAGAAGATTATGTGACGAAGAATAGAATTTATAGTAATAGATGTGACAAATCTTTTATTAATACTTTTAAATCTAGAGCTGTTGCATGTCTGAATTTTTTACCTCAAAATGAATGGGAATGGATGTCAACAGCACAACATTTTGGGTTACCAACTAGATTACTTGATTGGTCACAAAGTGCTTTGACTGCACTTTTTTTTGCAACCGAAAATGAAGAATTTGAATATAAAGATGAAGAAGATAATCCTGTAGTATGGTTACTTAACCCAGTTATTTTAAATGAAAAAGTTAGATTTATTGATGATTTTAATGTAATACCTAATATTATAGAAAAAAATGAAAGTTTACAAAGGGGATTGTCTGATAAATATGGAGTGGGGATAAATTTGGAAGAACAAATATACCCAATTGCATTAATTTGTCCAACAAGCAATGGAAGAATAAATGCACAGAAGGGAACTTTTACTCTATTTCCGTTAAATGCTAAACCGTTGGAAGAAATGGATTGCATTGACAGCTTTTTATTCAAGGTGGAAATAGAAAAAAGTTGTAAAAGAGAAATTAAGAAAAATTTATTTGAGATAGGTATTACATATTCAAATATATATCCTGAATTAGATTATATTTGTAAAGATATAAAATTTGAATATTCAAAGAATAATTAGAGGAGGTAGTCATGGATTGTAAAGATTGGAAAGTAGATTCTACACCTGATAGTAAATCATTAAAGACAGTATGCGATGAGATTGATAGTGCTATGAAAGGTGAGGGTGGTATAAATTTAGACCCTGAATACCAAAGGGATTATAAATTCACTCAACAAGATGAAAGTTTATTAATAGAATCTATTATTATGAATATTCCTATTCCTATTATATACCTTTCATCAGATACTAGAAAAACACCATATGTTTCAAATGTTATTGATGGTCAACATAGATTAAGGGCAGTATATAGATTTTTAAAAAATCAGTTTTCACTTAAAGGGCTTGAAATATATAAAGAATTGAATGATATGACGTTCAACAACCTTAGTATAGAAATGCAGAATAAGTTACTATATCAGTCTAAGTTAACTTTTGAAAATATTCATGTACAGGATAATCCTGATTTAGAAATAGAAATTTTTAAAAGATACAATAAAGGCACACATCCATTAAGTAAGCAAGAATTGAGGCATACTATTTATATTAGTAAATTTAATTTATGGTTAAATAGTAGAATCAAAGAATTCTTTGAAGATAACTGTTATAAAGAGTTTTATAATATAAGTAAGAAAAGGTATGCTGATAAGAGTGCTCATGAATCAATATGCGTAATGTTATCAATACAATATTTTGGATTAAAGAAAGAATATTTTACATCACCAGAATATGCAGATGCATTTATGGATTTTGCTTCTAAATATAAGAATCAGGAAGAACTAATAGAAAAAACTGAACAATTATTTAATATAATAAATAATTTCTTGTTAAAATTAAAGTCTGAATATAATATTATATATCCATTCTCTAAAGAAATATATGGAGTAGGAAGTAGAAACTATAAATTACAAATTCCAATATTAATGATTATTTCAGCATTTATACATTATTTGATAGGAAAAGGACTAGATATTATTGCAGAAGATAGATTTCATGTTATATACAAAGCTATAAAAAATACGTTAGAAAACTCCTATTTAGAAGATGATTTTAAAGGTTCTAATACTCGCCCTAGTATATTGATAAGTACTCTTGATGATATGATTAAAAATTTTACTCAAGAAGAAGAAAAATTAAAGTGTAGTATTAGAGTTACAATGTGAAAATTTATGAAATGAAAAGGCAGTAAATAAATATTTTACAAGTATAAAATAAAATATAATTAAATTTATCTTTACACTCTGATTGGCAGAGCTAAAGAAATAGTCGGGTTCAAATGTGAAGAAGGTTCTGTTTATAGCAGAGCCTTTTATTTTTTGACTTTTTAATGGTATCAAATTAAAAAACTGCAAAACCCCTATTTTACGATATAAGCAATAAAAACAAACAGTATGAAAACTATATTAAAAGGCTTTTTTATAGCTTGAAAACGAAAGTAAGAGGTCAATATCCTATTGTTTTCAATATAAAACTATATTAAATTATTTCTGCAATAAAAAAATTCCCCTATAAAAGTTAAAATAATCTTATAACCCATCTGTTTTCAAGGTATACACAATTTTAAGTTTCCCCCATTTTTCCCACAAAAGTTATTAATAAAGAGTAAAAAACAAGAAAATATCCAAAAATTAACAAAAGATAGCTAAAGATAATAAAAGTTTGAAAACGTTGATATTTCAAGGAAAATAGAAAGACCACTGCGCTTGCAGTGGTCTTTGGTGAGGCACGAGGGACTCGAACCCCCAACCGACAGATTCCATTTGCTGGTTTTTATAAGTTTCTGTAAATGGCTAAAACGTTGAAGTTTCAACGAATATTCACTGTAAATTTCTGTAACTTACTACACCCTACTAAAACTTTGGCGGGAAAATGGCGGGAATTTTTAAAAAATAGAATGATTTTTTAGCCCTCGAACCCCCAACCATTTGGCGGGAATTTTATAACAAAAATTTGTTTAAAACCTCTACCGCATTTGTCTTTTGTTCAGGCATAACATGAGTATATATATTCATCGTAATTATAATGCTGGCATGTCCTAAAAGATGCTGAACTGTTTTAGGAGGAATACCCGCTTCAAAAAGTTTAGTTGCATAGGTGTGTCTTAGGGCGTGGAATTTTTTATATTCTATACCAGCAGCCTTTAATATCCGAGTGTAAGTTTTTCTAAGGTTGTGTGGATCTGTAGGAGTTCCTACAGGAGTTTTAAATATATAGTTATCTCCATCAGCATATATAGGACCAGCCTTTAATCTTTCTTCTGATTGTAAAGCCTTGTGTTTTGTAAATTCTTTTTCAAGCTCAGTAGGATAGGGGACTGCTCTATAACTAGATTTGGTTTTAGGTGGAAGTAGAAAAAATTTGTATTCTTTTGTTCCGTCAGCTCCAACTATAGCGCTGTGCTTTAAACTTTTATTTACATGAACCATTCCGTCATAGACATCTTCCCAAGTTAAGGCTAATAATTCCCCAAGGCGAAGCCCTGTAGATAAAGCTAATAAAATAAACAATCTTAATCTATGGTTCTCAATAGCAGCTCTTAATTTCTTTATTTCTTCGTCAGTAAATGTGATAACTTCTTTTTCTTCATTATCTCCAATAGTCATTTCATTTTTGCCAGGAATACTTAAACTCTTATTTTGTAGAGGATTTTTAAGAATAAACCCTTCGTCTACACAATAGAATAAAAATTTCTTTAACAGCTTATTTAAAGTTTGAATCTGACTGGATGTTTTACCAGATTCAAAGAGTTGGTTATAATGCCTTTGAAAAATAATAGTTTTTAAGTTATCTAGTTTTAAAAAATATAAGTCAGTGTTTTTTACATAGTTTCTAAAAAGACCTTCATATCTTTCAAAAGTAGTAGGGCGAATTTTAGAAGACATTCTAACTATTTCGAATAGCCATAAGTGCATTAACTCACCAAGACAGGCCTTATCATAGTTTTTTATAAGACCACACTTTAAACCATGCTCATAATCTTCCTTTTTAGCTTCAGCTTCTTTTTTATTTTTTCCATAGAATTCTTTACGATTACGGCTGCCATCAGCATTTAAACCGTAATCTGCACTTATTCTATAATATTCTTTTCCACCTTTGGTACAGTTAGTCTTATTAGCCATATAAATACCTCTTTTCTAAAAAAGGGTATAAAAATACCCCTAAATATTGTAATTAGAGGTTGTTCGTGATACAATTCTAGTGCGAGTAGAGGTTTGTACCAGTACAACCTTTAAGCATTAGCTCCCAGCAATGGGGGCTTTTGTTTTGTTATTTTAATTAGAATTTAATACTAGTCCAGCATCTGAATCTACCCATCCTCCTGTTAAGCCTAATGCTTTTATAACTTCAGATGAAAGAGGGACATAAGTTACATCGTTAATAACTACAGGGCAGTAATTTGATGTTGTAATATTTAAATTAGTCCCATTAACTACAACAGGAAAAGAAGGTTTATTATAATTTGTTGTAGCTATAGATTTAGTAGCTGGTTTTGCCGCAGAAACAGAGCTATAAGGGCAAACTCCGTTTGAGTGCAAATGTGCTGGGTGACCACCACAATGATAATGATAGCTTCCTAAACCACTAACATTTTTATTATCATGATGGCCTCCTGCTGAATCTGTACGACCTGAATGCGCAAGAACAACAATTGGCATACAAATACATAACGCAATAATAACAATAACTTGTAATAATTTTTTCTTTTTCATAATCTACTCCTTAATTTATTAAAATACATATTTATATTACACTTTCTAATAAATTAATGCTGTCGTATTTTGACGAATTAAAAAATTATCCTACATGTCTTTCAGTTTCAATCTCATTTACATTGACACTACAATCATAATCGCCATTATCGATATGTGCTATCTCATGGTCGTAAGTTGAAATTTGCATTTCATTACTTAATCTAGCATTTATTAATATTGTATAACTATCATCCTCATTTTTTGTAGTAAAACCTCTGATGGAATGAGGAAGATCTACAAGAAAAACTCTAATGGTTTCAGTCATTATTATTCATCACCTTTTAATCTTTTAACTAATCCAACGATGTAATCTAAATCTTCTTTTTTTAAATCTCTTTTTGCATCAAGTAATATTCTGGTTTCTCTATCTTCATATATTTCCTGAGCTTTTTGTGCAACTTCTTCATCTAAATAATATCCTAAAAACTGTTCTTTTTTCTCATTAACATTTGTTAAATCTGAATTAAGAAGCTCATCCATTGAAACATTGAACATGTCAGATAAAATTTTTAATTTAGCAACTGATGGTTCTGCAATACCAGTTTCCCATTTTTGTATAGTGGTAAAGGACTTATATCCCAGTTTTTCAGCAATATAATCCTGTGAATATCCCTTTGATTTTCTTAAATATTTTAAATTAGTTGAAAACGTCATATTAATCACCTCATAAATACATTATAAATAAACTTGAAAAAAAATCAACTATTTTTTAATTTATAATAAAATAACTTGAAAAAAATTCAAATGATATATTGACACTTGAAAAAAATTCAAGTATTATTATGGACAAGGAGGTGGTGAAATGAAATATTCTCTAAAAGAATTAAGGGCTAAAAACGATTGGACACAAGAAGAAACTGCTGTAAAACTTAATGTTTCAACGCAAACTTATAATGCATGGGAGAACGATTTTGGAAAGGTTAAAGCCAGAAATGCAAAACGAGTAGCAGATTTATTTAATGTGAAAATTGATGATATTTTTTTTACAGAATTACTTGAAAAAAAATCAAGTAAAATAAAGATAGCTTAAAAGGAGGTGAGATGGATGAAAAATTTATTATTTAAATTAAAGCAATTATTTCCGTTGATGTACTGGAGTAAATACAAAGACGCCAATGGCAATGGTCAGATCGCAGTATGGCGCCAATGGTTTGGTAAAGTACTTTGGGTTAAACATTTATAGACATATTAAGGTCTGTAAGTTGTTTTAGTACATTTTGGACATGGAGGAAGAGTATCTGTATTATCATCAAGAACTACCTTTTGTCCACAGTTAGTACAAGTGTATGTACCTTTTCCAGGTTTTTCACCAGTTTGTGACATGAAAAACACCTCCTTTCTAAGTATATTATATCACATGGAAAATATTACAATAATAAAGATGGTTCGACAAAAAAGGACAGAAAACAAGCTACCAAATTGGCTAGTAGCCAAAACTGGAAAGGGCAAGCTAGTTCTAGTACATAGACATACAGATAAAGAGAGGGTTACTCCTGAAGGGAGTAAGTTTGAAGGGGAGGTCAAGAAACGTATAAACTATTACAACAAATATTAAAAGAACTTCAAGAAATACATAAAATCTTGGAGTTAAAAGACGGACCTATGGAAATCAGACAAGTTGATGTTTCTAAATCACCTAAAATACAGCAAGTAATAGAAGGACTATTGAAGCTTTAATAAATGGATTATAGATCCTGTGAATTTAGAAAGGAAGATAAGATGCATAATGAAAAATATTAAAAAAAGACATTTTATAGAAACGCCTCTAGAATGGTGCTGCTGGACCCTAATGTGGGCTCTAATTGGAATATTTACTACACTCTATTTTGTAAAGTGATATTGAAGGAAAAGAGTAACAATGCTACCAAATATAGCAGAGAAAAGAGCTACAGAAAAATTTATTGTCCAATTTATAAAGACAGATTTTAAGGCATTATTCTTATCATCAAAATAAGTAAACCCTTGAGCATCGAGAGTAATATAAAACTCATTGTTACCAGCGGGTTTTAGAGATATTAAATTCTTTGCAGCAAGGAAACGTAGGTCATAGTCATTTATTTTAAGTTTGGGTGCAAAAGCAATCCCATCATTACTTATTATTTCACTTTGTATAGCTTTTAATTGCTTTTCAAATTTCTTCATTATAATCACATCCTTTCAATAGTGATTATATCATATGGAAGATATTACATAAAGTGAGATAGTTCGACAATACGGAAAGGAGGCGAAAAAGATAATGACTGAATATCAAGAGGTGAGTTTTGACACAACACCTAGAATTGAAGCTTTAACTATAGAAAAATGTGCCAAAGTTACAAAGATAGGTAGAGATTCTATAAGACAATTAATTAATAATCCTAATTCAGAATTTCCATATTTCAAAATTGGGACTGAAGCATTAATACCAGTAGCGGCACTTGAACAATGGATGATTAAGGTATCAGAAGAAAGAAAGTGCTTTTGTTAATTACATAGGAGTAAAAAATGCAAAATTCTATAATCGAAAAGATGAAACCGCCTGCAAAATATTACAAGCGGTTTGTAAGGCAAGCAAATCTATTATGCTCCAGCAAGATCAGATACTTTGGAGTAGATAATTTCTATGAATTTTGCATATTTATCGGCATTTTCTGTTGCTAAATCTATGTAATTATTATTTGAGGTTGAAACATATGCAGTAATAAGTTCTACAGTTGCTTGCATTTTCTCTTTAGAAGTCATGATATTTTCTCCTTTCCATTTTATTTAGCGTTGGGAGCTCCCAAAGGTAAATTATACCACTAAGGAGAAATTACATAAAGTGAGACCGTTCGACAAATATAAAACAGAGGAGGAAATGCACAAAAGAAAAGGTTTTAATAAGTAATTATGGGTTATAGCCATTAAATTGGCTAGTAGCCAAAAGCTCGAAAGACAAGCTAGTTTTGATACATAGGCACACGGATAAAGAGAGGGTTATTCCGGAAGTGAATAAGGTAAAAGGAAGGTGAAATGTGGTTATTATTACAGCAGGAAGAGAACAACTAAAAAATCAAATTATAAGTAATTTGATTCAAGCTCATAAAAAAATGGCTCAAAATTTTGAGCCAAGTAATACAAAGGAATTAATTAAATTATCTAAGTATATTTTAAAAATATCAAAGAATTGTGAGGATATATTGATACAGCCTATCACGGAAAATAATAGCGACAGGAGTAGCAAACCACCAAATAATTTGCAGTAATTTTATTAATACCGATTGAGATGGGACACCTAAATATTGAAAAATTTTTTGAGGTAAAAAGATTAATGAATTAATCCAAAAGAAGGGATTAAAAGTTTCAAACATATGAGTCCTATATATGCCTAAGGCTTCTTCAAAGCTTTCAAGCATTGTCTTTGCATAATCCACAACATTAGTGGGGTAAAGGCTAAAAAGAGGAACTTGGTACGAGGCCATTTGGCCATAACCCATATTTGCTATATAAGGAACATTTAGATTACCCAATGCATTTTTTATTAATGATTTAACGCGATTCCGAGATGATACAAGATCCAAATGTATCTCTGAGCCATTAAGCCATTTATAGTATTGATCCTGATATTTTGATAATTCTATAAATCTGGCTAAATTCAAAAGAAATTTATAAAGTAAGATAGCAACCACTATTAAAAAATATTTCATATAAGCACATCCTTTCAATACTGATTATAACACATGGAAGATATTACAAAAAGAGAGACTATTCGACAAGGGAGGGTGAACTCGATAGATACAAGTAATTTATTATTTCCAAAGCCAGGAGGCAAAAAGACCGAAAAGAAATGCAACGGATACAAAGACAAGCCCAATCGAAAATGCTACTACACTGGGGTACCAGGAGCAGAGAGACACGAGGTATTTTGTGGTAGTGGGAAAAGACAAATTAGTATAGACAACAGATTCCAAATTGACGTACACCCGGTAATACATGCAACATTGCAGCAAAGCTCCACGGAGTGGGCCATCAAGGAAAATATAAAGTGGAAAAAGTACTTTCAAAAGGAATATGAGAAAAAGCTTAGAAAAAAAGGCATGAGCAAAGAAAATGCACATCAACTCTGGATGGCCCTGATCGGAGAAAACTTTTTATAACCATTAAGGAAGGAGGGAGTTTAGTGGAATTAAGAGAAAAGGCGATAAGACTAATTGAACAGTCTATAGACATCTTTGAAACATTAGGATGCTATACAGTTGATACTTTACAAGTTATATTTTCCGGGACAAAGGCACATTTTAATTATTACCTCTTAGGACTTATAAGTGAAGCAGAGTATGAGGAATATAACTCCAGAATAATTAATATCTTTGACAGAAAAATGGAAGAGTTAGAAAATGTAAAAGAAGATGGTTAGCTGTCCGATTTGCGGTAGCACTAATTTTAATATCGGTAAGAGCTGCAAGTTCCATGGACAAACCGTATGCATAGATTGCTGTAAAGCCTGTGAGCATTATACATTTGATGATATATATTTCATGCACCGGTGCAAATACGGAGTAGCAGAAGCCGAAAAGGTCAAGGATGAAATTGCAGAAACTAGAAAAAAGATAGAAGAACTGGACAAGCAGCAAGAAGACTTATTCCGTAGAGGGTACCAACAAAAAGCTGATGATGTAGTTTGGGAGATTGTAGAACTACAAAGAAGATTAGAGAGGTTAAAAGGTGCGTAATCTGATACATAACTGCCTATTATTACTATCTGGACTATTATGTGTAGCTATTGGTATAAAGTTGGCATACATAGAGAGAGACGGATTTGGAATAGGCTGTGAATACCTATTTATACTTATCCCATTTGGAGTTAAATACATATGGGAGCATTAAAAAAGAATCTACATAAGAGCTGCAACTCTGTAGATTCCCTAAAGTTAGATGTCTCTAAAGGAGACATCTCTATTTTACCACAAAAAGGAGATAAACACAATGAAGCTTAGAGATTTTAGAAACATATGCAGAAAGCATATACATGAAGATGGATGCATTAAATGCCCTGGACACAACGATAAAACTAAGAGTTGCTTGTTCTGCAAACCTCCGCATGCTTGGAGCAATGAAGAAATTACAAGTTATAAGGAAAAATTGAGAAGAGAAAATTATGGCAAAGGCAATAGTTCTAAAGGTGGTGATAAGGTTGAAGGCTACGCAAGAAGTGCTAATATCCATAAGACCGGAATTTGTTGAGAAGATACTTGCAGTAGAAAAGGCTTATGAAATAAGGAAAACTGCGCCAATGGCAAAATTACCTTTTAAGTTATACATATATGAAACGAAACGAGGTTGTGGAGCTGTAGTTGCAGAATGTGACTGTGTAGACATTATAGAGAGTGACAAAATAGATGTTGTTTCAAAGTTAGGTTGCCTATCTGTAGAAAAAACAACTAGATATTTAGAAGGTGGTAATGCGCTGCTTTGGAAACTAGAAAACTTAAAAGCATATGAAAAGACATTAACACTAGAGGATTTTGATTTATTAAAAGCTCCACAGAGTTGGTGCTATATAAAAAATATAAAGTAGGAGGTAGTCATGAAAATATATTGTACTAAAGCAGAGTTCGAAGAACTTCTTAGCTCTTGCAATCCCGGAGAAGAAAGATGTGAGGGATGCGTTTTAGAAGAAATGTGTGATAGCAGAGAACAAATGGCAAAAATGTGTACTTTACAGGAGGTAACCAATGAGTAATAGAAACAGAAGGATAAAGCCTATAGACGCTAACTTAAGAAAAGAGATTACAGTCTTAGAGAATAATAACCAGGATCTACACGAAGAGAACTCTCAGCTAAGAAACCTTATTGACCAACAGAACGATTACATAAAAGAAGAACTTAAGGAAGTGAGACAAGCACTTACAGAACAACATCAATACCACGAGTTTTTAAGCCGTAGGCTAGAAGATGAAAGGAAACTACGTAGGCGCATGGACAACCAACTAAGAGAAGAGATCGCAGCAGTAGGAACAAAGCTAAGAGTAGCATCTCATACATGGTTAGGCAAGTTCATATTTAAATAGATTCCCCTTTAGAGGCGGCCCTTTGGACAAGCTTCGGGGGCTGCCAATTATAGAAAGTAGGTGAAAGATGAAGATTAAAACAATAGCAGGTATATGCAAAAAAACAAAGCATATTTACCTAATTGATTCTACTTATGGAGATGGTACAAGACAATGGATCGGTTTCTTCTCTAAATCCTTTAAGTGTTCTGGTAGATGGTAACTTAAGAAATGCTCAAACTTTTTTACTTCTACATTTCCCGTGTAATTCGCTGAAAATGTAATCTCATCTTTTCCAATGGTATCATGTGGACCAATATAAGGCTCAGAAATAAAAGTAATTAAAAAAGTTATATTTTCCGTCCCTGGCGTTTTTTCGGTTTTAATTTCTTTGACTGTTACTACATAGAAAGAAACAGTTGGATTTATCGTATAGTATTGGCTATAGAAAACATTTGTTGCCTGTTGTATATCGTGTAGATAGGTATTAATTAGCAATTTCTTATATTCTACTTCACTTTGATAACTATACATGTTTGCGGTCATTTCAACATACGATGGTTTATTTTTAATATACAAGCAGTAAGTTAAAGTTGTAGCTATCAAAGATAGTAAAATCAATATTAGAATATATTTTTTGTTATCATTAATTAAATGTAGCATAAGATCCCTCCTTGTAAAATATATGGAGCAAGGAACTGTTTATGAATATATCTTAAAGTAGTAATAAAAACTAAAATTAAATACAGGGTGCTTAAGTGTCAAGAATCAATTCTAATAATATACTGTATTAGAATAAAGGGAGGTTTCAATATGATATCGATTAAGCAATTAGATTTTTCTAGCGTTCCAAAAAATCAAATGGATTTGGTATTCGAAGCAAGAATGATTTGGAGAGATTTGGCTACTTGGATTCAGTCATATTTAGTAAGTGTATTTGCTGGTTTTGGTAATCAAGATTCAATAGAAGCAAAATTAAAAGGGGTTACTTTAGAATTTGGAGATGTTTTAAGTACGGTTTTTGGAGGAGAATTCGGAGAACAATATGAAAACCTTATAACCAATTGGCTCAACACATTTAAATTATTAGTATTTTCACAAATAAATAGTGATATAAATGCAATTAATGGATATACAAAGCAATTGTATGATGATATAGATCAGATAGCCATTTTCCTATCAGAGATTAATCCATTCTGGATAGAAAATGAGTGGAAGGCTTTATTATATCGGTTCAATGATATGATAATAAAGGAATTATCAGCATATATGAATAAAGAATACACAAATGCCGTAGAGTCATTTGATAGCCTTTTAAATCTTACTTCTATAATTGGGAATTATTATTCAAATGGCTTACTAAATTATTTGACTTATTCAGGCAGAAAACAAATAACATAGCATGAATTCAAGATACCCCATAACCAAATAAAAATATTTGAATAAAATAACAATAGGGGGTGCGTAAAATGATAAAAAGTCGCCAAATAACTAAAATGCAGCAAGATGTAAATAACATAGTTTATAGAGGAAGGGTTATATGGAGAGATATAGCGACATGGTTAAACGCATATCTGATGGCAAAAACTCTGCAAGGAGATACTGAACTACTAGACCGGATTAAAGATAAGCTTCTTAGAATCATAGAAGACTTTGGAGGCCTCATGAGGACATTTTTCGGTGACAAAGCTGCAGATAATTATATTAATTTATTTTTAGAATACATAACGCTGATGACTAGTTTAATCGATGCCCTTGTGGAAGGTAATTCAAGTGCTGCTGATGAAATTGTAAAGCAAATATATGAAAGTGCTGGTAAAAGGATTGAACTCCTTACGGAGGTAAATCCATATTGGGATAAAAATACTTTGCAGAATTATATTTATACTTTTACTGACATGATAATTAAAGAAATAATTGCCTTTACATCAAAGCAATATGAAAACAGCATTAGAATTTATGAGAGAATTTTATCCTATTCAACAGACCTAGGAGATTTTCTTGCACAGGGAATTAAGGATTATTTGATATATAATTTAGAACCACCTACAACTATTGGCCACCAACCAGCTATTGAATAAAAAGGTAATCAAAGAAGTACTATTCTTTGATTAAAAATAAAGTGTACAAGCATTACATAATAAAGGGTAACAGGACAGGCTATAGCCTCTGTCACCTTGAATAAATAAAGAGGAGAAGAAAATATGATATGCAAAGGCTGTAAAGCAGTAGATGGAAATTGTCATCCTGCCAGTGTGACCGATTATGCCAACGCCACATGTAAATTGGGATACAAAACTACGATAGATAACGAAGGAATGATGATGCCAATAAATAAATGTGAAAAACCTAAGAGTTGGAAAGCGTTAGACAGATTGCAGAAAGAAAAGATGTAAGAGGCGGTAAAAATGAGAGAATGTCAAAAAGAGTTTGCGAAGAGAGGCAATCAAGAGCAAATGCAAGGTAAGAGTTTTACAGATAAACCAGTAGTAAGATATGTACATAACTGTAAAGCTGCAAAGATAGGCCTTATAGTAACGCCGGAAACGGAAGTAAGTAAAGCAGCATTATACCAATCCATAAGTAAGACCTGCTATAAGCACTGTAAGAAAATTAAATAAAAGTTTCCTGCTATTATATGTAGGAAAAAGACAAGCCCTCGGATAAGCTCTGAGGGCATAGCTATCGGAACAATTCCTTTCTATTATATGCATCCGCATAATTTGTTCCCGGATATGATTTAAAGAATTAAACAAGGTAAGTAAGGCGCTCGGTGTGAGCATTAAGCTTGCTAAGGATATTATTAATTCGGAGAGGGAGAGATTATGCTAGTAGAAAAACTTACAACAGTATGTGGCAATACAGTATTTGTAAAAATAAAAATGATTCGTGATGCCATTCAAGGACAGAAGAGAAAAAAGAAATCTAACCCTACTCCTGAAAAAGTCGCAGAGGTTAATCAACGTCATGCAGAAAAGGAGTTGTCTATGATATTAAATCTCAATTACAAGCCAGGGGACTTACACCTGGTACTAACCTATAAGGATTTACCCACAAATGAAGAGGCACATAAGGCCTTAGATAAATTTATAAGAAAATGTAGAGCTTACATGAAAAAGCTTGGTAAGGAATTTAAAGCAGTTATTGCTACAGAGTATGAGCATAAGAGAATACATCATCATATCGTATGTTCAGAAATGGACCTTAAAGAAATTATGAAAATTTGGAGCCAAGGCCAAGTTAAATGCTCAATATTAGATGGTTCAGGTGATTATAGAAAATTAGCAGCGTATCTCATAAAAGAGACTTCAAAAACATTTAGAAAACCGGATGCATTTAGCAAGAGAAGATACAACTGTACTAGGAGCATACAAAAGCCTACCACAAAATCTGAAAAGGTATCAGCTTCTATGCTTCTTAGTAAGCCTAAACCTATAAAGGGATATTACATAGATCAAGATAGTATTTATAAAGGCGAAAATCCTTTTGATGAAAAACCATATACAGAGTATGTGATGATTTCAGAAAATGCAGAAGAGCCAAGGCTAGTTACATGGAAACGAGGAAAGAAAGCAAGGAAAGAATATACATACAACAAGTGGCTTACAAAGAATCTTGGTAAGCAATTAGAAATAGATATTCCATTTTAGGCCATGGTGAAGAGGCTTATTTATTGTACAAAAAAAGGGAGCGTGATAGCATGAATAAAATAGATTTAGAAAATTTATATCAGCTAACAGGAGAAATAAAAGATATAGAAAGGCAGCTTGAAGAATTAGAGCGCAAAGGTTCAACTGAGTATGTAGGTGATACAGTAAGAGATTATAGAAGTGGCCAAGGTATACCATTGACTATTAGAGGGTATTCAGAGCATACATACAACAGGCAGAGAAAACTTATTAAAAAACTTCACGTAAAAAGAGAAAAGCTCATAGAGCAGAAAATAAAAATTGAAGAGGCACTGGAGAATGTTGAAGCGGTTATTATAAGGCGAATAATCCGATTGAGATATTTTAATAGGTTGAGCTGGGATGCAGTAGCAATAGCAATAGATGGAACAAAAAGTGGAGATGGAATGAGAGTGAGGCTAGATAGGTATTTAAAAAATAATTTAAGTAACAAAAGTTCCGAAACAACCAAATAGATAATTTGAAGTTATGCATAAAATACCATTTATTTCTAGTTTGAATTATGATAGTATATTTAATTAAATATACTTTTGAAATGGGAGCAGATAATGTTTTTAGATATTACAAATAATTGGAAAAAAGATTATAAAAAGATAGCCGAAGATGAATATAAAATTTTTGGTATAGAAACTTATATAATTAAGGATGGTGAATTTAATTCTACTAGAATAAACCAAATACGAAAAGATCTACAAAATACTAATGACGATAATTTATTAAAATTAAAATTAGTTGCACAGAGGCTAAAAATTAAATATGATCCAAATTTAGTACTCTCGATTGATTCTGCCATAACTACATTAACGTCTATTTCAATAGTAATATTTTCAATGATAATAGGATTTTTTAATATTATAGATGACAGAATTACAATTTGTTTTTTTGTGATAATGCTAGCCATGATGGAAATATTTTTTCTAGTATGCATTAGTAAATCTAAGATAGAGATAGAAAAAAAGATAAAAGTATATACAGAAACTTTTGCTTTTTATACTTTTTATGAATCATTAATACATGAAGAAATTGAAAGACGAAAGAAGTTACACACACTAAAATCAAGACAACGTAAAGACTTTATTCTTAAACGTCACAGAAAATAAAAAGAGTTTTTATAAATATTCGCAATGTTCGTTTTTAAAATGATAACATGATATTAAGCAGGAGCAGCTCGAAAGGGTTGCTCTTTTGTTGTACAAGGAATCTCGCAAAATAACCAGGAAAGGAACTTGATTACTATTTTAAACAAAATTTATAACATGGAGTGTATTGAAGGAATGAATCTAATAAAAGATAATTCAATCGATATGATTCTTTGCGATCTTCCATATGGAACAACAGATTGTAAATGGGATAGTGTTATTCCATTTGACCAACTATGGAAACAATATAACCGGATAATTAAAGGCAATGGAGCAATAGTACTAACAGCTGCACAGCCTTTTACAACAGCACTAATACAAAGCAATAGTAGAATGTTTAAGTATTGCTGGTATTGGATTAAAAATCAGCCAACAGGGTTTCCTTTTGCAAAGTATCAACCTATGCGTTGTGTTGAAGAAATTGCTGTATTTTATAAAAACCTTCCAAGATATACTCCACAAGGGTTAATCAAATTAGATAAGCCAATAAAAAATAAAGGCAAGATAACAGAAGGTGGGATATATAGGGCTGAAACTTTAAGTAAAGATACCGAAACTTATTACACTAATTATCCAAGGCAGACATTAGACTTCAAGTGTGAAAGAGGGTTACATCCCACACAAAAGCCAGTAGCACTCTTTGAGTATTTAATTAAGACATATACAAACAAGGGGGATGTGGTATTAGATAATTGTATAGGTAGTGGAACTACAGCAGTAGCTTGTATAAATACAGGCAGGCAGTTTGTAGGATTTGAACAGGAGGAAAAGTATTATGAAACAACCTTAGAGAGAATAGCAAGAATAAGTAAGGTGTGATTATGAAACAAGAGGACATTAACTTTGTAATAGAATGCATAAAGAATAATGCCATGTATGTATTTTACACATGGTCAAAGTGGCTGAAGCTAAGAAAGGAAATCCTCATTGAAGATAAGTGTGAGTGCCAGAAGTGCAAGAGCAGAGGCAGATATAAAAGGGCTGTTGTAGTTCATCATGTAAATCATGTAAAGAAGCATTCGGAGTTAGCGCTAGAAAAGTATTATACAGATACCTTTGGAAATAGAAAGAGACAGCTTGTATCGCTATGCAAGGCTTGCCATGAAGAAGAGCATCCGGAAAGGTTTAAGAAAAAGAAAGAAATGCCTTTGACAGAAGAACGGTGGTGAAGATATACCCCCGGTCAAAATAAAATGGATTTTAATTTTGATGTTCTTTACTCAGTAGGGTTCTTGACAATCTGGAGCGAATCGCGCATGTAAGGGGGGTGGTCTAAATGGCAGCAAAAAAAAGTTCAGCAAATAAAAAGCTACTACTATATACAAGAAAAAAAATATATAAAGATATTAAGAAAGATTTGCTAGAACAGCTAGAATTAAATGGCACTTTAGGCGCCTTTTACACCGATTTAATAGACGATTATATGGATTTTTGGGTAACTAAGTGCATGCTTATTGAGGATATTCACGAAAGAGGACCTACAGTTGAGTATGATAATGGCGGTGGTCAGAAAGGCAAAAAGAAGAATGATTCCATAGAACAATTAATAAAGGTGAATGCTCAGATGATGAGGATATTATCAGAGATAGGAATTAAACCATCTGATTCAGTAGGTGATGAAAGTGACTTGTAAAAAGTTAAATCCCCACATACAAAGATGGATTGACATTGTAGAACATGATGAAATAAAGTGTTGTAAAGAACAAAAGCAACTTATAAAGCTAATAAAGAAAAGTTTTGAAACTGAAGAGGTTTACACTGACGATGAACAGCTTGAAAAATATCTAAGTCTTTCTAAGTATTTGAAATATGATGTTGTTTTTGAATGGGAGGCTTTTTGTATTGCGCTGCATGACTGTACATATTGGAGAAATACAGGCGAACCAAGATGGCCGTTTTTCTTTGGAATGATGGGAAGAGGCAGCGGAAAAGATGGCTTTATAGCGCTAGATTCACTGTGTATGATTTCACCATATAACGGCATTCGTAGTTATGACGTTGATATATGTGCCAACAATGAAGAACAGGCAATGAGACCTTTAAATGATTTACTTGAAGCCTTTGAAATGGACCCTAAAACTTGCAAAAAGTTAAAGAGATTTTTCAGATGGAATAAAACACTGATGCAGTGTATAAGGCTCAAAGGTATGATTAAGGGCAGAACAAATAACCCTAAAGGTAGGGATGGAATGCGTTCTGGAAAAGTAGTTTTTAACGAAGTACATCAATACGAAAATTACGATAACATAAATGTCTTTGTAACTGGACTTGGTAAAAAACCTCACCCAAGAAGAACTATAGTTACAACAAATGGTGATGTGAGGGAAGGCCCTCTTGATGATTACTTGTCAGATGCCGAGGCTATACTTAAAGGAGCTGAACCAGACAATGGAATGCTGCCTTTTATCTGCCGGCTTGATGATGTTGAAGAGGTTCATGATCCTGATAATTGGACAAAAGCAATTCCGTCATTAAAACATTTGCCGCACTTGTTTGGCGAAATAAAACTTGAATATATCACATGGAAAAAGAACCCCGCATCACTTCCAGCATTTATGACTAAGAGATTTAACCGTCCTTCTGGCAGAAATGATCTACAAATTACAGAGTGGAAAAATATTGAAGCAACGAAAAGAGAATTGCCAGTCCTAGAAGGATGGATTTGCATCGCAGGCATAGACTATGCAACACTAAATGACTGGGCTGCTGTGAATTTGCATTTTGTCAGAGGGGAAGAACGCTTTGACATTAACCATGCTTGGATATGTTCAAATTCAAATGATTTACCAAGAATAAAAGCTCCGTGGAGAACATGGGTTGATGAAAGTGAAATAGAGGTGACGTTGGTCGATGATTTAGAAATAAACCCCGATCTCATATCTGGATATATTGAAGAGGCTATGCATAAATACTATGTAAAAAAGGTGGCATTAGACAATCACAGATATGCACTTCTTAAAAGGTCACTGGAAAGGATAGGATTTTCAGGTAAAGATAAATTAGTTTTAATAAGGCCATCGGATATTATGAGGATAGCTCCAGTAATTATAAGCTGCTTTAATAGGCAGCTTTTTACGTGGGGAAATTCTCCACATTTAAGGTGGGCCGCCAATAATACAAAACTTGTAAAGTCTGGGAAGAAAGAAGGAACAGACACAGGAAATTACTATTTTGCAAAGATTGAAAGTAAGAGCAGAAAAACGGATCCGTTTATGGCACTAGTCGCTTCAATGATTTGTGAAGACGATTTAGGAAACGGAGGGGTGCTGGAAGTGCCAGATGAGGGGCCGGTTGGATATTAAATACTTGGAGGTGGTAAGCATGAGTATAAAAGCGTGGATAAGTAAATTGATTGGGGCAGGCGGAGATATGACAGAAATTACTATGGAAGAAATAATAGGTACCGCCGGAGAAATTTATGTAAGAGAGCTTGCCTTCTGGGCATGTGTAAATGTAGTTGCAAATGCTGTCAGTAAATGTGAGTTTAAAACATACGTGAAAGGCAAAGAAACCAAAGGAGCAGAATACTATCTTTGGAATTATGAGCCAAATAAGAATCAGAACAGCACCCAATTCATAAAAAAATGGATATATAAGCTGTTTAGGGAAAATGAAGTTCTCATTATCGAAAATGGCGGACAACTTCTTGTAGCGGATTCATTTTCTACAAAGGAATATGCGTTATATGAAAATATCTTCACTGGAGTCAGGGTTGGAGAATACACCTTCAATAAGTCATTTAAGCAATCAGAGGTTTTATATTACAAGCTCGCTGAAAAAAATATGTTTAGAGTTACCGCAGGTATTTATAACGGATACAAAAAACTTCTCGCATACGGAATGAAAAGTTATCAAAAAAGCCGTGGACGAAGAGGTATCTTAAAAGTTGATACGATGCAGTATACGGCTGATAAAGAGAAATATAAACGGCTTATAAATGAAGATTTTAAAGCTTTTTTTGAAGCAGAAAATGGCATCATGCCACTATTTGACGGATATGAATATACGGAATTAGATGGCAAAACTTATAACAATGACTCTACAAGAGATATAAGGGCCATGATTGATGATATTACAGACTTCACAGCAAGAGGGTTCGGAATACCAGCGGCTTTAGTAAATGGAACTTCCGGAACAGAAAACGCTATTGAGCAGCTTCTTACTTTTTGCATTGATCCTTTAACGGATATGTTTGAAGAGGAAATTGTTCGTAAACGCTATGGAAGCAGAGCTTTGGAAGAGGGAACATATATTACAATTTATACAAATTGCATTAAACATATAGATTTACTTTCTGTGTCTACAGCAATCGATAAACTGATAAGTTCCGGGGTATTTTGCGTTAACGACATTCTGAAGATGTGCAATGAAAGTACCATTGATGAAGAATGGGCCAATAAGCATTTTATAACTAAGAATTATTCCTCAATAGAAGAACTATTGAAGGCAATTGAAGGAGGTGAAATAAAGATATGAAAAAGTTCTACTCGTTAGTACAGGAAGATAGAAAAGCCGAACTGATGATTTACGGTGATATTACATCGTGGGAATGGCTTGAAAGTGATGTTTCAAGTTATACATTGTCAAAGCAACTCGAAAACCTCGATGTGGATGAAGTCCACGTTTACATCAATTCATATGGTGGAGAAGTCGCTGAGGGGCTGGCCATATATAATGCATTGAGAAGGCACCAGGCAAAGGTTACAACCTATTGTGATGGGTTTGCATGTTCTGCCGCAAGTGTTGTATTCATGGCCGGAGTCGAAAGGGTAATGGGAGGTTCATCACTGCTTTTGATTCATAATGCATGGACGTACACATCTGGCGATTCAAACAATCTTAGAAAAGAGGCGGAGGATTTGGAACAGATTACAAAAGCATCCATTCTTGCCTATATGAAATATGTCAATATTGAAGAGACACAGCTTAAGCAGATGATGGATGAAGAAAGCTGGATACTTCCACAGGAGGCTGTAGATATGGGATTCGCAACAAGAATTGCAGAAGCACAAGAAGAAGGACAGCCTTCACAAAGCGTAAAGTATTCTCTGCTAAATCTTATTAAGAACAAAAAACAGCCAAAAGAAGAATTAACTGCTGCTAAGATTGCTGATGTGGTAGTAGAAAAATTAACACAAAGCATAGCTGAAGAACCTAAAAAAGATGAAGGTACACAAAGTAAAAAGTTATCAAAGTTTTTAAAAGGTCTAACCCAGTAAGGAGAAAGGAAAAGACAATGAAGAGTAAAGATATTTTAAATCAGGAAAGAATGGAAATCATGCAAAAAATGCAAAAGGCTATTGAAGAGGAAAACACGGAGCAATTTGCTCAGATGTTTGGCGAACTGGCCGACAACATTCAAAGTCAGGTAATGCACGAAGCTGAAGAATTTATGCAAAAAAATGATAATTCAATTTTAGGCGCAAGAGGTGTCAGAGTTCTAACAAGTCAAGAAAATAAATACTATGAAGCTGTTATAGAAGCCATGAGAACTTCAAATCCTAAACAGGCTCTTGCTGATCTTGATGTTACTATGCCGACAACAACCATTGATTCTGTTTTTGAGGATTTGCAGAATACCCACGAACTACTTAATGTGATCAATTTCCAAAACACTAGTGGATTAGTTGAAATGATTATAAACACAGGTTCACAGCAGCTTGCTACATGGGCTGCACTCACCGCAGAAATTGTAAAAGAATTGACCGGAGGCTTTAAGAAAGTGAAAATGTCTCAACATAAGCTTTCTGCTTTTCTTCCGGTTTGTAAAGCTATGTTAGATTTAGGACCAGTTTGGCTTGATAGATATGTAAGGCTTATACTCCAGGAAGCATCATATCTTGGGCTAGAAGAAGGTATTATCAACGGTACAGGAAAGGATATGCCTATTGGGATGAACAGAAAAGTGGGTGAAGGCGTAACTGTAACTGACGGTGTATACCCCATCAAAGACACAGTTAAAATCACTAGCCTTGATCCTATTGCCTATGGTGGTATTCTTGGAGGTATGGCAAAAACACCAAATGGAAACATCAGAATAATTAAGAATGTTATTATGATTGTTAACCCAGTAGACTACCTAAGAAAAGTAATGCCTTCAACCACAGTAAGAAGCGCGGACGGCACCTATGTGAATAACGTGCTGCCTTTCCCAACGACAATTATTCAATCAATCCAGATTCCAGAAGGCAGAGCAATCATTGGATTGGGAGATAGATATTTTATGGGGATAGGAACAGAGAAGTCTGGAAGAATTGAGTACTCTGACGAATACAGATTCTTAGAAGATGAAAGAATTTACCTTGTGAAGATGTATGGAAACGGAGAACCGCTTGACAATAACGCATTTACATATTGTGATATCAAAGATCTAGAACCTGCTATCTATGAGGTATTTGTAGCAAATACTGAGAGTGCAGCAATACCAACAAGTATAAAAAATATCTTTGATGCACGTTTGAGTGCATTAAGCATTGGAAGTTTAGAATTATCTCCGGGATTTAATAAATCCATTTTCTACTACACAGCAGCTACCACAAATGCAACAAATGTAATTACAGCAACCCCTATAGACGATGAAGCTACCATAGAAATACTTGTAAATGGAACAAAAGTTCAGAATGGAGCGGCAGCAACATGGATTGCCGGAAGCAATACCGTAGCAATTAACTTGGTTAGCGGAATAGAAACGGAAAAATACACTGTAATTGTTACTAAATCCTAATTTAGGAGGAGGTTAAAATGGCAGTAAATACACAACTAATTAAAGATGTTAAGGATTATTTAGATATAACTTGGGAATTGGATGAAGCCGGCGAATCAAAACTCGCCGGCATTGTCATTAGAGGAATGCATTACTTAGATGGCATTGCAGGGGAAGCACTTGATTATTCATTAGAAGAAACACAGAAAGCCTTATTGCTTGATTATGTAAGATATGTTAGGAGCAGCGCTTTGGACGAATTCCAGTCTAATTATAAAAGTGAGCTTTTATCTTTGCAAATTTCCAGGGAGGTGAAGAGGTATGATACAAAAGAAAACACAGACGTTTAATGATGGTAATGTATCAATTTATGAAGTAATAGATGTGGCCCAACCTGGGAGAAAAACAGTGAAGAAGTTAAGATTTAAAAATACTCTCAACTATGAAAATCGCACTGTAGGCGTTACACGGTTTTATACTGCCATGCAAAGTAATGTCAAGATAGCTTATTTAATCAGATGCCCTTTTATATCTGGCGTATCAACAAATGATGTTGCTGTACTTCAGGATGGCTGCCAGTATGATATAAAGCAAGCACAGAAACCAACAGATGTGGAGATATCAGTTATGGACTTAACACTGGAAAGAATAGGGAATGCGTATGGATATGTTTAATAAACTTATTAATACACTGCTTACTGTCACAGATAATGTCGGTCATTATGAAGCATTCAAGGAAACGGATCAATATATCGTATGGGCAGAGGATGGGCAGGGCGCTTCACTTTATGCAGATGGGGTTATGAAAAATCAATCTGTTACCGGAACGGTTGACTATTTTACAACTGTTGAGGGAGACGAAAACTATAACAAAATACAGAATGCCTTGAAAAATGCAGAAATCCCTTTTAAACTTAATTCCATTCAATATGAAGAGGATACTGGGTATATCCACTACGAATGGGTATGGGAGATGATTTAGTGGCTAAAATGACATTTAAAGTTGCTGATGAATATGCCCTGAAACTTTCAAGACTTGCAACAGAGTCAGATAAAATTGCGCAAAAAGCAATTTATGCGGGAGCCAAAATTGTTGCAGATGAAATGAAGGCAAATTTAAAAAGCGTTTTATCTTCTGATCAACAAGGAAATTTGATAGGGGCTATGGGTATTGCGCCAATTGAAAAAGACAATCAAGGCGATTGGAATACCAAGATAGGATTTGATGGATATAGCGGAAAAGCGTATAAAGGTTTCCCTAAAGGCACACCGAATCAATTAAAAGCCCGGGCCCTTGAAAGCGGAACTACCAAGCAAAGGAAAAGACCATTTGCGAGGCCCGCAGTATATAAAACTAAGAAAAAAGTGCAGGATAAAATGGCAGAGATAATAGACTCTGAAACTGCAAAAACGATGAGATAGGAGGAAAATATGGCAAAGATAGGGATGAAAAAGCCTATAGCTGCATTGCTTGGACAAACAGCGGGGTCATATAGCTTAGGCAAAGAAATTGGTGGCGCCATTTCAGCAAATGTCAGCATAGACACATACGGTGCAAAACTGTATTCAAACAATGCACTTTCCGAAGAAGTAGCAGGATTTAAAAGTGGTTCTTTAGCTCTAAATATCGATGAGCTATCACAGGAAGCACAAGTCTTTTTATTAGGACATAAAGAAAGTGATGTTACCGTAGGAGGCACCCAATTAAAAGAAATGGCTGCAAAAGGTGGAGATATTTCACCGTATGTAGGATTCGGATTTTATGCAACTAAAATGGTGGGAAATGTACAAAAATATAGAGCAATTTGGTTTTTAAAAGTCAAATTTTCGGAGCCTAATGACGAAAATGAAACCACAGGTGAAGAAATCCAATTCAAAACTCCCACTATCAACGGCACCATTGCCGTTGATGATAGTGGTAAATGGAAAATCGAAACGACCACGGATGATGAAGAAAAAGCAATAGAATGGCTTAAAACTAAAGCAAATATTACATAGAGGTAAAAGAAGAGTATGAATGATGTTATAATAGAGCCTGTAAGGCTTAAAATAGGAGAAGAAACTTTTGAAATAAATTATTCCTTGAATATCCTTGCAGCTATCCAAAACCGATACGGCGAAGTTTCTGCATTGAGCGAAAAAATGCAAAAATATGAAGAAATAAGATGGCTCGCAACTCAATTTGTAAATGATTCTATCGATGAAAATAAAAAGCCATATACAGAAAAATGGGTAGGGAAAAGAATTAATTTTAACAATTTACAATATGTAGTAGAGCAGATAAATGAAACAATATCTAATTCTATTATTTCAGATGAAAATGAGGATATAGAAAACCCAAACACGGAAAGCCAGTAGTTATTAATTTTAACTACTGGCTTTTTGTTGGTACTACGCTTCTTCATTTCAGCGAAAAAGAAGTAAGAAAAATGAATTTTAGAAAACTGTATGCTCTGTATAAGGAATACTGCAAATTTCACGGGATAAAAATTCAGGAAGAATATGCAGATATTGATGATGTAATTCCATACTAAGGAGGATTTGAAAATGGCGGCAGGCAAATATGATATAGGACCAAGGATAGGAATAGAAGGCGAAAAAGAATATAGAAACCAGCTATCTTCTATAAATGATTCAATCCGGCTTCTAAGCTCTGAAATGGAAAAATCAGCAGTAACATTCAACAAAAACAACGACAGCATGGAAGCTTTAACTGCTACATCGAAGAATCTTGAAGCAATGTATGAAAGTCAATCAAAAAAAGTACAGACAATGCAAGAGGCTTTAGAAAAGGCAAAAAATGAATATGGTGAAAATTCTAAGGAAGTAATGAAGTATCAGACAAGTTTAAACTCCGCGGAAACAGCGTTAGGAAAAACAGGGAATGCCTTACAGGAAGTTAATGAAAAATTAGAAGAAGGTAAGAAAAAGTCTGGAAGCTGGCTTAATAAGATTTCCTCCGACAGCAAAAAACTTGAAGGTGCGTTTACAACTGCCAGTATTGCTGTTGGAGCACTGGCGGCAGGAATTGCAGCTACGATTAAAGGGACAGAAGAATTTAGAATGGACATGTCCAAACTTGAAACAAATGCATTGCAGGCGGGGGAGAAAGTAGATTCGCTAAATGTTGAAATGACTAAATTAAATGCTATTACAGGAGAAACAGATTCTAATGTTGAAGGACTATCTAATTTGTTGGCGGCTGGGTTTACGGGAAGCAGCTTGACACAGGTAGTAAATGATTTAAGCGGAGCTATTATTAAATTTCCGGATACTTTAAAGATTGAATCTTTAGCCGACAGTTTGCAGGAAACCCTTGCAACTGGATCAGCAACAGGACAATTCAGTGAATTGCTTGGACGAATGGGTGTGGATATAGATAAATTTAATTTAGGATTGCAAAACTGTACTTCTTCTACTCAAAAGCAGGAGTACGCGTTGAAAACTTTAAATGGATTGGGTTTGTCTCAAACGTATGAGTTATATAGAAAAAATAATGATGAATTATTTAAGGCAGCTGAAATTCAATACAAGTTCCAGCAAGCTACAGCACAAATGGGGGAAAGTTTAACCGAAGCTTTTGTAGCATTGTCACCAGTATTGATACCGTTAGTAGATGGAATGGCAAGGTTGGTGGCAGTTATATCTAAAATCCCTGCGCCAGTTCTAGCAACAATAACGACATTGGCAGCTATGATTCCGGTTACACTTGCAGTGCTACGAGGTGTAAATACTGTAACAACTTTTTTAGGTGCTAGTGCAAATCCGGCAATGATAAAGACAACGTTAATTATAATGGGAGTTGTGACTGCCTTAGTGGCACTGGCTGCCATTATAGCAGTAATTCAAGGAAGAGGAAAGGAATTACAATCTACAATGGGTAGTGTTGGCAATGCAATGAATAGCACTCAAAGAAGTATTCCACATTATGCAGTCGGCACACAATTCCATCAAGGCGGTTTGGCATTAGTAGGAGAAAATGGACCAGAAATAGTACAGATGCCAAGAGGCTCAAAAGTCTATACAAATGAACAGTCAAGAAATATGGGGAGCAGTGCGGTAATTAATAATTACAACACTTTTAAAGTTGATGATATAGAAACATACCAAAGAATTAAAAAGTCTCTGGAAAATGAAAGAATAAGCCAGAGAGCAGGATATGTTTCAGGATAGGAGGAAAGTATGGCGGAATATAAGCAAAGGATTGACACGGCCGAAATATATTCTTGTGATGGATACTCTCCCAGACTGAATCAATCTGGAATAGATACTAATATAAGTAGGGATAACCTTACAATAGAATCTTATTATGATTATGATGATGGTGAACAGGAAGCAGGAGCGTACAGCATACCTAAAGTGTTGGTAGTAAAGCACACACTGGCAGACTACGGGATTTATAATAAAAAAAGAGTTAAAAATATTGAGGTAAAAGGAAAAATAAGTGAGGTAACGGCAGAAGGATCAGGCAAACTTGCTTCTGGCAGTTTCAGATATCCTTATTCAATAATGCCTGACTCTACCTATGCCGGTGATAAATACGCTTATGTCGTGCCTCAGTTTGGGTATATAGGTAATATAGAATACTATCTGTCTGATTATTATAATGGAATGACAGCGGGCAACATTGAACGATTTTATCCAAATGAAAAGATTCTGGAGGACATAAAAGATAATATAAAAAAGAATCAAGAAATTCGGATGGTCATATCTCTTTCTGTAAATTCGAGTAAACCGAACTGGGCGTATGAAGACAGAAGCTACTCAGGACATGGAAAAATTCAATTTGATAGTGTAGAAAGACCATATATTGAGATAACCTACGAAGACGTAATACCTGAAGCTATAAATGTTTATCCGGGAGCCGGATTTGTTGATGAAAAGGCGGATAATGTTTTCGGGTGGGATTTTTCATATGATAAAAATTTAGTCGGAGAAGAATTAAAACAACAGGCGGCTATTTTTAGGTGGAGGCCTAAAGGTAGCACCACTTCAAATGATGTTGCTATTAATGGGGAAACAAAGAAAGTTGTAATTCCTGCAAATACTTTCACAACAGAAGCTATCGAATGGCAGGTAGTAGTAACCTCAAATGATGGCATAAGTAGCACAGCGGATAATTGGTATATGCTTTCTACTGTAGACAGCATATCAATGGCAAGGGCTGAATACCCTAATCATATTGTCATAGACGGTCTTTTGGATAATTATTTTTCATGGCTGCATACTATCGCAACAGGAACAAAACAAACTAAATATGATCTACAGTACAGTATAAATAATGGTATAATTTGGAATGATTTAAAGAGTGAAGAAACGCCGGACACACACACCACCATACCTAAAGGAACTTTTATAAAGGGTAATTTGATGTGGCGGGTGCGTACATATAATACTGATGGCGTAGCAGGTGCGTGGAGCGACCCCGCAAGCGTGGCTGTAAGAACTAAACCAGAGACTCCTGGCGTTAGCACTTTTACAGAAACGCCATTCCCTGAAATCAAATGGAGTTCCGCAGAGCAACAGGCTTTTCAGATTAAATGCGGCACTTTTGAAAGTGAGCCGATATTTGGGACTGATAAGTACTATAAAATATCGGAAATTATCACGGATGGAACATTTAATTTAGGAGTTAGAGTAATAGACCAGTTTAATGTAAAAAGTGATTGGGCTAACGTTACTGTAAATATAAAAAATAATCCAACAGGAAGTATAAGCTTGTTAACTACAGCAAAAGAACATGTACAGTTAAAATGGCAGGGGAATTTTAATGAGTATAGAATTTACAGGGACGATATTCTGATAAAGACAACTACAGAAAAATCATTTACGGATTATCTAAGCAGCGGAAAACATAGATACCAGGTAATAGGCATAAGCAATAATTTCTATACTAAGTCAAAAGAATTAATAGAAATTGCCAAGCCTGAATGTGCAATGATTGCTGAAATAGGAAAATATGAGTTTGTAAAATTAAGATTTACAGCGGAGAACGATACATATGAATATTCCATTTCTCCACAAATAGAATTTAAACATTATACTGGCAGAAGGCTTCCTATTGCAACAACAACGGACTTTAAAGACCAAGAATATTCTTTTGCATATTGTACGAAATCAAAGAGAGAGTTAGACTTTATAAATAGTTTAGTTGGTAAATTAGTTGTTTGGAAAAATTACGAAAAAGTCATAGTAGGTATATTAACTGATTTTGATGTTAAAGACTGGAAAATTAAAAATTTTTCCTTCAGTATAATGGAATGTGATTTGGAGGGATTTGATGTCTAGATACATTAGAGCTGGATTTGATGTTATTAGAAACGGTGTAAGGTTAACAGAGCTGCAGGCATTAAAAGAATCCACATTAAAAATGAATTCATCCGGCGAAATAAAAACTGTGCTGTCAGGTTCATTTAAGGCTAATAGCAAAGTAAATTTTCTTTCTGATTGGATTAGACCGTGGATTGAAATAAACGGGAAAATAAAATACAAGGGACTTTTTTCTGCAACCACAGTGGAAGAAGATTATAATGGGCAGTATGATTTAATTAAAATTGAAGCATATGATAAGGCTATTATATTAAAGCAGAACGCAATAGAACAAAAAATATATTTTAAATCCGGATTAAAATATCTTGATGCAATTAGGACTATGCTTAACATTAATGACATTAATGAGTGGATCATTGAAGAAACAGATAAAACCATTCAAAACGATAGAGAGGATTGGGAAATTGGCACCAGTTATTTAACTATTATTAATGAACTGCTATCAGAAATCAATTATAACTCCATATGGTTTAATGATGAGGGGCTTCCCGTAATTGCCAAAAAGAATAATCCAACTGTTGATGATATTGATTTTTCTTACAGGGCAGACAGATTCTCCTTAATTGAGTCAGAGTGCACTAAAGAAACAGATGCATATGATTCGTACAATGTATTTATCGCTATGGTAGATAATCCAGATTACGAGAAGCCGTTAGTAGCAATCGCAACAAATGAGGACCCTTCAAGTCTTTTATCAATACAAAGCAGAGGCAGGCGCATAGTGGCGCCTGTTTTTAAATTGGACAATATAGCTTCACAAAATGAACTGCAAGACTACGTTGAAAAAATACGAAACGAGAGTATGCAGTCAACGGAAATCTACAAAATAAAAACAGCCATTAATCCGGAGCATACTGTATTAAATAGTATTTACTTAGATCATCCGAAAGTAAGGGGATTGTTTCAGGAAGAAGAATGGGAAATAACTTTAGATTCATCGGATACTATGACTCATACTATTAAAAAAGTGAGGGAGATATAAATGCTTGAAAGTTATCAAGATAAACAAAAAATAAAAAAAGACTATCCTTCAGATGCGGTGTTTGCTACAGTCGCAAATGTCTATACTGACGGGATTTCTTTAATTTTTGATGGATTAACCACTGAATCACAAAAACACTATAAGTACAATAAATCAATTAATTTTGAAAATAGACAAAGAGTCAAGTTGTTTAAATATGCAGGTACTTATATTGTGGAGTACCCTATTTAGGAGGGAAAAACATATGTTATTAAAAAGTTACAATAAAAAGATAGACACAACACCAATAAAGGAATTAATAACAGAAGGTGAAAATAATGCGAATATCATTAAAATAGAAATTGATAAAAACTACAATGATGTTGATCTAAGTGAATTAGTTTTTATTTTACGTGCTACTACAGAAAAAGAGACAAGTGCAGAGCAGATTCTTAAAAAGACAATAAGCGCTGATAAAATCACGCTCGAATGGGCAGTGTCAAAAGAATTTACCTCCGTTTCAGGGGATTTATTGATTGAGCTTCGAGGCATCAATACAGATGGGACCTTAGTTATAAAGTTTCGGGCTGATCCAATTTACATAAACGGTGAGGTTGGGATATCAGATTATGTAACTGTTGGGCTGCTTGAAGATTTATTAAATAAAGTTCAGATAGGAGTTACTAAAGTTGAAGAGGCTATAGTAAATACTCCATATCCAGGCGAAAATGACAAATGGATGGTATGGAATAAGGATACCAAGGCATATGAGGATTCTGGAAAGAATTCAGCAGGGACTATAGGACCACAAGGACCACAGGGGTTACAAGGACCTGCTGGTGTCGATGGAAAAAGTTTTCAAATCAAAGACATATACCCAACACTGGAAGCTTTAAAAGCATCCTATCCGACAGGCAATGAGTATGCATATCAAGTATCGTCCGATAAAAATGTGTATTTATGGTCAGATAATCTTAGCGATTGGAAAAGCTTAGGCCAAATACAAGGACCGCAGGGACCGGCGGGGGAAGCTGGACAATCTGGTACAAATGGAAAAAGTGCATACATAGCAGCGACAGAAGGAGGATATACAGGTACAGAGGTTGAGTTTAATGCAATACTTGCCACTGCACAGACACAGATTGACCAGCTTAAAACAGCATTAACAACGCAAAATCGTGGAAAAAATTTTCTTCACAATTGGTATTTGAAACTTCCGATTAATCAAAGAAAAAGGGCAAGTTATACTACTGGAGGCTTTACAATTGATCGTTGGGCTTTAGATTTAAATAATGGAACTGCCGAAGTGTCTATCCAAGATGGGTTTTTAAGAGTTGCCAGAACATCAGTTACCAGTACTGCGGCTCAATCTTTGCATCAAACTATTGAGAACGGTTATTTACTTAGCGGACAGATGGTTATGTTATCTGTAAAACACCGAAACGCACAGTTAGGGCAAATATTGATTTTTGGTGCTGGAAGGGTTATTGCTAGTGTAGAGCTTCCAATATCAGGAGATTGGACAATCACTAAATTAACAACAACCCTACCTACAATTACACCGACACAAACTTTAGCAGTATTTATTTATTGGGGATTATCTTCTCAAACATCATTAACAGGATATACAGATTATCAAGCCATAAAGCTTGAATTGGGTGATAAATCAACCTTATCAAATGACTTATTTGTGGATGTCGCAGAAGAATTGCCTAAGTGCCAAAAGTATTTAAGAGTTTACGATACATATATGCAGGTTCCAATGATAGTAAATACTGCTACAGATTATTTTTTTGCTTTATATTTTAATGATATGCGTATTTTACCTACAGCTGTATACACATATAATCAAATTGCATTATACAACAAAAATACTAATGAGTGGATTGCGAGTATAACCAGTGGTTTTGAAACAGGAACAAGTACTAATAAATATTTATTATTTAAATTACCAAAAGCTGGACTACTTTCAACTCCAACTGACGTATATTTGTATATGCCTTTTGGTGGAATAATTTTAAATGCTGAATTATAAGGGAGAAAGTTATGGAAGTACAAAAAACAAAAGTATATATAAAAGTTGATTTTAACAATAACATTACAGCCGTAGATGCAGACTGGAATATTAAAAATTCGACAGGTTGGATTCAAATTGACGAAGGCATAGGAGATAAATACCATCATGCACAAGGCAATTATTTTGATAAACCTTTGACTATATTAACAAATGGCAAATTTATTCATAATTATGTTTATGAAAATAGTACAATCAGAGAAACTACAGCAGAAGAAAAAGCAACAGAACTCATCAATTTCCCAGCACCCGAACCAACCGACAAAGAAAGAATCTCGTTACTCGAAACCTTGGCATTACAGTTAGGAGGTGTTATTTAACATGATAAATGAATTATTATTAAATATTTTAAAACAAAAGATTGAATCTAGTGAAGTAAATGTTGCAGAAATAAAAAATGCGGAATATAAAACAGCTATTGAAGAATGGTTAAAACTAGGGAACAAACCGTTGCTTAATATTTGATTAAAGGAGGCTAAACCTTAAGTATATAATAGAAAAATATGGAAATATAGAATTGAAATACATATGGAAACATGAAACAATATTGTTAAAATATACAACATAGTAAAGAAAGAAGGAAAAATATGAAACGATTTTTAGCAATTTTAATGACATTATGTTTGGTTCTGGGTTTATCTAGTGTAAGTGCATGGGCAACGGATGAGGGGGCTACTTGGCAAGAAGAAACTACTATGCCGATAAAGCCAAATACTTTGGGCGCTTGTACAATAGGTGAAAATATATATGTAATTGGAAACAATTTAGATCATTCCCTTGCAATATATAATACCAAAACTAAAACATGGAAAAAAGGTACTCCGATGCCAGATACACCGAATGGATCAAGGGCTGTAGCTATAGGAAATAAAATCTATGTAGTAGGTACCTTCAGGGTGGCAGGTTGGTTATATGTATATGATTCATCTACAGATAAATGGGTACAAAAACCCGAAAAGCTTAATTTAATTGATAACAGGATTGATCTTGTAGCTATAGGAAGTAAAATATTTTTAGTAAATTCTGATAGAAAAAGCATATCTGTATATGATACAGTATCTGAGAAATGGACTCATGATATATCTAGTTATGATGTAGTGGCAGATCCTCCAAATGTGTGTGCTCATGGAGAAAATATCTATTTTGTAGGAGGAAATGGTAGCAAAGCATTAAAAATTTATAATACTGCTGATAATACATGGAAAGATGCAAAACCAAGACCTACTGGTAGATCAGGTTCAACTGCAGTAATGGTAGAAAATAATATGTATGTAATAGGTGGCAGTGATAATAGCAATGGTACCACTTTAGTGGATATTTACAATACAGAAACAGATAGCTGGAGTACAGGAAATAACTTTATAACCCCAAGAACTGATTTAGAGGCACAAGTAATTGACGGAAAAATTTATATTATTGGTGGAACAAACTATAATCTACCTACTCAACGTGTAAATACTATCGAATCTTTGCAAGTTGGAAACTCATCTGATGATTCAGCAGCAAAATTATCTGTCTTACTAAATGAAGGTGAAACCGTTCAACTTAGCACGTCATTCGATTTAGACAATAATAAGAACTTCACATGGAGCTCTACTAATGAAGCTGTTGCTACAGTCGATGCAAATGGTAAAGTAACAGCAGTAGCCGAAGGCACCGCAGATATATATGCGCAAAATGCGGATGGTAGTTTTAAAGAATATATTCCAGTAAAAGTAGTAAAAGGTGTAGCAGATGAATTACGCTTAGCGGTACATTTAAAGATAGGGGAAAAGGCAAAACTTTATTTAACCAATGATACCAGTAAAGTAACTTGGACTTCTATGGATGAAAGCATAGCTACAGTATCTGCTGATGGGCAGGTCAGTGGAATTAAAAAAGGCTTAGCCATTATAAAGGGAGAATTAGAAGGAAAGTCTTATCAAATATATGTAAGAATAAATGGATAACAATTATGAGTAGGGAGAGAAATCCCCTACTCATTTTAATTCAATATTCTAGATAAAAGCACGCAAGATTGCGTGTTTTTTAGTTACCGAAAATATCGGATTTAATATGTTACTTTTAATATAAGGAGTGAATAATGAGATACATTTATCTATTTAATTTAACCTTAATTAAGCGTGGATGTGTATTAAAGCAATTAATTAATAATCTAGTTTAAGACACGCGATTAAGCGTGTTTTTTAATAATTTTTTTAAGCCTAGAGGGCAGAAAGAGAGGACATTATGTTAAAGAAAGAATTTGAAAAGAAGTACGATGGAGTGATCAGAGATATTGCTATCAAGCAGAAAGTGGATATGGGTGTAGCCACAGATATGCTTATCTATGAAGTCAGAGTACATGCAGGCGTTTTGAAAAGACAGGATACCTACATAGAAGAGGTAAACTGGAATCAGGCGAAAAAAGATTTAGACAGTATTACAGACTAACAGCGTAGGAGCCTTCGGGCTCCTTATTTCTTTATACGAAAGAAGGGATATACTTGAAACCAATAAGTTATTTACAGACAAATCCTAAATGGTCAGGCATAGATTACTCTACCAAAGGTGAAAAGACTACAATAGGGGCCTCCGGATGTGGGCCTTCCTGTATGGCCATGGTTATTGCCACTCTTAAAAATAAAGCCGTAACTCCAAAAGACACATGTGCATGGGCTTTATCACATGGATTCAAGGCACCTAACCAGGGAACTTACTATAGCTACTTTGCTCCACAGGGCAAAGCTTATGATATATCTATAGCTCAGTTAAATGGTAGCAACCTTTATGGTAAAACAAGTCAGTGGGCCAGTGATTATCATACTAAAGCCCTGGCTGAAATTAAGAAAGGCAACATGGTTATATGCTGCATGGGTAAAGGCAACTGGACTAGAAGTGGACACTTTATTTTATGGTATGGTTTAGATAAATCAGGTAAGGTTTTAATAAATGACCCGAACAGTACAAAAATAGAAAGAACATGCGCAAAGTTATCCTTGCTGCAGAGCCAAGTTAAATATTATTTTATAGTGGATGTAGATAGTTGCAAAAGCCATTCAGACAATTACTATAAGGTAAAAGAAAAATACAGCTTCAATGATACAACAATGGCATATTTAGAAGCGTACCAGTATGCAGATAGTTTGTTCGCATTAATGCTTCAGGAAGATAAGAATCTTCAAAAGTACCAGCTAAACACAATACTTTACATACTGGACTATCAGTATGGTAAACAGATATTTCAAAAACTGACTAAATAGGGAGGGCTAATGAGTACAGAGTTTTGGATAGGATTAATTATTAGCCTGCTTGTATATGGAGTATCATTTGGGGCTTTCTATGGTACTGTAATGACCAAATTAAACATATTGGAAAAGAAGCAGGATGAACACAATGGTCTAATAAAAAGAATGTATAAGGTAGAGGAACGCTCAAAGTCCAATACCCATAGATTAGATGAAATTGAAGAGGAGTTGAGAAGAAAATGAAAATTAATTGGAAATTAAGATTAAAGAATAAAACAACATTAGCTGCATTAATAGCTTGCATTGTTGCTTTTGTATATCAGGTACTGGGTATACTAGGTATTACAGCACCAATCAGTCAGGACCAGGTGACGCAGGTAGTAAGTTTGGTAATAAACCTCCTGGTTGCCTTGGGTGTATTAGTGGACCCGACAACAAAAGGGTTAAGTGATAGTGAAAATGCAAGAACATACATAAAACCTAATTAAAGATATAAAAGCGTAATCACCCTTGGATTTTTCCAAGCTGTTTTTGTTTTGCACCCGCATAAGCTTTAATTATATTATAGCTATACATTAGATGTAAAATATTGTATAATTAAAGTATTTATAAAGCTCTGGGATATATTTCTCAGAGTTTTAATATTGTTTGTTTAAATTGTTGATTAGAGGATTTTCATTACTAATAATCATAGAATTATGGCTGAATTTACTTAAAGTTAAGGGGGTAACAAAATTGTTAGATATTTCTAATTATATTTATAATAATTATAAAGTTAGGAAAAATAGGAAACAAAAAAGTGAATTTATAGATTTTATTAAGTTTGCTTGTATTAGCAGGGGAATTCCCTGCAATATTGAAGAAGGAGGGATTCACAAAAACAGGAATATTATTATTGGCAATTTAAATGAAGCAGAGTTGATGATAACTGCGCATTATGATACACCAGCAGTTCTTCCGTTTTCAAATTACTTAGCACCTAATAGTCGACTATCAAGATCTTTTTATTTAGCTAAAATATTAATTTGTATGTGTTTAATTTTAGGGGTATTTTCTACGCTGATTAGTTTTATTATAAGCGATAGTTTTATTATACTTTTATTACTGTTATTTTTAGTCACTATCTTTGGTATTCTATCTATATATGGTAAGCCCAACCCAAATAACTCAAATGATAATACATCGGGAGTTATAACATTAACTGAAATAATTTTTGGGATTTCAAATATAGATTTTAATAAACTTGTATTTGTCTTATTTGATAATGAGGAAAAAGGATATTTAGGGTCACAGTTATTCAAAAAAAGAAATAAAAAGCTTGTTAATTCATCAATGATGATTAATTTTGATTGCGTTTCAGATGGAGACAACATATTAATTGTTCAAAATCGTGGAGTACTAAAAAACGAACAATTTAAGAGGGATTTAGAGGAAGCTTTTGTGGGGGATAATGTTAAAAATGTTATATTCACGAGTTCTCGCAAATCTCGAATGTGCTCTGACCAAAAGTCATATCCGAATGGTGTTGGAATAGTTGCACTTAAAAAAAATAAACAATCAGTATTGTATTTGGATAAAATTCATACAAAAAATGATATTAACTTTAATGAAAATAATATAGTGTTTTTGAGAAAATGTACTTTAAATCTAATAAATAATTTCTGCGCTGATAAAAACAAAGAGTTAAAATGTATACAGGCTTACTGATGATTAAAAAGTGGCGAGGCTAGAAGTAATATATTCTTCTGGTCCTTTTTTATATTCTGCAATAGTTTTATTATTTACCTTATGTCGAAAAATGTAGAAAAATCATAGAATCTAGATATTGGAAAGATATTAAAGAAGGAATATACTAAAATATATGATTAATTTAACCAAAAAAGAGGCACTTGAAAAAGGTTCAAAATGAAGAAGATAATACTAATAATTATATTAATAAATATATTTTCCTTATATGGATGCAATAGCCCACCCAGTGAATCAGATTATTATAAAAATACTGAAGAGGTGAATGAAAATACTTATGAAAAAACGGGGGAATATACTTATGATGATATATATGATGCTTATTGTGATGGATGGAATGAAGCTTGCGAAGAAGTATTTTGCGATTACGATGAGTTATACTATGATGACTATATGTACTGTTTAGAAGATTATTATGATTTTGTTGATGGTGAACCTTGGTTAGATGAAAGTTATTCAGATACCGAATTACCATATATTGAATCTGACTATGAAGAAGCTTACTTACAAGGCAGAGAGAGTGCATTAGAAACAATTTTTTGCGATACAAGATGTTTTGTGTTGGGGTGAAGATAGGTATTATAGGGATGAATTTTAAATGATTTATTAAAGTATATTAAAAATAATGGAGGATAAATAAATGAAAAGATTCTTAAAGTTAAATTTGACAATGATTATGATAATAGTCCTTTTATTTTCATCAACGGCTTATGCAGACGTTTATGTAAAAGGCTATTTTAAATCTAACGGAACATATGTGGAACCGTATTTTAGGACATCTCCAAACAACACTATTAATGACAATTACTCTACATACCCCAATATTAATCCTTATACAGGAAAACAAGGAACAATTATGTCAAGCTATTATTCCAACCAGGCTTATTCAAGTTTTTATAATAGCTACTATGTAGATAAATCCATAATAAAATTTTCAATAACAACTCTTGAAAGACCGTCATTTCCTGTATATATAAATGATTATAATGTAAATAATACTGATTCAAAATATTATCCGACAATTTTAAATGGAGTAGTTTTTATTCCACTTACGGCAGAAATGATAAGTGTAATGAAGCTGAGTGGTGGATGGGATAGTACTAATGGTATGGTTCTAAAGACATCAGACATTTCCCCTTCTTCTAATTTCAGCACCGCATCTACAAATATAACAACAGCGAAAAATATCGTTAAACCTACTTATCCTGTAATTGTTAATGATGTAAATTTAAATGTAGTTAATTCAGAATATTATCCAGTTGTAATAAATGATGTTGTCTACATTCCACTTTCTTCAGAATTTCATTCTAAAATAAGATTAAGTGGGGGCTGGCACGAATCGTTTGTGGCACTTTATTCGTACTAAGAGATTTTTAAACTAAGTGTATATTATACCAAATTATTACATAAAAAGTTCTATTTATTACAATAGAGTATAATTTAATTGCATAATGTACCATAATTAATTAAAATTAAATTACAAATTGTGCAGGTTCATAACTGCAATAATTATCCTTTTAATACCAGGTGTAATGCCTGGTATTTTTATGTTTATAAACAAATACATAAATTATAGTCTATAAATAAAGGTAAAATGTGGCGTAAATACAGATTAAACAGAAAATATTTTGGCGGGAAAATGGCGGGAAAAATAAAAAATGCAAGATTTACGAATTGTAAAACCTTGCATTTTCAATGGTTTGGTGAGGCACGAGGGACTCGAACCCCCAACCGACAGATTCGAAGTCTGCGACTCTATCCATTGAGCTAGTACCCCATATTTTATTGACAAAAGATATTATACACCATAATTAGGTTAAAATCAAACTCATTTTAACTTAATTAATGTATACATGTTGCATATTATTACATTCATTGTCATAATTAGACAAATATGATAACATTAAACATAGGGTACGAAAAAGTAACTAATAAAAAAGTGGGGCAATGAAAGAAAGGGAATAAGATTAGATGAATAGCATCAAAAAAAAGGTTTTAGCAATAACTCTAATATTGTTATTAGTATCGTTATCAGTAGTATCTATGGTATTTACAGCATTAAGTCTCAATGGAACGTTAAATACAATAGAAGCAATTATGGGGGAAACAGCTATAACTTCTTCTATTGCTGTGGAGAACAGATTGCTTTCTATACAAAATGTTATACAAGAATTAGGTACCATTAACAGACTGTCAAATCCAGAAAACAGCGTTGAAAGTAAACATGCAATATTAGCGAGTAAGATTAAACAATTTAATTTTGTCAATTTAACTATAACAGATTTAAATGGGGCATCTTTAGAGAACTCTAATTTTGCAGATACAGAGTACTTTCAAAAAGCACTAAATGGGGAGACTTTTGTGGGCAATCCTGGCATAGACTCTGAGGGGAATCTAACAATGCATATTGCAGCACCTTTATGGAAGGACGGTTTATATGATACTGAAATAGTAGGAACTGTTATTGTGACTTTAGATGGTTCTTATCTATCAGATATTACAAACAAAATAAAGGTTGGAAAGACAGGACAGTGTTACATGATAAATAATCATGGAACTACCATAGCGGATGCTGATTTTGAGACAGTAAAGGCTCAAAATAATACAATTGAAGATTCTAAAGGGGATAAATCCTTGAAGAAATTAGCAGCTCTAGAGCAGCGTGGTTTAAATGGAGAAAACTGTTTTGGTGGCATGGAATTTGGTGGCGTTAAAAAACTTGTATTCTTAACACCAGTGGGAGGCACTGACGGATGGGTACTTGGGGTAACTGTTGAAAAAAGTGAATTTATGAAATCAATTTATGGAGCTGTTGCTGTTTGTTTGGGGATTTCTATAGCAGCATTGATTCTTGCAGGGATTATCATGATCAGATTCGCGACTAAGCTGGTAAAACCGATAAAAGAAATTGAAACTGCTGTTTACGAAGTTTCACAGGGTAACTTCGATGTAAATATAAATTATGAATCAAAGGATGAAGTTGGAAAAATGGCAGACAGCATGAGAAATATGATTTCTTCTACAAAGAATATTATTGCGGATACAAGTAGAGCCCTTGAAGAAATGTCTCAAGGCAACTTTAATGTACAAGCAGGTGTAGAATATGTGGGTGTATATAAGAACATACAAAAGGCTATGTTTGATATTATTTCTGAATTGAGCCAGACCCTTGGGAATATAAAAGTATCTGCAGAACAGGTGAATTTAGGTGCAGAGCAGGTATCTTCTGGTTCTCAATCCCTGGCACAGGGTTCAGTTGAGCAGGCAAGTTCTATTGAAGAGTTAACAGCATCTATTAACTTGATTTCTAATCAAATAAAGGATAATGCAAATAATGCAAATAATGCAAATAGCCAATCAACCAGAGTTGGAGAAGAATTAGAACGAAGCAATGCACAGATGAATAGAATGATGGTAGCTATGGAGGATATTTCAGGAAAATCTACGGAGATAAGTAAAATTATTAAGGCTATTGAAGATATTGCATTCCAGACAAATATACTTGCACTAAATGCTGCAGTAGAAGCAGCTAGGGCTGGTGCAGCAGGTAAGGGATTTGCTGTTGTAGCGGATGAAGTTAGAAATCTTGCAGGAAAATCTGCAGAGGCGGCTAAAGATACTACGTCTTTAATTGAAGATACCGTGAGAGCAGTAGGAGAAGGAACGTGTATCGCAGCGGAGACAGCAGAAGCTTTAAAAGCGGTAGTGGAAAATACAGCACAAGTTGTCACTGCAATAACAGAAATTGCCAAAGCATCAGCAGAGCAGGCAGATTCCATTACGCAGGTAACTATGGGGCTAGATCAAATTTCCGCTGTAGTACAATCCAATTCCGCAACGGCAGAAGAAAGTGCCGCCGCAAGTGAAGAATTATCTGGACAGGCTAATCTGCTTCAAGTAGAGGTTGACAAATTTAAGTTAAAAAATATATAAATCATATATATTAATAAGATAAAAGTAGATTTTTTAAAAAGTGGTAGAGATTTTCTTCTACCACTTTTTGTTTTAGTGTTTCCAAAATACATTTAAAATAGTATAATTAAATTTAGTCGGTTATTGGCTGTAAATAAGAGTTAAGCAAGAAAAAGGGGAAAAAATGAAAAAAATAATAGTTACAGTGACAATGATAATAATGCTTATTGCCATGGCTTCAGGACTGGTCTATGCGGGGACAAATATTGTGCAATCAGATATAAATGAAGGGTTAAAATTCTGCGAAGAGTATCCAGTGAGTTTAAAACTGGATGGAAATAAAATAGCCTTTTCACAGAAGGATGTTCCTCCTGTTATTGTAAAAGAAAGAACTTTAATACCTGCAAGAGCTTTATTTGAAGCAATGGGAGGAAAAGTAACCTGGGAAAATGATACTCAGACTGTACATGTTACATATGACAACACAGAAGTAATTCTTACGATTGGATCCAATAAGGCATTGGTAAATGGTATAACAAAGGAACTAGAAGTCCCTGCACTTATTATTGACCCTGATGGTGATTATTACGGAAGTACCATGATCCCTGTAAGATTTACAGCCGAGGCTTTAGGCTGTGGAGTAGGCTGGGATGCATCGAGAATAGTACTTATTACATCACCTAAAAAGACTGAGATCCCTGTGGTGGATTCAAATACAGGAAACAATAATCAAAATAATAATCAAAACAATAATGCAGATAACAATTCAAATATAACTTGGCAATTTGAACAACTAAAAGAAGCTGCAAAGGGGAAAATTGTTGCTATTGACATGGGCCATGGAGGACATGACAGCGGATCGATAGGACACAAAGATAAGTCCGATCAACTTTATGAAAAAGATGTTAACTTGCCAATTGGACTTAAACTAAATGAGTATTTAAAGAGTGCAGGCGTAAGCACTTACATGATAAGAGAATCAGATGTATACTATACCTTGTTAGAAAGGGCTCAAAAGGCCAATAACATTGGAGCAACTATATTTGTTTCTATTCACAATAATTCAAATGATTCTGCAGTTCCTCATGGCACGGAAGTATTATACAATAGCAAAATAAATGCTGAGGGCAAAAGTGAGATGGACCTTTATGGTATACAAAGTAAGAATATAGCGAAAAATGTGGAAAGTGAAATGGTAAAGTCATTAGGTACATACAATAGAGGAATAAAAAGCAGTCCTGAAATGGCAGTACTGAACAAGACCTCTATGCCTGCAATAATCGTGGAAGGAGCTTTTCTTTCCAATGAAAGTGATTTAGAAATGATGAGGAAAGCTGACTATGCAGACAATTATGCTCTTGGTGTAGCAAAGGGCATAATTAAGTCATTAAATGAGGCTTTTGAATAACTAAAAGTTAGAAAGTGAGTGTGTGTTTTGGGACTATTAATATTATACTTAGGAATGGCTTTGATAGGCTATTTTGTTGGAGCTAAATATACAAATAAAGAAAAAGATTATAGTTGGACTAATAAAGTTACAACTGGTTGTCTTATTCTGCTAATATTTACTATGGGAGCCAGAATTGGCTCGGATGAAAGAGTAATCAGTTCTCTTCAGACTATTGGAATCAAAGCTGCTGTAATTACTGTTTTTGCATTTGCAGGTAGTATTACAGCCTGTTTTATTGTAAGGAAATTATTGAGAATTGATAGAAAGGGTGTGAAAATAGATGACTAAACTTATTATCGCTTTCGTAACCCTTGGAATACTTTCGGGATACTTCTTCATACCAGATTTCTTTATAACAGAGATTTCAGGTAATCTTTTAATAGTTGGTCTTTGCGCGCTATTGTTCTTTGTGGGACTAGAATTAGGAAGAGAGGGAACTGTAGTGCAAAATTTTAAAAAAGTTGGAATAAGAATTTTAGCATTTCCCATAGCTTCTATTATAGGGTGTCTTGCATTTTCAGCCATAGGTTCCTTATTATTACCCATGAGTGCAAAAGAAACGATGGCTGTTGCTTCTGGCTTTGGCTGGTATACTCTTGCCCCTGTAATGCTGGCAGAAAGTTCTGCAGAGTTAAGTGCCATATCTTTTTTACATAATGTTATGAGAGAAATGATAGGAATAATAATAATCCCTATAGTAGCAAAGCGTATTGGATATATTGAAGCCTGTAGTGTACCTGGAGCTGCAGCTATGGATGTGTGTCTTCCAGTATTGGAAAAATCTACAAATAGTGATACTACCATATATGCTTTTGTAATAGGTGTTGTATTGAGTACAGCTGTTCCAATTTTAGTTGGATTTTTTATATCCATGGGATTATAGTTTTCTATGACAAAGTCAGATGGCTAAAGGAGAAAAGAATGAAAAGTCAAATGAATAAATTCACAGGCAGTGATGATTATGTAGTATCAAAAGAACTTATGAATGCAGTAAATGTCTCAATTGCACTTAAAAAGCCTTTATTGATTAAAGGTGAACCAGGAACTGGCAAAACAATGCTGGCAGAATCCATTGCCAAGGCCTTAAATATGAAGCTTCTGATTTGGGGTATAAAATCCACTACTAAAGCTCAAGAAGGACTTTATGTATATGATACAGTTCAGAGACTTTATGATAGCCAGTTTGGTGAAGGGGATGTTTCTAATATAAAGAAATATATTAAATTAGGGAAAATGGGAGAAGCTTTTAATTCTGATGAACAGGTAGTTCTGTTAATTGATGAAATTGATAAAGCTGATTTAGAATTTCCTAATGACCTTTTATGGGAACTTGATAAGATGGAATTTTATATTAATGAAACAAAAGAAACAATCAAAACAAAAAATAGGCCAATTGTTATCATTACTTCTAATGCAGAAAAGGAACTCCCTGATGCGTTCTTAAGAAGATGTATTTTCCACTATATAGAATTTCCAACAAAGGACAAAATGGAGGAGATTGTAAAAGTGCATTACGGAGATATGGATAAAAAATTAGTTGATGCGGCCATGGATGCCTTCTACAATATAAGGCAGATGAAAGAAATTCAAAAAAAGCCTAGTACATCTGAATTATTAGATTGGCTACAGGCGCTTATGGTAAGTGGCATTTCTATTGACAGTATTACAAATGAAATACCATATGTCGGCGTACTTTTAAAAAAGAACCAGGATATTGATACAATGTATGAAATTAAGCAAAAGGGATATTCACTAAAAAGGTGGTAATTAAATGTTTTTAGATTTTTTCTATTTATTAAGGGCCAGAGGGCTTGCAGTATCCTTGAACGAATGGCTGTCTTTGATAGAGGCTTTAAATTTAGGATTGGCAGAATGCAGCTTGTTGGGATTTTACCATTTATGTAGAAGTATTCTTATAAAAAGTGAAGCCGACTATGATAAATTTGATGCAGTTTTTGCAGAGTATTTTAGAGGAATTGAAAGTCCGCATGATTTACCGGAAGAGTTTTGGAAATGGCTTAATCAAGATACAAAAGAACGGGGCATAAATGATAAGCCTATGCCGGAAGAAGCTTTGATGGAGTTGGAGGATTTGTTAAAAAGATTCCATGAAAGAATCGAAGAGCAAAAAGAGCAGCATAATGGTGGAAACTATTGGATTGGTACTGGTGGAACTTCCAGAATGGGTCATGGAGGATATAACAATCAAGGAATCAGAACTGGGGGAACGAGTAGGCATAAGTCAGCAGTCCAAATCGCAGGAGAACGTAATTTTAAAGATTTCAGGCAGGATAATATTTTAGACATCAGGCAGTTTCAAATGGCTTTTAGAAAATTAAGACAATTTTCTGCTAGAGTAGAAGAAGCGAAAACTGTGCTTGATGTGGAAGGTACTATTGATGAAACTTGTAACAATGCAGGCAATTTAAAGTTGGTATTTGATAAACCAAGAAAGAATACGATTAAATTATTATTATTATTTGATTCAGACGGCTCAATGATGCCTTATGGCAGATTGTGTAACCAACTTTTTCAGGCAGTTAGTAAATCAAGCCATTTTAAAGACTTAAAAGTATACTATTTTCATAATTGTGTATATGAGCATTTGTATACAACACCATACTGCAGAAAAGGTGAATGGATCAACGCGGAATGGGTACTTTCCAACCTGGACAGTGAGTATAAAGTTATTTTTGTTGGAGATGGAACCATGGCTCCTTCAGAGCTGCTTAGACCTGGTGGAAATTCGGTTATTGGATTATATAATGAAGAACCAGGGATTGAGTGGTTGAAGAAATTTAAAAAACCATATAAAAAGCAAATTTGGCTTAATCCAATACCTAGAGATGATTGGGATTATGTGTATGGGAGTTATACTATAGACATAATAAAGGAAGTCTTTCCTATGTTTGAACTTACAATAGATGGACTTGACGCAGGAATAAAAAGGCTTTTGGTGAGATAAAGGGGTATCTTATGGAAGAGTTTTTAAAAACCTTTAAAGTGGATGAATTGTTTCCTATATTGGATAGTATCAGTGATGCAGTTTTCATTGATAGTAGTGAGGGAATATCTCTTTGGTGCAATAAAGCCTGTTTTGAGCTATATGAAGTGATGCCTGAAGATATATTAGGCAAGCATGTGAAAGAACTGGAGCAAATTGGTATATTTACACCATCTGTAGCATGTCTGGTTATGGAACAGAAACAAGAGGTTACTATAATACATGAAAATAAATCTGGCAAGCGAATACTTTCCACAGGGATTCCTATATTTGATCAGGACAATAGCTTCACACGAATAATTACTACGTCTAGAGATATAACTGAATTGGTTAATCTTAAAAATCAGTTAGAATCTGTAAAAAATACGCTTGATGATCTCAGAACTTTTGAAAAATTTTATAGTGATGGTGTTATAGCTAACAGCCATGCCATGTTTAATGTTTTGCAATTAACTAAACGTTTATCCGACGTGGATTCTACAGTTCTTATAACAGGTGAATCTGGTGTGGGTAAAGGAGTTATTGCTAATCTTCTACATAAAAATGGAGCTAGAAAGGATAAAGCTTTTGTAAAAATAAATTGTGGTGCTATACCTGAAAATTTGATAGAATCCGAATTGTTTGGTTATGAGAGAGGTGCATTCACAGGATCAAGAGCTGATGGAAAAAAAGGATTATTTGAGACTGCCCAGAATGGTACCATTTTTCTTGACGAAATTTCTGAGCTTCCATTGAATCTGCAAGTTAAGTTATTACAAGTTATACAGGAACGAGAAATTACTAAAGTAGGTGGTGTAAAAAGTATTTCTATTGATGTAAGAATAATTTCGGCCACAAACAAAGAATTACTGGAACTAGTCAAAGAAAAGAAATTTAGGGAGGATTTATATTATAGATTAAATGTAGTTCCCATTAATATTCCACCGCTTAAAGAAAGGTATGAAGATATCATTCCTCTAATACAGCATAATCTTAGGGAATATAATAAAAAATTAAATACGAATAAAGAAATAGATTCTAATACCATGGCTATATTGATTAAATATGAGTGGCCGGGCAATGTAAGGGAACTTCAAAATATTATTGAGAGGCTGGTTATTACAACTAAAGGGGATATAATTATGCCTGAAAACCTTCCTTCTTTCATACATGAAAATACATTAAGAAATCAGAGAACTACGCAAGAACCAGCTACTTTAAAAGAAGCTCTTGAAAAAAAAGAGAGAGAAATTTTGTTAAATGCATACCATAATATGAAGTCCACTAGAGCTGTAGCAAAGGAACTTGGAATAAGCCAACCATCAGTAGTTAGAAAGTTAAATAAATATGGCATACATACGCATGATTCATAACTGTATCATAGATGCAAAAATGAATCACCCGTATTATATACTGCCAGAGTATAAATAGTTTATAGATAAAATAAAAAAGGCAATATAGCGATACATTCTTGTATCACTATATTGCTTTTTAATTTATACAAAGATGTTCAAATTGCCTCAGAGGTGACTGTTTTCAAAAAATAAGGTTCAATTTGAAAGTTGGCATGTTTCTTGCTGCAAATTAAGGTATAGTAACTTAATTACTATTTGGATTAGGGTTATTAAATTTAAAAGGGGGGTTATTTTAATGGCTATAAACTATGAAGAATATGTTGCCAGCCTGGTTGCAAAAGCTAAGGATGCACAGGCGGTAGCAGAAAAATTCACGCAGAAGCAGGTGGATGAACTGACAGGGGCGGTAGCGTATGCACTTACTAAGCCAGAGATTGCATTAAAGTTTGGTGAAATGCTTGTGGAAGAATCCAATATGGGAATTCCTGGTGATAAGCAACTGAAAATGTACGGAAAAGTTAAGGGTGCATATTTTCAAATGAAAAATAAGAAATCAGTTGGTCTGGTTGATGTTGATGAAGAAATGGGCATGGAAACTTATGCAAGACCTATGGGGGTAATTGGTGCTATTATTCCTGTTACTAACGGAGAAGCAACTCCAGTAGTAAAGGCACTCATGGCTTTAAAAACAAGAAATGCTATCATACTTGCACCACATCCAAAAGCAAAAAAAACAAATTTTGCTGTGACAGAAGCGATTAGAGAAGTCCTGGATAAATTTGGTGCTCCTGTTGACTTAGTACAGGCGATAGATCCTGAATATGTATCAGTGGAGACTTCACAAGCTCTTATGAAACAAGTAGATTTCATTTTGGCAACTGGTGGAACTCCAATGGTAAGGCAGGCTTATTCTTCTGGCAACCCTGCAATTGGTGTGGGAACTGGAAATGTGGTTTCAATTGTTGATGGTACTACAGATTTAGATAATGTGGCAGACATGATTATTAGATCAAAAGCTTTTGACAATGCGACATCCTGTTCAACTGAAAATAATCTTATTGTTTTAGAAGAATGTTACGATGCTTTTATAGAGGCTATGGAAAGACACGGTGCTGTACTTATAAAGGAAGATTCAGAGAAAAAAGCTAGACTTCTTAAAACATTATGGCCTGAATCCCCTAAAAATCATGATCTTAACAGACATATAGTCGCACAATCTGCAGAAGTTATTGCAGAAGCGGCAGGAATTGAGGTTCCAAGAGGAACTAAGATGATTATGGCTGAAGAAAATGGTGGCTATGGTAATGATTTTCCATTTACAGGAGAGAAACTATCACCTGTTTCAGGAATAAGAAAGGCTAAGGACTTTGAAGATGCTATAGAAAAAATGATGAAAATTTTTGAATATCAGGGGAAAGGACATAGCTGTGGTATTCATACAAATATAAAAGAAAGGGTAACAAAACTTGGAGAATTAGTTCCGGTATGTAAGGTTTGCGTAAACTCACCTCAGTCGTTAACAAATTCTGGCTCATGGACTTGTGGATTCCCGATTTCTATGACTTTAGGCTGTGGTACATGGGGGCATAACAGCATTTCACATAATGCTACATATAAAGATTTATTAAACTTCACTTATGTTTCAAGACCTATACCTTCTTTCCAGCCTACAGATGAGGAATTGTTTGACGAAGAAATAAAGAAAAAGGTAGATAGGTAAAAGGAGGGAATTTAAAATGTCAGAAATTAAAGAGATGAGTCTTAAATATAATCTTCACTCATGGAGTGCACAAAAATCAGTAAATCCCATGGTGGTTACAAAGGCTGATGGAATTTACTTTTGGGATGAGGATGGAAAACAATACTACGATATGTCATCACAGCTGGTAAATTCTAATCTGGGTCATGGAAATAAAGCCATTATTGCAGCTATAAGGGAACAGGCTGAAAAAATACCTTTTATTGGACCGGGATATGCTTTAGATGTTAGATCAGAGGCAGCTAAAGCTGTAGTTGAAGCATCAGGATTACAGGGAGCAAAGGTGTTTTTTACAAATGCCGGGGCTGAATCTAATGAAAATGCTATAAAATTAGCTAAACAGTATACAGGCAAGTGGAAGATATTTTCAATGTACAGATGTTATCATGGGTCCTCTGCAGGCGCAGGAATGCTGACAGGTGAACCTAGAAAATTTGTAAATGAACCAGGCGTGCCAGGATTTATCAAATATGATGGACCATATGCTTATAGAGCACCTAAGGCTTGTAAATTTGAAAATGAAGAGGAGATAACAGATTTTTACCTGGAACTGTTGGAAAATCAAATTAAGTATGAAGGACCACATCAGATTGCGGCTATCTTTACTGAAACTGTTGTTGGTTCTAATGGGGTTTTAGTTCCACCAAAGGGCTATCTGGAAGGAATTAGAGAACTTTGTGATAGATACAATATTCTGATGGTATGCGATGAGGTAATGGCAGGCTGGTATAGAACTGGTTCTTGTTTTGCATGGCAGCAGTTTAATATTGAGCCAGATCTTGTAACTTTTGCAAAAGGTATTACTTGCGGATATATACCGCTTGGAGGGGTTATTGTTACTAAGAAAGTTGCGGAGTATTTTGATAACAATAAAATGTTTTGCGGTTTAACTTATAGTGCTCATCCAATGGGATGTGCAGCTGCAGTGGCTACATTAAAAGAATACAACAGATTGAACATTGAAGCAAATGTTGCAGCACAGGGAAAGATACTACATGAAACATTAAGTGACATACAATCAAAGCATGCTTGTGTTGGCGATTTTAGGCAGATTGGTTTATTCTCTGCATTTGAACTTGTTAAAAATAAAGAGACAAAAGAACCAATCGTTCAATTTAATCATGACCCAGAAGGTCTTATGAATAAAATTATCGGTATGCTTAAGGTAGAAGGTTTCTCGACTTATTCTCATGAAAATATGATAATAGTTGCGCCTCCACTTATTATTACTGAAATAGAATTAAGAACTGCTATGAATATACTTGATAAAGTTCTTGATTCAGTAGACAATATGGTTAAATAAAATAGTATAAAAAAGCAGTATACTCTTAAAGCGACCTGTGGGCTAGGTCGCTTTTTTAGAAAAATTTAGAACATAATTTCTGAACACATGTTTACAAAATGCAGCAGGTGTGTTATACTTTATCAATATTAGTGTGAAGTTTATTATAGTACTTACTTATAAAAACTTTAATTTAATAATTAATGGAGGCGGAAATATGGAACAGCTTAAAGAAAGAGAACAGCGAATACTTCAGTATATGAAAAAAGAAATTAGTCAAAAAGGATATCCTCCTACAGTAAGAGAAATTTGTTCCGCCTTAAATATAAAATCTACGTCTACAGTTCATAAGGACATTGAAAACTTAGAACTTAAAGGTTTTTTAAAAAAAGATCCCTCAAAGCCTCGTGCATTAATGATTGTGGATCCGGACTCTCATGAAAGAGTGGAACTTGGGAATCAGGAATCAAGAGCAAATTCTTATAATAATACAGAAAGGATAGATGTTATAGATATTCCAGTAGTGGGAAGAATAGCAGCAGGCACACCTATATTAGCAGACCAGAATATAGAGGAATCTTTTCCTATTCCAGCAAGATTTGCAGGCAGAGGAACCAATTTTATGCTTACAGTAAAAGGTGAGAGTATGATAGAAGCGGGTATATTTGATGGGGATTATATATTGGTAGAACAACAAAATACGGCTAAAAATGGGGAAATTGTAGTAGCTATGATAGATGGATTTGAAAGTGAGGCTACTGTAAAAACTTTTTATAAGGAAGCAAATCAGATTAGATTACAGCCTGAAAATTCTAGTATGAGTCCTATTATTGTTAAGGAAGTAAAGATATTGGGCAAGGTTAAAGGCGTATTTCGATATTTTTAATATGTTTGAATTTGTTACTTGACATAGTTAAGTATTAATGGTATAGTGTTTGAGTGATAAAGAAGAAGTTATCCGCTTCTCACCTTATTGGTTATAGTTAGGCTGATAGGGTTAATAGAACAAATGTAACACTTATGTGTTTTGTGGAGCGGGTATGTAGTATCCGCTCTATTTTATTATGAAGAAAATATCAATTTGATGTTTTCGTAATAGCAAGAAAAGCACATTGCATGTTGGTTGAAATTTAAACATACAAACAATCAGCGTGTGTAAATAGAAATCTATGATTTCATCATTTACACTTTTCTTATTTGCAGGAGGTGCAAGAACATTAGCAAGGAAAATCTAATCAACGAAGAAATTCGTGACAAGGAATTAAGAGTTATTGACAATGATGGAGCGCAGCTTGGAATTATGAGTCTGGAAGATGCATTAGCATTAGCTAATGAAAAGAAGCTTGACTTAGTTAGTATTTCACCAAATGCTAAGCCGCCAGTTTGCAAGATTCTTGATTACGGTAAGTACCGTTATGAACTTCAAAAGAGAGAAAAAGAAGCAAAGAAAAAGCAAAAAATTACTTCAGTGAAGGAAATTCGTTTAAGTACATTTATTGAGGCGCATGACATTCAAGTTAAGGCTAATACTGCTACAAAGTTCTTAAAGGATGGAGACAGATTAAAGGTTAGCTTAAGATTCAAGGGCAGAGAAAAAGATTATGCAAGTAAGGGTCTCGCTGTTATGAAACAGTTTGCAGAATTAGTAGCCCCTGTAGGTACAATTGAAAAGAAGCCTGAATTTGAAGGTAGAAGTTTGATTATGATTGTTGCACCTAAAATGGATAAGTAGATAGTAGATAAAAGGAATAATTTTTACGTAGGAGGAAATATTACCATGGCTAAAAATAAGATGAAGTCTCATAGAGGCGCAAGCAAGAGATTTAAATTAACAGGTACAGGAAAAGTAAAGAGAAACAAGGCATTTAAGAGCCATATTCTTACTAAGAAGTGTGCAAAGAGAAAGAGAGGACTAAGAAAGTCAACTCTTCTTAGTAGCGCAGATCACAAGAGAATTAAAGCTGTATTAGATAAATAATATTAGGAGGTTTGAATAATGGCAAGAGTAAAAAAGGGCGTTAACGCTCATAAAAGACATAAGAAAATATTAAAATTAGCGAAGGGTTTCTACGGGCAGAAGAGCAAGGTATTCAGAGCTGCTAATCCAGCAGTTATGCGTGCATTACGCTCGGCTTACGTTGGTAGAAAGAATAAGAAGAGAGAATATAGAAGACTTTGGATCGCTAGAATTAATGCTGGTGCAAGAATGAATGATCTTTCTTACAGCAGATTAATGGATGGTTTAAAGAAGTCAGGTATTGAAATCAACAGAAAGATGCTTTCTGAAATGGCTATCTATGATTCAGCTGCATTTGCACAGCTATGTGATACTGCAAAGAAGGCAGTAAAATAAATTAAATTTATTATTCGACATTTGAATATGACAATTTCCCCCCCTTGTGAGGGCTATAATCAATTATGATGTAGCTGCAAGGGGGTTTTTTATGTGGAAGTTTATGCAGAATACTTGTTTGCCGAGAACTTTCTTATGGGTATTCTTATTTTATATTTATCAAGTAAAATAGCCAGTTTAAAGACTAGCAAAATTAGATTGTTTATCGGGGGCGTACTCTGTGGCTTTTTTTCATTTATAATACTTATTCCAAATATAGGTATGCTGTTAGGAGTTCTGATTAAGGTAGTATTTTCTATGCTTTTAGCTTATATAGCTTTTAATAAAAAAGTTTTTAAAGGAACGATACTTATTTATATAGTCTCGGCATTTATGGGAGGAATGACGATTATCTTATTGTACATTACTAGAATTAGGGGAATGACCAATAATGCAGTTTTATATATAGGTGATATATCATATATGAATATAGTTTTCGGCGCAGTAGTATCATATGTGGTTATAATGCTATTTTCAAAAATAAATACGGCAAAGCAGCTTAAAGATCGAATCTTTACAGATATTGCAGTGGAAATAGAGGGACATACAGTAACTCACAGAGCTTTGATTGATTCTGGTAATTTTTTAAAGGATCCTTTAACAGGAAGAGCTGTAGCAGTAATAAGCAAATCAGCGGCTGCAAAATTAAAAAGTATAGAAGATATTAATTTTGATAGAAGATATTGTTTAATTCCATATAACAGTATTGGCATTAAAAATGGTATTTTGGAGGGGTATAGAGTGGATAATGCATATGTGAACGGCAGACCGCTGGGAAGTATTATAGTAGCTATATATGATACAGAATTTTGTAAATTAGGGGAAGAAGAGGAATATCAAATGCTATTAAGTAAAGACTTTTTAATGGGAGGGGTAGCGTAATGAGCTGGAATATGAAGCAATGGGTATTAGAACAGATTTCTAAAATTTTTAAATGGGTAAAATCTGGAGAAACAGATGAAATTTTCTATATTGGAGGAAGTGAGGTATTACCACCACCACTAAATAGTGATGAAGAAAAACACTTACTTGAACAATTCTCTAAAGGAAGTAACGATGCCAGGGCAATACTTATAGAAAGAAATTTAAGACTGGTAGTTTACATAGCAAAGAAATTTGAGGGTTCTAAAATAAATATTGAGGACTTAATTTCAATAGGCACAATTGGACTTATAAAGGCAGTAAATACGTTTAATTCAGATAAGAATATAAAGTTAGCTACATATGCTTCAAGATGTATCGAAAATGAAATACTTATGTATATAAGGCGAAATAATAAAACCAAAAGTGAGGTCTCTTTTGATGAGCCATTAAATGTAGATTGGGATGGAAATGAACTTCTTTTGTCAGATATTTTAGGAACAGAGAATGATGTGGTATATGGACATATAGAAGAAGAAGTTAATCGTAAACTTTTAATATATGCACTAAAGAAACTGAATAACAGAGAAAAACAGATAATGGAAATGAGATTTGGACTTATAAGTGGTAGAGAAATGACTCAAAAAGAGGTTGCAGATAAAATGGGAATTTCTCAGTCCTATATATCCAGACTTGAAAAAAAGATTATTAACAGACTAAGACGAGAAATTAAAAAGTTAGGATAATAAAAGGCAGGCAGTATAACGCCTGCCTTATTTATTTTTAGTGTTCATACATCTTAAGAATTTTTTCTGCAATTTTTTTCTTAGACATACGTCTTTCCATAGCCTGCTGTTCGATATATTTGTGAGCCTGATTTTCAGTCATATTCAGATACTGGATTAAAACCCACTTTGCCCTGTTTACAAGTTTAATCTGAGCAATTTTATCCTGCAGCTTGACATTCTCTTCATTTAGGGTAAGAACCCTGTTTTTGGAGAGCTCAGCAAATTTGATTGCCTGATTAAGTACAACTTTTAAAATTGGTTTATTTATAACAATTATTCCATATTTCTCTAGTCGTTCAGAGAGAGCATCTATTTCTTTACTTTTTAAAAGTGCTATAACTCCTGCAGAGGTACTTTGTGCACAGTATATAGAAAAAGAAGCATCTGTATTGGAATCTAATGGATAATTTACGATAATTAAATCAAAGGCGGTTTCAGACAGTTTCAGCTTTCCAGATTCCACATTATCTGCAAGTTCTACGTTTCGGTTCAAATCATTCTCTAAATATTCTAAAAGAGCATCTTTACTCTTTGTATTTCTTGTAACAAGTAATATTTTCTGCAATACTGTCACCACCTCTCAAATAGTAGTTTTTGAAAAAACCATTTTAGCATACATTTAAACATTCAGCAATTAAATTCTAGAATTAAATGAAAAAACCTATGCGTAAGCATAGATTTTTTCACTCTTCTTTCCTTATAAGTTGAGTTATATATTAAGTAAAGAGAAGCGAACCATAAGTTGGCATAGGCCAATATTTTGCTGCTGTGCTTGTCTCAAGTTCATCTGCTATAGCACGTAATTCATTCATAGCAGGAAGCACTTTCTCACAAAAATAGTTAGCAGCATCACTAGTTTTTTCAATAGTATTTACTTCAAGTAAGTATTGATCAAGTGCACCGGCTTTTGAATACAAGCAGTCACATGCAGATGATAAATTAACAATCAGATTCTTTTCCATTTCGCATGGAACATTCTCTGAAATGGATTTTTTACTCATTACAACATCAGATAAATCCTTTACATAAGTTGATACTGCGGGTAGAATATCTTTATTTATCATATCTAACATAGTAAGTGCTTCGATATTAATTAATTTACAATATTCTTCAAATAAAATTTCTTGTCTTGCAGTTGTTTCAACTTCAGTAAAGATGTGCTGTCTTTTAAATAAATCAAGATTCTTTTTATCAGTAAAATGAGGAAATGCCTCAACTGCTGATTTTAAGTTTAAGAGACCTCGATTTTCTGCCTCTTTAACCCATTCTTCAGAATAGTTATTACCGTTAAAAACAATTCTTTTATGTTTTTTATAGATATCTTTAATCAGATTTAGTGCATCTGTTTTTATATCACAAGAACCTTCAAGCTTGTCAGCAATTTCCATTAAGGCATCTGCTACAATAGTATTTAACATGTAAGAAGGGCATGCAACTGAAGTAGTTGAGCCCGGCATACGGAATTCAAATCTGCTGCCAGTAAATGCAAACGGAGAGGTTCTGTTTCTATCGGTAGTGTCCTTTTTAAAGTCAGGAAGAATTTGAATACCTATACCCATTTTTCTATCTCTTACAGGTACTTCGGATTTCCCTTCAGCAATTGCATCCAATACTTCTTTTAAGTCATCCCCAAGGAACATAGAAATAATTGCTGGAGGAGCTTCATTACCCCCAAGGCGATGATCGTTACTTGGGCTGGCAACAGAAATTCTAAGTAAATCCTGATATTCATCTACAGCTTTTATTACGGCACTTAAGAATAATAAAAATTGTGTGTTCTCAATAGGAGTTTTACCAGGTTTTAATAGATTTTCTCCTGTATCCGTAGCAAGTGACCAGTTAACATGTTTACCACTACCATTAATTCCTGCAAACGGTTTTTCATGTAATAAACAAACAAGACCATGCTTACTTGCAATTTTTTTCATCATTTCCATTGTTAGCTGATTATGGTCAGCTGCAACATTTGAGCTTGAGAAGATAGGTGCAAGTTCATGCTGAGCAGGAGCTACTTCATTATGCTCTGTATTTGCAAGAACACCCAGTTTCCAAAGTTCCTCATCAAGTTCTGCCATAAAATCATTAACCTTTGGCTTTATAGCTCCAAAATAATGGTCTTCCAGCTCTTGTCTCTTTGGAGGTTTTGCACCAAGTAAAGTTCTACCACAATATATTAAATCTTTACGTTTTTCATAAAGTTCTTTTGAAACAAGGAAATATTCTTGCTCAGGACCTACAGTGGTAATGACTTTTTTCACACTATTGCCAAGGAGTTCAAGTAGCCTTATTGACTGTTTCTCAATTGCTTCCATTGAACGAAGCAGTGGAGTCTTTTTATCTAAAGCTTCTCCTCCATAGGAGCAGAATGCAGTTGGAATACAAAGTGTATTTTCTTTAATAAAAGCATATGAACTTGGATCCCAGTTAGTATAACCTCTTGCTTCAAAAGTAGCTCTAATGCCACCTGAAGGAAAACTGGATGCATCAGGTTCTCCCTTTATTAACTCTTTTCCTGAAAAATTCATAAAAATGCCGCCACCTTCTGTAGGTGAAATAAAGCTGTCATGCTTTTCAGCTGTTATACCTGTCATAGGCTGAAACCAATGAGTAAAATGCGTTGCCCCATGTTCGAGAGCCCAATCCTTCATAGCACTTGCAATAACATTAGCAGTTTCCATGGACAATGGTGTCCCCTTATCTATATGAGATTGAAGAGCTTTATAAGTATCTTTCGGTAATTTTTCTCTCATAATGGCATCGTTGAAGACCAAGCTGCCAAAGATTTTTGAAATCTTGTTCATATGAATATCCTCCTTTATCTTCATCATCAAAGCTATAAAAAAAGGCACTACGAGTAATAACTCATAGCGCCTTTGCTAATCAATGAGGTGAGTATACTAGAAAATTTAATATATGTCAATAACTTTTTTGATTTATTTTTATAAAGATTTACAAAAACCCATCACCTTAGCTTGATTCCGAAGTGTACGCAATAAAGTTGAAAATGCCAACATAAAAAATCAGAAATTGTTGCTTAGAACAAAAAGTCTTGACTAAATTGGTTACAAGGTATAAAATATCAAAGTGTTTTAAGAATTGTCTGAAAATTACACAGATGAAAAACAAATTCAAAAAATGCATATATATTAAATAATGCGCAAATGTATGCGTTACAATATGCACATGAGGAAGGACAGTAATAATGAAACAAATACAACAACAAAAAGAGAGAATAAAGGGAAGTTTATATGATAAAAATTTTGAACATGACAATTGTGGCATTGGAGCTGTTGTAAACATAAAGGGTGTAAAATCCCACAAGACTGTTGAAGATGCATTAACTATCGTTGAAAAATTGGAACATAGGGCAGGTAAAGATTCAACTGGAGAAACCGGAGATGGTGTAGGAATATTAACACAAATTCCTCATAGTTTCTTTGTTAAGCATATAAAAAATATTGAATTTCCATCAAATCAAGACTTTGCAGTAGGCATGTTTTTTCTTCCACAGCAGGAACTTCTTAGAAATCAGATAAAAAAGCGCTTTGAAGTAATTGTTGAAAAAGAGGGATTGAATTTTCTTGGATGGAGACAAGTTCCTACTTGTGATCATGTACTTGGGAACAAAGCATTGGCTTGTAAACCTGCTATTTATCAAGCATTCATTGGAAGACCAAGAAACTTAAAGCCAGGTATTGAATTTGATAGAAAATTATATATAACCAGAAGAATATTTGAAAATAGCAATGATAATGAATCAAATGAGACTTATGTGTGTTCCTTATCCAGTAGGACTATTGTATATAAGGGGATGTTTTTAGTAAAACAATTAAGGTTATTTTATTTAGATCTGCAGGAAAAAGATTTTATTTCTGCTATTGCTATTGTCCATTCTAGATTTTCTACGAATACTATGCCTTCATGGGAAAAAGCACATCCTAATCGCTATATGGTACATAATGGCGAAATAAACACTATACGTGGTAATGTAAATAAAATGCTGTCCAGAGAAGAGAATATGCATTCTGATACATTAGGACAGGATTTATACAGAGTACTTCCGATAGTTCCAAAGTGGGGATCTGACTCTGCTATGTTAGATAATACTTTAGAATTTTTATACATGTCTGGAATGGATTTTCCAAAGGCAGTAATGTTATGTATTCCGGAACCATGGTGTAACGATAGGAACATGAGTCAGAAAAAGAAAGATTTTTATCTATATCATGGAACAATGATGGAACCTTGGGATGGACCAGCTTCAATAGTGTTTAGTGATGGTGATATTGTAGGGGCTGTATTAGACAGAAATGGATTGCGTCCTTCCAGATATTATATAACCAAAGATGGAAATTTAATTTTATCTTCGGAAGTGGGTGTTTTAGATATTCCACCAGAGGAGATTGAAGTAAAAGAAAGATTAAGACCTGGCAGAATGCTTCTTGTGGACACTAAAGCAGGTAAATTAATAAATGATAAAGACTTAAAGGGATATTATGCGGGAAACCAGCCCTACGGAGAATGGATAGAAAATAATTTAATACACTTAAAGGAACTACAAATTCCAAATCAAAGAGTTGCATTCTTTAGAAACCAAGATTTAACAAGAATGCAACAGGCGTTTGGGTACTCCTATGAAGATGTTATAAACTACTTAAAACCCATGGCATTAGACGGTAGTGAACCAATTATTGCTATGGGAGCAGATACACCTTTAGCCGCATTATCTGAAAACCATCCACCACTTTTTAACTATTTTAAGCAACTTTTTGCCCAGGTTACCAATCCACCTATTGATGCTATCAGAGAAGAAATTGTTACATCAACATATAGTTATCTAGGTAAGGATGGAAATCTTCTAAAGGATGTACCTGAAAATTGCAGGCTGCTTTCTGTTAGAAATCCTATATTAACAAATACTGACTTTATGAAAATTAAGAATATGAAGGCAGAAGGCTTTAAGGTGGCTGCTGTTTCAATAAATTATTACAAAGGAACTTCTTTAGAGAAAGCCATAAATAATCTATTTATACAGACTGACAGAGCCTTAAAAGACGGGGCTAATATTATTATTTTATCGGATAGAGACGTGGATGAATACAAAGTTCCAATTCCATCTCTTTTAGCAGTATCTGCAGTTCAGCAGTATTTAGTAAGGACCAGAAAACGTATGTCGCTGTCACTCGTGTTAGAAAGCGGAGAACCTAGAGAAGTTCATCACTTTGCAACATTACTAGGTTATGGTGCAAGCGCCATAAATCCTTATTTGGCGCAAGATACCATAAAGCAGATGGTTGAAGATAATATTTTGGAAAAAGATTATTATGCAGCTGTGCATGATTATGCAGAAGGAATCCTTCATGGAATTGTTAAAATTGCATCTAAAATGGGTATTTCAACTATTCAATCTTATCAGGGTTCACAAATATTTGAGGCTGTAGGCATAAGCAAAGAGGTTATTGATAAATATTTTACCAATACAGTAAGCCGGGTTGGCGGAATGACACTTAAGGAACTGGAAAAGCAAGTAAATGCAAGACATTCAAGAGCTTTTGACCCATTAGGCCTAAATCAGGATTACGTTCTTGACAGCTTAGGAGACCATAAGGTCAGAAGTGGAGAAGAGGAACATTTATATAATCCTCAAACTATTCATCTACTTCAGGCGGCAACAAGAACTGGAGATTATAAACTGTTTAAGGAATACACGAAGCTGATAAATGAAGAAATGGGAGCCACTCATTTAAGAAATCTAATGGAATTTAATCTGAATAATCAATCCATTCCTATGGAGCAGGTGGAAAGTGTGGATTCCATTGTAAGGAGATTTAAAACAGGGGCTATGTCCTATGGATCCATATCTAAAGAAGCTCATGAAACTATGGCTATAGCTATGAATAAGCTCAAAGGTAAGTCAAATAGTGGAGAGGGCGGAGAAGAGTCTGAAAGATTTCAGGTTGGAACAGATGGAGTTGATAGGTGCAGTAAAATAAAACAAGTTGCATCTGGAAGATTTGGTGTTACTTCAGAATACTTAGTAAGTGCAAAAGAGATTCAGATAAAATTAGCCCAGGGGGCAAAACCAGGTGAAGGTGGACAACTGCCTTCTGATAAAGTGTATCCTTGGATTGCCAAAACGAGACATAGCACCACAGGTGTAGGTCTTATTTCACCTCCACCACACCATGACATTTATTCTATTGAGGATTTAGCCCAGTTGATTTATGACTGTAAATGTGCAAATTCTGAGGCGAGAATTTCCGTAAAATTAGTTTCAGAAGCAGGTGTAGGAACGATTGCAGCAGGAGTTGCAAAAGCCGGAGCACAAGTAATTTTGATTTCAGGATATGATGGAGGAACAGGGGCAGCACCTAAAAATTCTGTATATAATGCAGGATTGCCATGGGAGCTTGGATTAGCAGAAGCACACCAGACATTACTTATGAATGGACTTAGAAGCAGGGTTATTTTAGAGACTGATGGCAAATTAATGAGTGGCAGAGAAGTTGCCATTGCGGCTTTGCTTGGAGCAGAAGAATTTGGTTTTGCTACAGCACCGCTTATTTCTATGGGTTGTGTAATGATGAGAGTGTGCAATTTGGATACTTGTCCAGTTGGCATTGCAACGCAGAACCCAGAGCTCCGAAAGAGATTTTCTGGTAAACCGGAATATGTAATGAATTTTATGAGATTCGTTGCTGAAGAATTAAGAGAATACATGGCATTGCTAGGCTTTAAAACAGTAGATGAAATGGTCGGCAGAACGGATATGCTAAAACCTAGAACGACAAAAGAAGGCGTAGGACAATTAGATATTGAGTGCATTCTAAAAAACGGAATTTCAGATGAATTGCTGAATAGTACCCATAAAGTAGGCGATGATTTTGATTTTAAGCTAAGTGAGAGCAAGGACATGACTATATTATATAAGAATTTGAAAGATTCCATTGAAAAGAGAGAAAAAAGATCTATAGAGGTTCAGGTGGACAATCAAGACCGCGCATTTGGAACTGTGTTAGGATCCATATTGACTAAAAAGTGCGGAAACAAGTTGGAACCAGACACATTCCATATTAAATGTACAGGCTACGGCGGGCAAAGTTTTGGTGCGTTTATACCAAAAGGTCTGACTTTAGAATTAGAGGGTGATAGCAATGATTATATTGGAAAAGGATTATCTGGTGGAAAAATTATTGTTTACCCAAATAAGAAAGCAACTTTTAAGCACGATGAAAACATTATTATTGGTAATGTAGCATTATATGGAGCAACATCTGGCAAGGCATTTTTCAGTGGTGTAGCTGGAGAAAGATTTTGTGTGAGAAATTCAGGGGTAGACGCTGTAGTAGAAGGTGTAGGAGATCACGGACTTGAATATATGACAGGGGGCAGAGTTGTCATTCTTGGAGCAACAGGAAACAATTTAGCAGCTGGTATGTCTGGTGGAATAGCTTATGTTCTAGATGAGAAAGGAGATTTGTATTCTAAATTAAATAAAGATATTATTTCTCTTGAGAATGTAAGTAAGAGCGAAGACGTACTGGAATTAAATGAACTTATAAAGGAACATGTTAAGGCTACCAATTCTGTTAAGGGTAAAGAAATACTTAAGAGATTTACTGAGTATCTGCCTATGTTTAAAAAAATAATGCCTTATGATTATAAAAATGTGCTTAATTTAATTAAAAAATATGAAGAAATGGGTGTAGATGAAAAAACGGCACAGATAAAGGCTTTCTATGAAATAAAAGGAGGTATGCAGTAATGGGAATGTCAACAGGCTTTTTAAAATATGAGAAACGCATAAGCGAGGCTATGGAGCCTTTAGAAAGAATAAAGAATTATAATGAGTTTCATATTGCATTATCCAAGGAAGAACAGATGGAGCAGGGAGCACGCTGTATGGATTGCGGTGTACCATTCTGCCAGTCTGGAAAGATGATTGGGGGTATGGTATCTGGATGTCCTTTAAACAATTTAGTACCTGAGTGGAATGATCTTGTCTATTATGGTAATTATAAAGCAGCCTTAAAAAGGCTTTTGAAAAAAAATAATTTCCCCGAATTTACAGCTAGGGTATGCCCTGCTCTTTGTGAAAAGGCATGCACATGTTCATTAAATGGTGAAAGTGTATCGGTTAGAGAAAATGAACTGGCTATTATTGAGGGTGGTTATGATAACAAGCTTATGCAGCCAAGAAAAATATTAAACCGATCAGATAAAAAAATTGCGGTTATTGGTTCTGGTCCTGCTGGACTTGCTGCTGCGGATCAACTGAATTTTAGGGGTCATCATGTCACTGTCTATGAAAAAAATGACAGGGCTGGTGGGCTTCTAATGTATGGTATACCCAACATGAAACTGGAAAAACGTGTTATTAAAAGAAGAATTGACATAATGAAAGCTGAAGGCATTCAATTCCGAATGAATGAGGGTATATCCAGCAAAAAACAAGTAGAAAAACTGCTAAAGGATTATGATGCTGTTATTCTGGCTTGTGGAGCAGCCAACCCAAGAGATATTAATGTACCAGGCAGAGCAGGAAGGGGAATTTATTTTGCTGTAGATTTTTTAACCTCTACTACAAAGTCATTGCTGGATAATTTTTTAGAAGAAAATACTTATATATCAGCTAAGGATAAAAGTGTAATTGTAATTGGTGGTGGAGACACGGGTAATGATTGTGTAGGTACGGCTATTAGACATGGTGCGAAGTCGGTAATGCAACTTGAAATGATGCCAAAGCCACCAGAAAGCAGACTTGAAGATAATCCATGGCCTCAATGGCCCAAGGTCTTAAAGACAGATTATGGACAAGAAGAAGCCATTGCGGTTTTTGGAAAAGATCCTAGAGAATATCAGACTACCGTAAAAGAATTTATTTGTGATAAAGAGGGTAATCTAAAACAGGCCGTATTGGTTAAACTAGAACTGGAACAAGACAAGGAAACCGAAAAGATGATAATCAAAGAAATTTCTAAATCTGAAAAAATTGTTCCAGTAGATTTAGTTTTAATAGCAGCAGGATTTCTGGGATGTGATACAGATGTTCCTAAATCCTTTGGTATTGAAGTAGATGATAGATCTAATGTATGGACGAACAATCAACTGGATAGTTTGTATAAAACCAGTAGAGATAAGGTATTTGCTGCAGGTGATATGCGAAGAGGTCAGTCACTGGTTGTATGGGCTATACGAGAAGGCAGAGAAGTGGCCAGAGAAGTAGACAAATATCTTATGGGATATACGAATTTGTAGGAGGACAAAAATGACGTATAAAGCGTCATTTTTGTTTTTCACCCATAAAAAATAAAGGGAAAATAGTGGTTGAACCACTAAAAAATATTGCAAAATTAAATTAAAAGTGATATGCTATAACGTATATTTTTTAGAAAGAAAGAGGTCAAATTATGATTATAACAGATAGTCTTATTGATTATATCAGTGATTTGTCCAGACTTGAACTGGAGGAAGAGGAAAAGCAAAGTGCAAAGAAGGATTTGACTGATATTTTAAATTACATGGACAAGCTCAATGAGATTGACACAAAAGGCATGAGTGAAATGTCACATCCATTTGATAACCATAATTGCTTTAGAGAAGATGAAGTAACTAATCGTGACAGACGTGAAGAAGTACTTCAAAATGCTCCAGATAGCAAGGGAGATTATTTTAGAGTACACAAAACAGTTGAGTAGAAAGAAGGTGTAGAGGTGGCAGTTAAAGAGCTTAAAACTTTGTCTGCAGTTGAAATAGGCAGGCTTATAAAGAATAGAGAAGTAAGTTGTAAAGAAGTAACCAATTATTATTTAGGACAGATAAATAATAATAATAATGAAATAAATGCGGTTTTAACTGTTAACGGAGAAAAAGCTGTTAAAACTGCAGAATCTATACAAAAAAGAATAAATAATGGTGAGGGTATGTCACCACTTGCGGGTGTTCCAGTAATCATTAAAGACAATATTTGTACAAAAGGCATAAGAACTACTGCTGCATCCAAAATGCTTGAAAATTTCATACCACCATACAGTGCAGGTACCATGGAAAAACTAGAGCAAGCAGGAGCTGTGGTTATAGGAAAAGCAAATCTGGATGAATTTGCTATGGGTGGTTCAACAGAGACCTCTAACTTTGGCATAACAAAGAATCCTTGGAATAAAGAATATGTACCAGGAGGTTCTTCAGGTGGATCAGCGGCGGCTGTTGCAGCTAATATGTCACCGTATGCTTTAGGCTCTGATACAGGAGGATCGATCAGACAACCTTGTTCTTTTTGTAATTTAACTGGGATTAAACCAACTTATGGAAGTGTTTCCCGGTATGGACTTATGGCGTACGCATCTTCATTAGACCAAATAGGACCTATTGGAAAAAATGTACAGGATTGTGCAGAAGTTCTTGCTCTTATTTCAGGCTTAGATAAAAGAGACAGCACCGCTATAATGGATAGACCCTTTGATTTTTCTAATTCCTATAAAGAAGATTTAAAAGGTATTAAAATCGGTATTCCAAAGAACTATTTTGGAAACGGTTTAAATACAGAAGTTAGTGAAAAAATCTTAGCAGCAGCAGGGGTTCTTAAAGGCCTTGGTGCTGAAATTCAAGAATTTGAAATGCCAGGAATAGAATACGCTGTTCCGGCTTATTATATTGTGGCTTGTGCGGAAGCAAGTTCAAATCTTTCAAGATATGATGGAATAAAATATGGTTTCAGTTCAAAGAAAGCCAATGATTTACAGGAGACTTATTATAAATCCAGAAGTGAGGGATTTGGTTCTGAAGTTAAGAGGAGAATCATGCTGGGGTCCTTTGTTTTAAGTTCAGGATATTTTGATGCATATTATAAGAAGGCCTTGCAGGTAAGGACAATGATTAAGGAAAACTTTACTAAAGCCTTCCAAAAGTATGATATGATTTTAAGTCCTATAAGTCCAACTACTGCTTATAAAATAGGAGAACAAATTTCTGACCCAATTGCTATGTATATGGCAGATATTTATACGGTTTCAATAAATTTGGCAGGGATTCCGGCTATCGCTTTGCCATGTGGAGTTTCAAATGAAAATAAAATGCCTATTGGAATGCAGCTAATTGGTAACAATTTCTCTGAACCTACTTTGGTAAAAGCAGCTTATGCGTATCAGCAAGTAACAGATTTTCATAAGAAGGGAGGAATCTTGTAATGAATTATGAAATAGTCATGGGTCTTGAAGTCCATGTTGAACTAGCTACTAAAACTAAGATATTTTGCGGATGCAGCACTGAATTTGGTGGCGAACCTAATTCACATGTATGTCCAGTATGTCTGGGATTACCAGGAAGCCTTCCAGTTTTAAATAAAGATGTGGTAAATCGTGCCATAAAGGCAGGACTTGCATTAAATTGTAATATTCAGAGAGAAAATAGATTTGACAGGAAAAATTATTTTTATCCTGATTTACCGAAAGATTACCAGATTTCTCAGCTTTACCATCCAATTTGCAGGAATGGATTTATGGATGTTACTGTAGATGGAGAAACGAGCAGAATCACTCTTTGTGAAATCCATATGGAAGAGGATGCTGGTAAATTAGTCCATGATGTGGGTGGTACATTAGTGGATTATAATCGTTGCGGTGTGCCTCTTATAGAAATAGTTACGAATCCTGACTTTAGAAATTCGCATCAGGTTGTTGCATTTCTAGAGAACTTACAGCAGATGCTTAAATATTTAGATGTATCAGATTGTAAGATGCAGGAAGGTTCTATGCGTGCTGATGTTAACTTATCAATCAGACCTGTAGGAGCTGAGAACTTTGGTACCCGAACAGAAATGAAGAATTTAAACTCTTTTAAGGCTATACAAAGGGCTATTGAGTTTGAAAGTAAAAGGCAGATTGAACTTATAGAATCTGGTGGTATCGTTACACAGGAAACCAGAAGATGGGATGATGAGGCAGGCGAGAGTTATGCTATGCGTTCTAAAGAAAATGCGCAGGATTATAGATATTTCCCTGATCCAGATTTACTGCCTATTACCATAGATGAACAATGGATTTCTGACTTAAGGGAAGCATTACCTGAACTTCCTATGGAAAAGAAGGAAAGATATCAGAAAAAATTTGGATTATCTGAAGACATAGCTAAAACGATTACGGCAACAAAAGAAGTAGCAGTATTATTTGAAGCAACTACTGAAAAGTCAGGTGATGCAAAGCTTTCAGCTAACTTTATAGTCGGGGATGTGTTAAGACTTCTTAAGGATAGAAGTGTTGAGCCAGAAAAGATTACAATAGATGCGAAGAAGCTTGCAGCCGTAGTAAAGCTTACAGCCGACGGAAAGATTAACAGAAGTGTTGCCAAACAAGTTATTGAAGAAGTTTTTGACAATAATACGGACCCTTTAGAATATATAGAAGAAAAAGGTTTATTAGCTATTGAAAATACACAGCTTATTGAAAAAGCTGTGAAGGAAGCTATTGATGAAAATCCTAAATCCATTGAAGATTTTAAGGCGGGAAAGCAAAAGGCCTTTGGATTCTTAGTAGGACAAGCTATGAAAAAACTTGCAGGAAAAGCGAACCCTCAAATTCTAAATAAGCTGATAAGAGAAAAGCTTGATAAAATTGTACTTGATGCAGCAGTTGAAACAGAAGCTAAAGAACAAGAAAAGAAAGCTGCTGAGGCTAAGAAGTATGATGTTAAAGAATGGGATATTGCCATAGATGACAGCGAATTTGACGGATGTTATCGAACTGTAGATTGTAATCAGCTTACCATGACGGATGTTGGCAGGGAAGTTAAGCTGGCTGGCTGGGTAAGAACGATTAGAAACCATGGAGGCATTGCCTTTGTTGATTTAAGAGATCATTATGGTGTGACACAGATTGTAGTTACTGAAAGTATGATAGATAGACTAAATAAGGAAACGGTTATTTCTGTAACAGGTACTGTCCTAAAGAGGGATGAAGATACAATAAATTCTAAGATTGCCACAGGTGAAGTAGAGGTGAAAGCATCTGCTATAAGAATTCTGGGAATAGCACAGAACACCCTTCCTTTTGAAATTGATAGTTCCTTGGACACAAGAGAAGATGTAAGACTTAAATATAGATTCCTTGATCTTAGAAATCCTAAGGTTCATGATAAGATGATTTTAAGAGCAAAGATTATTAAATATCTACGAAAGCAAATGGAAGAATTGGATTTTATGGAAATACAGACACCAATATTAGGAAATTCTTCACCAGAAGGTGCAAGAGATTATCTGGTACCAAGCAGAAAGCATAAGGGTACTTTCTATGCACTGCCGCAAGCTCCACAGCAATTTAAACAGATGCTTATGGCTTCTGGTTTTGATAAATATTTTCAGATTGCACCTTGTTTCAGAGACGAAGATGCCAGAGCGGACCGCTCACCAGGAGAATTTTATCAGTTAGACTTTGAAATGGCTTTTGCAACGCAGGAGGATGTATTTGAGGTGGCAGAAAAGGTGCTTTATTCTACATTTAAAGAATTTTCAGACCTCAAGGTTTCAAAGCCTCCTTTTAGAAAGATTACTTTTCAAGAATCCATGCTGAAATATGGAAATGATAAACCTGATTTAAGAAACCCACTTATCATCACAGACTTAAGCGATTTCTTTAATGATGTGGATTTTGCTCCTTTTAAGGGAAAAACTGTAAGAGCCATAAGAGTACCTGACAAGGCTAAAATGCCTAAATCTTTCTTTGAAAAAATGGAGGTTTATGCAAGGAGTATTGGTATGAAAGGGCTTGGATACATTACTGTGAATGAAGATATGTCTTATAAAGGCCCTATTGATAAGTTCTTTACAGATGAACATAGAAAGAATTTAGCTGAAAGAGAAGGGTTACAACCAGAAGATATTTTATATTTCATCAGTGATGAAAAGAGTGTGGTTGCAAAATATGCCGGCTTAATCAGAACTGAAGTCGCAAACCGTTTGGATTTAATTAATAGAGGAAAATTTGAGTTTTGTTATATTACTGATTTCCCTATGTATGAGTACAATGAGGATCTGAATAAGATTGACTTTACCCATAACCCATTTTCAATGCCACAGGGAGAGATGAAAGCCTTAATGGAAATGAATCCATTAGATATCAAAGCCTATCAGTATGACATAGTTGTAAATGGTGTAGAACTTTCTTCAGGGGCCGTCAGAAACCATAGACCGGAGGTCATGGTTAAGGCTTTTGAGATTGCAGGTTATACAGAGGAAGATGTTAAAAACAAGTTTGGAGCATTATATAAGGCCTTTCAATATGGAGCGCCACCACATGCTGGTATGGCTCCTGGCGTTGATAGAATGGTTATGCTGCTGGCAGAAGAGGAAAGTATAAGAGAAGTTATACCATTCCCACTTGCAGCAAATGGACAGGATATGTTATTTAATTCCCCAAGCCCAGTCGAAGAAATACAGCTTAGAGAAGTGCATATAAAATTAAGATAAAGAAAAAAATAAAGTCGAGACTTTTAAAATTAGGAATTCCTAAGATATTAGTCTCGACTTTTTTCATAGTTTATGATCTTTCTATTATAGTAGCTCTGCACGAAGTCTTTCAATTGGGTGAGCTGACAAGTAAGCAGGAGGAATTTCCAAAACTGTTTTTGCACCATAAATACCTTCTGAAGAAAACCTGTGAACGGCTCTTGCATAGCATACTAAAACGCTTGAAGTAAATTCCGGATTTGAATCAAGTTTTAAAGAAAATTCGTAAATATGGTTGGTTTCTTGATCTACACCAGTTGTTCCACTTCTTTGAACAAAGCCTCCATGAGGCATGCCGCTATGATTCTCTGTCAGTTCCTGATCACTGACAAAGTGGACAGTAGTATTGTAATCAGAAAAATAATTTGGCATATTTACTATTTCAGAATATATTTTATCCTGATCTGCACCAGGCTTTAGAGAAACAAAACATTCCCTTCTATGCATTTCTCTTGCGGTATATGTAGGATGAGTTCCATTTCTAACTTCTTCTATTGCAGATTCAATAGGAAGAGTATATTGTATTGCATTAGAAACGCCTTCGATACGGCGTAATGCATCTGAATGACCTTGGCTGACTCCTTTTCCCCAGAAAGTATAGCTGTTACCTACAGGTAATACCGATTCTGCAAAAATTCTGTTTATAGAAAATAATCCAGGGTCCCAACCCGCAGATATAACTGCGCAATGGCTAGTTTCCAAAGCAGAATTATTTACTGAATTAAAATGTTCTGAAATTCTTGCATGGGTGTCAAAGCTATCAACGATATTGAAATGTGAAGCGAAGGCAGGACTTTGACTCATTAAATCAGTAGAACTGCCGCCACAAAGAATCATAACATCAATTTCTTCTTTATGGTTTAAGGCTTCTTTAACATTATATACCTTTACATTATCTGTAAGAGGATGAATTACTGCTGGGTCACGACGTGTAAATATAGCAGCAAGCTCGAGATCAGAGTTTTGGCTAATGGCTAATTCCACGCCACGCCCTAAGTTACCATATCCTAAAATACCTATTCTTAAATTTTCCATTTTGTATATCTCCTATCCTATATATTTAAAATTTTGTATTAAGCAATATTTTGAACCCTACATTATATTAAATCTGCCATAGAGAATAGACCATTATTTTGCTCTACTATAAATCGAGCGGCTCTTAATGCACCTAAAGCAAAAATATTACGAGAAAGGGCTGTGTGCTTTATTTCAATGATTTCATCAGGTCCCGCAAAAATAATTGAATGTTCTCCTGGAATAGTTCCGCCACGTACTGAGTGTATACCCATTTGATTTATGTCACGGCAATCTTCGTTATCGTGCCTTCCATATACATATTGTTTCTTTTGTGAGCAGCAGCTATTTATAGAATCGGCTAGAAGAATAGCTGTACCACTAGGAGCATCTAATTTTCTACTGTGATGTTTCTCTATAATTTCAATATGAAATTCCTTTTCCAATAATGGGACCAGTGTTTCAATAATTTTTGAAATCCCATTTATACCTATGGACATATTTGCAGAATGAAAAATGGGAATTTTTTTAGAAGCATCCATTATGGCTTTACATTCTTCTTTGGTAAAGGCTGTTGTAGCAAGAACTATGGGAGTATGATGTAACTGGGCATAATAAAGTAGTTTGTGTAATGCAGCATGGTTGGAAAAATCAATAATGACATCTGTATGCAGAGGACATTCCATGATATCGGTGAAACCTTTATAATGTTCAGATTCATCAATATTGTGGTCTATTCCTGCTGTAATGTTCATATCATTTGTTTCTGTTATAATCTTTTCTAAGGTTGAGCCCATTCTTCCTTTTGAGCCGTGTAAAATAACATTTATCATAATTCCCTCCTTTATATAAGTCCATATGACAACAGGGCTGACTTAATTGTATCCATAACCTGATTGCTTGGAGGGCAAAGAGGAAGACGGTATTCTAACTGGCACTTATTCATCATATGTAATGCTGCCTTTACCGGGATAGGATTGACGTCTGCAAATAGAGAATCAATAAGGCCTTTCATATTCAGTTGCAGCTTCCTGGCTGTTTGCAAATCGCCATTCAAAAGACTTCTTGACATTTTTACTGAGTCAGCAGGTGCCACATTTGCAAGAACAGATATGTAGCCTATGCCGCCTAGGGCCATAAGAGGAACAACCATATCATCGTTTCCTGAATAAATAGCAAAATCATCAGGGACAAGGCGTGCAATTTCTGCTACTTGTGAAATGTTGCCACTTGCCTCCTTTATTCCTACAATATTAGGATGTCCTGCAAGAAGTGATACGGTCTGGGGGACTATATTAACTCCAGTTCTTCCAGGAACGGAATATAATATGCAAGGTATATTCACTGCATCGGCTGTAGCTATGTAATGTTCAATAAGGCCAGCCTGTGAGCATTTATTATAGTAAGGGGTAACTAATAAAAGTCCGTCTACTCCAACTTTTTCAATTTCTTTAGCTAAATTAATACCGTGTTTTGTATCGTTACTACCTGCGCCTCCAATAACAGGAACTCTTCTATTAACTACATCCACACAGAATTTAATTGTTTCGATGTGCTCTTTATCATCCAGAGTAGAAGCTTCTCCAGTTGTACCACATACAACGATTGCATCTATACCTTCTGAAATCTGCCATTCAATTAGGTCCCTGAAACATTCAAAGTCCACATTACCATTGGGTAAAAAAGGTGTTACAATTGCAACACCGCAGCCTATAAAAATCGCCATGTTTTTTTCCTCCTCATTCTCAATTCTCAACTTATAATTAAAAATCTGGCAATAAAAAAAGTTGCATCTCTATCGATGCAACTCAAAAAACACAAAGTTAAGCCGCAATCGATAGCGCCTCTGTTAGATATTGTCTAGCAGGAGTCCAGAATATGTTTTACTCTGGCCCAGCAACTTGTCATGTCTGACTTGCCCTTCGGCGATTTCTCCTTTCCTTTGCTTCATAGGCTACCGCCTCCACAAAGTACTCTTATCAACCGCACCTCTATCAACTTATTGGCTATTATAACTATAATGTTGTGAGATGTCAACAAAAAAATAATAAAAAACATAAAGAAATTGTTATTTGAAACAAAAAACCTTAATGATAAATATTATAGATTTTAGTAGTTATTTTTTTAAGAAACAGTATAAAAATATCCAATTTTGCACATAAATAATATAGGTCACAGATAGTCCTTTCTAGGACATAGAACTAATTGCTAAAGGGGAGCAAGCGGGATTCGGAGGACCTTATTTATGGCGAACAAGGTTGAAATCTGTGGAGTAAACACAGCAAAACTACCTATTTACAAAGATGCAGAAATGAAGAGAATGATAGAGGCTGTCAAAGGGGGAGATAAAGAGGTTAGAGAAGAATTCATAAAAGGGAATCTCAGATTAGTGCTTAGTGTCATACAGAGATTCAATAATCGAGGTGAAAATCCCGATGATTTATTCCAGGTAGGGTGTATAGGGTTGATTAAAGCATTAGAGAATTTTGACACTTCACATGGAGTAAAATTTTCCACATATGCAGTACCTATGATAATCGGTGAAATCAGAAGATATCTTCGTGATAACAACCCCATTCGAGTTTCTAGATCGCTGAGGGACACGGCGTATAAAGCATTGCAGGCTAGGGAGAAGCTTTCCAGGGAGTTGCAAAGAGAACCTACTATAGCTGAAATTGCTAAAGAAACAGAAATGGAAAGGGCCGATGTGGTACTTGCTTTGGAATCCATACAAGAACCGATATCATTATTTGAACCAGTATTCCATGATGATGGGGATGCTATTTATGTAATGGATCAAGTAAAGGATATGAAAAACACGGACACTAGGTGGATTGAAAATTTATCACTTTCAGAAGCAATGAAAAAATTATCACCAAGGGAACGTCATATCTTAACTATGAGGTTCTTTGAAGGAAAGACACAAATGGAAGTTGCAGAAGAAATTTCAATAAGCCAGGCACAAGTAAGCAGACTTGAGAAAAACGCACTTAAATATATGAGAAAATATGTTTAAATTGGGTTAGGCTTAAATACAACTGCTAAAGCTATGCAACATAAAATTGTGAAGAGAATATAAAATTTAAATTAGCCCGGTTATAATACCGGGCTTTTAAATTAAAAAACCTTTTATTTTACTATATTATGTAATATAATTACTAGATATGGACTATTGTTTTATGGTCAATAATGAAAAAAAGAAAGGCAAGGATGAAATGATTAAAGGAAACAACGGTAAAACAAAAATTATGGCTTTACTGCTAGTATCATGTTTAAGTCTGTCGCTTGCAGCGTGTGGTGCTAAAGATGATTATGTTGTGCCATATTCTAATTACGATTTATCGGAATATGTAAAACTGGGGGATTACAAAGGTGTTGAGGCAACTGAGACAAAGGTTAGTGTTACTGACGAAGATGTTCAGACTGAGATACAAAGCAGAGTTCAAGCTGCCAGCAAGCAGGTTGAAAAGAAAGAAGGTACTGCTGCAACAGGTGACAGCGTAAAAATTGCTTATGTTGGCAAGATTGATGGAAAAGCATTTGAGGGCGGAAGTACTGGTGATGAAGGCACTACAATAACATTAGGAAGCAGCGGATATATTCCTGGATTTGATGATGGTGTTATTGGCATGAAAGTTGGGGAAAAGAAGACTATTAATTTAAAATTTCCAGCAGATTATGGTAAAGAAGAATTAAATGGCAAGGATGTAGCTTTTGATGTAACTCTTAGTGCTATAATGGCTAATGAAACTCCTAAATATGATTTGGAATTCGTAAAAGCTAATAGTAAAGAAAAAACATTAAAAGATTATGAGAAAAGTGTAAAAAAAGATTTACAAGCAAAAAAGAAATCTGCGGCTGAAGAAGAAATGAGAAATCAGATTTGGGCTACAATTATGGATAATTCAAAAGTGTTAAAATATCCAGAAACAGAACTTCAGGCGTGTAAAGATAAAAATCAAGAATACTATGCATCTTATGCTAAGCAGTATGGTATGGAACTTCAGGATTTTGTAAAGCAATATACTGGAATGGATGAAAAGGCTTATAAAGATTATTTAAAACAATATTCAGAAGCAATTGTATCTCAGGAAATGGTTATGTATTCCATTGCCAAAGCTGAAAATATAAGCATCTCCGATAAAGAATATAAAGAAAAACTGAAAGAGTTCATGAAAGAACAGGGCGTTGAAGATGAAAAAGCTTTTGAGAAACAGTATGGAAAATCTTTTGAAGAATATGCAGGAAAAGATAATCTTATGAAGAGTTTTCTTCTTGAAAAGGTACTTGATTTTGCAGTAGACAATGCGAAAATAGTACCTGCAAAGAAAAAAGCTTAAATGGTAAAAAAGACAAAAAATATATAAAAATATTGTTATTTTAAACAAAAAAACTTGCATTGGGTTGTGTTATGTGCTAGTATTGATACATTAGTTTATCATCATGCATTATATGCAACCCAATTTTGTATATCATGCGGAAATGAAACTATGATTCTCTGGAGAGCCTCTTTATGAGCGCCGAAGGTGTACGGTAAGTGTGATGAGCTTACTTATCTCTCAGGCAAAAGGACAGGGCATATAGTTATTTTAATTTAATTGAATTGCTATTGTTATTGTTTCTCTCTAGAAAGTCGATTTTATCGACTTTTTTTATTTTACTTTTTAATTTTATGTTTAAAAGGAGAGGAAAACAAAATGTTAGAACGATTTACGCAGATTTTAGTCAACATTGACAATGTTGTATGGGGTATACCACTAATTGTACTTATAATGGGTACCGGTATATTCCTTACCGTAAGGCTTGGAGTTTTACAATTCAGGCATTTAGGAATGGCTCTAAAGTTTATGGTTAAAAATGAAGAAAACGGGATTGGTGAAGTAAGCAGTTTTGGAGCGTTGTGTACTGCACTGGCAGCTACAATCGGTACAGGAAACATTGTAGGGGTAGCTACAGCAGTTGTTACGGGAGGCCCAGGTGCGCTATTCTGGATGATTTTAGCAGCTTGTTTTGGAATGGCTACTAAATATTCAGAAGGACTGCTTGCTGTAAAATACAGAACTCTCGACAGCACGGGACATTCACTTGGGGGACCATTTTACTATATTGAAAAAGGAATGGGTAGAAAATGGGTTTGGCTGGCTAAGGCATTTGCAACATTTGGTGTTGGTGCCGGGTTACTAGGTATAGGCACGATTACGCAGGTAAATGGTATAGCTTCAGCTGTAAAGGAAGTTTTTGATCCAAATAATGAAATGATGGTTTCCATGTTAGGTGGCAGCTATTCAGTTGCTACTATAGCAGCAGCAATTGTTGTCTCAGTAGCAGCAGCACTTGTTATAATAGGAGGCATACAAAGGATTTCCAGTGTTTCTACCATTATCGTACCATTTATGGCTGTGGCGTATGTTGTAATATGTGTAACTATACTTATATATAACGCAGCAGCTATTCCATCAGCTATACAAGAAGTTTTTGCAGGAGCATTTGGTCTGAGAGCAGCAGCTGGGGGAGCATTAGGAGCAATGATGGTTGCTATGCAAAAAGGTGTAGCAAGAGGTATCTTTTCCAATGAATCCGGACTTGGAAGTGCACCTATTGCTGCTGCAGCAGCACAAACAAATGAACCTGCTCGTCAGGGACTTGTATCAATGACAGGAACTTTTATTGATACAATTGTTATTTGTACTATGACAGGATTAACTATTATGGTTACAGGTTCCTGGGATATAGGACTTGAAGGAGTAGCCGTTACATCCAATGCATTTTCTACAGGTTTGCCGTGGAGCCCACAAATCGGTTCATTTATATTAATGATGTGCCTGATATTCTTTGCTTTTACTACAATTTTAGGCTGGGATTATTATAGCGAAAGATGTCTCGAATACTTAACAGGTGGAAACAAAAATATTTTAACTGGATATAGATGGTTGTACATATTAGCAGTTCTAATTGGACCATTTTTAACTTTGGAAGCAGTATGGACTTTAGCAGATATCTTAAATGGATTAATGGCTATACCTAATCTAATTGCTCTAATTACATTAAATGGTGTTATAGTTGCTGAAACAAGAAGTTATTTTAAAAGAAATCATCAATTGGCTATGGAATAATTCCATAGCCTTTTTCATATATTGTAAAAGTACAGGCCTAATGGCTAAAATTACATATAGAGGGGGAAATAAAGGTGACAAGTACAGAAGATATTAAGAACAAAGAGGTTATTAACATCTTTGATGGTAGAAGCATGGGATATGTAAGCGATATAGAGGTAAACCTTGAAGCGGGAACTATAGAAGGCATTATTATACCTTCACCTAAGAATTTTTTCAATATATTTGGAAGAAGTGAAGAGGATTATGTGATTAAATGGGAAAATATTAAAACGATAGGTGATGATGTGATCTTAGTTAATCTTGAAACTATGATTGAATAAAATAGTATGAAATTACAGTAAAATGCAATAATTCCTTTTCAAAATACACAAGATATAGTAAAATATACAATATGGCTATGTTGATTTAGGTTGCAAGAAAAATAGTACGTATAAGTTTTTATATGATGGGGGTGACATTATGAGATGTCCGTTTTGCGAAAATCCAGATACAAAAGTAATCGACTCAAGACCTACTGAAGAGGGACATGCTATTAGAAGAAGAAGAGAATGTGATAATTGTAATAAGAGATTTACTACTTATGAAAAGGTTGAAGAAATGCTTCTTATGGTTGTTAAGAAAGATGGAAGAAGAGAAGTCTTTGACAGGAGCAAAATTTTAAATGGAATTATTAAGGCATGCGAAAAGCGGCCTGTCCCAATGCTTGAAATTGAAAAAGTAGTAAATGAGATTGAACGAGGCCTAAACAACTTAATGGAGAAAGAAGTTCAGAGTGAGTTTATAGGTGAGCTTATAATGGAACAATTAAAAAAATTGGACGAAGTTGCTTATGTTAGGTTTGCATCTGTATACAGACAATTTACAGACGTAAATACATTTGTTTCAGAAATAGAAAAATTGCTAGATAACGGGAAGAGGCTAAATAAGACCGATGAAAAATATATTAAATAATGAAAAATTTAGGATTGCAATTGATGGACCTAGTGGAGCTGGAAAAAGTACTATTGCTAAAGAAGTAGCAAAATTCTTATCTATTGATTATATAGATACAGGTGCTATGTATAGGGCTATAGGATATAAGTTAGGACAGAATGGAATTGATTTTGAAGACAAAAATGTTCTTAATCAGATTCTAGCTGATACAGAAATTGATTTTGAAAGAGGAAATACCATTTTAGATGGGATTGTAGTGAATGATAAAATTCGTACACCTGAGGCTTCAAAAATGGCTTCGGTCTGCTCTGCATTGCCTGAGGTGAGAGAGAAGCTTGTTGTCCTTCAAAGAAAAATGGGACAAACAAAGAGTGTTGTAATGGATGGAAGAGATATTGGCACAAATGTTTTGACTGATGCTGAATACAAATTTTTTATGACAGCTTCTGCAGAAGAAAGAGCTGAGCGAAGATTTAAAGAACTTTTCAAAAAGGGTGAAAATGTTACTTATGATCAGGTGCTGCAGGACATAATTCAAAGAGATCATAATGATACAACAAGAAAATTAAACCCTCTTAGAAAAGCGGAAGATGCTATCGAACTTGACACTACAGGTATGAGTATCACAGAGGTTACAGATAAAATAATTAATATAGTAAGGTGTGGAAGATAATTTCACACCTTAAATATATACTTAAAATGGAGGTAAGAAAAAGTGGCAATTGTTAGAGCATTTAAAGCAATAAGACCAGATAAGAAATATTCAGATAAGGTGGTTTCATTACCATATGATGTTATGAACAGAGAAGAAGCAGCAAGCATGGCTGATGGTAATCCGTATAGTTTCTTGCATATTTGCAGATCAGAGATTGATATGCCTGAACAGGAAAATCCTTATGAAACCTGCGTATATGAAAGGGCTAAAGCAAATATTGCACAGAACTTAGAGGATGGTATATTTGTTCAGGAAAGTAAACCTGTACTATATTTATATAAGCAGGTGATGGATGGCAGATCACAGGTGGGCATTGTAGGATGCGTCGCTGTAGATGATTATATTAATAATGTTATTAAAAAGCATGAATTTACAAGAGTAGAAAAGGAAATTGACAGAATTAATCATTTTGATATTTGTAATGCAAATACAGAACCTGTTTTCTTGACTTATAGAGATAATAAAAAAATAAGAAGCATTGTGGAAGGATGGCTCTCAAATCATGATCCTCTTTATAATATAAAGACTGGCGATGGTATAGAACATATACTTTGGACTGTTGATGATGATAAAATTATTCAGGCATTAACTGAAATTTTTGGAGAAATTCCATCTCTTTATATCGCAGATGGACATCACAGAAGTGCTTCTGCATGCAAAGTTGGATTAAAGAGAAGAGAAGAAAATCCAAATTACACGGGAGAAGAAGAATTTAACTTCTTTATGGCCGTTATATTTCCAGATAATGACTTAAAAATATTTGATTATAACAGAGTTATAAAAGATTTAAATGGAAATTCTGTAGAACAATTTTTAGAAAAAATTAGAGCAGCAGGATTTGAGGTTGCAGAAAAAGGTATTGAAATTTATAAGCCTGAAGGAAAACATATTTTTGGAATGTATCTGGATGGAAAGTGGTATGAAATTACTGCTAAATCAGAAATTATACCTGACCATGTTATTGATTCTCTTGATGTTTCAATACTTCAAAATAATCTGCTTGGACCAATTCTCGGAATTGAAGACCCAAGAACAGATAAGAGAATTGACTTTGTAGGCGGTATAAGAGGGTTAAAGGAATTAGAGAGAAGGGTAAAAACAGACATGGAAGTTGCTTTTGCAGTTTATCCTGTAGATATATCTGATTTACTTGCAGTTTCTGACAATGATATGGTAATGCCACCTAAGTCAACTTGGTTTGAACCAAAATTGGGAAGCGGATTATTTATGCATAAGTTATAAAATAATAAATTAAATATATCAAGATAAACACTCCTTATTAGGCTGATGCTTCTAAAAGGAGTGTTTTTTTGTACTACTGAAAGAGCAGGAAGAAGGAGATGAATAAACCGTATGCTAAATTACCATAATCTTATATGGTGAGGGAGAATTTTTCAAATCACCTAAATATAGATATGGAGATTTATTCATATGAAAAAGAAAGTGCTTATAATTGGAGCGGGAATTGGTGGGCTTGCTACGGGAGCGCGGCTTTTAAAAAAAGGATATGATGTAAAAATTATTGAAAAGAATTCCTATTGTGGAGGAAAAACGGGTGTAATAAAAAAAGATGGATTTACTTTTGATTTAACTGCTTCTATCATAATGATGCCCCAAGAGTATAAAAATATCTTAGAAGAGTTGGGATTAAAGTTAGACTTTATTAAACTTGACCCTAATTATAGAGTGAATTATTTCGATGGAACAGCAAAAGATTTTTATACAGATTTATCTAAGACATTACAGCAGATAAGTACAATTAGCGCTAGTGATGAAAAAGCATATCTACGAATTTTGTCAGATGGTTATAAAAAGTATGAGGTGGCATACCAATATTTTTTAAGCAATAACTTTTATTCCAAAGAGGATATGATAAGTAACGCCACGATAAAAGGGCTGCTTCAAACTAATCCGATAACTTTTTCAAATCATTATATTTCAAAGTATATAAAAAATGTAAAAATACGTAATTTCTTTCTTTTTCAAACGATGTATATTGGTGTGAATCCGTTTATAAGCTCCAATATGTATACCCTTATACCAGTTATTTCTGCTGTAAAGGGGTTGTGGTATCTAAAAGGGGGCCTATATTCTTTTGTTAAAACTTTAGAACAATATATCAAAGACAATGGGGGAAGCATAGAATTAAATACAATATGCGAAAAGTATATTACTAATGGAAATCACATTGAGGGGGTAATAACTGATCAGGGCAATAGATATGGAGATGTGATAGTATGTAATAGTGACTATACCTATTCTGTAAAGAATTTTTATCCTGATAGCATTTTAAACCAAAAGAATAATACAGAAAACAATAGAAAATTTAAGTATTCTTGTTCGGTTTTTATGGCTTACCTTGCATTAAAGAAAAAATATAATTCATTAGAAGTTAATAATATATACATTGGGGCAAATTTCAAAAAAAATATTCAGGCAGCTTTCAAAGGAAACATTCCCATGGAGCCTTCCTTATATATTTATTGCCCATCAAAAATTGATGATACCATGGCACCTGAAGGAAAAGACGCAATTAATGTTATGATTAGAGTTCCCAATACATTAGATAAGAAAATAGACTGGAATGAAACGCAGGTTAAAATAATGAGAGAGCTATTAATGAATTCCATAAAGAAGGTAAAAGGATTAGAGGATATTGATGATAACATTGAATTTGAGCAATATTTAACCCCAAAGGATTTAGAACAAAATTTTAATTGCACCTATGGGAATGCCTTTGGAATAAGTCATAATTTAAAACAAACTGCATTTTTCAGGCCTCAAATAAAATCTCATCAGTTTAATAATTTATACTTCATAGGTGATTCTGTACATCCAGGCACAGGAGTATCTTTAGTTCTATTAGGCAGTAAATTGTTGTGTGAGTATTTATAGAAAATAGAAAAGTCTCTCCTAAAGTTGTAGTGAGAGACTTTTTCACATTAGTCGATTTAAAGTAATTCTTTAACTATAAAATCAATGAGCTTTGGAATATTTTCATAAAGATCTTTTTTATAGACTCTTTCGGTATATTTGTGTAAATCTTTGCCCCAAGGACCAACATTTAATACCGGCATAGATTGTTCTTTTATGATATCTAAAGGGATATAATACATGTCACCCCAGAAAAGCATATTATGACTAACATAATCAATATTTTCTTTATCTGCTGTAAACATACCATAGCTTAAATCTGATATACCTGTAAAGTAGTTTTGTGTGTAAACACCATTACCTATTTCATTTCTGGCATATTCATCTAACTGAAGTATTAGTTCATTTATTTCAGCTGATGCATCAAGCATTGAATTATTAGTGCTAGGATAGTAAGGAGGAGCTAATGCAATTACGACTATCGGAGATAAATCACTATAATATTCCAGTGTCTTTTCCATTAATCGATATGAACCATCAACTCTTGACATTTCATTATTATTGATTTTTTCTTCTATTCCCCTTTGGAATTCTGCAATTTCAAGTTTAAAGGCCTCTCCTTTTTCTGCTACAATTTCATTGAAAATTTCGCCATAGTATTTTACATTGGGCTTCCAATCCATTTTAACATGATTCATATCAGTCATACTTCTATATACCTCATAGCTTGATTCCATATCAGAAATTACTTCTTTAAAGGCTTCTTCGCTAATGATTTTTAGTTGATCCAAAATTTCTTTAGGGGATTTGGCAAGTGATAAAATGGACATATAACCACCAGCTAAAAGAGGTAATGATACATCATATATTTCTTTTCTATCTTTAAAATATAGCCAAGCTGGAGGAGGTGTAATGGTATTTCCTGCTTTTTCAATAAAGTTTGGATTTAATTCAGTTTTTCTTACGATAGCAGATAATAGATTTATAGGGTTAAATCCCTTGTAAATTTGTCCCACATGGGCGAGTTTGCCTCGGACTAGAAAAATAGGCATAATTTTGCCTACTGAACCATCATATATGGTTACATTATTTTCATCAATTCTGTCATGGGGCTCAACATTTAAAAGTAACTTATATTCCAGACTATATTTTAGTCTTATATTCTTTAATAAATTAGCGGCTGACCGCATGCCTGCAGATAAGTTTTCTTCATCAGGAACTCCAATTAATAGGATATTTCCATTAAAGGTTTCCATCTTTGTATATTCTTCAAAAAGTGAAAGATGAATGCATCCGCCCCCCTTCATATCTGAGACACCTCTGCCAAATAACCATTCGCCTGAATTCAAATCCTTTTTTACCGTTTCATCCAATTCAATTTCCCCATCAAGGAATAATTTTTCTAAATTACTTGGATCATAAGCGTATTTCTTGTATTTTCCATAATCATCAATATCCACAGTGTCGGTATGATGGATCATAACTATAGTTTTACTTCCAGTTCCCTTTAGTAAGGCCCAAGGTATTTTTCTCTGTAAGCAGTCATTTTCAATATCATGAAATCCAAAATACTCTGGGTTTTCTTTTAAATATGGTACAGAATTGAACCATTTTTTAAAAAAAACTTCATTATTTCTTTCGAGTTCTGTTCCAGTATGAGTTATTGCACTTAGATAATCCTGTAAATTATTCTTAATTTTTTCAGAAAGTTCCATTATTTAATCTCCTATTAAGTATATAAATTTATAAGCATTATTCTTATTGCTTTAATATAATGCAAATAGTATGCCAGATAATAATCCCTGTAAATAGTATAAACTAGTATTTACTCTGCTGATTTTTAAAAATATTATTAAAAATTTTTTTAAAATATAAAAACTTTTTTAAAAAATAAATTTTTTTAACGCATTTTATATTTTGAGAGTTTATAATTTAATCTCTGAGGGGTAATTGATAATTTATAAGCAGCTGCTGTCAGGCTGTTAGTATTTTTGATTGCGTTCTGAATTAGCTTTTTTTCATAGTTTTCAACAGCACTTTGTAAATTGATAGCGCCCGAATAAATATCTTCTGATTCATCATTAGTTGCTGCACTTTTATATTCAATCAGTTTTATAAGCTCCGGAACATCTTTTAATAGTATTTCTTCTCCTTCTGCTTGATTGAATGCACTTTCTATTATATTTTTTAATTCTCTTACATTACCAGGCCAATTCCAATTGTCGAAAATACTCTTTACCATCTCACTTAAATCTTTAATATTTCTGTTCATTTGTTTATTATACTTTTGTATAAAATAGTCGGCAAGTAGCAGGATGTCTTCTTTTCGTTGGCTTAGGGGAGGTATAGATATTTTAACAATACTGAGTCGATAGTAGAGATCTTCTCTGAAACGCTTAGAAATAAGTAAGTCTTCAAGCTTTTCATTCGTAGCACATATAATACGCACGTCAAACGAAATGTCTTTCTGACCTCCAATATGACGCACTTTTTTATCTTCAAGAACCTTCAATAGCTTAACCTGCATAGAAATGTCCATTGAATTAATTTCATCTAAAAACAATGTACCACCATCTGCCATTTCAAACAATCCTTTTTGGGTTAGTGCTCCTGTATAACTTCCTTTTTCTGTACCAAAAAAAATACTTTCAAAAAGATTGCTTGGAATGGCAGCACAATTCTGTGAAACAAATGGCTTGCTGTTACGCTTGCTGGTTGTATGTATTGATTGGGCTATTAATTCTTTTCCTGTTCCTGTTTCACCATAAATAAGGACGGTAGAATTATAATCAGCAATCATTTTTATTTGATCTTTCAGTAATAGCATCTGGTTATTTCTAGTTATAATGTCATCAAGCTGGTAAAGTTGATGTATATCAACGGATGTTGCTTTATTACTATTTATTTTTAAGAATCTTGAATAATCAACAATGCCAATCAGTTCACCTTTTTCAAAAATTGGCATAGAAGTACTAATTAAAGCAATTTGTTGATTCTCATTATTTGTTAAAATTTGCTTTTCATTAATAATGGGATTTCCGGTCTTTAATGTTCTCATTATTGTACTGGTTTGTTCATTTAAACTTGGATATGCATCCAAAATATGCTTTCCAACAAGAATTGAAGGAAGGTGTGTATAGTGTTGACATGTACAATATTCTATCATACCATCTTTATTACAAATTACAATTTCGGTATTATCCTCACACATGTCTATAATTTTTTGTATTTGGCTTAAAGTTTCAAACATAAAATTTTACCCTCTAATATCGTTAATTACATTAAATGCCTATAATTTTATTGTAACTTTTATTATTTTAAATAGCAATTAAATGTAGTAAGAAAATCGCCAGATATAGAAAACCTCTTGGCTAATGCATAGTCACATTAACCAAGAGGTCTTCTTTAATACTTTTCTGTCACTTTAGTAATTGATTATACCAAGTATACGAAGTAAATATAGAACGTTGAAATTATAATAGTTAAAATCATTATTGGAAATGCTAACTTAAAATAATGTCCAAAAGTAATTTTGTGTCCATGTTGCTCTGCCATACCAGTTGCAATAACATTAGCGCTTGCTCCAATGATTGTTCCATTTCCACCTAAACATGCGCCTAGAGCTAAAGCCCACCAAAGTGGATACAAAGTCATACCAGAAAGTGCTCCCATATCTTTTATCATAGGAATCATCGTTGCAACAAAAGGAATATTGTCAACAAACGCGGAGGCAATTGCAGCTACCCATAAAATTGCAAGAGTAGTTAACACAAGATCTCCATCTGTCAAATCCAGTACACCCTCTGCAATCAATTTGATTATGCCAGTTTCTTGAATACCCCCAACCATCATAAATAGTCCGGCAAAGAAGAATATCGTTTTCCATTCAACTTCACGGAAAATTTCTTCTATATTTTCTCCTGAAATAAATAAGAGAACAACGGCGCCAGCCAGTGCTATGGTTGCTGATTCATAATGCAGCATACCATGTAGCATAAAGCCAATGATTGTAATTGCCAACACAACTAGTCCTTTATTAAGAAGGGCTTTGTTTTTAATGCATTCTTTTTCATTGATCGCCATAACCTTTGTTTTACATTCAGCTGTAGTGACAAGTGATCCTTTATAAATAAAAGCAAATATAATCGTTGTTAAAATTAATAAAGGCAATATTATTATACCTAAATTCTTTAGGAAATCTACAAATGTTAATCCTACTTCACTACCAATCATTATGTTAGGTGGATCGCCAATTAGTGTTGCTGTGCCTCCAACATTTGATGCAAAAATAGAAGAAATAATAAATGGTATTGGATTTACATTTAAATCTTCTGCTATGCTAAGTGTAACTGGCAGAATTAGAAGTATAGTTGTAACATTATCAAGAAAAGCTGAAAGCACTCCCGTTATCAGTGCTAACAGGATTAATATTTTAACGGGTTCTCCCTTTGCTATCTTTACAGTTCTAACTGCAAGATATTCAAATACTCCAGTTCTTTTTATAACCATTACGATAAGCATCATACTAACCAAGAGTCCAATTGTATTGAAATCAATATGTCCAAATGCACTTTTCTGGTTTAAAATTCTTACCAAAATCATCAGAACTGCACCTGTCAATGCAACAATTGTTCTGTCAATTTTGTCCCATATAATTAACGCATACGCACCAACAAATATAACTGCTGATAAAATTAGTTGATTTGATACTCCCTCCATTGTGCTCTCCTTAATTAATAGGATACAATATAAAATGTATAGCATTTATATTATATCAATTAGCCAATATTGTATAACCCATTTAGTATAAGCAACAATTAATACTAGTCCTTATTAAATTTTATTAAAAAAGAGCAAGAAACTCACATAGTGAGCTTCCCACCCCAGAAGTCTAAAATCATCTTGAAAGAAATAGTGATACTTCCCAACCGAACTCATAATATATCGCTTTTATGGCATTATATTATGTTTATCCGATTATGTCAATAAAAATTCAATAAACACGAAAATTGTCGGTAAATTGTGAAATGTCCGTATATTCGCTCTAAATCTTTAGAGGATTATGATTTGTTTTTAAGATTAAAACAGAAGCGGAAGAGGAGCAAAGACTGATGCCCGGTTTGTATCGGATAGGTATATATTAAGTCAGTATAAGCCTATGGTAGATAAGTCTGTTCAATTATGAAAATATAAGGTATAATAAGCCATGTCCTATATGGCACAGTCTAATTAATACATGGAGTTTGGATAATATATGTTTTAGGAGTTAGTGTATGGAAAAATTTTTATATGCTGAAATAAATATAATAGGTTTCATTATACTGGCTATTCTACTTACAAATCAAAAGAAATCAGTAGGTATTACAATACAACAGCAATTATTTAATACACTAATTATTGCTTCTATGCATGTCCTTGTACTGGATACAGGTATGTGGTTAATAGATGGAAAAATATTTACATTTTCAAAAGATTTAAATCACTTGATATCAATGTTTTATTATTTTCTATGTGCATTTATTCCTTTTATATGGACAATTTATTGTGATTGCAAATTAACTAATAACATCCAGCATTTTCGTAAACGTTTGTTGATATATTTAATCCCATTATTAATAGATGTATTCTTAATTATTTCCAATCTATGGAGCCATTTTATATTTTATATTGATTCAAATAATATTTATCATCGAGGAAAATGGGTATTGGTTCCGGTGATGCTTTCTTTTTCGTATCTTGCCTTTTCTTCCATATTGGCATTACATAAAGCATCTATAACTAAAATACCTAATGAAAAAAAACAATGTTTCCTAATGGCACTATTTGTGGCGCCTCCTTTCATCGGTGCAATAATACAAATATTTTTTTATGGGGTTTCTTTAATTTGGATATGTGCTGTTATTTCTCTATTAATGATATTTGTTAACATTCAAAATCAACAAATAAATACAGACTCGTTGACTGGTTTAAATAATAGACTACAATTTGATAAGTATCTTTTTTTTAAAACTAGGAGTGATAACACTCAGAACATTATAGCTCTTATAATGATAGATGTAGATAAGTTTAAAGAGATTAATGATTCCTACGGACATCTTTATGGGGATAAAGCATTGGTTTGTGTTGCTAATTTATTAAAAAAATCATGTAAGAATAAAAATGCATTTTTATCACGCTATGGAGGAGATGAGTTTACTATTATATATCAAACCCGCCAACTGTCAAATATACAAAAATTATTAGCTCTAATAGAACAAAACACAAATACATTTAACTTCAGTAAAAAAGAAATATTTACCATATCTTTAAGCATAGGATATGCGGTTTGGGAATCGGATAATAAATCTATTGATGATCTCATTTCTCAAGCAGATTATAATATGTATCAAATAAAATCATATAAAAAGAAAAATGTGAAGAATAGTCCAATCCTTTAATGATTAGGACTATTTTGTTTTATTAAATATGTAAAATAAGTACATTTTGTATGGCGTTTTACACTTACGCATAGAAGATAGGTAGAATAGTAGGATGCTAAATTATGACAGTATTTTTAATATTAATTTGTTGATACTAAGTAAATAATATGTTACATGGAGGTAATAATATGAAAACGAATACAGAAGATTATATAAAAAATCAGCTGGTGGAATCACAGGAACGAGTACGTGATTTCAGAGATATATCCCATGAAGTGGAAAATCCTGAAATTAAGCAATTTCTTCGCGAATATGCAGGAACAGAGGATATAAAAGCCCAGCAAATAAAAGATTCTCTAGATACAGAATATATAGATTCAGATAAGAAGTAACATTTGAACATATAAATTATCTAAATAAAGTATAAACACTCCTCATTAAAGCAAATGCTCGTAGAGGAGTGTTTTAAATTAGGGCTTTAGGTAATCTCTAAGTTTACCAACAGCTTTTTTCTCAATACGGCTGACATAAGAACGGCTTATGCCTAGCTCTTTTGCAAGCTCACGTTGAGTAAGCGGCTCTTCTCCTGAAATACCGTAACGCTTCATTATGATTAGCTGTTCTCGTTTTGTTAAAATGTGTGAAATTGCATTGTAAAGTGATTTAACTTGCATTTTTAAATGAATATCATCTAAAATTGCATCTGGATCAGAGCCTAATATGTCGTTAAAGTTTATTTCATTACCATCCTTATCTGTACCGATAGGCTCTGTTAGCGTGATAAAATAGATAAAGAGTAAAAACCAGCCAAAACATTGAAAATGCACAACTGAATAAATGATTAATAATAAAAAGGTTTACCTGAAAACTTTGGACGAGTTGGTAACCCTTTTTTTCGTATCTGCCACAAACGAATGCGGCTCTTGCACATATAATAGTAGAGCTGCTTTTGCTTGTCAAAATAAATTTAAATATGGAGATAGACGAAGGGAGAATGGATGAGATTTATGGAGAGAAAATGTGAAATTTATGCTGCATATGGAAGTAATATGAACTTGCGTCAGATGGCTTTAAGATGTCCTTCTGCAGAAATACTTGGCAGTGGAGTATTAGAAAATTACAAACTAACTTTCAGAGGATTGATATATAATTGGGGGATCTTTATTTAGACCTTAAGAAGGAGTGAAGAGTTATGAAAAGCTTATCAAAAATAATGGTAGCATACTGTATTTTAGTTGGGATAATAGGAAACGTATTGGAAGAACTTTATTTTCCAGAAGCATATTTTATTAGAAAAATTACAATAGTCTTGAGTTTATTATGGATTACTATAGGAATTATTAGTATTCTGATTGAAATAAAAAAACAAAGGGTAAAGTTGATTACCAATATCAACTGAAATATTTTATAATTGAAATATGCATGACAATGGTGTTGATGGGATCTTTTGGCATAGGTTGTTTTTTATATACATATATCCGAGCAGCTGGATAAGAATAATTTCACTGGCACTTATTGTGCCAACTATAAGATATTTTTTAAAACAATATTAGTGTATAGATTAGATCCGGCCAGTACCCACACCGCCTAAAAAGGCGGCGGGAAATCATAAGTCTTGCAGATCCGATTCGGGAATATCGTTTTCAAGGTTGTCCCGTGCAAGATCGGTGTCAATCACGGGATATACATCTTCTGGAATGGGCTTATCGAGATTTCCATCCCAGATGGGTCGGTTTTTCAAATCCATTTTTATCACCTCAGAATTAGGATAACCAAGAAAAAAGAAATTATATTACAAGAAGTAATAGAGTATTAAAATTTGAGAGAGTAAATATTTTTTAAAATAGAAGTAATAGAACCTAGTGAATTGAATAAGTTACTTGTCTTAATTATAACTTTTATTATAGAAAAATGCCCATATTTAATGGGCGCATGAATTTTTAATTAACACCAAGTGTCGTCACAATTGTCGTAAGGGCTCCAACGGTCGCAATGGGAGCACCAGCAACAATGACAATGGAAGTTGCAACGACAGTGACCATGACAGCAACAGCATCTACCTATTAGAGAATCAACCTACTTCTTTGGCACGAGATAATGTTACATATCAGATTGCTGTTCGATTTGGTACGGTACTACCAAATCTCAAAACGATTGTATTTTATTTTGAAACTTTAGATTAGGATTTAGCAAGTGCCAATATCTGCTAGTAGATTTCACTTACTAGGGAATAATTTGAAAAGTCCTGAAGGCATTAATGATGAAATAATAGAGCAGTTTTTAGAAGAAATCACTATTGGGGAAGATGGCAAAGTTGTCATAACACTTAATAGTGGTTTTTCTTTACCTTTAAAAAGGAAGGTAAAGAATATAACCCATATTAAATTTTATTATTAGGTTGATATTTTACTTTTGAACATTTTTTAAAATTTAAAAATATTCAAAATAATCTTGATTAAATGAAATTATTATATTATAATGATAAAGCTGATAAAAATATTATCAGTTATGGGTTAATTTATTTTTGATAACGTTTCTTTGATTTATTTAGAGAGATGTCTCTGATTTTGAAATCCTAAATAAAACAAAGGAGGTTAGTGTTATGGCTGACAAAACAATTATATGCAAAGACTGCGGAGCAGAATTCACTTTTACTGAAAGTGAGCAGGCATTTTACAAAGAGAAGGGATTCGAAAACGAACCACAAAGATGTCCTGAATGTAGAAAAGCAAAAAAACAACAAAGAAATAATGGTAAAAGATACTAATAATAGTATTTATTTTAAGCAATAAAAGTGGGTTTAATAATCCACTTTTATTTATATGAAATATTAAATAGGAGGTATTTAATATTATTAATAAAAAAAATGCACGTATGAATGGTGAAATCAATAATAAGGAAATTAGGCTTATTGATGCAGACGGTGCCATGTTAGGAATTGTATCAATTGAAGAAGCATTAGAAAAAGCATTAGAAAGCAACTTGGATTTAGTGGAAATTTCTCCGAATGCTATTCCCCCTGTATGTAAAATAGTAGATTACAATAAAACCATGTATGAAAAGGCTAAAAAAGAGAGACAAGCAAAAAAAAGCCAAAAGGTTGTAACTCTTAAGGAAGTAAGGCTATCTGCAAAAATAGAAGAGCATGATTTAGAGGTCAAAAGTAAAAATGCTTATAAATTCTTATTAGAAGGGAATAAAGTAAAAGCAAGTATTCGGTTTAAGGGTAGGCAACAAAAATATGCAACAGATGGATTAGACGTTTTTTCGAGATTTGCTGATTCAGTAAAGGAAGTTGGAGATATCGATAAGGGTGCTGCTCTTGAAGGTAGAACTATGACTATGATTATAAGTCCTAAAAAGAAAGAAGACTAAACTTAAATTAAAGAGATTTTGCCCTAAGCCCATTTAGGCAAACTGTAACACCTTGGAAAAATTCAAGGTGTTTTTTGATGTAAATTTCATTTGTCTTTATTGGCATGATAAATCAACGAGTGAAGTTTAATTTTTTTACGTTAAATAAATAATACTGAGGTTTATTAGAATTTATCTGAGTAATGAACTTTGACAACTGAATATTGATAGTTAGTGAAATTGGTAGTATTCTATTTATAAACGTTATTTATACGTCGCGGAGGAATGAAATGAAAAAAATAGTATTAAAAAAAGCAGCATTAGTATTTTTACTAATATTAATTTTAAGAGGAATTTATGTTGCAATCACTAAAGAGCCGTATATAAATGGTGTTTTTATTTCTACTACATTGGGACTTATAATTGCAACAATTATAGTTGAAGTTATATTTTTCAAGAAATATAAAAAATGAGTAGGATACGATGTTAAACAAAAAAACTAAAATTCTCAGAGGAAAGAGTATGAAAGAAATATATTGTCCTGATTGTGCAAGCCTTTAGGCACAAATGTTGAAATAACACTAAGAATGTCGTACTGTTGAAAAAGTTCGCTTTCATTCTACAATTAAAGAAAGAACTGCATTAATTATATAAAAGGGGTAGAGTATGAAGAAAAGCCATTACTTTAAAAATGGTATACTTTTATTGATTACAGTCTTGCTTTTTACAGCATGTCGTTCGACAAACAATCAAAAAAATGTAAGTAATCAAGACATTATAGAAACAACAAATATTACTGTCAAGTCGGAGATATTGAAAAGCTTTCATTATCTGATTGTCAGATACTAAATAAAGTATACCTCAATATTATAGGATTAGATTATAAAGGAATGTTTTTAGGATTGGGGTATGGGCCAATTGGGGACGGTTATCGAGAAAAGGCCGTTTACAAGTTTAATTTTGAGGGTGATGTAAAGGAAATCATAGAAAAAGGTGTTCATACCTATGCAAATGTTAACAAAGAGCCTCAAAATAGTAATACATATTATTATTTTCAAGAGAATGAGGATCAATCAAAAGTTCAGTTAATGAGAGTAAACTATAATGAATTTTCAGATCAAAAATCGGCTGAATTTGATTATGAAGATGTTTTGTTATCAACACCTTCTATTTCTGTAAATCAACAGGATTTATATTATTTCAATATAAATGACAATTGTTTATATCGCAGATCATTTTCGGACAGTGTCAAGGTTAAATTGCTGGATAATGTAGGTGAAATTGAAAATATATTATTTTACAACGATACAGCATATATTCTTCTTCCGAATAAGTGTGTTAAAGTAAACCTTAAATCAAATCTTCCAAAAACCATTTTTGAGGAAAAGATGATAGGCTGGGGAGAGAACTAAATTTATTATCTTAATAAACAGAACGAAATCTGTATTTATGATATAAGTGATTCCAAAATAAAAGTTACAGGAAAACTTGAACAGGGCATCGGCTACGATCGATGCGCTTTGAATGAAAAAAAGCAAAAAATATATTTTACAGGTACTAAAGATAATAAACTAACATTGTACGAGTATAATCTGGGCAATGGAGAAAATACCATGCGACTTCAATCTGAAAATAAAGACGATGCTTTCTCCAATCCTTATTTTATGGGTAAGTGGGTTGCAGTTGTTTCTTATCCGACAAGTACTATTTATTATTGGAATTCGGATGAATTAGATTCCATAAAGGAAATACAAAGTATAGGGATTAACAGCATAGTTGAAGTTAACTCTGAAGCCGATAAGGGTGATTTACTTTACACATTTGAGGATGAAACAAAGTTGGGACTTTTGGATATGGAGCATGATAAAAATTACAACATTGATATATCTTCTTTGATTTCGGAAACAAAACATCCAATATCATTTTGGTACTTTAATGAAAATACTATTTATTGTCAAGACATTTGCGACTGGGATCTTGGTGAAAATAACCCAGATAGATTTTATAAAATAAAGTTAAATACTTTGTTAAATTAACTGCCTTACACAGGGGGGGCAGTAATATAGACCAAACGGATAATCGCAGAGTAGGGAATATAACCCCTACTCTTTTTGATTAAAATAACATACTTAACATCTGTTAAAAAGAGGCTAAACCTTAAGTATATAATAGAAAAATATGGAAATACAGAATTGTAATCATAGTGGGAATATGAAACAATATTGTTAAAATATACAATAAGGAAAGAAGGAAAAATTAAATGAAACGATTTATAGCAATCTTTATGACATTGTGTCTTGTATTAGGGATGTCAAGTATTAGTGTATGGGCAGATGAGACAAGTGAGTGGAAGGAAGAAAAACCATTAACACTTGCTAGATATTGCGCTTATTCGTGTGTGGTAAATGATAAAATTTATGAATTAGGGGGAGTAGATAATAATAAAAGTGTACTAAGTGTGGAAATATATGAACCTAAAGCAGATACTTGGACTACAGGAAAGTCTATGCCTCGAGATAGAAAATATTTTACCGGTTCCGTAGTAGGAAGCAAAATTTATGTAATTGGAGGATTAAATTCAAACACTGTGGATATTTATGATACTCTAACAGATACTTGGACTACAGGACATAACATGCCAACGGCTAGAGGATATCTTACATCTTGTGCAATTGGTGATAAAATTTATGTAATAGGTGGACGTAATTCAACATGTCTTAATACGATGGAAATTTATGATACACAAAACAATACTTGGATCACAGGAAAATCTATGCCAACAGCGAGAGATCATTTAGCTTGTGCAACGTTAGATAATAAAATCTACGTTATTGGAGGAATAGCGGGATCAAACGTCCTCAATACAGTAGAAATTTATGATAAACAGACTGATACATGGACTAGTGGTAAAAACTTGAATGGTGCAAGAGTAAATCTAACTTGTGCTGTTGTTGATAATAAAATTTATGCAATTGGAGGAGCGAATACTACTACTTTAGGTTATTTGAATACAGTAGACATTTACGATTCTCAAACTGAAAGCTGGATTGAGGGAGGTTCTATGCCAACAAAGAGAACTTGTCTTTCTGCTTGTGTAGTTAATGGTAAAATTTACGCAATAGGTGGTGTTAATGATACTGGCGTTTTAAATTTGATGGAATCCTTAAATATAAATAAATCTTCTTTATTATCTGTACTATTAAATGAAGGAGAACAAGTCCAGTTAAGCACTTCTTTTAACTTAGACAACAACAAAAACTACACTTGGAGTTCCACAAACGAAGCTGTTGCCACAGTTGATGCAAATGGTAAAGTAACAGCAGTAGCAGAAGGCACAGCAGACATATACGCACAGAATGTAGATGGAACTTTCAAAGAATATATACCTGTAAAGGTTGTCAAAGGTATTGCAGATGAATTACGTTTGGCAGTTCACTTGAAGACAGGGGAAAAAGCAAAGCTATATCTAACATATGATCCCAGTAAAGTAACTTGGACTTCGATGAGTGAGAGTATAGCTACAGTATCTACGGATGGTCAAGTAACTGGAGTAAAGAAAGGTTTGGCTATTGTTAAAGCGGAACTGGATGGCCAGGCATATCAAATATATGTAAGAGTAACGGATAGCAATTAAGGAGTAGGGAATATAAACCCTACTCCTTTTGATTAAAATAATACTATATTCAACATCTAATTAAAAAAGGGTAAACCTTAAGTATATAATAGAAGAATATGGAAATACAGAATTGTAATCATAGTGGAAACATGAAACAATATTGTTAAAATATACAACATAGTTAAGAAAGAAGGAAACAATATGAAACGATTTATAGCAATTATTATGACACTATGTCTATTATTAGGTATGTCAAGTATTTGTGCATATGCAGAAGAAGAAGGAGCAATGAATGAATTAAAGTGGCAGGAAGAAACGGAGGTTCCTATTGTCTCGCAGATGTATGGAGCTGTTGCTGTTGATGGAAAAATATATGTTGTGACACAAGATGACAATGTAGTAGAAAAGAATTCCATATACATTTATGTGTGTAAAAACAAAAACTTGGACAGAGGGTGAAAAAAGAACTTCAAAAAGAATCTATTCAAGTGTTTGTGCAGTTGGGAAAAAGATCTATGTTATTGGGGGTAAAAGTGGATCAGATTTGCAAAACAAGGTAGAAATCTATGATATAGCTACTGATACTTGGTCAGTGGGAACTTCTATGCCAACTAAAAGATGTTCAATGGCTGATTCAGTAATAGCAAATAAAATATATATTATGGGTGGGACAGATAATGCTGGACCCAAAGGTGAAGTAGAAATCTATGATGCAACTACTGATACTTGGTCAACTGGAAGTCCTATGCTAACTAAAGTTAATGGACCTAGAGGTACATTTATAGCAGGAAAAATTTACGTTGCAGGAGGTGTTGTGGATAATAGCACATTGAAACAAACTGATGCAGTACAAATTTATGATATAAAAACTAATTCTTGGAAATTAGGAATCTCACTTCCAACGCTAAAAGGGGGATTTGGATATATTGCTATAGGAAATAATATGTATGAAATAGGTGGGGCATCATTTAACCCTTATACAACATATAGCACTGTTGACATATATGATACTGTGAGTAAAACATGGTCAAAAGGTACTCAGTTGCCAAGTCCAAGAGTAAGTGCTAGAGCCGTTTTAATTGATGGGACGTTATATTTAGTAGGTGGGCATGTAGAATATCCAGCAACCCATTATATAAGCACTATTTTATCACTTCAAGTTGTACAAAATAACAATCTTTCCGTTCTTCTAAATACAGAGGAAACCGTTCAGCTTAGCACATCATGTGATTTAGATAACAACAAAAACTTCACATGGAGTTCCACAAATGAAGCTGTTGCTACAGTCGATACAAATGGTAAAGTAACAGCAATAGCAGAAGGAACAGCAGACATATACGCACAAAATGCAGACGGAACTTTCAAAGAATACATACCTGTAAAAGTAGTTAAAGGTATTGCTGATGAATTACGACTAGCTGTTCATTTAAAGACAGGGGAAAAAGCAAAGCTATATCTAACAGATGACCCCAGCAAAGTAACTTGGACTTCGATGGACGAAAGCATTGCTACAGTAGCTGCTGATGGGCAAGTAACAGGAGTAAAGAAAGGTTTAGCCATTGTAAAAGCTGAACTGGATGGCCAGGCATATCAAATATACGTAAGAGTAAATGGATAGCAATTATGGAGTAGGGTATACAAACCCTACTCTTTTCGATTAAAATTACTATACTTAACAACCGTTTAAATGTGGAAATTGAGACTCTATGTAATATTAAAATGTATGGTATAAGAATAAATCGGATGAATTGATAAAAAGTTTACAGAAGATAAAATCTTGCATACAAATTAAATGGAATAAGAGTCGGCTTCTTCTGCTTCCCGGACAAGGGTACCCATTAAATCTTTTACTTTAACAATCTTATCAATTCGGTGTGCATTTGACCCGGAAAAAACCAGCCCTTCGTCGATGTTTCCGTTTACAGCATTAATAAGAGCTTGGGAAATACAATAAGCGGCCTGCTGAGCTTGACAAGCCTTCATACAGCCAGAGCAGCTTTCTATGTTTAAAGGGGTTGATTCTAACTGCTCGATGAAGGTGTTTTTTAATGCTCTTCCCGGCATGCCTACGGGACTTTTTATCAGTTTTATATCTCCGTCTTTAGCGTTTAGAATAGCATTTTTGAAATTAATGTGCGCATCACATTCTTCTGTTGCAATGAATCTTGTAGCAATTTGAACTGCTGAAGCTCCAAGTCTTAGATATTTGGCGATGTCTTGTCCGGTGAAAATACCTCCTGCGGCTACGATAGGAATCTTTTTACCGTATTTTTTTTCGTAAGGTTGAATTACTTCGAATACCTCTGGAATAATATGGTCGAGATTCGGCGTGATTTCTAAGGTTAATTCTTCCATGCTATAACCTAAATGTCCCCCAGCATCCGGACCTTCCACAACAATGAAATCGGGAATCCGATTATATTTTTTATCCCACAATTTACAGATGACAGAGGCAGTTCTACTGGAAGAAGCCATAGGTGCTATTTTGGTTTTAGAACCTTGTACGATTGCCGGAAGCCTGGTGGGAAGTCCTGCACCGGATATGATGATATCGATTCCCTCTTCCACTGCTGCTTCTGCAAGTTTTTCATAGTTGTTCATGGCTACCAAAAAATTAACACCGAGTATCCCTTGAGGACTTAATTCCCTTGCACGCCTTATTTCTCTGATAAGTGCCCTAGTATTTGCTTCTAAAGTATTCGTTTCAAAATCTGGTTCTGAGAATCCGATTTGTACGCCGGAAATGATTCCGATACCGCCTTCATTTGCAACTGCGGCTGCTAGGTTTGACCGAGAAATTCCAATGCCCATGCCACCTTGTATAATTGGAATACGAGCAGTTAAATCGTCTATAACTAAAGATGTTAATTTCATATGACCCTCCGTTCAATAGTTTTGCTATAAGTATGTGAAAATAATTTGTTTTTTAAATAGTTAGATATAATTATTAAAACCATATTATATAATATCGTAATTATATCACATGATTTGCACACGTCAATAAGCCGAGGGTAAAAAATTAAATTTGTGATGACAAACACAATTGATTAAAGTTACTATGCTTAACATCCGATTAAAGCTGAGTCATGACCCTTGACAACTGAATATTGATAGTTAGTAATTTATATAGTATGCTATATAGAAAAAATATGTATGATTTAGTAGGGGTGTGTAAATGAAGAAACAATTTGGATTTTATTTTTGCAATGGTATGGCCTAGAGATTTGGAAAGGTAGGAAGCATATGGAATATATTATTTTTGCATTAGTAATTATGGCTGGATTATTAGCATTTAACCAGATTTCAATCTTAAAGAAAAGAATCCAAAGCCAAGAAGAACGATTTAATAAATTAGCCAGCCTAACAGGAAATGATAATTTATCATCTTACTGGATTTCTAATGAAGTAAAAGAACTTGCAATTCATCTAAAGCGGACGGGAAAAGAAGTCGAAGCCGTTAAAAAAATTCGAGAGAATACTCAAATGTCCTTACTAGAAGCAAAACAATATGTTGACCAATTGAGTTGACCTAGTATTCTAGATTTCGCAGCAGATAATAACATCATGAATTTAATAAATGAAACATTGTAACTACTAACTATCAATATTGGTTAGTAGTTTTTTGTTGTAAAAATTAGGATTTATTGAGGAAACAAATAGATTAATAAATGATAATAAGTTCAATATTACTTATAAATTAGAATTTGCCTAAGGGCTGAGCAAGATTATTTATATACTATTCATTACAGGGTGTAAAAGAAGATTAAGCGCTCCTTCAGATTATTAAGATTTTCAGAATCTTTGACGATATATAATTTACTGGCATAGTTAGTTATATATGCCGCAAACTTTAAGGAAAGGAGCGTAATTATAATGTCATTATCAATTACTGGTTATCGTAATACTCTTTTAAGCACATCAGTTACGCAGAAGTCTTCTCAACTATCATCAAAAGAAAAATGGGAATTAACGGATTCCTTAAAGGATAAGATAACACAATTGGCACAAGAAGACGCAAAAGATGCTATATATATGGGGAAACAGTATAAGTCATTACTCAAAAATGAGGTGGCAAAGGTTTCACCTGACAGAGCAGCAGCAATGGCAAAAGCCACGTCAATGATGAATAGCAATGAGAATATAGAAAGTTATAAGGAAATGCGTGAAGCAGATGAAAGATTGCTGTGTATGCTGTTTCACTTACCGTATAAGGCAAAATTTGAGACTGGAGCATTAGGAACTGGAGCTCATATATTTGATGAGAATAATGATGAAATTGCTACCTTTACCCCCGGAGTTGGATGGCAGACCTGTTCTTCAAAAGCGGAACAGACAGTTTATGACAGTATGAAATTTGCTTACTACGATGCATATCATGAAGCTCGCATAGCTTTAAAAGCTGGAGAGAAACCACCCACTAGCCAGACGTTAAATCTGCAAGCATAAACGTGAAGTTTAACCCAATTAATACAATTGGCGAAACAATCAACTACTAACTATCAATATGAGTTAGTAGTTTTTTAGTTTAAAGCTAAATTAGCGGACTTAGTATAAACCATATAAAAACTGAATTATAAGAACTAAAACTTAATGAAAGGAAGGTGATATTTCTTCATGTTTAATATTAGAATGTTTGAGGACATACTCCGTGAGCAAGTTAGAAGAAAGGAACTGTCAGTTCATACGATGGATGGCTATTTAAGATGCATTAGGAAGCTAGAAAAAGTTTCAGGCAATAGAGATGGACCATCTGCGGCAATCCAGGAAGAATCAATTAATAAACTTTGCCAGGGAAATAAACAGTTGGCCAAATATATCACAGCAGTAAAAAAATATGAAAGAGATGTTTTAAACAGCTCACAGCCTTTACTATATGGAGAACCCCTTATAAGACTTAGAAAAAAGCAGCAGACAGCCATAAAAGGCAAGAACCTATCTTATACAGAAACTATATATAACCATAAAATCAATGCTTTAAAAGACGTAAAACTAAAGCTGGTATTACGGCTGCAGAAGCAATCAGGACTGCGAATTTCTGAAATATCGGATTTAACTAAATCTGATATTTTTTTTGACGAAAATGATAGGAACATAAAACTGAGAGTACAAAATGGTAAAGGCAGAAAAGCAAGAGATGTCCATGTTATGCACGATGAATATCTATTTGACCATTTGAAAGCATTAATAGAGCCGCTAGAAAATAGTGAAAAAGCTAATATTATTATTGCAGAATATACTTACAATTTTCATGATAAAGGACTATATAATTTAAATAAAACGAAAATTGGAACAATCAATGATAATGATAATACTAATTTTAGTACGTTGGCGAAATCAATACGAGATGATATTAATTGGGGAAATGGTTCAACTGTAAAGGATAGCTTAAAAGTTGCATCAATTGGAAGTTTTGCATTGGGTACAATGATTTGTGCATTGATACCAGGTAAGCTGCACTTCCTTCAGTTTATGTGAGTAAAGCTTTATAATTTTAGTACTGATTTAAAGGGAATGATGTTGGATGTGGCTTAATAATATAAAATACTTGTATTTTCCCCTAAAACATGGATAATAAAGAAAAGGATTACCGCCTTCGCATTGGTGGTTAGTCCGAAAGTCAGACTTAAGCCATCTAAATTGTTAATTTAGGTGGCTGTTGCTATTTTTGAGCTTGCATAAGTTAATAACGCTAACTACAAACATTAGTTTCCATCTGTTGATTTTACGGAATTAAATCGAATGAAAAATGGGTACAGTAGAGTCAAAAAAAAGCAATAAGATGTATATAACCCAATTGATAAAACATGACTTATAGCATGGTTAGCAGGATGGAATAAAACAGGAATTAGTAATAATATAATAAATATAAAGCTATTGATCCTAGCAATTTTGTGTTTGGTTCCGCAAACTTTGCAAGGAATATAATTATGCAGAAGAGAATTAACCCATTTTTCTTTATAAGTAAATTTATGACCGCACTTGATGCAATTTTGACTTTTCATATCTACTCCAATCTGTCGTAATGACACCTTATGATTCATCTTGATCTTTATTCTCAATTTGTTCAGTTATTGGTTTTATATTAAATCGAGCAAAGACTGGGTACAACAAGAACAATATTACTAAATATAAAATAATAAATGCAATTAAGGGTACCTCATGGAATTTATAAATAGGTCGTTCAAGTAAGATTAACCCAATAAATAATAAGGATAGTAACAATTTACTAGTAAATGTAGTTCTGTACTTGGCTCCACAGATTTTACACAAAACATAATTATGCGTTAAACAAGTAAAGAACTTTTCTTTATAAGTAAATTCATGGTTGCATTTAATGCACTTTTGACTTTTCATTTTTACTCCAATCTCTCCAAACGATACAATAAACATTATGTTTGAACAATTATATTGTATCTTATGCAGAATGGATTTTCAATGAAATAGAAAAAAATCAGGTATCATAACTATAATTTAAATGTAAAATATTTACATATCATAAAAAGTAATGTATAATGTAAATATGGAATAAAATGTAAATAGAACATTGATAATTTAATAATAAGCAGAGGGTAAGCCCGATAAACAACCTGGATTGACAAAATCTATAAAGGAAGGGGTAGAAATGCCTATAGACTAATGCATTCCTGAAAGTGAAGTAATTGGTAGACAATTGGACTCATTATGAATAAATAATGGTATGATAAGGCATAAAAATGTGATATAACAACTATAGAATACTTTGTATTCCCACGATTTTGAGAAATGATAGGAAAACACTTGCATTTTTTATGTAAATGTGGATATAATAAAGAAAAGGATTACCGCTTTTCGCATGGCGGTCAGTCCAAAACGATTAACGTAAAGAACAGAACCGTCTAGACCGAAAGGAATAGGCGGTTTTGCATTTATTTACTCTTGTGAATACACAAGGAAAGAATGGCTACAATAAGCAATCCGAACTGAAAAAGTTCTGAGTGTGTGACCATAGCAACACCTCCTTTAATTAGGAAGTGACCAACCGCCAACGGCAATCCATGTAAATAATATATCAGAAACAGAAGTAAAAAATAAGGAAAAAGGAGGAAGCCTAACACATGACAAAAAATTTAATCATACGAAAAGAAATCACGTTTCCTTTAATACTAACCCTGATAATTTCAGGGTTTTTAAATATCCAGAACAAGCAAGCGCTAACATTGAAAAGCTTATCATTAGGATGAATGAAGGATAGAGGACAAAGAAATAAAATAACCACTTGACTATGCACGCATACGGGTATATGTTTAAAGTATGAATAAGATAAGAAATATAAGAAAAAAGAATAATTTAACTATAAAACAACTTTCAGAGCAATCTGGTGTACCATACAGGACGATACAAGGCTGGGAAAGAGGTGAAAGGCTTCCGAGAGATGTGTACCAAATACATAAGGTTGCTAAAACATTAAACGTGCTAATCGAAGAATTAATTGATTTTGAGGAGGAAAATTAATGAAGAAATTAGTAAGTGTATTATTAACAGGAGCCTTGCTGATAGGAACTGCAACTGTAGCTTATGCAGGGAGCAATAATTCGCAATCTGCGGGAAACGCAAAATATAACGATCTAAAGAATACCAACTGGGCTTATGAAGCAGTAAATACCATGAGTCAGAAAGGTATTGTTAAAGGATATAATGATGGAAGTTTTAAACCAGGTAATGTTGTTACCTATGGTGAGTTTATAAAGATGGCTCTTGTAGCATCGACAGGCCAGGATGCGGGCAACAGCACTACAGGTAATTGGGCAAAAGAATATTATGATAAAGCTCTGGAACTAAAATATTTTGGAAGCACAGATATTAAGGCAGATCAGTTAGACAACCAGATTCCAAGAAGTGACATGGCACTAATAATCTCATCTATCCTGGGAGATAAAAAGATTGATAACTATGATAAATTGGAAAGCAGCTTAAAAGATGTAAATTCCACTACCAAACATGATTATGACATCATAAAGTCCTATGCAAGCGGAATTATAAAAGGTTATGAGGATAGTACCTTCAGACCAGATAAAACACTGACAAGAGCGGAAAGCGTAACGGTAATTTACCGATTAGTGGATGAAAGCAAAAGAGTTCTGCCTGGAGAAAAAAAGAAAGAAGAGAAGCCAATATCCGATACAGACATTGCTTCTGCCATAAAGAATTATAAGACGTATGATGTAAGTAAGTATAGTGGTACGGATTCAGATGGTAAATATGAGGAATGGTACGAACCAGGTCCTTTTACAGAAGCCACCAGCTATGAATTTGTAACGGATATGTCAGGATATAAAGTGACTTTGGGAGAAAACAGAGGCACAAAATGGATAGATATAAATGGACAACCACCTTTAAACCTTGGGTGGGGAAATATGTACCTAATGAAAGGTAATAATATTGTTGAGTTTACAAGTGATGGAATTTATAAATCTTCAGATATAACAGCTATCGAGTATTTTGTATTCCCTAGATATAAGAATATAGATCATGTAATAGGAATTATGCCAAATCCTTTATATAAAGGAAAGTAGCTTAAAAAAGCTTTTGGTATAGCGGTTTAGTCCAAATAAGTGATTTGAGAAACCGTCTAACCGAAAAGGAATAGGCGGTTTTGCATTTATTTACGCTTGTGCATACATGTAAACAATATATTAAAAAAGGAAGTAAAAGACAAGGAAAAAGGAGGGATCCTGATAAATGACAAACAACTTAATAATACGAAAAAGTATATCTGTACTTTTAATGATTACCCTGATTCTTTCGGGGTTTTTTATTACCCCAAATCAGGTAAAAGCGCTTACTGTAGAAAAAAAGGTAACCAAATATCACCTGGATATAGGGGTGCAGCATATATGGGGAACGGAAGACAAGAAGGGTAATATAATTTGGGATGATGACATTGGACCGGGTGGAACAATGTACGATATTAATCCTAGTATCACGTTTTCTAAAGAGGTATCTAACGTAAAGGTATACCCATACAGTGCATTTAAGTTTAACTGGAACGATAAAGAATATTATACCAGTAACGTGGGAAGTGAGGGTTATTATAAAGACAATTATGCCGACTATGCTTCTAAGACGATTAATGTATCTCATGCTTCGGCGAATGGTAAAAGTGTAAGCTGTTCATACAATGCTAGCATGAATAGTATAAAAGAATATAACCTAACGGATAAATTAAATCGTAGGCAAATAGATCAGGTTTTCCGACTGATGGCCGGCCCTAACTCTGACAATCCGGAAGCCGATGTAGCAAAGAACTTTCCAAGCTTCTACTCAAAACTGAATAAAGGAAGAAATGGTGTAGATCCAAAAGTACATGCGTATATGTATTTCACTCCCGTTATTATTCAGTATGATGTAAAAGAAATGGTGGAAATTCCCGATCCTGATCCAGAAAGCATTATCGCAGATTTGGACGTACCAAAAGAAGCAAAAATGAATGAAACATTTAATGTTATTGATGCGTGTAGAGTGGGAGAAAAAACGGAACTAGATTATGCCCAGGTATACAGAACGGTAGGGAATAGTGCAAAAGAATTAATTGCTACGTGGGAAGGAACAGGAGCAAAGGGAGAAAATACAGGGCAAAGTATAAGTCAGTTTTTTGCAGAACAGTGTACTTTAACCTATGAAATAAAAGGTGCAACCGTTAATGGATTAACAGACACTGCAACAAAGACAGTAAATATCATAGATGGAAGAGAGATAGAGGCAAAAGCAATATTAGACCTTGATAAATTTACTTATGAAGGCTGGCCTGCAGATGCAGAAGACTGGTCTGAATTTACAGTAGATGGAGTCAGATACTCTGCAGAGCGGGCATATAAAGAAAAAATTGCATCGAATAAATTTAGAACAGAGGGTGGAACTGTAAAAAGAGACGGATATAATGCTATCGTAACCTATCCCAAAAGGGGAACGTATCCTGTTAATTTAGAAGTTACAATAAAACCAACTGGACAAAAACTAACTGATACTAAAAATATTGAAGTAAGAAAAACACCTTACGTTATACACTCCCTAGGTGGTTTTCAAAAACAGAATAGAAAGCAGATACTCACATTCAATGTGGCCACCTATCCTGATAAACCACTTGTAGATTATGACATCACCATCAAAGATTTAAAGTCCAATGAAGTTATAAGTCTTACTAAAAATGCTCCACAGGAAAACGGAGCATGTATCAAAACAAGAACGGTGAAAAGTGAGGTACAGGACAAATATTGGACTACTTTAACCGTTGAGTTTTTAACGAAATATCCTCGTTATGATTTAACTGGCGATACATCACAAAGGTTTAGTTACAAAATTAAAGTTACAGACAGCAAAGGTGATTCTGATGATGCATATAAGGAGTTTGATGTTGTACCCGATAAACCGCCTGTGCCCTTAATTAACATGCAGACGGCTTTCTTAAGGGCAGAGGGAAGCAATATGGCACATCTTGAAGCAGCAGACGGAAGCCAAAGTGACGGTGACCAACTACTTAGAACTTGGAGCATTGTAAATCACAATCCAATAGACAATAAAAAGATTGGTGACTTCGTTAATGCAGCTACCGTAAATGGTTATGAAAATCTAGCTTTTGGTACAAACCAGACCATAGGCTGGTATAAAGAGGGCGTTGGGAAAACAACGGTTAAACTCCATGTAAAGGATATATGGACTGAACCCACATTGGAAGAATACATAAATCCGTCAGATTACTTAGAAGCAGAAACCACAGCAGGAACAGAGGTCATTAATATTGCCCCTGTAGTAAGCATTGAGCCGTTAGAAATGTTAAAGGCCAATATTGCTATCATGGTTAAGGCTAATGAGTATCAATCGGTACAAAACCAATTAAATAGCTTACAGGTTTCGTTGATTGAAAAAGGCATAGATGGAAATGTATCCTTAGTGAAACTTGTGGATGGTACGAAAGAAGGACAGGCAACCATATCGGGTGACAATTCCTATATGGGAACATATAACTGCGATTCAGAAAGGATGTATTTCGTTCATGGGGGCGATAGCAGTTCTTTCAAAATAAGTGCTTATGATAATGATACAGGAAGGGAAGTATGGAGCTATCCTGTAGGAGCAAATGGAATTTCAAGCATATATATTGACCGAAACAGAGAAAAATATGTGATTGCCGATCAGAACTTAAATGGAACTAAAACAGCAGTTATACTTGATAGAAATACTGGAGCATACTTAACTGGAATAAGCGGAATTTACCTAGATGGTGAAGTATTTTTGAGCAATGACGAAAAAAGGTTATACTGTGTAAATGACACAGGCATATATCGGCTAGACCTTAAATCAGGGCAGTACAAATGTGTAATCAGTGATAATACCATCAGACAGCCTAGAATGAATAATGGGAAAATAGGGTTTTCAGCAAAATTTGCAGACAGTCAATATTATATAGGTAGTTTTGATATGACCACTGAGCAGATAGATAAGAATATTGCACCTGTGTATGATTATGCTACAAGCCCCAATCAAATGGGGACAGAAAGAGGAGATAATATTTTTGTTGCTGATTGGAGCAATGCTGGAAAGGTGCTTATCATAAGAACTTCAGGTAATTATGGGGATGATTATGGTGGAGATATATGGCTTGTTGATACAGTAAAAAATACACAAAAAAATATTTGCCACGATAATGGTCGTGAAGATGCCATAAGCGGTGGTTTAATACTAGATGAGAGTGGAAATTGTAGATATGCTGTAACAACTATAGTTCATAGGTCAGACGCATATAAGTATTATAATTACGCAAAGCTATATGATTTGTCAGGGAAGTTAATAGCGTCAACTGACAAAGCTAAAACTAGAGATAGAGAGCATTTAAATAATGGATTTTACAACAGTACTGATAACACCATTTATATTTTTGAGTTTGCTTTTTATGGCAAAGCAGCTAAATATAATTTAACTACTGGCAAGTGGGAGCAGAGTTGGGGAAGTTCCATATTTGATAGTTATTCAGGGCAATTAAAAGTCTTTGACAATGGGATTTTTTCCTTTAATGACGGCAACAATGACGATAGGCATGAGAGTTTTTATAATATGTATTTCTTGAAAAGATTAACTTCCCAAGACGATATAGCATATAAAGCTTTAGGTAAACACTCCAACTTAAATAATGAAGATAAAAGTTATGCGGCTTTTGTAGGAATGGATAGCAGTAATTTACCTGTTACAAATGAGGTTATAAAGGAAACAGGAGCAAAAGCAATACATTTAAATTTAGCTGATTCATTTTCTTCATTAGCAGACAAGGTAAAAGAACTATCAAAGGAAGCAGGATATAAGTTGCAATTAACAGGAAATAAAGCGAATTCAGCAAGTATATCCAAAGAAATAAACTTACTTCCTAATACAAAATACAATTACAGCTATGATATGCAGTTATTGTCAGGCTCTGCTATAGATACCTTTACGGTTCAGAGGACACCTGACAAGGATAATGGGACTAAATATTATAAGGAAATAGTTTATCAGGAGGATTTCACGAATCGAAGTTCGGGAAGAAACAATGAATCAGGTGTAGGAAGTGCCACCTTTAATTTAGAAAGGAATGGTTATGTTTCCTTTAAGATGAACACAGATACTTATGGCGATAGAACAATAATAATTGACGGAAAAACAGTAGCGTATAACAGTGCGAATACAAACGATGAGGCTAGAAACGCGGATAGAGCTTTTCTTGCTCTTTTACCTGCGGGAACGCATACAGTTACTTCTTCTATAGCAAAGGATTACAATAGCGTAATAAAAACCATAGAGGCAGGCTATTTGTCTACAGAAGATAATACGTTTAGTAATACAGGGGTAAACTTGCAGGAGGGAACAGAAGGAACGGTTACAGGTTCTTTTACTACACCAAAAGACTTAATGTTCTATAAAAATGATACTGCTTATACTGCCACAAAAATAAATGCATATGATATGGTGAATAAAGGGTATATCACTTATAGTGCATCAGGGGGATATGGCTATGTAACGGATAACGGAAATCAGTTAAATGTCCATTCAGATAACCGTGTATCAAATAAAGGGTATTTAACAGCCAACTTAGATGTAACAATAAAAGCACCGCCAGACAAAAAACTGCTAATAAAAAGCAGCAGGGATGTAACCATCCTAAATGAGGGGGAACAAACATACTTTAGGTTTTCTGATAAAGTGTATTATGCTAACCATGGATATAGCAGAGAATTTACGGTAATGTCAGGAATTGAGGCAGTTGAAATTCCTGCTAATAACTGTCCGTGGATTAATGATGCTATTCTTTTAGGAAACTTTTCAACTGTTGCAGCAGGGAACAAAATCGGTGCTGACAGCTATGGTAAAGATTTTTACTGGATTGACACAAGTACAATAGATTGTAAGGTCTATAAATGTACCATTGCTGACCCAAAAGATACAAATGTAATCATAGGCTTTAGTAACGTAAACAGTAACAGCAATTTAAACATTCTGATATCAAATTTAAGATTAGAAATGATTAATAACAGCAAAAACGCTAAAGGAACTGAGCTTATTAGTAAATTTGCAAGTGAAAATAGTTTGGATAGTTGGAATGTACAAACTAAAGGATATGGGCAAGCGGAAATGAAGATAGTAGAACCCGCTAAAAAAGATGAAGATGCTCCGCTTGTTTACAAGAAAGGACAGCTTATTTCCTACAAAATTTATTATTCAGATTATGAAAAAGACCCTAGTAAGAGTGGCTATTGGCTGTATGCACACACACCGTACAATGATGGAGAGAACCCCGAATCTGCTATTATTTACGATGAAGATGGTAACATAAAATCAATTTGTGGACAGGCCGTTACAACAGGAGCAGTGACTATTGACGAAGCTGTAAGCATAGCAAAAGCAAAGGGCCTAAAAATATTAGATAAACCGATAGATCGATTTTATGTAGATGGCAAGTATACCGTTTTCCATTGGGAAGTTGACGATACATCAAGGGGAGATGTTGTAAATGGCTATCCCACTTATGATAAGGTGTCAAATACGGCAGAACTGACTTTCTATGTGGAGGGCAGTGCTACAGCACCCTGGATTACAGGGATTAGTACAAGTCCAGCAAAGGTAACTGAAAATATCAACTTTAGCATAAATGTAGGTATTGACGATGTGGAAAAGGATATTTTAAACCTTACAACAGAGGTTTACAAAGACAAAAAGCTTATATTCACACACAGAAAAAAGAATATAAAGCCTACAGATTCTTTGGGAGAAATATCTGTTAATGGCAAACATGTAGATGGTACACCAGCTGTAGGGAATATAGTTTATCCAATGACCAATACAGGAGCATTACCAGATAAAGCACAGGTGGGAACCTATGAAGTGGTATGTACTGTAAGAGACCAGACAGGAGCAGGAATGGGAACATACAAATTCATAGTTGTATCTGAGGGGAAAATAACGGGGCAGGTTTATCATACGGAGCAGTGGGATATAAACCGTAAAAAGTATAATTTAAAGCGTTTCAAAGATGAGATAAACCGAAGTATTCCATATGCAGAATATATGAAGTTAAAAGAGCCAAGGACAAGAGGAACAAATGTATTCTGGTCAGGTGAAAAGTTTATGTTAAATGCCGAAGTTGCAGGATCACCCGAAAAGGTTACGTGCAGTATAAATGGAACAACCTATAAGACGAATATGAAAAACAGCGGGAAGAAAAACACCGCAGGGGAATCTATTTGTACAGCAAGTCTGTGGGACAAATCGATGATTAATAAATGGGGAAGGAAAGAACCTGTTGAGTTGACCTTTACCTTTACAGCTTACTATAGCGGTGGCACTATAAAAAGACATGAAGTGAGGGTGATAGTAGACAATATGGATGACTACTGGAAACTGCATCGAGCGTTTTAAAAAAACTAAACAATAATTAAGCATTGCACATATATAAAAAAGAAGATATAATTATATCGATAAAACGATATGAAAGGAAGTGAGCATATGATTATAAAAGCTTCGGCATCACTTAGAAACGATTATGGTGCAATATCTAATTTAGCAAAAGAAACGAATGAACCTATATATATTACCAAAAATGGTGAAGGGGATATGGTGCTTATGAGCATTGAAGCCTTTGAAAGACGTGAACAGATTTTAAAACTTAGAGCTAAGATTTTGCAGGCAGAACAAGAACGTATAGATGGAGCCAAAACCATGAGTATACAAGAAGCAAGACAAGGTCTGAGGGAACGAATTAATGAGATACAGTGTTAGGCTGCTTCCTACAGCGTGGGAAGATTTAAAAGCTATTGAAGATTATTATATAGCTGAGTTTGGTAAAGATTCAGCAATCAAAGTTAGTGACAGTATTTTAGATGCAATTGAAAGGCTGGAAGAATTTCCGGATTCGGGTTCATTTACACCGGATGAATGGTTAAATGAGCAGGGATACAAAATGATAATATGTGGTAAATTTGTAGCAATTCATAAGCAGATAGAAAACGAGATCTATGTGTACCATATAGCAAATACTCAGACTGAATATACAAAATTGTTTTTCAAAACATGTTAGTAAAAATTAAATAGTTATTGCTTAAAGGAAGATTTTAAAGATAAATTTAGAATCTTCCTTTTTTCATTTTTTGAAAGGAGTAAATCATGGCAAAGAAAGAAAAGAAGCATCAGCTGGTGGATATATTAAGAGTTGAGGGAATTATGGCACAAGGGGATGGTTTAAACCCTAAGATTGTTATGCGAGATAAGCGATTAACTCCTGAAGCAAAATGTATTTATAGTTATCTGGCTAGTTTTGCAGGGGGAGGAAATCAAGCTTTTCCAAGCAGAAACATTATGCTGGAAGAATTACAAATGTCAAAAGATAGATATTATAAACACCTTAAATATTTAACAGATGCAGATTACATAAGAGTTGAACGTACCAAGAACAGTACTGGAACCTTTGACAAAAACATTTACACAATAGTGGCACTGCCCAATCCAGTAGTTACAGATAAAAATGTTACTGAAGATATGAAGAAAAATGAAAACACAGTTGATCAGAATAGCAAACCTGCGGGAAGTCAGAAAAAGCCTGGTATAAAAAAATTACATGTCAAAGAAAGAGCCAGTGTGATGGAGCTTAGGAGCCATATCTATGTTTTCAATACAGAATTTAAAAAATATGGGGATGGGTTTTCATATTTTATTCTGTCAGATATAAAATGTCCATCAAATAAGTCAATAATGCCGGCATATGATAGATGCTTTAGTTGTGTGCTATATACACCGTTAGAAGCTGAGTATATTTTCTTTTCCATTTTTCTAAGTTCAGTCAAAGTGTATTCTGCATGTGGAATAAGTTGGGAGGAGTTATCAAGGTAGAATCTGTATTGATCTTCCCACGCTCTGCCATCAACTGTAATACCATAAAGTTGAAAGAACTCATGAAAACGCGTATTTAGAACAGCATCTTTTGAAATTTTGCCTTGCTCAAGGTTACTCCATAAAGTGGCGTTTATTTTTTTGTATTTCTTCAATAAATCGTCAGTGTAGGTTAGACCTGCTCTTTCAATAATTTTTATAAAACTGCTTCTTTCTGCAGTATCAAAATCCAAAATAGTATTATCTAAATCCATTAATATAATATCATACATAATTTGTAGCTCCTTTATAAATTTTTTTATGATGAAAACATTTATAAAATAAACAGTCAAGTAACTTGCTGCTATTTTATTTTATCAGGTGTTGCTAAAATTTATATAGAGCATAGTAATGGAAGGCGTTCAATCCTCGATTTTGCAGGGGGCAATGATTGGTTAGGAGAACTCTCCTTGTTTTGTAATGAGGCTAATATAAAAGAAAATAGGGTTCTTCAAGATATCAAATGTCTGGGATTTGATTTGAATGCATTGCGGAAACTATGCAAAGAAGATGCAAGTGTTTCCTTTTATTTTGCATCGTATATTTCTAATAAATTATTATCAAGAAGTTATCGAATGAGCGAAAGCTTAAACTATTCTTTGGATAAGAGGCTTGCAACATTTATCCTTCAATATCAACACAATGGCAGATATGAGATGCCACATACTGATGTTTCCGAATATTTAAATGTTAGTTATCGGCATGTGTTATACGTTATGAAGCAATTTCGAGAGTGTGGAATCTTAGAAAAAGATACAGGAAAAGGGTATGCTATCACTGATATTGAAAAGTTGAAGGAATTTCAGGATAAATGAAGATATTGCTCTCTCTATTTTAATTATAACATAAGGAAAGTGGACAATATAGCCTTATAATATCTGGTATATGCAAGTATACTAATATGTAATTAATTAATTTGGAGGTAAGATTAGATGAATATAAAATTTGATCCCAATAACATTGTTATTAAACTCTGTGTAATGGGGATGGGTTTAGAAGATAGTGGGAACGTAGAAGAAGCAAGCATGATGTTTTATAAAGCATGGAATGAAGCAACAGATGACTATGAAAAATTTATTGCAGCTTATCATTTAGCTCGTCAACAAAAGAATATTACAGACAAATTGAAATGGATGGAAACATCTTTACAGTGTGCGCTAAATATAAATGATGATAATGTAAAGAGTGCATACTCCACGTTATATGGAAACATTTCCAAGTGCTATGAGGAGTTGCATGACTCTGATAATGCAAAAAGAAATTATGAATTATCTGAATTATATAAAGGTGCACTTTCTGATAAAGGACCATTTTATCATGGGACTAAGGCAGATTTAAAGGTTGGTGATTTACTGACAGCGGGTGAAATTTCAAATTACAAGCCTGAGCTTCAAATGAATCACATTTATTTCACTGCTAATACCAATGGCGCCGGCCTTGCAGCGGCATTAGCAAAAGGGGAAGGAAGAGAACGCGTTTATATAATTGAACCAATAGGTGAATTTGAAAACGACCCTAATGTTACTGACAAAAAATTTCCAGGTAACTTAACACGTTCTTATCGCTCAAAAGAACCCTTAAGAATTATTGGGGAGGAAACAGAGTGGACAAAACTGACAACTACGGAACTAAGCAAATGGCGTGAAAATTTAGCAAAAAGCAAGGGCGAAATTATCAACTAAACATGTAAAAAAATCAAGAAACCCTACATTGCAATTGCCCAAACAGGATTAATAAGGAGATTATTAAGGATAATATTGATTTGACTATTTATTATCAAAGTGATAATATTGTCATAAACTGTTAGGAGGGAATGTTATGGAACAAAAAATTATGGATTGCTTTACACACCCAATAAAATGCAAACTGTTATTAGAACTATATTCTGCCGGAAAAGCAACTGCTAAACAACTTGCAGAAATATATAACGATATTCCACAGGCAACCCTATACCGCCACTTAAAACGTATGACAAATGACGGTATTTTGAAAGTAGTCGAAGAAAATCAAGTAAGAGGGACGATAGAAAAAACCTATGCGGTTGCCATTGATTTAGACTCCAGTGGGCAGGAGTTAATTGGTGCAAACGCGGGCGATGCCTATATGCAAATGTTTATGCAGTATGTTTTTGGATTTATCAAACAATTTCAAGCGTATTGTAAAAAATCGGATATCGATATTCCAAAAGACCAGTCGGGCTTTTCACTTGCGCCGATATATGCAACCGATGAAGAATTGGCATCCGCGATAGATGAATACGCGAAAATCATTCAGCCGCTTTATAAAAATAATCCCACGCCTGATAGAAAATTACGAAGTATAGGTTTGATTATTTCACCGCCCGAAAATTACAACAAATAAGTCTTTCAAAGCTCCTTTTATTGTCCATGCGGTAAGGGAGCTTATCTATTGACTTTATATTATCAATATGATAATATAATCAACATGATACAAATAAGGAGGTTTGTTTGATGGAAATACTATTGGATAATTTGCCAATCTTTATTCCAATTTTTGTTGCTCAAGTCGCTTTTGGCTTGATTGCTCTCGTTCATGTGTTGAAACACCCGCATTATCGCTTCGGAAATAAAATTATGTGGGCTTTCATTGTAATGCTCGTTAATATAATCGGTCCAATTGTCTATTTTATCTTTGGGAGGGGTGAAGAACAATGAATGTACTTACCATCAATGGGTTGTCAAAAAATTTTGGGACACAAAAGATAATTGACAATCTAAATTTTTCCGTGCCTGAAGGTACTGTTTTCGGATTTATCGGGCAAAACGGCGCGGGTAAAACAACAACCATGAAAATGATATTGGGTCTACTGAAAGCTGATAGTGGAGAGATTACCATTTGTGGTCAAACCGTTAGTTATGGGCAGACAAAAACAAATCGGTATGTTGGATATTTGCCTGATGTGCCCGAATTTTATAATTATATGAAACCGCTTGAATACCTTACCCTTTGTGGCAAAATTTCGGGACTTACCAAATCGGAAACCAAAGGTCGAAGTGATGAACTTCTATCCCTTGTGGGTCTTTATGGCGTAAAAAAACGTATTGGCGGTTTTTCACGTGGCATGAAACAACGGCTTGGAATAGCGCAAGCCTTGCTGTCACGTCCCAAGTTGCTTATTTGTGATGAACCGACAAGTGCCCTTGACCCTGTTGGACGTAAAGAAATACTTGATATTCTTCAAAAAATCAAAGGCACGACAACTGTAGTTTTTTCAACGCATATTTTATCAGATGTAGAACGCATTTGTGACCACGTGGCAGTATTGCATAAGGGCAATATTGCGGTCAGTGGGACGCTTTCCGAAATCAAAACCATGCACGGTAAAGATAGCCTTTGGTTAGAGTTTTCCAAAAATGAAGAAGTTAATGAATTCAAGGCTTGTGCGAAAATAATACCCCTGCTTCCTCATGCGGAAGAAAGGGGAACCGAAATCATTTTGCATGGTGCGGATATAGTCCATATTCAGAGTATCGTTATTTCTGTACTTGCAGAAACCGGCTTATGTCCATCAAAAATGGAAATAATGGAGCCGTCCCTTGAAAATCTGTTCCTGGAGGTGGTAATGTGAGTGGGTTTATAGCATTTTCAAAAAAGGAAATCACGGAAAATACTCGGAATTACAGGCTGCTTATTATGCTCGTCATTTTTTTTGTCTTTGGTGTGACGAGTCCGGTGCTCGCAAAATTCACACCGCAGCTTATGGAAGCCGTTATGCCAAATCTTGCAGAAGCATTTGAGAATCCTTCCGCATTAGATTCGTGGACGCAGTTCTATAAAAATGTCTCGTCGCTTGGACTTAGTTTGACAATCATTCTTTTCAGCAGTTGTTTGTCCGGAGAATATGCCAAAGGTACACTCGCAATCATGTTGACAAAGGGATTGTCACGCCCGACTGTGATATTGTCAAAGTTTTCTGCTGCTGCGGCTATTTTAACCGTTAGTTATTGGATGTCTTTTGGTGTTGCCTACGGCTATACAGCCTATCTCTGGCCGGGTGCTTCGTTACCGCATGTCTTTTTTGCAGCCTTTGCTGTGTGGATTGCAGGGTTACTATATTTATGTATCCTCATGCTTGGCTGTGTACTGTTCCGGCAGGCATTTACAAGTATCCTCTTTTTGTTGGTAATAACGGTGATTATGGGATTGTTGGAACAGATAGAGCAAACCGCAGGGTATAGCCCAGTCATTTTAGTATCAAAAAATGTTGATTTGCTTTCTGGCGCGGTGACAGTCTCCTATTTTATAATACCACTTATTATTTCGGTATTTATGTCGGCTGCATTATTGATGATGTCTATTGTCGTATTCAATAAAAAGCAGTTATAGCAAATAGTTTTTAATTGAAGCTGCTATTAACAGAACTAATAACTTGTACCTAGATAAAATAATAAAAAGTTACTTATTTGCACAAATTAGATGGAATGATTCTACTAAGGAATTCTAGATGTTATACCAGAGACATTAGAGGTACTATGGGTTTTTTGCAGTACGGTTACTGAACATTGTAGGGCACAATCTGACATTGATCTTTGTCTTATTGGAAATACTACAACAGATGAAGAAAAATTGATATTTACAGCTCCAGATAGTGCTGTCGACATTATAAAAGAAACGCCAGAGGGATTTTTACGAGAACAAAAAATTAAGGGAAGTATATATAAGGAAGTTAAAAAAAAAGGTTTAATGATTTATAAGAAATCTACTGATTGAAGCAAGAGGCTTTGCAGGAGTGGAACATAATATTTACAAATTAACACAGGAGGCTGATGGTGAAAAAATAATGATTCCAGGATGGGTAAAAGAAGGCGATTATGAATTATCATCATGGGCAACTACTATAAGATATAATTCCAATTTTAAAACAGATAGAGATAAAATAAAAGAATACAATAAGAATCTTTCAGAATGGATAAATTCACTAAAGTAAATTTATATACAAATCTCAGATTGCGGTCTTGGATTTTTATTTTTGTAATGTTTTGAAGTCAAGTCTTTTTATGAAATAAATATTGGAGTATACTTTCCTATGTGAACTTATGGATGGAGGAAATAGGAAATGATTAAGTGTACACATTGCATGAGGTATTTTGTTATGGACTTGAATTCTGCTGTGGAAAATGGCTATGTGAAATGCCCACACTGCGGGGAAATGGTAAAGCTGTAGAAAAATTATTTGGCAAAGTGGATGAAAGTACTGCTTTAAAATATGTAATTTATAATTATGTGTTTTAAAACAGTGCTTTTTAATTGAGGGAATGACATAGCGCGTCGAAATGTGTCGAAAAAGAAAAGAGGACAAGAGGGGAAAAAGTAGAATAATGGAAGTATACTTATAATATGGTAGAATTCATGAACAGATTTTAAACTTTAGCAATTAATAACTGAAATATACACATTAGCCAAGTAATTGGATGAGTGTATAAGTTCATGGAATAGCAATAATCAGCAATTGGAGAAACAGGTGTCAATGTTTATTAGATAGACAAGTGGTAAAGGATGTGTAACCCGGATTAGCTAAAATCGTCAAAGAACCGCAGGAGGTTTTTTGGGGTGGATACCACGCATATTTTTCTGACTTAGATGGTTATTATTGGGAAGTTGCTTGGGGGCCTGATTTTAAGTTCGATGATAATGGTATGTTGATATTTTAGTAAAGCTGCAATTCTATTGTTAACATCAATTGCTTATTAGGCTAAAACATGGTAGCTTTGCAGCAAATGTGAGTTGCGCATTATGTTTATAACACGCTGATAAACAGCTAATAAAGGTATACTGAAGAGAAGTAATGGATTCTTGTAGCGGAATATTCCAAAGATAAATTCCAATTTAGTGAGTAATCCACTTTTTATAATGAGCATAAAGCGGGTCATTTTACCTAGATAGATGAGATTTTAGTAATGTTTACACTACGTAATTGAAAGGATAAAATTTGGCTTATGTTAAAATATCCGATTCTGTCGGAATGAAAAAAGTAATGATTTTTGCTGAGGGTACAATTTTAAAACCCAAAGCATGGCTTTACCTATACAACCATAATGGCTATATACCCATTGGAATGGCAGTTGACATTATTAAAGGTTGGCAACAGCAAGGGGCGGATATAACCTACTGCACTTCACGCAGAGGAAAACAGGCAGAAGAAATAGCGGCATTGCTCGTAAAATATGGATTTGTTGGATCAAAGCTTTATTATAGGGAAAAGGGACAAAAGTATAAGGATATTATTGAGGTGGTTCGCCCAGATGTTTTGATTGAAGATGACTGCAAGAGCATTGGTGGCAGTTGGCAGATGTGTATCACTTATGTTCAGCCCCAAATTAAAAAGACAATCAAATCTATTGTTGTGAAAGAATTTAAAGGAATAGATTATTTGCCGCATATTGTGCACGAGCTTTGATGAAAACTTACAGCATACCCGCCAACAAATTTGAACTTCCAATTATGTTTATGAAATGAATGAAACAATAGAAGGCTAAGACTTAGAAATTTGAATTTATTGAGCGGTTTTGAACCAAGGGTACTTATACTTTTGAAGAAAGGATTTTTATATGTTTACTAATAAACTTGATATAATCGAAAAATATGAACCGGCAAGCCATGATTCTATAGTGGCGGCTGAAAAAGAAATCGAGCAAAGAATTCCCCAAATATATCAGGAATTTCTAAATATAATGAATGGCGCTTGTATGAATCTATGTATTTTATATGGGACAGATGACCTTGTTGAAATGTATAAATGTAATGAGTTTTCGGAATATGCCCCCGAATATATAAGCATCGGCAACGACAACGGTGATTGTGAACTAATTATAAAAGCGGAGCCAGATGCGGTTTTTTGTGGATGGTTAGATGCGGGAGCAATCGGAAGTGCCAAGCCAGAAGTATGGTTTGATTTTACGAAATGGGTGGAAAAAGGATGTCCTATGGATGATAAAGAATTATAAACATGATAGGAACACTAAAAATTCCAAATTGTAGAGATGGATAACTTCCCATTATGTTTAGCAAATATATCTTTATTAAAAAAGTGAGAGGGAGATATTTCAAATGGAAAATAAGGGAGTTAGTTTTCAAATCCCTAATGAATACGGGAATTCTCTTTCGTATTTATTAGAGCCTCTGCCATATAGCGACTATCTGTGGTTAATTGATTATCATGAGATATATCTATTACATGGTGACGAATTTATTAATCAGCCTATGTTTACCGAGGATTTATTAAATGGAAATGAATTATATAATATTGCAAAAGATAATAGGTATTATATGATTTTTGTTACCTTAATGGCATTTAATAAAGGGGAGAATATTCAACGTATATCAAATTACAAAGAATTCATAGAGAGCGACTGCAAAATATTTCTTACAGTATATGATTGTTCTGGTGTCATTTTTTTGAGTAAAGATATTCAATTAATATCGATGATGTACAGTTATGCTCAGTCAAAAGGATATGAAGATGTAAATTATATTAGTGAAAAAGAATTAATTGAAGGAATCTGTAGATTGTCATGATCTGAAATTAACTTACAGAATCAACTTCCCATTATGTTTATGCTGGACTAGTATATTACATAGATAACATGAAATTCCTTGTTTAAACATAATTAAACTAAAGAAAATTTATATTATGTGAGGTGCTATTATGATTAAAAATAATTCAGAAGTTGATAATTATATCTCTACGCTTCCAGAGGTTGAAAGAGATTGGATGATTTATTTTATCAACTATATGCGAGAAAACCATTCAGAATTAGAAGAAGTTATTTCATTCAAAATGCCAACATATAAACTTGGCAGTGGTAAACTCAGAAATTATATTGCATTTTCACCTGCTAAAAATCATTTTTCCATGCACTCAATGGATTTCGAATATATTGCTATGTTAAAAGAAGAACTTTCAAATCCAGGAAAAGGCAAAGGATGTGTAAATGTAAACTATTCCAAAAAAGATGAAAGAAAAATATTGATTAAAGGAATTGAAGATATAATAAAGCGCAAGAAGTTAGCGACATACGGAAATTGAGCATTAGCTGTAGCTGATTGAATTTCTTCTAATGTTTAAGCTGGCCAGCTCATTACTTTGATAATAAGCAATATTGCAAAGGAGAAAATAATGAAGAGCTTTATAGACAAATGGTAACGGATTTGTAACGCGGACTATTATTTATAAAACAGAAAACGGATTAGAATTTATATTACAGGGAGGTACTATGAATGAATAAGATTACTTGTATTTGTTTAGGCGTAAGAAACATGGGAAAAGCTATTCAATTTTACAGGGATAGGTTAGGGTTTCAAACAGAGGAAAAGGACAATAGCCCCAAGGTTGTATTCTTTAATACACCCGGCACAAAGTTTGAGCTCTTCCCCTTGGACTTACTAGCTGAAGATATTAGTAAAGAAGCCCCACCGAAAATATCCAGCGGGTTTGGTGGAATCACATTAACCTATAATGTTGAACACAAAGAAGACGTTGAAAAAGTAATTGAAGTGGCCAGAAACGCAGGAGCTAAAATCGTCAAAGAACCGCAGGAGGTTTTTTGGGGTGGATACCACGCATATTTTTCTGACTTGGATGGTTATTATTGGGAAGTTGCTTGGGGTCCTGATTTTAAGTTCGATGATAACGGTATGTTGATATTTTAGCAAAGCTGCAATTTTATATTTCCAGAGGGAGGACTATTTCAAATGTACGAGTTAATTCAAGTCAGCAAAAACAGTTATTATGTTCAAAGCCCTGCAAAGATCGGTATTGTTAAACTCAACGAGACAGATGTATGTCTGATTGACAGTGGAAGTGACAAGGATGCAGGACGAAAGGTCAGGCAGACACTAGAAGCTAACAACTGGCGACTTATTGCAATATATAATACGCATTCCAATGCTGATCATATCGGTGGCAATAAATATTTGCAAAATCAAACCGGATGCAAAATTTATGCTCCGGGTATTGACTGTGACTTTACAAATCATCCGCTGTTGGAACCGTCTTTTTTGTATGGTGGATTTCCACCAAAGGACTTGCGGCACAAGTTCCTGATGGCTCAGGAAAGCAATGCAGAATATCTTACGGAGAATGTGCTTCCAGAGGGTATGAGTGTTCTGCATCTTCCCGGCCATTTTTTTGATATGGTGGGCTTCAGGGATGCGGATAATGTCGTTTATCTGGCAGACTGTTTGTCAAGTGAAGAAACGCTGCAAAAATACCAAATAGGATTTATTTACGATGTTGCAGCATATCTTGAGACACTACAAATGGTAAAAACATTAAACGCAGCGATTTTCGTTCCTGCCCATGCAGAAGCAACAGAGAATATTGCTCCACTCGCTCAAATTAACATTGATAAAGTTCATGATATAGCGTATAAGATACTGGAAATATGCCAAGAACCGATTCAGTTTGAAAAGGTCTTACAGATACTTTTTAACGAATATAATCTTACAATGAATTTCGAACAATATGTATTAGTTGGCAGCACCGTGCGTTCTTATCTTTCATGGTTAAGAGATACCGAACGAATAGAAGTGCTTTTTAAAGCTGGACAATTACTTTGGAAAACCATTCAATAGGCCTGGCTATTTATAAGACGCAAATAATTAAACAAAAATAATAATATTGAGAGGACTATATTGAAGATGAATAAGGAAGATACTTATGCACTATTAGATTCATATCATATTGTTTATGAGCCGTATGAACATGATGCAGCATATACCATTGAAGATTTAGATGAAATGAATATTCCACATAAAGAATGGATTGTCAAGAATCTGTTTTTGCGGGACGATAAAAAAAGAAATTACTATCTTGTTACCATCCCAGGTTATAAAACAATCGACCTAAAAGGGCTCAGTGAAAAAATCCCAAGCCGTAATCTGAGTTTTGCCAATGAAGAGTCCCTTTTTGAACTGTTGGCATTGAAAAAGGGACATGTAACACCTTTTGGAATATTAAATAATACACAGAAAAATGTCATTGTAGTATTCGATAAGATCTTACAAGGACAGAAGATTGGTATTCATCCCATGGAAAATACTGCAACTGTTTTTCTTGATTTTGAAAATGTTGTAAAGCTGATTGAGGAGCATGGAAATCCTGTTGTTATGTGCGATATTGATTAGCATTGATAAACTGTGCAGACCAGCAATTATCCATATTTGAGCCTAAGACAATTTGAACTTCCCATAATGTTTATGATAGGTAACCGTAGTATAATCAATTTGAATTACGTGGGCATTTATTTTGCAGAGCAGAAAGAAGGTGTGACAATGAAAAAAGATAAAGGCTTTGAAATCTGTTATTGGAATTTAAGTTACAGAAGAAAATTTATTAGAACCTTATGGATAACTCCATTTGCTATCTTTGCGTGCTTGTTGGTTTGGCATGTTTATCATTTCAAAATATTAACTGTTGGATACTCTATAATAATAACTGTAGTTGGAGTTATTCAAGCGATATATACATATAGGAAATCGAAAAATGAGTTGCTGGAATGAGCTAATTGTTGAGTAAAGAGTTTTTACTGGTAAAAAATGAAGAATTCCAATATATAATGAATAATATGATTGTTGATAACGGTATTCAATTAGTAGATATGATTTATTTGAGTAAGACTTTATAACGGATTTGTATTGACAGCAGCTTGTATTTTACGTAAAGATAGGAAATTGCGTGCCTGGCACATAGGCAATCAATTTATTGAGGAAAACTGCAGTTACAGAGAAAAAGGAGGGAGAAAGTGTGAAAATTAACACTGTAGGCAGGGCATTACAAAAAAGCCCCTGAGAATGATTTATTAAAAATAAGAAAATTACACTACTAATTTTGAAATATCAAATCCTTGAGCCTCAAGAAAATCAAGCGCATTAGCAACAGTCATTTCCTGATGAGCGGGCTTTGGATTCTGAAGTTCTTCATAATCGGAAGGATTAAATGTTTCACCTGTTAAAAGCATATGATAAATACAAACAAGCATCATCCGCGCAATGGCAATAATAGCCTTCTTATGACCTCTACGCTTTTTCAGTTTAAGATATTTTCTTGCAAAATAAATATCCTTAGTACTTTTAGTGGCAGCTAGAGCGCATTGAACAAGAAGAGGCTTAAGATATTGCCCTGCTTTGGAAATTCGGACAGATTTTTTCTTCCCTGCACTTTCATTATTTGCAGGTGTAAGACCTGCCCATGAAGTTAGGTGCTTGGCATCATCAAACACTTTCATATCAACACCGATTTCAGCAAGAATTAAGGCAGCAGATAATTCGGTAATACCCGGTATTTCAGAAAGGTGTTTAACTAAATGATAATAAGGCTGTATGCGGGTAAATAATTCAGCTTCTGTTGCAACAATGTTTTGGTCAAGATATTTCATATGATTCTTTGCAGCTTTCATTTTAAAGTGCTGATCAGACTGAATTTTAAAGCCGTTTAACGAATCAATAATTAAATCAGCCTTTTTTTTGGCAGATTTTTGAATTAGATTACGGCAGTATTCTTCATTGAAGGCATCTGAAGATAGAACATAATCCATAATCATGGTAGAAGTTTTACCAAAAGGATCAGACAGAATATTGGCAAGACTGATGTTAGATACAGTCATTGCATTTTGAAAACGGTTGCGTTCAGAAGAGCGCATACAAACAAGCTTAAAGCGATAACGTGCAATTTCACGAAGAGCCCGGATGTCTGCAGGGGGGATAAAGGAGTTTCTGACCATATCAAACTTGAAAAGGTCAGCAATCCATTTGGAATCCTTCTTGTCGGTTTTCTTACCTTTGATGGTCCTAACATATTTAGGATGTGTAAGAATGACATGGAGATGGTTTTCAAGGATATTAAACACGGGAATCCAATACTTACCGGTAGATTCCATACAGACATGATAGCAGTGGTGATTAAGAAGCCATAATCTGAACCGCTCAAGTTCAGAGTTTGAAGTTGCAAAAGTTTCAGTAGTGTAAGAGGTAATGTTGTTGGAATCGGTGGAAGCAATAGTAGCCACAAGCATACGTTTGTGAACATCAACACCGCAACAGATAGAATAAACAATTTTCATGATAGAATCACTCCTTTCAGAAAAAGGTATGAAAAATAGCAGCATTGACTGTCGCTCAAGCATAACATCAAATCTGTTGTTAAACAAAGATAAGTGTACGGGCTCAATGTCCCAATTATTTGTGCTTGAAAGGGCGACGGCACATATAACTATGCGGATTGAGTTGGAAACTCTTCCACTCCTCCTCCCGTGCTCTGTAGTGTACTGCTATTTGAGAAAATTGTAACACAAAAAAGAAGTAAGAGTATTATTTTAATAAATTATTTGTGCCGCAAGCGAAGCGGCGCGGAATGGGAGAAACTATGAAATATAATGTTATATTTTCCCTTGCAACGAATGATGACATTGAAGATTTAATAGAAATTCAAAATAAGGCATTTTATGATGATTACATCAAGTACGGAGAATGCCCGGGGTATGGGCGTACATATGAAAGTATGAAACTCTCTGTTGAAAATTGTGCTGTCTACAAAATAATGGTTGATGAGATTCTTATAGGGGATATTATAGTGCGAGATAATCACGATGGTACATATTTTCTAGGAGGACTCTGTGTGATACCTGCATACGAAAATAACGGTATTGGACAGGTAGCAATGAAATTTCTTGACAGGCAGTTTAAAGGCGCACATCATTGGTCACTGGAAACTCCAGCTGATAAAGAGCGGAATCATTATTTTTATAAAAAATGCGGATTTCATATTACAAAGGAATATAAGGTTAGCACGGTCAATATTGTATTATTCGAAAAGAGTGTAACCGTTTAATATTATGGAGATAATCAGCAGTTTAAAGGGATTTCTGAAATTCCATTATATTTATATTTTCGCATTAGGAATTAGGTGATAAAAACACCAATATATTAAATATGCTAGGAGGCGAGAAAATATGGGCGCGGTATTCTTTATGATGATTATGGCGGTTTTGTTTTGCATTGCCATGGTTTTCATAATTATAAGCACGGTATTTTTGATAATTCATAGAGTAAGGAAGCGAAAAGGCAACTTTGTAAAAAAAAGATGGTTTATCATTCCTATGGTAATATTGGTTTTCAACATTTTAGTTGCATGTATACCGATTGGATACATTGTTTTTTTACGTATTGCAAACAGTAGCCAGACTACTGATATTGTCTATGCTGAATCGGGAAAAGCACTTTATTGGCCGATGGGTGAATACGAATCAGCCACAAATTTGTTTGAGATGGATGGAAAGAAATACGTTCAGTTTCGCGAGGGATTCTCGGAAGAACCATTTTTCCTCTGCTCAACCGAAGTTAAACGTGGTGAACCAGTTGCAAATATCAGCTATGATTCGCTAAACAGCAATGCCTTTAACGATGCTATGACATTTTTGCTGACAGGTAGTTCAAGAGAAAAGCTCAGCATGTCGACAATATACCCAATTATTAACGAAAATGGCTTCGAGTTTTACGAAGTGAGCGGTAATGGTGTTTTTTGTCCGGAATCCAAGCTTAATTCAATTAAAGCCTATTATGCGGATATCTCCAATTACGAGACAAAAAAACTCACCTGCGAATATAGTGTTTATACGGGAGAAGAAGGCAATGGCGAGCGTCGCGATACGCTGTATATCAATATTGAACAAGATGTCAATGTTAATCCTGAAGTGTTCATTGAGTTGGAGCAAGCACTGGATTCTGGACAAGATTTAACGCGTGTTGAAATTCCACAGAAATATATTGAACTCGACGAGGCAGCACAACCCGGCACCCCTATTTTCGGCTATGATGAACGTGAATTGCTCGCATACAACAAAGACCACATAGCATACAGACATGTCTATCTAGTATTAATTGATGGTCAGGTGTATGTAGAACAAGGTTCGAGCGGTAACTATATAACGGGTTATTCGCTGCCTGATGAAATGAATCAATATATTATAACTACTGTTTTTGTTAATTGAAGGAATCTGTAGATTGTCATAATCTGAAATCAACTTACAAAATTAGCTTCCCATTATATTTAAGATGAACAGGCATATAACAAAACGAAAATGACCAGGGTATATAAGCTAAGAAATAGATTAAAAAATCGTTGCAAAAGATGCAACGAAATAAATAAAATATATTTGAGATTACTATTATATTACCACAAAATCACTGGAAAATCAAGCCTTGTAAGCAAATTAATAGACATATATAATTGGGCTTATTAAAAAAATGAGGTGATTGAGATGGAAGGGAAAAGTATAACGGCACGGGTATGTGCATTTTTAAGAGCATATCATAGCGAAAATAACAATGTGAAAATTTTTGATGACAACATAGCGAGACTACTTTTAACAGAAGAGGAACATAGGACAATATCAAAAAATTTGTCAGATGGCATTAAATATTTTAATCCATCATTTGTTGGAAATGATAAAGAAGCACTAAGATGGATTGTTGATAACCAGTTATCTCCTACTCCATTAGGAAGAGCAATTTTTATGGAAAATACACTGGAAATAGCAGTACAACATGGGGCAATGCAATATCTGATTCTAGCAGCTGGTTATGATACATTTGCTTATCGTCAGCCTGATTGGGCTGAAAAATTACAGATTTTTGAAATAGATCATCCAGCCACGGCAAGGGATAAGAGGGACCGTTTAAAAAAATCAGGTGTTAATATTGCTAATAATGTTAATTTTATTGAAGCAGATTTCGTGACAACAAAATGGGAAAAGCCATTAATTGAAAACATAAACTTTGATGAGAACAAAATAAGCTTTTGTAGCTTGCTTGGCATGACATATTATTTGTCCAATCAATCATTTAAAAATCTGATTTCTATTATTGCTTCGATAATCCCGATTAATAGTTCGATTGTCTTTGATTATCCAAATGAAAATTACTTTATTGCAGGAGTAGGGAATAAGCATTCGGAACTAACAGAAGCAGCAAATGAAAAAATGCTTGCAAGTTATTCCTATAGTGAGATGGAAAAAATTTTATCAGATTATGGTTTTTTGATTTTTGAACATTTAACTCCAAGTCAAATAACAGACCAGTATTTTAGCACGTATAACAAGGCAAATCCAATGAATCTAATGACAGCACCTAAAAATGTTAATTATTGTTTGGCAGTAAAAAAATGAGCAATAATAGTATGCCAAAATAAAGAGATTCGCTATCTATGGGGAATACATAAATTTTTTTACTGGCGCTGGCACGGGCATTGTAGTTTCGTGCTTGTTTCTACCTTATTCTATTAGAAGAAAGGTTGCTATACTTGTTGGAGTTGGAATGATTGGGATAGGATGGTATAGAAAATCAAAATATGACAAAATGATTCTTCAATATTTAGGGGAATGTAATCAGGAGAACTAATCTATTCACCACAATTACTTCTGTGATTGCCAGAATTAATGCTGAAGAAATACACTGGATATATGTACTGCCTCCACTGACAGTTCACTTCCAATACTATTTTACAGTTCCTGTGTAAGAAATCAATTTCAGGCACTATATTTTAGCACGGCGTATTTTGAAAAACCTATTGATAATACAATGTAAAAGTAGTAAATTATATATAACCAAGTTATATAATAACCCGGTTATATATTTAAAGCGTTATCGAAAGGTGATAGGTATGGATAAAAAAACTGATATAGAATATATACATTTAGTTGGAGCAAGAGAAAAAAATCTTAAAAATATTGAAGTAAAAATTCCCAAAAAAATGATAACTGTTTTTACTGGAGTTTCTGGTTCGGGAAAATCATCTTTGGTATTTGATACAATAGCAGCAGAATCGCAAAGACAGTTAAACGAAACTTACTCAAGTTTTATACGTCACCGCTTACCACATTATGGACAACCAAACGTGGATACTATTGAAAACTTATCAGTGGCAATTATTATTGATCAAAAGCGTATTGGTGGAAATGCAAGATCAACGGTTGGAACGATAACAGATATATATTCTTTATTGCGATTACTATTTTCTCGTATAGGGAAACCTTTTGTTGGCTATTCTGATGTTTTTTCCTTCAATAATCCGCAAGGGATGTGTCCTAAGTGTGAAGGGCTTGGAAAGATTGATATGATAAGTATTGATCGGTTACTTGATAGAAACAGATCGCTGAATGATGGAGCTATTTTATTCCCTACATTCGAAACAGGAGGATGGCGATTAAAAAGATATATTCATTCGGGATTTTTTGATAATGATAAAAAGTTAAAAGACTATACAGAGGAAGAGCTAGAAATGCTTTTATACAAATCGGATATTAAAGTAATGACTAGCGATCCGGAATGGCCTAAGACTTCACTGTACGAGGGACTTATTCCTAGAATCGAGAGGAGTTTTCTAAAAAAAGAAGATGGAGAAGCAACAAAATATAAAAAAGAAATATCTAAAATCGTAGGTAAGGAAACATGCCCACTCTGCCATGGGGCTAGATTGTCACAGAGCGTTTTACAATGCAAAATAAACCGAAAGAGTATTGCAGATTGTGTTAAAATGCAAATTGCAGATTTATTGGAGTTTATCCAGACAATACATGAGCCAAAAGCAGCTACTATGGTAAAGGCTACGAACGATCGGTTAGGTCATTTAGTTTCTATCGGCTTAGGTTATTTAAGTTTAAATAGGGAAACTGCAACGCTCTCAGGAGGTGAATCGCAACGTATAAAAATGGTTCGGCAATTAGGAAGTAGTTTGACAGGTCTTACCTATATATTTGATGAACCGAGTATTGGATTGCATCCTCATGATGTTGATAAAATTAACACACTTTTGAAACTTTTAAGAGATAAAGGCAATACAGTTTTGATAGTGGAACATGATCCTGATGTGATTAAAATTGCAGATTATGTTATTGACATGGGTCCTAAAGCAGGAATCAATGGCGGGAAAATAATGTACCAAGGTTCATTAGAGGGATTAAAGCATTCAGCTACACTGACAGGTTTGTCTTTCAGCAAAAGATTTAGGCTAAAAGAGAACTATAGAACACCAACCGGATATTTATCGATAGAGAATGCCCATTTACATAATCTTAAAAATATTAATGTAAACATTCCAAAAGGAGTAATGACAGTCGTAACAGGTGTAGCGGGTTCGGGTAAAAGTACTTTAATCAATCAAGTTTTGCCCCGAATTTATTCTGATATCAAATTTATAGATCAAAAGCCGATACAGACGTCAAAGCGGTCAAATATTGCCACGTTTACCGGTATGTTTGACAACATAAGGGAACTATTTTCAAAAGGAAATCATGTAAAATCTGCATTGTTTAGTTTTAACTCACAAGGTGCTTGCCCTAACTGCAAAGGATTAGGAGTAACTTATACGGATTTGGCATTTATGGATACGATAGTAACCGTGTGCGAAGAGTGTCAAGGAAAGCGATTTACAGATGAAGTATTAAATTATAAATTGCGTGGCAAAAGTATCAGTGAAGTTTTAGATATGACAATAGATGAAGCCTTGGATTTTTTCTATGAAACAAATATATTAGATGTTCTTAAAAAATTGAAGGATGTTGGAATTACTTATATTACATTGGGACAACCATTAAATACACTGTCTGGGGGAGAATTGCAAAGAGTAAAACTTGCTTCAGAATTGGACAACAAGGGAAATGTATATGTATTGGATGAGCCTACCACAGGACTTCATATGTCGGATATTTCACAGCTGCTTAAAGTTTTAAATCGGTTGGTTGATCATGGAAGCACGGTAATCGTAATAGAACACAATCTAGATGTAGTTTGTCAAGCTGACTGGATAATTGATTTAGGTCCACTTGCCGGGCAGCATGGTGGTAATATAATGTTTGAAGGAACAGTAAAAGATCTAGTGAATTGTACGTCCTCTATAACAGGACAATATCTAAAGAAATATAGGATGGAAGGTGAATCGATATGGCTAAAAAAGAATTAGAAGAATATTATATCCCTTTTCAATGCATGATTATCAGTAATATTAATCGATTTAGTATCGAAGGAGTGACTACAGCACAATATACAATTTTGGATATTCTAGATAAGCAAGGTACGAAAACCACAAAGGAATTAACAGAAATTCGTGGAATTTCTCAAGCTGGAATGTCTAAATTAACAAAAAGACTATTGGAGAAAAACTATATTTCTCAGCAACGGAGAGAAACAGATCGCAGAATTTATGATATTACGCTTACTCAAAGTGGCAAGGATTTTCTTGAAAGATCAGAAAAGTTTAGAAATACAATTATGGATTTGATTGAAGATACTTTATCAGAAGAAGAAGTGGAGTGCTTTGTTAAGCTATGTAAAAAAATTACGGATTCATATGTAGATGAATAACATGGCGTGAAAATGTCTTCCTCTATTTTTGTTGTTACTCATTAAATTATGTGATAATATAAAAGAACAAACGTTTAAATCGCCAAGAAGGACAAGGAGAAAAAATGAACGGATTTCTTTTGCTAATTCCATTTATACTGATAAGATTCGGCTTTTTAAGCATATTGAACAAGGAAGGGGTAAAGCGAGCGGCTTTCTTCCCACCGCTAATTGGAAAAGAAAAGGTTGCGTACTGGTTTTATCAGATTTCAAGCATTCTGATCTTTGTCTATCCGTTCTTCCTTAAGATTAAGACTGAGCCGTATTGGTTTTATGCGGGGTTGGCGACATATGGGTTAGGAATGTTGCTGTGCCTTGTGTCCGTGTTAAATTTTGCAAAACCTGCGGAGAACGGCCTCAATCTTAAGGGATTATACTGGATTTCACGTAATCCAATGTATGTGGCATATTTTATTTATTTTTTAGGCTGTGTACTGCTTACCCAGTCGTTGCCATTATTTGCAATACTGATGGTCTTTGAAATATCAGCACATTGGATCATCCTGTCTGAAGAAAGATGGTGCATAACGAAATTTGGGGAAGAGTACAAAGATTATATGAAAAAAGTAAGACGCTATATTTAGGGATTCGCATAGAAATGGATTTAGAAGAGTGGAAGGCAAAAGGAGGACTTATAGATGGAAATTAGAGAACTGTCATTGGATGAATTTAATGAGGCATTTCGCTTAGCGAGAATGGTCTTTCAGGAATTTGAAGCACCTGATTATTCAGAGGAAGGAATACAAACTTTCTCCAATTTTTTGAACGAACCTAGCTACACCGCAATACTAAAAATATATGGGGCCTTCGATAATAAACAACTCGTAGGGATTCTAGCTACACGTAACGAAGGTGACCATATTGCTTTATTTTTTGTAGATGGAAAATACCATAGAAGAGGAGTTGGGAGGCAACTGTTTGAGAAAGCCTGTTTGGATAATATGTCTGGCAAAATAACCGTTAATTCTTCACCATATGCCCAAGAAGTATATCGCCATTTAGGTTTTACTGAAACAGATAAAGAGCAGGTAACAGAGGGGCTAAGATATATACCAATGATCTGCATTTTGGAACTGCGTGATTAACATATGATACGGCACAAGAGTTAATAATGCTTTAGCTGTAATTAAAGGGGGAAATTATTTGAAAAAAAAATCATTGATACCTATTGCTATTTTAATAGTTATTATTGTGTTAATTGTGCTTACCTATATGAATTTTTTTATAATTGGGGAGCCAAGAAGTGAAGGAATATACATTGGTAATATCTCAGTGAGTGATAATTTAATTATAATTAAAGGTGGTACAGAAAGTAGTGCAGAAGCGTATAAAGGATTTGAGTATGATATAATAGACAGTAGCTTATATATCAAAATTAAGTATGTACAATTTGCTTCAAGATTTTACACAACAGGGAGCTTTATTATTAATATTAAGGATGAATTAAGCACAATAGATAAAATATATCTTACAGATGGAAGCAAGGATAAGCTTATATGGTCAAATTGAATCGGCTACACAACTTTACAGTAAAATAAAATTTGAATTTTGAATTGGAGGAAAAGAAAATGTTTATAGTCAATTTAACGTATATAAAGCCATTGGAAGAGGTTCAAAAGTATTTAGCTGAGCATATCACTTTCTTAAATAAATACTATGAAAGTAGTAATTTTATCTGCTCAGGGCCAAAAAACCCTAGAACTGGTGGGATGATTATATGCAACGCAAAAAATATGGAAGATGTAAACGAAATCATTAGTGAAGATCCATTTAATACAAATGGAATTGCAAATTATGATATATTGGAATTTCACCTTACAAATTATGCAGAAGCTTTCAAGGCATTTGTTGAGTAAGTTTTCAATTTGTAGAGCAGACAAAATTTATTACACATTAAAGGAGAATAATCAAAATGGAAAACTGGTTTACACTCGATCAAATTGATGCAGATACTCACATTATTAGCGAATACCGCCATTGGGAAGAAACGCACTGCTACTTACTTGAAGGTAGGGAGCGGTGTTTGCTTATTGACACAGGACTAGGCATATGCAACATTGCCGAAGAAGTGAAGAAACTGACGGACAAGCCGGTGGCTGCCGTGGCGACACATATTCATTGGGATCATATTGGCGGGCACGAATACTACCCAGAGTTCTATGCCCATGAGGCGGAATTAAACTGGCTGAACGGTGAGTTTCCCCTGTCGATGGATACTATCCGGGGTATGGTTATAGACCGTTGCGATTTGCCGGAGGGTTATGACGTCAACACTTATAAGTTCTTTCAGGGAACACCGACGCGGGTACTACACGATGGCGACACCATCAATCTTGGCGGACGCGTAATCACTGCACTGCAAACACCGGGACACTCTCCGGGGCATCTATGTTTTTGGGAACCGCAACGAGGATACCTATTTACTGGTGATCTTGTCTACAAGGACACGCTGTTTGCGTACTACCCTTCAACCGA
>CAURED010000007.1:0-173685 GCA_963524205.1 uncultured Aminipila sp.
GACCCTCAGGCATATCTTACGTCTCTTGAGAAAATTGCATCGCTGCCCGTGAAAGGAGTATTTCCAGCTCATCACAGCTTGGACATTCAGCCGGAAATTCTGATCCGCATGCGAGACGCTTTTCGACAATTGAACGTTGATGGTAGATTACATCACGGTAGCGGTACTTTTAATTACGGCGATTGGGCGGTCTGGCTGTGATGATATGAATTACACATGTTAAAATGCATTGCTTGTGCAACGATAGAACATATGATAATTATTAGGCACAAAAGTAAATGGAGGTGCTTAAACATGTTCGGTGAAAATTTAAAAACAATTAGAAACCAAAAAGGAATGTCACAGGAAACTCTGGCACAAGAATTAAATGTTGTACGCCAGACAATATCGAAATGGGAAAAAGGTTTATCTGTACCAGATGCCGAAATGCTTACTCGTATTTCTGATTTATTTGAAATACCAGTAAGTCAGCTATTAGGTGTAAAGATTGAAGCTGAAAAGAATACAAATGAGGTGGCTGCACAATTGGCGATACTAAATGAGCAGTTAGCTAATAAAAGCAGGCGAAATAAGAATATTTTAAAAATGGTATTGAGGATTATTGCAGTATTCATAGTTGCTTATATTGTAATTGCAGTGGCAGCGCATGTCACACTGAAAAATAATCGTTCCGATACCCAAACCACTACACTAACTTGTACAATGGATAATGAAGAATATACATATGCAATAACATATGATGAGCAGTATCAGATTATAGAAGCAGGGGGGGATGCATTTATAGCTGACCATGTTGAAACAGAAAAGTATGACGATGCAAATATACTCATAGCACAAATAGCGGATTATTTTTGGGAACATGGTGGAACTTGTGAACGTGCAGAAAACCATTAGGGCTATTTAGAAACAAAAGGGAGGACTATAAAAGTGAAAAATTTTTTAGTTAGTTTTATGATTGTAATATTAATTTTAATGATGCCTGGTTGGGGTTGTAAGGCATCAGCTACGACTATAACAGATGCTAAAACATTGGGGGGAAATAACACCGCTGCTACTTTTTCTGAAAATCAAGGAATTACCTTTAGGTCGGACAGTTATATGATGGATTTTCCAGAATCTCAGATTGAAGCTATAGTGTATACTTTCCCTGATGGGACTAAAACTTTTAATACAGATGGAGATGCAAAAACAGTAGTTATGATTAATGGCACATTTGCACCTGATATAGAAGTGAAAATTATTGATAAGGTATTAATGGTACCAATAAAAAATATATGTGATAAGTTAGAGATTAAAGCCAATTTAACGGATAAAAATAATAAAATTACGGTTGAAAATAAGAATAAGAATTTGACGATTACTTTTAAAGTAAACGATGCCGTTGCACTGGTGAATAATGAAAAAATCACTATGGAATCATCGCCTCAACTTGTTGACAATACCATATATGTACCATGGATGTCTATATACGATAAATTAAATATAACGACTAAATATTATAATCCCGCTAACTCACATTTATTTTCATTAAATTCAGTTATTACAATTGATCAAGAGTCAAATCAACCTTATATGTCAAAAGACGAAGCATTTAAATATTTAAAAGACAATCTAAATGCAGCTTCTAATCATTTTAAGGAGAATTTTAAAAAACTTTATAACCCGGATAATAACAGGTTAAATTCCACGGAAAAAGAATTGAAAGAAAATATAAGTAATGTAAAATTTGTTAGCAGTATTTCTAAATATTACATATTTAGAGGTCACTATTATACAATGTTTGTAGATAAGTATAACAAGGATGTATATTTTAATATTCCAGCTATAGCATCTAGAACTATAAAAAAGATAAACTTTTATGATCCTACACTTTTTGAATATAGTTATATGGTTGATTAAATAACAAAGCAGACGAAAGTGCTGTTTTAAAATATGTAATTTATAATTATGTGTTTTAAAACAGTGCTTTTTAATTGGGGGAATGACATAGCATGTCGAACTATGTCGGAAAAGAGAAAAGGACAAGAGGGGAAAAAGTAGAATAATGGAAGTATACTTATAATAAGGAAGAATTTAAGAATTAATCATTGAACTATGTACATTAGTCAAATAGTCAAATAGTCTGATAGTGATAGGTTCATGTAATAGCAAAAATGGGAAGTTCAAAACAGGAGAAATATGATATATGGAAAAAATAATTTCTTATAACACTACACCAAATAAAAGTATTAATTGGAAGAAATTAAATGAGTTGACTACAAGAGAGAGTTTTGAAGAATTTGACGCTAATCATTGCAACTGGAGAAATTTTAAGGAAATTCATATATTAGGTAGTAAAAGATTTTTCGGAAAAAGTACTGAGAATTTAGATGATAGCGAAATCTCAACTGAATTATGGGGTGTTTATTGTAATGATGAAAAAAATTGGATGCTTGCAATTGGTGATCAAATAACTGATATTATTCAATCATTATCACGGTGTGGTAATGAATTATCAGTTTTTGATATGAGGTTTACAACTTCTAAACGAGTTGACTTATCAGATTTAAATTCTATAAAAGCCCTTAGTTTACCCTACAATGACAATTTAGAAAGTATTATTGGATTAGCATCGCTTTCTAATTTATTGACTCTAAAACTGGATAATACTCAAATTGAAGAGTTACCAGAGTTAAGTATATTTTCTCAATTGAAGGTATTGAGCATTCGAAATACAAAAATAAAGAATTTATCACTAATGAAAGAATTAAATAAACTAAAATACTTAGACTTGGCTAATTCTTGTATATCTGAATGCGGTTTTATAGATAAAACTCCTTTGTTGGAAATATTAAATTTAAAAGAAACTAATATTGTCGACTTACCAGAGATTAATGGCTTAACAAATTTGCGTATTTTAAATTGTAGTTACTTAAATATTAAAGAGGTGCCAATAATAAATAAATTGACAAAATTAACTATGCTAAATTTAGGGTATACAAATATTATTAACTTAGAGAATGCAATGCTTCCTATTAGCATTCGTACTCTAAATTTAGAAGGTACAGCTATAAAGAAAATTCCTGAACAAGTAACAAAACTTATTAATTTAAGAAAACTAATTTTGTGTGATATGGAGTTGGATTCGCTTCCTGCTGATATTATAAACCTAAACCTTGAGTTTAACTTAATGAAACGCGGGTTTGGAATTTGCTTAAATAATACGACCATAAAAAATATTGATATTAGTCTGTTTGAGCAACCACGTACAATTATTGAAGCATGGTTTCGTCAAAATGGAAATGAAATAGATGGAGCGAGAAAAGCAAATCCTTTAAATGAAGCCAAAGTTGTGTTTTTAGGAGATGGTGGCTCGGGCAAGAGTTTATCAATTCAAAGAATATTAAATGATGGTGAAATGGTGAAAAATTTTGATGGTAGTGCAACACCTGGTATTTCAATAAACAGTCGCTCATACATTATAAATAACAATCATGTTTTGCTCCATTTTTGGGATTTTGGTGGACAAGAAATAATGCACTCAATGCATCGTATGTTTTTGACAAAGAGAACATTTTATGTAGTGTTTGTGAATGCTAGAGATAATACGCAAGACGAACGAGCTCGTTATTGGTTACAGAATATAAAAAGTTTTGCAAATAGCTCTAAAGTTTTGCTGGTTTTAAATCAAATGGACCAAAACCCTTCAGCTGCCGTAAATGAGCCTGCTTTAAGAGAATTGTATCCGCAGTTAACACAAATTGTAAAGATGTCTGCAACAAACTTTACTTCAGAGCAATTTACTAATTTCATACAACATAATTTGTTGTATGAAATTAGTGATATGTCCTATATAAGTGAACCTTTTCTTATGTCTTGGAAAAGACTAAAAGGAAAGTTACAAAGCATGGAAAAATACTATATTGACGCTGAAACATTTAAATCAATGGCAGAAGAATGTGGTGTAATACTTAAGGACGATGTAAGAATTAATTTGCTTGATTGGTTTAGCGATCTTGGTATTAGTTTTTGTTACCGGGATAGTTCTGCTCTGTCAAACTATATGGTATTAAGACCTGATTGGATTACTAATGCAATATATATTATATTATTCAATGGAATTATTAGAGCTAAAAACGGATTGATTAAACACGAGGATATTCATGAAATACTTAGAATTCCTCAAAATGGAGAACCTATAGCAAAACGTGTTTTTGCCAATATTTCATATTCTCCTATTGAAACGGAATACGTTTTAGGTGTAATTAGAAAATTTAGATTGTCATATAGAATGAATGATGAAGCAGAATTTATTCCTATGCTATGTGATAGAAATGAAAATGCAATAACAAGCAATTTTACACAAAATATAGATGTATTAGAATTCCATATGGAATATGTTTATTTACCCAATAATGTATTGCACCGATTAATGGTTGAAATGCGTAACGATTTAGTACATAAATATGTTTGGCTGTCTGGCGCAGTATTTTGTTCAAATACAATGGGCTTAAAGGCATTAGTAAAAATAGAAGATAATATATTAAAGATATATGTAAAAAGTGATAGTGATTTATATTCTGCTAATGTGTATTTAGGTTTTATTAGAAATGTAATAAAAAATATAAATGAATCACTTGGATTAAATGCAAGTGAAACTATTGTTTATAAAAAGGATGGTGAAGCAGAAGAATATAATTATGATTATTTAGCAGAAAGTTATCAACATGGTAATAACTTTGTGTATTCAAGAAAATTAAAAAGTAATATTTCTATTTTAGATATTTTAAATCAAACAGATGGTGGCATCAATGAACGCAAAAACAAGTTGATACAAGATGTAATTGATTCTTGCGCATGCATGCAAACAAACAAAATATATTGGATATCCAGTGAAGATAGTCGTAATACGCATATTCGAGACATGCTGAGAAGTAAGGGATATATTATAGCTGATCAGACACTCAGTGGAAAATCTGCTACAGGAAAAAGCGCTGGAGAATTAGATCTCCAGATTATGGAAACTCCTGATAGGCCTTGGGCAATTTATGAAGCTTTGAATCTTATAAGCTTTTCAAATAGTGAAAAGGAAAACTGGAAAAAGCATTTATCCAAGTTGTTAGATAATTATAATCCAATGGGGTTACCGCTTGCTTTTCTTGTCAGCTATGTTGGTTGTACAAAAGATAATTTTAAAGAATTTTGGCTTAAATACTATACTTACTTATCTCAAAATTGTGAAAGCAAATATTCTATTCAAAAAGTTCAAGAACGTGATGATAATAATTTTTATTTACGCAGCGCTGAATGTGTTTACGATCGTGCTGGTTTACCTACAACAATATATCATATTTGTGTAAGACTAGGAGATTAATGTTGTATAAGAGTTACATAAGTCTCCATCATTAATTGATTGTTCAGAAACACTCTATAGTTGTTTTTTTGGATTACGTTCGGATGAAGTGTTTTCAACAAACCGTAATGCGTTAAATAGAATAGCAGAAAGTACTTATTTTCAGGATAATAATCAAACAATTCTGACTCTATTTGATGCCATGGACATGCTTTACCCAACCACGCATGATGAAGAGAAACTCTCAAACGTATTGCAACATTTTGCTGCAATACACAAACAGAAAAAAATATGCTAGTAAATAATTTAAGAAATTTACGGAAAAAAGTTAGAAATCCACTTTTACATAGTGGTAAATCAATCATTGATTTGAAATTAAATGAAAATGATGCTTATACAATCATAAATACTATCAAATCTATTGTTACAAAGTATTGCGAAAATACTTATATGCTAGATATACATACTTTTAAAGATTTGCATGATAGAAGAAAAAAGTAAAAATAAATCTTATTAATGCGCTCGAACTAACTTCCCATTATGTTTATGATGGACTAGTCTTTTACATAGATAACGAGAAGTTCAGTTAAATAAGTGATGAGCAAGCTACTACTACACTGTTAAAATAATTTGTAGGAAAGAAATTATTATGTTGAAAAAAGTTAATAAAAGGTTTTTGAATAAATATCTTATCATTATTGTTATTTTAATCATTACGGTATCTACTATAGGATTTAGTATTTATCAAAATATCTTTTATATTAGTATTGATAATATCCCAAAAGGCGAGTTTATAAAAGAAGTAACTTCTCCAAATGGACAATATAGTATTAGTATCTATCTTGTAAATGGAGGAGCTACAGTAGATTATGCTATTAGAGGAGAGCAGTATATAAAAAGGAAAAAAGAAAAAGTCAAAATATATATTGGAATTACAATGAATCCTCTGCGGAGGTTAACTGGATAGATGATACTAATGTTTGGATTAATGCAGTGCCATTAAACGTATTAAAAGACAGGTATGATTATAGACTTGTAAATTAACTTATAAAATATATTAATTGAAAAAAGAATGAAACCTTGAAGTAGTTAAAAAATCGGAATACAGTTTAAAAAGGAAGAAATTTCAAATGAAAAAGAGATAGAAAAAATGTCAGGATATAATAATGCTATTGTATCAGTATTAAAACTTATAAATCCAATTTATGAATATAATTTGGATTAAAAATACAGAAAGCTAAATTGGGATTTGATTTCCACTTCATTAAACAAAAAAGCTTATTTTTTTAAAGGTTTTGTTACTTATCTGCCTGGAATAAGTATAAGATATTAAGGGGATATATGAAGAGCAAGCAGTATGAAATTTGGATTGAAGTAGAGCACTTAGCAGAAGATGAAAGAAATATTTATGATGATAATACAGATGTTATTGTAACTTTTAATGACAATAAAAAGTGGATTGCCTCATTTTTTACATACCGTAATATTGGTACGCTCATGCAGAAAAATAAACAGACAGGTGAAAAATAAATGGAAAATATTTTTGGAGCAGTGATATGCTACTTGTTGATGAAATTAGCAGAAAACGTATAGAGGAAATTATAGAATATTTATTAAATGAGAATGAATTTAAAGAGATTCTTCGTAAATTCTGTTGAGTATTTACTGTTGAGTTAGTGTTGCTTTTAATCTGCAATCATACTTCCCATTATGTTTATTAAGTGTAGGCAATAAAGTCTGCCTCAACTGCTGATTAGGCTGACAACGAGAAGTTAGGACAAGCTGGCATACAAACAAAGGGTTAGAAAATAAGTCATGCGGAAGCCATAAGGTTAGGACATATAGTTAGGGCGTGTTTCAGTGCAATCTATTTGAAGTGAGGGGTGTAGCAAATGCCAATCATTTAGAAAGACATTCTATGGTTGCACTTTTAGTAGTTTCCCCCAGAGATGGACAAAAGCACAGTTGTACTACAAAGACTTTGGTGTGCAGAATTTTAAGTCAGGCTAATAAAAAATAGAGAGGATATAACCCCTTATGACTAATAGCGTAAAAAAGAGCCAAGAGTTTATAAAAAAATATTTAAGTATTGATAATGGCGAACGGTTAAGTCTGATACTTGAAAGTTGCAAAGATGAAAAGTATTTGTATAGATATCGTACATTAACTGATTATGAATTAAAAGCATTACACGAAAAAAGAATATGGTTACAAACTTTTAATAAGCAGAATGATTGTGAAGAAGGTTTAACTAGTTTTATTACAAAAGATATAGTAAAGAAGTCAAAATCAATAAATCTAAAAAATTTATATAGTAAAGCAAAAGATAATCATATAGCTAAAAAATCTATAAAAAATTTGGAAGAACAGGTAGAAAATAAATTAATAGAAATAAGAAAAAATTATGGATTAATTTGTTTTTCTACTCTATGTGATAATCAGTATATGTGGGAAAAATATGCTGATATTGGCAAAGGGATTTGCATAGTTTATTCTAAAGAAGAAATGGTAAGACAAGAATTTCATGTATGCCCAGTGATATATCAAAAAGAAAAAAGTAATGTTATGGATTATTTCGATTTTGTTGATATACACAATACTATTGTTATTAATGAAAATAAAAGATCAATACCAATGATATATATAACAAAGAATGATAGAAAATGGGGCAAAGAGGAAGAATGGAGACATATTGAAGTAATCCCACATAAGCAGGATGGAAAATATTGTGATACTATTATTAAACCAGAAGCAATTTATATTGGATATAATATTGATCCTGTAAATAGAGAAAAGATCGTTCAGTATTGCAAACAAGAAGAGATTAATTGTAGGTTGAGTTATTGTTCAAATAAAAACAAAAAAACGATCTTAGATTAAAAGGATGTCGTTTTGTAGTAATCAAGCATTTTTGTAGCACTTTAACCTAATGAAAACAAAGAAACTATTAATAAACATACTATGCAATTAAGTGATAAAGTTAAAGTGTAATGGTATATTAAACTTGTAACACTCCTGTCTAATAGCAATAATGTGAAATTAAAGTATTGATAAATTGAATTTACCTTTTTTACTAAGATTGCATAGTTGATAGTTAAATTGGGAGACAACACTTTGGATTGGAGGTCACCACATGAATGAATCCGCTTTTATGGAAACGTTAATTAATACATTGCGATTTGACAGTAAGTATAAGACGTTAAGAACTATATTATTGCCAATTCTAAGCAGGAGTAGCGTTAATAGTATTCCGCAATGGGCTTTTGCCATTAGACCTGGACAGCATTGGGAAAATATAGAGCTGAGGGTTCCTGTTCCGCTGATTGATACCGCAAATGAGCATGAAAAGGAAATTAAAGACCTCTTTGAATATGTGTATGAAGAAACTGATGACTTTGCTTTAAATCAAGTATTGCTAAAGCCACGAATCATCTCTTCGAGTGTAGACGAACTTATCCAAAATGATGTGATTTTTGATGAAATACAAGATACCGTTATTCAAGGTATACGAGATGCAAAGTACTTAATATGGGTTGCTGTGGCTTGGTTTACAAATGAGTCATTTTATCGTGAAATGTTGCTTAAAAAAGATGCAGGAGTGAATATTCGAGTAATCATTTCTGATGAAGATTCTAACCAGAACCTATTACCAAAGTTGAATGGCAACTTTGATACTGTTGTAGTTCCATGCTTAGGATACTACGGGAAAAATAGAATGCATGACAAATTTTGCATTATAGACATGGACTATGTAATGCATGGCTCTTATAATTGGACGGCTTCTGCGAACTACAATGGGGAAACTTGGGCGACAGCTATTGATAGAGAATTTGTAAAGAAATTCGCTGATGAATTTATGAGAATGTATGTGGAGCATCATCAGTAGATTTAGGTAAGAAATGTTAGTGGACTTAAAAGTGGGTTTATTCTTTGTCTACCGTGGTCAAATAGTAAAATATGGATATGCAGTAAATCTGCTAAAATTGTAAATGAAGGGTGAGAAGATTATTCGGTTGCAACTAATACTGTATTACAAGGTCTTCTTCTTTCGGATGTAGAAACTTGGACCATAATATTTGAATGCTATTCCCACTAGAATAATTCAAATGCTATATGAAATTATAAACAACTTTCATTGGAAAATTAAAGGGTGATTTACATAGAAATAGTACCTATTATAAGTGAACAGGAGGCAATGAGAAAAATGGATGATATCTACGAAAGTGCAAAGAATTTCTTGGAAATATTTCCTGGAGCTAAGAAATCAGTTCCCCTAACAAAAGAAGAACTATGTGATAAATTATTTTTAATAATAGCTCCTACATTAGAAGAAGGAGATCTTGATAAAGAGGTTTATGTTTCTAATTATATTTATATATCCCAGAAGATAATTGCTGATTTGTGTGAGATAAATGAGCGTTTACATCAACTGAAACAATTAGATGCTTCTATTCCAGCAGAGAAAGACTATGAACATAAGAAGTTAAGGTACTTTGCTAAACTAAATAATCAGGCAAGAGATGAAATAATTCATTTTCTCAGCAGCGGATTATTGGATTATTTGCTAGAACATAAGTCTATAAATTATGTTTCTCGAGAAGGCGATAAAGTGCTTAATTTAATGTTACAAAGTTGCTATGAATATGGCTTTTTTAAAAAATATTATGATCCTGATTATGACTTTTCAACAGAAGCAAAGATTAGATATATCCCGGGAGTAAACTTAGAGAATCTCTTAGATGAAATAAGAGGTTACATCGAGCTAAAGCATGATGATATTAATGCATATCGAATAGAACTAAGTAGAATTGTAACTGAAAATAATGTATTAGAATATCTATGTGAAAGGATAGAAGTGCATAATATAATGCATCGTCGTTTAGAAGTGTTTAATACATTGAAGTACTTATATGCGAAAAAAAAATGGCAGTCTTTTATATCACTTGCCATATTACAGATTGAAGGGTTGTTCTATGACTGCTGTAATGTATTGAATATAAATGAACTAAGTGGGTCTGCAGGAACATTGGTTGAGAAAGTAGATAAATCTTTCCGCAATAATCACATATTGATGTTATCCGTATATCCATATTATATGTTTGAAATCCCGGAGATAAGAAATGAAATTGCACATACAGGATTAATAGAATCCGATAATTTAGGACACATAGCCAATGAATTAGTACTTGACTTAAATACTGTAATTTCATGGATTTATGAGATATCACATGAAAAATATAAAATATTGATGATGATATCAGATGCACTCGATAATAAAAAAAGTGAAGATATAAATGTACTGGCATCAACGCTAGTCTGTGAGATGCTTTCGTGTATGAGCATCTCAGATTTTAAATACTTGGATTTGCTCAAGAACCCATCAGATTACTCAGATGAAATTAAATATATGAAAACATCAATAGGATATTGGGATACCATCATTGATAAAATAATGAATATCATTAAAACTAAGACATTTTGGAACATAATTGATTGCCACATTAATGAGACAGAAAAGTTTGAGGTCGATAAGCCATTTAATTTACTTGCGCTTGCTGATAAGTTAAAGAATACTTTTATTTCTGTTTTAATCAAAGGCTCACCTGAGAGATTCGCTTGCCAACGTATAGCAGCGAAAATACAGAAATGTAAGAACAACAACTGAAAATTGTGTACTTATATTTGAAAGGGGGGGAATTAATGAAGGTAGTAGATAATTTAACTTATGGTACGGCTATTTCATATTACCTTGCCTATAAATGCCTTATGGAAAAGAACAAAGAATTATGTATTTATTATAATGATAATATTTCAATGTATGTTTTTCCTGCTATAACAACCGCTGCACTTTCATGTGAAATCGCCTTAAAAAATCTTATATATTTAGATACAGGAAAAAAGGAAAGGGGTCATAACCTAGAAAAGCTATTTAAAGCGCTTAATCAAGATACACAAACTAGATACATATGTCAAACTGTAGAGCTATACAATTTGCGCTTAAAAAAGCTAGGAGAAGTTACGGTTTTTACGGATGATGATTTTAGATTACAATTATTTAGTAACAAAGATATATATACAAAGTGTAGATATCTTTATGAAGGAACGGTACCGGTTGACTTAGATTTTCTTGAAGCGTTTATGTTTAGCTTAAATAGTACCTTTGAGGACTATGAAAACTTTATAATGCGTTTATATGCATGACAAAATAAATGCCTATTCATAGATAATGTTGCAGTTGCAATAATTTGAAGTTGTATCAAAATAGAGGAGTAGATTTGATGTTTATTAATTGGGTAAATTTAAATTCAAGTTGGTTATTTCCTTTGCTAATTACCATCATTTTTTCTGGATTAAATATTGTAATTGCGATAAACAATTCTAAAGTATCTAAATCTCAACTAAAGCTACAAAATAATGTTTTTTGCTATCAATTATTAGAAAGACGAATGCAAATCTATAATGAAATAAATGAAATTTTATTAATGGTAATCCGAGACGGAACTGTACCCTCCAAGCTTTTAACAGATTTTCTAATAAAAACGAGAGATGTTCAGTTTCTTTTTGGTGAAGATGTTAAGGTGAAATGTGATAATATATACCGTTTTTTATCTAAGTATCATGTCATTGATGCATATGTAATGAACAATATCAAAAGTAATAAATCATCACCTAATCACCCACAACTATGTGATGAAGAGTGTGAATTATTAAATAAAATTCCCCAATTACAGAGGGACTTACAGGAGACCTTTAAAAAATATATTAGTTTTGCAGATTACTATTTAAGTTATTGAAATGAGTGGCTGAATAAAAAAATACAAACTTTCAATTATGTTTAATTGAACAAGATAGGAATTATAGGTAACATGATACTGATATGGTGAACCGTACCATAAATAGGTGCGGTTTTTCTGATCCTAATTATATAATTATATTAGATATATTCACCACGGGGGTGAATATGAATATGAGTAGTGATTTAGAACATATTTTTGAAGTAGGACAGTTAGTTGATGCTTTTGATTTTTAAGCAAAAGAGTTAAAGCTACGTAGATACATAAAGAAAGGATAAGTATATACATGAGAAAATTAATACCTGTTTTAAGGGCGTTAGGAGTTAACTAGTATATAGAGAGGGATGAATAAGCTGATTGGGGGAGTACGGAGTGAAAAAGAAGGAGACAGTATTCGATGATTATTTTAATAATGGGAATTTTGAATTAGCAAGAAAAGGTACCATGGTTTCAATGCGGAATCTAATGACTATGGATGAACACAATGAGGTAAATAAAAAATGGGCATCTGAATATAATGGAAAAGTTGAGGAAATCAAAAAGCTGGTTCTACAGATTCGCGAAGAGGTTTCTCAATGCAATCCTTTGAACTTGATGAGGTTCGTACATAGTATGTTCCTGATGGCATCGATGAATAAGGTTTCAGAGATTGAATATGATATGCCAGGTATTTTCGCGATGAGAAGCATTGAATACATTCAAAGTATCATTGTATCAACAGCAGTTGATTATGATAAAAGCACAGACAATGAGGCTAGATATCATCTTATTATGAAGTTGGCAGAGGATATCTATGAATCTGTATATCAGTTTTTCTTTTATTGGGGAGCTTATGCAAATGAAACCTTGGGATATGATGATGAGACAGTAAAATACATAGTAGAGGCAACTATGAGTGGTCTTATTCGAGGTAATAGATATCAATTTCAACATAAAAGGTTACTTGAAGGTTTACTTATTGAACAAAATGATTTGTTTGATGAAGTATTAAAGTTGTCAGTTTCTGAATTTTTTGATGGAATAGCAAAGCTAGAATATAGCTTGTCTTCTGCTAATGCAGACTCCATGAATGGTTTAATGAATATGATGGATCAATTGGCTAATTTTATGTCAGGAAATCCATCAGAAGATGAGTTGGAATCCTTTATGTCAGATAATAGAGGGCAAGGTGAGAAGATTGTAAATAATCTATTTGGCTATTCTCTTAATGATATAAAAGAGGTTACTGGTTGGCCGGATTATTTCATACAAAAACTCACGTATCAAGTAGGAGAATGTGTTGACTTCTTTTTTGATAAAGAATTTGCTGCATGGCCGATAGATGTTTTACCTGTTCACAGAAAACCATTTATTGGAGTGAATGGAGTATCCTATTGCTTTGATTATTATAGCCTATTCGATAATATTTATAGAGTAATTCAGAAAACCATATCAGAGCTTGACCCCAGCAAAATGGTTCAATGGGCTCAAAATCAAAAAGTGGCAAGTGAAAACCTTGTACAAACGATGTTTGAGAAGTTACTACCGGGTTCAGAAATTTATGGAGATAATTATTATCCTAAGAAGCAATCATTGAAAGATATGGCTGAAAATGATCTTATCGTTTTATATGACGGTATTGTATTACTTGTAGAAGTTAAAGCTGGTTCATTTACGTACACTTCACCGATAACTGATCATGATGCTCACATTAAGTCATTTAAAACACTAATTGAAAAGGCGGATAATCAGTGTATAAGAACTATGGAATACATACAAAAGAATGACGTGTGTAAATTTTATAATCATGATAAATCTGAAAAATTTCAAATAGAGAAACCTAAAGATATCTTCACGATATCAGTTACAGTAGATAATATGAATGAGTTTCAGGCAAAGGCTGAAAAGTTAAGTTTGATAAATATTGAGCAGGGTAGTATCTCTATATGTATTGATGATCTTGATATATATGTGGAATATTTCGATAACCCGCTTGTTTTTGTACATTACTTAATTCAGAGAAGAGAAGCAGCAAAATCAAAACTCTTATGTTTAAACGATGAATTAGATCATTTGGGTATGTATATTAAGCACAATATGTATACGCTTTACTTCGGAGATGGAGATGATCAGAGTGACCTTCAAGCATATGGATATAGGCAGAACTTAGATAATTATTTTGGAATGTTACATGATGAGCAGCTGAGTGGGTTAATTGCATATAAACCTGAACAGAAAAAATATAAGTACATAGAACAAATACAAAATTATTTACTTACAGAAGAATGTAAAGATAGTATTGATTTGTCTAATTTTCTTTTGGATCTTGCATTTGATGCCAGACAAGAATTAAGTGATACAATTTTCAAGATGTACAAAAGACAAAAAGAAATCAGACGAATGCTTTCAATGTCTTCATTTGGAGAGGTAGCATATAATATCTATGTATTTCAACCTGGAATACAGTTGATGCCTAATGAAACAATGCTAGATTACGTCAAATCATCTGTCGTTAAGCATCAAGAAAAGAAGCGATTGATGTTATCGGTTTACTTGAATGATAAAGCGGATGTTGAGAGAGTAGAGTTTGAATTTTATAGTTATGAAGATATTCCAAAAGATGAGCTAGATCATCTTCAGGAAAAAGCAATTGAGTATACAAAATCAAGAGCAAAAGGGATTATTCAGGCAAAAGGACTTAAGAAAATCGGAAGAAATGATCCTTGTCCATGTGGCAGTGGTAAGAAATACAAAAAATGCTGTTTAGGTAAGATTTAGATGAAGGGTAGATATTGTGACTAACTTATGTAGGTAATGTATGTATGCGATTCAAGAAGGTGAAGCAAGTAAATGTATGGGGCAATATCAAGGAGAAGACATATCTATAACATTGGATGAATCAAAAGCTTGTTTTGAAGAGTAGCTAGATGATTATATCGAAAATTGACCATAGTTGAGGTTCAGATTGTTGGCGTTATGTATAATAAATTCTTTGTTGAATAAGAAATAGGAATATTAAATCTCACAAGATAAAATCAGTAGGGATGGTTCCTGATGATTATTGCCCGAAAAATTAAATTTGTATGGGCTAAGAAAAAACTGCACTTTAGTATTGCACGCTGAGCCGTTTCATAAATAAAAATTTAGCAATTTGAGTTTCCAATTAGGCTAATAAGTGGTATCTTTGCAGTAAAAGTGAACTGCGCATTATGTTTAATTTATTATACATAAAATCCAGTAGGAAGTTGAAAATTTGCCTATTTAGCATAAGATTAGTTTAAGATAATAAACAAAATGTTATTAAAAATAAATTGTGAGGTAAAATATGATTTGTCCGATTTGTGGAAAAGAAATGACTAAAGGCGGTATAATCCTTAGCGGGAAAAAATTAGGTGGGGAATTTACATGGTATTCACAAAATGAGTTTGATAAAAAAGGGCTAAAAGCCTGGGACAGAAGTAATAAAAAAAACATAGATGCTAGGGATATGAGCTTATTGGGTGAAGAAAAGTTTGATAATGCGTATTTCTGTGAATCCTGCAATAAAATTGTAGGTATATTTACTATTAATATATAGTATTGCAATCATTTAAAATTCTGCTGTCCAAATATGACAAGTAAATTCGACTGCTCCTTTGAAAGTGAATGGTGTAAAGTTCTAATTATAGCTATGGCCTAGCATAAAAGGTATTATCAAACTTCCCATTACGTTTATTAAGTGTAGGCAATAAAGTCTGCCTCAACTGTTGATTAGGCTAAGTAAATGCAGTTAGATTAATTACCATTATGATACTCATTCTAGTTTAATGTAGCTATTCAGTTTGACGATCCTACACTTTTGAACACGGTTATATGGCTGATTAAATACCAAAGCCCGCTATGATAATAATTTTATTCATCATAGCGGACTTTGTTTTTTATATAAAGGAGTAAAAACTAGCAAAGTAAGATTAATTATCAAATACAAAATCCTTTATCATCTCAGATAAAAACATTAGACCAGCAGGTAAAGCAAGTATGATATAGGGTAGGCAAAAGAAGATAAATGCAATAATTAAAGCAAATACTACGTTCAAAGAATTTAAATTACTCATAAAAAAGTCTAATACAATGGATAAAAGCGCTATACCAAATATAAAACGACATATTAAAATGGCAACACTAGATATTATAATCAAACAGTGATTTATAAAGGCTAGTACAGGTAAAAGTGGGGCTAAAATAATCTTTAATAAACAAAATAATATTTTATGTTTTTTTGAGATTGGCTTTGGCTCATATGTATAATCAGCTTCAGGAGTAGAGTAATCCTCATAATCGTAAGAAACATTTGAATTGGTTGATTGATATTTTTGAGAATTATCGTAGGCAGTCCTAGAAGTATGTTTTGACAATGTTTCATATGCTTCTTGGATGAGCCGAAAGAAAGTGGCAGCATTAGATGCATCATTGACATCAGGATGGTATTTTTTACATAATGTTCTATAAGCTGTTTTAATTTCATCGTCAGTTGCATTACTGCTTAACCCAAGTATTTCATAGTAGTTCATAAGTTTCACCTCGTTATTTGTTATATTTTGTCGAATTCTGCTCTAAATTAAATAGAAAGGTCATGCAAAAGCAATAACCTTTCAAAAATTTTATATTAGAAGTAATTTAAGCATTACTGATAATTTCTATCTTTTTTTAAAATTCTCATTATTAGCAAGTAAAGTCATTTCTTCCTAAGAGGAATAACCTTTCCATAACCTAACAAATTTTTCGCTTTAAGCCCCCTTCTGAGGGGTGAGCGCATCTTTTTGAGTCATATTATTTTCTTCCTGAGTTTCTAATAACATTTCGGCTCGTTCTAAAAGTGCCCCTTGATTATGAGTCTAAACACCGATATTGAAGTATTATTTCCTATTACCGTTCCTGATAATTTAAATTAGATAATTAACTTAATTTTACCATAGCTTTAATAAATTAACACAAATATTTTTATTTTACTTGATTAAATATATATCCTGAAAGCAGGGGCTGTGTTGCAGCTCTTGTTTTGAAGATATATAGCGAAAGCTATATGGCATTCAGTGGTTTGAATTTTGGTAATCGTAAGATGATGCAGAATGAACCCAGGGAGGCAGAGTACATTGACAATTAAATACGCAGCATTTAAAAGTAGCATAAAAAAGAGCGGTATATCGCCATGAGCTGCTGCCACTAGGTAAAAGTAACAAAACAGCAAGTCTGATTTGTACAAGCAGGGAGCGAAGGGCATAGGTTGTCTATCCTGCCATGAGGTTTTTATGTGAAGCTTATTCCAAAACGACGAGAGGATAAGAAAGATTAAATGTACCCAGGATATCGGGGAGTGAGGGAAATAGGTACCATAAATAAAAAAATAACTACTTTAACAGTAGATTGTGCCGGCATCTAAAAAAGGCTGCCGGTATACATGTGCTGTTAAGTAATTAAAGTTTGATGTATGAAGTCGATAAGACATAAATATAATTGTAAAAAGCATTAGAGGGGGTGTGTATAGTAAATGGAAGCAAAAAAATCAGAATCTCAGCAAAAAATTTTTGAAGCTAGTAAGCAGTTTCAGCAATTATTTAAGCTGGGGGTATACAAGCAGTTACATACAGACGGTATCATCACGGAGAAGCAATATAAATCAATCCTGCAGAAACATAAAATGTGCTGATTTGAAAACTGGCTCAACATGAAGTAAAATATGTATGGCTGGTTTTTATCACTGAAAAGGAGAGATGCAATGCTTACTGTTGTAGGTTATGGTAGAGTATCAACAGATGATGATGACCAATTAAATTCTTTAAACAATCAGACAAGATTTTTCGGCGAATATATCGAAAGAAATTCAGAGTGGAGGTTTGGAGGGATATACGCGGATGAAGGTATAACCGGAACCAATACAAGAAAAAGAGATGAATTTAATAAAATGATAAGAGAAGCTTTAGCTGGAAACATTGATTTAATCATAACGAAAGAGGTTTCAAGATTTGCTAGAAATACGGTGGATACATTGTCCTATGTAAGGCTGTTAAAATCCAAAGGGGTCGGAGTTGTCTTTATAAATGACAACATTGATTCCAGGGACAAGGATGGAGAGTTCAGACTCACTATTATGGCATCCGTGGCGCAGGAAGAAAGCAGAAAAACTTCTGAACGTGTAAAGTGGGGCCAAAAAAGGCAGATGGAGAGAGGTTTTGTATTTGGCAATGGTCCCTTTGGTTATAAGTGTGAAAAAGGTGTGCTGAAAATTCAAGAAGATGAAGCTGTTATTGTGAGAGACATATTTAATAGGTATGTATATGAACAAAAAGGCATTAGTGTGATAGCAAAAGAGTTAATAGATGAAAAAGTGACAGTTGGAGGCAGAATTGAAAAGTGGAGTCCGCAAACCATTGCCAGAATCCTTTGCAACGAAAAATACGTAGGAGATTTGACAACTCAGAAGACTGTCATAACAGACTTCCTGGAGCATAAGCAGTATATAAATAATGGACAAGAAAAACAACTATATTTTCGGGATCACCATGAGGCTATAATCGATAGGGAAACTTGGGAGATGACAAGAGAAGAATATTCAAAGCGTTCTAAAATGTCAAAAGAAAAATCCAAATACTCAAACCGGTATTGGTGTTCAGGGAAAGTGATATGCGGCGAATGTGGTACAAACTGTATAACTCGTACCATGTTATTGAAAAAAGGCAGATGGAGGGCATGGCAGTGCAGCCAGGCCTATACATATGGAAAGCCTAAAGTAGATGGCGCAGGAAATAAAAGAGGCTGCACAAACAGAGTGATAAATGAAAAGATTCTGGTCTCATGTGTTCACTTTGCGTTGAAACATATATCCCTATTGAAAGATGAAATTTTTAATGAAATACAAGAAGAAATGAATAGTCTTCAAAATTGTGGAATGAATGAGGAGCAGGAAAAATCTTTAAAGAAGGAAATAAAAAATCTAAATAACAAGAAAGAGCAGCTCATTGATTTATATTTAGAAAAGAAGATTACATCAGATGAATTAGAGCAAATGAAAGTGAAATATAGTAATTCATTGGGTGACTTGGAGAAAAATCTTCAAAAAATAAAAAAAGAAAAGAAAGCGAAATTAAAAACGGAATCGAGTTTAACGCTTGCCTTTGATCAAATAAAAAACATAGTATCCCAGCAAGAACCCACCGTAGATTTGTACGGTAAGATTTTAGATAACATAGTGCTTTATGAAAACCACGATTTGGATATAAGTTTTAAGTATATGCCTATACCAATTTGTTTACACTATGAAACATTGGGGAAGGGTGAAAACTACAGGGCTATATGCAATATAAGGGAGTAGTATATAAGTTGTAAATATTATCACATTAGGCTCATTCAGTGAAATTTCCATTTTACGTTTTTTTTCTGAACGAATTGACATTAGAATTTCATTTTCAATGCATTTTGCTGCATAAGTTGCTAACCTTGTGGAGCGTTTGCGACTATATGTATTGATAGCTTTAATCAGCCCTATTGTCCCGATGGAAATCAAATCGTCGGGATTTGTATTGCCACCAGAATATTTTTTTACTATATGCGCAACTAAACGGAGGTTACGCACAATTAATGTATTTTTAGCTTCTAAATCGCCTTCTTCAAAACGTTTAAGGTAATATTCCTCTTCCTTGCATGTAAGTGGTTTTGGAAAGGAACTGCCCATTTATGTAACCCCCCTCTGTAGACTTTTACTATATGCAGAAAAGGGGGCTAAAGTGCATGACCTTATAAAATAAGCATGACCTTATTTAACTTCAAAGGATTTACAATCTGTGCATTGGTCTTGTGTTGGGTTGTTTTCATGTGTTCCCACTGTTATGGAATTAAGTGAACAATAGTTCTGGCTATTTGCGTGATGTCTGCACTGTTCTACTGTACATTTAATACTTTCATTTACAAAATTCATATTAGTACCTCCTAAGTTTAGTTTTCTATTTTAGTATGTCAAAAATCATGAAATATATTAATAAATTTGAAATAGTTTTTCTCTTGTATAAGCTTGATTAAAATGCTACAATATAAGATACGAATAATTGGGGGATTAAAAATAAGGAGGCGAGATATAGCATCATTTATGATGCAGGGGGAAAAACACATGATAATAAAAAAACTTCCAGTAGACGAAAGACCTCAAGAAAAATTGGTTATATATGGTAATTCGGCTTTATCAAATGCAGAGCTTTTAGCAATTATTATTAGAACTGGTACTAATAATAAATCAGCAGTAACTCTTGCAAATGAAGTTCTAGCATACAGGGAAAATGGAATTACTTTTCTGGCAGAATGTGTACCGGAAGAGCTGGCAGAAATACAAGGTATTGGACAAGTCAAAGCATGTCAGATAGTAGCAGCCATTGAACTGGGAAAGAGAATCGCCACGAAACCTAAAGAATTGAGAATCAATGTGAACAACCCGGAAGCAATCGTCAACCTTTTTATGGAAAAAATGAGATACTATAAAAAGGAATTTTTTAATGTTGTAATACTTAATACAAAAGGTGAAGTAATATCTGTAGAAAATGTTGCAATTGGCAATTTAAATTGCACTATTATTCACCCAAGAGAAATTTTTTGCAAAGCAGTTAAAAAAAGTGCATCAGCTGTTATTTTTGTACATAATCATCCTAGCGGTAATCCTACACCAAGTAGAGAAGACATAGATATTACAGAAAGACTTATTAAAGCTGGTGAAGTATTAGGAATTAAAGTACTTGACCATATAATAATTGGTGACGGCACTTTTTTAAGCTTTAGAAATAAAAATCTTATGTAATTGTCCAAGCTTTTTTAGGACAGGAGAACAATACGTAGTGGAGGATTTAGTATGTTTTTTAGAAATGATATGGGTATAGATTTAGGCACAGCTAATACTTTAATATATATGAAAGAAAAGGGAATAGTATTGAATGAGCCATCTGTAATAGCCATGGATAAACTTAGTAACACTGTTATGGCAACAGGAACAGCGGCTAAGCGCATGATCGGTAAAACACCGGCTTCTATTGAGGTTGTAAGACCTTTAAGAGAAGGCGTTATATCTGACTTTGATATGACGGCTGAGATGATTAGAGTATTTATAAGGAAGGCGCTAGGAAATAAAAATTCTAATAATCTACGCATTTCCATAGGTGTACCTAGTGGGGTTACAGAAGTAGAAAAAAGAGCAGTTGAAGAAGTTGTAAGACAAATGGGTGCAAAGGAAGTTTATATTCTTGAAGAACCTATGGCAGCAGCTATTGGTTCAAATCTTGCTATAGATGAGGCTGAAGGCTGTATGATTTGTGATATTGGTGGTGGTACTACTGATATTGCTATTATAGCTTTAGGTGGAATCGTAACAAGTATTTCATTACGATATGCTGGAGATAAATTAAATGATGCTATTGTTGCATACATGAGAAAAACTTTTAATTTGGCAATTGGAGATAAGACAGCAGAAGAATTAAAAATTAAAGTTGGTTGCGCTATGATTGAAACGGATGAACAGGGGAATGAAATCACCATTACAGAGCAGGCAAGAGGAAGAGATATTATTTCAGGGTTACCTTCAACAGTTGAAGTAACAAACAGAGATATGTTGATTGCCCTTGAGGAGTCTGTAGAAATTATTATTGACGGTATAAAATCCACTTTAGAAAAAGCACCACCTGAAATAGCAGCAGATATAGTGAACAATGGATTAGTATTATCTGGTGGTGGTGGTATGCTTTCACAGTTGGGTAAGTTAATTTCCCAAAAGACTGGAATGAGTGTAACCGTTGAAGGAAATGCTTTTGAAGCAGTTGCTTTAGGAACAGGTAAAAGCCTAGAAAATTTAGAGAAATTAAAGAGATACGCTTGCGTATCAAGAAGATAGGAAAATACTTAAAATGAGGTTTATTAGAGAACATAAATTATTTAGTCTTTTAATAACAGTTGTACTTGTATTATGCATTATCATGATTGTTTCTTATAAGATGGGCGGAACAAATGGTTTTATTGGTAATATATTTCAAACAGGGACAACAACTATTCAGAAGCCTTTATCTAATACGGGTACTTCTATAAAAAGTAATATAAGAGGCATTTTTAAGTTTAAACAAGTAGTAGCTGAAAATGAAGAGTTGAAAAATGAAGTGAGTGATTTACAACAACAAGTTATAGGACTTACTTTGAAGAAAAATGAGCTGCAGCAATTACAAGAGTTATCTAACGCACTCAATTATGAGAGTGTTAATAACAACAATAATTTAGTTACTGCAAGTATTATATCTTTAGATGGTTCAAACTGGTTTAATCTATTTACTATTGACCGAGGTACAGAAAGTGGTATTAAAAAGGATTGTATAGTAGTAAATGGAGACGGTCTGGTAGGTAAAGTCCTAGAAGCTGGTAATGGATGGTCAAAGGTTGTTTCAATTATTGATGAATCAAATAGTGTAAGTTTTATGGTGCTTAGGGATATGAGCTTAATCGGTATAGTATCTGGAGATAGTAAGGGTTCATTGTCAGGATTTATGCTTGATAATAAGGCAAGTGTTATTGAAGGAGATGTTTTGGTTACCTCTAATATGGGATTATATCCTGAGGGGATTAAGATTGGCAAAATTCTTAAAGTAGAATACAATAGTGATACACAGTTAAAAACCGTGAAGATTAAACCAAGTGTTTCCTTTAAAAGCTTACAGAAGGTGGCGGTTATAATATGAAAATGAGATTTGCTGTCATCATTTTTTTGGTTGCATTTTTATTGCAGGGAACGGTGTTAAATTTATTTTCGATTAATGGAGCTACTCCAAATTTAGTTTTATGTTTGGTTATAATTTTTTCATTTTTATATGAAGATAACAATGGACTTGTTTTGGGAGTAGTTTTTGGTCTGCTTATAGATACATGTATGGCACAGTATGTGGGAGTATCGGCATTTTGTTATTTAATAGTGAGCTTGATAGTTATAAGTTTGAGAGAAACTATTAATAAAGAAAATATTGCTTCAATTATAATTGTCTCAGTAGGGGTAACCCTAATATTCAATTTTATTTACTTTGTAATAAATGCATGTTTTGGCAGTACCTATTCATTATTATATTGGTTAAAACTTCAGCCAATATATATAATCTATAATTCAGCAGTTATATTCATATTATACTTAATTTTTATAAAGAAAGTGGTTAAGTATAGAAATGATAGGTATTTAATATGGAAAAAGTACTAAAATCAAGATATGGTCAAATTGTCTTTGTAATTACAGTACTTATGGTTGTATTATTTCTAAGACTCTTCATTTTGACAGTAATGCAGAATGAAGAATGGAAAGAGCAAGCTACAAGTATAAGTACAAAAAGTATTTATACAAAAGCTCCTAGAGGAGAAATTCTTGATAGATATGGAAGAGTTGTTGCAGGCAACAGACAGGCTTTTACACTGCAGATTAATGCAGGAGATTCGAGTGATGAAGAATTAAATAGAGTATGTAGTGAAGTTGTTAAAATTTTAGAGAAAAATAATGAAGATTTTTTTGATAATTTACCCATTAAAATTACGGGAAACAAATTCACATATACTTATCAAAACGATATAGAAGAGTGGCTGACAGCGCAAGAGATGCCAAGTACATTTACAGCCAAAGAAGCTTTTGATGAATTAAGAGTAAGATATGGAATTGATGAGTCTTTAGATAAATATGAGGCTCAGACAGAATTACAAAATGTATATAAGATATATCCACCTATATCCGTAAAAAACATGGAATTCTCAAAAGATTTGGATAAAGAGAGCTTCTTAGGAAGATATAGTTTAGACAAGGAAACACTGACTGAGGAGAAAGCAAAGAAAACAGAACTTTCGGCTAAAGAAGCTTTCTACCAGCTAAGAGATTATTTTAAAATAGATCCTATGATTTCAAATGTCCAAGCTAGAAAAATAATTGTTATTAGAAATGAAATTAAATCAATGGGATTCAGAAAGTATTTACCGGCTGATATTGCGAAAGGGATTTCTGATAGTACTATTGTTGAAATTGAAGAAAGAAGTGCAGAATTACCACAAGTAAAAGTAGTTTCAGAAACTATGAGATATTATCCAAGTGCAAATACAGCATCACACATTTTAGGATATCTGGGACAGATTTCAGAAAGTGATAAGGAGTATTATGTAGATACTTTGGGTTATAACTCTAATGACCTTATTGGGCAGAATGGTATTGAAAGTGCCTATGAAACTTCATTGAAGGGAAAAGATGGTATAAAAAATGTCCAAGTAAATGCAGTGGGAGAATTGGTAAGGACAATTAGTGAAACTGAACCGGAAAAGGGCAAAGATGTTTATCTGACCATGGATTTGGAGTTACAGAAAACCGCTGAAGATGCTCTGGAGCAGGCACTAAAACAAATTCAAATAGGCGGTACTTTTCAAAGCCAATATGGTAATTATCACTATTCTAAAGCGTATAAGAATGCTAATGTTGGAGCAGTAGTTGCTATTGAAGTTGAAACAGGGGATGTATTGGCTATGGCTAGTGCCCCTGACTTTGATCCGAATCTATTTGCTACTGGGATTAGTAAAGAAGACTGGAATGCACTGCAAAGTCAAAACCCTAGAGATTCTATGGCACCTGCACCTTTGTATAATGTAGCCACTATGACTCCGGTACAACCAGGATCCACTTTTAAGATGGTTACTGCGACAGCAGCGTTAGAAGCAGGACTTGACCCTAACAGAAAACTTTATGACGGTGGCCGTATAATGGTAGGAAACAGACCGTATGCCTGCTTAATCTGGCATAAAAATGGAGGATCACACGGATACGTTAATTTAGCTGAGGCATTGGAAGTATCTTGTAACTATTACTTTTATGATGTTGCTACAGGTAAGGATTTTTATAAGGGAGTCAGCCTGGGATACAGAACACCGATAAGTATCGATATTATAACTTCTTATGCAGAACAGTATGGACTTGGAAAACCAACTGGAATTGAAATTCCGGAACGTGTTGTAGGGGTTCCTACTGCTGAAAAGAAAATGGAGCAGATGAAGTCAAGCTTAAGGTCTGTTTTAAAAAGTAAATCAGAAAAATATTTTAAAAAAAATATAGTAAAAGATGAAACTAAATTATCAAAAAGCATTGATACTATTGTAAACTGGACAGATGAAAACCCAACTAAGAATCAAGTTGTTGACCGGCTTACAAAGATGAAATTAGGGGTAAAGGAAGATATGATAGATTCCTTAGCAGATTTGTGTAAATATACCTATTTTAATTATGCATCATGGACTTTAGGTGACGAATTTAATATAGCAATTGGTCAAGGTGAAAATTCTTATACACCACTTCAAATGGCAAATTATGTTGCCACTATAGGAAATAAAGGTGTTCATAATAAAGTAAGCCTGATTAAGGCAATTGAAGGGCAGAAACCTATAGAAAAGGAACCTGGAACAAAAATAAAATTAAGTGATGACAGACATTTAGAGGATATCATAGAAGGTATGAAATTAGTTGCAAATGGACCTAAGGGAAGTCTAAAAGGCGTATTTGGGAATTTCCCTGTAGAAGTAGCAGGTAAATCAGGTACGGCAGAAAGGTCAGGAAAAATGCATCCACCTGATGAGGTGGCATATATTCAAAAACATTTAAGACAAATAAATTCAAGGCTTTCATGGGAACAAGTAGAAACGGAGATGAAACGTCTTATGAAAAAAGAGCCTGACACTTATAGAACTAAAGACGGAGCGGTAAGACAGGCAGTGATTAATTTAAGTAATGGTACTGTTGATTATGAAAAAATAGATGCTTATAAGAGTAATTATGATAACTTTGCTTGGGTTTTAACAATGGCACCTGCGGATAATCCTAAAATTGCCGTGGCTGTTATGATTGTTCAAGGGGGTACAGCTGGATATGCTGCTCCAGTAGCTCGTGAAGTTATAGGCAAGTATTTGCAATTAGACAAGACTTACGAGGATTTTAATTTAAATACAACAATACAATAAACTAGGAGGCAATACAATATGGGCAAAGTTATTTTGATAGCATCTGGGAAGGGCGGTGTAGGAAAAACTGTTTTTACTACAAATGCTGGTGCCGCATTAGCACAGAAGGGATATAAAGTAGTTCTGATCGATATGGATATGGGACTACGCAATCTTGATTTGTGCTTGGGCCTTGAAAATAAAGTTGTCTATGATATAGCTGATGCCTTGACAGGACTTTGTAGAATAAAGCAGGCGCTAATACGAGATCGAAGGTTTAAAGAGTTATATTTGATTTCCGCTGCCCACCATAGAGACAAGGGGGATTTGACCCCTTTACATATGAAAATACTTTGTGAAAAGCTAAAAGAAAGATTTGATTATATTCTGATTGATGCACCAGCAGGTATTGGTGAAGGTCTAAAGCTTGCGGCTGCAGGGGCTGATTTAGGTGTAATAATTACGGCTCCTGAACATGTAGCAGTAAGAGATGCGGATACATTAGATAAAACTTTACGAGAGCTGGGGATAAAAGAAAGAATGTATATCGTAAATAAAGTAAAAGCTGATTTAATGAGCTTGGGTGTTGTACCAAATATTAGTGAGATAAATGATATTTTAAAACCACCTATGGCTGGAATCATCCAGTATGATGACAATATTCATATTGCTGCTAATAATGGCATCCCAGTGGTACTAAAAAAAGGAACATACATAGAAGAAAACTTTAATAATATAGTTGAGCGAATTATTAGTACAGAAGAATAATAAAAATTAAAAAATACAGGGTTCACTGAGCCCTGTATTTTTTTACAATGTATAAATCTTTTTATTTTAGAAATTAATTAATTTACTTCTTATTCCAACATTTAGTATGAGTCCTAAAGCAATCATATTTGCAAGTACTGATGAACCACCATAACTTATAAAGGGAAGAGTGATACCAGTAACGGGCATGATTCCCATGGTCATGGCTATGTTCTCAAAAACTTGGAATCCAAACATTCCAATGAATCCAACGGCTATAAGTGCACCAAAATTTTCTTTTGCATTGTTGGCGATTTTAGCAATTCTGTATAAAAACAAGGTGTACAGTGCTATTATAATAGCGCCACCAATCATGCCCAACTCTTCAACGATTACAGAGTAGATAAAGTCAGATTTCTGTACAGGTAAAAATTTCAGTTCTTTTTGAGTACCTTGAAATAGTCCTTTACCTAGAAAACCACCTGAACCAATGGCAACTTTGGACTGCCATACCTGATAATTTCCTCCAAGACCAAGATTGGTAGGGTGCAGAAATGCATCAATTCTTTCTTTTTGGTGGGAAGCCATAAATCTGTATACAAGAGGAAGAGAAATGGTAAAAATACATGTAAATTTACCTAATATTCGATAATCGATTCCTGCATAAAAAACCATTGCCAGCCAGATAAAGCAAAGTACGATTGCGCCACCTAAATCTTCTTTTAATACAATAACAATAAATGGTGAGGCATAAAGAGCAGACATAATCACCCCTTTATAATTCCATAAGTTATCATGCTTACGAGAAAAATATAAGGCCAGGAGTATGACAAAAGTAATTTTAACAATTTCTGAAGGCTGGAAATTCATAATTCCTAAATTAATCCAAGCCCGGGAACCGTATTGCTCAACACCTAAGCCAGGAATATATACAGTTAACAATACCATTACAGAGCCAATATATAGTGGCCTTTCCCAATTTTCAAACACCTTATAATCAATAAGGAGTATGAAACCAATAGCGATAAAACCTAAAAAATAGGCTACAAGCTGCATTTTTACATACTTGTCAAAAACAAAATGTCCCTCTGAGGCAGTGCTGCTAATCATAACAATACTGATAGCAGCAAAACATAAGGGTAAAAATAGTAAAATTTTGTCTATATTCTTAAATAAATTCCAAAAATACTTCATAGTTTGCCTTTCATTAATCTTGACATTGAGTTGCTTTAAACATTATAATAGTATTGTGTAATTATATCAATAATTAATTAATAGTAATGCAAAGATTTATTTCGCTGTTGGCATTGCCGCAGCATAATTTTTGTAAATTCGAGTGATTTATTCGGATTATGTTTTTGTCTTAATTTTGTGTAAATATGCAAAATAAGGACAAGTTGGAGTTATGTATTGAATGATATATATGATAATAAGAGGAGGTGTTTTATATTACAGACATACTGATTAATGTACTGGTTGGGTTTATTGCCTTAGCCCTTGGGTTATTGGTTGGATATATAGTCAGAAAAACTGTTGGAGAGAAAGCCATTGGAAGTGCTGAACAGAAAGCAAGAAATCTGATTCTTGATGCTGAGAATAAATCTGAAACTATCAAGAAGGAAATCACTATAGAAGCCAAAGAAGAAGCTCACAAAATGAGAAATGAAATCGAGCGTGAAGTTCGAGAAAGAAGAGCAGAAATTCAGAGATCAGAAAAAAGATTAATTCAAAAAGAGGAAACCCTAGATAGAAAAATAGATAATCTGGAGAAAAAAGAAGAAAGCATTACACAAAAAGAACAATCATTAATTGACAAACAGAAAGAACTAGATGGATTTATTGAAAAGCAGATAAAAGAGCTTGAAAGAATTTCAGGGTACACTGTTGAGGATGCAAAAGCGATATTACTTGCTAACGTAGAAAAGGATATCAGAGTTGAAGCATCCGTGATGATTAAAGATATCGAGTCAAAGGCTAAAGATGAAGCGGATAAGAAAGCAAAGGAAATTATTACTGGAGCTATTCAGAGATGTGCGGCTGACCATGTGGCTGAAAGTACAGTTTCTGTAGTAGCATTACCAAATGATGAAATGAAGGGAAGAATCATTGGTAGAGAAGGTAGAAATATCCGAGCTATTGAAACTTTAACTGGAATTGACCTAATTATTGATGATACACCAGAAGCTGTTATTTTATCAGGTTTTGATCCAGTTAAGAGAGAAATTGCAAGAATTGCACTGGAAAAATTGATTGTAGATGGAAGAATTCATCCAGCTAGAATTGAGGAAATGGTAGAGAAGGCTGAGAAAGAAGTTAATGCTATTATTAAAGAGGCTGGAGAACAAGCAACTTTTGAAATTGGCATTCACAATTTCCATCCAGAACTTATAAAATTATTAGGTAGATTGAAGTATAGAACATCTTATGGTCAGAATGTTCTTAATCACTCCATTGAAGTTGCACATTTAGCAGGCTTAATGGCAAGTGAACTTGGTCTGGATTCTAAACTTGCAAAAAGAGCAGGTTTGTTACATGATATTGGTAAAGCTCTTGACCATGAAGTTGAAGGTACTCATGTTGACATCGGTATCGATGTCCTTAGAAAGTATAAGGAATCTGAGGCAGTTGTTAACGGTATGGCAGCTCATCACGGAGATTATGAGCCAAAGAGTCTTGAAGCTGTTCTTATTGCAGCAGCTGATGCACTTTCAGCGGCAAGACCTGGAGCAAGAAGAGAAACTCTTGAATCCTATATTAAGAGGCTTCAGAAGCTTGAGGAAATTGCAACAACAACTCCTGGAGTTGAAAAGGCTTATGCTATACAAGCAGGCCGAGAAATTAGAATAGTGGCTAAACCAGATGAGATTAAGGATGAGGAAATTGTATTCTTGGCACGAGAAATATCTAAGAAGATTGAAAGTGAACTTGAATATCCTGGTCAGATAAAGGTTAATGTTCTTCGAGAAACAAGAGCCATTGATTACGCAAAATAATTAGTTACAAAACTTAGACCCTGCAGATTTTACTGCAGGGTCTTTTAACAATAAAATACATAAAGGTGATAATTTGGAAAAATATTTTAACAATGAAAATATTGGGCAAAAGTTGAATCATAACGAATCTTTTTATAAAAAAATGTGGTTGGTGGCAGTACCCGTTGTAATACAAAATGTTATAAGCATCGGACTTAACATGATAGATATATTAATGATAGGCAGAGTAGGAGAAAAAGAACTTGCGGCAGTAGGTTCTGCAAACCAGATATTCTTTATATTTAGTATGTTATGCTTTGGATTTTATAGTGGCGCAGCAGTGTATGTCGCGCAATACTGGGGAACAAGAGATATAGCAAACATAAAAAAGGTTATAGGAATAGATTATGTGGTAGGCCTTTCATTAGCTATAGTTACTTTTATAATAGCTATATTGTTTGCACCAAATCTTATATGGATATTTTCAAGAGATAAAGAAGTTATTGCATTAGGTGCTGAATATCTTAGAACGGTATGCTTTTCTTATATTTTGATGAGTATAACATTTGTAATGGTATATAATTCAAGAGCAATTCAGAAATTAAAAGCAGCCACCATTATAAATGGAGTTGCTATCGCTATAAATACAATTTTGAATTACTGTTTAATATATGGAAACTTTGGCATGCCGGTTATGGGGGTAAAAGGTGCGGCTATAGCTACTGTTATAGCAAGAATTGTGGAACTTATTAGTTTTGTAATATATATTTATATTCATAAGGAACACCCTTTTCACGGAAATTTCAAAGAACTTTTTTCTTTTGATAAAATTATGTTTAAAAACGTAATGAAAACTGCAGTGCCGGTGGTATTTACTGAAGGAGGCTGGGCAGCAGTAACTTCCCTGACCTTTGTCGCTTACGGTATGCTTGGTGCCACAGCATTAGCTGTTATTCAGATAGCAGAAGTAGTGGCCAATTTATCCCAAGCGGTTTATTTTGGATTGGGTAATGCAACAGCAGTTATAATAGGAGAGTCATTAGGAAAAGCAGATACCGAATCCGCTTTTAAATTTGGCGGTATGGCAATGAAAATAACCTGGGGACTAAACATAACGGTAACCATACTTTTAATTACTTTAAGCAGACCTATAGCGGCGATATATCATTTTAACAGTGAAACAACACATTTACTTATATTAGTAATGATTGCATGGGCATTTACAACAACTCCTAAAATGCTTGCATATGTTCTTATATGTGGTATCTTAAGAGCAGGAGGAGACACTTTATACAGCCTTGTAGTAGATTTGTCTTGCAATGTTGCTATACAGCTTTCTATAGCTTTTTTTAGTGTACTTGTCCTAAATTTACCGCTTTATTGGGTTGTTGCATTAGTTGCTATAAGTGATTTAGTGAAAACAATAATTTGCTATAAAAGATATTACAGTAAAAAATGGATGAACATAATTACCTAATATGATATACTAATACGAATGCGAATTTTCAATTGATTGGTATGCATTTTAGATTTGAGAGGTTTATATATAATGTTTGTATATTTAGATAACAGCGCAACGACTAAACAGTATGACGCTGTAACGGATAAAATAATTGAATATATGAGAGAAGATTTTGGTAATCCGTCTTCATTGCATAGGCTTGGAATTACAGCCGAAAAGGCCATAAAATTAGCCAGAAAAAATGTGGCAGGAGCTATGAATGTTCGTGATGATGAGATAACTTTTACATCAGGAGGAACGGAGGCAGACAACACTGCATTGATTGGTGCAATGTCAGCCAGAAAAAGACGTGGTAATAAAATTATTACCACAGCAGTAGAGCATCCGGCAATTTTAGAAACAACCAATAGACTAGAAAATCATGGATTTTCCGTAGAATATTTAGATGTTGATGAGAAGGGATTAGTGGATATCCAGGCATTGCAAAGGGCGCTCACAGAAGATACTATACTTGTTTCAGCAATGGGAGTGAACAATGAGGTTGGCACTATTGAACCAATAAGGGAAATTGTGCAGATTAAAAATGAGTATAACAAAGCCAATGGTACAGACATTCTTTTTCATACAGATGGTGTACAAGCTTTTGGAAAGCTTCCAGTTATATCCAATGGTGTGGATATGATTTCTGTCAGCGGTCACAAAATACATGGACCTAAAGGGATAGGTGCTTTGTATATAAGAAAGGGACTTATGATAGAGCCTTATTTAATTGGAGGCGGTCAAGAGAAACATATGAGATCCGGTACAGAAAATGTTCCAGCTATAGTTGGATTTGGTTTAGCCGCAAAAATAGCAAATGGTAATTTTGACAATCGTATGAAGAATATGTCTAAGGTAAGAAACTATTTGCTGGAAGGTATTAAAACTGAGATTAAGGATATAAAAATTAATAGTTCAGAAACCGATAGCTTAAATTGGGAAAGCGGAATGTGCAGTCCTTCTGTGCTAAATATATCGTTCTTAGGAACAAGAGGTGAAGTTCTGCTACATACACTTGAACAGGCTGATATTTATGTGTCTACAGGTTCTGCATGTTCTTCTAATAAGAAAGGTCAGAGTCATGTGCTTAAAGCTATGGGCTTGAATGATAAGGAGATTGAAGGAGCAATTAGATTTAGTTTTAGTGAATTTAATACAGTACAGGAAATGGAATATGTTTTGGAAAAATTAAAAACGGCGGTTGCCAAGTTTAGAAAACTAGGTAGTTTTAGATAGATAAAATAGAAAATGATTGCATAGAAAGGAATAATATATATGACTGATGATAGAAATATATTTATAGTAAGATGTGGTGAAGTAGCTCTCAAGGGTTTAAATAAGCCATATTTTGAAAGAATGCTTGTTGAAAGAATTAAGAAAATGCTAAAGAAGTATGACGGGGTCGAGGTTAAAAGACATGAAGGCTTAATTTTCGTTAGAACAGATAAAAATCTTCCCAAAGGGGAAATTGTCGGACAAATCTCAAAAGTTTTTGGAGTTGCTTCTATCAGCCCTGCGGTGGAAGTAGAAACAGATATTGATAAAATAGGTGAGGCGGCAGTTAAGGTAATGCTTGAACTTATTGAAGAAAAAGGTGTTCAGACTTTTAAAGTAGAAGCCAAGCGTGCAGATAAAACATTTCCGATTCAATCACCAGAAATAGGCAGAATTATTGGAGCAAAGATTTTAATTGGATGTAAAGTACTTAAAGTAGATGTACACAATCCAGAATGTTTGCTATTTGTTGACGTACGAAGAGAAAAATCTTATATTTATGAACAGAAAATATCTGGCTTTGGAGGTCTGCCATTAGGCACAAATGGCAAGGGAATGGTTTTACTGTCAGGAGGTATAGATTCACCGGTGGCAGCATGGATGATGGCTAAGCGAGGCATGATGATTGAAGCTGTGCATTTTCATTCCTATCCTTATACGAGTGAAAGAGCACAGGAAAAGGTAGAAGAATTAGCAAGCATTGTAGCAACTTATTGTGGCAGATTTAAGATGCATGTTATAAATCTACTACCGATTCAGGAGGAAATTGTACAACATTGCCCAGAAGAAGAAACTACTATTTTAGTACGTCGTTTTATGATGAGGATTGCAGAACGCGTGGCACAGGAAAAAGGCTGCACAATGCTTATTACAGGAGAAAATTTAGGACAGGTAGCAAGCCAGACTGCAGAAGCAATTGTAGTTACTGATGCTTCCGTAAAGATGCCTGTTATGAGACCACTTATTGCTATGGATAAAGTTGATATTATGGCAAAAGCGCAGGAAATTGGTACTTTTGAGACATCTATTCAGCCTTATGAAGATTGTTGTACTGTATTCCTACCTAAGCATCCAACAACAAAGCCTAAGCTTGAAAGAATATTAGAATCAGAAAGCCGTATTGATGTGGAAACACTTATTGAAACGGCTGTAGCTTCAAAAGAAACTGTAAATATATTTCCTCAAGATTAGTTTCGACAAAAATAGAATTAAACCCCCTTATTCTCTTAAGGACAAGTCTTCCCACAAGTAATATAATGAAAGTGTTGGAAATGCTTGCAGAGTGTGAGGGGGTTTTGTAATGCAGACTTATTTGGATTTTCAAATGAAGGACGATGTTTTAATAGTCAATATTGTAGGGGACCTGGATCATCACCAGGCCACGCAAGCTAGAGAGGAAATTGATAGAACCATTGAGGCGTTTAAAAGTAAACATCTTATTATGGACTTTTCAAAAGTTGAATTTATGGACAGCTCTGGGATAGGAGTTGTGATGGGGAGATACAACAAAGTAAAAGAAAAGGGAGGAGAAATTCTTATAATTGGATGCTCTAAATATGTAAAACTTATTTTGGAGATGGCAGGTATTTTTACAATAATGGGTTGCTGTGAAAGTCTTAATGAAGCACTGGAAAAGTTCCAATTTATAGATGAACAGATGGAGGTGTCAGGCAATGGTAAATAAGATAAAAATAGAATTTTTAAGCCTGTCTGTGAATGAAAGCTTCGCAAGAACTGCAGTAGCAGGATTCTTTTCTGAACTTGATCCTACAATTGAAGAAATAGCAGAAATAAAAACCAGTGTATCAGAGGCGGTAAGCAATGCTATTATACATGGATATAAAAGTGAAAACACAGGCATCGTAACGGTGGAATGCAGTTATGATGAGAATAGAAAAATAGTGATATCAGTTCAAGATAATGGAGTTGGCATAGAAGATATTGAAAAAGCCAGAGAACCGTTATTTACAACAGGAAGTCCTGAGGAACGGGCAGGCATGGGGTTTACTGTAATGGAAAGTTTTACTGATCATGTAGAGGTTACATCAAAACTTGGAGAAGGAACAAAGGTTTTGATGATAAAGAAGTTGGATGCAGGGTATGAGTTATAATTATACTGCAATAAAAAAGGAAGATACATATGCCTTAATAGAAAAAGCGAAGTTAGGCGATGAAGCAGCTAGAGAGCTTTTGGTTTCACAAAATACGGGACTAGTGAAAAGTTTAGCGTTAAAATATGTAGGATCAGGATATGAACTGGAAGATTTAATTCAAATAGGTTATATGGGCTTACTTAAGTCCATAGATCGTTTTAACTCTACATACGATGTAATGTTTTCTACCTATGCTGTGCCTATGATTTTAGGAGAAATAAAAAGATATATTAGGGATGATGGAAGAATAAAAGTAAGCCGACAAATAAAAATGGACATAAAACACATGAAGCAGGCTAGAGATGAATACTATTATAAAAAAGGCACGCCGCCTAAGTTAAGCGAACTGGCCGCTGAAATGGAAATGCCTATAGAAAGATTGTTAGAAATTATGGAGGCAGATGATGCTTTGTGTAATCTGCAAAGTATTGATGATCCTGAAAGTGCACGGCAATATAGCTCTGAAAAAAGTGATAAGTTTGAATCGGCTGAGGAGAATATTGTAGATGTTATATACTTAAAAAGCATTATAGGAAAACTTGAAGAAAAGGAAAGAAAAATTATAGTGTTAAGGTATTTTAAGGATATGACTCAGCAGCAAATAGCTAATTTATTAGGCATATCACAAGTACAAGTATCTCGTATAGAAAAAAGAGTATTGGAAAATATTCGTTTAGGGTGCGAAAAATAATTATATTAACAGGGCAAAGTTAAATCTTGCCTTGTTTTTTTGTTAGAATTTGTCAGAATAATCTGATTATTACACAAAAAGAAATAATTTTATATAAAACCCATGAAATATGCTAAAAAGTGCTTGCAAATATAGATGAAGTGGTGTTAAATGTATAGTATATGCTGTTATATATTTAACTAACATAAGCTTATGATAAAAAGTATAAAACTAAAGTACATAAGCGAACAAAAGGTCACTTTTACATATTAAAGTGCGCCATTATTATAATTTAAGGAGGCATTTACATGAACTTTCAACTAACGAAAGAACAAGAATTTGTAAGAAAAATGGTAAGAGAGTTTGCTGTTAATGAAGTTGAACCGTTGGCTGCTGACATTGATCAGGAGCATAGATTTCCGGTTGAGACTGTTGAAAAAATGGCAAAGTATGGTCTGCTAGGTATTCCATTTTCTACTGAATATGGTGGAGCTGGTGGAGACCACATCTCATACGCTATCACAGTAGAAGAATTGTCAAGAGTATGTGCATCAACAGGTGTTATCTGTTCAGCTCATACATCACTTTGCTGCTGGCCTATTTTTGCATGGGGAACAGAAGAACAGAAGAAAAAGTATTTACCTGATTTATTATCAGGAAAGAAATTAGGAGCTTTCGGTTTAACTGAACCAAATGCAGGTACAGATGCTGCTGGACAGCAGACAAGAGCCGTAAAAGATGGCGACGATTATATCCTAAATGGAGCTAAAGTATTTATTACAAATGGTGGATATGCTGAAACTTTTGTAATAATGGCTATGACTGATAAATCAAAGGGAACTAGAGGCGGTATTTCTGCATTTATCATAGAAAAGAGCGACGAAGGTTTCTCAATTGGTAAGACTGAAGATAAGATGGGTATCTGCGCATCTTCAACTACAGAACTTATTATGCAGAATTGCAGAATTCCTGCTGACAGAATGTTAGGTGGCGTTGGTGACGGATTTAAGGTTGCTATGTCAACTCTTGATGGCGGTCGTATTGGTATCGCTTCACAGGCATTAGGTATTGCACAGGGAGCATTTGATGTTACAGTTGAATACATGAAGGCTAGAAAACAGTTTGGTAAGAAGCTTTCTCAGATGGAAGCTCTTCAGTTTGAAATTGCTGACATGAGAACTCGTATCGAAGCTTCAAGACTTCTAATTTACCAAGCAGCAGATATGAAGGACAAACATCTTAATTATGGTCCTAAGTCTGCTATGGCTAAGTTATTTGCTGCAGAAACTGCTATGTACGTAACAACTAAGGCTGTTCAGTTACACGGTGGTTATGGTTACACTAAGGACTACCCAGTTGAAAGAATGATGAGAGACGCTAAGATCACTGAGATCTATGAAGGAACATCTGAAGTTCAGAAGATCGTAATCGCTGCATCAGTATTTGGTAAATAAAGAAGAAGGAGGAAATAGAAATGGCATTTAAAATTATCGTATGCGCAAAGCAGGTTCCTGATACAAACGTTATTAAGATTAACCCTAAGACAGGAACTCTTATCAGAGACGGCGTACCTAGCATTTTAAATCATGATGATGCTAACGCTTTAGAAGAAGCATTAAAAATTAAGGATCAGTATCCTGATACACATATTACAGTTATCACTATGGGACCTCCACAGGCTAATGACTTATTAATGGAATGTTTAGCTAAGGGAGCTGATGAAGGTATCCTAGTATCTGACAGAGCTGTTGGTGGTTCTGATACATGGGCTACTTCAAACACTCTTGAAGCAGCAGTTAAGAAGGTTGGAGCATTTGATCTTATCTTCGCTGGTCGTCAGGCTATCGATGGAGATACTGCTCAGGTAGGACCTCAGCTTGCTGAAAAATTAGGAATACCTCAGGTAACTTATGTAGAAGAATTTAAAATGGATAAGAACATGAAGGATATCACTGTTAAGAGACAGTTAGAAGATGGTTATGAAATAATCAAACTTCAGACTCCTTGCATGCTTACTACTATTAAAGAACTTAACGTTCCTAGATACATGTCAATGGCTGGCATCTTCGGAGCTAAGAATAAGGAAATGAAGGTTTGGAACGCAAAGGATATCGAAGTAGATTTAACTAAGGTTGGTCTTGAAGCTTCTCCTACAAACGTATTCAGATCATTTACTCCTGCTCCAAAGGGCAAGGGTGTTACTATTGAAGGTGACACAAATAATGATATTGCAAAGAAGCTTTTAGTTAACCTAAAAGGTAAGCATGTAATCTAAGAAGGAGGAGGAATTTTATAATGGCTATTCAAGTAATTAAAGATAAATGTAAAGGTTGCCAGCTTTGTGTAAAAGCATGTCCATTCAATGCTATTGATATGGAAGGTAAGCTAGCTGTAATTAATGAAAAGTGTACAGCTTGTAAAGCTTGTATCGCAAAGTGCCCATTCAATGCTATTGAAAACACTGGTAGCGATGAAGTTGTAGATTTAAGTGCGTATAAGAATATTTGGGTATTCGCTGAACAGAGAGACGGAAAGTTAATGAACGTAGCTCTTGAATTAATTGGTGAAGGTTACAGACTTGCTAAGGAAATCAGCGAAGATACAAAAGTTTGTGCTGTTCTAATTGGTGATGGAATTGGTAACTTAGCTGACGAATGTTATGCTTATGGTGCTGATGAAGTAATTCTTATTGAAGATCCTCTTCTAAAGAATTTCACAACTGATGCTTATACTAAGGTTATCACAGATGCTATTCACGAATATAAGCCTGAAATCGTACTTTATGGTGCAACTCATATTGGTAGAGACTTAGCTCCAAGAGTAGCAGCTAGATGTAACACAGGTCTAACAGCTGACTGTACAAGACTTGACGTTAAAGTATCAAGCTACATTGAATTCGCTAAGAAGAACACTACATTAGATACATCAACATTAGACCCTACTGATCCTTCAACAGGAATCAAGCAGACTCGTCCTGCTTTTGGTGGTAACCTAATGGCTACAATTATTTGTCCTAGAACTAGACCTCAGATGTCAACTGTAAGACCTGGAGTAATGCAGAAGAGAGAAAAGGTTGAAGGCGCTAAGGGTGAATTAGTAGTATTCAAGCCAGCACTTACAGCTGCTGATATTAAGACTACTATCATTGAAATTGTTAAGTCAGCTAAGGAAATGGTATCATTAACTGATGCAGATATTATCTGTTCTGCAGGTAGAGGTATTGGTGATGCTTCTGGTTTCGATCTTATGAAGAAGTTCGCTGATAAAGTTGGCGGAGTTGTTGGTTCATCAAGAGCTTGCGTTGATGCTGGATGGATTGATCATTCACATCAGGTTGGCCAGACTGGTACAACTGTAAAGCCTAAAATTTACTTTGCTTGTGGTATTTCAGGAGCTATTCAGCATTTAGCTGGTATGCAGACTTCTGACATCATTGTTGCTATCAACAAGGATGCAGATGCTCCTATGATGGAAGTTGCTGACTATGCAATTTGTGGAGACCTTTATAAGGTAATCCCTGAAATCATGGCTGAATGGGACAATGCTGAAGCTCTTTATGATGCTTCAACAAAATAAGCTTTGAGATTTTTATAATATTAAAATAAAAAATCCGGCAGGTTTCTGCCGGATTTTTTTAACAAGATAGATTATTATCCATTTGTATGGGTATATAATATTTATTACAGTTATTAACTTATGAAAGGAAGTGTAAATATGATTTCTGAAGGAAACAACATTCAAAAAAAAGGGGTCGCACATATTGATGGAAAAAAATGTATAGGTTGTGGCAGCTGTAAACGAAATTGCGAATTTGGAGCAATTTTAAGAGGCAAAGAGTATTATATTATTAATGAAGAAAAATGTGTAAATTGTAAAGTGTGTGCTTCTAAATGTCCAGCTGATGCGATTACTTATAGTTCGTAAAGGAACTTACAATTTTAATTTGATACACTATTTTTATTTAAAAATTTTGTTGTATTCCATTTCTATTCTATTCCATGGGAATCCAATTACATTATTTAAATCTCCTTCAATATAATCTACATATTTGCCAAAAGTTCCTTGAATAGCATATGCACCTGCTTTATCATAAGGCTCTGGTGTATCTAAATATGCATTTATCTCTTTTTCTGTATAATCTCTAAAGAAAACTTTTGTTACTTCACAAAAACAATGTCTTATGGGGGTGTCTGCCTGTAATATGCATACACCTGTTGCTACATAATGAGCTTCTCCTTTTAAATTCCACAGAATATCGTAAGCATCCTGTCTGTCTTTTGGCTTACCAATAACTTTATCTTTATAAACCATAGTGTCAGCGGCGATAATAACAGGATTATTGTGATTTGATTCTAAAACTTTTTCTTCAACAAATAAGGCTTTCTTTAATGCAAGATACATAACAGCATCCTGCATCTCTGCTCCTTGGGGAATGGTTTCATCAACATCGGCGGGCATTATATTTGGATATATGCCATTCTGATGCATTATTTCAATACGCCTAGGTGATGATGATGCTAAAACAATATTTTTTTTATCCATTATTTAAAATCTCCTTGAATGTTATAGTACAGAAAAACTGTATTAATTATGAGAAACATTATATCATAAATTTAATAAAAATTATGATATAATCTGTCATCTCCAGTCTGTCATTTTGATGACAACAAAAGACCATTAATAAAATACAAAAGAATATGGAATACGTATCTATGTGTAAATTAAAAAATATGGGAAATACTATAACAGAATTGTAGGACAGATTGAAGGGAGATATATATGGAGAATAAAGAAGAGCAAAAGAAAAAGGCAGCAAAAGCTTATGAAAAATATGCAGACCAATTTACGCCTAAACCAAAATATTTTGCAAATTGTGTAAGAGCTTTTTTATCAGGAGGAATTATTTGTCTTATAGCTCTTTTCTTAAGTAATTCTTTTATTGCAAATGGTATGAATAAAGATACAGCGGGAAGCTTTGTAACTATTATTTTAGTATGTACAGCTCAGCTTTTAACAGGAATAGGTGTATTTGATTCTATTGCGAAATTCGCTGGAGCAGGGGTGATTGTGCCAATTACGGGGTTTGCAAATTCTATGGTTGCACCAGCTATTGAATTTAAAAAAGAAGGTTTAGTTTTAGGTACAGGTGCGAAACTTTTTAGTTTGGCGGGTCCAGTGCTTGTGTGTGGTATAAGCGCAGCTACGATTATAGGAATGATTTATTGGGTAGTTGAGAGATTTTTTTAAGGAGAGGTTAAGCTATGACTTTAAACAAAGCGAATAATAAGATGGGAAAGCAGACTTTGGTTTTCTCCAATAGGCCCATTATTGCAAGCGGTGGCGCTGTAGTAGGAGTTAAAGAAGGACAAGGACCATTGGGAACTTGGTTTGACATGGTGTTAGAGGAAGATACTTTTGGAGAAAAAACATGGGAAAAATCAGAAAGTAAAATGTTAAAAGAAGCTGTAAAAATGGCGATGACCAGGGGAGGGAAAAATCAGTCCGAAATAGATGCTATACTTACTGGTGATTTATTAAATCAATTAATGTCGTCAGCTTTTATGGCTCGTGATATGCAAATCCCATTTATAGGTCTATATGGGGCTTGTTCAACTATGGCTGAAAGCTTATTAATGGGAAGTGTTTTAATAGATGGGGGATACGGAAGTAATATAATTACGGGAGCCTCCAGTCATTACTGCACGGCTGAAAGGCAGTTTAGAATGCCGCTTGAACACGGTAATCAGAGACCACCTTCAGCACAGTGGACAGCTACCGCGGCGGGAGCAATTTTGCTTGAGAGCAATAGCAATCAAATAACGGAAGAGCTAAAACCTATGATTATAGATAATAGTAAAGGAAATCCCGTTACCGAGAAAACAGTAGTCATTACTCATGGAACCTTGGGAAAAATTATTGATACAGGACTTAAGGATGCAAATCAAATGGGGGCAGCTATGGCACCTGCTTTTGTAGATACTGTGCTTAATCATCTAGAAGATACGGGGAGAAAACTATCTGATTATGATATGGTTCTAAGCGGAGATTTAGGACATATTGGGAAGCAAATAGCTATAGACTTGTTAGCAGATGCCGGGATACCTACGAAGGATTTAATAAATTGTTATGATGACTGTGGTGCAATGATTTATGAAAAAGAGCAGGATACCCATGCAGGTGGAAGTGGTTGTGGATGCTCTGCAAGTGTTTTTACAGGATATATATATAAAAGAATGAAAAAGGGAGAACTTAAAAGAGTACTTTTGATCTCCACTGGGGCCTTATTATCTACAATTAGTCCGGGACAAGGCGAATCTATACCAGGAATTGCTCATGCAGTGTGCATTGAAACCTGTTAGAAAGGGGGGTTATTATGGAATATTTATATTGTTTTTTGATTGGTGGGATAATATGTGTTATTGGTCAGATTTTACTTGATACAACTAAGTTAACTGCCCCTAGGGTATTAGTTATTTTTGTTGTTTCAGGAGCAGTATTACAAGGGCTGAATTTATATCAGCCATTAGTTGATTTAGCAGGAAATGGTGCAACAGTACCACTCCCTGGATTTGGATATTCATTGGCAAAGGGAGCCATGGAGGGCGCAAAAGATGGATTTCTGGCAGCATTAACTGGTGCAGTAAAAGATACCGCAGCAGGAGTCACTGTAGCAATAGTATTTGGATATATTATAGCTGTTATATTTAACCCCAAATCTATAAGATAAGCTTTAAAATAATATAGTCATTTCTGCCATTGCTTCTTCATATAAGCAAGGGCAGATTTTCTATTTTTTGTAAAGATTATTTTAGTTACAAAATTAACAGATAGTGGTACTATATAACTATAAAAAAGATTTTGAATTGAGGGAAGTATGATGTTTGGATTTAAAGATGAGGAAGAAAGATTAACCGTTGTAGAAGGAGTAATTAAAAATGAATGGGAAATGTTCCAAAAAGTTGACAATATAGGTGGCAGAGCTAGTTGCCAGGATGATTGGGTAACTTTCCATATAATGAGGTTCAGTCAATATAGTGCATGGAATGATCTAATGATAAAGAGTTATGCAAAGGATATAGAAGAGGCAATTAAACAAGGCAGAAATTTAGTTATGGAAAAGTATGCTTTTATGATGGAGTTTACAAATCCACAGTATTATAAACAAGAACTAGAGCCACATTTGCCAGCTATTGATTTAGATGCTATGAATATAATAGAGGAAATTACATGGTATATGGTTGACTGCGAAAAAGAGATTGCATCTAAATTTCCAAGACTTAGCAATTCAGGCAGACCAATTGAAGCTAAAGGGGATGCTACTGGATTTACATCTGTAGAAACTTATGCAAAGGGTGAAATGAAGACTTATTCAAAGGATACTTTGAAACTTTATTTAGATTATGTCAGATCAAATAGGGCGGCAGGAAAAAATCTTGCTATGATCGTGCAGGATACAATGGTAAAAATGTATGGATATAGTTCTATACAAGATGCAGAAAATAAGCTGTAAGTTTTATAAATAGATTGGATGATGATATGGATTTAAATATATTTTTTAGAGAATTAGATTTAATTTTTAAAACAGGTGATATAAAGAAAGCTGAGGCATTTGTTTTAGAATGGATGGAAAAATCTCAAAAAGAGGGTAATATTCCAGCTATACTTGCTATTGCAAATGAATTAGGTGGAATATACAGAGTAACAAGCAGATTTGAGGAGGGAAGGAATGCCTATTCTATAGCAGTACAGGCAATTAAGTTGTTAAAATTAGAAAATACAGAACAACATGGAACAACCCTTTTAAATCTGGCTAGTGTATATGCAGCTTCTAAAAATAATATGGAAGCTCTAAAACTATATGAACAGGCAGCTGAAATATTTGAAAAAGCTGGGTTAAGTAATGATTATAGATTGGCAGCATTATATAACAATATAAGTCATGTATACGATGAATTACAAGAATTAGATAAGGCACAGTTAAATGCAGAAAAATCATTAAGAATAATAGAAATGTTACCTGAATTCCCTATTGAGAAGGCTACTACATATACATCTTTAGCATGTATATATTTGAAGCAAAAAAGATATGATGAAGCAGAACGCAATTTATTTACAGCAGAGCAGATTTTTAAAAGTCAACAGGGAAAGCCGAATCCACATTATGCAGCAACGTTAAGTGCCATGGGTGAATTATATTATTATACAGGTAATTATATTTTATGTATCAGATATTTTGAACAAGCTTTGGAAATGATTAAAAATAACTATGGTGAAAATATATCTTATGCATCAACTTGCAGAAATCTTGCACAGGTTTATGAAGTGATGGGTAATCCATCAAAAAGAAATGAGTATGAAGCCATAGCCACAGAACTTGAAGAAAGGATTAGTAAAATATGAGGACGACAGGACTTGAATTATCAAAGGCTTACTATGAAGCTTATGGTAGAAGTATGATACACAATCAATTTCCAGAATATGAGAAATATACTGCTGTTGGCCTTGTAGGTGAAGGCTCTGAATGTTTAGGTTTTGATGATGATCTCTCAGAAGATCATGATTTTGGACCAGGATTCTGTATTTGGCTTCCAGAAGAAGTATTTAAGGCTATAGGTCCTCAAATGCAGCATGCATATGAAAATCTGCCAAAGGCTTTTGAAAATAAATATCGATTAGAAACTATGGAGGGAAGAGGCAGAATTGGAGTTTTTAATATAAATGAGTTTTATAAAAAATATATTGGCTGCTCAGGAATTCCTAAAAATAATGTGGAATGGATGTTTATTCCTGAAAATAGTTTATGTACGGTTTCAAATGGAAAAGTCTTTTCAGATTCTTTAGGGGAATTTACTTCTATTAGAAATGAATTACTTAAATTTTACCCAAAGGATATTTTCCTAAAGAAAATTGTTGCCAGAATGGCGGTAATGTCGCAAGCAGGTCAATATAATTATGAGCGCTGTATGAAAAGAGGAGAGTTTGCGGCTGCTTATCTGGCATGCAGTGAATTTATACAGGCAGCCGTTTCAGCAGTTTACCTGCTAAACAGAAAGTACATGCCATTTTATAAATGGATGTTTAGAGGCATGAATAACCTACTTGTTTTAGGAGAAGTAAAAGCGCTGTTAGAGAAGCTGGTACTTCTTTCGGATACCCCTGAAAATACCATAAAAAAAGTAAATATAATAGAAGATGTATGTATTAAGATTAGGGAAGAATTAAATCGACAGGAAATTGTTAGAGGTATAGATAATTTCCTTCAAAATCATTGCTATGAGGTTATGAATTCAATTTCTGACCCTCAGATTCGAAATTTACCAATTATTTATGATTGTAAATAAAATATAAATATTAGTAACAATAAAACCGGCTCATGAGAGAGCCGGTTTTTTGTGTTACTATTTTTAATTTAAAATTGTATTAGTGTGGAAGCAGCCAATCTGGGATTGTACTGTTACCATTCTCATCTGTATTATTATTTTCTCCATTTCCTGGAGATGTACCATTAGCAGGTGGAGTAGTATTATTACTTCCGTTATTACCATTATTTCCGTTGGTGTTATCACCAGGGTTTTCAGGATTAGTTCCAGTGTTATCTGGTGTTGGTTGAACACCGTTAAAATTATAATTTGTTTTTCCACTAGAACTTACCGGGTACTTTCCAGGATCCGGATTGTGAACCGGACAATAACTATGTGGTACTTCATACCCTATATCGCCAACAGATGAACTTATCGTGTAAGGACGTTTCACTCCCAATACTTTTCTGGTTGAAGGACAAGATGGTGTTGCCAGATATCCTGTTTCTGAACATACGGTTACGTAGGTATGAACATTATCGGTAGTCTTTGGTTCTGTTCCTTTAATAAAATACTCTGAGCGGACGGTTCCTCTAGGATCCAGTGAACTTAGTGAAGAAGGTAACTTACCACTTATCGTATCAATAGTAACGCTGATAACGTTACTTGGTTTCGAATTATAACTTCCAGCTGGAATCTTTGCACATACCTTACCCATGATATTGCTCCAAAGTCTTGCAGCAGCCGTACTTCCCTGACTTAGTTCAATGTTAATATCGTTTCCAATCCAAACAGCAGCAGAATACTGAGGTGTAAAACCAACAAACCAAGCATCATAATTATCAGTGGTAGTACCGGTTTTACCAGCAGCAGGCTGATTTGAAATAGCGGCTTTGGATCCTATTCCATGTGTTACGACACTTCTAAGCATATCGCGCATGATAAAAGCTACACCTGGATCTATTACCTGTTTGGTTTGCGGAGTATTTTCTAATATAACCTCGTCCCGGCTATTTGAAACCTTTGTAAAGGCCATTGGTTCTGAATATTTTCCATCATTTACGAAAGTGCTGTAGGCAGCAGACATTTCAAGAGGAGAAATACCTTCTGTCATACCACCAAGAGCGAGTGCAGCAGCATTTAAATCATTAGCCTGACCAGATTCTACAACACTGGAAACCCCTACTTTCTTTAGGAAGGATAAACTCTTTTGAACACCTAACTGCTGGAAAATTCTTACGGCATTTACGTTTATGGATTGTTCCAATGAAGTTCTCATTGTATGTAACCCTTTATAACCTGAATACCAGTTTTTAGGCCATTGTTTTCCCTGAATGATAAGCGGTGTATCATCAATAACGCTGGCAGCAGTAAAGTAGTCACCAAATAGTTTTGAAACACCAGCACTATCGCTAAATTTCAGAGTGGTGCCACTATTCAAAGCGTCAACAGAAGCCTGAAGAGCAGGACCATAAACTGCTATAGGTTTAATTGATGAACCCGGTTGTCTGGTACTTATCGCTCTGTTGTGTAATAGCCTCCCAACCGTATTTCTGCCACCTAACATAGCTTTAATGGAACCGGTAGATGGGTCTGAAATGACCATAGCGGATTGTGGCTGAACAACTTTTTGCTTCATCGTGTAGTAGTCGCTGGATATTGCTAAACCCTTTGATGTAGATTTAAATACACCTGGCATATCAGTAAATAAATCGCTAGATATAATTAAATTACCATCGTTATCTCTTGTTTTGTATTTAGCGGGAATAGATACTACTCCACCGCCTATGCTATAAAAGACGCCATCTTCAATAGTATACATGTTTTTAAATTCAAGATTATAGTCAACTTTACCTTGGTATTCGACGTTGCAAATAGTTAATCTTTTTCCTTTGTAGATAGTAAGTGAATTATCTGAATTTTTTTTGTATTCATCTGAATTAAGTATAAAGTTACCATTCGACTGAAAATAAGTATTGTAATTATACAACATGATATTTCCTGAATCGCTTATAATATTTCCGCTTTTATCTTTTTTAAGGTTAGCGACCCCAGGGAAATTGCGGTTATTTGAAAATTCTTTTTCGGCAATATGCTGCATATCCGAATTCATAGTTGTATATATTTTCAAACCACCTGTATAAATCATCTGGTTTGCTTCCTCTTCGGATTTTCCAGCTTCATTTACAAGAGAATTTACTACCTGTTCAACAACATAATCTGCAAAGTATGAAGAAATTTCAGATGTAGAACCAGAGCTTGGCTTCAAATGATCCTTTAAATTGGTTGCTAATGCATCAGAACGTTCTGAATCGGTAATAAATCCTTGCTCATTCATAAATTTTAAACAATTTTCTCTTCTACTTTCGGATATATCATTGTACACATAATAAAAGTCATTACCCTTTAACAAAATATCACTATCATCAGGATTGGTAATATTTTCAGGATATATTTTCTTAATAAGTGCATAAGAATCTGGAGCTTGCGGAAGCGTTGCTAACGAAGCACATTCTAACAAATCTAAATCACTAACATCTTTTGAAAAGTATGCTTGTGAAGCAGCCTGTACACCATAAGAATTATAACCCAGATATATTGTATTAAGGTATGCTTCTATAATTTCTTCTTTTGTTAAATGCTTTTCCAATAATATAGTATAATATGCCTCTTTAATTTTTCGTGTTAAAGAGCGTTCTGATTTTGTTTCGGATAAGTATAAATTTCTAGCTAGCTGTTGTGTAATGGTACTGGTTCCGCTAATTTTACCAGTACTAAAACTATCCTTAACAGCTCCAAGTATACGTACAAAATTAAACCCGTGATGATCCCAGAAGGTCTTATCTTCAAGAGCCACAAAAGCATCCACTAAGTTCTGAGGGAGTTCGCTATATTCTACATTTGTTCTAGTACCTTCAGCAGAGAATGAAGTTAAATTATCAATTACATTTCCCTGATCATCATAAAGGGTTGAACTTTCACTTAAAAGTGAATAGATGTTGTTAGGATCAATTTCAGGAGCCTTAATTACAATCGAAATTATTAAGGCACTTAAAACTATGCCTCCCAATAATCCTAATCCTGCCAAAAATAAAATAAATTTTTTAGGATTAAGCTTATGTTTGTGTTTCTTTTTATTAACACCTGTATTCTTTTCCATAATGTTTTCCTCGTCATCAAGTACAGTTGAGGTTGAACGCTTAAGTGAAAACTCTTTTTTGGTTTTAGTTTTTTTCTCGTTAAGTCTATCCATTCGAGTTTTTCGTCTAGCCTCAATTTCTGATTTCTCTTCTTGTTGTTGCTTTTCCATTTCGTTAAATCTTGAAAGAAACTCTTCAACATTTGTAGAATTATCATTGGTTTTTTCTTCAAATTGGTTAAAGAATTCATCTATTTTTCTTAATTTATCCTCATTGGTTTCATTTTTATTTTTAAATTCGTCTGACAAAATATCACCTGCCTTATCATACAAAAACTCTATTATATTATAGCATAGATAGAATAAAAGGCAAAAGAATTTATAAATCTAAGTAAATTCTTAATAATTTGTTTATAATTTATTATTGACATTTTTAACGTTTTTGCTGACATCATTAGATATTTATGGCAAAATAATATAACAGGGATTAACCTAAGGAGGAAAACAAAATGTATGATAGTATAGACGTGGCAAGAGCAGCTATAGCATTAGCTATTACACCAAATAGATCAGAAGAAGAAAAAATGATTGAGGAACTTGCTCAGAAAAATATTAAAGCAGCAGCTGTGGATATTGGTGGTGATATTATAAATGCTACGCATATTGTCATCGAGAGATCAATATTTATAGCTAGAAAAGCAGGTATAATAAAAGAAGAGCATGTACAAGATGGCGCTGTTGCTGGAGCTGCTCGGGAAGCCCAGACACAAATTATTGCCAAAGCAGTAGGACTAAATGGTGGCGGCAAAATAGCCATATGCAGAAGTGACGAACATGTTACTGTATGTATATTTATGAGTATAGGCATGATGTATTTAAATGAAGTTGTAGTCGGGCTTGGCCATAGAACAATTCCAGCTATAAGTAATGCAGAAAAATAATAATTAATATTGATTAAATGTAAATATATGGTAAAATAGTTTAGGGATTATAAATAATGGCTTTACTTGGGGGTTTTTACTTTGAGAAGGCCAGCTGTTTTTATTTGCGGTGCCTACATATTAGGTATGGCAATGGAATTGTTTTTAAGATTAAATCAGTTTATCATTTTAATCATTGCTGCTTGTAGTATAATTGCAATGATAGTTAGTATGCATTTTTATAAAACTCACAGACTTAGATGGAACAAGAAATATCTATGTCTGTTTTTTATTGCTTTTACAGTAGGAATATTTGGAGCCGTGCAATATAGTTATCAGTCAAATAAAATAGGGATTTTAGAAAAAAATCAAGGGGAGTATTTAAAGATCCAAGGAAAAGTAATTTCTGTGGCAGAGAAGGATGAAGAAAATCATAAGATAATAGTTGTAGTAAAGAACCTTGATGGTTTTGGAAACTTACCTAGTAAAGAAAAAATCCTAGTCAACATGTATGGTCCATGTCCTGAATATTATAAATTACAGGGAAACATTATACAAACAATAGGTTTTATAGAATTACCTACGGCAAGAAGAAATCCTAAAACCTTTGACTATAAGATGTATTTAAAGACAAAAGGAATATCAACGATTATGTCTGTGATGGCTGAGAATATTCAAGTGTCTAGCAAAACAAATAACCATTATCTTAATTATTTATCTGAAATGAAGTACATCTTTAAGTGCAATATATACCGTTTATTTGATGAACAATTAGCAGGCTTGTTAATGGGTATGATTTTTGGAGATAATAGCGGATTGTCAGAAGAACTTTATGAATCCTTTCAAAAAAATGGCATATGTCATGTATTGGCAGTGAGCGGACTTCATATAGGGGCATTATATGTTTGCGTTAATGCTATTTTAGGAGGAAGGAAAAAAATAAAGTTTTATATAATAAGTGTAATGATACTATTTTTTTATGCTTCTTTAGCTAATTTTTCTCCTTCAGTTATGAGAGCAGTATTGATGATCACTTTACATATATTTTCAAAATATATGAATTGCAGATATGATATGTTTACATCAGGGGTCATAACTATGTCGGTAATGCTATGTTTTAATCCTTTGTCTCTTATAAATTTAGGATTTCAATTATCTTTTTTAGCCATATTTACATTGGCAGTTATATTGCCTGCTGCGCAAAGAATATGTGATAAAAGTATAACGCCCATCCTTGTTATACAGGCAGGTATGGCGCCTATTTCAGCGTTTGCATTTAATTACTTTTCATTTAGTGCTTTTTTAGCAAATATTCCTGTAATATTTATAGCCGGGTTGTTAATTCCATTGGGAATGTTATTATTACTTTTTTCGACTATTGCTGCAAGCTTGCCAGATTTGGGCATGGTCACTACTGTTGTAAATTCTGGTTTTCAAATTACTGGAGTAGTAGTAGAATTTTTCTCAAAACTGCTGCTTCTTATAAATGATTTGGCTTTTATAGATAATCTTTCGTATAAGTATGTAATAAGTCCTCCGCTATGGACTGTACTTCTTTATTATGGCACTTTATTTTTTATATCATCAGAATCTTTTAGAATTATGTGGCAGAGAAAGCATTACAAACAAATTTTTAGATTTGGGATAACAATAATATGTGTAACTTTTATCTTGGGTAATTCCCTTAAAGACGGATTTGAACATGTTCAGCTTACTTTCGTTGATGTTGGACAAGGTGACTGTTTATTAATAAAGACACCTGAGGGACAGAATGTATTAATAGATAGCGGGGGCAGCAGCCAGTATGATGTAGGTAAAAAATTATTGCTTCCATTTCTTTTGAAAAATGGAGTCAAAGAAATTGATATGGCTATTATAACCCATTTACATACTGATCACGTGGGAGGACTTTGTTCATTATCAAAAGAACTGCCTGTAAAAAAAGTAGGAATATATGAGGGGAATTCATTGATTTCAGATAAGGTAGAGGAGCGAGTAGGAGTATCAGCAGAGCATTTTGTTTATTTAACAAAAGGACAAAGCGTGCAAATAGGAAAGGATTTAGAAATTAAGGTGCTATATCCAAGTAAAAAGTCCTTTGAAGAGTATAGCCAGATGATGGAGAACGAAAAGGATGAAAATGCCACATGTCTGGTTATGAAAATAATGTTTAAAGGAGTTTCTGTAATCATGACAGGTGATATAGATACGAATGGTGAAATGAATATTTTAGCGGACAATTCAGATAAGTGCTTGAACACTGACATTTTAAAGGTTGCTCATCATGGTAGTAAATATGGAAGCTCGCAGGAGTTTTTAGAGGCAGTGAAACCTAAGATAGCAGTTGTTCAAGTAGGGAAGAACACCTATGGACATCCTGATAAGAAAACTTTGGAGAGAATAGAAAATGCAGGGGCTTTTGTTTATAGAAATGATATTCAGGGTGCAGTGGGAGTAGAGATTAAGAAAGATGGAAAGGTTCAAATACGCACTATGATTTAATACTTAAAAGTGATATAATGATATATTAAGAATTTTTCTATATTTATGTAATTTAGCAATAGAATTTGTATTTGATTTTGGGAGATATGATAATGACGTATCAGTATAAGCAGACAGAAAAGGAACATGCTTTTCAAACGATAGCTAAAGACTTAAAGGCAGATAAAGTAGGACCGGTTGCTGCACTTTTTGGACGAGAGCAATATCTTGTAAATTGGTCGTGTGAGCAAATTGTTGATAAATATATTAATCCTGCATGCAAGGAATTGGATCTATCCGTGCTTGAGGGAGAAAAAATAACCATAGATGCCATAAAAGAAGCTTGTGAAACTTTTACAATGATGTCTGAAAAAAGGATAGTGATTGTAAAAGATTTTACATTGCTCGAAGGAACAAAGATGAAGGGCTTTTCAGAAAATCAGGAGAGCGAACTGGCTGATTATATGAAACATGTACCAGAAGGATGTATACTGCTTATTACTGCAAATAATGCAGACAAAAGAAAGAGGCTTTTCAAGGCCATAAACGAGAACGGACAGGCATATGATTTTGAGGCTTTAAGTGAAAAAGCTTTAAAATCATTTGTAGAAAAAAGATTCAGGTCAGCAGAGAAAGTAACAAAACCTTCCATTATAAATGAATTTGTACAAAGCAGTGGATATTTTCATAAAGAAGCAAATTATACATTATATAATCTTGAAAATGATATTCGTAAAATAATTGCATATAGTGAGGGCGAAGAAATATTATTATCTGATGTGCTGGCTACAGTTTCAGGGAATCTTGAGACAAGTGTATTCGCTATGCTTGATGCTATAAGTATAGGACGGAAAGATGAGGCATATATTTTGTTGAATTCCCTGCTAAGTGCAGGTGAAAATCTGTATATGATTCTTTCACTAATTGCCTCACAATTTGAAATCATTTTAGAAGTGAAAGAGATGCTGGAAGAGGGAAAAAATCAAAAGCAAATACAAGGCATATTAAAAATTCATGAGTTTAGGATAAAAAAGGCCATGTCCTTTGCTGGGAGATATTCAGTTAACAACTTAAGAAAGATATTAACTAAAGTTTATGAGATAGACCGAAGTATAAAGACAGGTATACTGGAACAAAATTTAGCACTTGAACTATTTATAGCACAGATTTAGGAGGAAAAATACAAATGTCTAAGTCTTTAAAAGCAGATTTGATGCTTATGCTTGTGACTTTATGCTGGGGTGTATCCTATATATTGATGAATGTTTGTTTAGGGGAAATAGGACCACTTACGTTGAATGCATATCGATTTTTAATAGCGTTTTTCGCTGCACTTATATTAGCTTTTCCGAAGTTGAAAAATGTAAATAAGGCTACGCTTAGATATAGTGCAATGATTGGATTAGCTTTAGCCCTTGTTTATATAAGTGTAACTTATGGTGTTATGTATACCAGTTTATCCAATGCAGGTTTTTTATGTGCTTTAACTGTAATTATTACACCCATATTAGCGTTTTATATTAAGAAGGAAGCACCAAACAAAAAATTGATAGCTGTTCTTATTATGTGTTTAATAGGTATAGGATTAATGACTTTAAATGAGCAGCTTAAGCCAGCTTTAGGTGATGTGCTTTGTATATTGTGTGCTTTTATTTATGCGGTAGATTTAATGATAGTAGATAAAGCCGTACATAAAGAAGAAGTTAATGCATTTCAATTAGGAGTATATCAATTGGGATTTACAGGTTTGTATATGTTTGTTTTAGCTATAGTTTTAGAGATACCTGTATTGCCAAGTAAGCCTAGCATATGGGCGGCTATGCTGTTTTTGGCTATATTTTGCACTGGGGTTGCATTTATAGTACAGGTCATAGCTCAACAATATACATCTGCCACACATGTGGGCGTGATATTTGCTCTTGAACCTGTATTTGCAGCTATTGCCGCATTCTTTTTTGCGGGCGAAAGATTAATGCCAAGGGCATATATAGGTGCCCTGTTAATGCTGGCAGGTATTATTATATTGGAGGTCGATTTCAAGAGCATTGTTAATAAAAAAATAGCTTCAAAGGGGCTAGATTTTGACAATTTTGACAATTTTAAAGATTGAATTACTGTTGCTATTAGGGCTGTTTTTAAGTATAATAGACTATAACTAGTTTGTTATATTTGACAATAAAAAAGGTAGGAGGATTATTATGTGTGAAAAATGTGGTTTTCAAGACCAAAACTTTGCTGCCGACTTTAAGGAGCTCGCTCCAGTGTTGAAAAAGTATGGTAAGGTGCCTGGAAGCTTGATAACAATCTTGCAGAAGGCACAAGATATCTATGGATATTTATCCATAGATGCGATTAATTATATTTCACAGCAGACTGGTATAAAACCAGCCAAAATCTACGGAGTTGCAACATTCTATGCACAGTTTAGATTACAGCCCATTGGCCAATATCTAATTATGCTTTGTAAGGGTACAGCATGTCATGTAAACGGCGCAGATATTATAGAAGAGGCAGTCAGTGAATATTTAGGTATTCATGATGGAGAAACAACAGAGGACGGGCTTTTTACGTTAAATAATGTAGCATGCTTAGGTTGTTGCTCACTTGCACCTGTTATGATGGTTAAGAGTGCTGAAGGGGATGAAACCTATGGCAATCTTACTAAGGACAGTGTTAAAGAAGTCCTTGCTGAAATTAAAGCAAGAGCATAGGAGGGAGTAACGATGAAGGTAATAGTTGGACAGGGGAGTTGTGGTGTAGCTACTGGAGCTAAAAAAACAGCAGATGAATTTAAAAATCAGATTAAGGCAAAGAATTTAGACGTTGAAGTAGGAATCACAGGTTGTGTTGGTACTTGTTACTTGGAACCAATTGTTGATATTTATGAGGACAATGGTGATATGACAAGATATGTTAAAGTTCAGCCTGAAATTGTTGCTGAAATTGTAGAAAAGCATTTGGTGGGAGGAACGCCGGTTGTAGAATATTCGATTTCAGATATCAACAAGCAATTTATTGATAAACAGAAAAGAGTAGTTCTTAGGAACTGTGGTTTAATAGATCCTGAAAATATTGAAGAATACCTTGAAGTTGGTGGATATGAGGCAACAAAAAAGGTTGTTACTTCCATGACACCAGACGAAGTAATTGAAGAAATTAAAATTTCAGGTCTTCGAGGCAGAGGCGGTGCTGGATTTCCTACATGGTTTAAGTGGAATGCAGCAAAAGGTAACCCAGGGAAAAACAAATACATTGTCTGTAATGCTGACGAAGGAGATCCAGGTGCATTTATGGATAGATCTGTTCTGGAAGGAGACCCACATTCACTCATTGAAGGCATGATTATTGGTGGATTTGCTATGGGTGCTACGGAAGGTATCATTTATTGTCGTGCAGAATATCCACTTGCTATACATAGACTGGAGATTGCCATGGCCCAGGCTAGAGAAAAAGGGTACTTAGGAAAAAATATTTTTGGAACTGGTTATGACTTTGATTTAAGAATTAAGGCTGGTGCAGGTGCTTTCGTATGTGGTGAAGAGACTGCATTAATTGCTTCTCTTGAAGGAGAAAGGGGTATGCCTAGACTTAAGCCTCCTTTCCCAGCACAAAAGGGATACTGGCAGCAACCTACAAATATTAATAATGTAGAAACTTTTGCAAATGTTGCATGGATTATAGTAAATGGTGGCGCTGCTTTTGGAGCTATGGGTACAGAGCAGAGTAAAGGAACCAAGGTTTTTGCATTAGCAGGTAAGATTAAAAAAGGAGGGCTTGTAGAAGTTCCTATGGGGCTCCCTCTTAAGGATGTTATATATGGAATCGGAGAAGGAATAAAGCAGGATAAGAAGTTTAAGGCTGTTCAGATGGGAGGACCATCAGGTGGATGTATTCCAGCAGAATTAATAGATACCCCTGTAACTTATGAAGATATTAATAAGACTGGGGCAATTGTTGGCTCAGGTGGTATGATTGTAATGGATGAAGATACTTGCATGGTTGATATGGCTAGATATTTTCTTGACTTTACAAGAAAAGAATCCTGCGGTAAGTGTAACTATTGCCGTGTAGGGACTAAGAGAATGCTTGAAATCCTAGAAAGAATTACAAGAGGAGAAGGTAAGGACGGAGATATCGAACTTCTTGAAGAATTAGCATATAAGATCAAGGATGGTTCCATGTGTGGACTTGGACAGACTGCTCCAAATCCTGTTCTTACTACGATTAAATATTTTAGAAATGAATATGAAGATCATATTTACAATAAGAAGTGCACAGCTAAATCATGTAAGCCATTACTTACATTTACGATTACTGATGCTTGCAAGGGATGTACTTTATGTTCAAAGAAATGTCCTGTGGTGGCTATTTCAGGTGAAGTGAAGGGCAAACATGTTATTGACCGAGATATATGTATTAAATGCGGAAAGTGCCTGGAAACTTGTAAGTTTGGTGCTATAGAGAAAAACTAAGGGAGGGGGAGAAAGATATGAAAAAGTTTAGATTAAACATTGACGGAAAAGAAGTTTATGCAGTTCCGGGACAGACTATTTTGGAAGTTGCAAAAGAAAATGATATTTTTATTCCAACTCTATGTTTTGATGAAAGAACTGAAATTTATGGTTCATGTGGAATCTGTGTTTGTGAGGTTGAGGGAAATCCTAAGCTTGTTAAGGCTTGTGCGACTGAAATTGCTCCAAACATGGTTATAAAAACAAATACGGAAAGAGTATTAGAATCAAGAAAAACAAATCTTGAATTACTGATTTCAAATCATGTAGGAGATTGCAGACCTCCGTGTGCACTTGCATGTCCTGCAGGCACAGATTGTCAGGGATATGTTGGGCTGATTGCCAATGGTGAGTTTGAGGCAGCTATTGAATTAATTAAGAAAAATATACCACTTCCTGGAGCTATAGGCAGAGTCTGTCCTCACCCATGTGAAGATAAGTGCAGGAGAAAACTGATTGATGGACCAGAAAACGCTATTTCCATTCAGTGGCTAAAGCGATTTGCGGCGGATCAGGATATGGCTTCTGAAGATCCTTTTATGCCAGATATTGCACCTGAAACAGGGAAAAGTGTAGCTGTTATTGGTGGCGGTCCTATGGGATTGTCAGCAGCTTACTTCTTAAGACAACAGGGCCATGATGTTACAATTTATGAAGCAATGCCTAAATTAGGTGGTATGCTTCGTTATGGTATTCCTGAATATAGGCTTCCTAAAGAAGTTTTAGATGAAGAAATTTTCATGATTGAAAAGATGGGTGTAGAATTGGTTCCTAACACTAAAGTTGGTGTGGACATTCCATTTGAAACAATCAGAACGGATTATGATGCAGTGCTTCTTGGCATAGGTGCTTGGGTTTCAACAGGTGTTGGATGTGAAGGTGAAGATTTACCTGGTGTTATTGGTGGTATTGATTTCTTAAGAAAAGTGGTTAGAAACGAAGAAATCAAGCTTGGCGATAGTGTAGCAATCGTTGGTGGTGGTAATACCGCTATGGATGCATGCAGAACGGCAGTAAGGCTTGGTGCTAAGAAGGTTTATAACATTTATAGAAGAACAAAAGATGAAATGCCTGCTGACAGAATTGAAATTATTGAAGGAGAAGAAGAGGGCGTAATCTTTAAAAACTTAACTAATCCGATTGAGTTTGTAGCTGGAGAAGATGGGAGAGTTAAGCAGGTTATACTTCAGGTGATGGAACTTGGAGAACCCGATGCATCGGGAAGAAGAGCTCCAAAACCGGTGGAAGGAAAAACTGAAACTCTGGATATCGATACGGCTATTCTTGCGATTGGTCAGGCTGTAGATGCAGCTCAATTTAATGTTGATAAGACTAGAAAGAAGGCCATCGCTTATGATAAAGATACTTTCATGACAAGTATGGAAGGCGTATTTGCTGGTGGTGACTGTGGTAATGATAAGATTTCAATTGCGATTGAGGCTATTGCAGATGCAAGAAAGGCATCAGCAATAATAGGGGCTTATTTAAATGGCGAAGAAGTTAAATATGAAAAACCTTTCGCTGTTGAAAGAGACGATATTGATGAAAAGACTTTTGAAGATAGAGAAAGACTTTGCAGGCCAACTATGGATCAGCTTGAAGCAGACGAAAGAAAAGACAACTTTACAGAGGTTGTGTTTGGATATGATGAAGATCAGGCAATTGCCGATGCTTCAAGATGCCTTGAATGTGGATGCCATGATTATTTTGAGTGTAAGCTGATAGACTTCGCTAATGAGTATAATGTACATCCTGAAAGATTTGCAGGAGATAAGAACAAAATTGAATTTGAGGATAATCACCCATTCATTTTAAGAGATCCAAATAAATGCATACTTTGTGGGCTTTGTGTAAGAGTTTGCGATGAAGTAATGGGTATTGGTGCTTTAGGTCTTGTTCATAGAGGATTTGACACAGTTGTTAAGCCAACCCTTGAAAGACCACTTGTTGAATCTGGTTGTGTATCTTGCGGTCAGTGCGTAAGCGTTTGCCCAACAGGAGCATTACAGGAAAGAACTACTATGACAAAAGCTGTACCTCTTAATACTGAATGTACAGAATCCACTTGTGCATATTGTTCAGTTGGATGTACTTTAGACATTGAAACATATGGTGATTTACTTGTTAAAGCAAATCCAAATACTGAGGGCGTTGTTAATGAAGGACTTGCTTGTGGTAAGGGTAAGTGGGGCTTTGACTGTACAATGCTTGAAGATAAGCTTCTTGAACCAATGATTAAAGACGGTGAGGGATTTGTTGAAACAGATTATCATGAGGCTATGGTTCTTATTGCAAAGAAGGCTGAAGCTATCGCTGCAAGATATGGCAAAGATGCAGTTGCAGTTGCTATTTCTGACAGATACACAAATGAAGAAGCTTATGCCATTAAGAAGATGGCTAAAGTTATGGGAGCTAGAACTCTTTGCTTTAATAACAGAATCAGTGGTATTGCACCAGTAATCGGACAGGATGCTTCTCCAAACACTATCAATGAATTACTTTCAACAGATGTAATTCTAGTAGTTGGTTTTGATACTGTTCTTAATCCTGTTATTCAGCTGAAGATTAAACAAGCAGCTAAGAATGGGGCTAAGGTTGTTTTAATTAATCCTGTAGAATATAAGCAGCATGGATTTGATTTTGCTGAAAAGATTATTTATACAGAAAATAATACAAATATTCTGAAAGGCATAGCAAAGGCGCTGCTTGATATGGGAAAGACTTCAAAGATTGAAGGATTTGATTCTTTTGCGGCAGATCTAAAGAATATACAGGTTTCTGAAGAAGCTGCACAGGTTGCTGAACTTTATGGTAAAGCAAAAAAAGCTATGATTGTGTTCCAGCAGAACTTTGTTACTACTGAGGCGGCTACATTAATAGCGGATATTGCGCTTCTTTCAGGGCATATAGGAACACCTAGGGATGGTATACTTCAGGTTAAAGCAAAGAATAATTCACAGGGCATTGTAGATCTTGGAATCAAAGCTGGAGCTGAAGCTCTTGAAGGGGTTAAGGCACTATTAATCTTTGGAGAGGATCCAGAAGTGGATTTAAGTGGTCTTGAATTCTTAATGGTAAGCGATATTTATATGACCTCTACTGCTGCTAAGGCGGATGTAATCATTCCTGGTACAGGATTTACAAGCGTTGATGGTACTTTCACGAATACCGAAAGAAGATTAATGCCAGTTGAAGCAACTATTTTTGAAGGTGTTGATTTGACTAACTGGGAAATTGCTGCTGAAATCGCACATGTATATGAAGTTGAATTTGGGTTTGATGATACTTTTGATATTTCAGTTGAGATGGAAGATATCCTTCCAAGATATAAGTATTCTGAAGTGGGAGAAATTCTTGGTGGAACTTTAGAGCCAGTTAATCCTGAATTTGTACTAGTTAATGATACTGCATTTGTAGAACCATTAAGATGCACAGATGATTTAATGAATATTATTGCGGCTAGATTACCAAAACCGGCACAGCAATAATCGTATTGATTGTGAATATTCTAATTGAAAGATTAGCTTATAAGGCAATAAGATAAAAGTTAATAAGAAGCTGTCTCATTACAGGTAGATAACCTTTAGTGGGTCAGCTTCTTTTGTTATTAAAATCTTCAAATATCTCATTACTGTGATATTTGAAGATTTGCTTTTTATAGGGAGGAATTTTATAATAAATATTAGATTTTAAGCAGGAGTGATATTATGAATACAATTTTAATTATAGAAGATGACCAAGTTTTAAATAAGGGGTTAAAATACGATTTGGAAGCAGAGGGATATCAGATATTGTCTGCTTTTCATATGGAAGAAGGAAAAAATATTTATTGTGAGAAGCAGATTGACCTAGTTGTTTTGGATGTCAATCTTCCAGATGGGGATGGATTTGATTTTTGCAAATGGGCAAAAGCACAGAATGAAAAAGCACCAATTATTTTTCTTACAGCTAGAGATTTGGAAAAAGATGCAGTAAAAGGATATGATTTAGGGGCAGAAGATTATGTTACAAAACCTTTTAGTGTTGTACTTCTTAGAAAAAAGATTGCAGTCATATTAAAAAGGTTTGAAAATGTGGAAAGTCTACCGGATTATGATGATGGATTTTTATCTGTAAGCCTTGGAAATATGGATGTTTGCAAAAGACAGGAAAGAGTAAATTTAACACCAACGGAGCATAAATTATTGAAGATATTTCTGACAAATCCAAGGCAATTGTTGACACATGATATGTTAATAGAAAAGGTATGGGACACAGATAGTCTTTTTATGGACAAGCATGCATTAGCAGTCAACATTAACAGAGTGCGAAATAAGATTGAAGACGTAGAACATACTTATATTTCCAATGTTTATGGAATGGGGTATCAATGGGCAGGTGAAAAGGAATGAGTAAAATACAGATGATACTAACCATTTGCTTTTTCATAATAATGTGTATTTGCCTTATAAAAAACTGGAAACTAAAGAAAGATATCTACCAATTTACAAATGTATTGGATCAATGTATTGAAGAGATGATTCTTGGAAAAGAAGAAATATTTTTTGATGAGACTGGAGAAAATGTACTTTCCAGGCTGCAGACAAAATTAAAAAGATTATATGAAATTCAAAGGTGGTATAGCCAGCAGAACTTTCAAGAGAAGAATAAAATGCAGTCTTTGGTATCTGATATTTCACACCAAACTAAAACTCCTATTACAAATATTAAAATGTATATAGAGATTTTGGAAAATAGAAAAAATGAGCCAGAAAAGGAAGCAGAATTTTTCAATTTAGTTGATGCACAGGTAAGGAAATTGGACTTTTTAATTCAGACAATGTTAAAGATGTCACGGTTGGAAACTGGTATTTTGAGCATAGAAAAAAAGCAGTGCTGCGTCTATGCAACCATTGGAAATGTTTTGGCAGTACTTCAGCCTAAAGCAGATAAGAAAAAAATACAGGTTTCTGTTACTTGCCCAAAAGAGTTAGCTATTAGTCATGACAGAAAATGGACAGAAGAAGCAATTTTTAATATTTTAGATAATGCGGTCAAGTATACAGAACGGGGAGGAAAGATTCATTTATCGGTTGCCCCTCAGGAATTTTATATAAAAATTAGTATTCGTGATAATGGAAAAGGAATTGAAGAAGCAAATCAGGGAAAAGTATTTCAGCGTTTTTACAGGGAAGAAGATGTACATGAGCAGGAAGGTGTAGGAATTGGATTATATCTTGCCAGAGAAATTATTACAAGGCAGCAGGGATATATTGAAGTAAAATCAGAGAAGGGAAAAGGTTCCGATTTTCGGATTTATCTGCCCAGGTAAAAGAATCACAAGATTGTGATAATGAAAAACTGAGATTAGATTGTGATTTTTTGATGGTAGGCTGGATTTATCAGAAGAAAAGGAGGGACATGAATATGGAAGAAATCGTAAAAACCATAGGATTAAAAAAATATTATAAAATAGAAAACTATGTGGTAAAGGCTCTGGACGGAGTGGATTTTTCTGTAAAACAAGGAGAATTTGTTGCAATTGTTGGGAAATCAGGAAGCGGCAAATCAACATTGCTCCATATGCTTGGAGGTTTGGATGAGCCTACTGATGGAGAGGTCATTGTTAATGGGAAAGGGCTGCAGAATTTAAAAAAAGAACAGTTGACCATTTTTCGCAGGAGAAAGGTAGGTTTCGTATTTCAAAGCTATAATTTAATTCCGGATTTGAATGTGTATGAGAATATCGTACTGCCTATAGAATTGGATGGAGGACATGTTGACAAGGAATATATTAATATGTTAATTCAATTGCTGCATCTGGAAGAGAAACAGGAGGCGTTGCCCAAGACATTATCTGGAGGACAGCAGCAGAGAGTGGCAATTGCTAGGGCACTTTCCACAAAACCAGCAATTGTTTTAGCCGATGAGCCTACTGGAAATCTGGATAGCGCCACCAGTCATGATGTTTTGGGATTGATGATTTTAACAGCAAAAAAATTTCAACAAACTTTGATAGTAATTACTCATGATGAAGATATTGCACAGCTGGCAGATCGAATTGTTCGGATTGAAGATGGTCAGATTGTGCTGGGAGGTGAGTGATTTGCTTACAAATAATAACTCGCAGATTATTTCTAAAATGGCTCGAAAATCAGTGGCTGGAAATGGAAGAAGAAATGTGGTTATGATTACTGCCGTTGCTCTGGCTGCATTTATGCTTATTACTGTATTAACGCTTGGAGCTTCCTATTTTCAGGCAAATGAGAGACAAAACATACGTATGTACGGAGCAAAGCATGATGCAGTTGTAATGGCTCCTACTGAAAAGCAGATTCAGATGTGCAGGGAAGATAAAAGGATTTCACTAGTAGGACTTACCGTTATTTGTTCTTGGGCGGATAGTAATGGGGTGGATAATACCTTAAATACAAAATTTATCTGGTGTGATAAGAATTTTTGGGAAAAGCAGAAAAAGCCTGCTTTGGAATGGATAAAAGGAAAGTATCCGCAAAAAGAAGAGGAACTGATGATTTCTAAGGCGACATTAAAAGAGTGTGGAAATGAGCAGATGGATGTAGGCTCTATACTAGTACTTACTTATCATGACAAAAATGGACAGCATAGCAAATCATTTACAATTAGTGGCATTTTCAAAGATTATGGAGGAAGTGAACAAGCCTATGTATCCGATGCGTTTTATAAAACAACAGGATATCAGACAGCTGATGTTACATGCGGTATTTTATATCTGGAGTTTAAACATCCTTTGCTGACAGAAAAACAACAGAATAAATTTGAAAACCAGTTGCATTTGGAAAAGCAGCAGAGATTTTTTATTACAAGTGAAATGGAACAGCCTTTACTGATTATTGCTGGAATTATAGGAATAATGCTGATTACTGTATGTAGTGCTTATTTGTTGATTTATAATATTCTATACCTTTCCGTTATTAATAATGTTCGGTATTATGGGCTGCTACAGACTGTAGGAATGACAGAGAAACAGATTAAAGCTATGCTGTTCCGACAGATGTTTTATCTTGGTGGGATTGGACTTGTGATAGGTATTTTGATAGGCAGTGGAACATCATTTTTTATCATTCCAAGAATTATAAAAACATTGGGCATCCGCAGCAATGATGTGATAGGAGTATCTTTTCAACCCTTGGTATATCTGGCAGCAGTTGTGCTGATATGCTTTACTATTTATGTAGGAAGTAAAAAGCCAACAAAAATTGCAAGTAAAATTTCGCCTATTGAGGCTACGGGATATACGGCAAGAAAAAATGGTAAAAGCATCAGGAAAACAAGAAAAGGAAGGGTTATTTTGGGCATGGCTCTGCAGAATATAGGAAAAGACAAAAAGAAAACTAGTATAGTTATTCTTTCTCTCGCCTTAAGTGCATGCATATTTTTGTGTATCATTACATTAATTCAAAGTCAGGGTGCTAGAACGATTGCATCTAGCTATATGGATGCTGATCTGGTATTGGAAAATGATACCCTTACAAAGGATGACCCTTCGCAGTATGACCAGATTTTTGACGCGGAATTTCTGGAAAAAGTAGGGCAGGCATCAGGAATAAAGCAGATACATAAGTTCTATACGGAAGATATAGTCGTTCCATTGGAAGATGGTTTCCCAGATACATGGATGCGGGAATTTTATGAGAAGTGGATGTCTTATCCCTATGAAGATGGTGTGGAGCAATATAAAAATCATCCGGAAAAGTTCTATTCTATTATGGCAGGACTGGATGAAGAAGAATTTAATCAGCTAAACGGAGAACTTTCTCATCCGATAGATAAGAAAAAATTTATGGCAGGAAAATGTTGCATTGTATATCGAAATGATTTATCCCTCAAAGATAAAGAGATAGTAGGCCAGAGATTAAAATTTTATTCCGTTAAGGAGGGAAAGGAAAGACCACAGGAATTGAAAATTGCAGGAGTTACAGATGATCATTATCTGTTTAAAGTGATAGGCATGGCACCAAACATTATTGTCAGTGATAGATATATGAAGAAAATCATAAATGAGCCTTATATGCAAAGGTTGTCAATTCAGTATCAGGAGGAATATGATGAAACGACAGAGCAGGAACTGCAGAGTATTATTCAGAAAAGCCCTTGTGAAAAGGATGTGAGTTTTGATTCTAAAATTACGGATATGGAAAATATACGACATTCCCAGGGTCATATGATGAAGTTTGGAATTGGGATTGTAATCATTCTTGGCATGATTGGATTTATGAATTACATTAATACGGTAATCAGCAATATCCAAAACCGCCTTTTAGAATTATCTATTTTAGAAAGCATTGGAATGACGGATAGACAAATTAGGAAGATGCTAATTGGGGAGGGAGTAATTTTTGCTGGAATTTCTTTACTGATTACGTCTACTTTGGGTATGGGAGTAACTTATATTCTGTATCAATCTTTAAATTATTTCCATGTGCCATTTGTAGTTCCGTTTATACCTGTTATAAGCAGCTATTGTATGGTGATTTTGCTTTGTATCAGTGTACCACTTATTGCATATCATTTTTTAACAAGAAAGAAAAGTGTAGTAGATAGAATTAAAGAATTTGAATAAAGGCTAGTAAATGGCAGTGCAGCTAAATAAGGGCGGTCTTAAAACAATAAAATTAGTAGCATTATAGGCACAAAAGAGAGTTCCTATATGCTACTAATTTATTTTGACATATCCCTTATTTTATTTTTTGACAACGAATCGTTATTTCACTTAGAGTTTTAATAGCTTTTTTAAAATCATCTGGCTCTGCATATGCGTAAGATAATCGTAAAGCATTATTATCGTAAAAATCGTAGATATTTCCAGGATTCAATAAAATGTTGTTTTCTAAAGACATCTGAAATAGTTTATCAATAGAAACATGGTTTTTAAATCGAAGCCAGATAAAAAAACCACCTTCTGGCATGTTCCAATCAGCCAAGTCCTTAAAATACTCTTCTAGTAGAGAGAGAGCAAGATCACGCCGGGCTTTCAGTTCTTTTCTTAGAAAAATAAGGTATTCGTCGTAATATCCATTATCCAGAAACTCTGTAAGTGCCCATTGAGATACGGAACTTGCGCCATAATCGACTTGCATTTTTACATCTCCAATTCTGTATACTGCTGATTCTGGACCAACAAGCCAGCCGATTCTTAAACCAGGAGCCAGAGTTTTGGAAACCGTACCCAAATATAAAATCATACCGTTCTTATCCATAGATTTAATTGGTTTAGGAGGAATCTTATCATACCATAAATCACCATAAGCATCATCTTCTATCATTGGAAGTCTGTTTCTGCTACAGAAATTAAATAAATCCCGTCTGCGTTCTTCAGACATAATAACTCCTGTTGGGTTTTGATGAGTGGGTATCGTATATAATAGAGACTGATTTACTTCTTTATTTATCTGCCAATATATCATGCCGTTTTTATCCATAGGAACCCCGGATAAATGCATTCCAGCAGATTGAAATACCTGAAGGGATTTCAAATAAGTAGGAGCCTCTGTAAAGACTGTTGAACCGGGTTTTAGCATACATACAGAAATTAATTGCAAGCCCTGCAGTGCACCAGAGGTAATAACTATAGAAGACTCAGGTGCATCAATTCCTTGTAATGCAAGCCTTTCAGCCAAACTTCTTCTAAGTTCGGGAAGACCTAGAGGTCCCAGATAATTTAAAGAAGGTATTTTGGAAGGCAGTTTTTTAAATACTTTACTCATAAGGTCATGGGGAAATAAATTGGGACATAGTTCACCAGTACCTAAACGAGTGTATTTGTCGTCAAATTCTAATTTGTTTATAATCTGGATTGTTGGCATATTAGATTTAAAGGGTCCTGAATGGATGTACTTATTCCAATCGGGAGGCGTAGACATGAAAAGGGACCAGGTGTTACTGGCAATTTTTGTACCTCCACCATGTTCACTTTCTAACATACCGTAAGATGTCAGTTCCTCCATAGCAGCAACTACGGTACTTCTATTTACCTGAAATATTTCAGAAAGTTTACGTTGTGATGGGAGTTTACTGCCAACAAGCCAGTCTCCGCATGAAACTTTTCTACTTACATATTCAGAGATTTGCTTGTAAATAGGCACTTTTGAGGCCTTATCTGGTTTCCAGTCAATATTTAAAAAGTCTGCCATTAAAAACTCCTTTACATGGTTAATTATATCTTTTTTAATAACTTATACTAATAATTTAGACTTGGTTGGGTAAAAAGTCAATAGTTGGATGGTTACAAAACTATGAAACAAAGATATATTAATATTACAAAAAACAAATTGGTTGGTATATTACTAAGGAAGAAGGAGTAGTTATGATTTATTATTTGCAAGGGTTAACAATGGGGCTGGCATATGTAGCACCTATAGGGTTACAGAACTTATTTGTTATTAATACGGCATTGACTCAAAAAAGAAAGAGAGTTTTTATGACGGCTTTAATTGTAATATTTTTTGATGTTACATTAGCTTTAGCTTGTTTCTTTGGTGTTGGAGCAATAATGGAACAGTCAAGGTTACTGGAAATGGCAGTGCTGCTAATTGGAAGTATTATTGTAATTATGATTGGGATAAGCCTGATAAGGGCTAAAGATACTATGGACAATAGTACAAATGTTAATGTACCGATTTTGAAAGTAATATCTACAGCTTGTGTTGTAACTTGGTTTAATCCACAAGCGCTTATAGATGGAAGTATGATGTTAGGGGCTTTTAAAGCCACACTACCTGGAGGTCAGGATTTAGATTTTATATTGGGAGTGGCATCAGCCTCTTGTCTATGGTTTATGGGAATATCAGCTATTATCTCTCTATTTAGTGCTAAAATTACAGATAAAGTTTTAAGAGTAATAAATATAGTATGTGGTGTGGTAATAGTTATATATGGTGCAAAACTAGGCTTAAGTTTTATAAATATGCTTTGGTAATACAAAACTCCAAATAAAAAATAAATGATAAAACAAGAAAAGTTTGTTGAAATTGATGATTCAGTATTTAGCAAACTTTTTCTTGTTGTTACGGTTTTAATTTTTATATAAATGTGATATGATATAATGTAAAATTTAAAAGATGACTAAAAGAGGATAAATAATGTTTGAAGGAAATCTTGATAGAAGCTATGTTACAACGTATTACAAAAGAAAATTTAACCCTACTAGGGCAGTAGAGAAAGATATAACAATTGGTGATGTGGCCCACGCCTTATCACTTATATGTAGAGCAAACGGCCATTTGAAAATATTTTTTTCTGTGGCTCAGCATTCAATTAATTGTGCACTAGAGGCTAAAGAAAGAGGTCTTTCTACTAAAATTCAGCTTCACTGCTTGTTACATGATGCTGCGGAAGCATATATAGGAGATGTGATAACACCACTGAAGATACAGTTGAATGCATATAAAGATTATGAAAATGCCTTACAAGCTACAGTATTAAAAGCATTAGGTGTAGCTCCACTAAACGAAGCAGCTGCAAAGGTCTTAAAAGAAATTGATAGTTGTATGCTTTATCATGAGTTTAAGTTATTACATGGAGAATTGCTTTTTAAGAAAGAGCCTGAAATTCATATTTCTATAAATGAGAATGAAGTTCCACATAATGAAGTGGAAGCACAATTTATACAAATATATAGAGAATTAAAAACATATTAATTTAGTGTAAATAATAATAAAGAGGGGACATAGAAATGGTTAAAGAAAGAAATGTGGCATTAAGTGCAATTTTTACAGTTATTACTCTTGGGATTTATGGAATCTATTGGTTTATATGCATGACGGATGAAGCGTTAGGACTTTCAGAAGAAAAGGGTGCTTGTGGTATTCTTGCATTTATATTCAGTATTATTACTTTTGGTCTATATGGATGGTATTGGGCTTATAAAATGGGTGGAAGATTAGAAATAGCAAAACAGAAAAGAGGTATAACTGACGGCTCTCAAGATAATGGGGTTTTATATTTGATTTTGAATATTATTGGATTAAACTTAATCACATATATTTTGATACAAATTGATTTAAACAAGTTTGCTGCACCAAAAAATAGCTGTGGATTTTAAATTATAATTTCATAACTAGTGATAAAATTGGTTACTTATAGTATAATAAAACGTTATAGGTAATCTTTTTTTATTTCATAATAATATATTTATTTTTTAGATTACATAAAAAATAAAGAAGGAATTTTAAATGAATTTAATTAAAATAAAAAATCTAACCCCAAATATTAATACTTATGAAAAAGGTCTCAAGTATTATAAATATGGAAAAGTTCAAGTTATTAATAAATACCTTGATGAATTTACAAATTTAGAGCACTACTACGCTACAGTAAGTGGAAACGAATTGTATGATGTTGAAATTATATGTGATACTTTTGGAGAAATTGTTAAATATGATTGTGATTGTATTGCATTTCAGAGCAATAGTGGACCATGTAAGCACATCATTGGGACACTGATTGAGATAAATGCTGAAAATAGCAGGGAAACCTCGCAATCAAGCTTTGGGAAAAAAGAAGACAATAAAAACATATTGTCCGATAGAAATGCTTTAAGGCTGATCGATCTATATACACATAAGAACATTTTAGCAGTGGAGACCTCTATTAATGAGGCGGAACCTGTTAAATTAATTCCTAAGCTTACTATAGGCAGAAGTATAGTCGAATTGTCATTTACGGTAGGTAGAAAAAGACAATATGTAATTAAAAATATAAAGAGTTTTTGCGAAAGCATGCAGAGGGAAGAAACTGTATCTTATGGAAAAGAACTTGTGTTAACTCATCATTTATCAATGTTTGATGATTATTCTAAGCAACTAGTTTCATATATTATGGATAGATATAGTGAGATTGAAAGCTATCGAAGTGATAGTTATTTTGATGCTAATTATGGCTATGATAATACGAAACGAAATATGAGGATAGGACCTAAAAACTTAGATATATTAATGAATATCTTAAAAGATCAGGAAATAAACATTACAGGACAGGAGCATCTAAGGGGCCGCTATGCTTACAGTGAGGGGAAGGACAGATGGAAACGGAAACGTGAAAATTCATATAGAATAACAGAAAATACACCAAAACTTGGAATTTCTGTTGAGCAGACTTCATTGAATGAATATTTAATTAAAAGTTCAGAGTGTGATTTTGTCATAGGTAAAGACCATATTTATATAGCGGATAATTTTGAACTTTGGCAGACAAGCAGAGAATTTACCGAAAAGATGAAGAACTTTATGGAAATCTTAAACTTAGGGGATGGGAAGATTTATATAGCAGAAAAAGATATGAATGCTTTTTTTGCTAATGTCATATCACAAGTACAGGAATATGTTGAAATTTCTTCAGGAGGAGAAATTCTTGAAAAATTTATGCCAGACAAAGGTAAAATAAAGATTTATCTAGACAGTCCCAACAGTGATACCATTACATCGAAACTTTTATGTGAATATGGTGAGGGTGTTGTCTTTGATATTATGTCAGAGGAACAAGTATTCGAATCTTGGGCAGGGGGACAAACGGAGAAAGCTTTAGAGGGTGCTAGAACAGTCAGAGACTTGGTTTTAGAAGACAGAGCGAGGATATTGCTTACAAAGTATTTTGATGGATATGAAAAGAAATCTGGAATTCTATATTTTTCAGGTAACGACGAGAGAATCTATGAGTTTGTAAATGTAGTAACTAAAGGTCTTACTAAAATTGGAAGTGTATTTACTACTGAAAAATATAGAAGAATTGGGAATGCCGTTCTTCCAAAGGCTTCTGTAGGGGTAAAACTTGAGAGTGACTTGTTGAAATTAGACTTTGACTTAGATCAGTTCCCCATAGCAGAACTTATGGGAGCATTAGAACAATATAGACAGAAAAAGAAATATTACAGAATGAAAGATGGTGGTTTTGTAGATTTAAATGATAAGGAATTTGGAGAATTGCTTTCATTCGTTGATGATTTTGGAATATTAAAGAGTGACTTAGAAAAGGGATCATTTGAAGTCCCAAAATACAAAGCATTACTTTTAAACAGTACTTTAAAAAATTCTAAAAGTATAAAATTTGATAGAGATGGGCATTTTAAAAGCTTAATAAGAGGTATGAGTGCAATAGAGGATAGTGACTATGATATTCCAGCAGGATTAACGGATACATTAAGAGATTATCAAAAAGAGGGCTTTCAATGGCTGAAAACTATGACTCAATATGGTTTTTGCGGTATATTGGCAGATGAAATGGGTCTGGGGAAAACTCTACAAATTATTACTTTGCTGAAGGATGCTGGAGAGTCCCTAATAAATGGGGAAGAGAGTGATGTTTGTGATCAGATAAAAGATGAAGAAAAGAAGAGACTTGCATTAGTTATATCACCAGCATCATTAGTTTTAAATTGGGAACGAGAAATTCAAAAATTTGCATCTGACATTAGTGTAGTCTCAATAATAGGCACGGCAAGAGAGCGGAAGCAACTGATAAAAGAGACGAAACGTGAAACTGTCATATTAACATCTTATGATTTGCTTAGGAGAGATTTAGAACATTATCAGAAAATACAGTTTGATTATTGCATAATTGATGAAGCTCAATATATTAAAAACTATTCTACTCAAAATGCCAAAGCTGTAAAACTGATAAATAGCAAACAGAGATTTGCATTGACAGGAACGCCTATTGAAAATCGATTAAGTGAACTTTGGAGTATTTTTGATTTTCTTATGCCTCAATATTTGTTTTCATATAACAAGTTTAAGGAAAAATATGAAATGGCTATAGTGAGGGATAAGGACGAAGAAAAGATGGAATCCCTGAGGCGACAAGTGGCTCCTTTTATGCTAAGACGTTTAAAGAGAAATGTATTGAAGGAACTTCCTGAAAAAACAGAAACTGTTATTTATGCTAAGATGGAAGGGGAACAACAAAAATTATATAAGGCAAATCTTGCAAAAGCTAAACTTGAAATTGGCAAAGAAATTAGGGAAGGTGGATTCGAATCAAATAAGATTGCGATTCTAGCACTATTGACTAGGCTAAGGCAGATTTGCTGTCACCCAGCTTTATGCTATGAAGATTACAAGCAGGGAAGTAATAAGTTGGATGCTTGTATTGAAATTATAGAGGAAGCAATATCTGGAGGACATAAATTGCTTGTCTTTTCGCAGTTTACTTCTATGCTTGAAATTATAGAGGGAGAACTAAAAAATAAAAAGATAGAATATTACAAGCTTACGGGAAGTACGTCCAAAGAAAAACGTGCACAATTAGTGGAAGATTTTAATAATGAGTCTGAAGAATTGCAGGAGAATGATGAGCATGCGAAAGTGTTTTTAATTTCTCTAAAAGCAGGAGGTACAGGATTAAACTTAACTGCTGCCGATGTGGTTATTCATTATGATCCATGGTGGAACATTGCAGCACAAAATCAGGCAACAGACCGGGCACATAGAATTGGGCAGCAGAAAAAGCTTCAGGTTTATAAAATCATTGCAGAGGGAACAATAGAAGAAAAAATATTAAAACTTCAGGAAAGTAAACAGGATTTGGCAGAGGCTATTGTTACTGAAAATCATAATTTTATAACTAGTTTGTCTGGAAAAGATTTGATGGAGTTATTAATATAGTTATGATATAATTAACATAACGTTGTATCGAAAGGGGGAAAACATGTGTCATTAGAATCAGGAGCAGGATTTATTATAGGAAATTGGCCTGTTATATGGGTAGTTGTTGCTATAGTATTTGGAGTTATTGAAGCTTTAACTATGGGACTCACTACTATTTGGTTTTGTGGTGGGGCTGTAGTAGCTGCATTAGTGGCCATGGTTGGTGCTCCGCTGGGAGTACAGTTTGCGTTGTTTTTAATTGTGTCAATAGTTTTATTGTACTTTACAAGACCTATTGCACAGAGAAAATTAAATGTTGCAGTTGAAAAGACAAATTCGGATGCTTTAATTGGAAAAATTGGGTTTGTTACAGAAACTATCGAACCATTTTCTACAGGGCAAGTGAAAATTCAAGGTAAAGAATGGACTGCTATTGCTGAAAATCGAGAACTGATAATGGACAAGGATTTAAAGGTAATAGTTCGCAGCATTGAAGGCGTAAAGCTTGTAGTCGTACCGGCGCAAAATGCTGAAAAAAAATAAAAGGGTTAGATTAGGGAGGAAAAAGCATGTTTGGTTATATTGGAGGATTATTATTATTATTAATTATTATTCTTTTACTGGTTACTAATATTAGAGTTGTACCTCAGGCTAAAGCCTATGTGGTGGAAAGATTGGGTGCATACAATGCTACTTGGCAGGTAGGTCTTCATTTTAAAATACCTCTTATTGATAAGATTTCAAGAAAGGTATCCCTAAAGGAACACGTTATTGATTTCCCACCTCAGCCAGTTATCACAAAAGATAATGTAACTATGGAGATTGATACAGTTATATATTTTCAAATAACAGATTCAAAGCTTTATGCTTATGGTGTTGAAAATCCAATGGCAGCTATTGAAAATTTAACGGCTACTACGCTTAGAAATATTATTGGTGAACTTGAACTGGATGGTACGCTTACCAGTCGTGAACATATAAATGGGAAAATAAGAGTGGTACTTGATGAAGCTACAGACGCATGGGGAATCAAAATTAACCGTGTGGAAGTAAAGAACATTACTCCGCCAAAAGATATTCAAGTTGCCATGGAAAAGCAGATGAGAGCAGAAAGAGAAAGAAGAGAAGCTATTATTCGTGCAGAGGGTGAAAAGAACTCAGCTATCCTTATTGCAGAAGGTCATAAAGAAGCGGTAATTCTTGAGGCAGAAGCTCAGAAGCAGTCAGTTATTCGAGCAGCAGAGGCTGAATCAGAATCAATTCTTATGGTACAGAAGGCCACAGCGGATGGTATCAAAATGATAGTTGAATCCGCTCCAACTAAGGAAGTTCTTGCTATAAAGAGTTTAGAAGCTTTTGTAGCGGCAGCAGATGGAAGGGCAACGAAGATTATTATTCCTTCAGACATTCAGGGAATAGCAGGTCTTGCAACCTCTTTTTCAGAGTTGATTAAAGAGGATAAGAAGAGTGCTCAGCCTAAAATCAATGGATAATTAGGTAGTATAAGAACTACGGTATAGCTATATAGCTATACCGTTTTTTTGTATAAGTAAAATCTATTTGTCGGATATTAAAATAATATAGATTATAATGTCGAAAAATGTTGTAGAAATCTCCAGGTTATGGTATTGTAAACAAATATTAATTAGTTTTTTTACATGGTGGAGGTAGCCTATATGAATACTATCAAATCAAAAATACTTACAGCAATTATACTTTTAGTTTCAGTCTCTCTGGTTATAGTAGGAGGAACTTCTATTTTTCTAAATTATAATAGTACAGTTAGTTTATTAGAACAGGTTATGCAGGAATCTACTACGCTTGCATCAGACCGCGTTTCAAAAGAATTGGTTTCATACCAGAATATTGCTATTGAGGCAGGAAGTGTTGCGAGATTTGCTAATCCAGAAACACCAATTACAGACAAGAAAAGTTTGATAGATCAAAAGGTTAAAACTTATGGATTTCAAAGAGGAAACATTTTAGATACAACTGGAAAGAGTATCTTTGATGGCAAAGATTATAGCGACAGAGAGTACTACCAAAAGGGTATGGATGGTAAAGCTTTTATCTCTAAGCCCCTTGTAAGTAAAGTAACTGGCGAGCTTACTATTGTCATAGCGGCACCCCTTTGGGAATCTGGTATTCCAGGGACCAAAGTAGTAGGCGTTGTTTATTTTATTCCACAGGAAACGTTTTTGAATGATATTATGGCTTCAATTAATATTAGTGAAAATTCAAAGGCATATATGATAGACGCGGAAGGTGATACAATAGCTGACGTCGATTTAGATACGATTAAAAATAATGAAAACATAGAAAAAATGGCAAAGACGGATTCCAGCCTTAAAGAATTGTCGGATTTACATGCGAAGATGAAATCGGGAAAAGGTGGTTTTGATACATTTAAAATTAATGGTGAGAAAAGAATTCTTGCTTATGAACCGATAAAAAGCAGGGAAGGCTGGACCATAGGCATTTCTGCTCCACTAAAAGACTTTATGTCAGCAACGATGAGATCCTTAATAGCTACAGGCATTTTATTGGTGGTATCTATTGTAGTAGCCGCTATTATAGCTATTAAAGTAGCAAATAAGATTTCAAATCCAATTAAAATTTGCGTAGAACGCTTAAAACAATTGGCTGATGGAGACCTTAAAACAGAGGTACCTGAGATAACAACTAATGATGAAACAGGTATACTGGCAGAAGCAACAGGTAAGATTGTTAAGGATTTAAATGATATTATTGTAGATTTAGCCAGACAGCTTACAGGAATTGCAAATGGTGATTTGACTATGAAAGCACTGATAACATACCCCGGAGATTTTGCAGAACTACAGCAGTCGTTAGAAAAGGTGTCAGATGATTTAAATGAAACTTTAGAACAGATTAATCAGGCGGCAGAACAAGTTTCTGTAGGTGCAGATCAAATGTCATCTGGAGCACAGGCTCTTTCACAGGGTACTATGGAGCAGGCAAGCAGCATTGAGGAGTTGTCAGCAACTATAATGGAGATTTCTGATAAGGTAACTACTAATGCAGACATTTCAAAAGTTGCAAATCAGCTTTCAAATGAAACAAGCGAGGAAGTTCAAAATGGTAATCAGCACATGCTGAAGATGACCCAGGCTATGACTGAAATATCAGAAACCTCTGGGGAAATCGGTAAAATTATAAATACCATAGAAGATATTGCTTTCCAAACAAATATATTGGCACTAAATGCGGCAGTTGAAGCTGCCCGTGCTGGACAAGCTGGAAAAGGGTTCGCAGTTGTTGCTGATGAAGTACGTAATTTAGCACAAAAGTCCGCAGAGGCAGCTAAGAATACAACCACTTTAATTGAAAGTGCTGTTTCCGCAGTAAAATATGGAACGGGAATTGCGGATGCTACAGCTAAATCTCTAGAAGTAATTGTGGAAAAGTCTAGTGGTGTAACCGAGCAATTACAGAAAATAACCACAGCATCTACAGAGCAGGCTGATGCAATAAGACAGGTAACCCAAGGTGTTGATCAAATTTCGTTTGTAGTTCAAACTAATTCAGCAACAGCAGAAGAAAGTGCAGCAACAAGTGAAGAACTAAATGCACAGGCACAGATGTTGAAGAGTCTGGTAGATAAATTTAATTTAAGATAGGACGCAATTTACAAAAATATAAGAATTAAAACAGTGAAAATGGACTGTGGCAGATTTGCCATGGTCTTTTTCTATTTTATTTAATTCAAGAAAAATGTTGAAATATGAAAATTAAAGTGATATGATAGTTGATAATAACATAAATATTTCCAATTTATAAATATTTATACAAAATTCGACAAAATTAATTTAAATAAAAATTAAATAAAAATCTATGTCTGCCGGCGGAAGCCGACAGCTAAGAGGGAAGCCGGTGAAAGTCCGGCACGGACCCGCCGCTGTAAACGAGGAGTTCTTGACCATTCATTTGTAAGATGAAAAACGACCACTGAAAGCAAACAAAGCTTTTGGGAAGGAGGACGAGAATGTAGATACGTAAGTCAGAAGACCTGCATGGATGAGATTCAAAACCGGTTACGAGGTAAATGACCTGGGGACAGTATTTTTAAAAACATTTTTTAGAATACATTAAAGAAAAACAGTGAAAACGGACTGTGGCAGATTTCGCCATGGTCTTTTTTTGTGTTTAAATTTAGAAAGTAAATTTTGTTTATATAAAGCAAAGGGGGTGATTGTCATAAAAAAAGAAGTATGGCAATTTTGCTGTATGGATATTTATCTTATCATCTTAAATTAAAGGAGGACCAAAAAAATGATAAAATTAAAATTAAGAAAACCATTAGCGGTGCTTATGATTATAGCTATGGTCATGAGCATGGGGCTGACTGCCTATGCAGCAGACTGGCCAACCTATCAGGGAAATGATATTCACAACGGGATTATCGATGCAGCACCAACCAGCGGAAGCCCAAATGTCACACGTATAGATCTGCCGAAAAACGGATCCGGTTGGGATGGTGTTGACTCTGCTGCTGTGATGGAGACCAAAAATGGGAATACCTATTCTTACGTACTTTATGATGGGTATAAAGTTGCAAATGATAAGGGTGGCGGCAGACTAGCTAAAATTGACTGTACGGCATCTACTCCACAGGTAGTATGGGAAAAGCAAATCACACAGAGCTCAGGATTCCAACTATCCTCTCCTTACTTGGATACTGATAAGAGATGCATCTATGTGGGAGCATCCGGATTTAATCAGAAAGCATATAACGATGAGTTGGCATTGACTGGAGGAGCCATCACAGACGGCTGGACGGTATCTTCTGCAGGAACTGCCATGGAGGATGGAAAAGTAACCGTATCGGGCAATCAGACTGTTACTTTGACCCAGGCAAATGTAAATCTGACTAATGGTGATACTCATCGTTCTGCCACTGGAGTGAAAATCAACGGAAGTAATGTGAATATGACCATTACTGCTAAGTTAAACGGGACTACAATAGGAAGTAACACATTAAACTCTTCTAACCTGATTGATGGACATTACTATCTGAATGAGAATTTCCAATCTGCCTCAGAATCTGCTGTAAATACAGGGTCAAATAATACGCTGGAATTTACCTATGAAATTTCAGGAAATGACAGCAATACTGTGGAGATTGAATATTGCCAATTGTATGAACAGAACAGTTCTATTACTAAAGTAACAAATATTGATGAAGAACCTACAACAGAATGGTCTTTAACAGTGCCAAATAATGCGCAGGTTAATACTCCTATAGTAAAAAGTGGCGACTACCTGTATTTTGGAACATGGTCAGGAAATGCAGGAACATATTATCAGTATGACATGGATAATGAAGAGTTAAAAGAATTTAATCCAGGTAACGGTGGTTTTTATTGGGCTGGTGCTGTTGTAGATGGATCATATGTTTACTTTGGTGGAGATAAAGGCTATCTGTATGCCCGTCCGGTAGGTAATAATTTTGATAATGCTTCAGAAGGAAGCGTGATTAATTTATCAACTATTGGTGGAGTGGAATCAGGGAATGTACGCAGCACTATTTCTCTGGTAGACGGACATCTTTACTTTACCAGCCAGGGGGGTTATTTATGGAGCTTTACTCCTGGAGCTGGCACACCAACCTTAGACTGGAAGGCTAAGCTTGCAGGGACCTCTACTTCTACCCCAACGGTAGTAGGAGATAATATTTATGTAGGATACTACAGTGGATTTAGTGCCGGAGGAGTTCAGAAGGTAGCCAAAACAGGAAACCATGAAGTTTCTTCCGTCGCAACACCGGGACCGGTACAAAGCTCTATATTGGTATATACAAACGGTGGAGTAGATTACCTGTATTTTAATACAAATTCTGGAACTGGAGCAGGCTATTGTTTCAATGGAAGCAATGGAGCAAAAGTATGGCAGACACCAGGAGATACCTATGCATTGCAGGGTATGGCTTCCAGCGGAGGTGTGCTGACTTTTGGAAATGATTATGATCATTTCTATGTTGTAAAACAATAAGGATTGATAGATAGGATAATCTGAGCAACTGTACAAAACCAGAGAAGGATGTGCCCCCGCCTAAGGTGACGGACACATCCTTATTTTAAGTAGAGGATGGTAAAAACAATGAAGCATAGAAAGAGAAACTTTCTTTTGAGTTTAGTACTGTGTATGGCTTTGCTTTTGGGACAAGTGATGCCGGCAGTATGGAGCTATGCAGAAAGCGATATCACAGTACAGGCAGGTGAGACAGAAAAAATTCAATTAAACGAAGGAAAAGGGATGTATTCTTCTATAGATACTACTGAAAGTGAAAAACAAGATATAAATGAAGGTACAAACGCTGGAACAGAGACTAAAGAAGAGAGTATTACCAAAAATAATGAGAGCAAAGTTGACAGTGAGAAAAAAGAAGCATCTACTGCTGAGGAAGGTTTCAAAGAAAATACAGAGACAACAGGCAGCAGTATTGATACAACTATAACAACTGGGGGCGCTGTCGGGGAAGATAAGAATACAACAGACAGCAGTATAAATACTGAGAATGAACCAACTGAACCAAAGGATACCTTGAAGGAACTGCTTGAGGATAAACTTGCTGAACCAATTATGGAAGTTCTTGAGGAGGTATTAGGCGGACCGGTCAATATAAAGGATTATGATGCATACTCAAAAGCAAAAGAATATTTTATTGAAGATACAGAGGGATTAAAAAAAATGGGGGAATTGGTCAACAGCGGAATCAGCTTTGAAGGGAAGAGCATAACAGTGACCAAAGAAATTAATTTGCAAAATGAAGAATGGAGGCCCATAGGCACTGCGGAAAACCCTTTTTGCGGGACGTTTGATGGGGGCGAAAAGGAAATAATTAACTTAAAAATCGAAACTTCAAGCTTAGAATATATCGGGATTTTTGGATATATGAAAAAGGCTACAATTGAGAATGTAAAAATTGGAGAAGGTACCGTAGAAGGAAATACATCGGAAAAAAATATATATGCAGGAAGCATTGCGGGCTGTGCAGAAGAGAGCAAATTTTCAAATTGCAGTAATTCAGTAAGTATCATGATTTTAAATTCAATTACAGATGCTCAAAAAAATGAAGCTCATACTGGAGGTCTTGTAGGTTATGTAGAAAAGAGTAATTTTACGAATTGCAATAATGACGGTAACATTACCTCTGCCTCAGAGGCAAAGAAAAATTTAATTCATAAGGGAGGAACAGGGGGGATTGCTGGTTCTGCTGAAGAAGGAAGCTTTACAGATTGCAAAAATGCCGGAAAGATTGATGGAGGATGGTCAAATGAAAACTTTCAAAATTACCCTTCAGGAGGAATTTTAGGTCAAGCTAAGGCTGTTACTTTTACAGGTTGCCAAAACAATGGAAAGGTAAAAATTAAAGGCTGGTGGGTTGGCGGTATTTTAGGCAGAGGGCAAACTTTGCAAGGGAAAGATTTATCCATTACTAACTGTCAGAACAATGGAGAAATAGAAGTAAACGGTCAATATGTTGGTGGAGTGATTGGTATAGCAGAAGCTTCTGAAGATAAAATTATTTTCATTACAGATTGTCAAAATAATGGGAAAATAGATGTAACAAACGGTCAATATATAGGTGGAGTGATTGGTCAAGGGCAAGCTGTAGAAATTAAAACTTGCCGAAACCTTAAGGAGATAAATGGAAAAATAAAAATAGGTGGCATTGGTGGTGAGTTAAAAAAGAGCAATATAAAGAATAGCAGTAATGAAGGAAATATTTCTGCTTTAAATTTAAGAGCAGGAGGAATTGTTGCCTATGCTCAACAAACAGAAATATTGCAGTGCAAAAACATGGGAATGATAGATGCAGTTAAATATGCAGGAGGAGTAGTAGGAGAGTTAAGTAATTGCCAAAACATTAGTAATAATTGTAATATAGGAAACATCAAAGCGAGTAAACAGTATGCTGGCGGAATCGCAGGAACATCTAGCAGCAGTACTGTTACAGGCTGCTATAATTGGGGCAAAATAGATTCAATGAATTCAAAAGGTGGGATTGTTACAAATAATAACACCACTGTTATACATTGCTATTTTTTAGATACTTGCATTGCAAATCCCGTGGATACAAAATATGCTATAAGCAAAGCTGCTATTTCCTTTTCTAACGGAGAGGTTGCCTACCTTTTAAATACTCAAAATGCCGGAAGTAATTTGGGCATATGGGGTCAAGGGAAGGAATATCCTGTTTTTGCGGATAATGAACATCCTGTGGTATGCAAAGCTGTCTTAAAGATTAATAAAGCAGAAGAGCAGACTACTGGTGGTTCTATCATGCTGGAAAACAGTACAGAATCGGGGCAATATCTGGTAAAGAAAGACCTTACTGTCAAAGTAAAACCAGATGAAGGCTTCTTTTTGAAGCTTCTTAGCTTAAATGATGGTAACGGAAATAAAGTAAATAAATCCAGAGAAGATCAAAGTGACGGAAGCATTATATTTACTTTTGAAAATCCAGGTAAAGATATAACTGCAGAAGCTACCTTTGAGAAAAAAGGTGAGAATGTTCCAGATGAACTGAATATTATCTGGAATTTAAATGGAGGGACTGTTACTATGGGAACAATGCCTGAACGTATAAAATATGGTGCTGTTTTAAAGGAACCTTCAGTTGAAAAAAAGGGTTATACGCTTATGGGATGGTATGTTGGTGAAAATCCCCAGCCAGAGAAAGAACAGTCTTATGATTTTGATAGTGTAGTGACTGGAAATCTTACCTTAACCGCCATATGGTGTGAAGATGCCTTATATGTAACCTTTGATCCTAATTATGATGGAGCTGAACCTGAAGAACCTACACGTTTTGCGTTCGGTGGGAAATTCCAGTTGAAAGAAATAAGCAGACCAGCTCCTGAAGGAATGGAATATAAGATGCTGGGCTGGTATACCGAAAAACAAGACAAAGAAACAGGCAAAGTCAAAGGGATAAAATGGGAAAAAGATCAGGAAATCACTCAGCGTGGAAATCTGACACTTTACGCAGCATGGGAAAATATAGATTTATTTGAAAACAACACAATAAAGAATCCTTTTATTATTAATGAAGCAGAAACCTTAAAGCTTCTGGCAGAACGAGTGAACAGTGGAAATGTTTCAGGATATAAGGGCAAATATTTTAAACTAGGAAAGGATATCGATTTAAAAGAAATTCCATCATGGACACCCATAGGAACAGAGGAACATCCGTTTCAGGGCAATTTTAATGGTGATTATCACACCATTACCAACTTGAAAATCCATGAACCTGAAAAGGATAATCAGGGATTATTTGGATATGTGTCATACACAACAAGAGAACCTTCTGTAAGGAATTTGTATCTTGAAGATGTAAGCGTGGTTGGGAAATGTAATGTAGGAGGAATCATAGGAGGTATATTTGGGTGCGGCAGTAGTCAATTTAAAAGTTTAGGGGTAAAAAGCGGCAAGATATCCGGAACTGCAAATGTAGGTGGAGTAATTGGAAGTATTATGTCAAATCCGCAATATACTCGTTCAGGAGATTATTGTTTAATGTTTAATGCAGGTAATATTACAGCATCAAGCGGAGCAGTAGGAGGAATAGTAGGCAGCGTAAATACTCAAAATTCATTAAGTTACTGTTATAATACAGGAAAGATTTCTGGAGCAAATGCAGGAGCTATTACAGGAAAAGGTTATACAGGCAATACTAATTGCTACTATTTAGATGAAAGCATTGCAGAACCAGTGGACAAAACAAATGCAGAGGCAAAAAATGCTTTGTTCTTTAAGAGTGGGGAAGCCGCGTATAGCTTAGATTGTGGCAATAATTCCCAACGTACAGAATATTGGGGCCAGGGTGAGAGCTTTCCCATTTTTGCTGACAGCGAGAATAAAGCGGTATATAAGCTATCGCTGAAACAAGGGGAAAATGGTACTATTACTATAAACGGTTTAAATGACAAATCCTTTAAATATGTAAAAGCAAATACAAAGGTAGATGTTACAGTATCGGCAGATAATAACTGGCTTTTAAAGCAGCTAAAAGTAATAGAGATAAGAACGGGAAAGGCAGTAGAAACACAAGGAACAGGAGAGGGAACAGCAGAAATCTATTTTAATATGCCTACGGCAGATGTGGATATAACACCCATATTTGCACCTGAAGGGGAAGGCAATGTTAACATTAAATATGATTTGGATGGTGGAATTTGGGGAGATTATCCGGATCCTTCAGCAGAGATTCCTTTTGGTACAGTTATTAAACAGCCGTCTGTTAATCCTCAGAAAACTGGCTATGATTTCCGAGGCTGGTATGTGGGAAATCAAAAATATGATTTTACAGAAGCGGTAACAGAGGATATAACTTTAACCGCAAAGTGGAGTACCCACGGTAAATTCATTGTAAGTTTTAATCTAAACCATGAAGGCTGGTCAAAGGAAGAAATACCAGAGCAGTTTAAGGATCAGGAGATTGAGCTAAATGGAAAGGTACAGAGACCTGAAAATCCTAAATGGGTGCATACAGATAAAAATACGGCGTATAAATTCCTGGACTGGTATACGGAACCTGTAGTAGGAAAAGTATGGGATTTCTCTAATAATATCATAAAAGAGGATGCGGTTCTTTATGCTCAGTGGAAAGAAGTAGATGCTATGTCAGCGGGGACTTTAGAAGAACCGTGCATTCTTGATTCTGTTGAGATGTTGAAGTATCTGGCGGAGTGCGTGAATGAAGGCAATAGTTATAAAGACTGCTATTTCTGTTTAAAGTCAGATTTGGACTTAAAGGATATTCCTTCATGGACGCCAATCGGAACCGCATCCGCTCCTTTTTCAGGACACTTTGATGGTAATGGTCATGTTATTAAAAATCTGACGATTAGTGGAAAAACAGATTATGTTGGTTTGTTCGGTAACATAAGCTTTGCAGAGGTGAAGAATTTAACTCTAAATGAAGCAAAGATTGAAGGTGGAAATTACGTTGGTGGCATTGCGGGAATGGCTGGGAAAAGTAGCTCAGTTGAATTAAATGGACAAGGCAGCATTTTTTCAAAATTATCGGTCAGCGGAACCATAGTGGGTACCAATCAAGTTGGTGGCATTGCAGGAACCGCAGGCAAAAGCGATTTCTTGGGCTCCACCTTTAGTGGAACAGTAACAGGTGCAAATCAAGTTGGCGGTATTGCAGGAGAGACTTATGGAGGAAATCTTAATGATTGCAAAATCGGTGGAAGCATAAAAGGAGAAGATAAAGTAGGTGGGATATCTGGAAAAATAAGTTTTTACAAAAATAAACAGCAGGGTGAAAACTATGGAGCTAACATTGAAAACTGTTCCAATGAGGCAAATGTTGTAGGTTCCAATTATGTAGGTGGTCTGGCTGGATATGGGCAAGATATTATAAATGTGCAAAAAGTGAATAATCAGGGAACCATTTCCGGAGAGGATTTAACAGGTGGTCTTCTAGGAGGTGTTTCACAAGGTGCAAAAGCAAATGAATTTATTGTTTCCCTTTGCTACAATACGGGAAAGGTAAAGAGCACTGCCTCTGAAGCAAAGGGGGTAGGGGGATTGATTGGAGTCCAGGAGAATCCTGGAAAGATTAAGGTAAAGGATTCGTATAATGCAGGTATAATCGAAGCTCCGTCTACAGTAAATGTAGGAGGCATTTCAGGGACCAATTTTAAAAACATTATAAATTGTTACTATCTAGCATCGGGAAAGTCCTTTGTAGATGCGGCGTATAGTAACGCCATGAAGCTGGAGGACTTTGAAAGTGGGCGGGCAGCCTATCTGATGGATGGTGGAACAGGAGTCCATACTAATCTATGGGGGCAAGGCATAGAGCATCCGGTTTTTGCAGATGAGACACATCATTCAGTGTATGAAATTGGTTTAAGCGTAACTGGAGCCGGTATTGTTTCAGGTGCAGGGCTGGAAAAGGGTCTAAATTATAAGTCTTTTAAAGGAGGACAGACAATTGAAGTAAAACCGTCAGGAAATCATATCATCAGTTTGTTTGAAGTTGTAGATACAGCAGGAAAGGTACTTTACAGCGGTAGCGGAAAGGAAATTTTGAATTATCAATTGCCGAGTGGAAAGTCTATGAATATTCGTGCTGCATTTGCTGAAAAGGCGGATAAGAAATTTACAGTAACCTTTGACTTTAGAGGAGGAAAAATTGACAATCAGGAAATGCTGAAAAAAACAGAAATACCATTTGGAACTAAAGCATTAGATTTAAAGCCTCCTAAAAATCCAATCAAAGAAATCGAGGGTAAGCAATATGCTTTCGTAGGATGGTATATGGACGCAGAGTTGAATACAGCGTTTAATTTTGAGACTTTGATTACTGGGGATACAACTATTTATGCAAAATACAAAGAAAAAACAACTATTCGATTTAATCTGAACGGACCAAAGGCAGGAGATGGAGCAAGCACTACTCCCCCAGAGCAGAAGCTTATTATAGGAGATAAAGTAACTAAACCGGAAAATCCAACATGGGGGTCTACAAAGGATCAAAAAGACATTGAACAGTCTCATGTGTTCTTGGGTTGGTCAACAGATCCGGCGAGATGGATGGAATGGAACTTTAATGAACCTTTAAAGGAAGAAGACGAGGGAAAAACCATTACCTTGTATGCTCACTGGAAAACTATTTATGATATAGAAGATGAAAAACTAAAAGACATAACGGATGCAGGATTGTTTGAAAAACTGGCAGAAAATGTACGTAATGGGGAGAGTTATTTAGGTAAAAAGCTGAATTTGGGAGAGGATATCACATTAGATGGTTGGACTCGTTCCGTAGGAAGTCAAAGCTGTCCATTTGAAGGGAGTTTTGACGGCAATGGACATACAATTATGGTCAAAGATGGAAATATGCCGTTATTTGGTTATATTGGGCAAAGCGGAAGTCTCAACAATGTGACCGTTTCGGGAAACATGACAGCAAAAGACACCGAGACCTTTGGTGGACTGGTAAATACTAACAGAGGAATAATTAAGGAATGTCATGCAAAGAATTTAACTATTGATGGAGGAAATACTGAGGCCGTAGGAGGAATTGCGGGACAAACCATAGGCTATTTAAAAGACTGCACAGTGGACGAAAGCAGCCATATTTCCGGTCACAATGCTGTTGGAGGTGTGACAGGAAGTATAAATCTAGATAATGCTTCGATAAGTGGGTGCAAGAATGCAGGAGCGGTAATCAGTGAAAACGGCATTGCAGGCGGTATTATTGGTTCGAATAAAAAAGATTGGAATGGTCATGAAAGCCAAATCCAAAATTCCAGCAACAGCGGAAAGATTCAGGGAGACCAGCAGGCCGGCGGGATTGTGGGGATGATTATTATTCCTTTGACTTTGGATAATTGTAAAAATACCGGAAATATTTCTTCTGAGCATGGAGATTCTGGTGGTATTGTAGGGTTCTTCAAAGGAAGAAATAACACACCTGGTCAAAGATCCATTTTATTCTGTGAAAATAGTGGGGAAGTTGCAGGAGATAATAATGTTGGAGGCATTACAGGAGGCATTAGTGAGGGACATATATTGATTGACCATTGCAAAAATAATGGCAAGATTATAGGTAGAGGTTCTGTTGCAGTTGCTGGTGGTATGTTGGGAATAGCTGAAGATGAGCGTATTGTGACAATATCTGAATGTATAAACATGGGGGAAGTAGTTTCAACAGGAAGTTATGCTGCGGGAATATTAGGACGTAAAGTAGATACAGGGGGCAAGATCTCCAAATGCAGTAACACTGGAGCTGTAACCTGTAACGGGACTGCTTGCGGAATTGCGGGAATAGGACTTGAAAAAATTGAAAACTCTTACAGTGTAGGAATGCTTACTGGTTCAACAGCCTATGGAATTTGCAGTGGCTATGGGAAAAACTATACACCTACCACCATTGAAAATTGCTATTGGTACAACAAAGACAGCAAAGTGGATAGTCTGTGCAACGATGTAACAGGCGTAACCCTTAAAAACAGTTATTATTACAGTCCAGAGATTGTAGGAAACAGAACCTTTGGTCTTCTTGGGTCCCTGATGGGAACAGAAGAAGTCCTTTCGGAAAGAGGCGTATCCTTGTCCGCAGAGAATCCAGAACCGATGGTTCAGCCGGAAAAAGCATTTACTGGAGGAAAGATTGCCTACTTGTTAGATGGTGGAAACAACATGCCTCATAAAAATGTTTGGACACAAGGAGATCATTATCCGACCTTCGGAAAGGGAAATGATTCCGTTTATAAGGTTACCATAAGCGCTAAAACAGGGGGGACAGCTTCTATCAAGGGAGAAGTGGAGACAGCTTATTTGGTACAGGGTAAACCGGTAGCGGTTACTGTTACACCAAATGCGGCAACAGAAACAGCTAAATATGAACTGGATTCTTTAAGCCTTGATGGAAATGGAAAGGGAACTATTTCAGAAAGCAACCTTACTTTAGGTGACGGAAATGCAGTGTTAACGGCCAACTTTAAGATGGTTGGCGTAAAGCCGGAGCCAAAACCAGAGCCAAAGCCAGATAACCAGTCCGGCAAAGGGGGACATGGGAAAGGCAGTGGCACAGGTAACGGCAATGGCAACGACGATTTCGGCAAAACTGGCGAAGGAGGCGGAACCGGAGATGGAATCGGGAAAGACAGTGATAGCGGGGATCATGAGGGTGCTCACGAAACCGGTGACAAGACAACGGTAACCAATCCGACAGCTATGACGCAAAGTGAAGGAAAAACACCTGAAAACGTGTTGATGGCGCAACAGGATGAACAAAATCACATTGAAAAAGAGGAAGCTGTACAAGCTTCAGGTGGGTCTACGGAAGGTGGCAGCATCGGAAATGAAAAAGAAAAAGAAAAAGTTAAGTTAACCATTTTCGAGATTGTCAAGAAGACAGCACAAGAGAATCCATGGCTCATCGTTATATTTGTGGCAATTATCATGGTGATTGTAGCATTTGGAGCAATTGGCAGATATAAAAATTATAGAAAAGATAATTAATTAAAAAATAGAAAACCTCCTGAAGGTTGCATTATAAGCATCCCTTCAGGAGGTTTTTGTATATAGTTAAACGTAAGTAATTTCGGATAACCCTGACTAGTAAAATATAGGGACTGATAACGAACTATTCCAGATTAAATTTTCCTGAAATTTCTTTAAGCAATGAAGCCTGGCCGGATAATTCTTCGCTTGCAGCTGAGCTTTGTTCAGCAGTAGCTGCATTGGACTGAACTACTAAACTGATTTGATCCATTCCCTGTAGAGTTTGAGATAGTGAGGTGGCTTGTACATTGTAAGCTTCTGAAATTTCATGGATTAATCCCACAGATTCAGTAACTCCTGCCAGCACTTCACTTAATGCTTGACGGGTTTCTTCTGCGATGTTTGTCCCGTTTGTAACTGCGTGAATGGTATCTTCAATCAGTGCAGTTGTATTTTGAGCTGCTTCAGCAGATTTACTGGCAAGGTTTCGAACCTCATCAGCAACTACAGCAAAACCTTTTCCAGCATCACCGGCACGGGCAGCCTCAACTGCAGCATTCAGGGCAAGAATATTCGTTTGAAAAGCAATATCCTCAATAGTTTTAATAATCTTACTGATTTCAGAAGATTTAACATTAATGAGTTCGATGGCAGACATCATGTGACCCATCTGCAGATTGCTTTTATCTGTGGCAGAACCTACTAGTTGCACTTTATTTGCAACATTTTCAGCATTCTTAGCAGTGACATTAACCGTATGAGAGATATCCTGAATGGTAGCCGTTAACTCCTGTATAGAACTTGCCTGCTCTGTAGTGCCTTGAGCAAGCATTTGAGCACCGCCTGCTACTTGGTCTGAACCGTTAGAAACTTCTGCTGAAATTTGAATCATTTCTCCAATAGTAGTCTTGAAAGTATGAGAGGTATTTAAAAGAGCATCTTTAATGACTTTAAATTCGCCATCATATGTCTGGTTTAAATGTAGTGTCAAATGACCTTGGCCCAATCGATTTAAGGCATCAGAGATTTCATTGATATAAGCAATATAAGTATGTAATCTACAGGTTAGATGTCTCATGTTATTTGCCAGCTGGCCAACTTCATCTTTGGATTTCACATTTATTTCTACATCTAAATTCCCCTGAGCAAGTTCATTGGTTACAGAGGTTAACTTCTTTAAAGGAGCAGTTATATTCTTTGCAGTTATCAGTATTACGATTAGTAATATAATTAAAGCCCCAATAAAAAACAGAAAAATCGTATGAGTTGTAGAGGTTATAAATTGATTAAACTCTGCTTCAGGAATAATATTTACAATTTTCCATCCAGTATAATCAGCAGTGCCAATAACTCCATAAGAGGTTTTACCGTCGTCTTTAAACTCGATTACATTTTGTTTCGGATTTTTGATAGCCTTTACCATGGCATCACTATATCCGATTTGGTCATAGTTTTTTAAGACTTTATTTTCGTCTTTATGTGCAAGGATAACACCGTTAGCAGAAATCAGGGTTTGATATCCTGTTTGATATTTAGTCTTAGCACTTATAACCATATTATTTACGTTGGTAATTTGAATGTCTACAGCGGCTATACCTACGATTTTATGGCTGTTTGGAGCATAAACAGGTGCAGAGATGGTTAAAACCATTAGCCCTGTATCCACTTCATCCTTATAGGGCTCTGATATGATGTAACCTGCATCCATATCTTTTTGATTTTTAAACCAGTAAGATGTACTGATTACATTGAAGTCTTTACCACCTACCCAATCACAGCCATCAAAGGATAAATCAGTTACCCCGCTTGCAACATACAAAGATAGAATGTTATCTTTATCTGCATTTGTGGTATTTTCCAACATTTTATAAGTTGGAGCAAAGTAGGGGGATGCCAAGCGGCTGTCACTTGTGGTTCCGGAAGCCAATAGGCTTACTACATTTTCATCTCTTGAAATTTGCTGTACCATAGATATATATTTGGTAAAATAATTGTTTACATTGGAGACAATTACCTTGTTTGACTCTTTTGCAATAAGGCTTTCACTGTTTGTTACAGTAGAATTTAAAGTAGTAAGTATAAAGGTTCCCACAATAATCATGGCAATGATTATCATTCCACCGATAAAGGCTAGTATTTTAGTTGTAATGCTTTTCATCTGTTCCTCCATTTAGCTTAGACTTAGGCTTGGTAATTTCTTCATTGATTACTAGGAAAATTTAGCCATTTATCCTTATAGATAAAAAAGACAAGGAAAACCCTGTCTTTTTATCTATAAGAAATTCTATTTTTTTATAATATTTAAAGTTTATTTCTTCTGGAATTTAGCTTCTCTTTTTTCAAGGAAAGCACCCATACCTTCCGTTTTATCCTGAGAGGCAAATGGCGCTGTGAATGCTTCAATTTCCATAGCACTTGCAGTCTTCATATCAAGACCATAACCATTATTGATAACAGTCTTTGCAGCAGCAATGGCTATAGGAGCCTTTGACATGATTGTTTTAGCAATTTTTTCTGCAGTGGCCATTAATTCTTCAGGTGGAACCATTTTTTCAACAAGACCAATTCTGTAGGCCTCATCGGCAGAAACCATTTCCGCTGTCATAATTAAATACTTACCCATGTTTTTTCCAACAAGTCTAGGAAGTCTTTGAGTACCACCGAAACCAGGAATAATTCCAAGGTTTACTTCAGGTTGACCAAACTTAGCTTTTTCAGAAGCAACTCTGATATCACAAGCCATAGCAAGCTCGCATCCACCACCAAGGGCAAAACCATTTACCGCAGCAATTATTGGCTTTTCGATCGATTCCATGTAGTTCATAAGTTTATGACCTGTAATCATCATGTTTCTGCCTTCAATCGCATCCAGAGAATGCATCTGAGCAATATCAGCTCCAGCGACGAAAGCTTTTCCTTCTCCTGTCAAAATTGCAGAACAAATATCATCGTTATTTTCTACTTCAGTGAACGCAGCATATAATTCATTTAAAACATCAACATTTAATGCATTCATTGCTTGAGGACGATTGATTGTGATAAATGCAATTTTATCTTTTACTTCAAATTTTAAGTTCTCGTACATATTAAAAACTTCCTTTCATCTATGAAATATTTTATACAAATATCATAACACTTCAGCTAGATATTGGCAATATTAACAAGGCAGATAATATTTTTCCAACAATTAGTGACATAAATATACTTAACACCCAAATTGTAATAGAGATTAGTTTAGTTTCATGTTTAAATAAAATAATCATTGAAGCAAGGCATGGAACAAATAAAGTAAGCATAACAGTACATATAAAGATTTGAGGGTCTGTAAAACTGCCATTTGAAAATAGAGCTAGTAGACTTGCTGCGCCTAAATCTTTTTTGATAATGCTTAGGATAAATATTGTAGCAGAGTCAGCTGGAAGATGCAAAAAGTTACAAAAAAGCGGAGCGGCAAAGATGCATAGCTTATGTATATAGCCGCAATAATTTAATATAGAAACAATAATGTTACCAATTGCAAAAGGTACAGCGGTTTCTATTAGAAATCCAATGCTGTTACGAAGTGACTTGAATAGAAGCGGCAAGAGTTTAGGTATGAAAAAATAATATCTACATTTATATTTACATTTCGATGACTGGCTGCAATGAGAGAACGTATCATTAGGGAAAAGTAAATTAAGAATATAGCTTAGAAATAAAAAGATTAAAAATATAATTAATATGTAAGCTATTAAGTAATGTCTGCTGGTTTGGAAAATTAATACAGTGTTTATTACTAATTGAGCAGAGCAGGGAACAATCATACAAAGAAGAATTTGCGCAATTCTTCGCTCACGTTTATTACTTGTTAACTGTAAGGCGCCTAAAGCTACAGTAACACAACCAAAACCGAGCAGAAGCGGCAATAGTGTATTTGAGGATAGTCCAAATTTATTCAGTATCCTGTCTACTTTTAAGGAAACAATTCTTAACAGATTTGATTCCAGTAAAAATAACTGCAAAAGGTAGAATGACGTTATAATTGGAAATAAAATTTTAAATAAAAAATAAGGTACTATTGTGAGTAATCCAAAATCGCCGTAAAGAACGTATGTTATTAGAGAATCTAGGTTAGTTGTCATATTCATTTTTGGTTTTTAAACCTCCTAATTTGTGGTATACTTATATAGACAATATGCAGGATATGTTGATTGCAGAATAAGAAGGGCGGATAGATTTATGAGTTCAATGATAATTATGGCATTTAGTGGAGGCATGAGCTTATTATTTGTTGCGATAAATATTTATATATATATATCTATGAAAGGTCAGATATTACATATTAACGAAAAGTCTGAAAAAGATATTAATCAAATAAGGTTAGAATTAGTAAACGAAATCAAATCATCCAGGCAGGAAACGCTGCAGTATATACAAGGCAGTTTTAAAGCTATGGGAGATATGGTTGCTGGTAATCAGAAAGAATCTGCTGAAGCGCAGGATATGCGGCTGGCACAGTTAAACAGACAGTTTAACGATATGGCTATGCTAAATGAGCAGAAACTGGAAAACATTCGTAAAACTATGGAAACAAGGCTGGCAGCACTACAGGAAGAAAATAAAAATCAGCTGGACCAGATGAGAAATACGGTGGATGAAAAGTTGCAGAAAACCTTAGAGGATAGAATAAGCCAGTCCTTTAAGCTTGTAAGTGAGAGACTGGAACAAGTTTATAAAGGATTAGGTGAAATGCAGGCATTAGCTTCTGGTGTGGGGGATCTAAAGAAAGTTTTGTCAAATGTTAAGACTAGAGGAATCTTAGGCGAAATACAGCTTGGAGCTATACTGGAACAAATACTATCAAAAGAGCAATACGAAGAAAATATAAGAACCAAAAGCAGTGGAACTGAAAGAGTTGAGTTTGCTATAAAACTTCCTGGAGATCAGGATGGTGTGGTTTATTTACCTATAGATGCTAAATTCCCTGGAGATGCGTATACTAAGCTTGTAGAAGCATATGATTCAGGTAATGCTGCAGAAATTGATGAAGCAGCAAAGAATTTGGAAAGAGCCATAAAGAAAGCAGCAAAGGATATACATGAGAAGTATGTAGAGCCACCTGCAACTACAGACTTTGCTATCATGTTTTTACCTTTTGAAGGACTTTATGCAGAAGTGGTTAGAAGAGGGATGGTTGAGGTACTTCAGAGAGAATACAAAATTAGTATTGCAGGACCTACTACTATGGCGGCACTTCTTAATAGTTTACAAATGGGATTTAAAACTCTTGCGATACAAAAACATTCCAGTCAGGTCTGGGATATTTTAGGGGCGGTTAAAACAGAGTTTGATAAGTTTGGTAATGTTCTGGAAGCAACCCAGCAGAGAATTAATCAAGCAAATGCTGAGTTGGATAAGCTGATTGGAACAAGGACTAGAAGTATTCAAAGAAAGCTTAGAGGTATTACTAGTTTAAGTGAATTGGAAAGCACATCTATATTAGAATTAGAATCAAACAATTTAATTGGATATTTAAATGATGAAGAAGAGGAATAAACGTAGATGAAGATTTTTGCTATTGCGGATTTACATTTATCTTTTGATGAACGTGTGCAGAAGCCCATGGATATCTATGGTGGACAGTGGTTGAATCATACGGATAAATTAAAGGAAAACTGGGAAGAAACAATTACAAAACAGGATATTGTTTTAATTCCAGGTGATATATCCTGGGCATTAAAAAAAGAAGAGGCTCTGGTGGATTTAGAGTGGATTCATAAATTGCCGGGTACGAAGATACTCACAAAGGGTAATCATGATCTTTGGTGGACAGGTGTAGGAAAATTAAACAAACTTTATGAAAATATGACTTTCTTACAAAATGACTTTTATGCAGCAGGAAATATTGCTATTTGTGGATGTAGGGGTTGGGTATGCCCAGGAAGTGATGAATTTACAGTGCATGATAATAAAATTTATGAGAGAGAACTTTTGAGACTTGAATTTTCTTTGTCAGCTGCTGAAAAAATGGGCTTTAAAAGAATCGTGGGTATGATGCATTATCCACCTACTAATGATAGGATGCAAAACTCTGGCTTTACAGAACTGTTTTCAAAATATGGTGTGGAGAGAGTAGTTTATGGACATTTACATGGGAAAGACGGGTATAAAAACGGATTGAAAGGTGTAATGAATGGAGTGGAGTATAGTCTGATATCGTTGGACTATTTACAATGCAAGCCACTGCAAATATTATAAAAAGGGAGAGTGCGAAATGAAGAGAGTAACATTAATCGTTTTAGACAGTTTAGGAATAGGTGAACTTCCAGATGCAGAAAGCTATGGAGACAAAGGGGCTGATACATTTGGCCATATCGTAGATCATATGGGGAATTTTAATATACCTAATTTAAGAAAGCTAGGTTTTGGAAATATTCAAGGAGCAGCATGCGGTAGACTTGCTGTAGATACTCCTATAGGTGCTTTTGGAAAGCTAAAAGAAAAATCGAAAGGAAAGGATACTATTACAGGGCATTGGGAGATAGCCGGCCTTTATACAGAAGTGCCATTCAAGACTTATCCAGATGGTTTCCCAAAGGATTTTATGAAAGCTTATGAAGAAGCTATAGGTGTTGAAACTTTAGGAAATTACGCAGCATCTGGTACTGAAATTATTGAGGAGTTAGGAACTGAACATGAGGCAACAGGTAAGCCGATTATTTATACTTCTGCAGACAGTGTATTTCAGATTGCAGCAAACACAGCGGTAATTCCACTAAAAAGGTTATATGAAATTTGTGAAATTGCAAGGAAAATGCTGGTAGGTAATGTGGCTTGTGGAAGGGTTATAGCAAGGCCTTATATAATAGATGAAAAGGGAAATAGAACCAGAACCTCTGAACGAAAGGATTATGCAGTTTCACCCACAGGTAAAACTGTTTTAGATCATGTTAAGGATGCTGGTAAAACAGTTTATGCCATAGGTAAGATTAGTGATATTTTTAATGGACATGGTGTGACTACTTCTGTCCATACGGACAACAATATGGACGGAGTGGATAAAACAATAGAAGCATTGAAACAAGATTTTCAGGGATTCATATTTACTAACCTAGTGGACTTTGACTCAAAGTATGGGCATAGAAGAGATGTAATAGGATATGGGAAAGCAATTGAGGAGTTTGACGAAAGGATTCCAGAGATTATATCGGCTATGGGTGAAGAGGATGTTTTAATGCTTTGTGCTGACCATGGAAATGATCCTGTTCATGCTGGCTGGGATCATACTAGAGAACATATTCCTGTTGTTGTTTATGGAAAAGCAATTAAGGAAGGGACAGATTTAGGAATAAGGGAATCCTTTGCAGATATTGGTGCAACTATATCAGAAATTCTAAACGTAGACAAAACTGAAATTGGTAAAAGTTTCTTATCTTCAATAAAAGCATAGATTGAACTAAGGGGGAAATATTATGAATATGAATGATATAATTGGCAAAAAGCGTGATGGTGGTAAGCTTAACCAAGAAGAGATAGAGTACTTTGTATCAGGATATACAGACGGCAGTATACCAGATTATCAGGCATCAGCCTTACTAATGGCTATTTACTTACAAAAGATGGATAAGGAAGAGACTTTTCATTTAACCCGTGCTATGAAATGTTCTGGTGATGTAATAGACTTATCTGGAATTGAAGGGATTAAGGTAGATAAACATAGCACTGGCGGAGTCGGTGACAAAACTACATTAGTTGTGGCACCTCTTGCTGCTGCCTGCGGAGTACCCATTGCAAAAATGAGTGGAAGAGGCTTAGGTTTTACAGGTGGTACAGTTGATAAAATGGAATCAATACCTGGTTTTCAAACTACAATTGAAGCGGATAAGTTTATGGAACAGGTAAATAATATTGGACTTTCTGTAATTGGGCAGACTGCACATATTGCACCGGCAGATAAAAAAATTTATGCCCTTAGGGATGTAACGGCTACAGTGGGCAATATGAGTCTGATATCTTCAAGTATTATGAGTAAGAAGCTGGCTTCAGGTAGTGATGCGATTGTTCTGGACGTAAAGTGTGGCGATGGTGCTTTTATGGAAAATTTTGAAGATGCTTGTATCTTGGGAAAAATGATGGTTGAAATTGGAAATGCTGACCATAAAAAAACAATTGCTGTAATTACAGATATGAACCAGCCTTTAGGCAAAGCTGTAGGCAACAGCATTGAAGTAATTGAAGCGATTGATACGTTAAAGGGCAAAGGGCCAAGTGATATCACAGAACTTTCGCTTGCACTTGCAGGAATCATGATTTATGCAGGAGGAAAAGCGGAAAGTAAGGAGCAGGGATATGAAATGGCTAAAAATGCACTTGAAAGTGGAGAAGCTTTGAAGAAACTGTCTGAGTTTATTGAAGGTCAAGGCGGAAATCCTGAGATTTTAAATGATTATAGCAAATTTCCGCAGCATACATGCACAAAAGAAATTATTTGTCATAAATCGGGTTATGTAAACAAGATTGCAGCAAAGGCTATTGGCTTGGCTTCTCAGCATTCTGGGGCAGGTAGAGCAACTAAAGAAGACACCATTGACTTATCTGCAGGAATTTATCTTCATAAGAAGGTTGGTGACAACGTATCTGAAGGAGAAGTTTTGGCGACGGTTTATGGAACTGATGTTGAAAAAGTGGCAAAAAGTGTAGAAGAAGCAGAAAAAGCTTTTACTATTACAGAAAATGCACCTGAAAAAGAAGAATTGATTAAAAAGATTATAATCTAGGATTTAGTTAATCTGGAACAGGAGTATTTATGGCAATAAAACGGTTTTCAAGGGCTGTAATTAAAGCTATTTCCAAAACTGAATTTGATATAAAAAAAACGTATCAGATTGAGAGGTCTATAAAGAAGTTTAAAGTCCCCCTTTTGATGCCTATATATAAAAGATGGAACTATAAAGTTTACACAGGTAATCGGGAAATCCTTACAAGAGTATTTAATCCTAAATCTGGAACACCAGAAAATACGATTGTTTTTTTCCATGGAGGAGGATGGGTTACTGAAAATATAGATAGCTATAACAATGTATGTAAACGTCTTTCTAAACACACCAATTGCATTGTTATTTCTGTTGAATACCGATTAGCACCAGAGCATCCCTTTCCTCAAGGTTTGGAAGACTGCTATGCAGTAGCAAAGCTGGCACATGATAAACAGAAAGAAGAAAATTTATTGCCCGGGAAAATAATTCTTATGGGAGATAGTGCAGGAGGTAATCTGGCGGCGGCTGTTTCATTAAGGGCGCGAGACAGAGGAGAATTTAAAGTGGATACACAGATTCTGCTTTATCCCGCGACTTATTGGGACCACAGTATGATATCACCCTTTGATTCCATCAGGGAAAATGGCACGGGATATATACTTACAGCTAAAAGAGTATGTGATTATATGACATTGTATAAAAGAAATGACAAAGACTTAATGAATCCATATTTTGCTCCATTGATGGCTGGTGATTTTTCGAACCAACCTAAAACTCTGCTGATAACAGCAGAATTTGATCCCCTAAGGGATGAAGGAGAAGAATATGGTAAAAGACTTTCAGAGGCTGGAAATGAAGTTGAGACGTATCGAATGAAAGATGCGCTTCATGGATTTGTAAGCTTAGGACAACATAATGTATTTGTTAAGAAAACTTATGGCTTAATAAATACGTTTTTAAACGAAAGAGATGAATCATGTACAAAGGACAAACATTAGAGTGGCTTAAACTTGATAATGCAGGAAAGATTTTTCCTTCTACCAGTGGAAAAAGAAATACAAGTGTATTTAGATTTTCTTGTGAGCTTTATGAAAATGTGGAACCAGAGAAACTTCAACAAGCAGTTGAAATGACGATAGAAGAATTTCCACACTTCTTAAGTATTTTAAGAGCCGGAGTTTTTTGGCATTATCTTGAAATCAGCAGCTTAAAACCAAAGGTGCACATAGAAAATAGAGAAATCTGCGGCCCTCTTTTTAGCAAATATAATCAGGGCTTACTATTTGATGTTTCATATTATGGCAGTAGAATTAATTTAGAGGTATATCATGCTTTGGCAGATGGAACGGGCACTTTGCATTTCTTGAAGACTTTAATCTATAATTATGTCACTTTACTTCATAGCCAACTTAAGGAAGACACTGGGTTAAAGCCACAGTATACAGCACCATATTCTTCAAGAATTGAGGATGGATTTAAAAAATATTATAGAAAAGAAATTAGAAAACGTTCTTTAAAGCCCCATAAAGCATACAAAATTAAAGGAAATAAGACGGTTCCTGGGACTTATGTATGCATTGAAGGAGTTATGGATTGTAGGCAGGTTCTGGAACTTGCAAAGAAACATGAAGCTTCGTTAACTGTTTTTTTAACTGCACTTTTGGTTAATGCTATACACGTGGAAAGGCAGAAATCCAAGGAAAACCAGGATATTGTAGTAACAGTACCGGTTGATTTAAGAAACTATTTCCCTTCTGAAACAGCAAGAAATTTCTTTGGAAATATTCGTGTTTCATATAATTTTGAAAAAAGTGGTGAGGAATTAATAGATATAATAGAATCTATAAAAAATGGATTTAAAGAGGAATTAACCGAACAAAAATTAAGTAAAAGGTTAAGCAGGTTAATGTCTTTTGAAAATCATAAAATTATAAGAATGATACCTTTATTTATGAAAAATTGGATTCTTAAGGTTGTTCGAAGAATCTCTGATTCGGAGGAGACCACTGTGATTTCTAATGTAGGAAAAGTGGAACTGCCTGATATATTAAAAAGTTATATAAAGCTGGTCAATGTATATGTGGGGACAAGCGGTATTCAACTTTGTACTTGTACTTATGAAAATTATTTAAGCATAACTTTTTCCTCAGTATTTTTAGAAACAGATATACAGCGTAACTTTTACAGAAGCCTGACAAAACTAGGCGTAAAAGTTGAAATTAGAAGTAACATAATGGAATAATGATGAAAGGGAAAGCTTTATGTTGTATTGCGAACATTGTAAAATAGAGGTCACCGGCATTCACCAAAAGTGCCCATTATGTCACTGTAATCTGACAGGGGATCCTGAAAATAATTTACCACAATATCCCATGATACGAAATGAGACTAGTAAAATTTATTTAATCTTTAATTTAATGAAGTTAACTGCAATAGTTGCCTGTGTGATAAGTGTTCTTGTAAACTATATTACATACAAAGAAACCTTGTGGTCAATATTTGTAGTTGCTGGGTTTGCCTGTGGATGGCTTCTTATGGCTATAGGTATAAAGAGAAAGGCAAATTTAATTAAGCTACTGCAGTGGGAACTTTATATCACATGTGGGTTAACTGCATTGTGGGACTATTTTACGGGATGGCATGGATGGTCTATCGAATTTGTGTTACCTTGTACTTGTATTGTATGCATGATTTTAATTTTTATTTTATCTGCACTTCTGAAAAAACAACCTAAAGAATATTTAATTTATTTGACTTTAGTTAATATTCTAGGATTTTTGCCTATTTTGTTTTTAGTGTTAGGATGGTTAAAAATTGAACTCCCATCAGTGCTTTGTATAGGATGCAGCACTTTATTTTTGATGGGAATATTTTTGTTTAAAAGACAGGCTGCTTATGGTGAATTTAAAAAGAAACTTCATATATAGCAGTGGTATAATATAAATTTATAGAATTTAATTTTTCGAAGGAAGGATAAGCGATAATGAATACTATTTTTAATGACTTCCCAAATCATGATAGATTTAAGTTTCCAGAGGGATTATCAAGAGTCACTGCTGGAAAGGGTGGAGAAGCGATTCTTGTGTTTGGCAGTGATAAAACTTTTTTAGTGGACTGTGGCATGGCCTATTGTGGTGACAGAGTGGTAAGAAACATTGAATTTGCATTAGCTATGAATGAACGTACAACACTTGACGGTATCCTATTGTCTCATTCACATTATGATCATATTGGAGCGTTGCCTTATGTGAGAAAAAGATGGCCACAGGTTGTGGTTTATGGGGCAGCAAAGGCAAAAAAGGTCTTTTCAAGTTCTGGAGCCCGCGCTTTAATGAAAGAACTGGGCACAGCAGCAAGAGACTTATATTCTGAATGCAAAAATGAAATATTGACAGAAGGTTTAGAAGTAGATGTAGTGGTAGGAGAGGATGACGAAATTTCTATTGGAGATGAATATTTTAAAGTACTTGAGACGAAAGGGCATACAGACTGTTCTTTAACTTATGTTCTAGAACCGAGAAAAATTATGTTTTCTAGTGAAAGTACAGGCGTTTTGGAAAATCCTCAGTTTGTTCATACTGCCATTTTAAAAAGTTATAAGGATAGCATAGAATCTGCACTAAAATGCAAAGCTTATGGCCCTAAAAGTATAATATGTCCACATTTCGGAATTTTGCCAGATTACTTTACTGATGAATATTTTGATTTATATATTAAAAGTGCTGAATATAAAAAAGACTTCCTGTTGGATTTATATAAAAGAGGTTTTAATGATGAGCAGATACTAGATGAATATACAAAATATCATTGGTCAAAGGGAAGGGCTAATGAACAACCTAAAGAAGCTTTTACCATAAATGCAAAACATATGATCGATGTTATATTGAAAGAATTTAATTGAAACTTTGTAAAAAAGTAAAAGGCCACCATGTTAAACTGGAGGCCTTTTATTGTATGTTGGTTATTACTTCTTCTTGTGTTGATTCTCCACCTTTTAAAATGGATATTGTTGCCAGATTCTCGCTTAGCAATACAAACAAGGCAGTTAAAAGTTCAATTTCTTTTTCAGATTTATCTTCTGCAATAATGTTTGCGATAGTGGTTATAAACATTGTCACTTGAAATGGAGTCATGTGGCATACACCTCATTATAGTATACGTCCGTCAGTTGAGATAGTTACTATCTGCCAAGGAATCATTTTACCACTGTTCATTAACGCCTGTTTTACGGCATTCTCTATACCGCCACAACATGGAACTTCCATACGTACTACTTTTACACTTTTTATATCATTGTTTTTGATAATTTCTGTAAGCTTTTCACTATAGTCTACAGAATCAAGTTTAGGACAGCCAACTATGGTTACATGATTTCTAATAAATTCCTGATGGAAGTTACCATAAGCAAAAGCTGTACAGTCAGCAGCTACAAGCAAGTCGGCCCCATTGAAATAGGGAGCGTTTACAGGTACTAATTTAATTTGTAGGGGCCACTGTGTAAGTTGCGAAGCTATAGGGGCATGTGATTCTGTTATATTGCTTGCGGCACTTTCATTTCTATTAAATGCTTTAGATTGTGTTCCTGGGCATCCACAAGGCAAAGCGGATTGATTAGCAGATTTTTTAGCTATTACAGCCTCTTCATCATAAGCAGCAGCTTCACGCGCTTCAAAAGAAATTGCGTTTGTAGGGCATACTGGCAGGCAGTCCCCTAAGCCATCACAGTAATCGTCACGGATTAACTTTGCTTTTCCCTCTACCATAGCGATGGCACCTTCATGACAAGCTTCTGCACATAAGCCGCATCCATTACATTTTTCAGTGTCAATTTTTATTATTTTTCTAATCATATTTATATCCTCCATACGTTTAATAAATAATTGTGTTATTTAAATTTAATTATCATCATTGACTTTATGTGCTTATACTACTATACTACTAGCATAGATTCTGTTGTTTTTACAACAAAGAGGTGAAAAATGAAAAAATATTTAAGTATTTTAAAAAAAAATCCTTTATTTTCTGGAATTGCTGAAGATAATTTAGAAAATATGTTAAGTTGCCTTTCTGTTAATGTTAAAAATTTTAGCAAAAATGAAATTATTTATATGGCAGGAAATAAAATAAGCAAAATTGGAATTGTTGTAGATGGTAGTGTGCAAATTGTAAAAGAAGACATACTGGGCAATCGTAATATAATAGCACAAATTGCAGTAGGTGAAATTTTTGGTGAAGCTTTTGCCTGTGCCGACATAGATAAACTACCTATAAGCGTAATTGCTAGTGTAAATTGTACTGTAATGTTTATAGATTACAAAAAGGTTGTTTATACCTGTAACAATTCATGTATATTTCATCATAGATTACTTGAAAATATGCTAGGCATATTAGCTATGAAAAATATTTTATTAAACAATAAGATTGAATACATTTCAAAAAGAACGATTAGAGAAAAGGCATTATCCTATTTATTAGCACAAGCACAGCAACAAGGAAAAAGAAGTTTCAAAATACCTTTTAACAGGCAGGAATTAGCGGACTACCTATGTGTAGATAGAAGTGCATTGTCTAATGAACTAGGTAAGCTTAGAACTGAAGGGATAATTGAATTCAATCGGTGTGAGTTTAACATTTTGATGGAAGAATTGGAGTAACCTTGGAGGGCTTTAAAAAGATGAAAAACAAAAATATAAAAGGTATTTTTATGTATCGTATGTTGATAATCTTTGTTATGATATTAGGAGCTTCAACAATAGGGGCTTTATTTAAATATATGGGGTTTTCGGAAACCAATATTGTTCTTGTGTACTTATTAGCAATCGTTTTGATAACTTGGGCTGCAACAGGCTTTATAACTGGAATTATTGCTTCTATTATTGCAACATTTGCATTTAATTATTTATTTACTGAACCTAATTTTTCATTTTCTGTAAATAATCCAAGCTATATAATTACCTTTGTAATTATGATAATTACAGCGTTTATAACAAGTACATTAACTTCAAAGATGAAAAACAATGCTTTAGAAGCAAGGGAAAAAGAGGCAGAGGCTACTGCGCTTTATAGTCTTAACACCAGGCTGACTTGTGCAAGTGATATAAATGATATGGCACAGATATCTGCAAGTGCTGTAAGTTTGTGTTTTGACTGTGAAGCACAGTGCCTATGTTTTTATAAATCAAATAAATATGAAAAAATTAGAGAGAAAATCGAGAATCTAGAGACATTATATGATCAAGGAGAAAAATTCTGGGATTGGCCTATTTATGGAAATGAAAATTCTTTAGGTGTTATCCGTATTCCAGCAGATCAAGCTAAAATAATGAATGAAGACCAAAAAAGTCTGTTAAAAGTAATGATTGAGAGTATAGCTTTAGCAATGGACCGTTGGCAGGCTTCTCAGAAACAGATGGAAGCAGATGCTGAAATAGTTCAGGAAAGATATAGAACCAATCTACTTAGGTCTATTTCCCATGATTTGAGAACACCTTTATCGGGTATCATCGGTACTTCTGAAATGCTTTTGGATATGATTGACCAATCAGATGAAAAATATGAAATGATAAAGGGAATATATAATGAGGCTGACTGGCTGCATGGACTTATGGAAAATATATTAAGTCTTACCAAGTTAGATGATGGAAGACTTATTATAGAAAAAGAAAGTGAAGCTGTAGAAGAAATTGTAGGTGGCGCAGTATCTCATATAAGCAGGCGCTTCCCTGAGTATGAGATAAAAGTGAAGGTTCCAGAAGAGTTATTACTTGTACCAATGGATGCAAAACTTATTGAGCAAGTATTAATGAACTTACTTGATAATGCTGTTAAACATACACCTAAAGGAAAAGAAATAAGTGTTTCGGTCACAGAGGATAAAAAGGAAAACAAAGCCATTTTTACAGTGAGAGATCAGGGAAATGGAATCAGTAGTGATGAGGTATCCCTTGTATTTAAGCCATTTTACACTTCGAGAGGTAAACTGGCAGATGCCCATAGAGGAACTGGCCTGGGGCTTCCTATTTGTGAAGCAATTGTAAAAGCACATGGCGGACAAATAGAGGCACGTAATTGCCAACAGGGTAATGGAGCTGAATTTATTTTTACACTGCCAATGGAGGAAAAGAAAAATGACAAATTTAGATATAAATATTCTGATTGTAGAAGATGATCCACAGATACGAAATTTTATTGCATATGCATTGAAAGGCGAAGGACTTTCTTATAAGGCAGTTGAAAATGGGCAGAATGCATTAAGCTTGTTGGTATCAGAAAAATTTGATTTGCTGCTTTTAGATTTAGGGCTCCCTGATATTGATGGAATTCAAATCATAGAAAAAGTAAGAGAATGGTCAGATATGCCTATTCTTGTTGTATCGGCAAGGGATCAAGATAGGGAAAAGGTGTCAGCTTTAGATATAGGTGCTGATGATTATCTGACTAAACCTTTTTCCTCTGCAGAGCTTATGGCACGAATTAGGGTAGCACTTAGGCACATAAGAAAGTTAAATAAAGGTAAAGAGAATACCATATTTAAAGTAGGTGAATTGCAAATAGATTTAGATAAGAGAATTGTAGAGTTAGAAGGCTCTGAGATACATGTTACTCCTATGGAATATAATTTACTGACTTTGTTTTTTAAGAATATTGGCAAAGTACTTACTACAAGCTACATTCTAAAAGAGGTGTGGGGCGCTGATTATGGTAGTGATACACAGGTGCTTCGTGCTTTAATGGCAGCTTTAAGAAGAAAAATCGAGAAGAATCCAGCTAAACCGAGGTATATAATGACAGAAGTTGGTGTAGGATACAGGCTTATAGATGAATAGTAAATTAGAAGGAAAATGCAAAGAGGCGGATGCCTCTTTTTTTATGCAATTCTCACAGAATTCTCACACGGAAATAAATTATCTCACACTATTCTCACAGAAGGAGTGATATGCTTTGCATATAGTAAAAAAATAATTATGTTAATTTATGTTGCATTATTTTTAAATTTGGATATAATATTATTCATGCTATTCAGAGGGGGTGAAATATTTCATCTATGTCTTGAATAGCATATGTTTTTGTTTAATAAAAGAAAAAGGAAGATAAAAGATTACTATGTTATATAAAATGGAAAAACTATTTACCCCAATACAAATAATAGCATATGGCTTTTTAGGAGCCATTCTGTTAGGATCATTTTTGTTGGTATTGCCAATTTCAGCCAAGGAAGGGCAAACAACTGCATATATTGATGCACTATTTACAGCAACGAGTGCCATCTGCGTAACAGGTCTTACTACTGTAACGACCATTGAGCACTGGAGTTTGTTTGGACAATTTGTTATTTTATGCCTGATTCAGTTTGGTGGTTTAGGTGTCATAACTGTTACCACATCCATTCTGTTGCTTCTACATAAGAAAATCACGTTGTCAGAGAGAATTTTGATTCAGGATGCGTATAACCTAAATACTCTGGGTGGGCTTGTAAAGTTAACCATCAGAGTGCTAAAAGGTACTTTCCTAGTAGAGGGAATTGGGGCGGTTTGCTTTGCATTTCAGTTTATACCAGAATTTGGATTGACTCAGGGTCTTTGGAAATCAGTATTTCATTCCATATCAGCTTTTTGCAATGCAGGAATTGATTTGATCGGACAGAACAGTTTTGCACCATATGCAGGTAGTGTTGTCGTAAATCTGACTACGATGGTATTAATAGTAGTGGGAGGCATCGGTTTCCCAGTTTGGTGGGATATCGTTCGGGTGATTAACAAACTAATAAAAGAGAAATTTAATCCGCGATTACTGTTTAAAAAGCTGGAGTTACATTCAAAGGTTGCAATTGTCACTACATTAGGCTTAATTATAGGTGGAGCAGTACTAATCTTTTGTTTGGAATATTCTAATGCTAATACTATTGGTAATATGCCATTATGGCAAAAAATCATGGCTTCATTTTTTCAATCCATAACAACAAGAACAGCTGGATTTTTTACTATCTCACAGAACGGATTACGAGATTCATCTGCATTTCTATGTATTCTGCTGATGTTTATCGGTGGATCTCCATCAGGTACCGCTGGAGGTATAAAAACCGTTACTATGGCAACCCTGGTGATTTCAACTCTAGCAGTTATTAAGGGAAAGCCAGATGCAGAAATGTTTTACAGAAAAATCAACTATGGTTATTGCAGAAAAGCGTTGGCCGTTTCATGCTTTAGTTTATTTGTACTACTTATTTCAACCTTTGGTTTATCCATTGTTGAAAATGCAGACTTTTTAGATGTTCTATATGAAACCACATCTGCAATTGGTACTGTAGGACTTACGAGAGGATTAACACCAGATTTATCTACAATTGGTAAATTAATTATTATAATGACTATGTATTTAGGACGTATTGGTCCCATCACGTTAGCCTTAGTATTAAATCCACAGAAGCATAAGGGAAAAGTCTGCATTCTTCCTGAAGAGCAAGTTTTAATCGGATAGATAATTGTGTATTTAAGCTGTTGATTTGAATCTTTGAGATAAAAAATTTGCTAAGAAAGAATTTTAAGAAGTTATATATATATTTGTAAACTGTCTATAAAGGCAGGAGGGGGTAGAAATGAGTATAAAACAATTTGTAGTATTTGGTCTAGGTCGTTTTGGAAAGAGTGTGGCGACTACATTAGCTGAAAATGGCTGTGAAGTATTAGTAATAGATGCAAATGAAAATACTGTCAATGAGATGGCAGATGTGGTAACTTATGCGGTAAGAGCAGATGCTACAGAAACAGAAGTATTAAAGACTTTGGGAATCAGTAATTTTGATGCGGCAATTATAGCTATGGGTGAAAATCTTGAAGCCAGTGTTATGGCAACCATATTTGTAAAAGAAATGGGCGTGCCATATGTTCTTGCCAAGGCACAGAATGATTTACAGGGACGTATCTTAAAGAAGCTAGGGGCAGATATGGTTGTATTTCCAGAGAAGGAAACTGGAATCAGAATTGCCAATAGTCTTCTTATGGATAATCTGTTTGATACAGTGGAATTGCCCGTTAATTATAGCATGATGGAATTAGAAGCTTTATCTGAATGGGTTGGAAAGAGTTTTCATGAATTGAATCTGAGGGCAAGATTGAAAATTAATGTAATTGGGATAAAGAGAAAGAATCAGCTAAATATCAATCCGGATCCAGATGAAGCCATAAAAGAAGAAGATGTTCTTATTCTGATAGGTAAGAATGAAGTACTGAATAAATTGGCGACTATGCATAATAAGAAAAAATAGAATATACTTTATTGATGTATATTGGTTTCTAGTCTGCTATAATATAATAAATATTAAAATTCAAGGAGAGTAAAGCATGGCGAAAAGACCTAAGATTATAATAAAAATGGTGGATAAAATAGGAAGCGGACCTTGTCACTATGGACATAAAATTGGTGATACTTTTGATTTTGATATAGACAGAGGCAGTATGTGTCCTATGATGGTACATACTGCTTTTCCATATATAGATATTCTGAGATATGGGGGAAGTGTGCCTGGTGGTGAAAATCCTAACAAATGTAAATTTTGTTGTCCAGATGCAGATGTAATTAACGTATTCGAAATTGAAAGAATATAAAATTAGTAAGTTTTGACACTAAAATTGCAATTTTATATAATTTATCCAAATTTAGTGAGAATATAAGAATAATAATAAGCAATTAAAAATATCATAATAATAGTGTAACTGACTTGAACACATGAGCAGGGCAGGGAGGGAAATTATGAATATTTTTAATAGAAATTATGATAAAAGAAGATCTGGGAAAAAGCTTGACAGATTGAGAAAACGAGCAATAGTAGCTAAAACCATGCATAAGGTTACCATAATAAGAATTGCGTCAATATGCATGGTTGGTTTACTTGTTGTTGGTGGTGGTGCCATTGGAATCAGTGCGATCATTCCAAATGATATGAGTAAGGTAACAGGAAAAAGCATTGATATGTTACCAGTAGATAATATTGTAACTAGCGGTGCTGTTGTTAGTGAAAGTGCTGTGGCTTCAGATAATGCGTCAAAAGCGGATAAAAAAACTGAGGTGGCAGGTGATATTAACAACTCTGGACTAGTAGTTGATGCAAAAGCAGCAGTATTAATGGATGCGGACAGTGGTACTGTTCTTTTTTCACAAAATGGTGCAGATCGTCTGCCTCCTGCTTCGGTAACCAAGGTTATGACTATGCTGCTTGCCATGGAAGCAATTGACCGAGGGCAAGTTAAGCTGACAGATATGGTAACAATATCAGAAAGAGCAGCCTCTATGGGCGGTTCACAGATGTATATGGAACCGGGTGAGCAGCATCCTTTAGAAGATCTAATGAAAGGAATTTCCATGGTATCTGCTAATGATGCTTGTGTTTCGGTTGCCGAATATCTCTCTGGAAGTGTTGAGATTTTTGTTGAGAACATGAACACAAGGGCAAAAGAACTGGGCATGGAAAACACTCATTTTGTAAATACAAATGGACTTCCTGTAGCAGATCATTATACAAGTGCACATGATATTGCAATCATGTCTTGCCAGCTTATTAAACATAAGAAAACGCATGACTGGTTTACCAATTGGCAGGATGTTTTAGTTGTAGGTCTGCCGGGAAAACAAACGGACTTTGGTTTGACTAATACTAACAGGCTGATAAAACAATATACTGGCGCAAATGGAATAAAAACAGGGTTTACGCAAGAGGCAGGATATTGTTTATCAGGGTCCGCAACTCGTGATGATATGACATTAATTGCAGTAGTACTTGGATGTTCTAGCTCAAAGGTTCGTTTTGCCGAAGCTGCAAAACTTCTTGATTATGGTTTTGCCACTTATGACACAGTTAAATTAGCAGAGAAAGGTGAGCCGCATGGATTAATTGAGATTGAAAAAGGAGAACCGAACTCTATAAATGCAGTAGCAGGAGAAGATATTTCTATTTTAGTTAAAAAAGGCCAAAAAGAATCAGTGACTTTCCAAGTAGAGCAGGATGAGAAAGTAAAAGCTCCTGTGAAAAAAGGCGAGAAAGTAGGAGAAATAGTAGTTTATCAAGATAAAAAGGAAATAGGCAGGTATCCGCTTGTGGCAGAAGAATCATCGAAAAAAGCAAGTCTATTGCAGCTATATAAGAGATTGATAAAAAATGTAGTGGAATAATTAGAAGAAATTGTAGTCACTTTGAAGTATAATAATTAAGCAGTTGGGAGATTCCAACTGCTTTTGTTTTATCTATCCTTTAAATGTAAGTGCTTTCATTGGACAAAAGCGGACGCATTTTCCACATTTGATACATTTGTTTAAATCTATTGCTGGAGCTTGAAATCCGTTTTGAGATAATGCACCCACAGGACAAACTTTAACAGATGGACAGGAATGATTTTGAGGACATCGATTCTTATTTACAGTTAGTGCTTTTAATGAAATATCTTGTTGTGTCTTTTTAAAAAACATATATACACCTCCAATTTTTTTTGTAGTATAACATTAACCTTATACTTTTTTCAGTGACATAATCACAATTTTTATTGATTTTGTGTAAGAGGCCCTATAAATGTGTTTATACTTAAGTAAATTTAACTTATAATATAAATGTGTAATTTACTAATTAAAAATCACAAAAAGTTAGAGGAAAAAAGAAAATGAAATATAAGGGAAACTTTAATATATTCTTGTGAGTATGGAAAGGATAAGGGGAGAATGGGAAGCTTTCTTTTACTTTTAATTGTAGTTATTATATACCTTTTATTGGTTATGCCGTGCTTGGACAGAAGAAAGGAAATTTCGGATTATCTGAATTGTTTTTATGCACATAGGGGAATGCATGATAACAATAATGGTGTTCCAGAAAACTCTTTAATAGCTTTTGAAAAAGCTATATTGTATGGATATGGAATTGAGTTAGATGTTCAACTTACAAAAGATGATGTGGCAATAGTAATTCATGATGATAATTTAATTCGAGTTTGTGGTATAAATAAAAAAGTATCTGAAACTACATATGATGAAATATCTAAATTAAAATTATTCAATTCTAATATAGGGATACCTAAATTAACAGATGTTTTGAATTTAGTAGAAGGTAAGGTGCCATTAATTGTAGAGCTAAAAACAGCAGATGATATTAAAAATAATTGCAGGATAATAGCCAACATTCTTGATGGATACTTAGGCAGGTATTGTGTAGAATCCTTTAATCCATTTATAATGCAATGGTTTAGAAGACATAGGCCTAAAGTATTAAGAGGCCAGCTTTCTACGAATTATTTTAAGGAAAAGGTAGATCAGAATTTTTTTAATAAGTTTATGCTTTCTTATTTATTGCTTAATTTTATATCCAGACCGGATTTTATAGCATTTAATATAAAGTATAAAAGTATGTTATCTCTAAAAATTAATAAGTGGCTGCTAAATACACCCTTATTTGCGTGGACTGTAAGGAGTAAAGAGCAGCTGGATGAAGTAAAGAATTTTTTTGATTCATTTATTTTTGAACAATTTATTCCGAAAGAAACGGTAAATAGAAAATGATTTATAAAAATATAAAACCAGCTAAATTTATTTCCAGGCCAAATCGATTTATAGCTAATATTGAAATTGATGGAAACCATGAAATTTGTCATGTGAAAAATACGGGCAGATGCAGGGAATTTTTAATAGAAGGTGCAAAGATTTTTGTACAGGAATTTGACAGCAGTGCAACACGAAAAACAAAGTATGATTTAATTTCTGCATATAAGAAGGAACAGCTTATAAATATGGACAGCCAGGTTACCAACAAAGTAATACAAGAGTGGCTACAGGAGGGTTGTCTGTTTGAAAACATCTCACTTATAAAGCCTGAAAGCAAGTATAAAAATTCACGTTTTGATTTTTATGTAGAAGTAGGTAAACGTAAAATATACATTGAAGTAAAAGGTGTTACGCTAGAAGAAGATGGAGTGGTAATGTTTCCTGATGCACCAACAGAACGGGGGGTTAAGCACCTTAGAGAATTAGAAGAATGTATAGAAGAGGGATTTGAAGCTTATGTAATTTTTGTTATACAAATGTCTGATGTTAAAGTGTTTAAAGCAAATGAAGAAATGCACAAAGCTTTTGCGGAAACGCTTACACGGGTTCATGAAAAGGGTGTAAATGTTTTGGCTTATGAATGTTTAGTTACTGAAAACAGCATACGAATTTCAAAGCAAGTACCCGTAATAGTTTAAATTTCACCAATTTTTCACTAAACTAATATAAAACTTCCTTAACTATGGGTTATAGTAAATCCAGAAAATATGATAATAGCGTATAGTGCTGTGTTAATACGTAAAAGGAAGGAATGTTTTATGAAAAAAGCAATAATATTAGTTTTGGTGGTTACTCTTATTGTTTCATCTTTTGCTGCATGCAGTCATACTTCGGTAAAAGATAATGTAACACAGATGGAGTATGAGAGAAAACTAATGGATGATTCGACAGTGCATAATATTAATGTAGAAATATCAGATAAAGATTGGAATGATCTGTTAGAAAATCCATTAGATAAAACAAAATACAAAGTTGATGTCATTATTGATGGAGAAACTTATTCAGATGTTTCATTTGCAACCAAAGGTAACACTTCTTTAAGTCAGATTGCCAATGATAATTCCACTGACAGATATAGCTTTAAAATTAACTTTGACAAGTATGTAGAGGGGCAGAATTACTATGGCTTAGATAAACTAAACCTGAATAATCTAATGTCAGATGCTACATATATGAAGGATTATCTGAGCTATGAAATCATGAGAGAGGCTGGTGCAGCAGCTCCGATGGCAAGTTTTGTAAATATTACTATAAACGGAAAAGCATGGGGGTTATATCTTGCAGTAGAAGATATTAGTGATGCCTTTATTACACGTAACTATGGTGAAGATGAAGGAGAACTTTATAAACCTGAAACTGAACAACTAAATAATATGGGAAAAGGTAAAGAAGGAATGCCGACTGGTTCTGCTATGCAGGCACCGCCTGAAGGAAAAGATGATGGTAACAAAGGCTTTGGTGGCTCAAGTAATGGAGCAAGTTTAGCATATACTGACGATAAATTAGAAAGTTATAGTGACATATTTGATAATGCAGAAACAGATGCTACTAAAGAGGATATGCAAAGAGTCGTATCCGCTTTAAAACAGCTTAGCACTCCCGAAGAATTAGATAAATGCCTGGATGTTGATTCAGTTATAAAATATTTTGTAGCTCACAATTTCGTTGATAATTATGACAGTTACACAGGAAATATGCTTCATAATTACTATTTATATGAGAATAATGGATTACTATCAATGATTCCTTGGGATTATAATTTAGCCTTTGGCGCTTTTGGTGGAAACGGTGGTATGAAGAAACCAGGAGAACAGATTGCACAGAATAGTGAACAATCTACAGATAATGCAACAGCAATGGTGAATTATGCAATAGATACACCACTTTCAGGAGCAAAAGAAGAGGATAGACCTATTTGGAGTGCTATCATTAATAATGAGGAATATAAGGAGTTATATCATAAGTACTTTGATGAATTAATAACAAACTATTTTGAATCTGGAAAGTTTGAAGAAAAAATTACCTCAGTATATGAAATGATTAGACCTTATGTAGAAAAAGATGCTACAGCTTTTTATACTGTTGATGAATTTGACAAAGCATACAGCACGTTAAAAGAATTCTGTAAGCTTAGAAGTGAAAGTATTAGAAAACAATTGGATGGAGAAATTCCAACGACAACGGAGGGGCAAAAAAAGGAAGGTGTTCAGCTGATAAATTCTAGCAGTATAAAAATTGAAGATATGGGATCCCAAAAAGGTGGGGATCCGAGACAAAATTCAAAAGAATAAAATTAAAACGGTCCTGAGTATTGTTGTATTTAGGGCCGTTTTGGTATATACTATATAGAATAAGAACAATCAATGTTAATAAATTGACGATGACTGAAAGGGAGGACAGAATTATGAAAAAATTTTTTAGTATTATGGTTGTAATTCTATTGTCTATGACTGTTTTAGCAGGGTGTGGTGACAACGCTGATAAAGAGAAAGTTAAAACCAAAGCAAAACCGTTAGTGGTGGCTATGGACTTGACACAACCTCCGTTTGAGATGAAAGATGAAAAGGGAAATCCTACAGGAGTTAGCGTTGATTTCGTAAAGGCATTTGGTGAATATATAGGAAGAGATGTTAAAATTGAAAATACTTCTTATGATGGACTAATTTCTTCCCTTCAGGAAGGTAAGGCAGATATGGTTATATCATCTATGTCTATTACAGATGAGGCAAGCCAGACTGTTGATTTTTCCGAACCATATGCAGACATTATGCTAGCTGTTTTAGTGAACAAGAACTCAGGTATTTCATCTGCTGAAAGCTTGAATCAAGAGGGAAAAAAGATTGTTGTCATTGCTGATTCAGCAGGATACATTTATGCACAGAAAAATCTGACCAATACGGAGATTATAACACTGGCAGATGAAAATGCATGTGTTTCGGAAGTGACACAGGGAAAGGCAGATGCTTTTATTTGTGATCAGTTGTCTATATATAGGGACTGGTACAATTATACGGATAAGACAACCATGATTTCTATCGGAGGTCAGGAGGCGGAGCGATGGGGAGTTGCAGTGCAAAAAGGAAATACGGAATTACTTGCACAGATAAATGAATTTATTGGGACGTACCGAGTAAATGGTGGATTTAATAAGTTAACAAGCAGATATTTGTCAGAAGAAAAAACCACTTTTGATAAATTAGGGGTTAAGTGGATTTTTGACATAGATTAAAATAAAGATATTTTTTATATAAGTTATATTAGTCAATAGTTAGCAGAATAATATATTGCAATAGAGATAAAGATAATAAAGTATTGACAAAAAGCATCAGTAATGATGCTTTTTCTTTTGTTATTCTTTTAGATTATAATTTGGAACTAGTATTTTATTGTAGTATAATATAATAATATATTGTATAAAAGGTATAGAACAAAAATAAGGAGAGCTGTTATGGATAAAACAGTAATATTTTTGGGTGCAGGAGCATCAAAAGCAGATGGTGCACCATTACAAAGAGAACTTTTTAAATCATATTTTAAAGCATGTGAAGGTGAAAAGTTAAATGAAAACTTTGATATAAAGCATAGTAAAGTAAAAGGTCTTTTAGACCGTTACTTTAAAAACTTCTTTGATTTTACTGATGACTTTGATTATAGAAATGCAGTCTTTCCTACATTTGAAGAAGCCCTTGGTATTTTAGACTTAGCTATTGAACGTAATGAAAAATATAGAAGTGAGCTGGGAAATCTGTATAAATACAGGACAGCACTAATTTTTTCAATGGCACAGGCTATTCAATATAAAATTGAAGCTTCAAAAAATGGAATACAAGGAGAAAGCCATACAAAACTAATTGAAAACTTACAGGATGAAATACCAAAAGGCAATATTACATTTATTTCTACGAATTATGATATCATTTTAGACAATGCGCTTGGCAGCAAGTTTGATGTAGATTATGGATTCTATCATTTAGATGATTTAGATAGTATAAAAAATGGTGTAAAACTTTTAAAAATCCATGGATCTTTAAATTGGAAATATTGCCCGGTTTGTAAACATATAGAAGCTAAAATAGAACAAAAAGGGACATTGTCCATAGTAGACAATCCAGGTTCTGTAAAGTGTGACTATTGTGACGCCGATGCACAATATATAATTGTTCCGCCAACTTATTATAAAGATATGAGTAATGTTTATCTAGCTAATATATGGAATAATGCAGAAAAACTGCTTAGAGAAGCAGAGCATATCGTTTTTTCTGGATATTCACTGCCTAGTGCAGACATGCATATAAAATATCTTTTGAAAAGGGCAGAATTAAACAGAGGTAAAGATAGTAAGTTTAAAGCTACAGTTATAAATTATTATCCAAATAAAATAGTAGGGGCCATACAAAAAGAACAAAACAGATATAGTAGATTTTTCAAAAATACCAGTGATGTAAATTATTTACAGGAGATGTCGTTTCAAGATTTTGCACGTAATCCTCTTGCAGTCCTTGAATAGAGTAAAGATAAAGAATAGGGAATAAAGAATAATGAAAAAACAAATAAATGCCATAGGTATGGCTTGCCCGCAACCTGTAGTGCTGACTAAGAAGGCATTAGAGAACATGGAGAACTGTGATGTACTTGAGATATATGTTGATAACGACATTGCGGTAAAAAATGTAATGAAATTTGCCAGAAGTAAAAACTTAGAGGCAGTATACCAACAGGAGAAAGAAAAGGAATATCGTATTAATATACTAGTATCTCAAGGTGCTGAGTTAAGTGAAACAGAAGAAAGTCTTATTAAATGTGGAAATACTTTAAATAATATTGTTGCACTTGGATCCGATAGAATGGGTGAAGGAGATTCTGAGTTGGGAGTCATTCTAATAAAAGGATTTATCTATGCTTTAACACAACTTGAGAATTTACCCAAAACAGTAATTATGTATAACGGAGGGGCTAAGCTTGCAATAGAAGGTTCCCCTTGCTTAGATGATTTAAAAACACTTGAAAAATCAGGTGTGGAAGTTTTAACCTGCGGTACATGTTTAAAACATTATAAAATAGAAGAAAAGCTTGCGGTTGGAGCTGTGACAAATATGTATACAATAGCAGAAAAAATGTTACAGGCAAATAGTATCATTAAACCATAAGAAGAAGGAAAAATATGAAGCCAGATATATCTATAAAAAATGTAAAACTTACGCAGCTCTCAAAATCAGCAGGTTGTGCAGCCAAATTGGAACCAGGAGTATTATCCAGGATATTAGATAATTTACCAAAGATTATAGATGAAAATTTAATAGTGGGTACTGAGACCTGCGATGATGCGGCAGTATATAAAATTTCAGATGATCTTGCCTTAGTACAGACCTTGGATTTTTTTCCACCAATGGTAGATGATCCTTATATCTTCGGACAAATTGCAGCAGCCAATGCTTTAAGTGATATTTACGCTATGGGTGGAAATCCTATAACCGCATTAAATATTGTAGCTTACCCAAGCTGTTTAGGTGAAGAAGTCTTGGGTGAGATACTAAGAGGTGGTGCGGATAAAGTAAGGGAGGCAGGGGCTTCTATTGCAGGAGGACATTCTATTAATGATGAAGAACCTAAATATGGGTTAAGCGTTACAGGAACTGTAAATCCTAAAAAGATACTGCGAAATTATGGGGCACAGCCAGAGGACGTATTAATATTAACTAAACCACTTGGATGCGGCCTGATAAATACAGCAGTTAAAGCCGGAATGGCTTCTTCTGAAGTGTCAAAAGAAGTTATAATAAGCATGACAACTTTGAATAAAAAAGCAAAAGAAGTTTTTTGCCAGTTTAATATACATTCATGCACTGACGTGACGGGATTTGGACTTGCTGGACATGCATTGGAAATGGCATCTGCAAGTGGAGTCAGTTTTGAAATAGACACTAAGAAACTACCTGTTTTTTTTGAAGCTTTAAACTATGCGAGGATGGGACTTGTTCCTGAAGGAACATATAGAAATCATAAGTTCGTAAGCTGTGAAGCTGAATTTTGCTTTATTTCAGAGGAATATAAAGATTTAGTTTGTGATCCTCAAACTTCTGGAGGCCTGCTTGTTAGTGTGGATAAAGAGCATAGTGACGATATTATTAAAAAATTGCACCAAGCAATGCCAGATATGAAATTAGGCATCATTGGCAAGGTATTAGATAAAAAAGAAAAATACATTACATTTCTATAAAAATTAGAGCATGAGGAGCATGGGAGCATGAACTATTTTGATAATGCGGCAACTACATATATAAAACCGGATTGTGTTATAGAGGCAGTTGTACAAGCTATGAAATCTTGTGGAAACTCAGGTAGAGGTGGACATGAAATAGCACTTGAAAGTAGCAGAAAAATCTATAATGCCAGAAAAAAACTGGCTGATTTTTTTTGTTTTGAGAATGCTTCGAGTATAGTATTTACTGGAAATGCAACAGAAAGCTTAAATATAGCATTAAGGGGCATGTTAAAGCCAGAGGATCATGTGATAACAACTATACTTGAACATAACTCAGTGCTTCGTCCCTTGTACTTATTAGAACATGAAGGTATGGAAGTCTCTTTTATTCCATGTGATGAAAAGGGTATGCCAGAGTATAGTACAATTCCAGAATTAATTAAGGACAATACGAAAGCGATTATAGTAACCCATGCGTCCAATGTTACAGGTAATAAAGTAGACATAAAAAAAATAGGCAGAATGGCAAAGATACATGATTTGATTTTTATTGTTGATGCTTCACAAACTGCAGGTAGTGTAAATATAAATGCAGAAGAAATGGGGATTGATATTCTGTGCACCACAGGCCATAAGGGCTTAATGGGGCCACAGGGTGTAGGTATTTTAGCAGTTAGAAAAGGTATTAACATAGAGCCGCTTTTAGTTGGGGGAAGTGGAATACAATCTTTTGATAAGAAACATCCAGGGAATATGCCTGTCAGATTAGAAGCAGGAACTTTGAATGGACATGGCATAGCGGGGCTCTATGCAGCCTTGGAATTCATAGAAGAGAAAGGCATAAAGGTAATATTAGATAAAGAGCAAGAATTGATGTGGAGGTTTTATAAAGGAATAAAAACCCTCAAGAATGTAAAGGTATATGGGGATTTTGAAGTTGAAGATAGGTCACCTATTGTATCTTTAAATATAGGTAACATAGATTCTGCTGAAACAGCAGATATCTTGGCCCAGGAATATGGTATAGCTACAAGAGCTGGTGCTCATTGTGCACCACTTATGCACCAATTCTTTGGTACTGAAAAGCAGGGTATGGTTCGGTTTAGTTTTGGATATTTTAATACATTTACTGAAGTAGATACCGCTATAAATGCAGTCAGAGAACTTGCGGAAGATTCCTACAAGTAAGAGGTTAAATATGCGAAAAAAAGTACTAAAACTTATTATAACATTTGCTGATACGCAACAGGCTATAGCTTGTGAAAAAAAATGCCAAGAAGCCGGGATCGGAGAACGATTAATACCTGTACCTGGACAGATTTCAGCAGGTTGTGGTCTGGCTTGGAAGGCAGATTTTGTTCAAAAGATAAAAATGGAGAACTTCTTTGAAGAAAATCATATTGAGTACCAAGGCTTTTATGAAGTGTATTTACTTGAAAGGTGTACGGATAAAGATGTGTAGGTTGTTGACTTTATTAGAAGGAAATTTTAAATCGATAGCCTTTGTAGGTGCAGGTGGAAAAACTACTACTATTTATAATCTGGCTAACCAGTTGATAAAGAAAGGTAAAAGTGTAATTGTAACGACTACTACCCGTATTTATCCACCACTTGATATAGAAGTTGCTATGGACATGGAGGGTGTACAAAAAATATTACAGAAAAGTAAGCTGGTTGTGGCTGGAATACCTTGTGAAGATGGTAAATTAACCTGTTTAGAAAGTGAGATTTTTAATCGACTTGTAAATTATGCTGATTATGTGTTAATTGAGGCAGATGGAGCAAAGAAAATGCCTATTAAAGTACCAAAAGATAATGAACCTGTAATACCTGAATGGGTGGATATGGTTGTGGGTGTTGTAGGAATGGACTGCATAGGCAAAAGTATAAAAACAGTATGTTTCAGGACACAAGAGGCAGTAAAGCTTCTAAACGGAGAAACAAAAGAGATAGTTACCGAGAATCATTTAATTACAGAGGAAGATGTTGCCCAGATCATCGGAAGTGAAAAAGGATTAAAAAAGAGTGTGGGACAAAAACCATTTAAAGTAATTTTAAATAAAGTGGATAATGAAAAAAATGAACAGGCTTCTGAAAAAATTATAAGGATATTAAAATCAAAAGGAATACAAGAATGCCTTATGACTTCATACAATGAAAATGAGAGGGCTTAACAAATGAAAAAAATATATATACGAGGAGCTGGAGATTTAGCTACAGGTATTGCCTGCAGGCTTTACGAAAGTGGATTTCAGGTTTTAATGACAGATTTGGAAGTACCTACAACAGTTAGAAGAACGGTAGCATTTTCCTCTGCAATATATGAGAAGAAGGCAGTAGTGGAAGGAAAAACAGGAATATATTGCAATTCTATGAAGGAAGTAGAAAAAGCTTTTTTAAGAAAAGAAATACCCATTGTAGTTGATAAAGACGGTTTGTTTTTGCAAGCCTTAAAAGCAGATGTGGTAGTGGATGCAATTATCGCAAAGAAAAATATTGCTACTAAAATAGATGATGCAGAGATTGTAATTGCTGTAGGACCTGGATTTATTGCTGGAGAGGATTGCCACTGTGTTATAGAGTCAATGAGAGGACATAATTTAGGGAGATGCATTTATAAAGGCCATGCAACTCCAAACACAGGTATTCCCGGTAATATTGGTGGTTTTACCACAGAACGTATTATACGCACAGCATGTGATGGTAAATTCAGAGGTGTTGTAAAGATAGGTGACAGGGTTATGTCAGGCCAAATAGTCGCTTATATAGGAGAATCACCTATTTTAGCCCAAATTGACGGTATTGTAAGAGGTCTTTTACAAGATGGTGTAATGGTGCAGAAAAACATGAAGGCTGGTGATATTGATCCGAGAGCAGAAGAAGAAAATTCTTATACAGTATCCGATAAGGCAAGAGCTATTGCAGGTGGTGTGCTTGAGGCGATTTTGCATTTAACATATTTTCGATAACCTAACGAAGGTGCTTCGCATATTATGTAAGTATACCATAAGTCTCATAGGATGGGAGGCACACAAAATGAAAAAGGAGTATTTGCTTACTTTCTCATCATTTTATAAAGCAAAGTATGCTCAGGAGAAGATAATAGAATTAGGTGTGAGATGTACAGTGAAAAGAGCACCTTCTGAGATTGTCACATCCTGTGGATATGCTATATATTTAAAAACGGATGATATACAGAAAGTATTAAGCATTTTTGATGGTGAAATACTTACCGTCAAAGGTGTATTCCTTATAGATAATTCTTTAGGGACTACTCAATATAGAAAAATATCAATTTAAACAATATTTATAAAAGTTGAATGAAGCTTATTTAGAATCTTGTATTTAATTCTAAATAAGCTTTCTAAATTACATATTTGTTAATATACACAAATAATTTTGAAATAATTTGTTAAAAACAATAAAAACATCTTGACAATTTACTTTATATGTACTAGAATTCTACTATGCTTAATAAAGTGATAAATTAAATAAGATTAAAGACTAAGACGGAGAGAGTAAGTGTTCAATTGAAAGTCGGAGCGAGTCAAGGCTGGTGAGAGCTTGATACGAGTAGAGGAACGACTGAAAATCACTCCTGAGTTGCAGACTGAAATTGCCATATGTTATTCAATTTCCCAGAGGAAATTGGACAGAATGTTAAAAGTAAGTTTTGACGGTTTTCCCACGTTATAGGGAACGCGTATGTTAGTATGTTGTATGAGGTGGTATAGCAAAATGCTTTAGGCTTTTGTCCTTTTACAAGGATAAGGGCTTTTTTTATTTATATTTTAGCCTGCACATACGAAATGATTAAGACATCTATGGAGGTATAGAAAAATGGAAAATAATACTGTAGAAATTCGTTGGCATGGCCGTGGTGGCCAGGGTGCAAAGACAGCTTGTTTATTGCTTGCGGATGTTGCCTTTAATTCAGGTAAACATGTACAAGGGTTTCCTGAATATGGTCCTGAAAGAATGGGAGCTCCTATTACTGCATACAATCGCATAACAGATAAAAGATGTACAGTTCATTCGAATATTTATACTCCAGATTATGTGATTGTAGTAGATGAAACATTGCTTGGTAGTGTAGATGTGACAAAGGGACTGAAGGAAGATGGAGCTATTATAGTAAATAGCCAAAAGGATCCACAGGAACTGAGAAGCATGCTTGGTAATTTTAAAGGAAAAGTATGTTCTATAGATGCAAGAAGAATTTCTGAGGAGACAATTGGAAAGAACATGCCAAATACACCAATGCTTGCAGCAGCAGTGAAAGTCAGCAAAGTAGTTGAGCAGGAGCAGTTTATAATAGATATGGAAAATTCATTACGTCATAAATTTGCCACAAAGCCTCAAGTAGTATCAGGCAACATGGAGGCGCTTAGGAAGTCTATGGAGGAGGTTAAGGTAGGTTAATGAAGAAGGCAGCAGAGATAAATGAACATACGCCCTGGCAGGAACTAACGCCTGGGGCTGAAATATATGAACCAGCCACTTCAAAGCTGGTAAATACAGGAGACTGGAGAACAATGGTTCCTATTTTCTTAAATGACAAGTGCAAACATTGTCTGCTTTGTGTACCATTTTGCCCAGATAGTTCAATCCCAGTAAAGGACGGCAAAAGAGCCGAATTTGATTTAATGCATTGTAAGGGCTGCGGCATATGTTATAAAGTATGTCCTTTTAATGCTATTGAATTTGTAAGGGAGGAGAAGTAATGGCTATTAGAGATACATTATCAGGGAATGAAGCAGTAGCAATCGCTATGAGACAAATTAATCCAGATGTAATGGGCGCTTTTCCCATCACACCGTCTACAGAGATACCTCAATATTTCTCTTCTTATGTTGCAAATGGTCTTGTAGATACGGAGTTTGTAGCAGTAGAGTCTGAACATAGTGCGATGTCGACTTGTATTGCTGCTGAAGCAGCAGGAGGCAGAGCTATTACAGCAACTTCTTCTTGCGGTATGGCACTTATGTGGGAACTCTTATATGTGGCTTCCTCTTCAAGGCTGCCTGTGACTATGGCACTTGTAAACCGAGCATTAACGGGTCCTATAAATATTAACAATGATCATTCAGATTCTATGGGGGCAAGAGATGCAGGCTGGATTCAGATTTATTCAGAAACCAACCAAGAGGCCTATGATAACTTCATCCAAGCTATGCCCATAGGCGAAAATAAATCAGTAAGACTTCCAGTAATGGTTTGTCAAGATGGTTTTATAACAAGTCATGCAGTGGAAAATATGGAGCTTATTGAAGATGAAAAGGTAAAAGCTTTTGTGGGAGAATATGAACCTGAGAATTATTTGTTAAAAAAGGAAAATCCATTAGCCGTAGGGCCTTATGGAATATCCGCTTATTATATGGAATTTAAAAAGCAGCAGGCAGAAGCCATGAAGAATGCCAAAAATGTTATTTTACAAGTAGCGGCAGAGTTTGAAAAACTAACAGGCAGAAAATATGGATTTTTTGAAGAATTCATGATGGAGGATGCAGAAGCAGCTATCGTAATAATCGGTTCTAGTGCAGGCACTGGTAAAGCGACCGTTGATATGCTAAGACAGCAGGGAAAGAAGGTAGGGCTTATAAAGATTCGTGTATTCAGGCCTTTCCCGATGGAGGAATTAGCAACAGCATTAGCACATATCAAGGCAGTAGCTGTAATGGATAAAGCAGAAAGCTTTTCAGCAGCAGGTGGTCCATTATTTGCTGAGACCCGCTCTGCTCTTTATGACTTAGAAAGCAGACCTAAAGCTATAAACTATGTATATGGACTTGGGGGCAGGGACATAACGGTAGAGGATTTTGAACATATATATGATGAATTGTTTAAGGTAGTGGAGTCTGGAAAGATAAGAGAAGTATACAGGCATATAGGACAAAGAGAAGCAAATGAAGCGGAAAAGAATATAGAGTATGCAAAGTATCAGCTGGAGAACAACAACTGGAGGTGGCAGAGCAATGTCTTATAATTTTAAAAGGGAAATGGAAAAGCAGGAAAGACTTGCTGGAGGCCACAGATTATGTGCAGGGTGCGGAGCTTCAATTGCTGTCAGGGGGGTTTTAAGAGCATTAGAACCAGAGGACAGAGTTGTTGTAACAAATGCTACAAGTTGTCTTGAAGTATCAACTTACTTATACCCATATACAGCTTATGAGGATAGTTATATACACAGTGCATTTGAAAATGCCGGAGCAACATGTGGTGGTGTGGAAACCGCTTATCGTGTGCTGAAAAAGAGAGGTAAGATAGATGAAAACTTTAAGTTTATAACATTTGGCGGTGATGGAGGTACATATGATATAGGACTCCAATCATTATCAGGGGCTATGGAACGTGGACATGATATGGTTTATGTATGTTATGATAATGAAGCATATATGAATACGGGCATTCAGCGTTCATCTGCAACGCCAAGGTTTGCAGATGCTACTACAACACCAGTAGGAAGCCGTTCCTATGGGAAAATCCAAAATAAAAAGAACCTTACTGAAATCATTGCTGCCCACAATGTACCTTACGCAGCGCAGACTACATTCATTGGAAATTTTAAGGATCTTCATGAAAAGGCACATAAAGCTATCTATACTGAGGGACCTTGTTTCTTAAATATATTATCTCCATGTCCAAGGGGATGGAGATACGAAATGGAAGACATGGCAGAAATCTGTCAGCTGGCAGTAGATACTTGCGTATGGCCCTTATATGAAATTGAAGAGGGAATATGGAAGCTAACTTATGAGCCAAAGAAAAAGCTGCCGATAGAAGAATTTCTAAAGAAACAGGGCAGATTTAAACATATGTTCTCTAAAGACAATGAATGGATGATTGAAGATGCACAGCAGTATATTGATAAGCAGTGGGAAAAACTGATTTCCAGATGTAAATAGTGTATAGTGTTATGAAAACCCCCTAGTTTGCAAGTATAATATTGCTAACTAGGGGGCCGTTTTATTTGAATTATGTACGTTTGATTTCATAATGATTAATTTGAGTTAATTAATTGATCCAGATTCTCGAAGAAAGATTTTTGTGAGAAATGCTCCTCATAATACTCACGAGAGGCATCCGCATATTCTTCCCGCTCAGCTGGATTTAAGTCTATAAAGCGTATAATATTTCGTGCCAAGGCTTCATAATTTTCAGAAGGACCTACAAATCCACAACGTGCTTCAGTTATTACTCTGGAGGTCTCACCATCGATAGCCGCCACAATTGGCTTTCCATAAGCTAAATAATTTTGCACCTGTTCATGCAGAGTGTAAGATGTAAATTCATCCTTTTTTAAGGTTACAAGGAAGGCATCTGTCAAATCATAAAAACTAGGAAGTTCTCTTAATTGGTGTGCACCATAAAATATAACGTTTTTATTAGTTAATTCTAAAGATGCAGCCAAATCTATTATTTTATTGTACGAAGAACCATCACCAACTATATGAAATATTGGGTTATATCCTTTTTTCAATACTAAACTGCAGGCATTTAATATAGTTTCTACACTTTGTATTTCCTCTACATTTCCAGTAAATAAAAAGTTTGTTTCCCTATGATTTTCTGGGATCACACTTTCTGAAACTTCAGTTTCAACGTTAGCCACGGATTCTGCTTCACTAACAGTTGCCGTTTGGCTTTTGGGCTCTTGTATATTTTTTTCTTTATTCTTTTTTCTTAAGAATAACTGCTCAGCATAAATGGGAAGGTAATGAAAGGTTTTACTTATCTTTAATTTCTCTGTAAAATACTTTTCAAAGTTATGCGAACTAATCCATATTTCTTCTGCTTGGGAATAAATATGTTTACTAAGTAACTTCATACCTAAATATACAGGGCTAAATTTTGAAACTCCAGATAAAACAATACTTGCTGGCCACAAATCAAAACAGTATATGTAAATCGGTATATTTATTTCAATTTGATTTCTAAAAGTTATGGCAGGTAATGCCATAGTGACTGGAGAATATTGAAATACTATGATTTTGTCAAAGCTATATTCACTAGTGTCTTCACAGCCCTTTTCAAGGTCATTGTTATATATCTGTGCCATAGCAGAGGCTACATTATTACCTTCATTAATAAAACTTAGATAATTCTTAGCTAAATTTTTTTTCCCCTTTAATCTGGGGCGTAAATTAACCCGTACAACTTTAACTCCATGTATATTTTCTACATAGGCATTTAAATTACTGTCATAATGAAGGCCTGTAGAACGAAGTTTTATACCGGACTGTTCAATTTTCTCTAATTCTTCCCAATTATAACCAATATGTATTTCCCCTTGGGGATAATTTGGAAGACCGGTTAAAACCGTCACTTCATGACCTTTTCCTGCCAAATTAAAACAAACATCATTTATTTGGAATTGTTCAGGATAAAAATATTGACAAACAACTAAAAGTTTCAAAAGGTTTCCTCCTATAGATATCTGTTATCAAATGAGTACTAATTGAATTTAATTTTGAAATCATTATACTTCAATAAATAATTCTTAGCCACAGCAATTTTATTGAATGGCCATGGCTAAGTTCAAATTATTTTGGTATTTTGTTTTATCTAGTTGATTATTTTAAAGCATCTGGATTTAAGCACTGAAGTTCAGGAAGTACAAATAAACCATCTTTTCGAACAAGTACATCATCAAAATAGATTTCGCCTCCACCGTATTCAGGACGTTGAATCATTACAAGATCCCAGTGAACGGCAGAGCCATTTCCATTAGGTGCATCTTCGTAAGATTGTCCCGGAGTTAAATGGAAAGAACCTGCGATTTTCTCATCGAACAAAGTATCCTTCATAGGATTAAGGACATAAGGATTTACACCGATGGCAAATTCTCCAAAGTATCTTGCACCTTCGTCAGTATCAAGAATTTCATTGATTTTTTTATCACTGTTTGAAGTGGCTTTAATAATCTTTCCATCTTTTATTTCAAACACGATATTTTCATAGGTGAATCCCATTTCTTCTGATGGAGTATTGTAAGAGATAATGCCATTCATGGAATCCTTTACAGGTGCAGTATAAACTTCTCCATCAGGAATATTTCTTTCTCCAGAGCATTTAACAGCAGGTATTCCCTTAATGGAGAAAGTAAGGTCAGTTCCGGGTCCGACAAGGTGAACTTTATCTGTTTTGTTCATTAATTCTACAAGAGGAGTCATGGCATCAGCCATTTTCTTATAATCCAGTGTGCAAACATTAAAGTAGAAATCTTCAAAGGCTTCAAGGCTTGTGGTTGCTAACTGAGCCATGCTGTGATTAGGATAACGAAGAACAACCCATTTAGTATGGTTCACTCTTTCTTCTAATACCGGATGTAGAATCCTATTGTACATATTCATTTTTTCAGAAGGTACATCTGACATTTCAGAGGTATTCAGTCCAGCTCTAATGGAGATATAAGCATCCATACCTTCCATTTGTTTCATCTGGTATTTTTCCATAAACTTAATTTGCTCTTCAGTACAGCCAAGAAGGATCTCTCTATTTACTTCGGCATCTCTGATTTCAAAGTAGGGAAGACCTCCCTTGGCATAAACGTCTTTAATAAGCTGTTTTACAAGTGGTTTTGTGCACTCTCCCTCGTAATGTATAAAGACTTTTTCTCCTGATTTAACATCACATGAATAGTCTACTAGTATATTTGACAATTTTTTTACACGTGGGTCCATTTATTTAATCTCCTTTTCTTTTTAGGTGGTTATTTCCAACAATTATTATACCCCAAATTATGTAATATTAAAAGTTGATTATACGATTACAGTTTGAACCTCACTTAAAGAAACAATACCATCAATAGTTATTTTAGATATTTTTTTGTTATCTTTTTCAATGGATGCAATTAATTCACCCGCAGGCTGGGAGACTGTATACCGATAAATTCCATCCGTATATTTTTGAGAAAGTGAAATACATAGAGCTATTGTTCCAGAGGCACAGCTCCCTTCGAAATAAGTGGTATCTACATCCCTTACATATACAACAGGAATCATATGTTTGATTTTACTATTATAGAACATTATCCCCAATGCAGCAGGATTTCGGGTTTTCATAATAGTTGTTTTTATTTCATCAAAAGTTTCTCTGCATGCAGCAATGTCATTTAAAATGATATGTGTAATGCCATCAAATTCTATTAATACAGCCTGGTTTAGATAACTAATTTCCTGCCCGTCAAGAATTTCTATATTTATAGGGTGGGGCATTGAAACTTCTGCATAGTTAAGGTTGGTATTTACTAATACATCAAGTGGCTCAGGTGCACCACTTACAGAGACTTTTATCTTATTTACACCTGTAAGGGCCTGCTGTTCTGCAATAAAAAGGGCAAAACTTCTTGATGCATTACCACAGAACTCAAGGCCACTCATAGACATAGTTCCTTGAATATCATTTCCAAAGTTGATATCTTTTATGAAACTTACTTGCTCTGCATTAAACTGGCTCATGCTTAAAAGTTTGTTTGCTATGTCAGCATATTGGGATTCAGGAGTAGGAGTTAAAACAAATATTGTTATGTTTCCAGAAGGGTCAGCTACTATTATAGACAGTTCTTGTTTCTTCATAATAAAAAACCTCCTTAAGTCATAAATTGATGACTTAAATATATCAGAAAATTAAGACAAAATCAAATTGAAAGCTGGCAGCAATTCTTATTGCGAAGAATTGGTTTATATGATATAATTTTTTTCGTTGTGGAGAGTTGTCAGAGTGGTCGAATGTTTTTACCGATTTTGCGGTTTTTCCACTGGCTTGGTGTACTAAAATAAATATGGAGGCGTATCGAAGTGGTTATAACGAGCCTGACTCGAAATCAGGTTGTCGAGCAATCGGCACGTGAGTTCGAATCTCACCGCCTCCGCCACGATTATCAGGTTATAAAGGATGCAGTTTGTGTCTTTTATAACCTGATTTTTTATGTTATGATGCAAGTGAGATTATTTGTATAACAAGAAAGAGAATTAAAATGAAAATTATTAATGTAAAAGACCGAAATTCCATACTGATAGAACAACTTGTAAAGGTGTGGAAAGCTTCGGTGAAAGAAACACATTTGTTTTTGTCTGATTTGGAGATTGACAATATTGAAAAATATGTTCCGCAGGCTTTAGCGGGGATTCCTCATTTGATTGTTGAAGAAAATCAGAGTGGTGTTCTGGTTGCATTTATGGGAATAGATGAACAAAAACTTGAAATGTTGTTTATCGATCCCAAAGAACGTGGGCATGGTTTGGGCAGAAAATTAGTTGAGTATGGCATTAAGGAATATTCTATTAATGAGCTGGGAGTTAACGAACAAAACCCACAAGCAAAAGGATTTTATGAACATATTGGATTTGAAGTTTATAAAAGAACTGAAGTAGACGAGCAAGGCATGCCGTATCCTATTTTGTACATGAAATTATTATAAGTTATTTTATGTGGGATAATGAGCATTTTCCCTGCATCTATTTTGATCTAATGACACAAGAGCCTATTGTGTCAATGTCCGCAATAGGCTCTTTTTTTTTATGCCGGTTCGTATGACCAACACATAAAAAAACCCCGCCAAACTCATTTTATTTGGCGGGGAATGCCTTTTTTCAATTAGGATGAAGTTTTTTGACTTTCATCGTTACTCATCATCTAACAAGGTTAATCTAAAAACAACATATCCATTATCAGGACAAGCTAAATTCCTTTTAGATTTTGGGTTATCCTCAAAATTAAATCTGGCTCCATTATGCAGAGCAACCTGAATAGGGAATAAAGCCATATATGCACCTCCGCAAAAAGGAGTATTAGGCGTATTCATTCCCTCACAATGAAATATATCACCGACTTTATATCCACATGAACAGTGGTCAGAAACCCTTTCAACCGTATATTCAAACCGTTTCATAAGCCTATCCCCATGTTTTTATCTGTGGTGCGATCGTCATTTTCACGCTTTCGGGATGGAGCGATTTGACAAAAAATTCTGCCGCACTGTCTTTGAACATTTTCTGAGAAGCGGCTTTCAATTGCTCTCTTGATTCCCAATGCTGAATCATGACCCACAGATTATTCTGTTCATCATAAAGTAATTCAGTGTCAATGAAACCCAGTTGCTTGGAATGAAAGTCCTTTTCGAGTCCGTCCACGATAGAAATAAATTCGTCCTTCGTGATATTACTCACTGATTTCATGGTTACTATTTCTGTTGCAATACACATAAAAATACCTCCTGTTTTTTCTCATAGTATAATAGAAAAAAAGCAGGAGGTATTGAACAAAAAGGACACTCAACGATAATTATATTTTGTGTTTTCCTTTAATGTGATTTTTTCTTGCTCGAAAGTACGGGGGGCTGTTCCTGAAAACTTGCGGAACTCTCTTATGAAATGAGCTTGATCTGCAAAATCATTGTCATATGCTATTCTGGACAATTGCTTTGATTGTTGATAAATCAATTGATTCCCAGATTTTTGAAAACGTCTTATAGAGAGTAAGGTTTTAGGCGTATACCCTGTGTAATAGAGAACATTACGCATGAATGTTTTCGTATTTATCCCATGCTCCAAGCAAAATGATTGTATAGTTGAATCGTTGCCCGTTTCTAAAAATTCATGTATTAGATTGGCCTTATTTACATAGTCATCAGACACTTGAAGTTCCAGACACAAGGCCTTTTCGATATTTTCGATTATATTTTCTGTGGTCATCTGATTAGAAACCGCAAGCTCCAGCTTCCTTGCCAAAGACATTGAGAGTTCAAACAAATCAACAATTTCATCGTGTATACCTGCTAATGATTTATTAATAAACGGGTAAAGTCCAAATGGATAACAGGATATTCCGAAAACACGGATATTGCCTGTTTGATGAATGTAACTGTGTTTACTCCGTAGTCCGTTTATATGAAATGGAGTAGCAAAAATACAATGAGAATCGGCCTCGTAAACAATATCCCCTGACATATTTAGTACAATATCAATGCAGTCTGTCGGCAACAACTTATAATGAATATCCGCATCTTCGACTTCAAAATGCCATATAAATTTTATCCACGGTGCAAGGCACTGAGTTTTTATAGAATATCTTGTCATAGAAAGCATTTCTGTATCACCTCCAATTATCTAAAGTATAACATTCTTTCATGTGTTGTTCAATGAAGAGCGTTACGCTTTAGGAGAAACCATCAAACAGGCCAGAATATCAGTCAGTCTGACACAGGATGAGCTACAGATTTACTCGTTTTGTAGCAATATTCTCACAAAAGGCATCATCATGTTCTACGAATACAAGTGTTGGATTGTATTGCAATATCAAATTTTCGATCTGTATTCTAGACAACACATCAATAAAATTAAGTGGTTCATCCCATACATATAGATTGGCTTTCTCGCAAAGACTTTTTGCAATCAATACTTTTTTCTTTTGACCTCCACTAAAGTCCGAAATATCTTTTTCAAATTGTATGCGTTGAAAATCAAATTTACGTAGTATGGCTTTGAAAAGGCTTTCATCTATATCATGTTCTGCTGCGTAGGTGGATAAGTTGCCATATAAATGGGAGGTATCCTGAGGAACATAAGATATTTTCAGTCCATTTCCCAAATAAATATTTCCGCTATGGTCAATGTGTTCACCACAAATCAATTTTAATATACTTGACTTTCCACATCCATTTTTTCCACAGAGCGCAATTCTGTCACCTTGGTTTATGGAAAAACTGATATTTTGGCACACCAGCTTCTCTCCATAAGACAGAGACACCCCATTAAGTTCAAGTAGGAGATTTGAATGATAGGGTAGGGGTGAAATCTGCAAACTATTATTTTCTTCAAGATTTTTAAGCAATCCTGATTTTTTTGTAATAGCTTCCTGCTGCCTTGCTTCAATGGCTTTGGATCGTTTCATCATTTTTGCTGCTTTGTGTCCCACATAGCCTTTATCTAGCTTTGAGCCAGAATTGGTTGTGCCATTTTTTGTGCTTTCAACTCTATCAGACCAATTGGCATTACGTTTTGCGGCTGTAGATAAACGGGAGATATCTTTCTTCAACTTCTCATTTTCAGCCAGCTCAAAATTATCCTGTAACAGCTTATTTTCCCACCATGAAGAGAAATTACCTTTTTGAATCTCAATATTCGCTTTATTAATGGAGAGAATATGATCAACACAATTATCAAGGAATGTTCGATCATGGGACACAAGAATAAATCCGTGTTTTCTTTTCAAGTAATCACCAACCGTCCTGCGTGCTGTTTGGTCTAGATGATTAGTTGGTTCGTCAATAAGCAAAAAACTGTTTGAAGTAAGAAACAAGGCTGCAAGGAGAGTTTTTGTCTGCTCTCCGTTAGACAGAGTAGAAAAGGGGCGATACAATGCATCTGCTGAAACATCTAACATTGAGATTTCTCGGAAAATTTCCCACTCCATGCAATCAGGGCAAATACCTTTAATGACCTCCATAGTATCCATTTCTTTATCCTTAACTTCATATGGGAAATATTCAAAGTTCATACTGGTGGAGATCGTACCACTGTATTCATATTTCCCACACAAAAGATTCAGAAAGGTAGTTTTCCCTCTACCATTTCTTCCTGTAAAGCCAAGCTTCCAATCGGTATCTATTTGGAAATTGACATTTTCAAATACATTATCATAACTGCCATCATAAGCGAAGGTCAGATTTGTAACATTTATTAAAGACATAATTTAGTCCTCCTTTGTAAAATAGTCATATTAGAATCAAAGTAATCAAAGTCGGTACTAGTGACGACCAGTTTCACTCCATGCAAATGTCGCCATTTTAACCAGCTTTACATGGAGATTATCATGTATTATAGCAATATCTGTATTATTCATTTTTTCCCCTTTCCCGATATAAAAATAAAAGCCGCAAGAAAATTAATTCTTACGGCTCAATAATTACAATCAATCCTAGACATAGTTATATAGTATGACAAGGAAATATATAATCGAGTGAAAAATTTTAACTTTCTTGCTTTTGCATAACAATACCAACGTTATTTTTAAACGTTGCGTTAACTATTATGCTTCTTTTTATTAGCAAGAAAATTTAATCATTTTTTCACCTCTGTTTCTTATTATTTATCTTAGCGTAGCACATATTTTTTTAATTTGCAATAGTGAAATTAGATTTATAAGTACGAAAGTAAATTGTCTATAAATTCAGTTATTTTATCAATGAAAACTTCACCATCTAAATGTTCAATTTCATGACAGAGGCATTTAGCCATTTCACCTTCTACGGTTAATATAATTTCTTTACCATTTTCATCTAAGGACTGAATTGTTACTTTCTGAGGACGGATTGTTTTCCCAAATATATCAGGAAAGCTTAAACAACCTTCTATACACTCCTGAACACCACTTTGGCCTATTATTTGTGGATTTACTAATTTTAAATAGTATGACTCATAATCAATAACCACAAGGCGTTTTAAAAGTCCTACCTGATTGGCAGCTAAGGCGGCTCCATTTTCAGTTTCATGTAAAGTATCCATCATATCATCTAAGATCTGACGTATTTTATCATCTACGGTTGTGATAGTTTTACATTTTTTTCTTAAAATGCTATCGTCATTAAAGCGAAGTTGACGTGTTGCCATTATTATCCCTCCTACTCATTTCTGCTCTTGATTTTTTTGTACTTTCTTCAAATATAAAAACTTCTTCAATAGTACAACCGAATACTTGTGAAATATCATAAGCAAGCCATATGGAGGGCTCAAATTTTTCAGTTTCTATAGCGTTAATTGCTTGTCTTGAAGTACCAACAAGTTCACCTAATTGTTCTTGGGTTAACCCTCTTTTTTCCCGTAATTCTTTAATTTTATTTTTCATATTAACATTCCTTTTGTGTATTTACATTTTTAATAATTAAAATTGACGTGTAATGTAAACATTACATTCAGTATAAGATATTTGAAAATATATGTCAAGTTAACGTGACATAATTACTGCTGTGTTAATTTACTCTTGCTGATTTAGTCAAGCCGGAGTATAATTAAAATACAATTATATTTAAAATATGAACAGGGGAGCTTGTATGCAGGCTGAGAGGAAGTGATTAACTTCGACCCTTACACCTGATTTGGATAATGCCAACGTAGGAAGCGATAACTTTTTTTGAAGTTTTACGGGATATACCATAGGTGTATCCCGTTTTTTGTATAATTAGAAAAATCTATCGATATTTTCTATTATACAAAAAAGGAAGGAAAGATTTTATGAATGAAACTAAAACAACAACATTTTCAAATGGCCTGCTCTGGTTTGGAGCGGGTATGTCTATTGCAGAGATTTTAACAGGCACATTAATAGCGCCGCTTGGTTTTCAAAAGGGTACTTTGGCTATAATTCTAGGACATGCAATAGGCTGTATACTATTATATTTTGCAGGATTAATAGGGGCACAAACGGGCAGAAGTGCTATGGAAACAGTGAAGATTTCTTTTGGAGTGAAAGGTTCATTGATTTTTTCATCTCTAAATGTTTTACAACTTGTGGGCTGGACCGCAGTTATGATTGTAAGTGGCGCTGCAGCAGCCAATTCTATTATTCAATTAGGAGAAGAATGGGTTTGGAATATTATAATTGGTGGGTTAATTATTCTATGGGTAGTTATAGGGATTAAGAATTTAAACAGGGTAAATGTGATTGCCATGAGTGCATTATTTATACTTTCAATCGTACTTAGCAGTATTATTTTTAAAGGGAATGCTATGTCGGAAATTCTGGGCACAATTAGTTTTGGTGGCGCTGTGGAGTTATCGGCAGCAATGCCTCTTTCATGGCTGCCGCTTATATCAGATTATACTAGAACTGCAAAGAACCCTAAAACAGCCACTTTAGTGAGTACAACTGTATATTTTATAGTTAGCTGCTGGATGTACGTCATTGGAATGGGTGCTTCAATCCTTACTGGAGAGTGTGACATTGCAAAGATTATGATGAGTGCAGGACTTGGAGCAGCAGGGCTAATTATTGTTGTATTTTCTACGGTGACTACTACTTTCTTAGATGCTTATTCTGCGGGAGTCAGTGCTGAAAGTATCTCTAGTAGATTTAAGGAAAAGTCCAGTGCAGTGGTGATTTGCATAATTGGGACTATACTTGCTATATTTACGCCAATTACTGAATACGAAGGATTCTTGTATTTAATAGGTTCTGTATTTGCACCAATGATTTCTGTGCTGATCGTTACCTTCTTTATTTTAAAGAAAGATTATTCAAAGAAAAACTGCAGTTACCTGAATTTAATAGTATGGATTATTGGATTTATCATATATCGAATATTTATGCAGATTGATACAGTAGTAGGGAATACATTACCTGTTATGGTGATAACAGCACTGCTATGTGTTGTTGTAAATAAAGTTTTAGGAGGAAAACAAAATGCTTAAAGAAAAATTAGAAAATGTCCGACAGGAAAGCCCGCTTATTCATAACATAACAAATTATGTTACAGTAAATGACTGTGCGAATATATTGCTGGCATGTGGAGCTTCACCGATTATGTCGGATGATACAGAAGAAGTAGAAGAGATAACTAGTATTTGTGGCGGGTTGAATATAAACATAGGTACTCTAAATCAACGTACTATTCAGTCCATGTTGTTGGCTGGAAAGAAAGCAAATGAACTAAAGCATCCAGTAATCCTTGACCCCGTTGGTGCAGGAGCTTCCAAACTAAGAACAGAAACTTCACACAAACTTCTTGAACAGGTAAGGTTTACAGTAATTCGTGGGAACATTTCTGAAATTAAGACAATCGCCATAGGAGAAGGAAGTACGAAAGGTGTTGATGCCAATGTAGCAGACTGTATAACTGAAGAAAACCTGGATGAGGCAGTTAAATTTGCGAAAGAATTTGCAGGGAAAATGAATGCAGTTATTGCCATAACTGGAGCAATTGATATAGTAGCAGATTTAAATAAAGCGTACATAATCCGTAATGGTAATCCAATGATGAGTAAAATAACAGGAACAGGCTGCATGCTGACTGCTATGACCACCGCTTATATTGTGGCAAATCCAGGTAGTGAGCTTGAAGCAGCAGCTGCTGCTGTCTGTGCCATGGGACTATGTGGAGAATTAGCATATGACAGATTAAACTCTTATGATGGTAATTCAACTTATAGAAATTATATAATTGATGAAATCTTTAATCTGGATGGAGATAAATTGGAAAGAGGCGCAAAATATGAAGTGCGATAAAAAACATATGCTTTTATATGCAGTAACAGATAGAAGCTGGCTTGGTGACAAAACACTGGACATGCAGGTAGAAGAAACTTTAAGAGGAGGGGCTACTTGTATTCAGCTTAGAGAGAAACAGTGTATAGAAGAACAATTTTTGCAAGAAGCTTATAAAATTAAAGAGCTGTGTTTAAATTATAATGTACCATTTATTATTAATGATAATGTGGAAATTGCCATAAAATGTGGTGCTGATGGTATACATGTTGGACAGAGTGATATGGAGGCATCTGATGTACGAAAATTAATCGGAGAAGATATGATTTTAGGGGTATCTGTTCAAACTGTAGAACAGGCAGTTACAGCAGAGAAAAACGGAGCGGATTACCTTGGTGTAGGAACAGTTTTTACAACCTCTACAAAGCCTGATGCGGATTTTGTAAGCTATGATACGCTGAAAGCAATTTGTGAGACGGTTTCAATTCCTGTAGTTGCAATCGGAGGTATTGGCATAGATAACATATTAGACTTACAAGGAACAGGTATTGATGGGGTGGCATTAGTGTCTGCTATATTTGCTAGTCATAACATTGAATTGCAGTCCAGAGAGTTACTGAAGTTATTAGAAAGAGTGGTAAAAAAATGAAAATAGAGAGTATTGAAGGCGCAATTTTCGATCTGGATGGGACATTACTGGATTCTATGCCAGTCTGGGATACTTTAGGGGAAGATTATTTAAGATCCATAGGAAAGGAACCAAAGGCAGATTTAAAAGAAAAACTTTCGGTTATGAGTCTTAATCAGGCAGCAGAGTACTTTATTTCAGAATATGGTGTGGCTGGAAATCCTCAAGAGATTATGGGGAAATTTAATGCAATGTTATCGGATTTTTACTTTAAAAGGGCATTTGTAAAAAAAGGCGCAAAGGAGTTTTTGGAACTCTTAAAGAAGAAAAATATTAGAATGTGTATTGTTACTGCTACAGACAAAGTACTTGCTAAAAAGTCTCTTAAAAATAATCAGATGCTTGAATACTTTGAACATATATTTACATGCAACGAAATGGGTGTTGGAAAAGATAGTGTGGAAATCTTCAATGAGGCAGTAAAATCACTAGGTACCGACAAAGAACAAACGTTCATATTTGAAGATGCACTTTATGCAATAAAAACAGCTAAGGGGGCGGGCTTTCCGGTTGTTGCGGTATTTGATGAAAGTGCGGCAAACGACCAAGAGGAAATTAAGAATATTGCGGATGTTTATATAAATTCTTTTTTAGAAATGAGGTATTGTATTGATTAAGACGGTTTTGACTATTGCAGGTTCTGATTGTAGTGGTGGTGCAGGTATTCAGGCCGATATTAAAACGATTACTGCACATAAAATGTATGCTATGAGTGCCATTACAGCATTAACTGCACAAAATACAACTGGGGTTTATGGTATATCAGATATATCCCCTGAATTTATAGGAAAGCAGATTGATTGCATTTTTCAAGACATCAGACCAGATGCCATAAAAATAGGTATGGTGTCCAACAGCAGAACTATTGAAACTATAGTTGATAAGCTGATACAATACCAGGCAGAAAATATTGTTATTGATCCGGTTATGGTTTCTACAAGTGGAAGTGAGCTATTATCTTATGAAGCCAGAGAGACTTTAATAGATAAGTTATTGCCATTAGGAACACTAATAACGCCTAACATCCCAGAGGCTCAAGTCCTTTGTGGATTTAAAATAGAAAATGAAGAGGATATGGTAAGGGCAGCAGTTAGCATTTCAAAAAATATTCATGGTGCTGTTTTGGTAAAGGGCGGGCATTTGGTCAATGATGCAGTAGACTTATTATATGAAAATAATTCACCATATTGGTTTAAGTCTGAACGGGTAATTACTACAAATACTCATGGCACTGGATGCACTCTGTCTTCTGCAATTGCCTGCAATTTAGCAGAAGGAAAAAGTCTTTGTGAAAGTATTGAAAGGGCAAAACAATATTTAACAGGAGCACTAAAGGCGGGGTTAGATTTAGGAAAAGGTTCAGGGCCTTTAGAACATACGTATTGGTTGTAATAATGTGAAAGCTATTAAAACCTCCAGTTATACCTAAATCTTAATAAATCTTAAGAATTATTAAAGAATAAGTTAATAATGCAGGGGTATGATTAAGATAATAGGGCAATTGGAGGATTATTTATGAACATTTTAATTTTAACAGGGCGATTTGGTATGGGGCATTGTTCAGCGGCAGAAGCATTAAGGCAGGAAATCCTTTTAAAAGATCCTGAAGCTACGGTTGATGTAGTTGATATTATAGATTATATGTTACCAAGTTTTAGTAATTTTTTATATGGGACATTTAACTTTATGGTGAGCAAATGCTCAAGAATATACAACTTTCTTTATGAGGAATCTGCAAAATACTGCAGAGCTCCTTTTAAAAGAACTTTTATAAAAAAAGTAGATAGCTTACTAAATACATTTAAGCCGAAACTTATTATTTCTACACTACCTATTTGTTCTCAGTATATTTCAGCATACAAAAGTATGAAGTTTTGTAGTATACCTCTCCATACGTATATCACTGACATAAAAGCACATGAAGAGTGGATAGCACAAAACACGGATATGTATTTTGTGGGAAGTAGAAGTACAAAAAATACTCTTATTTCAAAGGGTGTTCCAGGTGAGAAAATCGTGATTTCAGGTATTCCTGTAAAACCTGCCTTTAGAGAAAGTAACGTATGTAGAAACACAGGTAGTACCAAGGAAGTATTAATAGTGGGTGGAGGTCTTGGTTTAATCCCCTCTCCAGAAATGCTTTTGAAGAGGCTCAGTAAAAATAAATCGCTGCATATTACGATTATTACGGGAAAAAATAAAAGACTGTTTTTAAAAATAAAAAAGGAATTTCCTGAGATTGAGGTTATGGGATATACCAACAAGGTTGATGAGTATATGAAAAAAGCGGATATAGTTATAACTAAATCTGGAGGCATTACAACATTTGAAGCAATAAACTGCGAAACTCCGTTATATATAATAAGGCCTTTTCTGTCACAAGAATGGGGAAATGCTGAGTATATTGAAAATTTAAACATAGGAAGAGTTTTGTGGTCAGAAAATATAGATGTAGCAGAGGATATATTATCATTAATTGAAAACAAAAATCTTTTAAGTGAAATGCAGGAAAATATGAGAAAAATAAAATCCCATTTATATCCAGTAGTGCCTTTGTCGTTTTGTGGCAATAGGGGGAAAGAACTATGCTTTTAAAAAGTCTGTATCGTATGGGTATTTGTGCTGCTATAGGATACAGTATCATACCTACTTGTTGTTACAAGGCCAAACAAAGGTTATGCATACCAAACACTGAGGAGAAAAAACTATATCTGACTTTTGATGATGGTCCGGATAAAAGATTTACAGGAAAACTTTTGGACTTATTAAACAAGTACAACATAAAGGTCACTTTTTTTGTAGTAGCAAGGTTTGCTGAAAATAATACTGACATCATAGAGAGGATGAAGCAAGAAGGACATTTAATAGGGTTTCACTCTTTAGAGCATAGAAATGCATTATGTCAGACTCCTAAGTACACAAGGGATGATTTTAAGCAAAGCCAGGAAATATTCAAAAAATTAGGAGTTAAAATTAAGTTTTTTAGACCGCCTTGGGGTCACTTAAACATAGAAACTTTAAATTGTGTAAAAAATTATAGGTTTAAAACTATACTATGGGATGTTATGGCTGAAGACTGGAGAGAAAACACTACCTGGAAGGAGATAGCCCAGAAACTAATGCGTAGAACTAAGCAAGGAGATATTATATGCCTTCATGACGGAAGAGGAAAGAATGACGCGCCTGGCAGAACAATTGATGCCTTAGAGGAAGTACTGCCTATCTGGATCTCTCAGGGATATAAGTTTGCCAGAATGGATGATGTATGTATAAAAAAAATTGTTTAAAGAATATATTTAAAAATGGCGGATTATTCGTTTTAGTAATTATAATAACGTTTTATTTAATGTTCAAAAATAGGAATATAGCAGAAATTCTCCATACAGCTACTAAGGTAAGCCCTACTTATATTATTATTGCAATAGGGTGTATGTGTCTGTTCGTTTGCTGTGAGGCCATAAATATTAGGCGTGCCCTTAAAATATATAACTATGATACTCCATTTTATAAATGTATTAGATATGCTTTAACGGGCTTCTTTTTCAGTGCCATAACACCTATGTCATCGGGAGGTCAACCGATGCAGATTTATTATATGTATAAGGATGATATTCAAATTTCACATTCTGCACTTGTCTTAATGATGGAACTTGCAAGTTTTCAGTTTGTAACAGTAACAACTGCAGTTCTGGCCTTTATATTGAAATATGATTTCTTTGATTCAATAGACTATCAGATTAAGTATATTCTCATGGTAGGAGTATTTTTAAATACTTTTATTTTAGGATTAATTATAATGGCTTTTTTTTCAAAGGGAATATTGGAAAAGTGTTTAAAAGCAATTTTGTATATACTGAGTAAATTACACTTTAAGAGAATTGGTGAACTAAGACAAAAAGCTATGAATCAGCTTGAATTGTATCAAAAAGGTGCCACTGACATAAAGGCAAATAAAGTAGTTATTATCAAAATTTTTATTACAACGACTCTACAGATTATGGCATTCCATAGTATACCTTTTTGGATTTATAAAGCATTTGGTTACGATGAATACTCATTAACCACAGTAATAGCCATGCAGGCGGTTTTATACATTACAGTATCTGCAATACCTCTTCCAGGTTCTGTAGGGGCCAGCGAGAGTGGATTTATATTAATTTTCCGCACTTTATTCCCTGCACAGGTTATAAATTCGGCGATGTTGCTTAGCAGGGGGATTAGTTTCTATCTTTTCTTATGTATAAGTGGTATTTTCCTCGCTGTCTTTCATCTTTTGAACCGTAATTCACGTATGGATAATAAACAAATTATAAATTTAAATATACAAAAATAAGAAGACTGTTTTGAGTTAAAATGAATATACTCAGAACAGTCTTTTTTTTTAGATTTATTTAATACACATTTCTAATGCAAGATTCATCATATCTGTGAAGGAGTGTTGTCTTTCTTCACTGGTTGAATGTTCACCTGTTATGAAGTGGTCACTGATCGTTACCATAGCAAGCGCATTTACTTTGTTATAAGCAGCATTCATGTACAGTGCAGCAGCTTCCATTTCTACAGCAAGGACATCCATCTTTGCCCATTTTTTCCACCAGTCTCCGAATTCATAGAATACGTCGCAGGAAACAATATTTCCAGCTTTAAGAGAAACACCTAAATCTTTATTCGCTTCATGAGCTTTTAAAAGTAATTCCCAGCTTGCAGTAGGTGCATAGTTTCCAGGAACGTCGAAAGCATGAACATAATTTGAATCTGTTGAAGCAGCAATACCAAGAACTACATCACCAATTTTAACATCTTCATGGAAAGAACCAGCAGTACCAATTCGAATCAGATTCTGTACTCCATATTCAGTGATTAATTCCCATGAGTAAATACCCATGGAAGGCATACCCATACCAGTACCTTGAACAGAAACGGGAACACCCTTATAAGTTCCTGTATAGCCATACATGCCTCGAATTTCATTATATAACTTTGGACTTTCTAAAAAGTTTTCTGCAATAAATTTTGCTCTTAATGGATCACCAGGTAGTAATATTGATTCAGCAATGTCGCCTTTTGAAGCAGCATTAATATGTGTACTCATAATAAAAAAATTCCTTTCTTTTTCCTTAAATATAGTGTAATATGATTATGAAAATTATATCATATGATATTGAAAAAAATATCGATTTTACACTTTATCTGTGATATACTAACATTATATCATAAAAATTTAGTTAAGAGAATAACAATTGGAGGACCTTGGATGATATATGAAAATATATATAAAAGCAAATTATATAAGGTTAGAGAAATAGATACTCTTAAAGAAATGTTGAATACCAGTAAAGAATTATTTGGTAAAAAACCAGCGTTTTTATATAAAGAAGAAAAGGGTGGAGATTATAAAGAAATAAACTACATTACTTTAAAAGATGACGTTGATGCTTTAGGAACTAAATTAATCGATTTGGGACTTGAAGGGGAAAATATTGCAGTTATTGGTGAAAATTGTTATGCATGGATGGTATCTTATTTTGCTATTGTAAATGGAGTTGGTAAAGTAGTTCCATTAGATAAAGAGTTAAGTAAGGAAGAAATTATTAATTTACTTACTACTGCAAACTGTAAAGCTATATTCTATACTTCATCTTATAAAAGTACATTTAAAGATGTAGATATTCCACATAAATTCCAGATGGAAATTTATTCACAAAAAGATCAACGCAGTCATGAAAACACATGGGAAAATCTAATTGAAGAAGGCAGAAAAATGCTAGGTAAAGGGGATAGGCGTTATGTAGATATAGTCATTGATCCTATGGAAGTAAGAATGCTTTTATTTACTTCAGGAACAACAGACGTCCCAAAGGCTGTAATGCTTTGCCATAAAAATATTGTTAGTAATGTTCAGGATATTAGCAGAATTGTAAAACTTAAAGAAGATGACCGAGCTTTATCCATTTTACCTATACATCATACGTTTGAATCCACAGTATGTATAATGGTTGTATTGTTCCAGGGGGGCTCAATTGCTTTCTATGAAGGCTTGAAATATGTTGTTAAAAATCTTGCAGAAGCACAGGCAACCATGCTAGTAGGCGTTCCGCTTATTTTTGAATCCATGTACAATAAGATTTGGAAACAAGCAGAAAAGTCTGATATGACAAAGGCCTTGAAAATGGCTATTAAACTTAATAAGACATTAAAGAAGGTAGGTATAGATGCAAGAAGAAAGATTTTTAGCTCAGTTTATTCAAATTTTGGTGGCAAATTAAGAATGCTTGTAACTGGAGCAGCTGCTATAAGTCCTAATGTTGTTCGAGGTTTCCAGGATTTAGGTATAGATATGGTTATGGGATATGGACTTACAGAAACAGCTCCGCTGGTTTCAGGAACACCAGATTTTACTGACAGATATTCAAAAGCAGGGTCAGTAGGACAAGTAGTTCCAAGTGGACAATTACAGATCATTGATCAAAATGAAGATGGCATAGGAGAAATTATTTTCAAAGGGCCAAATGTTATGCTTGGTTATTATAATATGCCAGAAAAGACAGCAGAGGTTTTAAAAGATGGATGGTTCTATACTGGAGACTTAGGTTTTGTAGATGAGAATGGCTGTTTATACTTAAGCGGAAGAAAGAAGAATGTAATTGTAACTAAGACGGGTAAGAATATTTATCCTGAGGAAATAGAAGAATACTTAAATAAAATCCCTTATATTGAAGAATGTATGGTATATGGTACGGAAAATGAAGAAACAGGCGAAACGATTGTAAGTGTTCAAATAAGACCAGCATATGATACGATAAATGATGAATTTGGATGTGCTGATGATCAGGATGAAGTATATAAGCTTTTAAAAAGCAAAATCGCAGATTTAAATCAGACCTTACCGAATTATAAGAGAGTAAGACATATTGTTATAAGAAATGAAGAATTTGTTAAAACAACCACCCACAAAATAAAGAGACAGGAAAACGTTATTAAAGAATAAAAAGATTTACCTATTTTAGCAGCAATGGCTTCTACATGTTATACGTAGATATGTCATTGCTGTTTTTATATAATTTTAATTATGTTATAATAAAAAGGAATCAACTAACCCATGGAACTATTTCCGTAGTACCAGTACAAGTATACATAAATAAATAAACTATTTTAGGAAGTGTCAAAATATGAATGTAAAAAAATATATTGTTATTGCACTAATGGGTATGTGTGGAGCTGTATGCCGGTACTTAATTGGAATACTTATACCAAACACCATACATATTCCTTATGGCATTTTAATTGTAAATTTATTAGGATCTTTTTTATTACCTATAGTTTTTATTGTTTTAAGAGAAACATCACAGATACCAGCAGATTTGATTACAGGGATAGGAACTGGATTTATAGGTGCTTTTACAACTTTTTCTTCCTTTACCACAGATACTGTTCAATTAGTTTTTGATGGAGAAGTATTAACAGCAGTTTGCTATTCGTTAGGTAATTTAATTGGTGGATTGGTTTTGGCAGTATTGAGTGTCATAGTATGTGATAAATTCCTTAAATATTACAAAGTAAAAAAAGAAAGTCAAAGCACAAGGAGCGATAGATGTTTTTAAATATTATTTTAGTAGGAATTGGTGGAGGTATAGGGGCTTTTTTAAGATCTGCATTATCCGATTTAATTAAGAAATATCTTAATACAAGCTTTCCTTTTGCTACCTTTATAATTAATATAACAGGGTCTTTTCTTTTAGGACTTTTAATAGGCCTTAATTGCAGTTTTATATGGAGATTATTACTTGGTACTGGTATTTTAGGAGGATTTACAACATTTTCTACTTTTAATTACGAAGCTGTTTTACTTATTAAAAGTAAAAAAATATTTACTTTTTTACTTTATTATATGTTTTCTACAATACTAGGTCTATGTGCTGCTTTTGCAGGATTACAATTCTAAAACGTAAGGTTCAGTTTATCTGTCATTTGAAGACAATTTTCTCCCGTGCTATTTGTTTTTGATACTATGGTTGATTTTACGTGCAGCGTATACAATAGGAGTGTCAACTAAAGAGGTTATTAAAAATATAATGTAACTGGACAATACTATACTAATTAAAGTGTCTATTGGATACTTTCCCCAAAAAGCTCCAAAAGAGAAGAGAACTGTATTTAGTAATTGTGAAAGCATGGTTGAACCATTATTTCTAAGCCATAGATACTTATTTTTGTCACTGCATATTTTGTTAGTCATCTCCCAGATTTTGTGGTAAGCCCAGACATCAAAATTCTGTGCGATTACATATACTACTAAGCTTACAAGCATAAGCCTTGGTGTATTTGAAAAAATTACCTGGATACTTGGAAATGCCCAGTCATTGACTGAAGGAGTGTATTGAAGCCATAGCTGGGTCACGATTATAAAGGATATAGAGGTAAGTATACCGATATTTACAGCTTTTTGTGCTTTCTGTTTACCTTCTGTTTCACTGAGGATATCTGTAACAATAAAGGTTGTTGCAAACATAATGTTACCAAGTGTCTGTTCTATTCCAAAGGCATCAACTAAGATAAGTACTTCTATGTTTGCAGCAATAGTCGCAAATACAGTCCAGCAGAAAAGACCACTGCTGCCAAAAAGCTTATACCATATAAGTACCCCTGAATATAATACTACTATATTGATTAATAATAAAAGTTCATTACTCATTTTTTCCTCCCACACCAAAATCGGTATTATTTATAAGAATATCAACTCTTGAATTGTTCTTATATTTTGGGTAAATTTTATTTATAAAGATTGAAATAACTTGCTTGTCTGGTTTGATTTGTGTACTGTTGTTTACCATTATGTTTACACAAACACGATTAAAATATTTTAACCCAGTTTCGAGGTCATTTTCCATAGAGAACTGTGTCTGGCCTGTTACACCAAATAAGATACATACCTGGTCGTAGTATTTTGCCATTTCTTCTGGACTTTCAGTATCTATTCCCTTACAAAATACAAATTCTCTATATCTCATGTCAAAGGTTTCTATACCACCTTTTATTTGCAGGGTAACTCCCAAATCGCTGAATTCTTTTTTTGTAGCCTGAATATGATGTCTGTCATTCCAATGACATTCAAAATAAAGGTGTGTAATTGCATTTTTTACACATATCTCTTTTATAAGGTCCATGGTATTTGAATCTAAATCTGAAAAACTCCCTGAATTAATAACTTCAAGTTTTTTAAACTTGCCAGTAACATTTTCTAAAACTTTAGAATTTAGTTCATAGTTTAATTGGGAATCTAAATTAAAATCCAGATGATAATCACAAAACTTGCATCGACGCCATTTACAGCCATTTCCACGGAGAAGTACTATTTCTCTGGGATTCTTTTCTGTGATGACAGAGTATCTAATCAGATGATTTGTGTCTGACATAAAATCTCCTTTCAGTATATTTAGAAAGTCATAACCAAACGCAAATCCAAAAAGAACACAAAAAATAAAAATGGCGCCTATAGCACCACAAATAACCCTGCTTATTACCAAGCAGGTGGGTCCTAGTTTTGTTTAATGACAGGATGGTTACGAACTGTCCTATTTAGTTTTTATAGTTAAACGAGGTTGCTTGTATAAACAACCTCGTTATCTTAACATATGTTTGTTATCTTGTCTAGGCTTTAGCTAAAACTTCCTTAACATAATTTGGAAGTGCAAAAGCACCAGTATGGAGCTCTGTATTATAGTATTTAGTCTTTAAACCGAATTTTTCCCATTCTTTAGCTTTTAAATCTGAAATTGGATCATATTTTTTGGAAGCAAAGCCAAAGTACCAGTATCCCGTTGAATAAGTTGGAATATTAAAGCCGTATACCTTAGCAATAGGGAATACTTTCTTTATTTTACTATGAGCCTTCTGCATCTGTTCTGCGTCAAGAGCATGGAATGCACATTCGTGCTGGTTTATTAATATACCATCTTCTTTTAGTGCTCGATAACAGTTTTCATAAAATTTAATAGTAAATAAACCTTCTCCAGGACCAGCGGGATCCGTAGAGTCAACTAAAATTAAATCGTAAGTATTATCTGCTGATTCTTCCACAAATTTAAGGCCATCACCAATTATAAGGTTTAATCTTGGCTCATTAGAGTAAACAGAAGCTAGAGAAGGCATGTATTTTTTACAAGCTTCAACAACAGCGCCATCGATTTCAACCATATCAATCGTTTCAATATGAGGGTATCTGGATACTTCTCTGGCAGTACCCCCATCTCCACCACCAATAATTAATACTTTTTTGATGTTTGGATTTACTGCAAGAGCAGGGTGGCAAATCATATCATGGTATACAAATTCATCTTTCTCAGTAACCTGAATAAAACCGTCTAAAGTCATAAATACTCCAAACGTATCATTTTTATACATTTCAAGCTTTTGAAAAGGTGTGATTTCCGTATGAAGAATTTCTTGTATATTCAATCCTAATTTTACTGAGTTTATAACGTGGTGTTCATTGAACCATAGGTCTGCCATTTCGTTCATCATAATAGTATATCTCCTTTAAATTTTGTACAGCTAATTAATATAGTGTAGGTAAATTTCTTCCATAGAAGATTTCATCAATTTCATTTCTTAATCTATTCGTAATCTTTTTTAAATCTTTTTCATTTAAATCTTTTTCACATAAATTGAATAAGTAGTCATCAAGCTGGAAATTCCTTACCTTACATTTTGTATGGAAAGTATTTTCCTGATAAACATTAACGTCTATCATTTGATAAACATTTAAAAACTCTTGTTCAATATAATTTTGTATAGAGGTGATATCGTGATCAATAAATAATTTATTACCTTTTATATCACGGGTAAAACCTCTAACTTTATAATCTATAGTCATAATATCAGCATCAAAGCTGTCAATCAAATAATTTAAAGCCATTAGTGGGGAAATCTCACCGCAGGTAGATACGTCAATATCTGCTCTGAAGGTACAAACTCCGTTATCCGGATGATATTCGGGATAAGTATGAACCGTTATATGACTCTTGTCCAAATGTCCAACCACTGAAGGGTTAAGGTTATATGGATGATGAGTAGGAGGTTCACTTTCCTCACAAATTAAAATAGTAACACTGGCACCCTGTGGATCATAGTCCTGTACGGCAATATTTAAAATGTTTGCACCGATTATTTGTGTAACATTTTCAAGTATACCCGTAAGTTTGGGTGCATTGTATTCTTCATCTATATATTCAATATAAGCTTTTCTGTCACATACCGTTTTGGTATAACTCACATCGTATAAATTGAAGCTTAAAGTTTTTGTCAGATTATTGAATCCGTGTAATTTGATTTTTTCCAACTAAATTGTCACAACCCTTCTTTATATAATATATCAGTATATAAGATAACATAAAATGAGATAATTTCAATAGATTTATGTAGGAAAAAAGCAATTTGTAATAAAAACCAAAAAAAATATGAATTTATTACACAAATTAGGAAACAAAAACCAAAAATAAAAATGTATTGTGTAGAAAAATGCTAACTTGTACAATTATCGCCAAGAGATCAAAAGAAAAGTTCTAATCTCTTAAATTTATTATAATGTCATTGTTTATTTTGAATAAGTCAAATAATCAATTAATCCTTTAGAATAACAACCCCCTTTTATTCAATTTGATATAATATATTATTACAAGCAACATTTATTTGCTACTTAAAGACAAAGACAAAATGTATTATTATATAACTGAAATATAAAAAAGATGGTACATAATGAAATTTAGTGGTATATATTTTTCATGAAATTTTATTAAAATACTAAAGAGCTGGAGGAAGTTTATGAATAATTGTTTTGGATGTAATACTTGTAAAAGTGCAGATAAACCATTGGAGGAGTTTATAGCTAAATTACCCATGGAAACTTCTCATCACAGAGTAGATTCCCAAAGTACAAAATGCAATTTTGGACTTCAGGGAGTCTGTTGCAGACTCTGTTCAAATGGGCCATGTCGTATAACACCAGATGCACCTCGGGGAATTTGTGGTGCAAATGCTGATACTATTGTAGCAAGAAATTTTTTAAGAGCTGTAGCCTCAGGTTCAGGCTGTTATATACATATAGTAGAAAATACAGCATTAAATCTTAAAAATACTGCAAAAACAAAGGGCAAGATTAAAGGCTTAAGGGCACTTGAACGCCTTTGTAATATTTTTGGTATTACTTCAGGAGATACATATGAAAAAGCAGAAAAAGTTGCAGATGCAGTAATAAGTGATTTATATAAACCTGAATATGTAAAAATGGAATTAGTTGAAAAACTTGCTTATAAGCCAAGGTTTGATAAATGGAGAGAACTCGGTATTCTTCCGGGTGGTGCTAAGTCAGAAGTGTTTAAGGGGGTTGTGAAATGTTCAACTAATTTAAATTCAGATCCCGTGGATATGCTTGTTGATTGCTTAAGACTGGGCATTTCTACAGGTATTTATGGTTTGACGTTAACAAATTTATTAAACGATGTTCTTTTAGGAGAGCCTGAACTACGAACTGCACCTGTAGGACTTCGGGTTATAGATCCTGAATATATCAATATTATGATTACAGGTCATCAGCACTCCATGTTTGTAGATTTACAAGAAAAACTGATTCAGCCTGAAGCAATAGAAAAAGCTAAAGCAGCAGGAGCAAAAGGATTCAGACTTGTAGGCTGCACTTGTGTGGGCCAGGACTTACAGCTTAGAGGAAGTCATTATACAGAAGTATTTAACGGACATGCAGGAAATAACTATACAAGTGAAGCTATACTTGCAACTGGTGCAATAGATGCAGTTCTATCTGAATTTAACTGTACACTTCCTGGTATTGAACCTATTTGTGAAGAACTTAAGATCAAGCAGATTTGTCTAGACAGTGTTGCTAAAAAGGCAAATGCGGAGCTTATGGAATTTGATTTTACTAAAAGAGAACAACAAAGTAATGAAATTATAGATAAGATAGTAGAAGCCTATTCAATGAGACGTGGAAAGATTAATGTAGATTTTTCTCAGGCAAATGGAGAATGGAAGCCTCTTATAGATATGTTAGTGGGAGCATACAACACAATTCGTAAAGAGGTACCCCTTAACTTAATGCCGGAGCATGGAAACGACAACACGCTTACAGGTGTAAGTGAAGTATCTTTGAAAGAATTTTTAGGCGGAAAATGGAAACCTTTGATTGATTTAATTATATCAGGGGAAATCAAAGGGATTGCTGGGGTAGTAGGATGCTCTAACCTGACTGCTGGTGGGCATGACGTTCTTAGTGTTGAACTTACAAAAGAACTTATTGCAAAGGATATCATTGTACTTACAGCAGGATGCTCTTCAGGAGGTATTGAAAACTGTGGTTTGATGACACCAGATGCAGCAAAGCTTGCTGGACCTAAGTTAAGAGCAGTATGTGAAAAATTAGGTATTCCACCGGTACTAAACTTTGGACCATGTCTTGCAATAGGACGTCTTGAAATTGTTGCAACAGAAATAGCAGAGGAACTAGGGGTAGATTTACCACAGCTTCCACTTGTTCTTTCCGCAGCGCAATGGCTTGAAGAGCAGGCATTAGCTGATGGAGCATTTGGCTTGGCACTTGGATTACCATTACACTTAGGCTTGCCCCCATTTATCACAGGAAGTAAAGTTGCGGTTAAGGTTTTGACAGAAGATATGAAGCAGTTAACAGGAGGACAGGTTATTATTAACCCTGATGCTAAAGAGACTGCAGATATTTTAGAAAAAATCATTATGGAAAAACGCTCAGCTTTAAATATATAGAGAGGGGCAGAAATATGAAAAGAATTATGATTGATTATACCAAATGTGACGGATGCAAGAATTGTACTGCTGCCTGCATGCAGGCTCACAGAGAACTTCCTGGAACCGTTTATGATTTAGACCTGACAGACCCTAAAAATGAGTCACGTAATCACATTATATCTGACACAAAAGGTGGATACCGTCCAATTTTCTGCAGACACTGTGATTTGCCAGAATGTGCTATGTCCTGTATGAGTGGCGCTTTAAGCAAAGATTCTACCAACGGGATTGTGTCTTATGACGAGAAAAAATGTGGTTCATGTTTTATGTGTGTTATGAATTGCCCATATGGTGTTCTAAAACCAGATACACTAACTCATACAAAGGTTATAAAGTGTGATTTCTGCATGGAGAAAGGCGAAGAACCAAGCTGTGTGAAAAATTGTCCTAAAAAGGCAATCTGGGTTGAGGAGGTGCAGGTATGAGACATGTAATAATAGGAGTGGGGGCTGCAGGCATGACTGCTGCTAAAACTATTAGGGAATTAGATCATACCGCAGAAATTGTAGTGATTTCTAAAGATGAATATGTACACTCAAGATGTATGCTTCATAAGTATTTAAGCGGAGAAAGAAATGAAAATACTCTTAATTTTGCACCGCAGGATTTCTTCCGCAAAAACAGGATTACCTGGATAAAAGAAGTCGAAGCTAAATCCATTATACCAGACAGAAAAAATGTTATATTATCAGATAATCAGGTTATATGCTATGATAAGCTTTTAATTTCCTCAGGGGCGGACAGTTTTATGCCTCCAGTAGGTGACTTCAGAACAGCTAATAATGTTTTTGGACTTAGGAACTTAAGCGATGCACAAGAAATTGTAAAATATATTAAACCACAGGGAAAAGTTATAATTGTTGGTTCAGGTCTTGTAGGAATGGATGCAGCATATGCATTACTGGAGCAAAAAATGGATGTTACTGTTGTTGAAATGGCAGAAAGAATTCTTCCCATACAGCTTGACGAAACTGCTGGTAATGCATATAAAAAGCTGTTTGAAACTGCTGGATGTAAGTTTATACTTGGAAGAAAAGCATCAGAAACAGTTTTAGACAGTCAGAACAACGTTTGCCAGCTTATTTTAGATGATAAAACTACACTAGATTGTGATGTAGTTATAGTGGCAGCAGGGGTACGGCCAGCCATTGCATGTGTAGCAAAATCTGGCATGGAGACGGAAAGCAATATAAAAGTAAATGAATATATGGAAACAAGCGTAAGAGATATATATGCAGCAGGAGATGTGACAGGAATGTCAGGAATCTGGCCAAATGCCATGAAGCAGGGCAATATTGCGGCTGAGAATATGTGTGGGGAAAGAAATGTTTATGAAGACACTTATGCAATGAAAAATACAATTAACTTCTTTGGACTTGTAACGCTTTCACTGGGAAGAGGGCAGGCTCAGGAAGGTGATAAAGTAGTTGTTCGCGAAGATAGTAAATGCTATAAAAAAGCCATTATAAGAGAAAACAAGCTTGACAGCATTCTTCTTCAGGGAAATATGGATTATGCGGGAGTTTACCAGTATTTAATTAAGAATAAGATTAATTTGGATGGTGAGAAAGATATATTCAAGACATCATTTGCCGACTATTATAAGGTTAAGGCTGATGGGCAGTATGAGTATTCTTTCGGAAATGTATAATTTGCGGTAGCATTAATAAATGAGACCAAAAAGCTACCGAAATTTTGAGTAAAAATCTTAAATTCGGTAGCTTTTAACTTTGGATTTTTAATTTTTAACTTTTTATTACATTTAATACGTAAGCCAATTGATATTAGTTTATTAGGAAATTTATATAGTATATACGTATATTGCGCTAAATTGAAATACGGTTCCTAGTATAACAAAGATGTGGAATATTTCATGGAAACCAAATATACTGCTGAAATTAGGCTTCTTTGCAATGTAGAAGACTGCACCAATGGAATACATGATTCCACCAAGGGATATTAGCACGATTGCACCGATAGGAATTTGTTTAAGAAAATTAAAATCAAAAACAATAGCCCAGCCCATTAAAAGATAAAGAGACGTATATAGCCATCTAGGAGCATTAAGCCAGCATACTTTGATTATTATTCCTAGAAGTGCAACACCCCAGATAGCTGACATAAAAATAACCGCACGTTTCGGCTCCATAAAACCAATAACCAAAGGGGTATAGGTACCTGCAATTAAAACATATATCATAGAGTGGTCCAATTTTCTTATACGTACAAGAATATCAGATGGAACTTTTACAAAATGATAAATGGAACTGGTACTGTAAAGCGCAATCATAGATAATCCGAAGATAACACTGGCAAAGGTTATTTCACTAGTTACTTCAACATATAAACATTTTCCTATAAGGAATAAAGTCGCAAATACCGCCAGGCAGGCTCCAATAAAATGAGTAAAGCTGCTAAGCGGATCTCTTGCATTCATAAATTTTTTGTATACAGACATATTAACTCTCCTTTAATTTGTTAAATGGTAATAATTATAATTACATAATGTAATATTGAAAACTATATTATATAATTATTATAACAATTTGAAGAAAATATGCAAGAATATTTTTATAATTTTTATAGTAATTTGTTAAGTGAAAAATTTTTTAGAGTCCAGAAGTACAGGATTAAACAAATTAAGTCATAATTGGAAGAAATGTAAATACAATTTTAAAGGAATTTGATTATGGTATTAGATTGGTATGAGCGGCAAATGGTCAAACATCGGGAACTTAGATAATTTTGTGAAAAATTTAATTATGTAATTGCATTCATTATTTAATGAATGTATAATAACTATTTAAGGAATTTAATCCGTATTCTGATAAATAATTACATATAATAACATATACATATATATTTAAAGGCTAATCAGATTTACAGTATTTAAGTGCAGTACGGTATAGATGAAATTAGTGTTGTAAATACCATGGAAAAGTAACGAGAACTTTTAATTGGATTACAACTCTATATCCCAATTGGCTTGCAGAATTTACAAAATCAATAACATTTAAAAAGATCCTCGAACTATTTTAGTTCGGGGATCTTTTTAAATGTAGCTTTAGCGATAGGTTATATCTAATTTTCTAAAAATATGAAGGGAGATGACATCATATATGAAAACTGAAGAAGGCATTGTAATTGAAGTAATGGGAAACATGGCAAAGGTTAAGGCTGGCAAACATAGCGACTGTTTAAATTGTGGCGCATGCCCAGGGAACGATGCTGCAGTTATAACTCTTGATAATACAATAGGTGCGAAAGTCGGCCAAAGGGTGGAATTTGAAATAATTGGATCAAATTCATTAAAAGCAGCTTTTATGGTTTTTGTTCTACCGCTAATTTTTATTTTTTGTGGCATGATAGTGGGAAATCAAATTGCAGAGTTCATGAAAGGGGATGATGTTGTAGGAAGAATTATAGGTGGAATCGTTGCTTTTGTTTTAGCGGGTATCTTAATAAAACTATTTGACAGGCATGTAGGTAAAATGAAGAGTTCCCTACCAGTAATTATCAGCATTAAAAAGTAAACAATTAAAAAAAGTAAAATTTAGCATTTATTATTTGTTATTAAGTGAAGAAGGTGATTATCAATGCTTAAAAGTTTTCGTGGTGGTGTGCATCCACCCGGTAACAAAGGTTATACCGAAAATGTTCCTATTGAGAATATGCCACTGCCAAGTAAGGTTATCATACCTGTGAGCCAGCACATTGGAGCACCTGGTGGTCCGATTGTAAAGGTTGGCGATACAGTGAAGAAAGGTCAGCTCATAGCTAAAGCAGATGCTGCTATTACAAGTTATGTTCATGCTTCGATTTCAGGCAGGGTAATTGATATTGCAGAATATCCTAGTTCCTATAAAGACAGGTGTATTGCAATCGTAATTGAAAGTGATGGTCTCGACGAGTGGGCACCAGGGCTTCCTATGAATCGAGATTGGGAGAAGATGGATGTAAGTGAAATTCATAGCATAATAAAAGAAGCTGGGCTTGTTGGAATGGGTGGAGCAAATTTTCCTACTGCTAACAAATTGACTTATGGCCCTGATAAGAAAATCGATACTGTACTGTTAAATGGTGCCGAGTGCGAACCGTATTTAACCTGCGATTACAGGATAATGATTGAACAAACAGAAAAACTAGTCACAGGATTTAGAATAGCCTTGAAGTCTCTGAATGTAAGCCACGGCATTATTGGGGTTGAAGACAATAAACCTGAAGCAATAAAGGCATTGACCAAGGTTTGCAAAGGAACAGGCATTGAGGTTGTAGCCTTGCCTACTAAGTATCCGCAAGGCGCGGAAAGAATGTTTATTAAAGCACTTACGGGCCGTGAAATTCCAGCTGGAGGAAGGCATTTTGATATCGGCATAGTTGGAATAAACGTAGGTACGGTATATTCCCTTGCAAAAGCAGTGATAAATGGGATTCCGGTAATTGAAAGAATTACTACAGTTACAGGAGATGCTATCAGTGACCCTAAGAATCTACAGGTTAGAATAGGTACAAGTTTTCAAGATTTAATAAATTTTTGTGGAGGTTTCAGTAAAAAACCCGAAAAAATCATTAATGGTGGACCAATGATGGGTTATGCTCAATCTGATTTAGATATTCCGGTTGTTAAAGGTGTCTCGGGAATTACAGTCCTTAGCAAGGACGCAGTGAGCCATGGGGAGGAATCTCCTTGTATCCGTTGTGGCAGATGTGTTGAAGCTTGTCCAATTGGATTGATTCCAAGTATGTTGAGTATACTGGGAGAGCGCCACAGATTTGTTGAAGCAAAAGAAGAGTATGGATTAATGAATTGCATTGAGTGCGGCAGTTGTGCTTATATCTGTCCTTCAAAACGTAATATTCTTCAGTATATTCGGCATTCAAAGTCCCAGGCCAAAGCACCTGCGCATAAATAAGGGGGGAAGAAAACACATGAATTCACAAACGAGTGTTCAGGAAAACATTTATACAGTATCCACGTCACCTCACATTAGAAGTAATGACTCAATACAAAAAATAATGTGGAATGTTAATCTGGCTTTAGCTCCTGCAGCAATATTCGGGATTATCTATTTTGGGCCATCCGCTCTTATAAATATACTTGTTAGTATTGTAGCTGCCGTAATTTCAGAATACATAGTACAGAAAATAAGAAAAGTTAAAGTTACAATTTCTGATGGAAGTGCATTTATCACAGGTCTTCTACTTGCAATGTGCCTTCCTCCCAATATACCTTATTACATGACAGCATTAGGCTCTGCTTTTGCAATAATAATAGCAAAGCATTCAATGGGCGGTTTAGGTTTTAATATCTTTAATCCTGCGCATATAGGAAGGGCAGCTTTAATGGTATCGTGGCCTGTAGCCATGACTACCTGGCCTATTATGACTGCAAGCACGGATGCTGTATCAAGCGCTACACCTTTATCCGTATTAAAATTGCAAGGATATTCAAGCCTTGTTGATCTTTTCGGAAGCAAGGCTGAGTTATATAAGGCTATGCTCCTTGGAACAAGAAGTGGAAGTATAGGTGAAACCTGTACAGTTCTGCTTGTCCTTGGTGGATTGTATTTGATATATAAACACATAATTAATTGGCAAATCCCGGCTTGCATGATCGGCACCGTAGCATTATTGACTTGGATTTTCGGCCCAGAGGGTTTATTTACAGGAGATCCTGTTTTTCATATGATGGCTGGCGGTCTCATAATAGGTGCGTTCTTCATGGCAACAGACATGGTTACCATTCCAATTACTAAAAAAGGTCAAATCATTTTTGCAGTGGGATGCGGAATACTGACTACCTTAATTAGATTAGTGGGTGGATACCCCGAAGGTGTATGCTATTCAATTTTGCTTATGAACTGCGTAACGCCATTAATAGATAGGATTGTTAAACCTAGGATATATGGTGCAGGAGGTGGTAAATAATGTCTGAAATGCATGAAGAAAAAACATATTCCATTTTCCAAATAGCAATGAATCTTACTATAGCCTGTTTGATTTCGGGCATAATTATCGCAGGCACATACTATATCACCAATCCTTCAGCGGTGAAAAACGCTGAATTATTAGTACAGAAATCCATGCAGGAATTAGTGAAAGATGCAGATAACTTTCAGCCTGTGGATGGAAAAACTGATTGGTATGCAGCTGAAAAAGGCGGTGAAATAATCGCTTATGTTGTACCTGCTGAGTCAAAGGGATATGGCGGAGCCATAAAGATGCTGGTAGCAGTTTCAAAGGAGGGAACAGTCGTTGACTATAGTATAACCAGTGCAAATGAAACCCCCGGACTTGGCACAAATGCAGCAGAGGAAGATTTCCGAAGTGAATTTTGGGGAAAAACTTCTGATGCTTTAATCGTGGTGAAGGATCCGACAAATACTAAGAACATCCAGGCAATGACAGGCGCAACGATTTCCAGTAGAGCTGTGACAAAAGGTGTCAAGGAAGCCGTAGATGAAGTTGTGGAATTTACGGAGGGAAAATAATATGGGAAATTTATGGAAGATATTTTCTAAAGGATTAATTGATGAAAATCCAATATTTGTATTAGCACTTAGTCTTTGCCCTGCATTGGCTGTTACTTCAAGCGTAAAAACAGCAATGACAATGGGATTATCTGTAATGTTTGTTATTACTGCCAATAATGTTGTTGTATCACTGATACGTAAATTGGTCAATCCAAAAGTGCGTGTGCCGGTGTATATTACTTCAATAGCAACCATTGTAACAGTAATACAACTTGTGTTGCAGGCGTATGCGCCGACACTCTATAAAGCATTGGGTATATATCTGGCACTGATAGTCGTATTTGCTATAATTTTGGCAAGAGCTGAAGTGTTTGCATCTAAGAACAGGGTGATTCCTTCTTTCTTTGACGGACTTGGAATGGGTTGTGGCTTCACACTTGCGATGTTAGCTATAAGCATAATCAGAGAAATCCTTGGGAACGGAACACTTTTAGGTCATCAGATTTTAGGCTCTGGGTACAATGCCCCATTAATTATGATTTTGCCAGCAGGCGCTTTCATACTTATCGGTTATATGATAGGTGCAATAAATCTTTATAACCAAAGAAAAGAAAAAAAGTTAAAGGAGCGTGATGCATAATGGCGGGTTATTTGACATTGTTTGTAAGTGCAGCTGTTGTAAACAACTTTGTATTAACTAGGTTTTTAGGGCTGTGTATCTTTTTTGGCGTTTCAAAAAAGCTGGATGCTTCTATAGGAATGGGAATGGCGGTCACGGCCGTAATTACACTTAGCTCTATGCTTGCTTGGGCCGTTTATACTTTTGTTCTGGTTCCGTTTGAATTGGTTTTCTTAAAGACCGTTGTTTTTGTTCTTCTTATAGCAAGCTTTGTTCAGTTATTGGAAATGATCATAAAAAAAATGGCGCCAGCATTGTACGGCATGTGGGGTATTTATCTCCTTTTGATTGCAACAAATTGTGTTGTTTTAGGTGTACCTCTACTCAATGCTGAATCAAATTACACATTCGTGCAAAGTGTTGTCAATGCTTTGGGTTCTGGTGTCGGTTTTGCACTTGCTATCATACTTATGGCAAGTCTCCGTGAAAAGTTAGAATATGCAGATGTACCAAAAGCGATTCAGGGAATGGGCGTGGCGTTTATTTTAGCTGGCATGTTAGCCCTTGCGTTCCTTGGCTTCGCAGGAATGATTAGCGTATAGAAGGGACTTGAGAATATGAAGATTTCATTAATGATTTTAATTGTCATGGGATTGGTCGGATTAATATTTGGTTTTGTACTTGCCGTTGCTAACAGAAAATTTTCCATAAAAGTAAATCCACTCATCCATATCGTTGAAGATGTACTTCCAAAAGGGCAGTGTGGGGCTTGTGGTTATGCAGGATGCATGGCATATGCTGAGGCAGTTGTATTGAACCCAGAAGTTGCACCAAACTTATGCATTCCGGGCAAGGCGCCTGTGGCAGATAAGATAGCAGAACTTACTGGTAAGACTGCTGAAGAAGTTGAGCCAAGAATTGCACATATATGCTGCTCTGGTGGAACGGATAATGCAACGATTAAATTCGTTTATACAGGAATACAGGACTGCACAGCGGCAAGTTTAGTGCAGGAAGGGCCTAAAGGCTGCAGATATGGTTGCCTTGGCTTTGGATCATGTGTAAATGTATGCCCATTTGATGCATTATCCATGGGCGAAAATGGTTTGCCTGTTGTAAATGCGAAGAAATGTACTGGTTGCGGCGCATGTGAAAAAGCTTGTCCGAAAAAAGTGATACATATGTTACCGCTTGATTCACATGTAAAAGTGGTCTGCAATTCAAAAGATAAAGGCAATGTTGCCCGTAAACTTTGTACGGCTGCTTGCGTGGGCTGTGGGATTTGTGCTAAGAATTGCAGTTATGAAGCTATAAAGATTGAAAACAATCTTGCTGTTGTTGATTCAAAAATATGTACAGAAAAATGTACTGAGGTGACTTGCATAGTAAAATGTCCGACAAAGGCAATCAAGGGAAAATAACTGACCGGGTAGTTGTGTCGTAAGCGACAGCAGCAAAAAGGAGGTTAATATGAGGGCAAACAAAACTACAAACATGCTATTAGCTGCTTTTATGCTTTTTATTTTTCCGATAATTTCTGTAATATTGGGAGTTTTTTTAGGAGGATATATAGGAGAGTCTATTGGTGCTGCTAATAAAATATCTCAGATAATAGGAGGAATATTAGCTTTTATTATAGCGGTGTTAGTAATAAAAATATTTGACAAACATGCAAATGTGGATGAAAATGCTGAAAAAATTCATTGGGATGATTTGTAAAACAATTAAAAGTAAACTAAAAGGACTGAACCATGTTTGATACAAGTTCAGTCCTTTTTATTGCATTAAATGTTGATATTATTCCAAAAGGAATATCGGCTTTTACCTAAATGTTTTGACTCATATAAAGCTACATCTGCTCTTTTAAATAAATCATTAAAATTTAATTTATCATTTATATTAATTACTATTCCAATACTGACAGATGCATCTTGAAGTGTAGTTGAACCGCATATTTTGGTTTTAAATTCATCTATTATTATCTGGGCATAGCCTTTTATAATATTTTCATCTGCAACATCTATAAGAATGACCAGAAATTCATCTCCACCTAAGCGGAAAATATTATTACCTGGAAATATGCTTAGAAGAATATTTGAAAAGCCAACTAAAATCTGATCGCCTTCAGCATGTCCGTACTGATCATTAATATGCTTAAAATCATCAAGATCTATAAGCATAAATGTTGTTTGATGCAGGCAAGGATGCTGTCTGAGAAAATTGGCTAATCCCCGTCTGTTGTTTAGTTTTGTCAGATAGTCTGTATTTGCAGCTCGTATGAGCTTATTTTCATAATTATCTTCAAAAGTAACATCAATATGAAAATATATGTATCCTGAAATTTCACCAAAAACATCAATTATTTTTTCTTTTTGAATCCTAAAGATTTTATGGTCTCCATGTAAATATAGACCTCTTTTAGTTTTGTGAAAGCTCCAATTCTTTCTTTTGGCTATCTCAGTATATTTTCTTTGAAAAGAATTTAAAGTCTCACCAATCAAATCAGACTTTTCAAGAGAAAATAGATCCAAATATCTATTGTTTGCATTAAGAATAGTACGATTTTTATCTGTAATTAAAATAGCAAAGGGAATGTTTTGAATTAAAATGTCCAATTCAATCTGAATGTTTTTTAAATCAGTAACATCACGAGCTATTCCAACAGTTCCCATAGCTTCACCGAAATCGTCAAATATAGGCGATTTATATGTTTTGAATTGACGCATTTCATTGTTGCATTTAACTTTTTCATCAAAAAGAAATGTTTTCTTCTCTTTTAAAACAATTTCTTCTGTTTCCAAACATACATATTCCCCTTTTTCATATTCTTCAGGTTCAAGTCCCCAAATATAATAATGTCCACGGCCCGTTATATCTTCTTTGGCTTTGCCTACTGTTTTGCAAAAGCTCTGATTTACTTTCAGGTGGGCACCCTTGACATCTTTATACCAGATTAAATCAGGTAGAGAATCTATTGTTGTATCTAAGTATTTCTGTGTAAGTTGAAAATCTTTTGCCTGCTTAAGCTGTTTCTGGATTTTGTTAAAGTAAAATTTGATTAAATCTTCATTGAGGGGCTTGGTCCAGATTTCATCCATCAGGTTGTAAGCATTACAGTCAAATGATGTAATGTCTTGCTTTTCAGCGCACATAATAAGTAAAGCACTATCTTTTTTTAGTGAATATAAGTTGTGTAAGTATTCAGTTTTATAAGGCATATCTAATATAATAATGTCGCTGCCTGTAAAAACAGATTTAGATATTTCTTCATATCTATTAATGATATGTTCAAACCTTTCTAGTGGAGAAATACCTTTTAAAACATTAAATATAAGATTATTGTCACTATAAATAGTTATATTTAAGGAACACTTATACATAAATTTTAGCCCTCACTTTTGTGGTGTTTCTTATAATAAATTTAAATTATATAAAGAGCATTATAACATATTTTCCGAAATATTTGGACAATAATTATTCAATTGAAGTAAATATTTCAATGTGATAGACTATAAGTACCAAATAATTACAAAAAACTTAGGATTTTTATAAATATATATACTAATGTTAGGAGATTATATGTCAATAGAAGAGATTTTTAAGCAACAAGACTTAGAGAAAAATATTAAAAAAACTATGGAAAGAATTAAAGAGCAGCCTGGCAGATTAAATGATATGATGAATATAGAGTTTGCAGAATGTAATGCAGTGCAAAGAACGATTACATTTGAACTTCCTTTATTTGATTGGCAAATGAATCCAAATGATGTTCTGCATGGGGGCATTACCGCGACTATGATGGATTTATCTTTAGGATTGTTTGCAAATTGTATCTGCAGGCAGATTGGAGGATTCTTTTCTCCTACTGTAAGTTTAAACATTAATTATTTACAGCCTATTCTTTTAAAAGATAAGGTTATAATAAAAGCACAATTAGTATCTTCAGGTCGTTCACTGTTGACTTTAAATGGAGAAGCTAGAGTAAAGGGTAGTAATCAAATAGTTGCAACCGCTTCTGCGACTTATAAAGTTATGAGGAAATAAGATTTTGTGATATACTAGGTGTATGAATTTTTAAACTATATAAATTAATCATATATGGGAGGAATGTAATATGTTAGAGCAGATTAAAAATGAAGCAAAAGCAGCTGCAGAACAGTTGTGTGAAGGTGCGAATTTGCAGAAGGGTGCGATCGTAGTAATCGGCTGTTCATCCAGTGAAGTTGAAGGCTGTAAAATAGGAAGCAATTCAAATCCTGAAGTGGCTAAAGCTATTTTTACTGGTATATATGAAGTTTTAAATCCAAAGGGAATTTATCTTGCAGCCCAATGTTGTGAACATCTAAACAGAGCTATTATTGTAGAACGAGAAGTAGCTAATGATGACGCTATTGTAAATGTTGTTCCCCAGCCAAAAGCAGGAGGATCCTTTGCAACAGCCGCATATAGCACTTTTAAAAATCCTGTAGCTGTTGAACAAATAAAGGCCGATGCAGGGCTTGATATAGGTGGAACTCTTATAGGCATGCATCTTAAGAAAGTTGCAGTTCCGCTTAGAATTGAGACAAAGCACATTGGAAATGCAATCGTACTTGCAGCAAGAACCCGTCGTAAATTTGTCGGGGGCCAAAGAGCTGTATATGACGATAATTTGATGTAAAGAAATATTGAAAGGCAGTCTGCTTCAGTTGAAGTGACTGCCTTTCTTACTGTCAGGGATGATATGTGAAAGCAGAAAAAATCTGCCTTAGCTTTGCTTAAAAGATGCACACTCTGTACCAGTATAACCATGATTAATGGAAATAGAGCTTGCTGTACAATTTTTATTTTGGTTAAAGACACATCTATGTGCATCACAGTCAACACTTAATGATTGGTTAGGTGAGTCATATTGAACTCCACTGGTCATTTGGTTTTGTGTTCTTTCTGTGAACGACCCACAACCGGTGTCTGAACTGGTATGAGCAGTTTCTCCCTTTACATGAATAGAAGGTCTGCAGCAATACCCCTTGCTATTACTTGAACATACATTAACATTACATTGTAGTGTAGTCATAAGTTTACCACCTTTCTTTTTATTACTTATTGTATTCAAGCTAGGCCAAATTATTCAAAAAAGAAAAAAAATTCTAAAAAATGTTTAAGAATTTCACTATGTCGAATTTTGTCTAAATACGGAGAAGCATTTTTCTTGGAATAGAAGCTCATAAGAGATATACTAAAATATACGGCTAAAATAAGGGAATTGGGGAGCTGGCTAGAATAAAAGTAAAAGCTAGTTTAAAAAGGAGAGATTAATATGAATGATTTTAACAACCAAATTGAGAACATCGATAACAATGAAATTGACAACAACGAAAATTCTATTGTAGAAACTGAAGCAAATAATGATTCAGACACACAGGAAAAAATGAATCCGTGGTTCAGTATGTGGACTAAACCAAGTAAAACTATGAGGTATATCATTAATGATAATCCAAGGAAATATATTATTCCATTAGCTATGATTTATGGAGTGCTAACAGCTTTAGATAAAGCTAGTTTAAAATCCATGGGAGATACGTTCTCGTTTTGGAGTATTTTATTAATAGCAATTGTTGGTGGAAGTATTGGTGGAATTTGCTATGTATATTTAGATGCTATATTATTGAGATGGACAGGAACGTGGATTGGTGGAAAGGGCTCAACAGAACATATAAGGGCAGCAATAACTTGGGGCTCAATTCCATACATAATAGTTTCAGTTCTCTGGATTCCAGAGTTAATTTTATATGGTGAAGAATTGTTTACAACTGCTACACCGACGATTGATGCTAGTATATCATTAAGTATGCTTTTAATTGCACTAGGTATGATAGAATTTGTTTTTTCAATATGGAGTGTCATTGTAGGCTTAAAATGCTTAGGAGAAGTTCAAGGCTTTTCTGCATGGAAAGCTTTAGGAAATTCAATTTTAGCTGGATTAGTTATTTTGGTTCCTGTCATTATTGTTATTATTTTAATTGTTATAACAATAGGCGGTGCAAGTATTTAGGAGGATAAATTCATGAATTCATTAAGTGAATCAGTGATTTCTATTAAAAACTTGAAAATGAACTTTGGAGACAAGCAGGTTTTAAAAGGAATTAACCTAGAGATACAAAGTGGTCAAATCATTGGATACATAGGCCCTAATGGGGCAGGAAAAAGCACAACAGTAAAAATTTTATTAGGAATCCTGGAAGGGTTTCAAGGTGAAGTTAAGGTGTTTGGGGATGACATATCTTCAGGAAGTATTGAATATAAGAAAAAAATTGGTTATGTGCCAGAAACAGCTGAGATGTATGACACCCTTACGGCACAGGAATACCTTACCTTTATTGGCGAGTTATACGGCATGGACTTCGAAATTGTTGATAAAAAAGCGCAAAGGCTGGTTTCTCTATTTGGTATAGGGGATGTTTACAATTCAAGAATTTCTTCATTTTCAAAGGGTATGAAACAAAAAGTGCTTATTATTGCAAGCCTTCTTCATAACCCAGATATTTTATTTTTTGACGAACCTCTAAGTGGACTAGACGCAAACAGCGTAATGATTTTTAAGGAGATTATTACAGAGCTTGCAGCTCAAGGAAAGACAATCTTCTATTCATCACATATCATGGAAGTCGTAGAAAAAATCAGCGATCGGATTATTCTTATTAATGGTGGTCAGATTGTAGCAGACGGCACGTTTTCAGAACTTCAGAAAAAAAGTAGTGAGGGTTCACTTGAAGAGATATTTAATCAGCTGACAGGGTTTAATCAGTATAAGGAAATTGCTTCTGATTTTATTTCAGTTCTGAAAGAGGCATAATATGAAAGAATTTACTATTTTAAAATTTCTGGATAAAATCAGTTTTCTTTTTAAATCCTTTGGGATTGACTATCCTGTTATGAGAAAAATTCTGCAAATTAAATTTCTTATGGATGAGAGAAGAGTTCCCACAGTTTTGATGGACGGAAAAAACCGTGAATCTAAAAATTCCTTTAGATCAGCATTAGGAATGTATATCTTGATGGGGGTTTTTATTGGATTATTTATGATTCCCTCATTCCCTTTATTTTTTAAAATGAACGTTGTAATTGGTATAATTATCTTTATGATTATGACTACTATGATTTCAGATTTCTCCGCTGTGCTTCTGGATGTTAAGGAGAAAACCATTTTATTGTCCAGGCCAGTAGATGCCAAAACATTAAGTGCAGCAAAATTAATCCATATTATTGTTTACTTGTTCAGCATAACAATGGCTATAGCAGGGGGAGCTCTTATAATAGGGCTGATTCGGTATGGAGTTTTGTTTTTCCTTTTGTTTTTGTTAGAAATTGTGTTAATTTGTGGCTTTTTAATTTTATTTACAGCACTTTTTTACTATGCAGTTATTACTGTTTTTAGTGGTGAGAAGTTAAAGGATATTATTAATTATTTTCAAATAGTGCTGACAATCTTCATGACAGTAATGTACCAGTTTACAGGAAGAATATTTGCAGTTTCAAATATGAACATAAGCATTACACCACATTTATGGCATTTTCTCTTACCATCATCATGGTTTGCTGCTCCATTTATGCTACTTATAGAGAAAGATTTTAACCGATATTACATTATACTGAGCCTGATTGGAATTATTGTTCCTATCATAACCATAACCTTATATATTAAGGTTGTTGCACCTCGTTTTGAAAAGAATCTTCAGAAACTGAATAACAGCGGCAGCTTTAACAAAAAGAATGTGAAAAGAGAATCCTTCCAAAGAACAGTTTGTAACATCCTTTGCCGTAAGCCGCTGGAAAAAGTTTTTTTCAGGTTTACGTTGCAGATGTTAGACAATGAAAGAAAATTGAAACTCAGAATATATCCGAACCTTGTTTTTTCGGTAATATTTCCGTTTATTTTCCTTCTTAATTTTTTCACAGGAGAGCAGTCATTTTCAGATGTATTTGCAGAACTAGCCAGTGGAAGGTATTATCTTTATTTGTACTTCTCCGTGGCGTTGCTTGCCTCACTATTTTCCATGATTAGTTTAAGTGAAAATTACAAAGGCGCATGGATTTACAAGGCTCTACCTGTTGACAGCCCTGTTATGGTAATGAAGGGTGCATTTAAAGCATTTTTGGTTAAATATATTGCCCCAATTTATTTGTTTATAAGCTTGATTTTTATTGTTCTGTTTGGATTGAAGATATTACCTAGTTTAGCTTTAATATTTCTTAATTTAGTCATATTGATGCTTACAATGTTCTGCTCTTCAAAAAGAGAATTACCTTTTTATAAAGATTTTCAATACACTCAAAATGGCAGTAATGCAGGTAAGGTGTTTTTTTCATTTGTATTATGCGCAGTGGCTGCGGGGGTTCACTATTTAGCTTTAGTATTTAATCCGTATGGTTTAGCCATAAATATAGGCATATCACTGATAATTGCAATTGTTTTGTGGCATTATAGCTTTAAATTTTCCTGGAAAGACATGGCTGAAGATATTTAATAAGACATACTGTTGTCATATTTAGTGTGATATGCTAAATAAAAAAGGAGTCAATACAATAATGAAACACGAATGGAAAAAACACGAAAAAGAGTTATACAGCCCTAAAACTGAAACACAGTTATTAGCGGTTTCTAAGCAAAAGTTCTTTGCAATAAAAGGGGTGGGAAATCCTAATAATGAAGATTTCGCTGAAAGAATAGCCGTACTTTACTCTTTGTCTTATGCGGTCAGAATGATGCCTAAATCTGGTTTTACGCCGGAAGGATATTTTGAATATACAGTTTATCCTCTTGAGGGTGTTTGGGAGGAATGTGATATGACAAATAAAGACAGCTATGCTTATACGATTATGATTAGACAGCCAGATTTTGTTACATCTAAAATAGCGGAGATGGCTTTACAGATAGCAAAGAAGAAAAAGCCACAGCCATTATTAGATGAAACGTATTTTTGTGAAATAGAAGATGGGCTGTCAGTTCAAATTCTGCATAAGGGTGATTATGATGATGAACCTTTTAGTTTTGAAAAAATGCTGGAGTTTATGAAAGAAAACGGCTTTACACGCAAATTAAATAACCATCGTGAAATCTATCTTTCAGATGCAAGAAAAGTTGAGAGGGATAAATTAAAGACGATTTTACCATATACTATAACAAAGTAAAATGAGCAATATAAAGATGGGAGGCACTTCATGTTGAAAAATCTACATTTAGAGGTGCTATTTTTGTTTATAACCTATATGGATGTGACCACATGAGAATTGCAGAGGAAAAAGGAACATGTAATGTCGAATTTTGTCTAAAAACTGAGACGCCTTTTCCTTGGAATGACGAATAATGAGGAATATACTAATAATTGGACGATAAAATCATTGTACCAGTAATTTCTAAAGAAGGTGATACCATATGAATCTATTATTTTTTTTATTGGCCTTTGCGTGCTTAATAGGCTTAGTTGTTGGTTTAATCAAACCGGTGCTGGCTATAAAGTGGGTGCCAGAAGAAGAAAAGACTAGAAGGAGCGTTCTAAAGTATTATGGGATAGGGCTGATTTTATTTTTTATCTTGTTTATAGTGAGCATAGACAGCTCGGACGGTGAAAAAACTACCTTAGATAAACCTGAGATTACAGCAGAACAAACCATGACAGAAGATGAAAAAGCAGCAGTAGATTTAGATGTAAAGATAGCCGATTTAGGAGATGTGGAGTCTATTACATTAGATAATTCAGCCGATGTACAAGCAGTAAGGAATAATTATGAAGAATTAACATTGGCTCAAAAGATTCTGGTAACTAAACTTTCTATTTTAACAGAGATGGAGAAAAAGGTAGCAGATCTTCAAGCAGCAGAAAATCAGGCAGTATTAGAATCTCAAGCTGCAACTTCAGCTCAGGCAGCAGCTGAAGTACAAGATAAAGTGGAAACCGCGGAGCAGAGCCAGAGCAATGAATATACAGTATATATAACGGAAACTGGAAGTAAATATCATAGAGATGGCTGCAGGTATTTAAAACAAAGCCAGATTTCAATTTCGAAATCTAATGCAATAAACCAGGGATATACACCTTGCAGTATCTGTAATCCATAAAAGAAAAGTTTCTAAGTCATAAGATAGGTAAGGGCTACTCAAAATGGTTATTTAGTTAATAAATGCTTATACAGGTATAGATAGATAATGAACGTTAGATTATAGCAATAATATGCAGCTAGAGTAAGTATAGATTTGGCATACAGTGCGAAACTCAGTCAAGTGAACATTATAGTGATAACACATAACTTAAAACTTTTGTAAAGGGGAAAATGATGTGGATATAAAAGAAGTAATGATTCTGGTTAAGGGGGAAGATAAAACCGAAGAAATAAGAAATATCGAATATGACCACGAAAATGAGAAAGTCAAAATTACTTATCGAGGCGTAAGTGACATTTATTCATATAATCAGAACAATGTGGTTGTTATTAATAACCCGAAAGTAATCGAACTAGATGGACAAGTCGCTTATATGGATGGTATGCCTGTCTATGAACCGCAACTTATTCTGGACTTCGGAGAACGTATTCGAATCATCCAATATAACGGTGGATATAGTACAGTAAGGCCACAGTCTTTTTCGCTGATTAAGGATGGAGCCATCAATCAGGATGCCCAGCAAATACTAAACTATCTAACGGATATCTCTCAATACACTTCAGACAATTCGGAAGAAGAGGCTTTTTTGAAACGGGAAATGGAGCAACTTACGTTTATTCACCCGGAAAGTGTACTGAGCTGTTACCTGAACCAACAGACGATGGAATTGCGAGTTCCCGACACCAACAGTATCATTTTTCCATTTCATTTTAACCTAAGTCAAAAATCTGCACTTGAAAATGCACTTACAAGCTCTATTTCAGTTATCGAAGGACCGCCGGGTACTGGCAAAACTCAGACAATCCTAAATCTTATTGCAAACCTCGTAGCGGTTCAAGGAAAAAGCGTAGCAGTTGTGTCTAACAATAATGAGGCAGTTAAAAACGTCATTGAAAAGATGGCCAAGCAAGGCTACGGCTTCCTAACAGCCTTGCTAGGCAAAGGAAGCAATCAAGATACCTTTTTTACAAATATGCCTATAGCTCGAGTGGATGGATGGGACTGCGAAGAAGAAAAAGTAGAGTTGATTCAACAAATTGAAGCTCTGAACATTAAGCTGAACCAGTTATTGAAGATAGACCGCAAACGGGCGCAGCTTTGGCAGGAGATTCGAGCTTGGCAGTTAGAACAGGAGCATTTTGAGGAATACTATGCCAGACAGAATGTCCAAGAAATAGGAAAGCTTCCCCTGTTTAAGGCAACTCCGGACCGAATTATTTCCTTCCTAGTTGAAACTTCTTTTGAGAAAGAACGGAGTCAATTCAATCGGGTGCTATATAAACTAAAGCTGCTCTTTAAATATGGAGTGTTTGATCACAAAAAGCTACAGCAACAAGAATTATCTATTTTGTTGTCACTTCAGAGGGAATTTTACCAGCAGCAGATTCAAAGGTTGGAAAGCGAAATAGCTGTCCTAGAAAGCAAATTGGATGGCGCCTCGTTTAATGTGCTGATTGAGAAGCATCAGCAATATTCTGAAAAGCTGTTCCGCAAGTATCTATATCAAAGCCATAGTAGACTGAAAGAGCCTAATTTTACCAAGAAGAACTTTAAAGTGAGGTTTCAGGAGTTTATTCAAACATTCCCGATCATCCTCAGTACAACACATGCATTGCGTCGGTCTATTCCACAGAATTATCTATTGGATTATGTCATTATTGACGAGGCTTCTCAGGTGGATATTCTCACTGGCATACTGGCTTTTTCTTGTTGTCGAAATGTAATTATTGTGGGTGATGTGAAGCAACTTCCTCAAATTACTGATAAAAAAATTGAGCCAGTGCTGAAAACATCATCGCCTAATCCTGTATACAACTATTTTCAGCACAATATCCTGTCATCAATTATTAGCCTCTATGGAAGCAGTTTGCCCCGCGAAATACTGCGGGAGCATTATCGCTGCCATCCCCAGATCATTGAGTTCTGTAACCAGAAATATTATAATGGTGAGTTGATTCCATATACTAGCTCAAGTCTGGGGGAGTGCCCTTTAGTACTTTACAAAACCGCTGAAGGAAATCATATGCGTCGAGTTACAAGGGACGAAAAAAAGGGAAGCTATAATCAACGGGAGATTGACGTCATAGTTGAGGAAATCATAAAAAATCCAGCTCTTGAGGAGAATCGTGAAAATATCGGCTTCGTTACCCCTTATCGCAAGCAGGCCAACAAGGCAGGGCAACTGCTACCCAACGGAATTGAAAGCGATACGGTACATAAATATCAGGGCCGGGAAAAGAATGTCATGATTATGTCCACCGTGCTAGACAGTAGCCGGGATGGGCAGATGGGGCTTACATTTGTGGATGACCCGCAGATGATCAATGTGGCTGTTTCCCGAGCTATAAAGCAGTTTGTGTTGGTGACGGATCACGACCTTTTTTTCAAGAGGGGCAAGGATATTGGCGATTTAATTCGATACATCCAATATAGCACCCTTGACGACAACGTAATTGAGAGCAACATCGTATCGATTTTTGATTTGCTTTACCAACAGTATTCTAGCAAGTTGATTCCGCTGAGAGCCAAGATGGATAAAAGCGTTCGGTATCAGTCGGAAGAAGCTCTCCGTGTGCTGCTGGAGGAGATACTCGCGGAGCCGCAAAATAACCGGTATAGATATGTGCATGGGATGTTGCTGCGGAATCTGCTGAACAACGTGGGTTTGCTCACTCCTGAAGAGTTGAATTTTGTCAATAACAGGGCGTCGCTGGATTTTGTTGTGTATTATAAGCAGGATAAGGCCTGCGTTCTTGTAGTTGAAGTAGATGGCTTTGCCTTTCATGAAAATAACCCGGATCAGAAACGCCGTGACGCATTGAAGGATGCGATTCTAGCCAAATATGGAGTACCCTTGTTAAGGTTACCAACTAATGGCAGCAGGGAGCGGGAGAAGATAGAAAGAATGCTAAGTGAGTAGTAACCAAGATAAATGGTAATCCCATTATGTTTATGAAAAGTATACAATATTAATATTTAGATTATGGATTATTTATATAATCCAGCAGAGCAATAAATCAGAATTTGAGGTAGAAATGTTATGGACAAATATACAAGAGAAGAATTAGAAGAGGCTCTACAAATTCTTTCTTCAATTATCAGTAGATGTGAAAAAATACAGCCCAAATTTGTGGAGGGTACCTCTCAGCACACACTCCTTAAGAACAGGATAAAAGCATTGTATATTTCCAAATCATTGATAACGGACGAAAATGTTATGGACAAATATATAAAAGAAGAATTGATAGAAGCACTACGGCCCGTATCTTCAATTATCAGTAAGTGCGAAAAAGCACAGGAAAAACTTGCGGAAGGTACCTCTAATGGTACCCGTTTCAAGAAGATGATAAAAGCGATGTATATTTCAAAATCATTAATAACAGATGAAATTAGTAAAAGAGGTTGAATTGCAGTTTATCGGTAAGATTATGAGCATATGAAAGCGGAGGACTGATTCCTTATCAGCAACTTTTCGTTAGCTAATATTAGCAATGGATAATATTCTTTGCCAAAAATTCAATGCACTTGATGAATATGATGAAAACCGTTTACCCATAATTAAAGAATTTATTACAGGAATAGGGGAAAAGTACTATTTTCAAGGTCCAATACAATTTAATTACGGGGTTCATACTTATATCGGTGAAAATTTCTTTGCTAACTTTAATACTACAATTTTAGATGATGGAAGAATTTACATTGGGGACAATGTTATGTTTGGGCCTAATGTATCGCTGATGGCAACATCACATATTGGAAATAATGTTGTAATCTGGGCCGGTAGCATTATTATAAAAGACATACCGGACAACTATCTCGCATACGGTAATCCTTGCAAGCCAATCAGATTAATTACAGAAAAAGATTCAAAGTCGGATTTGTTGTGATAAATTACAAAGGTGTAAATGATGTAAATTGAAAAATGTTAAAAAACACAGAAGAAGGGAGAAAAAATAATTATGGGTAGAGCAGGTGGATCAGGCAGCGGCCGCGCAGGTGGAGGTCATTCCTTTGGTGGAGGACATTCTGGAGGAGGGAGGAGCTCATTCGGCGGTGGAAGGAATAGCTCCGGAGGTTCAACAAGTAGGAATAGTTCGGGAGGATTATTTAGCAGTAAACCAAGTAGGAGCACATTTGGCAGTAAGCCCAGTGAAGGAAATTCGTTTGGTGGAGGTGGCTTCTTTTTTAACAACAAACCTCCTAAGCAAACTACAAGAACGATAATTATAAATAATTCAAATAACAGCACCCATTCATCTGATGACCGTACATATAATAATAGTAGTTCCTCAATAACTGGACTTGGATGTGGTTTTTTAGCATTTATTGTTGTGATGGCGTTACTTATAACAACTGTTATATGTGTAGGTTTTTTAGGAGGTAAAGATGATAGCAGTTCGGATATTACGATATCCACGGTAGAAAGAGAGCCATTACCAGCAGGTTCAGTAAATGAAACGGAGTATTATACAGATGAGTTAAAGTGGATAGGCAATAAAACAGAGCTGGAAAAAGGAATGAAAAATTTTTATAAAGAAACTGGTGTTCAGCCTTATTTATATATTACAGACAATGTAAATGGAGAACATATCACGGATGAGGAACAGCTGGCAGATTATTCAGAGTTATTGTATCAAAATCTATTCACGGACGAGGCACATATGCTATTGGTATTTTATGAATACGATGGTGATTACGCGGATTATTATCTATGTGGTTCTCAAGCAAAAACAGTTATTGACCGTGAAGCAGGAGATATATTATTAGACTATGTAGACAAATATTATTATAATGAAGATATAACAGATGAAGAGTTCTTTAGTACAGTTTTTGATAAAACAGCAATAAGAATAATGACGGTAGAAAAATCACCATGGCCTAAGGTATGGATGGCATTAATAATATTGATGATAATAATAGTAATAGCTGTATTCTTGATTAAACGTAAAGAACAAAAAATCAAAGAAGCAGAGCAGGATGCCAAGATCTTAGAAACTCCTTTAGAAGAATTCGGAGATGATGATGAACTGGAAGAATTAAAAAAGAAATATGAAGACACTTATTCAAAAGAATAATTTAGAAATCTGTTAACCATTAGGGAGGAAAAGAAATGAGTATATTAGTAAGATTTAATGAGATTGTAAAGGCAAATATTAATGCAATATTGGATAAGATGGAAGACCCATCAAAAATGATTGACCAATATCTGATTGATATGAAACAGGATTTAGCTGATGTTAAAAGAGAAGCTGCAAGTGTAATGGCAGAGGAAACCCGTACTAAGAGATTAGTGGATGAGAACAAGGAGGAAGTAGAAAAATACATACAATTAGCTAAAAAAGCATTATTAGCGGGAAATGAGGCAGATGCCAAGATATTTCTTGAAAAGAAAACTCAGATTGAGAGTGAGGGAACAAGGTTAGATACTGTATATATGGCAGCTCATGAAAATGCTGTTAAGATGCGTCAGATGCATGATAAATTAACAGCTGATATTGAGGAACTAAATTCTCGCAGAGAAGCAATTAAAGCAAAAGTAGCAGTGGCTAAGACACAGGAAAAAGTTAATAAATTTACTTCTGGCATTGATAAAGTACAAGGAACAATGGGAGCTTTTGACCGAATGGAAGAAAAAGCTGATAGAATGTTAGATGAAGCAAATGCAATGGCAGACTTAAACACAGAACCTGTAGATGAAGCTAAAACATTGGAAGAAAAATATTCAACGGGTGAATCTGATGTGGATGCTGAATTGGCAAAACTAAAAAGTGAATTAGGAATGTAAAAATATTCAAAGGCATCGGAATGAAAAATCTGATGCCTTTGCCATTTCAATTTGATTTACTTAATTCCTCTGATTAATATTTTACATTTTAGATACATAGCCTCGAAAAAGGTGCATAATTTAAATCAATAACATTAAAGTTTAAACAATTTACTTTAAATCGCATTATTTTGTGATATTATTGATGCTATGTGTAAACATTAAATCTGAAAGGCGGAAATACTTATGATTAAGAAGTGTAAACAGTGCGGTTGCATATTAGCATCCGGCGAAAATAATAAAGTTTGTGAAAATTGTCGACAGAAGAAGAGAAATAAGAGATTAGAGGTAAATGAGGGTAGAAAGAAGAAAAAAATTTAGTGAAGGGGTGAAGAGATGGGTGAAACTACAAAACGCGGATATTCACCTAATGACCAACGTGATTTCACAGGTCTCGCTTTAGAAACCATGGAGCACGCTGCAGAAGAACTATATTTTCTGCTGAATCGTGGTTATCCAATAAGGGGAACTTCAACATTTATTGGAAATCATTATCTTCTTTCAGAACGTCAGCGAGTCGCCTTGGCACGCGTGGTCTCTTCTGAGAAGAATATTGCTGCACGAAAAATAAAACAAAAACATCCAGAAAATATGGCAAGTGGCACAGTCAACATAGATGGGTTTAATGAGATTATAACCCTGGAAGTTGCATTATCAGGATCACCGGTTTTAATGTGTAGGGATGGCACATTTCGTGATCTTGCCGGTCTCCGGGGTACCTATAGGCTTATTGACAAAACTAATACTGCAATACAGTTGATTATTTCTGAACTTCAAAAGCTTTTTATAAAAAGGGCAGTGTTCTGGTTAGATGCACCTGTTTCCAATTCCGGCAGATTAAAAACCCAAATTGCAGAGATTGCAGAGGAGAAGCAATTTGAAATTGAGATCCAAATTGTCAATAATGTAGATAAAATACTTTATGGACTGTCAAACGTAATTAGTAGTGATAGTATTATTCTCGACCATTGTACAAGTTGGTTGAATTTAAATGAAGGAATCTTTTCCAGTTTGCCAGGTATATGGATTATAGATTTTAATAAATAAAAGGTTAAGAGTTTTTATCACTCTTAACCTTTTTTTCAGTATGGTGAATTATTTTTGAAATATTGCATGCTGATTAAAATAGGAATTGTGAGTCAGATTTAGGTGGGTATCAATAAATACTATAGAACATAATATAAATGGAAGAAATAAAATATGGAGGAGTTCACAATGTTACAGTATACCATAAAAACTGATGATAACTTAATTGTTTTTGAGAAACAATTTGAGCTACCTTTAGTACATTTAATTAAGGTAAATTCTAAAAGATCTAACCAAGATTCTATTTATTTAGGTAAAATTATAAAAATTTTACAATTACCACCTATACCTAGCGAAATTGATGTGATAGATTCAAATGCCAAAGCTATCATAAAAAATATTTATGCAGGGGATTGGGAAAGTGCTACAGACAATTTAGATCTAATAAAAGCAAATATGAATGAATTGATTCCTAAACTTAATGAAGCTTCGGTCCTTGTTGGTATAATTGTAAGAATGAATTTGGAAATAAGTTATTTAGATCAGACGATAAAGCAAAAAAATACAGATTTGGCAATTTCACAGGCAAATCGTATTACTTTATATATCGCGGATATACTTGATTATTTTAATGTGATTGTTCCTTCAGATGTAAATCGTCTGGGTTTTTTTGGAAGAGAGATTTTAATAAATGCCCAAAATAATCATTGGGATGATGTAAATACAGACTATTTGCAGTTCAAAAAAATATGGGAGAGGTTACAACCTCAACTGGATACTAAATTTAATGAGGATATTAGTGATTTTAATGAGATATTTAATGATTTAGGTGAATCGATTAAGTCGAAAGATTATCAAGCCACAATTGATAATTCAAAGATATTACTTGATAAATTAGATGTTTATGAAGATGACTTTAGACAACAAAACACACAGCCAATCATGCCGCCTACCACACCCCCAAGTGCAAGGCCAACCCCACCGCCAATATAAGCAAAATATATAACATTAGTATCAAATGATAATTTGATTATTTTAGTACCAATATATTTTACTTAACATAATATAAATGGAAGAAATAAAATATGGAGGAGTTTATAATGTCACAGTTTACCATAAAAACTAATGATAGCTTATTTGTTATTGTAAAACAATCTGAGTTACCTCTAGTACATTTAATTAAAGCAGATCCCGAAATATCTAGTCAGAATTCTATTTATTTAGGTAGAATCATTAAAATTTCACAGTTACCAGCCATTCCAAGTCAATTAGATACAATAGAGTCAAATGCTATGAATATAATAGATAACATTTATGCAGGTGAATGGGAAAATGCTGCAAGTAATTTAAATTCAATTAAAACAAATATGGATGAATTGGTACCTGTTCTCCAAGATGCATCTGTCCCTATTGAATTAATTACAAGATCAAACCTTGCTATTAATAGTTTAAATCAAAGTATTATGCAAAAAAATACAAGGCAAGCACTTGCTCAGGCAAATCAAATTACTATGAACATTGCTGACCTACTTGATCATTTTAGTGTAATTGTACCAACAGATGTAAATAGATTATCCTATTTAGGAAGGCAGATTATTATAGGGACTGAAAATAATGATTGGGATGAAGTTAATGATAATTACTTAGAATTAAAAAGAGTTTGGGAAAGGGTAAAACCGCAACTTAATGATCAATATAGTAATGATATTGATGAATTTGAATCGGCTATTAATAATTTAGGCCAATCAGTGAATAGAAAAGTTTACCAAACTACAATTGATAATACAAGTGTATTGCTTGATAAAATTGACGTTTTAGGAACTGATTTTACACAACAAAATACACCATCAGGAACACAGCCAACAACGCCGCCAGAAACAACACCAACAGTGCCACCAGGAACACAGCCAACAACGCCACCAAGGACAACACCAACAGTGCCACCAGGAATGCAGCCAACAACGCCACCAAGGACAACACCAACAGTGCCACCAGGAATGCAGCCAA
>CAURED010000008.1:0-134632 GCA_963524205.1 uncultured Aminipila sp.
GCGCCGATGATACTTGGCGGGCAGCTGCCTGGGAAAGTAGGACGTCGCCGGTTTATTAAAAACAGAGAGTATGAATATATACTCTCTGTTTTTTTATGGTTTTATTTATCTAAGAGAATGAGTTTAAATTGTTTTGGAAAAGCCTTACGAATTATGCTATAATATTACTCAGTGATTAATAAAAGATATTAGAATTAAAAAGTAAAGTAAGGGAGGAAAGTACAATGGCTGTTTTAAAGATTATTTTTGTAGCATTACTATGCTTTCCTATACTTTATGTTTCTATTGTACTTGCATCTAAACTGATGTTGGAGATTGCTAAAAAAAAGTAGTTTAGGAGTATAGATTATGAAAAGGGGACTGTTTATTTCAATTGAAGGACCGGATGGATCAGGAAAATCCACTCAAATCAGATTACTAACAGAGTTTTTAAATGATAATGGGATGGAAGCAATACTAACTAGAGAACCTGGCGGAACGGTTATTAGTGAGAAAATTAGGCAGATTATTTTGGATAAAGAACATATTGAAATGGATTCTATGACAGAGGCCCTTTTATATGCCGCTTCAAGAGCACAACATGTAGCAGAAGTAATTAAGCCTGGATTACAGTCAGGTAAAACAGTAATTTGTGATAGATTTGTCGACTCAAGTATAGCCTATCAAGGCTATGGCAGACATTTAGGGGAGGCAGTAAGAATTATAAATGAATATGCAGTTGCAGGATGTATGCCTGATATTACCTTTTTATTGAAGGTGGACCCAAGTGTTGGAAAAAATCGTATTAAGGTAGAAGAACAAGATAGACTGGAAAACGAAAAATTAGATTTTCACAATGCTGTCTTTAAAGGATATCTAGAACTTGAAAAAATATACAAAGATAGAATCATAGGTATAGATGCAACAAAAAATATAGAGGAGATTAGCAATCAAATAATTTCACACATGAGGAATATTCTTAAAGGTTAAAAGATTGAGGAAAAAATGATTTTAAAAGAAATAGACGGCAATGATAAGCTCATAGAAAGATTAAAATATTTGTCAACTTCAGGGAATTTATTACATGCTTATGTATTTGAAGGAGATTCTTGCGTGAATAAGGTTTTGTTGGCAGACTGTTTTATAAAAGCAATTCTTTGTGAGGAAAATAAAGGTGATGGGTGTGAGGAATGCATTACCTGTAATAAGATAAATCATGGTAACCATGAAGATATTATATACCTTGACGCCGATGGCAAAAGTATTAAGGATGAAGCCGTTGAAGAACTGCAGACTAGAATTAAGAAAAAGCCCTTTTTTGGAGATAGAAATATTGTTGTTATAAAACATGCAGATACTATGACTATTAGAGCACAAAATCGTTTACTTAAGACATTAGAAGAACCGCCTCAGGGGACAATCATAATGCTATTGTCTGAAAATATTGAAAACTTAGTTCAGACTATTTTGTCACGGTGTGTAGTTTTTAGGGTGAATCCCTTTGAGACATTTGAATATGGTGAGATTAAAGATCAGGCACAGCTATTAGTTAAAATGTTGTTAAATAAAGAACCGTTCTATTTAGTTAAGAGTAAACTTAATGAATTTGCGGAAGATAAAGATAGTGCCATGAGACTTTTAGATTGTATGGAACTAATATATAGAGATTTGACAATAATAAATACAAAGGAAAGTAGAAATTATAGAAAAGATTATATTTATAAAGCAGTTGAACTGATTGAGGAAGCAAGACGAGATTTACAGCGAGGAATTAGTATAGGCTATGCTATGAAAAATTTAATCATAAAAATTGGAGGATAAATAATGGTAAAGGTAGCAGGAGTACGTTTTAAAAAAGCAGGCAAAGTATATTACTTTGATCCCAGTGATTTGGACGTAAAAAAGGATACAAATGTAATAGTTGAAACTGCTCGTGGTATGGAGTATGGAACTGTTACTTCAGATATAAAGAGCGTACGCGAAGAGGAAATTGTTGCACCTTTAAAAAAAATAATACGAATTGCAAATGATAAAGATACACAACAACATGTAGAAAACTTAAAGAAAAAAGAAAAAGCCATAATGCTTTGTCAGGAAAAAGTAGACAAGCATAAATTGGAAATGAAGTTAATTGATGTAGAATATACTTTTGATAATAGTAAAATCATATTTTATTTTACTGCGGATGGCAGAGTTGACTTTAGAGAGTTAGTTAAGGACTTAGCCGGTGTATTTAAAATGCGAATAGAACTTAGACAGATTGGCGTGAGAGATGAAGCTAAGATGGTGGGAGGTATAGGAACTTGTGGAAGAGGATTGTGCTGCCATTCATGGCTTCCAGAATTTGAACCGGTATCTATTAAAATGGCTAAAGTACAAAATCTATCTTTGAATCCCACAAAGATCTCTGGAATTTGTGGCAGATTAATGTGTTGTTTAAAATACGAAAATGATGTTTATATGGAACTAAGAAAAGGAATGCCGGAAGTTGGGGAACGAATAAAAACAGATGATGGCATTGGAATTGTATTTGATTCTAATATATTAGAAAATAAGATAAAAGTCCGCTTGGTTCTGGAGGAAAAGACAGAAGATAAGCCTGAAAAGCTAAGCGTAGATTTTTATATTTATAAGAAAGAGGAAATAAAGCGGCTTGAAAGTCACCGTAAGAAGGAAAGTAATAAGGATATCTTAGAAGAATTAGATGAAGAACTTTTAGATGAAATAAAGAATTTGCTAAAGGAGTAATTTATTTATATGGAAAATAACTTACTTATGCAAGGAGAACGATTAGATGAAATAGGGTTCGGAAGTTTAAAGCTTATTCAAAATCCAGAAGAATTTTGTTATGGTGTAGATGCAGTAATACTTGCGGATTTTGCGGCTAAGTCAGTTGAGAAAAGCAGAGGTAGATTTACAAGAGCAATAGATTTAGGAACTGGAACCGGAATTATACCACTTATATTAAGCCATAAGACTTCTATTGAAGAAATATATGCAGTAGAAATACAATCGGATTCCTTTAATAGAGCTTGTCGGAATGTGGAACTTAATAAAATTATGGAAAGAGTTACCATAATAAATGGTGATGTTTCAGACTTAGAAAGAGATTTTGCTCATTTAAAAGAATCTTTTGATTTGGTTATTAGTAATCCTCCGTATATGATTGGAGGGTCTGGAATCATAAATGCAAATGATGCAAAGCGAATAGCAAGACATGAAACCACGGCTGATCTGGAAACCTTTATAAAAACATCCGCAGCCTTATTAAGAGAAAAGGGCGAATTGTTTATGGTGCATAGACCTAGTAGATTAGTAGATATTTGTGAAGCATGCCGCAAATACAAAGTAGAGCCTAAGGAATTAAGATTTGTGGCTCCAAATAAAAATACTAAACCCAATATTCTTCTGGTAAGGTGTGTGAAATTTGGAAGGCCTGAATTGAAAATGATGGATCCTCTATACGTGTATAATGAGATGGAAAATTGTTATACGGATGAATTAATGAAAATATACGAAAGATAGAATTATATTTATTCTGCCGGTATAAATTGCTGGCAGGATTTTTTCGTATTTTGGTATTTTACAAAATAAATTGTATAATTTATATAAATTTACATATATAAACAGAAGCGAGTACACTTACTATATATCCTACTAGACCAGCGACAAAAGAATGACGCATCTTTTTAACGGCTGTAACTCCAAAATACAAAGCTAGAACATAAAATATTGTTTCGCAGGTTCCTACCATTATACCAGAACATTCCCCAACGAATGTATCAACCCCATTATCAGACATAATACGTTCCATAAGAACTAGTGAGCCACTGCCTGAGACAGGTCGTAATAGTATCAGAGATATAAGTTCTTTTGGTATGTGTAGAAAAGAAAAGACTGGAGCGAAAACCGATTGGAAAAAATTCATTGCACCTGAAGAAACTAATGCTTCAATGCCTATAAAAATAGCAATGATGAAGGGCATTATTTCTACTGCAGATTTTAACCCATCCTTTGCCCCTTCAATAAAGCAGTCATAAATTGATACGTGCTTATATAATCCATAGATAATCACTAAACTAAGGATACCAGGAATAAAAAGATAGGAAATAGTACTTAATAATTGTGACATGTGGAACCTCCATTCTATAGGCTTAAGGTTTATCTTTCTTTTTTTCATAATATTTGCAGACAATGATAGATGCTATCATTGAAATAATGCCTACAATGATAGATGGAATTATAATAGATGCAGAGTTTGTAGAACCTAATTGTGAACGTATTTTTATAACAGTAATAGGTACAAGCTGAATCATTGACATATTTAGTGCCAAAAACATACACATAGTATTGCTAGCAGTATCACTGTAGTGATTTTCCATATCAAGTCTTTCCATTGCCTTCAAAGAAAAAACTGTTGCACTATTACCAGCTCCGAAAATGTTTGCCATAAAGCTCATAAGCATAATTGCAATTGTTTCAGTATTCTTTTCTTCTGGAAAAAGATATTTAATAAGAGGCATAACTTTATGAGCAGCTGAATCAATAAGACCAGATTTCTCTGCAATTTTCATGATACCACACCAGACAGCCATGATCCCTGACAGACCTATTACAAATTCAACGGCTTCACTACAGCTGCTTAATAGTCCATCTGTAAAAGATGAAAGGTTATTGTTTATGACGGAAAAGAAGATGCCTATGCAAATCATTCCAGCCCATATATAGTTCATCAACGTTTATCACCCCAGTTATTATAATATTCGAGAATTTAAAATAAATGTTGAAATTTTACACATTTGGGTAGATAATATACATACGTAGAGTGGAGGTAAAAGCTATGGAAATAACATTGACTTTAAAGGATTTAGGGTTAATTTTAATAGGTGCTGGCTTAATTGTATTGCTTGTATATTGTATAGGGTTTATAAAAAATTTAACAGTAACTATTAAACATACAAATAGGATTTTGGAAGATACACAGGTAATATCAGCTATAGCTGCAGCCCGTGCTCAGGACATTGACCAAGCAGTAGGAGATGTTACAGAATCTGTAAGTAATATTTCACAGGCACTTAAAGGTAATCAAAGCACGATTGCTGCTTTATCCTCAATTGTTAACTCATTAGTTTCACTAAAAAATATTATTACAAAGGTGGACAAATAGGTTAAACAAATTATAAATTGAAATGGTTGACATTGTGTAACTTGAATGTTAAAATTAGGAATAAATGGCTATGTAAAGGGTATGCTCTTTACATGGAGAGGAGGATTGGAAAATGAAGGCTACTGGTATTGTTAGAAAAGTAGATGAACTAGGTCGTATTGTATTGCCTATTGAGCTTAGAAGAACGCTAAATATAGAGATTAAAGATCCAATTGAAATATTTGTTGAAGGGGAGTATATTCTACTTAAGAAGTATGAACCGGCTTGTGTTTTTTGTGGTAACGCAAAGAATGTTAAACATATTAAGGACAAGAATATTTGTGAGGATTGTATCAAAAAAATTAAGGAACTATAGTCTTGATTTAATCTGACTAAAATAGCATCTTATGATTATAATATAATTGTAAGATGCTTTTTTCTTTTCAAACCACAAAATTGTAAAGAAATTCTATAAAATACACGCAAAATCTTACAGTTGTGTTACAAAAATCTTTTTTCTAACAAAGATAAGAAGTTATGTGATATTATCATATAAAGTAAGAAAATAGATATATTTTGTATACTATAATTGCAAAAAAGAAGGGGATTAAAATGAAGACAACTAGAACAATTGTATGTACTGGATTGATTTTTGTATTAACTCTTGCAACGTTACTCGTAGGGTGTGGCGATAAGAATCAAAGTGGATCAACTGTTGATGAGCCTGAGATCACGGTCGAATATCTAGAGGGAGATTATGTGAAACAATTGCTACGTGACGGAGCAGAGCATGTATTTGGAAGCATTGAGGTTTCAAAGGCTAAAGATGATTCAGTTTTAGTAAATATTGAAGCAAAAGAATATGTAGAAGATACTGAACAGCCAAATGGTTTTTACATTGAAGATAAAAACTATAGTTTATCTTCGGTATTAGCACCAGAAGCAAGATGTACATTTCTTTCAGGAGATGTAAGCTTGCCGCAAATCATGACAACTGAACAGTTTGTTGAAGCTTATAATAAAGATATGAACGAATATGGTGGAGAAAATAATCCTGATTATCAAAAGCATAAATTATATGACATGTATATCATGGGTGATCAGATTGAGCTTATTCTTGAAAGATATATCCCATAATAAGCGGTGAAGCTATAAATATTAGTGCGATTTGATAGCTAAAATAAATTTTTATAAGAAATTATGTAAAAAGGTGTGGCGGATGCTGCACCTTTTTGTATATAATATAATATTGGCGGGTAAATAAAACATTTACTTTGTTATTTGATAGGTCTAAAGTGCCAATAGTGAGTTATGGTACTGTTTAATGATAGAAATAAGGAGGAAAATAAATGCCTATCCCAAATCCAATTGCATTTACAGTTTTTAACATAGATATAAGGTGGTATGGAATTTTAATAGCCTTAGGCATTATTCTTGCTACATTAGTTGTATATAAAAGAGCACCTAAACACGAAATTGATTCAGAGAGAACTTTGGATTTTATTTTAATCTGTGTTCCTTTAGGAGTAATAGGAGCGAGGCTTTATTATGTGCTGTTTAACTGGAATTATTATGCTGGCGATTTTTTTAAGATTATTAATTTAAGAGCAGGCGGGTTAGCAATACATGGGGGCTTAATATTTGGATTAATTTCTGCGGCAATACTTTGTAAGATATGGAATTATAATCCTCTCAATGTTTTGGATTTAGCTATGCCAGCGATTGCTTTGGCTCAAGCTATAGGAAGATGGGGCAACTATTTTAATTCTGAAGCACATGGCGGTCCCACCAACTTGCCATGGGGCATTATGGTAGATGGACAAACTGTACATCCAACATTTCTGTATGAATCAATCTGGTGTTTAATAATGTTTGGAATACTATTAATTATTGATAATAATAAAAACTTTATGGGTCAGGTATTCTTATCATATGGCATTTTATATTCTATAGAAAGATTTTTGGTTGAATATTTAAGAACTGACAGCTTAATGTTATTTGGAATAATAAAACAAGCTATGTTGTTAAGTGCAATAGTTTTTATAGTATGTATTCTGGCATACATTATTTTAGATAGGCGCTCAAGACACTCTGGGAAAATATTTTATGGTGGTTATAGTAAATACACTGGAAAGTTTAAACAATAGATATAAATAAGGAGAAAAATAATGAAATTAGGAATAGTTGGTTTACCGAATGTAGGAAAAAGTACATTATTTAATGCAATAACAAAGGCTGGTGCGGAAGCGGCAAATTATCCGTTTTGTACGATAGAACCAAATGTAGGGGTTGTAGCGGTACCTGATGAAAGATTGAAAGTACTTACACAGATGTATAAAGCAAAAAAAACTGTTTATACTGCAATTGAATTTTATGACATAGCGGGTCTTGTAAAAGGGGCGTCAAAAGGAGAGGGACTAGGAAATAAATTCTTAGGACACATTCGTGAAGTCGCTGCAATTGTCCATGTAGTACGTTGCTTTGATGATCCTAATGTTGTTCATGTTGATGGCAAAATAAATCCGCTATCAGACATTGAAACTATTAACATGGAATTGATACTGTCAGATATGGAGATCGTAGAAAGAAGAATTCAAAGAACGCAAAAGAACTTAAAAGGTGATAAATCACTACAAAGTGAATTAGATATACTTCACAGAATTCTGGACACGTTAGAAAAAGGTATATCTGCAAGAACGATGGAATTGACTGATGATGAGGATAATTTTGTAAAGTCATTAGAATTGCTTTCTTATAAGCCTATTATTTATGCAGCAAATGTGTCAGAACAGGAAATTTCTGATGGCTGTGAGAATGATTATGTTAAGCAGGTAAGAGAGTTTGCGGCAACAGAGGGTTCGGAAGTTGTTGTTATTTGTGCAAAGGTTGAAGCGGAAATTTCTGAGCTTGAGGAGGATGAAAAAGCAATGTTTCTTGAAGAATTGGGGATTAGTGAATCTGGATTAGATAAACTAATCAAGTCTTCATATCATTTGCTTGATTTAATTTCATACCTTACTGCAGGAGAACCAGAGGTTAGGGCCTGGACAATAAAGAGAGGAACTAAAGCTCCAGGTGCAGCAGGTAAAATTCATACTGACTTTGAAAAAGGCTTTATCAGAGCGGAAACTGTTGCGTATGATAAACTTATTGAATGTGGTGGAAATCTTGCAACAGCAAAAGAAAAAGGGTTAATCCGCTCGGAGGGAAAAGAATATGAAGTTAAGGATGGAGATGTAATTCACTTCTTGTTTAACGTGTAAAGGAAAACAAAGAGAGCAGTCACTGTAGTGACTGCTTTTAAATTGCTTATGCTTGATGGGAAAAGGTCTTTGCTATATACTATTTAAAAGTAAGGAGATTAAATTATGCTTATGATTGAAAATAAAAAAACAATTTGTTTATATACTGGATCTAATCGAACCAAGGAAGTTTTATGTAAGCAGTTACAAGAGATTCTAGGAGAAAATATTAATATTCTTTCTTATGCTATAGACGAAGAAACACCATTACATGAGAATACGGATTTAACAGTATTATCAAGTAATAGTGTTGAAGAAGAACTTATTGAAAATGGTTTTTTTAATTCTAAGAACTCTTATTTTGTTTGTGGCAGAAGAATAAATTTTGATTATATTCAAAGTGTTTTAAGCATACCAAAAGGTGAAACTGCTTTGTTTGTTAACGATACAAAAGAAACAACAGCGCTTTGTATACAAAATTTAAAAGATATTGGGATTGATCATATTAATTATGACCCCTTTTTTCCTGGTTGTTCTTTGGAAGGGGAATACAATTTTGCAATAACAGCGGGAGAAATGTGGCTTGTACCTGAAAATATTAAAAATGTTATAGATGTGGGGCCTAGACATATAGATATGCCTTCTTTAATTAAAATTGCAGACTTACTGGAATTGAAAGATTTTGATGCGGGGACAATAATAAAACCTTACACAGATAAAATTATAGATATATCTAAGAAGATGGCTATAGTAAATGTAGAAGTTGAAGGAATAAAGCATATTTTAAAGGAAAAATTAGAAAGTAAGGGACATACAGCGATTTATGATTTTGAAAATATAAAAGGAAATACTCAAAGCCTTTTAGAAGTAAAGTATAAAGCTAAAAAATTGGCCCAAACAGATCTTACTGTTTTGATTGAAGGAGAAAGTGGAACAGGAAAAGAGTTATTTGCATCGGCAATACACAATGCGTCAAAGAGAAAAAACGGTCCTTATCTAGCGGTTAATTTTAGCGCGTTACCTGAAGAACTAGTGGAAAGTGAACTCTTTGGATATGAGGAAGGAGCCTTTACAGGAGCAAAAAAAGGTGGAAAAACAGGGCTATTTGAACAGGCAGATGGCGGTACTATTTTTCTGGATGAAATTGGAGACATTTCACCTAAAATGCAGACAAAACTACTCAGAGTATTACAGGAGAAAGAAATAATGCCAATAGGTGGAGGAAATATAAAGAAAGTAGATATAAGGGTAATAGCAGCAACAAATAAAGATTTAAAGCATATGGTCAGCCAGGGGTTATTTAGAGATGACTTATACTATAGATTAAAAATCGGTTATGTTAATGTACCTCCTTTAAGAAACAGAAAAGAGGATATAAAATGTTTAATGAAATTTTTTATAGAAAAAGAAGAAAATGCGACGGTTAACATTGATAAAGAAGTTTATGAGAAATTTTACCAATATGACTGGCGGGGAAACGTGAGGGAATTAAAAAATACCATTAAGTATATGCTGGCGATTAGAGAGAATTCTTTAAGAATATCCGCTAATGACCTTCCAGATATACATTTCTTTGAGGATATTCCACAGCAGAAAGACAAGGAGTGTGAATTAGATTATCATTTGGAAGCAGTACTTCAAGCGATTTATGAAATAAACTTAGAAGGGGTAAATGCAGGAAGAAATGTAATCGCTCAAAGGTTAAACCAACAAAATATAAAATTAACGGAAGGGCAAGTAAGAAAAAGGATTCAGATATTACAGCAACAAGATTTTTTGTTGGTGTATAGAGGTAAAATGGGGACGGTATTAACTAAAAAAGGTAAAAACTATATGGATAAAATTTTATATAAGAAAAGCAAACAACCATTTACTACCTAAAAAGACCGAATTAAACCACGAAATGCCATTAAAATAAAAAATAGCTTGAATTAATAAATAATTCAGGCTTTTTTAGTTAATAAACAGCTATAAACAAGGACCATAGTGTTTGGCATGAATTTTGCGTTATATAATCATCTGAGAGTGTACAACAACATTCTGAGGGAATAATTTGATCTTTGAGGAGGAAAAGAAGATGAAAGGCAAAGAAAAGCTTAATAGCCTGAACAAGGGGTTTAAAGTCCCTGATACTTATGTAATCATATTTTTTGTAGTAGTATTTGCTGCGTTATTAACTTATATTATCCCACAGGGATATTATGCAACGGAAGATGTGACTTATGTAGTTGACGGTGTTGAAAAAACACGTACAGTTATTCAAGAAGGAAGTTTTCAATATGTTGTTGATGATAACGGAAATGCTGTAAAAAGTGGTGTGCCATTTTTTGCAACAGAAGATTTTGGTGGTAGAACCGGTTTTGTAAATTATATTTTTGAAGGGCTGACTTCTGGGGATAAATGGGGATCTGCTGTAGGAGTAGTAGCTTTTATTCTAGTTATTGGTGGAGCATTTGGAATTATACTTAAAACTGGGGCAGTTGAAGCCGGAATCTTAAATATGATAAAAAGGACAAACGGCCGGGAAAAAATACTTATTCCTATACTATTTGTTTTATTTTCATTAGGTGGAGCTGTATTTGGTATGGGTGAAGAAGCCCTTCCATTTGCAATGATTTTAATTCCATTGGTAATTGCTATGGGCTATGATGCTATAGTGGGGATTTTAATTACATACGTTGCTACGCAAATTGGATTTGGCTCATCATGGATGAATCCTTTTTCTGTAGCAATTGCACAGGGGATTGCAGGTATTCCGGTGTTCTCCGGAGCAGCATTTAGGATCACTCTTTGGGTAATATTTACTGGGGCTGGTATGATTATGACAATGGTATATGCGGCTAGAATTAAGAAAGACCCAGTAAAGTCAGTTTCTTATGAAAGTGATGAATATTTTAGAAAAGATTTAACCCAGCAGTCTGAAATTGATGTAAAATTCGGAATAGGTCATGTCCTTGTTATTATGACTGTTGTACTAGGTATGGTATGGGTCGTATGGGGAGTTATGACAAAGGGCTATTATATTCCAGAACTTGCATCGCAATTTCTTTTAATGGGTCTTGTAGCAGGTGTTATAGGGGTAATCTTTAAACTGAATGGTATGACAGTAGATGATATGTCCTCTGCATTTAAGCAAGGAGTAGGAGACTTAGTTGGTGCTGCTATGGTTGTTGGTATGGCACAGGGAATTATGCTTGTGTTAGGAGGATCAGATCCGACGTCGGGAACAGTATTAAATACTATTTTAAATGGAATTAGTGGAGCTTTTGTAGGATTAAATTCAACTGTAGCTGCAGTATTTATGTATTTCTTTCAAACAATATTTAACTTTTTTGTTGTTTCAGGTTCAGGTCAGGCAGCACTTACTATGCCAATTATGGCCCCACTTGCAGACTTACTTGGTGTTTCTAGACAGACTGCTGTACTTGCATATCAGTTAGGTGATGGTTTCTCAAATATGATCGTGCCTACGTCAGGGTGTTTAATGGGAATGCTTGCAATTGCAAGAGTTGAATATACAAAATGGATTAAATTTGCAATTAAGTTCTTTTTAGTGTTGTTTGCCATATCTGTAGCGGTAATGATTATTGCATCAGCAATAGGCTTTAATTAGAACAAGAAGGAGTTTTTCATTATGATAAGACTAATAAAAAATGCTGAAATTTTTACTCCAGAACCAATTGGGAAAAAAGATGTTCTATTTGCAGGCAGTGAAATATGCCAGATTGCTGAGGAAATAACAATTGAAGGCGATGTGGAGATAGAGATTATAGACGGACAAGGAAAATACCTTTTCCCTGGATTTATTGATAACCATGTGCATATTACAGGTGGCGGTGGCGAAGGTGGTTTTGGAACGAGAACACCAGAAATAGGACTAACAGATATTATTGATGGTGGAATTACTACCATAATTGGCACCCTTGGAACAGATGGCTTTGGAAGAAACATGGCAAATTTAATTGGAAAAGCTAATGGGATTGAAAATGAAGGTATTACTGTTTTTGCAAATACTGGTTCATATCAAGTGCCCGTAAGAACTTTCACAGACAGCATATCAAACGACATAATGTTTATTGATAAAATCATAGGAGTAGGTGAAATTGCAGTTTCTGATCATCGTTCATCCTGCCCAACTGTAGAAGAATTGGAAAAAATAGTTTCCGAAGTAAGAGTGGCAGGAATGCTTTCAGGAAAGATTGGAATAGTTAATGTTCATATTGGTGATGAGGCTGAAAGATTAGAAAAAATTAAGGATATAACTACAAGATGTAAAGCTTATAAAAAACATTTTCATCCTACCCACATCAATCGAAGCCATGAGGTATTTGAAGATGGCTTGACTTATTTAAAAATGGGTGGATCTATTGATTTTACAACAAGTACGACACCTTTATTTTTAGAAGAAGGGGAAGTTGCATGTGCAGATGGAGTTCTTAGGATTATAAAGGAGAACTTAAATATATCAAAAGTTACTCTATCCTCTGATGGACAGGGGTCTTTGCCTGTGTTTGATAAAGATGGAAACGTAATCGGAATAGAAGTAGGCAGAGTTACTTCTTTATATGGAGCTGTCAGAGAATGTATACAAAAAAATGTACCTATTGAAATTGCAATTAGTTTGATAACTTCTAATCCAGCAATTATTTATGGATTAAAGAAAAAGGGATTTATAAAAAAAGGCGCCGATGCAGATATGGTATTAGTGGATAAGGATACATTAGAAATTGATACACTAATTGCTAAAGGAGAAATCCTGAAAAGGCAAGGGCAAAATTTAAAAAAAGGGGCCTTCGAGTAAGATGATTTTGTAATTTTTATTGTTATATCCTTGAAATTATGTGATACTATTCATATATACAAAACCAATAGATAAATGCTTTTACTTGAAAAATATAATGAACATTTAGCTATGTAGGAGGATAAAATGGAAAATATAAAAAATTTAAACAAATATTTTGATCATACGCTTTTGAAAGCTGAAGCTACTGAGAAAGACATTAAAAAACTTTGTGAAGAAGCGAAACAATATGATTTTTATTCAGTGTGTGTTAATGGTTGTTATGTTCCCCTTGCGGTAGAAGAATTAAAATCATCAGAAGTTAAAGTAGCAGCAGTTGTGGGATTCCCTTTGGGTGCAATGGCTACTGAAGCAAAGGCGTTTGAAACTGACTGGGTATGCAATTCAGGAGCAAAAGAAGTTGATATGGTAATTAATGTAGGTGCTTTAAAAGAAGGCAGGTATGACTATGTAAAGGACGATATATGTGCAGTGGTTGCCATAGCAGATGAATATGATTTTACCGTTAAAGTTATACTTGAAACTTGCTTACTTACGGATGCTGAAATTACAAAAGCTTGTGAATTATCTATAGAAGCGGGTGCAGAATTTGTAAAAACTTCTACTGGATTTTCAACTGGCGGTGCTACAGAACATCATGTAGCTCTTATGCGTAAAACTGTTGGTGACAAGGCAAAGGTAAAAGCTTCAGGAGCAATAAGGGACTTAGAGACCACTTTAAAGATGATTCAAGCAGGCGCAGATAGAATTGGTGCAAGTGCATCCGTTGCTATTATGAATGCTTTTCAACAGAGATAATAAAATCTAATTTAAGAATACTACAAAAAAGCCCGATATTATGTCGGGCTTTTTTATGCTTTTATAGAGAATCTAATCTAGATTCCTCTAAAGCAGCTGGAACAGGAGGAATTTGTTCCAAGAGCTATAGTATTTCCACAGTTGAAGTTGTTTGATTCAGATTCAACATCATTATTGTTGCCACAATGGCATTCCTGCTCTAATTCTTCTTCCTCTTCCTCTTCTTCAGCAGCGCTTTCTGTTCCTTCACATGGGAATACAGCTTCGCAAGCATTTATGCATAAAAGAGCTTGCTTAATAACCTGAACATCTACAGTAGGCTCTACTACAACAGGAGTTGTGAGTACCAGGAATATAGAATCTTCATCCGAATCTTCAACTACTGTAATAACCGGGTTAAGAAGACTCATATTAGCTCCGAAACTGAAAACGATTCTAGGTGACATGCCACCAGAAACACAAGGAATACTGATTCTATCAACGGCAATATTGCTAAACGGGATATTAGGGTGTATTGGAGTTGTTGAAAGTGTTGTAAATATTGCTCTGAAGCAGCAAGTCTTACCGTTTGTATTGACAGTTCCTTCAACAATGAATTGCGCCTGGAATACCCAAGGCCCTAAACAGGAGATCAAGAAGAATGCCTTAGTAGGTAGACCTTGTTCTGCGCAAGGAGGTTTAATAATCTTTGGCAGACTGGAGTTTAGTGTAGCTTCAAATGAACCATCTAAGTTTAACAAGCTATCAACTGGAAAGCCGTCAACCGTTACCTGATCAGGTGAAAGACCTGACGGATTTGCAAGATTAAAAGCTGTTACTCTGACCTCGCTTCTTAAGACTTCAAACACTGCATTTTCATCCAGCTGGCAAGCGGATGCTCCTGCTACGCTGCCACAGTTACAATTACAATTGCAATTGCAACCAGTGTTACTTACACAACTTTGCATATCACGATCAAAGGAGCGATCACGATCAAAGGTGCGATCATCATGTTTGCAATGGCAATTAGTACCTAGTATCTCCTCACAAAGGTTTTCTGGAGAAGATAAAGGGGATAATAATAACTGAGTCCGAAACTTAGCTGGTGAAGTCGTTAGATTAAAAACTAATGGACTCCCTGTACCCTCACCTTTTGAAAATACTTTATTTACATATAATAAATGATTTTTTGACTGCGCAAAATCCAGGTCATCAAAATCTATGGATGTACCACAGATACTTGCAAGACCATTTGTGCATCCTGTATGACAAGAATGGTTTTTCATAATACATACCTCGCTATATTTTTAGTTTATAGCAAAATTTAATTATACTTTGCTATGTATATGTTGGAACGGTTTATCAGCATATATTGCCATATTCCAATATATGAGTAGCCCCTATTAAAGGTTCCCATTTACGTAAAACTGCTTTCAGATCAAAGCATAGTTTAATAAAGGACTACTTAAACAATATATAGGTATACATACCAATTGGACATACAACATATTGTTATTTACATTAAAAAATAATAATTATTATTTAAGAAATTGTTAAGAAGTGGATGTATACGAGCAGTTTTTGCACCTATTTTGTTGCCAAGTGGAGCGTTGTGGAGTATAGTGGAAGAAGTTATAAAATAGGGTGAAAAAGAATCTTTAAGTTAGTAAGTATAGGTGCGCATTATGTTGATGGGAAAATATCAAAATTCAATAGATGCTAAGGGCAGAATGATAGTTCCCTCTAAATACAGAGAGGAACTGGGATATCGTTGTGTACTTACGAGGGGCATTGACAAGTGCTTATATATTTATCCAATGGCTCAGTGGGAAAAGTTTATGGAAAAATTAGCAGCACTTCCGACAACAGACCCTAATGCTAGAGCTTTTGTTCGTCATTTTTATGCAAATGCAGTGGAGTGCGATATAGATAAACAGGGTAGAATGGGTGTTCCTCAGGAACTTAGAGAATATGCAAATATAGAAAAAGAACTGGTAACTGTAGGATTATTGGACAAAATAGAAATATGGAGCAAGGCAGAATGGACAGAAGCTGAGGAGATTATTGAGCTGACTCCAAATGATTTCGCGACGAAAATGGCTGAATATGGCATTTAAGTAAGGAGGACAAAACATGGAATTTAAACATGTATCCGTTCTGTATGATGAATGCATTGATGGTCTTAAAATCAAATCGGGAGGGATCTATGTAGATGGTACATTAGGAGGCGGTGGACATGCTTCTGGAATATGCAATTTACTAGACTCTCAGGGCACTTTAATAGGAATTGATAAGGACCAGGATGCACTGAATGCCGCAGAGAAACGGCTACAGGAATTTGACTGCAGAAAACAGTTTGTGCAGGACAATTATTCAAATATTGAAGAGATATTGGACAGGCTTGCAGTTTCAGGTATAGATGGAGCATTACTAGATTTAGGCGTTTCTTCTTTTCAGCTGGATAATTTTGAAAGAGGATTCTCATATATGCAGAAGGCTCCTCTTGATATGAGAATGAATGCAGAAGATTCTCTCACGGCTGAAGAGGTAGTAAATTCTTATACAGGGGCTGAGTTAACACAAGTTATACGAAAATATGGTGAAGAAAAATGGGCTGCAAGAATTAGTGATTTTATTGTAAAGGCCAGGAAAAATAAACGAATAGAGAACACAACCGAATTAGTGGATATTATCAAAGCAGCAATACCAGCAGCTGCAAGAAGGGATGGACCACATCCAGCTAAAAGAACATTTCAAGCTATAAGAATTGAAGTGAATGATGAATTAGGACATCTTGAAAGAGCTGTGGAAGCATTTTGTAATGTACTTAATCCTGGAGGGAGACTTTGTATTATAACTTTCCACTCCCTGGAGGATAGGATTGTTAAAGAATACTTTAATCAGAGATTAAATCCATGTACCTGCCCAAAGGAGTTCCCTATTTGCACTTGTGGGAAGATTACAGATGTTGTTAAAGTTACAGGTAAACCTATTGTTTCCACAAAACAAGAACTAGAGAGTAACCCAAGAGCTAGAAGCGCAAAGCTTAGAATCATTGAGAAAAAGAGGTAAGAAAAATGATGCCTGCTGAACAGTGGTATGAATATCAAGATAATTATAAAAAATATGGGTTTGATATGAAACCTAAAAAAGCACACGTAACAAAACAGCAGAAAAAATCAAGCATAACACCTAAAGACCGAATTGCGATGATATTTCTTACAATTGTTATAGGTGCACTTTGTGTATCGGTTATTATTACAACAGCATATTCTGCAAGTGTAAAATATGAGATAAATGAGGTTATCAAAGATAATGCAGCAATATCCGGTGAGATTGAAAACTTGACGGTACAATTAAATAAGGCAAACAACCTTGAAGCAATAGAATACAAAGCTACCACAGAGTTAGGAATGATTTATCCTAATCCAAATGATTTTATTTATGTTAAACCGGCAGAACAACCGGTTAAGGATTTTGCATTACTTCTTAAAGAAGAAGCATATAATTAGCTTAAAATGGAATAATAGTTTTTAATATTAAATATAATAAATTGAAATCTTTTAACTGCATATAGATTATAACCGGACAATTAAATTAACGAAAATTTTTGAGTCCGGTTTAGTTTTTTATTTAAGGAAGGCACAATGAATAATCCAACACCAAATAGTGTAAAAAAAAGAATAATCATAGGGTTTTTGCTTATCTGCGTTGCTACAGTAGGGCTATCCTTTAGAGTTGGATGGGTACAAATTGTTAATGGAGAAGAATACTCAAAAAAGGCGACAGAATCGCAAACTAGAGATGTACCTATTCCAGCAAAACGAGGCGTTATTTATGATAGAAATGGTAAAGAACTTGCAGTAAGTGCTGTTACTTTTTCTGTATGGGCAAGACCTGACAAAGTTCGATATGCAAGTAAGAAATTTACAGCAGAAGAAAATATAGATAAAGCTTCTGACTTTTTATCAAAACAACTTAATATGGAAGAGTCTGACGTAAAAGATATAATAAGCCAAAATAAGGCTTTGGTTAAAGTTGCAAAGTATGTTGAGAAAGATGTTGCAGATACAATCAGACAGGAGGGTCTTGCAGGAATTGAAATCGCAGAAGATGTTAAACGCTATTATCCTTTAGGTCCTTTTGCATCACAAGTACTTGGAAGTGTAACGGATGATAATAATGGCCTTGCAGGTTTAGAGCTTAGGTATAATCAGTACTTAAGCGGAGTTTCAGGCAGATGGATTAAGAATACAGATGTAAATGGAAACAGTTTGGCATATGGTATGGAAAAATATTATAAAGCTGAGGATGGTCTGAATTTAGTTTTAACTATTGATGAGGTTATACAGCATTATGTGGAAAAGACTTTGGATACTGTACAGAAAAACACTATGGCTGACCGTGTTTTCTGCATAATAATGGATCCTAAGAGCGGTGATATTTTAGCTATGGCAATGACACCTGACTATGATCCCAATAATCCAAGAGTACCTACCGATCCTCAACAGGCAGCTTATGTAGAAAAATTATCTGACAGTGAAAAGCTAGAATATTGGAATGCTATGTGGAGAAATCCAATGGTAAGTGACACATACGAACCAGGTTCAACTTTTAAACTTTTGACAACCTCCATGGCGCTAGAAGAACAACTTACCAATTTGACAGAAACTTTTGTATGTAAAGGAAGATATTCAATTGCAGGCACACCTTTAAAGTGCTGGCGTTATTATAATCCACATGGAGTTGAAACGCTGGTGGAAGCAGTAGGTAATTCCTGTAATCCAGTATTTGCCGAGTTAGCAACAAGATTAGGTATTGATAAATATTATCAGTACTTAGAACTTTTTGGAATTAAAGATAAAACAGGGATTGACTATCCGGGAGAAGGCTATGCAATACTGCAGAACAAGGATACTGCAGGTCCTGTAGGAATTGCAACTATGGGATATGGCCAAGGTATCGCTGTAACGCCTATCCAATTGATAACAGCGGTATCCAGTTTTGGTAACGATGGGAAAATGATGCAGCCAAGACTTGTAAAAGAACTTACTGATAGCGATGGAAACGTTGTTGAAAAGTTTGACACAAAAATCGTAAGACAGGTAGTTTCAAAGAAAACTTCAGAAGAAATGCGTTTAATTATGGAAAGCGTAGTTGCAAAAGGTGGTGGAGGAACTGCAAAAGTTCCAGGATATAGAATAGGTGGAAAAACAGGTACTGCTAATAAGGCCAAGAATGGAGGGTATAGTCAAGAAACTTATTCCTCATTTATAGGTATGGCGCCAATGGATGATCCAAAAGTTGCAATTCTTTTAATCGTTGATAATCCTAAGGGCATTAAGTTTGGAAGTCAGACCGCGGCACCTGGGGTTAAGCTCATTTTGGAAGATACACTCAGATATTTAAATATACAGCCTTCTTATACGCAAGAAGAAGAAGCACTGATGAGTAGCGGAAAAACCATTGTACCTGAGGTAACGGGAAAGAACTTTGATGAGGCTATAGGTATTTTAGGAGGAATGTCCCTGACATATACAATATCACCTGCTTTAGGTGAAGGAGAGTCTTTAGGAGAATTGGCAGTTGTTGACCAGTATCCTAAGCCTGGTGAAAAGATAAGCGCAGGAGGAAAAGTTTATTTGTATAGGGAGTGATAATGGGTGACCATAGAAGTTTTCGGAATAACGGGAACGAACGGAAAAACCACAGTATCATACATGCTTAAAAGCATATTAGAAGAAGCCGGCAGAGAATGCGGGTTAGTAGGAACTATAACTCACACAATTGGAAAAAAACAATATAACGCCATAAATACAACACCATCAAAGGAAGTTTTGGAAAAATATTTTAATGAACTTGAGCAACAAAATATTGGGAGCTGTGTTATGGAGGTCTCATCACATGGACTGGATCAGGGAAGAATTGATAATGTAGATATTCACTATTCTGGTTTTACTAATTTGACGCAGGATCACCTTGATTACCATATAACCATGGAAAACTATTTCAAGGCAAAGGCGAAACTATTTTATAAAACAAAAAAAGGAATGTGCATTAATATTGATGATTCCTATGGTAAGAGACTTTATGATAAAATAAAGACAGAGCAAGATGCAGGAAATATAGACAGTAAAATAAAACTACAGTCCTTTTCTTTTAAGGAGGATGGGGCAGACTTTTTTGGGAAGATAGTAGAGAATACAATAGAGGGAATTGTATTAGAACCTTTTGAGGCTGGTGAATCATGGGGAGAAATTGAAATTGATTTACCAGGTAAAACTACTGCGTATAATGGACTCCTTGCATTAGCTATGGCAAGGCAGGCCGGCATTGACAGGAAGTCTATAATAGAAGGGCTAAAGAGGCTAAAGGGCGTGCCGGGAAGGTTCCAGATAGTTGGAAACTATAAAAATATAGATGTGGTAATAGACTTTGCACATACCCCTGATGCCCTTGAAAATCTGTTGAAAGCAGCAGGCGAGCTAAAAAAAGGCAGGCTGATTTGTGTATTTGGTTGTGGCGGTAACCGGGATAAGGAAAAAAGAAGCATTATGGGCAGGATTGCTGGCGAATACAGTGAATTTTGTATAATAACTTCTGATAATCCGAGGTTTGAAGAACCAAGTGCTATAACAGCAGAAATTGAAAATGGCATGACAAAGACTAATTGCAAATATATAGTAGAAGTCGATAGACGTGAGGCAATAATAAAAGCAATAACTATGTATGAAAAAGGCGACCTAATTGTAATAGCGGGAAAAGGTCATGAAAAATATCAGCTGGTTAATGGTAAAAAACTACCATTTGATGATGAAATGGTAGTTAAAGAAATAATCAATATGAGAGAGTGATATGATGAAAAAACTAAGGATGAAGGAGATTTGCAAGGCATTAAATGGTAAGCTTATCTTAGAAAAAGATGAAAGTTATATTGAAAGAGTAAGTTCAGATTCAAGATCAGCTATAGGAGGGGATTTATTTTTCCCTCTTATAGGTGATAACCATGATGCTCATAAATTTATCCCTATGGCTATTGATGGGGGATGCAGAGACTTTGTTGTTTCTGATTCAAAAGGGATAATGGACCATCCGCTTAAACAGCAGTTAAATGTAATTTTAGTGGAGGATACAACAAAAGCATTACAAAATCTGGCATCCTATTATCTTTCAACTTTTAATATTAAAAAAATTGGAGTCACAGGAAGTACAGGCAAAACTACAACCAAAGACATGCTTTTTTATATTTGTAATGAAAAATATAAAACTGCTAGAAATGTAGGAAACTTTAATAATCATATTGGACTGCCACTTACTGTATTAGGATTTGAAGAGGGTACAGAAGTAGGAATTTTAGAAATGGGAATGAGTGAATTTGGTGAAATAAATTTACTTGCAGATATTGTACGACCTGATATTGGTATTATAACAAATATAGGTACTTCACATATTGAAAACTTAGGAAGTAGAGAAGGAATACTTAAAGCAAAACTAGAAATAACCAATTTCTTTAATGAGGATAATGTACTCGTAGTCAATGAAATAAACGATTTACTTATAAAAGAAAATACCCAGGGTGTATATAAACGACTTTCCGTTGGCAATAATGGTAAAAGTGATTTTATTATATCTGATATTATAGATAGAGGCGAAGATGGAATTGCATTTACTGTTGAGCATAAACTGGAAACTCAGAGGTTTGAACTTACTATTCCAGGAAGACATAATGCAATTAACGGAACCCTTGCAGTAGCGGCAGCTATGGAATTAGGCATTACCATGGAAGAAGCTGCAAGAGGGCTTGCAAAAATGGAACTTACAGATAAACGGCTAAATATAAAAGGTAAGAACGGGATAAAAGTCATAGACGATACTTACAATGCAAGTCCTGATTCAATGAAAGCAGGAATAGATGTACTTATGGCGGCAAAAGGGATACGAAAAATTGCCATATTGGCAGATATGTTAGAAATGGGAAAAGAAAGTCCCAAATACCATAGTGAAGTTGGTGAATATGCAGCAAACCAAAAGGTGGATTTGCTAATTGCTGTAGGAGATTATGCTAAATATATTGCAGAAGCAGCTAAAACAATATTGGGAGAGAAAAAGGTCATCTATTATAGTGACAAAGAGAAACTAATGAGTGAAATAAGAACTATGATACAACTGGGAGACATTATCCTGGTTAAAGGTTCGAGGGGTATGGCTATGGATCAAGTAGTTAAAAAAATTATGGAATAGTTTTAGGAGTTATTATGAGTTATTTACAAATTGGAATTTTAATAATAGTGGCTTTTTTCATAAGCTTAGTACTTACCTATATAGAAATACCTATTTTGCAGAATTTAAAGGCAGGCCAGAACATTAGAGAGGAAGGACCAAAATCTCATCAGATTAAAGCAGGAACCCCTTCTATGGGGGGGCTTGCTATAATTGCTGCAACGGCTATAACTTGTTTAACATCAGGTGGAGTGTCAAAAGATATGGGAGTAATTATTGCGGCGTTTATTCTTTTTGGACTATTAGGATTTTTAGATGATTATTTAAAAGTTGCAAAAAAGCAAAATCTAGGCTTAAGAGCTTGGCAGAAATTAGTACTTCAAATTATAATTGCAGCCGCAGTAGCTGCTTATCAATCAAATGTTTCCATTTATGGAACCTCGGTGTATATACCGATTTTTAATCAGCACTGGGATTTTGGCATATGGTATATACCTTTTGTTGCCTTTGTAGTTGTGGCAATGGTTAATAGTGTAAATCTTACGGATGGACTGGATGGTCTTGCATCAGGAGTGACCACTCTGGTAGCTCTGTTCTTTGCTATAGTAGCTGTAAACTTTGGTATAAATGCTGGCGGAATATTTAATTCTGCTTTAGCCGGCGGATGTATGGGATTCTTAATGTTTAACAAAAATCCAGCAAAAGTATTCATGGGTGATACTGGGTCATTGGCATTAGGGGGCGGTTTAGCAGCGGCAGCAATAATTATGAACATGGAACTAATGCTGCCAATTGCAGGACTATTATTTGTATTAGAAGCTCTTTCTGTTATGATACAAGTGGTAAGTTTTAAAACAACGGGGAAAAGAGTATTTAAAATGGCACCATTACACCATCATTTTGAGCTCTGTGGTTTAAAAGAAACACATGTTGTTGCGTTGTTCTGGGCATTTACGCTAATATGCTGCGTGCTTGGGCTGGTTATACTTTAGAGGTGAAGTAATGAAAAATGATATAGAAAATAAAAAAGTTCTAATAGTAGGAATGGGAAAATCAGGAATTGCAGCAGCACAGGCTATGTTAAGACTAGGTGCGAAAGTTTTTGTTCAGGATTCTAAGTCTGTTTCTGATATTGAACCTCAATTAGCCAATTTTCTAACTAGTAGAAATGTAAAATGCTATTTTGCGGAGAAACCATCGTGTCTTGATGAAATAGATATGATGATTTTAAGCCCTGGTGTTCCACTTGAATTGGATTTTGTTCAGGAAGCTATTGCAAAAGGCGTTGAAGTTGTAGGGGAGCTGGAAATTGCTTTTAGGGTAGGAAACGGAAATTATGTAGCCATTACAGGAACAAATGGAAAGACAACCACAACAACACTTGTGGGTGAAATTTTTAAGAATGCCAAGAGAAAGACTTATGTAGTAGGCAATATAGGCGTTGCTGTTATATCTATGGCGGTAAGTGCTGAATTGGATTCATGGCTTATTACAGAAACCAGCAGTTTTCAACTTGAGACTACTAAATACTTTAAGCCTAAAGTATCTGCCATATTAAACCTAACTCCAGATCATTTAAACAGGCATCATACAATGGAAAACTATGGATTAGCTAAAGCTAAAATTTATGAGAACCAAGATGAAAGTGAATACTTCATTGCTAATTATGATGATCCTGCTAGTTTTGAGTTAAGTAAAGCCTGTAAAAAAGCGAAGGTAGTACCTTTTAGCAGAAAAGAAAAGTTAACATATGGTGCATTTGTGGCGGATGGCCATATGGTAATCATCAACGACGCAGGCAATTTGATTACTTTGTGTAGAGCTGATGAATTGAAAATTCCAGGAAGTCATAATCTCGAGAATGCTCTTGCAGCTGCAGCAATTTCTTATTTTGCAGGAATTGACCCTTCTGTAATTTCAGATACTTTAAAAAATTTTCAAGGAGTTGAACATAGACTTGAATATTGTGGTCAAGTCGACGGCGTTAGGTTTGTAAATGACTCTAAGGGAACTAATCCTGATGCTTCTATAAAGGCAATTGAAGCTATGAAAAAGGGTATTATTCTAATTGCTGGTGGTTACGATAAAGGATCAGATTTCACAGATTTTATAAAGGCCTTTGATGGAAGGGTTAAGCATATGGTGCTTTTAGGAAAAACAGCTTCTAAAATAAAGGAGCAGGCTGAAGCTGTAGGATATACGGATATAACTATGGCTAAAAACATGGAAGAATGTGTGGCAGAGGCATTTAAACTTGCGGTACCAGGAGACACTGTGTTACTATCTCCGGCTTGTGCAAGCTGGGATATGTACACTTGCTTTGAGCAGAGAGGTGAGCACTTTAAAAACTGTGTTCACGGTCTGGAAAAATAATTTTCTGAGAGTTGGAAATGTAAATGGCAAAAATAAAGAGAAGAATGAAATCTGGAGACTTTGTTCTGGTTTTAATAACACTGGGACTAGTAATCTTTGGAATAATAATGGTGTTTAGTGCCAGCTACTACACATCAATAAATAAAAGCGGTAACCCATATTCCTATTTAATTAAGGATACTGTCTGGGCAATGTTGGGACTGGGTGCAATGATAGTAACGGCGTCGGTTGATTATAGGATTTATGCTAGAGTTGCAAAGCCTACTATGATTATAAGTGTTATACTGTTGTTACTGCTTTTTACCCCATTAGGGATAGAATTAAACTACGCTAAAAGATGGCTTGGAGTTGGTGGTATCACTATAATGCCGGGAGAACTGGCAAAACCGGCTGCTATAATTTTTACAGCATGGTTTTTAAGTAAAGACCCAAAAAAAATTAAATCTCTTACAAAGGGTGTTGCACCGTTGTTCGTTTTATGTGCGGTCTATGGTGGATTGATTATTTTACAGCCTAATTTATCAACAGCTATTACTGTCTGCATTATAATCATAGGGATTATGTTTGCGGCTGGTCTAAATTATGTTTACTTAGGCGGACTTGTAGGAGTAGGTGCACTTGGGATTTGTACGTTGATTATTACAAATCCAGATAGTCACTGGATGAAGCGTTTAACTAGTTTTATGGACCCTTTTGCAGACCCGTTAAACACAGGGTATCAGGTAGTTCAATCATTGCTGGCACTGGGATCAGGCGGATTGTTTGGATTGGGATTGGGAAAAAGTATACAAAAAAACCTATATTTGCCTGAGCCTCAAAATGATTTTATATTTGCAATAATTGGTGAAGAATTAGGATTTATAGGGTGTCTGATTCTGATTATAGCGTATATAATTTTAGTTTGGAGAGGTATTCATATTGCTATTAACGCAGCGGATTTGTTTGGTTCACTGCTTGCAGCTGGAATATCTATAATGATTGGTGTTCAAGTGATTTTGAATATCGCAGTTGTTACTTCATCTATGCCGCCTACAGGAGTTACTCTACCATTCGTTAGTTATGGAGGTAATGCATTAATGATATTTATGGCTTCAGTGGGGATTTTACTGAACATATCACGGCATACGGTTGCGGTAGAATAAATAGACAGATAGATAGACAATATGTCATAGGAGAGAGGTAGTAAGTTATGAAAGTTATTATGACAGGAGGAGGAACCGGAGGGCATATTTATCCAGCCATTGCGATTGCAGAAAAAATAAAGGAAAAGAGGCCTGAGGCAGAAATACTTTTTGTAGGTACAAAAAAAGGACTTGAGAAAGATTTAGTGCCTCAAAATGGATATCCGATTAAATTCATAACAGTAAGCGGATTTAACAGAAAAAACATGCTTAAAAATGTGAAGGTGGTTAAAGATCTTTTTAAAGGTAATAAAGAAGCAAAAAAAATTATTAGAGATTTTAATCCAGATGTGGTAATCGGTACAGGTGGTTATGTATGTGGACCTGTGGTTAGAGCGGCACATAAGATGGGTATAAAAACTTTTATACATGAACAAAATGCTTTCCCAGGTATGACAAATAAAATGCTAGAAAAATATGTGGAGAATGTATTTATAAGTTTTGCAGATGCAGAAAAATATTTTAAGAATAAGGAAAAACTAATTCTTTCTGGAAATCCAGTTAGGCGTGCCTTTTTTGAAGCAGATAAAATCTATTCAAGAAAACTGATTGGTGAAACCGATGATAATTTTATTCTTTTGTGTTTCGGAGGCAGCCAGGGAGCAGGAAAGATTAATGATGTAATGATGGATGTGGCGGAAAGTTTAAATGGAGTTAAGAATATTTCATTGTACTTTGTTACAGGAAGTGCATACTATGAAAGTATATTAGAAAAGATGAAAAATCGGTGCATCCATGCGGGAAATATACACATAAAAAAATATATCACAAACATGCAGGACTACTTAAGTGCTGCAGATTTGGTAATATGCCGTTCCGGTGCATTAACCGTTTCGGAAATTACAGTTTGCGGTAAAGCTTCAATTTTGGTACCATCACCAAATGTTACGGGAAATCATCAATATTACAATGCAAAAGCTGTTGCTGATAAGGGTGGAGCCATTATAGTTGAAGAGAAGGAGTTATCATCAGAAGCTCTTCTTAAAATAATTTCACATTTTAAAGCAAATCCTCAAAAGCTTATACAAATGGAAGCGGCAAGTGCGAAAACAGCACCTTGTGATGCAACAAAAATTATTTATGAACATTTAGGAATATAAACAGTAACAAAATGGGCACCTTTTCATATTATATATTAATAATAGTGGAGGTGTATCTGTTTTGGAATCATATCATATACGGGGCGGCAACAAGATTAGTGGTGAATATAATGTAAAGGGAGCAAAGAATGCTGCACTGCCAATTTTGGCGGCCACCATATTGTGTGGGGCTGAATGTCAACTTTCCAATATTCCGCAAATAACTGATGTTAATAGTATGAAGAAAATATTGAATGAATTGGGATGTAAGACAGACACAAGCGACGAAACTGTAATCGTAGATTCAAGTGAGCTGGTGGCTGATACCATTTCCTTGAAGCGGATGCGAGAAATGCGGTCATCCGTTTTTTTGTTGGGCGCGTTGCTTGGCAGGTGTGGAAGCGCAGTGATTAGCCAGCCAGGAGGGTGTAATATAGGCAGCAGACCAATTGATTTGCATTTACATGCTTTAAGAATGTTGGGAACTGAAATAACAGAAAAGGATGATGTGATAATTTGCAAAGCAAGTAAACTTCGGGGTGCAGTTATAGAATTTTCATTTCCTAGTGTAGGAGCTACTGAAAATGCAATAATGGCGGCAGCAACGGCTGAAGGGCATACTATATTAAAAAATTGTGCAATGGAACCTGAAATTTGCGATTTACAAGATTTTTTGAATTCCTGTGGTGCTGATATTCGTGGTTCAGGAACAAAAACAATACATATTAACGGGAATTCTGCTTTGCATGGTGGAAATCATAGAATTATACCGGATAGAATTGAGTGCGGTACATATCTTGTGGCTGCTGCGGCAACAGGAGGAGAAATAGTAGTAAACAATGCAGAAAGCATGCATTTAAAAAGTATTTTAGAAAAGCTTATAGAAACTGGTTGCACAGTAGGGGTAAAAAGAGATAGAATATACCTTAAAGCATGTGAAAAATTAAATGCTTTGGATAAACTTATTACTGGACCTTATCCTGATTTTCCTACTGATTTGCAGTCACCGTTTCTGACTATGCTAACATTGGCTGAAGGAAGGAGTTATGTGGAAGAAACGATTTTTGAAAATCGTTTTGCTTTTACAAACGAACTCAAAAGGATGGGTGCAGATTTATTAGTGGAGGATAATCACGCTTTTATATCCGGCGTTAAAGAGCTGCAGGGATGCAGAGTGTCAGCTATGGATTTAAGAGGGGGGGCATCCTTAGCAATTGCAGGGCTAATGGCTCAGGGTGAAACCATTATAGAAGGTATAGAACATATAGAGAGAGGATATGCAGATTTTTCTCAGACATTAAGAAGTCTGGGTGCAGATATTAGGAAAACAAATGACTGATAAACCTAGAAAGAAGAAAAAACGAAAGAAAAAGAACTATCTCCTAAGGTTATTAGTAATAATAGCAGTAGGAGCTGGTTTGTATTTTTTGATTACCTCTGAACTGTTTGATATTGACTCAGTAAAAATAGAAAATAATAATTACTATACTGTTGAGCAAGTAAAGGACAAGGCAGGGATAAAAGTTGGCGAAAATATTTTTAAACTAAAGAAGAACCACATAAAAAATAAGCTTCTTAAGGACCCTTATTTTGAAAATGTTACAATAAAACGAAAACTGCCATCAACTATAGTAATTAATGTTACTGAAAGGACAGAGCAGGCTGCTGTACCCTATAAGGGTACTTATATTATTATAGATCCCAATGGATTAGTACTTAGAAAAGCAGATACTGAACCTAAGATTACTATAATAGAAGGTCTAACTCTAAAAAAAGCAAAAGCAGGAAAGCCGTTAGAGGTGGAAGAAAATTCTATATTAACGGATACACTCGGCATGCTTGGATCTATGAAAGATTCAGATTTGTTCTTTAAGAAAATCGACATTTCAAATGTTGTAATAAAAGCGCATATTTATGATCAGCTTATCTGTGAGGGTACCCCTGAAAATTTAGCAGAAAGTATTAAAAATGGAAATCTTGAAAAGACGCTTTATGAAATGTATAGTAAAGGTATCGAAAGAGGGATTATAAAAATCGGAAGTGATAATTATTGTTCTTTTGATCCCAATGTTGAGTAGGAGAGTAAAAATGAAGAAGTACAGTGGGTTGATTGTTTTGGGAATGCTGGCTCTTTTTATAGGGCTTATTTTGTCAATTCAGTTGAGGATGACTGCTGGCAGTGACCAGGGTGGTCTTGTCCCTTTAGCAAAAGTAAGAGGCTATGAGGCAGAGCTGAAAATGGTTAAAGATGAAAAGGAAAATGTAGTTCAGGAACTTATGGATCTGGAAGCCCGCTTAAATTCCATAGAGGGTGATAAGGCAGAAGAAGATGAGTTTATAAACGGTCTTGTTTCTGATTTGGAAAAGTATAAAATGTCCACAGGAGTATTGGATGTGCAGGGACCTGGAGTTTTAGTTACAATTAAAGATCCTATTGTGACAGACGAATATGAGCAGGATTTTAGTCCTATTATGTATAACTATGAGCTTCTTTTAAATTTGGTTAACAAATTAAAGGAGGCTGGTGCAGAGGCTGTTTCTATAAATGAACAGAGAATTATGGCTACTACAGAAGTTAGTATGGCGGGTAGCAATGTCAACATTAATGGAACACCTACGGCACCTCCGTACTATGTTAAAGCCATTGGAAATCCTGAAACATTACATGATGCAATAAATATAAGAGGTGGCATTATTGAAACGATGAAGATAAAATATAACTTGATTGTTTCAACTGACGAGAAGCAAAATCTAGTAATTCCTAGATATACTGGAACCGTTAAGTTTAAGTATGCTAAGCCTGTTGCTACTGAAGAAGCTGAACAGTAGGCGGGTGCAGTATGAAAAAGAAAATGGTTTTGATTACATTTGTCATTTGCACTTTGATTGGAATTGGGCTAGCTTGCCAAATGAAAGTCAGCGACGGCCAGCGGCTATACGTATCTCCAAAAACTATTGAGGATTACAAGACCACTATTAATAGTGAAAAGGAAGAAATAAAAAAGTTACAGGATTTGATTGGGGAAACTAAGATTAAGCTAGAGAACTATGAGAAGGTAACTCAATCTGATGGACAATCAGAAGAGAAAATAAAGCAAAGCCTTACAGATGAAGTTGAAAAATATCAAATTTCCAGTGGCAAAAAAACAGTTAAAGGTTCTGGCGTAGAAGTCGTTATTGATGATGGAACAAGAGAACTTTATGATGGAGAAAGTATTAATAATTTACTTGTACATGATATGGATATTATTATGCTAATAAACGAATTAAATCGTTGTGGAGCAGAAGCTGTTTCTGTAAATGGACAGCGAATTACAGCAAATACTGCAATCTCTTGTTCTGGATATACCGTTAGAATTAATGGTGATGTATATGCCAGACCTTTTAGGATTACGGCTATAGGTGATGGTAAAAGAATGGCAGCGGCTCTTGTGGACCCGGATGGATATGGTACATCTCTAAAAAACTGGGGTGTCCAGTTCGAAGTAAGGTTAAAGGATGACATTACAATTGACGCTGTTTCTAAGGATTATGTATACAAATATATGAATAAGCTTCAAAAGGAGGAAACAAATTGATTTTTGCAGTGGTAATAGGCCTGGCAGTTGGCTTGGCATTAGGGTTTGGTCTGGATATTTCGTACCCAGCAGAATATTCCTTTTATATTACAATGGGACTCTTGGCAGCCATGGACTCTATTGTGGGTGCAACCCGTTCCATGATGGAGGAAAAGTATAATAATTTTATTTTTATATCTGGTTTTATTACCAATGCTTTGCTGGCCATGATTTTAACATATGTAGGCGATAAGTTAGGGGTACCATTATATTTTGCCGCAATATTTGTTTTTGGAGGTAGATTATTCAATAATTTAGCCGTTTTAAGAAGGCTTGCCATAGATAAATACTTTGAAAGAAAAACTCGAAAAAGTGAACTAAAAAATAATCAAAATATTGAGGAATAGTAGTGCAAACATACATTATTCATGGTATAATAAAGCATTAATATGTATTTTAATTTTGTGCTATAGTGACAGGAGGTTACTTTATAATGCTGCAGTTTGAGGTAAATGAACAAAATGCTGCCCAGATAAAGGTTATAGGTGTTGGTGGCGGTGGCTGCAATGCTGTAAATCGAATGATTGAACAAGGCCTAAAGGGCGTTACTTATATGGCTGTTAATACGGACAAGCAGGCTTTAGTCGGAAGCTTGGCAGAAACAAAAATTCAGATTGGTGAAAAGCTCACAAAAGGACTTGGAGCAGGAGCTAATCCGGAAATTGGACAAAAAGCCGCAGAAGAAAATATTGAAGATATTTCAAAATTTATTCAAGGTTCTGATATGGTTTTCATTACAGCGGGTATGGGTGGTGGCACAGGTACTGGTGCTGCACCAGTAATTGCAAAAATCGCAAAAGACATGGATATTCTTACAGTAGGGGTAGTTACAAAGCCTTTTACTTTTGAAGGTAAAAGAAGAAGACAGCATGCTGATTTAGGAATAAGTCTTTTAAAAAAATATGTGGATTCTCTTGTTGTAGTTCCAAATGACAGATTACTTCAAGTGGCTGAGAAGAATACATCGATGCTTCAGGCATTTAGTATGGCTGATGAAGTACTAAAGCAGGGTGTACAAGGTATCTCAGACCTAATAGCTGAAGCTGGTTTAATTAACCTTGACTTTGCTGATGTTAAGACTGTTATGAGTGATAGAGGTATTGCACATATGGGTGTTGGAAGAGCTTCTGGAGATAGTAGAGTTGAAGAAGCTGTTAAGAATGCTATTGAAAGTCCACTTCTTGAAACTTCAATTGATGGGGCTAAGGCTATTATACTTAACATCATGGGTGGATATGACATGGGTATGCTGGAAGTAAGTCAGGCAGCAGCTCAAATTGAGGATGCAGCTGGAGAAGATGCAATTGTTATCTTTGGTGCATCGATTAAGGAAGATCTTAAGGATGAAATCCTGGTTACAGTTATAGCAACAGGTTTTGAACAAAGACCTAGTGAAGTGGCCGCTGGTTTATTTAAACCTGCTACGCAGTCAGCAGAGCAGGAAAATGTTGCGGAAAGTGTTACGGCTGAGGCTGTGAACAAAGAAGATGACTTGTTGTCAGGAGATAATTCTGACTTTGTGATACCGTCTTTTTTGAATAGAGAAAGAAATGGTTTTTAGAATAATTAGCAGAAAGCCGGTATAACAACCGGCTTTTTCTTTGGTTAATGGAATATGAAAAAAAATATATATATTGGGTGATTTATGAAAAAAGTTGTTTCACATGACAACAAAATATTTAAAATGTGCTTGCAGCTAGAAAATAGAAAATATAGAGATAAGCTAGGAAAATATATTATAGAAGGTCCTAATCTTATTGAAGAAGCGTTAAAAAATAATGTAATGCTTGATTTTCTTATTATAGATGAAGCAAACCTTCAAAGTCCTGAAATTATAGGCCTTTGTAAAAAATATACAGTTGAAACAGATAAATCTGAGCAAGATAAGATACTGATTTTTGAAGAAAAATTATTTCAAAAATTGACTCAGACAGAAAATTCTCAAGGCATTTTGGGAATAGTTGATAAATTTACTTTTACAGAAGGGGAGTTCTTTGATTACCAAAAAGAGGGTAGTGGGAATATTTTGGTTTTAGACAGATTGCAAGACCCAGGTAATGTTGGAACTATTATAAGAACTGCCGATGCAGCGGGGTATAATGGAATTATGGTACTAAAAGGTACTGTAGATATATTTTCACCAAAAGTTGTAAGGGCCTGTACAGGTTCTCTTTTTAGAATGCCCATACTGTTTATGGATTCACCGAATCATGCACTAGATACTTTGAAAAAGCATGGTAAATACGTTATAAGTACTGGATTTGAAACAGAAAAGTACTATTATGAAGTTGATTTAAAGAAAAACATTGGATTGGTCATAGGGAACGAGGGAAATGGCATTTGTCAGGAGTTCAAGGAACAGTCTGATGAGATAATAAAGATTCCGATGGCAGGATCAATAGAATCGTTAAATGCATCAGTGGCTGCTGCAATACTTATGTATGAGGCTATGAGGCACTGAGTGATATATAAATATTTAGATATTATATAAGAATAAGATATAGAGAGGATTAAAAAATGCAGACTCAATTAAGTAGGATTTTGCAGGAAGCAAAAGAACAAATTAAAAAAGCTTCCTCACAAGTTGAAACAGAAGAAATTAGAGTTAAAGTTCTTGGTAAGAAGGGTGAATTGACTGACATTCTGAAATCCATGGGTAAATTGGCTCCGGAAGACAGAAAAGCTCTTGGAGCAGCGGCAAACAGTGTTAGAGCAGAGGTCGAAGCTTTACTTGAAGAGAAATTTGCTATGGTAAAAGAAGCAGCCAGGCAGGAAAAGTTCAGATTTGAGACCATTGATGTGACTGAACCTGGAGCTAAGTATAACCTTGGCGTAAAGCATCCACTTACGATCACTATAGAAGAAATTTCAAGAGTATTTATGTCTATGGGTTTTTCTATTGCTGAAGGCCCTGAGGTTGAGACTGTGTTTAATAATTTTGATGCTCTAAATGCAGGACCAAATCATCCCGCAAGAGATTTTTCAGATACTTTCTATATTACAGAGGATACATTGCTTAGAACACAGACTTCACCGGTACAGGCCAGAACTCTTATGAAGCAGAAGCCTCCAATTAAGATTATTTCACCTGGTAGATGTTTCAGATGTGATACTCCAGATGCTACCCATTCACCAATGTTCCATCAGATTGAAGGACTTGTGGTGGATGAAGGAATAACTATGGCAGACTTAAAAGGCACTTTAGATAGCTTTGCAAAGCAGATGTTTGGGTCAGATGCTAAAACAAAATTCAGACCACATCATTTCCCATTTACAGAACCTAGTGCAGAAATGGACGTTTCATGCTTTAAGTGTGGAGGTAAAGGCTGTAATGTTTGCAAAGGAAGCGGATGGATTGAAATTCTAGGTTGTGGTATGGTACATCCAAACGTACTTAAAGTTGGAAAGATTGATACTGAAAAGTATACAGGTTTCGCCTTTGGTATGGGTGTAGAAAGAATTGCAATGCTTAAATACGGAGTTGATGATATAAGAAATTTCTATGAAAATGATATGAGATTCATCAACCAGTTCAAATAGGAGGTGCCATAGATGTTAGTTCCAGTAGAGTGGCTTAAAGATTATACAGATGTCAATGTAAGCGTAGATGAATTCTGCGATAGAATGATTATGTCAGGCTCAAATCTTGAGTCTGTAGAATATTTTGGTGAAAATACCGATAAAGTAGTTGTTGGTAAAATTTTAAAAATTGACAGGCATCCTGATGCGGATAAGCTTGTTATTTGCCAGCTTGAAGTTGGTCAGGATGAACCAGTACAAATAGTTACTGGAGCATCAAATGTTTTCGAAGGTGCATATGTACCAGTAGCACTTCACGGGAGTACAATTCCTGGTCCACTGCATGGACAGCCAAAGCAAGAGGGCGGAGTTAAGATTAAAAAAGGCAAACTTAGAGGCGTTGAATCCTTTGGAATGCTTTGTTCAGCAGGAGAACTAGGTTTTGAAGATAAGGTCATTCCAGTAGCTCATAAAGAAGGTATTTGGATTCTTGGAGAAGGTTATACTATAGGTCAGGAGATAACGGAAGCTTTAGGGCTAAAGATGGCAGTAGTAGACTTTGAAATAACACCAAATCGACCTGACTGCCTTTCAATGATTGGCATGGCAAGAGAAACTGCTGCTACATTTAAAGAAGGACTTCGCTATCCAGATATAACATGCATAAATGAGCAAGGAAATGCAATAGATTACATTAGTGTTGAAATAAAAAAGCCAGAGCTTTGCAAGAGATATGCTGCAAGAATTGTGACTGATGTAAAAATTGAGCAGTCCCCTTGGTGGCTTCAGAAGAGACTTATTGCAGCAGGCATGAGACCTATAAACAATATCGTAGACATTACAAACTTTGTAATGCTTGAATATGGTCAGCCTTTACATGCGTTTGATATTAGAAGGGTTGAAGATAATAAGATAATAGTGGATACTGCGGAGAATGGCGAAATTTTCACTACTCTTGACGGAACAGAGAGAAAGCTTACAAAGGATATGCTTTTAATTAAGGACGGCAAGAAGGGTGTAGCTATTGCTGGTGTTATGGGTGGTATGAACTCAGAAATAGAACCAGATACGACAACTATTTTAATAGAATCTGCGAACATTAATGGTGATAACATTAGGGCAACTTCCAAGAAGCTGGGACTTCGTACAGAAGCTTCTTCAAGATTTGAAAAAGGTATAGATCCAAACCTTTGTGAAGCGGCTGCTGACAGAGTATGCAGACTAATTGAGCTATTAGGGGCTGGAATTGTATGCAAAGGCAGCGTAGATGTGTATCCTACAGTTGAAACTGCTAAGATTTTAGATGTCAGAGTGGATAGAATTAATAAGGTCTTAGGTATTAAACTTAAACGTGAGGATATGGTAGAAATCTTTCAAAGGCTTGAAATGAAGGTAACTGGTGAGGGTAACCTTATGACAGTTACACCACCTACTATTCGTCAGGATCTTGAAATAGAAGAAGATTATGTAGAAGAAGTAGCAAGAATGTATGGATATGACAAGCTCCCTGTTACATTACCAAAGAGTGACACAGAGGCTTGTAAATCAAAGGAAAGAACCCTTAAAGATCTTGCAAGAGATACCATGTGTGCTCTTGGGGCTAATGAAATTCAGACCTATTCTTTCTGTAGCCCAAAGAGTGTGGATAATGTAAGAATTGACGAAGATTCTTGGGAGAGAAGTTTTGTTAAACTGATAAATCCTTTAGGAGAAGAAACATCTGTAATGCGTACAATTTTAACTCCTAATATGATGGAGGTACTAGGTACAAATTATAGAAGAAATATAGATGCTGTAAGAGCATTTGAATTAGGTAATACATTTATGGCTAACCCGGCAGACCCTGACCAATTGCCAGAAGAATCATATTCAATGTGCATTGGTATTTATGGTAAGGAGGAAACCTTCTATACTTTAAAGGGAATGGCCGTTGAGCTGCTAAATGTACTTGGAATAACAGATATAACATTTGAGAGCGAAAGTGAGTATGGTGTATACCACCCAGGTAGATGTGCAAGAATAGTCTTGGATGATATGGAACTTGGTATAATGGGAGAAGTTCATCCAGATGTTACAGAAAAGTATGGAATTGCAACTCGCTGCTTCGTCTGTGAATTGTTCTTTGATAATGTTTTGAGTAAAGCTGATAGAGATATAGTTTATAAGCCATTACCAAAATATCCTTCTACTTCAAGAGATATAGCTCTTCTCGTAGATGAAGCTGTTCCAGTTGGAAAAATCAGAGACATCATAAAGGCAAATGGCGGAAAAATCCTAGAAAAAGTTGAGTTGTTTGATGTGTACAGAGGCAAGCAGGTAGCAGAAGGTAAAAAGAGTGCTGCGTTTAATCTTACTTACAGATCAGATGCAATGACTTTAACGGATGAAGAAGTTGCAAAGGTTCACAATAAGGTGTTAGAGGCACTTAAGAGTGAACTGGATGCAGTGCTAAGAGAAATGTAATTTTAGTTGCAAGGGGGAAATAAAAATGGAGAATAACAAAGTAACCGTAAAGATTTTCGGTCAGGAATATACTATTATGGGAAGTAAGTCCAGAGAACATATAATAAAGGTTGCGGATTATGTTGACGTTAAGATGAAGGAAATCTCCCAAGCATTAAATTCTGGCCCAATATCCTCCATTGCGGTACTTTCTGCAGTAAATATGGCAGATGACTACTTTAGTGCTTTAGAAAGATTTCAGCATTTAGAAGTAACAAATGCACAGGCTGAAAAGGATACAGAGCATTATACGCAGCTATGGGAAGAAGCTAAAAAGAGTCATATACAACAGCAGGAAGAAATAAAAGAACTTAATATCCAAAAAGAGGAATTAAGGAAAAGCTTTGAAACGCAACTTGAAGATTTGCAGAAATTAGCGGAAGAAAAGGATGCTGAGGTAAAGAAACTAAAAGAAGATTCGGCTAAAATAGAAGGACAGATTATGGAATCTTCCAGCGATATGGTAAATGAACTTGAAGCAAAGTACAAGGATTTAGAAAGCAGCTTCTTTGACATCCAGATGGAAAACATTCAGTTAAAGGGAGAACTCGATCGCTATAAAAAGAAGATGGAATAAAAACCAATGAATGAAAAAACATATAGAGTACTTGAATATAATAAAATAATTGAGAAACTAAAAGCTGAGGCGGCCTCTGAGATGACCAAAAAAATCATTTCAGAGCTTAAGCCTTTAGTTGACGTGTACTTAATTAAGGAATTACTAGCGGAAACCTCGGAAGCGGTTTCCGTTATTGTGCATAAAGGAGCATTGCCCCTAGGCAGCTTTTATGATATTGAGAACAGTCTTCATTTGGCACGAAAAGGTGGCACTCTGACAATGAAACAACTGTTGGAGGTGCTTTACAATCTGCATGTGGCAAGAAATGTTGTTACATTTTTAAAGGCAGATTTACCAAAACTTCCAATTATTCATGAAATGTCAGAATTACTTTCCATTCAAAAAAGATTAGAGGATAATATTGACAGATGTATAATCTCTGAAGATGAAATGTCAGATAACGCCAGCTCTGAACTAAAACAGATTCGCAGGAGTATAGTCAGACAAAATGAGGCGGTAAAAGTAAAACTTAATCATATATTAAGTTCATCAGATAACAAGACTCTTTTGCAGGATTCTATTGTTACTATGAGACAGGGAAGATATGTAATTCCAGTTAAACTGGAGCATAAGACTAAGTTCCCTGGCATTGTTCATGATCAGTCAGCAACAGGCGCTACATTATTTATAGAGCCACAGGCAATTGTCAATCTAAATAATGAACTCAGAGAGCTTGAGCTGGCAGAAAAGAAGGAAATACAAAGAATTCTGACGGAACTGTCTGGTAATGTTGCGGAGCATTTTCATGAAATTTTAAATAATCAGGAACTATTAGTTAAGTTAGATTTTATATTTGCTAAAGGTAAACTTAGCGTTCAATATCATGGAAGTGAGGCACAAATTAGTGAAGATGGAGAGCTAGATATAAAAAATGGAAGACATCCTTTGCTAAATGTAGAAAAGGTTGTACCAATAAACGTATCTATTGGAATAAATTATGATACATTGGTTATAACAGGACCTAATACGGGCGGCAAAACGGTAACCTTAAAGACAGTAGGATTACTTGCTATGATGGCTCAAACTGGATTGCATATTCCTGCAGGATCTGGAACGGTAATGCCAGTATTTAGGAAGATTTATGCTGATATAGGTGATGAGCAGAGCATAGAACAGAGCTTAAGTACTTTTTCATCACATATGAACAATATTGTGAATATCGTTTCTAGCGCTGACCATAATACCCTAGTACTAGTAGATGAACTTGGAGCAGGTACGGATCCTACAGAGGGCGCAGCTCTTGCAATTGCAGTGTTAGAAGATTTAAACAAAAAAGGAGCTCATACGATTGCAACTACCCATTACACAGAAATTAAGAAATATGCCATTGAAACAAATGGTGTACAAAATGCGTCTATGGAATTTAATGTTGAGACTTTAAGTCCAACTTACAAATTGACAATAGGTGTGCCAGGAAAATCTAATGCTTTTGAAATATCAGAGAAGCTTGGACTTCCAAGTGAGATTATAGAAAAAGCAAGAACATTATTAGATAAAGGTGATATTGAATTTGAAAATGTAATAAGTTCAATTGAAGAAGATAAAAAACTTGCCGAAGCTGAGAGAGATGAAGCTGTTTTTATAAACCTTGAAATGAAGCGGCAAAAAGAAGATTTAGATAAAAAAATTAAAAAGCTGGAAGAGCAAAAAGAAAAAATTCTGGCTAAAGCAAAAGAAGAAGCCAGAGATATTCTTAAAGAAGCAAAAGAAGTCGCAGAGGAAGCTCAAAAGCAACTTAAAGATCTGGATAAAATGGATTCTATAGCAGAAAGACATGCAAGGCTTTCTGAAAGCAAGCGGCGAATTAAAGAAGCGGACTCGAAGTATAGAGAAACCATTCAGGTTCCTGAAAATTATAATCCTGTGACTGTTGACAAATTAAAAATTGGAGATAGAGTTAAGGTTTTAACTTTAGGGCAAAATGGAGAGATTATTTCTCTGCCGGATGATAAAGGAGATATGTTTGTTCAGGTAGGTATGCTCAAGGCAAACGTTAATGTTAAAAATCTAATGCTCATTAATGATGGGACTAAAAAGAAAAAGCCACCAGTGAACAGGACTAAATATGGAAGTCTGTATAGATCTAAAGCTGAAAGTGTTTCTTTATCAATAAATGTAAGAGGAAGAAATCTAGAAGATGCTGTGATGGATGTAGATAAATACTTGGATGATGCATATATGGCGGGTTTGAAAGAAGTAACCATAATACATGGCAGGGGAGAAGGCATCCTTCGAAGTGGTCTGCAGGATATGTTTAAGCGGCATAAGCATGTAGAATCATTTAGAAAAGGTGCTTTTAACGAAGGCGGCGACGGTGTTACTGTTGTGAAACTTAAATAATTTTTCAATTGAGAATTTTGAAAAGGAATTACGATATGTATATAATAAGTGGTTGTTTATTGGGACAGAATTGCAAATATAATGGTGGCAATAACCATACTGACTGGGTAATTGAATTTACCAAGAAACATAATTATATTCCGGTATGTCCTGAAGTAGAAGGCGGTTTAAGCACTCCCAGGCAAACTGTAGAAATTGTAAAGGGCAGAGCAGTAAATAACCAGGGCGTAGATGTAACAGAAGCTTTTAGGCTTGGCTGTGAACGTGTATGGGAGGCTGCCATAAGAAAATCTCAGGAACTGGGTGAAGATATTGAAGGAGCAATCCTAAAAGCAAATAGTCCGTCTTGTGGAAGCGGGAAAATTTATGACGGAACGTTTTCACATAAGACAATAGATGGAGATGGATTCTTAGCAGCTTATTTAAAGGAAAAAGATATAAAAGTTGTGAGTGAATTGGAAATAAATCTGGAGGATTAAAAAATGATAAATTATAAGAAAAAAGTTGCAGAAATAATCTGCGAAGCGGTGGAAGGTCTTACACTTGAAGAAGTAATGTCAATGGTAGAAGTTCCCACAGATACAAAGATGGGAGACTATGCGTTTCCTTGTTTTAAATTAGCAAAGACACTTAGAAAGGCGCCCCCTTTAATTGCTAAGGACGTTGTGGGCAGACTTGAAGGAAATGCGGCTTTTGAGAAGGTGGAAAACGTTAATGCCTATGTAAATATGTTCCTTTCAAGAAAAGGCTTCATGGAAGAGGTTGTAAAGGAAGCGGTTGCAGAAGGTGATAACTATGGTAGAAGTACTGTTGGAGCAGACAAGAAGGTTATAGTAGAGTATTCTTCACCTAACATAGCAAAGCCATTCCATATTGGACACATAAGAAGTACTGTTATTGGTAATTCAATTTATAAAATATATGATTTCCTTGGATATGATACAGTAAGAATTAATCACTTAGGGGACTATGGCACTCAGTTTGGTAAAATGATTGTTGCCTACAGAAAGTGGGGAAATAAGGAAGATGTTATTAAATCACCAATTAAGACATTATTAGAGTATTACACTAAATTCCATGTGGAAGTTGAAAATGATCCGAGCCTTGATGATGACGCAAGAGCCGTATTTACAAAGCTTGAAAATGGTTCACCAGAAGAGGTTGAACTTTGGCAGTGGTTTAGAGATGAAAGCTTGAAAGAATTTAGCCGAGTTTATGAAATGTTGGGCATATCATTTGATTCTTATGCAGGTGAAAGCTTTTATTCAGATAAAATGGGCAGAGTTGTTGATTGGTTAAAAGATAAGGAACTACTAGTTGAGTCAGAAGGTGCTAATATTGTTGAACTTGAAGAATACGGTATGTCACCAGCGCTTATTACAAAGAAAGACGGTTCAACTTTATATATTACAAGAGATATTGCTGCAGCGGTATATAGAAAAGAGCATTATAATTTCCACAAGAATTTATATATTGTAGCATCCCAGCAGAATCTTCATTTCCAGCAGTGGATTAAGATTGTTGAACTTATGGGCTGTGAATGGGCTAAGGACTGTGTACACATACCGTTTGGTCTGGTAAGTCTTGAAGAGGGAACTATGTCTACAAGACATGGAAGAGTTGTATTCCTTGAGGATGTTTTAAACAGAGCTGTTGAACAGACTAAGGAAATAATAAAGGAAAAGAATGTTGCTACAGACAATATTGAAGAAACTGCTAAAATGGTAGGTATTGGAGCAGTAATGTTCCAGGAATTATCAAATAATAGAATTAAGGATTATGTTTTCTCTTGGGATAAGGTTCTTAATTTTGAAGGAGAGACTGGACCTTATGTTCAGTATACACATGCGAGAGCGGCGAGTGTTCTTAGAAAAGCTGATGCTGAACTGATTAAAAAGGCAAGCGAAGTATCTGCGCTTGATATGTCACATGTTCTTTCGGATAGTGCTTATGATCTGGCAAAGCTTATTTACGAATTTCCTCAGGTTATTATGGAAGCAGGAGATAAGTATGAGCCTTCTGTTGTTACAAGACATATTGTTGACATTGCTCAGAGTTTCAACAGATTTTATCATGATGAATATATCTTAGTAGATGATGAGGCTGAAAAGCTTGCTAAGTTAGCACTTGTAATTGCGGCTAAGAATACGATTAAAAATGGTTTATATCTGTTGGGAATCAAAGCTCCGGAAAAGATGTAAATAAATTTAAAACATGGAGGTTTTATGAGGTACGAAGGAAATATATTCAGACCCCCTAGTGAAGCGTACAGCCTGATTGTTCAGGTTACGATTGGCTGTACTCATAATAAATGCACATTCTGCAGTATGTTTAAGGATAAACAGTTTAGAGTCAGAAATGTACAAGAAGTTCTGGAAGACTTGGAAATGGCCAGAAAATATCACAGACATGTTGAAAAGATTTTTTTGGCAGACGGAGATGCTCTTTGTTTATCAAATAATAAACTTATGGTTATTTTGGAGCGTATAAAAGAACTATTTCCAGAATGTCAGAGAGTTGGTGTTTATGGGGCTCCGCAAGATGTACTTATAAAGAGTCATGAAGAACTTGTAGAGCTGCGTGAGAATGGAATAGGAATTATATATATAGGTGCGGAGTCAGGAAGCCCGAAGGTGCTCGAAGCTGTAAAAAAAGGTGTTACAAGAGAGCAGCTTATTGAAGCTGTAAAGAAAATAGAAAATGCAAATATTAAGGCTTCTGTTACCTTTATTTCTGGGCTTGCAGGGCCAGAGCATATGGAAGAGCATGCCTTAGAAACTGCCAGCATGATTTCAGAGATGGAACCTTCTTATGTAGGATTATTGACTTTAATGGTAGATCCGGCAGCACCAATATATAGTGAAATAAAAGCAGGGCGTTTTAAAGTATTGAATGCAGAGGAAGTGCTTGGAGAAACAGCACTAATGTTAAAAAATATTAATGTAACTAAAAAATGTGTCTTTAGAAGCAATCATGCTTCTAATTATGTATCCTTAAAAGGTGATTTACCACAAGATAAGGAAAGAATGATGAATCAGCTTAAAAGGGCCATGGAAAATACGAACCTTATTAAGGATGAGAGATTCAGAGCACTATAATTTAAATAGATTATAAGTAGGGGAAACTTTGTATGAAAATATTACTTACAACATTAAATGCTAAATATATTCATTCAAATCTGGCTCTAAAATATCTGTATATGTCAGCTATTGAAAATAGACGCTCTATTGATATGAGAGAGTTTACTATTAATAATGATGAAGATTATATATATACGGAAATTATTAGGGGTGGTTATAGTGTAATATGTTTTTCCTGCTACATCTGGAATATTGCAAGGACTGTATATTTAGCTGAGACAATAAAAAAGGCAAGACCTGATATAAAAATATTACTGGGTGGACCTGAAGTCAGTTATGATGCTATTGAGTTTTTAAGAAAACATAAATATGTGGACTATATAATAGTAGGAGAAGGGGAAGAAGTTTTTAAAGATTTTGCTACAGCTATTATTTCTGGTACGAATTCTTTTGAAAAGATTAAAGGGTTGATTTATAGATCCAATGGAAAAATCTATGTAAATCCGCCTGCAGACTTGCAGGACTTTGATAATGTGCCTTTTCCTTATAGTTTTTTACTTCCAAAAGATGACAAGATTGTATATTATGAATCAGTTCGAGGCTGTCCTTTTAGGTGCAGCTATTGTTTGTCATCTATAGAAAAACATGTTCGACCATTACCACTTGAAAGAGTAAAAAAAGAATTAAGTTTTTTCCTTTTTAAACATGTTAACCAGGTTAAACTTATTGATAGAACGTTTAATTATGACCGGAATAGGTGTAATGAAATCGTTAAATATATTCTTGAACATGATAATGGTGTTACAAATTTCCATTTCGAAATTTGTGGAGAACTTGTTGATGAAGAATTTATAAATCTACTTGGAAGGGCCAGAAAAGGTCTGTTCCAAGTAGAGATTGGAATTCAAAGTCTAAATCCGATAACATTAGAAACGGTAAACCGAAACAAAAATACAAAGTTACTTTTAGATAATATAAGCAAAATTGTTGAGCTTGGTAATATACATACACATGTGGACCTAATTGCAGGACTGCCTTTCGAGGACTATCTATCCTTTGTAAATTCCTTTAACGGTGTCTACGGATTGGGAGCAGACCAGTTTCAATTAGGTTTCTTAAAATTACTTAAAGGTACTAAAATCAGAGATGAAAAAAAAATATATGAATATGTATTCCGGGATGTGGCACCTTATGAGGTTATATCCAATCGGTTTATTTCGGCCGAGGGTATAGCAAGACTTAAAATGATAGAGAACCTTTTGGATTTATATTATAATCGAGGGGGATTCTATAAAACTTTAGAATACGCTATAGCACGATTTCAAATAACAGCTTTCGATTTTTATGAGGAACTAGCATATTTCTTTTATTTAAAGGGATACCAGAATCGTTCCCACAAAAAAGAAGATTTATATCGTATTTTTTATGAATATGCCTGTTGGAAGGATAGAAGCCTTCCTGGAGCAGCAGAAGAAATACAACGATTACTTGTACTTGATATGAGCAGCACATTGAATCCTGATGCAATTAAGAAGTTTAATAGAAAGGGCTGGGAAATGCTATAGGTGGAGGTTATGAGAAAAGTAACGGAGAGTAAACAAGCTGTAAAAAGAGCAGATACTGAAACGGACATCAGAAAGAGGCATGACAGAGTAGGTCAGTATTTAAAAAGATACTTAAATGATTTTGTGTTTGATGAGTTTTCAGATGCTTTTTTAGAGAAGTCAGGTGTAAAAGAGCTAATGAAAGGTGTGCCTATACCACTTAGAAAAGCTGATGTGGAGCAATTTAATGGCGGACAGGGCTTAAAAACATCGCATATTGCTGAAAATATGGCATGGATTATGGGCATAGACCCTAAATTTAAGTATACGGAGCATTACATAGCATTTTTATTAAAATTATATAATCACAAAATATTTGAAGGTATGCTTAAGGAAGGCAGGGACGCGGCGGAGAAAGAAGAGTTTGATAATGCCTGTATTCATTTTAGAGCTTGCCTTTGTATGAAATCGGATTATCTGGACGGTATGTATAGTTATGCCAGAGTCTGCAGGGAAATGTATCTAAAGGGCGGAAATGAGGATTACGTAGGCAATTTTAAAGCGGAGTCCATTGACTACTTTGAATTGCTTACAGAAGAATATCCTGATTTCGCACAGGCTTATTATTATTTGGGATACGCCTATTTAAATTTAGGCCTTTATGCTAAAGCAGACATTACCTGGAGGCAGTTTGCTGAGAGATCAAAGAATTCCCAAGATAAGCGAGAAATAAAGGAACGGCTGCAACAACTAGAAGGACCTGTAAAAATTGAAGCTGGCTGTAATGCTGTTATGGCAGGGAGATATGAGGATGGTATTAATAAATTAGACTCCTATTTAAATAGCCAGTTTAAAACCTGGTGGCCGCTGCCTTATTATTTAGGGGTTGCTTATTCAAGGGTAGGAGAGCTAAATGAAGCTGTGAGCTGCTTTAAAATGGTGCTTACACTTAATCCTAGCCACATAGAAACTATGGAAGAGTTAGCCGATATTTATAGTGCACAGGGTGATGGAGAAAACCAGCAGAAATATAGTAAGAAAATAGAACTTATTAAGTCGCAAATCTTACAGAATAAGTGATTTTTGAAGTAGCTATTTCTATTGGCGGAATTAGGAAACAAATTATCAGAGAGAAGCCTATGTGCTCTCAAAATGGAATATCAGTATTTATGGTAGCTTTTTTCACAAGAGCTACCATGTTTTTTTAAAATACTAAAGTACTTTTATAGAATTCGGTAGTTTATTTTTGAACTGTGAAGTGTGATTTATAAAAAATATGAATTAAAATATGATGTAAACTTGTCGATTTTTATAAGATTTTTTTAAATTATATTTTAGAAAACGAAAAAATTCGATAATTAGTATGGGGAAAGACGCTCAAATTTCAACGTTTATAGTAAAAATGTAAAAAACATAAAAAAAGTGAAAAAAGGTGTTGACAAATATAGCTATTTTGGCTTATAATTAATCTTGTCGTCAGCGAGAACTGATAAAAATAAATGTTCCAAGGTAGCTCAATGGTGGAGCACTCGGCTGTTAACCGATAGGCTGTGGGTTCGAGCCCCACCCTTGGAGCCAGTTTAAAAAAGCTAATCAGTGGCTTAAATCTGATGACCAATGGTGCGCCGGAGTGGCGGAATTGGCAGACGCACAGGACTTAAAATCCTGCGATCTTTACCGATCGTACCGGTTCGACCCCGGTCTCCGGCACCAATAGAAAATTTAAAAAGGGTATATCGAAACCCTAGACATCGCGGAGTAGAGCAGTTGGTAGCTCGTCGGGCTCATAACCCGGAGGCCTCAGGTTCAAGTCCTGACTCCGCAACCAAGTTGATTACTTGCAATTTAAATGATTGCAAGTTTTTTTATTTTTGTTCGAAAAGAAGAAAAGTGCCCTTTGGGGACAGTCGTTATTTGTTTGATTCGGAGCTAGAATTATTGAATAGTTCCATCAATTGTTGCGGTTAACAATCAATAAGATAAAGTAATAATTGAAGAGCTACTTAATAATAGAGCGAAATAAAAACGGAATTAGTTATTTATAAGATACATACTATATCATTCTAACTGTTTCTGAATATATAAATTTGTGTTGACAAAAATGAAATATAGAGTAATATAGTGTATATACACGATAGTGAGGTGGCCAATATGGATAAAAAAACGTATGAAAAAAAATCATCCCCATGTAATTGCCTTAATATGAGACGGGCTTCACATGCTATTACCGAAATTTATGACGATTTTCTTGCACCAAGCAATTTGACTATAAGCCAGTTCTCAATTATTAAGCACATAAATTACTTTGGACCGCTAAATGTGAGTGAATTATCTACACTTATGAGGCTAGATAGGACGACTTTAGTGAGAAATCTTAAGCCTTTAGAGAAAAATGGATTAGTAGAGGACATCGCTACAAAAGGAAAGCGAAATAGACAATTGAAGTTAACGGATAAAGGAATAGCGACGTATAAGTATTCTGAGAACCTTTGGCAGCAAGCCCAAAAATTTTTCCAAGAATATTTAGGCAAAGAGAATATGGATATTTTTACAACCTTACTTTTAAAAATTGAGGAGTTGACGCCTTAATTTTTTAACGCATAATAGTGTATATACACGAATTTGCAAGATGGTTTTCTTTTTATTCCTAAGGGCTTAAGGCGGAATTAGGAGAATATTTGTATTAAAGGAGGAAATAAAATGAGAGAAGTTGTAATTGTTAGTGCTACAAGAACTGCTATTGGTGCTTTTGGGAAAAGTCTTAAAGATATTCCCGCAACGGAACTTGGAGCAATCGTTATTCAAGAGGTAATTAAGCGTGCAGGATTACAAAATGAGCAGGTAGACGAAGTGATTTTCGGAAATGTACTTCAAGCCGGACTAGGACAAAATCCAGCGAGGCAGGCAGCGATTAGAGCAGGGATATCAGTTAGCACACCCGCGCTCACTATAAATAAAGTTTGTGGTTCTGGATTGAAGGCGGTAATATTGGCAGCTCAGGCTATTAAGGCAGGAGATGCGGACATTATTGTAGCAGGCGGTATGGAAAGTATGTCTCGTGCGCCTTTTCTAGTGAATGGAACTAGATGGGGGAACAAAATGGGAAACAGCGTTTTTGTAGATGAAATGATGAAAGACGGTCTACTTGATGCAATTGACGACTATCACATGGGAATAACTGCAGAAAATGTATCGGAGCAATGGGGCGTGTCGAGGGAAGATCAAGATCTTTTCGCCTTGCAATCTCAGAGAAAAGCAGAGGTGGCAATTAAGGAGGGACGATTTAAAGAGGAAATCGTTTCAGTTATCATTCCAAATAAAAAAGGTGATATTGTTTTTGATACAGATGAATCTCCAAGGTTTGGAAGCTCTCTCGAAGAGCTTACGAAGCTGAAACCAAGCTTTAAAAAAGACGGAAGTGTAACGGCAGGAAATGCTTCAGGGTTAAATGATGGTGCTGCAGCTGTAGTAATTATGAGTACAGACAAAGCAAAGGAACTAGGGATCAAGCCACTTGCTAAAATCAAAGCCTACGCTTCGGCAGCCCTCGAACCGTCCATCATGGGATACGGTGCGTGTTTGGCAGCGAAAGAAGCACTGAAAAAAGCGCATTTAGAACCCGAAGAAATAGATCTAGTAGAGGCAAATGAAGCATTTGCTGCACAAAGTATCGCAGTCGTTCGTGACTTAAAAATAAACGCTGATAAAGTAAATGTTAATGGTGGAGCTATTGCATTAGGACACCCATTAGGTTCCTCAGGTGCTAGAATTCTTGTGACACTTCTACATGCTATGGATAGCGCAAATGCGAAAAATGGTCTTGCCACTTTGTGCATTGGTGGAGGACAAGGAGTCGCATTAGTCGTGGAGAGGATATAAAGGAACGTTAAACATGGAAAAACGGATTCAGGAAAAAGCTTACCAACTAGGATATGAGAAATGTGGAATTATTCCCATTCATAGATTGGAGGGTTTTAAAGAAAAACTTGAGGAACGTATAGAAAAAGTGCCATATTCAAAAGCATTTTATGAAGGGCAGCGACGATTAGCAGATGTTCGTGAAAATTATCCTTGGGCGAAAGCTATCGTTGTGTTAGCAGTAAACTATGCTCAATATAAAGTCCCTAGTGAGCTTGGGCACAGAATTGCGAAAGCATATTTGTTTGATAATCGAATGAATGAGCAATCTTCGGAATTTAAGATGAGTGTAGCCATGGAAGAGTATCTCCTATCTATGGGATTGAAAGTTGCGACCAATAGAAACTTCGGTGTTACAGGGTTACGCTGGGCGGCGCGAGAAGCTAGCTTAGGTGTTGTTCGAAAAAATAACTTCTTCTATACAGATTTAGGATCGTGGAATCACTTGGAAGGCTTTTTAGTCGATCATGAAATGGAAATCATGGAGAATTCAGAGGTGGCACCCTGCCCAGAGGGCTGTAATAAGTGCATTGATTGTTGCCCTACGAAAGCTCTCATAGAGCCGTATACCCTGCAACCAATGGCCTGTATTTCGTTTTTAACGACCTTTGGAGGGAGGGATTTACCACATGAGGCGTTGAGCAAACAGTTTAATGGGTGTATTTATGGGTGTGACATATGCCAAAATGTGTGTCCAATGAATAAAGAAAAGTGGGATGGGACAGATGAATTCCCTGGGCTTTCGGAACTTACGGCTTTTTTAACACCACAAAATATTTTAAAACTATCGGAAGAACAGTACCGTAAAAAAATACAACCTAAATTCTTTTATTTATCGCCAGAGGAACTTTGGAAATGGAAGGTAAATGCATTATGTTTTATGAGAAATAGTGCTCCTGGATTTTATAAAACGGATATTCAAAATACATGTTTTGATAATCATCCAAAAGTTCGTGAAATGGCGCAGAACATTTGCGAAGAACTGAAGTATTAAGTGAGTTTGGAGTCATGTGCATTGATACAAAAGGGGCACTGCTTTTGACAGAGCAGGTTATAAACGGGATGATGTTTTAATGAAAATGGCAACTCATACGAGTTGTCATTTATTTCTTTTTGAAGGAAATAGCCTTTGGATAAAGAATACTATGAATTCACATAAATATAAGGTAAAATTAAAGTATGAGGTGATACTTTTGAATATAAATTACTATTTTAGTTGTGTACTTTTTATATCAACATTCGTGCTGAGTTTTATTGGATATTTTTCATGGAAAAGAGAAAAGTCATATATTTCTCTGTGTTTGCTGACGGTTGCCATTTATCAATTTGGATATGCATTTGAATTATTGCACGCAAATATTGGATGGATCAAATTTTGGATAAAGGTAGAATATCTAGGAATTGTATTTCTACCATTGGCATGGTTAATATTTGCACTGAATTTTACCGGGTATAGGGATAAAATTAAAAAAAATAATAAAAAAATATTATTTATCATGCCTATTATTATATTAATTATGAATTATACTAATGATTTTCATCACTTGTTTTATATTAATTTATCTATAAATTATGATGGCATTTTTCCAATTGCAGAAATTGTGAAAGGGCCCTGGTATTGGATAAATATTATTTACACATATTTTTTAATGTTTATTGGTCTGGCTGTTTTTATATCAGCTTATTTTAAATCTATACTAATTGTAAGAAAACAGATACTGTTATTACTAATTGCTTGGGTAATTCCATGGATTTCAGATATTGTTTATATGTTTAAACTACTGCCTTTTGGACTTGATTTATGTCCACTAGCATTTACCATTGCCGGGATTATTTCCAGCTTTGCCATATTGAATTACAGACTGATAAAACTTACACCGATTGCCACAGAAAAAGTTTTCTCAAATATGTTAGATGGAGTTATTATACTGGATGATCAAAATAATGTAGTTAATTTTAACAATTCCGCTAAAAAAATTATTTCCCAGTTAAAACACATTGATGACAGTGATAAAAAGATTGAAAAGTTATTGATTGAATATGAAGAAATTGTAAAGGTTTTAAATAGTACTGGCGAAGAAAATTTAATATCCATAAAAAACGATGAGAACTTGAAATATTATAAGATGGATGTTAGCAATATATATGACGATCTAGCCAAAACCATTGGAAAAATATTGACATTTAATGATGTTACGGAAATAGAATTAAACAGAAAGAAGCTGGCTGATAATTTTAATTTTCTTCAAACCCTTACGGATGCCATACCTAATCCTATCTATTCTAAGGACGAGCACGGAATATATAACCATTGCAATATTGCGCTTACAGAGTTTCTAGGCTTAAAAAAGGAAGACGTGATAGGTAGTGCAGCTAACCAAATATTTGAAAAAGATCTTGCGGAAATTTATATGAGGCTGGATAAGCATTTGATGGACAAAAAAGAAACACGGGCTTATGAATCAAAATTGCTGCATAAAGATGGCAGCTACCATGATGTGATTTTTAATAAATCAGTAATTTTAGATGAACAAGGCATAAGTAAAGGATTAGCCGGGGTTATCTTAGATATTACCGAACAGAAAAAGAATGAAGAAAAAATAAATAAGTTATTAAAATTGAAGGAAGCAATGATTAATATTGGTTATTCCATTAATGAAATAACTAATATTAATGACTTACTCCAGTTAATACTGAATGAAGTAATAAGCTGCATTGACCATAGAAGCAGTGGATCGGTATTGCTTTTGAATGAGGATAAAAATCTGAAAATAGCAGTAGCCAAAGGTTACCGTTTAGAAGACATAATGAACTTTTCCATTACGCTTGAAGATCATTGTACATGGTTTAATAAGGGAGAAAAAATTGATAAAACCGTTATTCTAAATGGTATTGATAAGATAAACGGTGTAAATATGCTAGATACAGTAGAGGGGGTATGTATTAAATCCTCAATATGTGCACCTATTATTATAGATGGCCAGTTGTATGGATTTTTAAATATTGACAGTGAATATGATGATATCTTTAATACGTTAGAAGTTGAGTTGATGGAATATATGAGGAATCAGGCTGCCAATGCCATTACAAAGCATAAATTGTATGAAGAAATTCTATATCTGTCCAGATACGATAAATTAACTAATACATATAATAGAAGTTATTTTGAACAAGCATTTTATACGGATATTTATAATAATGAAGATAGAAATGAATTCTTTGTGGTTATTTTTGATCTGAATGGATTAAAGTATGTTAATGATAATTATGGTCATTTGATTGGAGATCAATTGATTAAAAGATTTGCATCAGGATTAACTCGTTTGCCAGGAGATGAGGATATTATAGCAAGATTTGGCGGAGATGAATTTGTGGCTGTTTTCTTTCATGTAGATTATGAAAGTTTAATTAATAGACTGGAATCCTTAAATAAATACTTTAATGATAATCCAATTACATTAGATAAACAGCAAATTGTTTGCAGCTTTAGTTATGGTATTGTTAATTATCCAGCAGAAACAAAGGATTTTAATGATCTGATAAGGATTGCTGATGAACGGATGTACGAAAATAAACGGAAGATGAAAGATTATTAAAATGAGGAATAGATATGAAAATTGTATTATTAGAAACATTACAAATTGGTTCTGACATTCATTATGAATGTCTAAAAGAGTTTGGTGAAGTGGTTGCTTATGATGAAACAAATAGCTATGAACAGGCCTGTGAGCGTGTTGCCGATGCGGATATAATTATAGTTGATCAGTTTCCAATAAATGAGCAAAGTATTGGAAAGGCAAACAAACTAAAACTGGTTACCATGACTTCTACAGGGACAAATTTTGTTGATTTTGAATATACAAATAAGGCAGGAATAGTGGTTGCAAATATAAGAGGATATTCAACCAACTCTGTTGCACAGCACACTTTTGCACTCTTGCTTTACTTATATGAAAAAATTGCATATTTTGATAGTTACGTAAAAAAAGAAGAATATGTAAATGACACATCCAATTCATCATTTTCTGTAAAGTTTCATGAATTGTATGGTAAAACATGGGGCATTGTTGGTATGGGGAAAATTGGGTCACAGGTTGCAAAAATTGTGTCTGCATTTGGTTGTAAAGTAATCTATAATTCACCATCTGGTAACCCGTATAATACGGATTACCCACATGTTCAGTTTGAGGAATTGCTGTCTGAAAGCGACATTATATCGGTTCACGCGCCTCTTACCAAAACTACTGCAGAGATTTTTGGGTACGAAGAATTTAAAAAAATGAAACGTTCGGCTTATTTCTTAAATGTTGCCAGAGGCGGGATTATTAGCGAGGAAGGATTGGCAAGGGCGTTAAAAGAGGATTTGATTGCTGGCGCAGGGCTGGATGTCTTAACTATTGAGCCAATGTCACCTAAATGTGCTTTACGGCCTTTCAAGGATAGCTCCAAGCTTGTTATTACACCGCATATGGCATGGGCTTCCGTAGAATCCCGTACACGCGCTATTGAAGAAATTTATTTAAATATAAAAGCATTTTTAAATGGTGAAGAGCGTAATATTTGTAGATAAATTACTTAAGCTATGATAAGAAAAGTTAAAAAGTACTTTCTAAGATTTCTAGAAAGTACTTTCTATGCTTTATGCTTATTGTTTTAATTTTACTTGCTTGATGGGAAGTATGGACGAAGTGAATCGGCAACGGAGTTTATTGGAAGGGTTTGAAGTATGATTCTTCCTGGTCCCCTTACTACGGTATTGAAAATTCCTTCACCCCCAAATAACATATTTTTCACTCCAGGTACTGTTACGATATCTAAAGAGCATGTATCACTCATTGCAGCTAGATAACCTGTATCTACTATCATAGATTCTCCAAGGCCAAGATTGTATTCAATAGTATGTCCGTCTATTTCAATAAAAGCCTTTCCACTTCCAGAAATTCTTTGCATGATAAATCCTTCACCACCGAAGAAACCAGCTCCTACTTTTTTTTGAAAGAAAACAGACAAATCTACAGTTGATTCAGCAGCTAGAAAACCTGATTTTTGTACAATAATAGAATTTTCTGGTGTAATGTCAAATTCCATTATAGATCCGGGAAAGCTGGGAGCAAATGCAATCAATCCCTTTCCTCCTTGTGCAGTGTAACGGTTTTGGAAAAGTGCTTCACCAGCAAACATTCTGCCTAATGCGCGGCCTACACCACCGTTACTTGTAGTTTCCATCTTCATATTAGGAGACATCCAGCTCATGGAGCCTCTTTCGGTGATCATACTTTCTCCTGTATTTAAAGTACAGATAAGGACAGAAAGTGGGGCACCTTCAATTTTGTATTCCATAATAACCTCCATTTTTATTTATTTTTAATTAGTTTTATGATATAATACCTATAGCAATCATATAAGGATAAATTTGGTAAGTCAAGTCTAGATAAAAAATACAATTATAAAAATATGATGGTGACTTTTTTATCAAATTTTACTAAGCATGATGAAACAAGCCTCATAATAGGTTGAAAAATGGGTATTTTACAAGGTATGAAAAAATAATAATAATATGTAAAAAAATGTGTTGACATTATGAACTACAGATGGTAATATATTAAATGTTGACGGCGCAAAACGTTGGAAACACAAACATGGCGGTGTAGCTTAGTTGGCTAGAGCGTCCGGTTCATACCCGGAAGGTCGGTGGTTCGAATCCACTCGCCGCTACCATTAAAAAAATGGGCGTTTAGCTCAGCTGGGAGAGCACCTGCCTTACAAGCAGGGGGTCATAGGTTCGAGCCCTATAACGCCCACCATTTTTTTAATAATATGGCCTGGTAGTTCAGTTGGTTAGAATGCCAGCCTGTCACGCTGGAGGTCGTCGGTTCGAGCCCGATCCAGGTCGCCATTTTTATTAAAAATTCAAATTAATAAAAAGTAACATGTATGGTGGGTATCGTCAAGTGGTTAAGACACAGGGTTGTGGCTCCTGTATACGTGGGTTCGACTCCCACTATCCACCCCATTATAACTTTTATTTTGTTGGGGTATCGCCAAGCGGTAAGGCAATGGATTCTGATTCCATCATGCGCAGGTTCAAATCCTGCTACCCTAGCCAATTAAACGGCTAGTCGTAAGGCTGGCTTATGGCGGCATAGCCAAGTGGTAAGGCAGAGGTCTGCAAAACCTTTATCCCCCAGTTCAAATCTGGGTGCCGCCTCCATGAGAATAACTCTAAACTCGTTGAAATTGATGGGTTTAGAGTTTTTTATTATGTAGGAAATATCGTTTGCGATATTGACGGAATATCATAAAAAGCTACGACTGAAACGCGAGCGGATGCGAGCTAAGAAGAGCGCCTCGCAGAGGCTTTTTTTATTTGTCTTGATTTATGTATGCAACTGTAGGCACTATCCTAAAACAGATGTCATTGTTTTGGCAACTTTTCTTGTGTTGTGCAGTGTGAATTGTTATAATTCTACTGTGACAAATTTAGACAAAATTTTTTAGAAAAGAGGATAACAAAAATGATTCAAGTAGAAAAACTTTCCTATGGTTTTCCTGCAAAAGATTTATATAAAGAGGTTTCGTTTACATTGAAAATGGGGCAGCAGTGCGCTTTTATTGGGAGCAATGGTGCTGGAAAATCAACTCTTGTTGATATGATTATTCATCCGGATAAGTATTTGTACGATGGAAATATAATCAAAGATGAAAGTTGCCGTATTGGTTATGCCAGCCAGTTTGCTGTGAGAGATAAAGAGCAGGAATGCACTGTTTTTGAATATCTAAGTGAGAGATTCGTGGAAAATCAGCAAGCGACAGTTGTTGTGTGTGAAGAAATGGCAGTGGCTGAGGATGTGGAGCCGTTATTTGAGAAATATCAGGCTCTTTTAGATGCCTTTGAGGCCATGGACGGAGATAATTATGCAAACAATATCCGTAAACAGCTATATGTAGCCGGTATGCGTGAATTAGAAGAAATAAAGTTATCACAACTTAGTGGTGGAGAGTATAAATTACTTCAGATTATGAGAGAAATGTTATTATCTCCAAATCTTCTTGTTTTGGACGAACCGGATGTATTTCTTGATTTTCACAACTTGAATAGACTTTGTCAGTTGATTAATGGTTATAATGGCACATTATTAGTTATTACACATAACAGATATTTATTGAATCACTGTTTTAACAAGGTTTTACATTTAGAGAACGGTGATATTCAGGAATATGATGGTAATTATACAGAATATCGTTGTTCCCAGCTAAAGGAAAAATTAAAACTTAAACTGCAGAGTATTGAAGAACAGGAAGAAATTGAGCGTACTGAGAAAATGGTTGATATTCTGCGCACAAGAGCTACGATACTTGTCAATCCTGTTATTGGAAGTGCTGTAAATGCAAAGCAAACACAACTTGACCGTTTACGTGCAAGAGAAATTAAGGCACCTTTTATTGAACTTCGTGAGCCAAAGATTGAATTGCAGGTAATAGAAGTTGGAACAGAGCATACTGTTTTAAGCATTACAGATTATAATATTTCATTTGATGAAAGTTTACTGGAAAATATCAATTTTGAATTGCTAGCTGGCGAAAAAGTAGCCATCGTTGGTGCAAATGGTACAGGAAAAACTACTTTAATGCGAGATATCTTAAAGAATAACCATCCTTCCATCCATATCGATGAGAATACAAGCTATGCGTGTTTATCTCAGCTTTTGGGCGAGAATATGGATGAAACAAAAACGGTATACGAGGTTATGGAAAACTTAGGTTTTGAGACAAGGGAAAGTATCCGTGAGTATCTCGGGAAATATTGTTTGGAAAGTGATACCTTAAAGCAGAAGGTAGGTCAGTTGTCCGGTGGAGAAAAGAATTTGCTCCAAATTGCGATGATTGCAAATACAAATGCAGAACTTCTTATTCTTGATGAACCAACTAGCCATTTGGATCTTTATGCACAAATGGCTCTGGAAAAAGCCATTTCCCAATATAAAGGGGCTGTACTCATGGTAAGCCACGATTTCTATCTTGTAGCTAATTGTGCGGATTACGTTTTACTTGTAGAAGACAATACGATTAGACGTATGCGTACACGCTCTTTCCGCAAAATGGTATATGATAAATATTTCGATCAGAAGTATTTAGAAATAGACAAGAGAAAACAAGAATTAGAAGCCAATATTACATTAGCCTTTAAAAAGAATGAGCTGATAACTGTAGAAAAACTTTGCAACCAGTTAGAAGCACTTAGCGCAGAATAGTGAGTAGTATGGAGGAAAAAATGACTGAATTATTAGCTCCAGCAGGAAATATGGAAGCTTTAAAAGCTGCAATCTCTAATGGTTGTGATGCGATATACTTAGGAATGCAAAAATTTGGTGCACGTGCATACTCCTCTAATTTTGATTTAGAATCGTTAAAAGAGGCTGTTACGTATGCGCACCTGAGGAGTGTTAAAATCTATGTGACAATGAATACCATCGTTTTCGAAAACGAAGTTGAAGAGATGAAAGAGCAGATGCATGAATTAAATGAAATCGGTGTTGATGGAATTATCGTTCAGGACTTGGCTGCTTTCAATTACATAGTTAAAAACTTTCTTGATATGGAAGCACATTGTTCAACTCAAATGGGAATAGACGATTTAGACGGAACTTTATTATTTAAAGAACTTGGTGCTAAAAGAGTTGTTCTGGCCCGTGAGGTTGAGATTGAAAAAGTAAAAGAGATAAGAAGAATAGCTAAAATACCTGTAGAAATTTTTGTTCAAGGGGCTTTATGTGTCTCTTATTCTGGAAACTGTCTCATGTCTGGATTAATCGGCTATCGAAGCGGAAATCGTGGAAGATGTGTTGGGTCATGTCGTAAGGAGTATGAACTAATTAATACGACAACAGATACCTCTTTAGGGAAAAACTATATTCTATCTACTAAGGACTTAAACACAATCGATTATATCAATGATTTAAAAGAAATTGATTCTTTAAAAATAGAAGGTCGAATGAAAGAGCCTGCATATGTTGCGAATGCTGTATCAAAATATCGCATGGCTTTAGATAATAGAATAACCGAAGAAGATAAAGAAAACCTGAACAAAACATTCAATAGAACATTTACGAAAGGGTATTTGTTTCACGAAGATAAGAAAGATATTACAAATATTTTAAGACCGAATAACTTTGGTTATGAAATTGGTAGAATTAGCAAGTTCGATAAAGACATGGTTGAAATAACACTTACACGACCTTTAAATCAAAACGATATCATCAGAATAAGTCATAACAATGAAGATGTTAATTTAACGGTTGTAAAACTGTACGATAAAGATGGCAATTTTATCAACAAAGCAGATGAAGTCTGCTATATCAAAATCAAAGAAAAATTGTCTAAGGGTGATTTAGTGTATATAACGAAGGATTATTTGTATTACAAAGAGTTAGAATCATCACTGGAAAAAGAATTTAAGCGTTTTAACCTGGATATTAAAGTGTATGCATATCCAGATTCAAAGCTGATCATAGATGGGTGGCTTAGGCTTTAATTATTTATATGAAAGCGAGGAAACCTTAGGCGAAGCAATTAATAATCCAACAACAAAAGATCAGGTGATAAAGCAATTTGCAAGATTGAATGATACGATATTCGAACTGGATCATGTGGATTTTGAGGAATGCAATGCATTTATTCCCGCTAAACTGTTAAATGCAGCAAGAAGAGATGTTGTACAGGGCTTATATGACTTAAAGCTTAACAGCCAAAAGAAAAGAACCAAGGCTTTGAAAGCAAAAGAAAAAATAAGCTTTGCTCCTGAAAAACCAACCCTTACGGCTTCTGTAACGACAAAGGAACAGTATGATGCTTGCGTGAGCTGTGGAATTCAGGAAATCTACTTTGAAAACGTTGTTAGAAGAAACCAGAACCATTATAAGGAAAAAGAAGGACAGCTACTCATCGGAGGATATGGCGGAATTTATCAGTACAGAAAAAAGAATCCTTTTGTTACGGACTATTCTCTAAATGTTGTTAATTCGACAAGTTGCTATGAATTATATAGATTGGGTGCGAAAAGAGTAACTTTATCTTATGAATTGAATAAGAGCCAAATTGAAGATTTAATTAATGCCTATTATGAAGAAAATGACGGCTATCCTGCGCTAGAAATGATTGTGTATGGTAAGGCTCCTTTGATGTTTACAAAATATTGTCCGCTGAAAAAAATAAATCAATGCGGTATTTGCAAAAGGTCGAGCTATGAGTTAAAAGATGAGCACGGAACGTTCCCTATCATTTGTCATGATGATTGTACAACGACTATCCTGAATGGGAAGACCCTTAATCTGTTAGATGAGCTACCAAGCATAAAAGGAATCGAGGCATTCAGATTAAACTTTACAGTTGAATCAAAAGAGCAGGTTGCGAAAACCATTACTATGGCCTTAAGCAAATTAAATGGCAGAGAGGATAAATCTGTATTTAATCAGAAAACAGACACAAGAGGACATTTTAATAAAGAGATTTTGTAGGAAAATCCCAATTCAAATCTGGGTGTCGCCTTCAAACATTGAAGTTTCAATATTCTAAGGATGTTGAGGCTTCTTTTTTGTTTTTTGCCCTTGAAGGTTATTTATTTCAATCGATAACTGTATAAATAAAACTCCTGACAAAAGATATAAGCCACTTTTTATTCTTATTCGACGATAATATAACGCACTCTCAAATCGGGTCGTTTTTTGTCGAAAAAACTCAAGTCAATGAATTTAAAATTATTGGTAATCAGGCGTATTATATAAAATAGAGGATAATATGAAACTATAGACTTTAAGAGGAGGTTTGTATGAATGATAAAATGATGAAATGCAAAGCTTGTGGAACTGACATTGCAAAAAATGTAAAAGACTGTCCCCAATGTGGTGCAAAAAACAAGAAACCAATAATAAAGCGTTGGTGGTTTTGGGTAATTATAGTTGTCGTTGCTTTAGGTATCATAGGTTTGGGTAACGATAATACTTCGTCCAATACCGATCCTTCGGATTCACAGACTGCATCAGAAAACGAAAGCAATGCTGCATCACAAGAGTCAGCATCTTCAACTGAAGATAAGGTACCAGCAGAGTACAAATCTGCACTCCGAAAGGCAGATTCTTACGCAAATAGCATGAATATGTCTAAAGCAGGTGTATATGACCAATTGATTTCTGAGTATGGTGAACAATTCTCAAATGAAGCCGCACAGTATGCTATTGACAATGTAAAAGCTGACTGGAAAGCCTGTGCTCTCGCCAAAGCTGAGTCTTATTCGGATACTATGAATATGTCTAAAACAGGCGTTTATGACCAATTGATTTCTGAAAACGGCGAACAGTTCACAGAAGAAGAAGCACAATATGCTATTGATAATGTTGAGGCTGATTGGAAAGCTAATGCTCTTGCCAAAGCTAAGTCATATCAAGAATCAATGGCTATTTCCCCTTCAAGTATCCATGACCAGTTAGTATCTGCTAATGGCGAAAAATTTACTGCCGAAGAAGCTGACTACGCTATACAACATTTAAATGACTGAATATATTCAGAGAAATGTTAAAATGGCTATAAATTTATAATATACATATAAAATAAACCTCCTAGATTAAAGTATATATAACATTAATCAGGAGGTTTTATCAGAAAAAATTAATTATAATTTAGAATTGAAAAATTACCGTCTATTGAATCGACTAAAATAAAATAGTCTATATTGTCTACATCTTTACATTGCGTTAAGTAAAATAATTTATGGAAATTCTCAGTATTTGCGATTGAAATATTGGGGGTATGCAGTAGTTTCATTTTACCCAAATATACTTTCATAACGTAATCATGTCCGATGTTCTCCATATCATATTCTGATACCTGAGGGGCTATGGCAATCGTATGATCAATTTCTCTTTCTACAAATTTAGGTTTGCCTTGACCAATTGCAGGTTTCCCATAAACGGAATCAATGTTACACATAATTTGTTTATCAAATTTGCCCATGATACCATTGAATTTTATTGAGTAGATTTGTTTTGTATAGGGATAATATACCTCATCAATTTTTACTATATTAATAGCGCCATCTTTCTCTTCTAACATCCTAACTACTTGGTCAGATGTATAGGTTTCTTCGATTGTTTTGATTAACATGATAAGTAAAAACCTCTAGATTTCAAATATTCTTGATTTAACATGTGGTTTGAAACTGCTTTACTTTCTGTAACTAAACTCTTGCAATTAGCATTTTCAAGTTTCGGTGAGATTTTAGCATTTTTACCCGATGCTTTTTCTAATAATTCTCTTATTTCAGGCGTGGTTTTTTGACCAAACTGACTACCTACAATCATTGCAAGAATTGAAATGATTGTGCCTGTAAAGAATGCCGAATCTCCCATTCCCATAGCTGTCATAACAAAATTGGTTCCACCACCGCAGACCATCGATGCACATGCTCCTGTTGCATTTGCTTTTTTCCACCATATCGCACAAAAATATGATGGCATAAATGCACAGGCCATGACACCAAAGGCAAAAATTACAAGCTTAAATACGCCTGGGGGCTGGATTATGGCAATTGTAATACCTACTATACCAACTGCAAAAATCATAAGTCTTGACATAATTACAACTTGTTTATCGGTTGCATTAGGTTTTAGCCATCTTTTATAAAGATCGATCGATAGAACTGTTCCAGTTAATAGTAATAATGCCGCAACGGTACTCATAATAGCAGACATAATTGCAGTTAAGACTACGGCAGCAATTACCCCAGGAAACATCATAAAGGCCAACTCTGGTATAACCATTTCAGGGTCAAGAATGTTTGGGAGCAAGATAATTCCACAAATACCTAAAATGTAAGGTGAGAATATAAATAATTGATTCCAAATTGTAGCATAAATTAAGGTTGTCTTGGCAGCTTTTGGGCTTTCCATTGCCATGTGCTTCACCAGAACATGTGGCAGTCCAACATAACCTATTAAGTAAATTAAAACAGCACTTGCTATGACTCCCCAAGCACCATGATATTGCAAATCTTTACCCCATACACTCAAATAGGTAGGGTCAATCGCTGCAAGCTTAAGATTGAGTGCAGTAAGACCACCGATTTTCTTGATAGAAAGCACCAAGACTCCAATAACAGCTGTTACCATAATTATTCCTTGTATAACATCTGTCCAAGCAACTGCAAAGTATCCACCCACAAAAGTATAAAATAAGATAACTCCTACACCAATAATTAAGGAAGGAGCAAAAGGAAAATCAAAGAGTAATGCAATCGTTTTGCCAGCTGCTAAAAATTGAGCAAGAATATACCCACTTAAACCAAATATACAAATGATAGCTGCAATTGTTTTTACAGATTTAGAATTATTATAACGTTTTTCTAAATATTCGATTGGGGAAATGCAATCAAGAAGCTGAGAAAGTCTTCTCATTCTTTTACCCATTACTGCAATATTTACAATACCTCCACCGGCATCACCAACTGCATAAAATAATGCAAACCAACCTATCGCATAAGCCAGAGATGGCCCGCCCATAAACATATAGCCACTCATTGCGGTTGTCTGGAGTGTCAAAGCTGTAACAAAAGGACCCATAGATCTTCCACCAAGCAAATAGTCTTCAGATTTTTTAGCTTTCTTTTGCCAGTAAAGTCCCATTCCTATCATTGCTATAAAATAAAATGCTAATACAATAATTTCTACCCTCATTAAGTATGCCTGCCTCCCCCCTCGAATTCGCTATCATCCGTGATAGCATCTTGTTTTGCCATAAAAATATAAATTATGATAGCTATGGTCATAAAAATTACTGGCCAGCTTAAAAATGCAAAGAATGATATGATTGGCATTCCAAATAAAGTCATAATGACCCCTCCTTTTTAAATAGATAAATACTTTTATTACCATCATACGATAAAATTATTTAGAATATTCTGGAAATGTTACTTTGTATAATTTATAAAATTGATGATTTTTGTAGAATGTGTTATAATCAATAATTATGTTAAAAAATCAACTAACTAATAATCTTATAAAATAAAAAGAAAAGAGATGAAGTAAAAGATGGACATCAGAGATTTACTACCAGAAGATTCAGAAGGAAGGCTTAGAATTATACAGGAAAGTGTTCCGGGAAAGCAGATTTCACTGGCGCATATTATAGGAGGGCCAAGGCCTATTATATATAAAAAGTTAGGGTTAAACCCTGATATAGATTTTGATAACTCGGCAATCGGGATATTAAATGTAACACCGCCAGAATCAGCCGTAATTGCAAGTGATATAGCTATCAAGGCGGGAGACGTATATCTAGGCTTTGTAGATAGATTTAGTGGTACATTGATTATAACAGGAAGACTTTCAGAGGTAGAAACTGCTATTCAGGAGATTGTTTCGTACTTTAAAAATGAATTGGAATTTGCTGTGTGCAGAATAACAAGAAGGTAAAATAATTATGAGGAAAATTATGCTTGTTGGGCGCAGTGAGGCGGGAAAGACTACATTAACACAAGCTTTGAAGGGCGAGAAAATTACTTATCACAAAACCCAGTATGTCAATTATTATGATGTTATTATAGATACACCTGGCGAATATGCGGAAACAAATACTTTAGCAGGAGCATTAGAGATTTATTCTTATGAAGCGGATGTAATAGGACTTCTACTTAGTGCTATTGAACCGTATTCCCTGTATCCCCCTTGCATATGTGCCATTGCGACCAGAGAAGTAATAGGTATTGTGACTAAAATAGATCATAAGGATGCTGATGTGGAACAGGCTAAGGAGTGGCTTAGGTTAGCAGGTTGTGAAAAAATATTTTGTATTAGCGCTTACACTGGGGAAGGTGTTTCAGATATTTTAGAATATTTAAAAGAAGATGACGATGTGCTCCCTTGGGAAGAAGCAAAGGCAAAAGATGACGCTTTAAGATAGTCATCTTTTGTTTTTTTATAGATAAAATCACTATCAATCGAATTGAATCTTGTGATTTGGAACAAATTTCTAATTATTCTACTTATTTTTCCCAAAAACCATTGAAGTAACCTCAAAAAATGTATAAAATACATAGTGCACTAGTAAAAAATAGAACTTATAACCTATTGAGGAGGAAAAAATGGAAGAAAAAAATGTGATGGAGCAGGGAACTCCAGTTAAACAAAAGAAAAAGCGACAATTCCCATCGGCCTTTACGGTATTATTTATTATTTTAATTATCGCGGCCATAGGCACTCAATTTATGCCAACAGGTTCATATTCAAAATTACTTTATAATGCAGATACTCAGATGTTTGATATTACTGCACCAGACGGAAGCATATCTTCAATGGAAGCAGATCAGGCAACACTTAATGAACTTGATATTAAAGCTAGATTAGACTTATTTTTAGATGGTAGTATTAATAAGCCAATAGGTATTCCTGGAAGCTATGAAACAATTGAATCTAATCCACAAGGATTTACTGATTGCGTTTTAGCTTTAGTGAATGGTGTATATGATACCATTGACATCAGTTTATTTATTTTTGTACTGGGTGGTATGCTTGCTTATTTAAATAAATCAGGCGCTTTCGCCGCTGGTATGGGAGCATTATCTAGAGTAACTAAAGGGAAAGAATACATACTTATTATACTTATTACTATGTTGATTTCACTTGGTGGTACTACTTTTGGCATGTGCGAAGAAACTGTTCCGCTTTATGCAGTAGTTATTCCGATTTTTGTATTAGCAGGTTATGATGCTTTAGTAGGTATTGCTGCAGTATATTTGGGATCATCTATAGGTACAATGTGCTCAACTGTTAATCCATTCTCAACTGTAATCGCATCCAATGCTGCAGGTATTAATTTCATGGAAGGATTTGGAATTAGAGTAGCAGCACTTATTGTTGGAACGATTATCTGTATACTATATGTTATCAGATATGGTAACATGGTTAGAAAGAATCCTGAAAAATCACTTATCTTAGAAAGCAAAGCATATATTGATGAAAAGTACTGCAGTGAGGCTGAAGTACCTGCATTAACTGGCCGATATAAGATTATATTAACACAATTCTTTTTAACTTTTGTAATCATGGTTTATGGTGTAGTTAAGCTTGGCTGGTGGTTTGGCGAAATGACTGGCTTATTCTTAGTTTCAGCTATCATCATGGGTATCATTTTGCGCATGAGTGAAAGAGATATGGTTAATGAATTCTTAGCAGGTGCTGGAGATATGATAGGTGTTGCACTTATTTGTGGTGTTGCAAGATCAATCAATGGAATCTTAGAAAACGGCTTAGTATCAGATGCATTATTGAATACCATGTCAGGCTGGGTAGAAGGCATGAGTCCATTTGCCTTTGCTATTATGATGTACTTTATATATATTATATTAGGGTTCTTCATTAATTCATCATCAGGACTTGCTGTACTTTCAATGCCAATCATGGCACCTTTGGCAGATGCAGTTGGACTTCCAAGAGAAGTTGTTATTACAGCATACATGTTTGGACAGGGTACAATGGGCTTCATTACTCCAACAGGCTTAGTACTTGTAGTCCTTCAATTGGTTCATGTAAACTATGATAAATACATAAAATTTATTATGCCGCTTATGGGTATCTTAGTAGCATTTTCAATTGCATTCCTTTGCATCCAGGTTGCAACTGTATAATGTTAGTATTGATTAAAACTAGTTGCAAAATAGGCAATAAATTAACTTAAATCTAAAAAGGCTCTCTCAAAAAAATGAATAATTGAGATAGCCTTTTTTACTATTAATAGAGCATTGCAGAAATATTAATAAGTATATAAGGAGGATGAAAATGAAAAATTACATTGATTTAATTGATGGGTATAAAGATCAGATGTTAGAGGATCTAAAAAAGGCTATTGCAATAAAAAGTGTTGCAGGTGAGGCCGAAGGAGATTCCCCTTTTGGAAAAGGAGTACAAGCAGCATTTGATAATATGCTTGCACTAGGAGAAAGAGAGGGCTTTGCGACAAAGAATGTGGACAATTATGGTGGGCACATTGAGTTTAAAGGTGAAGGTGATGGTATTTTTGCCTTAATTGGACATCTTGATGTAGTACCAGAAGGCAGCGGATGGGAACATGATCCTTATGGGGGAGAAATAATAGGAGATAAAATGTTTGGCAGGGGTACTATTGATGATAAAGGCCCTACAATGGCAGCGTTTTATGCAATAAAAGCGCTTAAAGACTCTGGCTTTAAGCCCCGAAAGGATATACGTTTAATCTTAGGGTTAGATGAAGAAACGGATTGGAAAGGAATGAATTACTATATGGAGCATGAGGAAACGCCAGATTCCGGATTTGCTCCAGATGCGGATTTCCCTGTCATACACTGTGAAAAAGGACTGATTGTATTTGATGTAGTTAAAAGATTAAATAATATTGATAAATCTGGTCTGCGTTTAGTTAGCTTTGAAGGTGGTAATGCACCCAACATGGTTGCAGACAGAGCCAAAATTGTAATAACTGGTGGAGATATTACTGATAAAATTGAAGCGTATAAGAAAAACAGTAAACATGATATTGTTTGTGAAAAGGTAGGAGAAAGCTTAGAAATAACTGCAAAAGGTATTTCTGCTCATGGCGCAATGCCAGAGGAAGGCCTTAATGCAATAACAATTTTGTTTGAAGCAATTAAAGATATTGAATTTAATAATTCAGAGGTAAATGCTTTTGTAAAGTTTTACAACGATACAATAGGATTTGATTATCATGGTGAACGATTTGGCTGTGGCTTTGAAGATGAACCATCAGGAAAATTGAATTTTAATGTAGGAAAATTCAAACTTAATGAGTCAGATGCCAGATTAACTATAAATATTAGGTATCCGGCAACTATGCAGGAAGATGATATTTACAATGGTATGGATACTATAGCTGGTCCAATGGGATATTCAATTGAAAGACTGGATCATCTGGCACCATTGTATGTACCTAAAGATCATGCTTTAGTAAAAGTGCTAATGAATGTTTACCAGGAATTCACAGGAGATATGAAAAGTGAGCCTTTAGTTATAGGTGGTGCAACTTATGCAAGGACAGTACCGAATAGTGTGGCTTTTGGACCAGTATTTCCAGGAGAAACTGCGGTAGAACATCAGGCAGATGAATATATTTCCATTTCAGGAATGGTTAAAGCTACGAAGATATTCGCAGAAGCAATATACAGATTAACAAAATAAGGGTACTTAATCTGTCGCAATATGGGTAAAAATTTGGAACATAAATAGTTGAATTACTGTCATGGGGTACTTCATAATTAGAATGAAGCTTTCAAGAGATGAAATGATTAGGGGGAACACCATGACAAAAGGAAAATTCCAAAAGGAATATCGGGTGCTATGCCTGGCTATAGTTGTAATTGTATGTATAATCCTTACAGGAGCCGGACGTGGACACATAGAGTTAGGTAAAATACTAGATAAATCACTAGATAATAAGAGCCTGATAATTGCAAATGATAATCAAATAGATTTAGATAATTTAGTTTCCGAGCGATGGATATTAAGAATTAACTATGATTTTAAGGAGGAGGGTGCAGAAAAACTAAGCATTCTTCAGGGGTATACGGGTGATAATCATTTACTGGGAAGTAAGATGGAGAAACAAATTGCTCTTGTTACATCTAATGAGCAAGAATGGTTCCCAACATTATGGTTTGACGCTTATGACTGGTTTGATGAAGAGAAAGGTGTTGGAATAATTAGTTTGATTTTAACAAAGGAAAGCCAATTAGCCTTTGCGCAGTTACCAGATACGGCTTTATATGAACAATTACCCGATTATGCTATGAACAATTTGAAAGATAGGGATTCAAGCAGTGTCCAGAAAACCGAAGTGTATACAAACTATAATTTACAGATGCCTATTGAAGGATTAAAATCAGTTGTGAAGTTAACTGAACCAATAAAAATTACTAGAAATATAGAAGTTATTATGCCTGAAATCATATAAAAGGTATCAATTCAAAAATGAGACTGCAGATTAAATTCTGCGGTTTTTTTATTGCAATAAATATGGTAAAATATAAGGATAAAATATAAGCAAACTATAGAAGGAGAAACATATGGCATTTACACATCTTCACGTACATACTGAATATAGCCTGCTGGACGGAGCGGCCAGAATAAAAGATTTGATAGCAAGAGCCAAGGAGCTTGGAATGGATTCAATAGCTATTACAGATCATGGTGTAATGTTTGGAGTTGTCGATTTTTATAGAGAAGCTTTAAAGAATGGCATTAAGCCTATTATAGGCTGCGAAGTTTATACAGCCGCCAGAACCATGTTAGACAAGGACGCAGAAAAAGATAAGTATCAGGGGCATTTAGTACTTCTAGCAAAGAATCAAGAAGGATATCAGAACCTTATAAAGATTGTTTCAGAAGGTTTTACAAAGGGGTACTACTATAAGCCTAGAATTGATAAAAATGTTCTTAGACAGCACAGTACAGGCCTTATAGCTCTATCTGCATGTCTGGCTGGGAACATTCAGAGGAAGTTAAGTAACAGAGATTATAATGGAGCCAAGGAAGAAGCCTTGGAGTTATTAGATATATTTGGAGAAGGTAATTTCTATTTAGAGCTTCAAGATCAAGGGCTGGAAGAAGAATATGCAATATTAGCTGATATGAAGAGGCTTAGAGAGGAAACCGGAATTCCTTTCGTTGCTACAAATGATGTGCACTATGTAAGGCAGGAGGATGCAGCTGCACATGATATTTTATTATGTATACAGACAGCTACAAATATTGATGATGAAAAACGTATGCGTTTTCCAAATGATCAATTTTATTTGAAGTCTGAACAGGAAATGAAAGTTCTTTTTGCAGGAATTCCAGAAGCAATAGAAAACACACAGAAAATTGCAGATCAATGTAAAGTAGATTTTACCTTTGGAGAACTTCATTTACCTGAATTTAAAGCTCCTGACGGTAAAAACAATAACCAGTATCTTAGAGAACTTTGTGAGATTGGACTTAAAGACAGATATGGTGAAGGAACCCCTGAAATAAGAGAACGTTTTGAATATGAAATATCAGTAATTGAAAAAATGGGGTATGTAGAATATTTTCTTATCGTATGGGATTTTATAAATTATGCAAAAGAAAATAACATTATGGTAGGTCCCGGGAGAGGTTCTGCAGCAGGAAGTATTGTGGCATATGCTCTAAAGATTACAGATATAGATCCAATTAGATATTCTTTAATTTTTGAGCGGTTTTTAAACCCTGAAAGAGTCAGTATGCCTGATATTGATATCGACTTCTGCTATGAGAGAAGGCAAGAGGTTATAAACTATGTTATAGAAAAATATGGTGAAGACAAAGTTGCACAGATTATAACCTTTGGAACCATGAAAGCAAAAGCTGCCATAAGAGATGTAGGAAGAGCCTTAAACATGAGTTATGCGGAAACAGATGCTATTGCAAAGGCGGTACCTTTTGATTTGAAAATGACTATAGGCAAGGCTTTAGAGATGAATCCTGAATTAAAAGCTGCCTATGAGAAGGATAAACGGGTAGCTCAGGTAATCGACACGGCCAGGGCTATTGAAGGTATGCCGAGACATGCTTCTACCCATGCAGCTGGTGTAGTTATATCCAAAAAAAGTATAAATGAATATGTGCCATTATATTTAGCAGAAAAAGGGATATCTACGCAGTTTACCATGACTACAATTGAAGAATTGGGACTGCTAAAAATGGATTTTTTAGGACTTAGAACTTTAACAGTTATTCGTGATGCACTTGAAATGATTGAAGCAAATCATGGGGTAAAGATTGATTTTTCAAGAATGACATATGATGATCCTAAACCTTTTAATATGATAGCAAGCGGTAATACTCAAGGTGTGTTCCAACTTGAAAGTGCTGGAATGACACAGTTTATGAAAAACTTAAATCCTGATTGCTTTGAAGATATTGTAGCGGGAATTTCATTATACAGACCAGGTCCTATGGGTTCTATTCCAACATACATTGCAAATAAGAAATATCCAGAAGAAATCGTATATCTGCATAAAAGTCTGGAACCAATCTTGTCCGTAACTTATGGCTGCTTAGTTTATCAGGAACAGGTAATGCAAATTGTACGTGACTTAGCGGGATATACCTATGGAAGAAGTGATCTTGTACGTCGTGCCATGGGGAAAAAGAAGATGGATGTAATGCTTCAGGAAAAAGAGTATTTCATTCATGGTAAAGAGGATGAACAGGGAAATATCGAAATAATGGGATGTGTAAGAAATGGTGTGCCTGAAAATATTGCCGGGGAAATATTTAATCAAATGGTCAGCTTTGCTGAATATGCCTTTAATAAATCTCATGCTGCTGCCTATGCAGTTGTTGCGTATGAAACAGCATATTTAAAAGCATATTATCCTATAGAGTTTATGGCAGCGCTTATGACAAGCGTTATTGGTGATGGTGTTCAAATTGCAAAGTATATTCGCAATTGCAATGAAATGGGAATTGAAGTCCTTCCACCAAGCATTATTGACAGTAGTAAAAAATTTACTGTTGTAGATGGAAAAATACATTTCGGACTGTTAGGGGTAAAGAATGTTGGTGGAGGAGTCATTGACGAAATAGTTAAATCCAGAGAAGATAAAGGCATACCAAAGGACATTTTTCAGTTTATCTCTAATGTAAATATTCATGAGATAAATAAGAAGGCTATTGAAAGTTTAATAAAAGCAGGTGCTTTTGATTGCCTGAGTCAAAACAGAGCCCAGCATCTGGCAGTATATGAAGGATTATTAGAGTCAGCTCAGAATAATTCAAAGAAAAATATTGAAGGACAGATGTCTTTATTTCAACTGAATAGTGAAGAAATGGACGTAGACTCCATTTCAGGAAGACTTCCGGATGTTTCTAATTTTTCACAAGATATTTTAATCGGAATGGAAAAAGAAATATTAGGGGTTTATCTGACAGGGCATCCTTTAAAGAATTACGAAGAGCAGATTGATAAGCTTGTTTCAATTACGGCTGAAGATTTAGCTCATGCAGAAACAAATGAGAATGTAACAGATGGAATGAAAGCTACTATTGCCGGTATTGTAAGTGGAAAAAAGATACTAGTAACAAAAAGCAATAAACAGATGGCTTTTTTGAATATTGAAGATCTTTATGGAGAAATAGAAGTTGTAGTATTCCCTAATGTATATGAGAAATATTTGCAATTAATTAAAGAAGAGAACATACTGGTTATTAAAGGAACTATAAACTTTAAAGAGGATGAAGCTCCTAAACTTCTGGCGGATAAGATTGTTCATATAGATGCTTTTAGTGAATCTTCAAAAGAGATTCCAGTAAAAATAAAGGTGCCAAGAAATCTGGAAGAAGGAAAGTGCTTTAATCTTATTAAAGAATTAATTTTGGCCAACAAAGGTCCAAAACCAGTTATGATATACATAGAGGAATCTGGGAAGAAATTCAGAACAAATCGAGACTTATGGGTTGATCCAAGTGAATCTTTCATCAGTGCTATAGAAGGGCTGGTGGGAAAAGAAAATGTAAAGCTATAAAACTATTTTAAATAGAAAAATAGAGAAAATGGCTATACTATATAGAGTTGGAGGTAATTGTTATGAAAAAAATTGGTGTATTAACAAGTGGCGGAGATTCTCCAGGCATGAATGCTGCTATTCGTGCAGCAGTTAGAGGAGCTATTTATTTAGGTATGGAAGTGTACGGAATTGAAAAAGGATATGAAGGACTTATTGACGGAGATATTAAGCAAATGAACATTTCGTCTGTTTCAGATATTCTTCATAAGGGTGGTACTATTCTCAGAACTGCAAGAAGTGAACGGTTTATGACCAGTGACGGTCAGAAAAGAGCAAAACAGATGTTGGAAAGTTTTGGGATAGAAGGATTGGTAATAATTGGAGGAGACGGTTCCTTAAAGGGTGGACTTGATCTGTCAAAGAGGGGAATTACTGTTATGGGACTTCCAGGTACTATTGATAATGATTTAGGTTATACTGATTATACTATAGGATTTGATACTTCTGTGAATACTGTACTTTCAGCTATTAGTAACATTCGTGATACTTCATCCTCTCATGAAAGGACTACCGTCATTGAGGTAATGGGCAGACATTGTGGTGACATAGCTCTTTATGCTGGGCTTACAGGGGGAGCAGAAACAATTTTAATACCTGAAGTAGGAGTAGACATTAATGCTATTTGTAAAAAGATGGTACAGGGAAGAAACAGAGGAAAGCTACACAACATTATAATAAAGGCTGAAGGGATTGATATGTCAACACAGGAATTAGCAGAGACTTTAAAAGAAAGAACGGGAATGGAAACAAAGATTGTAGTTCTGGGGTATATTCAGAGAGGTGGATCGCCTACGGCAAGAGATCGAATGTTGGCCAGTCGTATGGCATATAAAGCAGTAGAGTTACTTCAAGAGGGAAGCGAAAGCAGAGCTGTTGGAATAAATGGAAGTGAAATTGTGCATTATGAACTAGGCGATGCTTTACAGATGAAAAGGGACTATGACAAGAAGGTTATGGAATTGGCTGATATATTATCCATTTAGGAGTAAATTATATGACAGAAAAAGATACAATACTAGAGCTTCCACCAACCATGGTTTTACGATCTCGATTACAGAATATATTTGAAGATAATTTTAAATTGAAAAGGATTATTTATGTATCGGCGTATACTGGATGGGGAAAGACTACTGCGGTAGCAGAATGGCTCAATCAGAAGAAACATGAGGCAGTCTGGTTTTGTCTAGGGGAACAGAGAAACCAAACGGTTATCAATAAACTGTTAACAGAAATCAACAGTAGGCCAACGGAAAAAATTATTGTGATTGATAATTATCAACTGCTTAATGAAAGAGAAATAGAATATGTGAACCTGATGATTACTCAGTCAGCCTGGCGGTTTGTTATTATTTCAAGGGCAGAACTTCCAAAAGCACTATCCATATATGTAGGCTTATCTGTACATTTAATTGGTATGGATCAGTTAAAATTTACAGAAGCTGAAATAATGGAATACTTTGAGAGGTGGAATATCAGTCTGACTGACCAGGAAATTGCTCAGCTATATTCAGATCAAAAAGGTTGGATAATAAGTTACAGATATACTGCATCCTTGATGCAGGCAGCGGGCGAACCATATACAAGAAACATTCAATTGAAGGCATTAGAATCCATATACCAGTATCTTGATATTGAACTGCTAGGCAAGTTGGACAGGCTTGAAAAAAAGGTAATACTAACAGTAGGATGCTTTGACAAGATCACAGCAGAGGAGACTGATGTACTTTTAGAATCGCCAGATGCGCATGAGGTATTAGAAGAACTTACAAGACAAGGCTGTTTTTTAACCTTTTTACTACCAGATGTTTATATACTTCATCCTTTTTTTAAAGATTACCTTACATATACGAGAAATAAAGTATTATCAAAGGATGAAATTGAAAAAATTTACAGTGCAGCTGGAGAATATTTTGAGAAAAAGAATGAGAGTACTATGGCCTTGGAATATTATATTAAGGCTAAAGAGTATAAGAGTGTAATACGACTTTTAATTGAGTTATCCAAGAGCCCAGTAGGTCAGACTGATTTATGGAAAAATAAAAAGTATTACTATGAATTGCCAGAAGAAATGATAAAAGAAGAACCTGCTCTATGTTGTGGTATGGCCATGTTAGGCATTATATGTTTTAATCTTGAAGAGGCTGACAGATGGAAAGGTTACCTTGAAAATCAATTAAAACTATTGCCAGAAATAGATCCCAAAAGGGCAGAAGTATATGAAAAACTAGCATTTTTATCCATAGCAATGCCTAATAGTGATATGCACGATTTTTTAAATATAATGAAAAACTGGGCGAAAAAAGTGAAATATGGAAATTTACAAATGCAGAAAGCTAATATCACTTGGAACACTCCTAGCGTAGTAAATGGAGGAAGAGATTTTACCCCATGGTTAAAAAAAGCAAAAATGGTAAGGAATCCAATGGACTGGGTGGTAATTTCATTATATGGAGATTATGGTATCGGTGTTTTAGATGTTGCAGTAGCAGAGTGTTATTATCAGCAGGATAAAATTCAAGAATCATTAGTACAGGTTGTGAGAGCAATATCTTTTATAGAACAAAAGGGCAGCATTATAATCCTGTTTGCAGCTATGACTGTGCAGATGATGATTATGATGCTATTGGGCCAGACTGTTACCACAAAGCCTATGCTAGATAATATGAGAGATAAAATTGAAGCGGCAAATGCAGACTTTTTATATCCTAATCTGGAAGCGGTAAGCGCATTTGTAAGTTTATATGAAAACAATTATGAAAAGATTGATTATTGGCTAAACAGTGAAGCACCAGATGAAAATGCTACATTTTGCACCCTTGATATATTTAGATATACTGTGAAACTAAGAGTGTATATTTTATATGAAAAATATTATCTTGCGATAGGACTTGCAGAAAAGCTTAGATCTGTATGTACAGCCTTTCATAGAAATATGGATTTGGCGCAATTGGATACGCTTTTAGCTATTGTTTATTACAGAATGGGGCAAAAGGAAAAAGCTGAAGAATATCTTACAGAAGCCGTTATAAGGGGAGAAAAATATGGATATATTCGCATTTTTGCTGATCAAGGAGAACCTTTATATAAAATATTAAGGAATTTTGAGGTGGAACGTTTAGTCTCAAAAAAGTATTTAAACAAAGTTAAAGAAGCAACAAAAAAAGTCGCCATGCTATATCCATCTTATCTGACTTTATTAAATAACAAACAGGAGAAATTGTCAGCGTCTGAGATGGAGGTCTTGAACCTTATGGCTCAGGCAAAGGCAAATAATGAGATTGCTGAGTATTTGAATATATCGTTAAATACAGTTAAGTTCCATATAAAGAATATATACAGTAAGTTGGGGGCTAAAAATCGTTTTCAGGCGGTACATATGGCTAGGGACAAGGGAATGCTAAGCAATCAAAGAATGAGCTGAGAAATCAGCTCATTTTGTCATTTTTTCTTGTTTTATTTTTTCATCGATTACATGGCGGGAAGCTAACTCTTTGTGAATATCATCTAGAGAAATGCCTATTTCAATCATAAGGACCATTATGTGGTAGGTAAGGTCTGCAATTTCATATATCGTTTCTTTTTTATCTTCAGATTTTGCAGCAATAATTACTTCCGTGGACTCTTCGCCTATTTTTTTCAGTATTTTATCCATACCTTTTTCAAAAAGATACGTAGTATAGGAGCCTTCAGTGTTATCAGTTTTTCGATTTCTTATAAGTTCCATTAGACCTTCAAGGGTGAAAGGGGTTTGGTTCTGATTGAAATAGACAAACTCATTAAAACAGGAATCCTTTCCAAGGTGGCAGGCTGGTCCATCTTTTTTTACGTAAACGGTAAGTGCATCCTTATCACAGTCAGTCTGAATACATACAATATGCTGGTAATTTCCTGAGGTTTCGCCCTTAAGCCATAACTCTTGCCGCGACCGACTCCAAAAACATGTAAGCCCTTTTTTTATGGATATTTCTAAGCTTTCTTTATTCATATATGCTACGGTTAACACTTTTTTAGTTTCTGCATCAATGACAACCGCAGGAATTAAACCTTTTTCATCATATTTAAGTTCATTTAAGTTAATCATAAATATTCTCCTTTGAAGCCCTGTCCACATCCGTGATGTGGATTGCAGGTCTTATACAGAAATTTCAGCAGCTGTAGCTGCTAGAAACTTTTCAGTTATCTAACGGTAATGCCGTTTTTCCCTAACTCTGCTTTTAAATTATTAATTTTTACTTCGCCAAAATGAAATATGGAGGCAGCAAGTCCTGCATCTACTTTCGGAAGTGTTTTAAAAAGCTTAATAAAATCGTTTATACAGCCAGCACCCCCGGATGCAATTACAGGAACATTAACTTCATTGCATATGGCTCCCAGCATTTCTAAATCAAATCCATTTTTTACACCATCTGTATCAATACTGTTTACTACAATTTCACCAGCTCCATTACTAACACATACTTTTATCCATTCAATGGCATTCATTCCTGTATTCTCTCTCCCACCTTTTGAAAATACTGTGAAATTTCCATTTACCCGTTTTATATCAACAGAAAGAACTACACACTGGTTACCATATTTAAGTGCTGCCTCATGGATAAGATTAGGATTTCTTATAGCTCCGGAATTCACACTTACTTTATCGGCACCGCACTTCAAAACCCGGTCAAAATCTTTTATACTGTTAATACCACCGCCTACTGTCAGGGGAATAAAAATGGATTCTGCCACCTGGCACAGGATATCAGTGAAAAGTACTCTGTTTTCTGAAGAGGCAGTTATATCATAAAATACTAGTTCATCTGCTCCATTATCTGAATAATACTTTGCAAGTGCCACTGGGGAAGAAACATCTGCAAGGCCTTCAAAGTTGACTCCTTTTACCACCCGGCCATTTTTTACGTCAAGACAGGGGATAATTCGTTTTGTAATCATGTAGCTGCTCCTTTCATGCTGTTACCGCTTCAATTGCTGCGGATAAGTCAACTGCACCTGTATACAATGCTTTTCCAAGTATAGCACCATAAATGTTCATTTTAGAGAGTGCTTTGATATCCTCTAGGCTTGAAACACCACCAGATGCAATGAAATCTAGGAAATAAGCCTGCGAAAGTCTGTTGTATAGTGCCAGATTAGTTCCATTCATAACTCCATCTTTTGAAATGTCTGTACAAATAATAGTTCGGATTCCAATGTCCTGCATCTGCTGGCAAAATTCTTCACAGCTGTAATCAGAGAGCTCTGTCCAGCCTTTTATAGCCACTTTTTCCTCCTTTATGTCCACACTTACAGCGATTTTTTCTCCATACTTTTTAACTGCTTCTTGAAGGAAACTTTTATCTGTAATGGCAGCTGTACCTATAATAATACGGTTAACTCCAATAGAAAGATAGTTATCTACTGTTTGAATATTACGGATTCCACCACCTAACTGGGTAAAAAGGTTTACATTTTCAACAATTTCCCTTATCACTTTCAAGTTAGAGGTGATACCATTTTTTGCACCTTCTAAGTCTACCATGTGAAGAAAGGAAGCTCCTTGGGATTCAAACTTCTTGGCTGTATTAAGAGGCTCCTTATCATATACAGTCATTTGATTGTAATCGCCTTTAAATAAACGTACAACTGCACCTTCATATAAATCTATTGCAGGATATATATTCATTATTAATCTCCAATCTCGCAAAATGCTTTTAAAATATTAAGACCTACATGACCACTTTTTTCAGGATGGAATTGACAACCATATACGTTATTGTAAGCTACAGCTGCGGTTAATTCGCTACCATATTCAGTAGTGGCAATTACTGCATCATTACAGTCTGTAGCGTAGTAGGAGTGAACAAAGTAAACACAGTCCTTTTCTTTTGTATATTTAAAAATAGGGTTCTTCTCTTTATTCTGAGTAAAGTGAAGGGCATTCCAGCCTATATGTGGTATTTTTAACTCTTTTGGGATCACTTCAACAATTGGTTTAACATGGCCTTTAATTAAACCTAAGCCAGTGTGATGACCGTATTCATAGCTTTTTTCAAAAAGAAGCTGCATACCAAGGCAGATACCCATTAAAGATTTTCCGTTTTTGACTTCTTCTTTTATTAGAATATCAAGTCCACTTTCTTTTAGCTTTTGAGCAGAATCACAAAAGGCCCCCACACCAGGCAGGATAATTTTATCTGACCTTTTTATGATTTCTTTATCTCCGGTTATAGTAACTTCTCTACCAATTGCCTGAAGGGAACTTTTTAAAGAAAACAGGTTACCTACGCCATAATCTATTATTACGATCATACTAATACTCCTTTTGTAGAGGGAATTTCATCTTTAAAAGCCTCATTTATTTTAACTGCTTGTGCAAGAGTTCTTGCAAAGGACTTAAAAGTGCCTTCGATAATGTGGTGACTGTTACTACCTGAAAGTTGTTTTATATGTAATGTAATATTCGATTTACGTGTAAATGCTAAAAAGAATTCTTCAATCAGCTCGGTATCAAATGTACCTGCTTTTTCTGATGGGATTTGAAGTTCATAAGAAAGAAAGCTTCTCCCGGAAATATCCAAAGCACAAAGGATAAGAGACTCATCCATAGGGAGAATAATGTTACCATACCGGTTTGCGCCGCGCATGTCTCCAAGAGCCTCAGAGAAGGCTGTACCAAGGCAGATGGCGATATCTTCCACAGTATGGTGATCATCTACATAAGTGTCGCCTATGCATTTTATAGTTAAATCAAAGCGTCCATGACGGGCAAACAGTGTAAGCATGTGGTCTAGAAAGCCACAACTAGTTGAAATGTTACTTTTGCCAGTTCCGTCTATGTTAAGGTTAAGCTGGATATCCGTTTCAGCAGTTTTTCGATTAATTTCACTTATTCTCATTTTGTCACCCTTCCTTTATTATTGTTTTTAATTTACTTAAAAAAGCGTCCATTTCTTCTTTAGTTCCAATGGTGATGCGGTTGTAATCTTTAATACGTGGAGCAGTAAAATGGCGAATTAAGATACTATTTTTCTTCAACTCTTCATATAAGTATTTACCTTCAATATCTTCAAATTTAGCCAATATAAAATTTGCTTTTGAAGGAATCACTACAAATCCCAGTTTTTTAAGTTCTTTTATTGTATACTCTCTGCTTTCAGCTATTATTTTGCATTTTTCTATGTAATAATCATTGGCTTCAATGGTGGCTTCTCCAGTAAGAAGTGTCATTCTATTGAGGTTATATGGATTAGTGGAATATTTAATTTTATTCAGGTCATCAATAAGTCCTTTAGAACCTAAAGCGAAGCCTAAGCGCGCTCCCGCCATTGAACGAGATTTAGAAAAGGTCTGAACTACCAAAAGATTGTCATAGGTGTTTATGAGTGGATAGCAGGATTCTGCTCCAAAATCCACATATGCTTCGTCAATAACCACAACATGATTGGGATTTGTTTTAACTATTTCTTCAATTTCTGCAACAGGCAAGGTTAATCCAGTTGGGGCATTGGGATTGGCAATTACAATAAATTTATTTATATTGCAATAGTCATTGTAATCAATTGAGAAATCTTCTTTTATAGGAATTTCCTCATAGGTGATACCATGTAGGTTTGCAAAAACTTTGTAAAATCCATAGCTTATATCTGGGAAAACAGCCTCTATTTCATCACCAGAAAATGCCATAAAAGCAAAATTTAAAATGTCGTCTGAACCATTAGAAAAGTATAGCTGCTGTGGCAGTACCCCATATAATTCGGCTAGTTTATTCGTTAATCCTTTACATTCAGGATCTGAATAAAGTCGAAGCTTTTCTATTTCCTGACTATTTATTACATCAAGAACACTTGGAGCAGGGGGGTAGGGGGATTCGTTTGTATTAAGTTTGATATATTGCATATCCTGAGGCTGCTCACCAGGAGCGTAAGTTTCGAGTTTATCGTATTTTTTATTTAGAAATTTACTCATTATGAAACCTCCTAGTCCTCAAATCTGACAGTTACACTTCTTGCGTGTGCAGCAAGTCCTTCTTTTTCCGCAAAATAAGCTATATCTTTTGCTACTTTGGAAAGAGCAGTTTTTGTATAATATGTATATTGATACTTCTTTACAAAATCGTCTACGGATAGAGGACTTGAAAATTTGGCAGTACCGCTTGTTGGAAGTGTATGGTTAGGACCTGCAAAGTAATCACCCAAAGCTTCAGGGCAATTCTTTCCCATAAAGATTGAACCTGCATGATGTATACTGTCCAAATAGTCAAAGGGGTTGTCTACACATAGTTCTAAGTGCTCTGGTGCAATTTCGTTGGCAATTTCAATTGCAGTTTCAATTGTATTGGTTATAATAATTTTACCGTTGTTTGCTATGGACGTACGAGCAATTTCTTCACGAGGCAGAAGTGCAAGTTGCCTTTCTATTTCTAAGCTGACAGCTTCTGCAAGTTCCTGACAGTCTGTGACTAAAACTGCACTAGCCATTTTGTCGTGCTCTGCTTGTGACAGCATATCAGCAGCCACATACTTTGGGTTACATGTTTTATCAGCCACAACAAGTATTTCACTTGGCCCAGCAATCATATCAATATCAACCATACCAAATACCTGTTTTTTAGCTTCAGCTACAAAGGCATTACCTGGGCCTACTATTTTATCTACTTTAGGTATTGTTTCAGTGCCATATGCCAGCGCTGCTACTGCTTGTGCTCCACCAATTTTGAAAATTCTATCCACCCCTGCTATTTTTGCTGCAACTAAAATAGCAGGATTAATTTTGCCACTCTTTGCAGGAGTAACCATAATTATCTCTTTTACACCAGCCAATTTGGCAGGAAGACAGTTCATGAGCACAGAGGAAGGGTAGGTAGCTGTGCCTCCGGGGACATAAAGACCTACTTTATCTAATGGAATCACTTTCTGACCTATAACAATTCCATTGTTTTCGTTGAGGATAAAACTGTTGCGAACTTGTCGACTGTGAAAAGCTGTAATATTTTCGGCAGCTTTTTTAAGGATATTAATGAATTTCTCATCAATGGAATGAAAGGCCTCCTGAATTTCATTCTGTGAAACTTCCAAGTTTTCAGGTGCGGCTCCATCAAATTTTGTACAATAGTCTAATAAGGCAGAGTCCTTATTTTCTTTTACATTTTTAATTATTACAGAGACGATTTCTTCCACTCCTGAAGAGGATATATCTCTGGCAAAAATATTTACATTATTGGTATCGTTATATTTTAATATCTTAATCATGTACTAATCTCCTTATTCTGGTTTTGGACATTGTGGCTTTACTTTGTTACAAAGGGCTTCAATTTGTCTGCTTTTGAACTTAAAACTGGCTTTATTTGCAATGAGTCGTGCACTTATAGGAACAATGGTCTCAATAGCTTCTAAGTTGTTTTCTTTTAAGGTTATTCCTGTTTCAACGATATCTACAATAACGTCAGAAAGGTTCAAAATAGGTGCCAGTTCAATTGATCCGTTAAGCTTTATTATGTCAATGTCGCGACACTGCTTACTGTAGTATTCTCTTGCAATGTTTTTAAATTTAGTTGCCACACGAAGAGTTTTTTCGGTATTATCTCTAAAATTTTTCTTGGCAGCTATTGCCATACGGCATCTGCCAATATTTAAATCTAGAAGTTCGTATACATCAGGTGTGTATTCCATCAAAATATCTTTACCTGCAACCCCGATATCAGCAGCACCTCTTTCCACATATATGGCAACATCAGAGGGTTTTACCCAGAAGTAACGAATACCTGCTTCTTTGTTTTCAAAGATCAGCTTTCTATTATTATCATCAATAGAAGGGCAGGGATATCCTGCAGCCTCAAACATTTTATATACCTTTTCGCCAAGTCTGCCTTTTGGCAGGGCTACATTAATCATTTGATTCAAGAATTTCAAGCCTCCCATCTTTTAGTTGAAGTAATTTTTTGTATTTAAGGGCTCTAGAAACAGATTTTTGCACTTGCACACTTTGTCCAGTACTATTTAATTCTTTCACTGATTGGGTTAAAGCTTTAACATCAGTGTCAGCATCATATATCAAAAGAATATCTACATCAAAAGACTTTTGTGAGCAATCTAAGTATTCCAACAGGTCAACATAAACAGCAAAGCCGATGGCTCCTGAGTGCTTTCCCATCTTCTGCATAAGCTTGTCATATCGGCCCCCTGAAAGCACAGCTGAAGGAATACCATCAATGAACCCTTGAAAAACGATTTCGTTATAGTAATTCATGCCATTAATTATAGAAAAATCAATTTGTGTATTTCCAAAGCCGTTAAGTTTTAATATTTCACATATACTTTCTAATTCTGATATAAAATTACTCATCTTTGCATTAAGACTAATATTTTTTAACTTCTCTAAAACGGTGTCCATTGAACCGTACATGGAAATGAGAGTGATAAGGTTCTCACACAATTCTTCATCACTGTCTGTTTGCTTACATAAATTTTCTATACCGTGGATATTTTTCTCGCCTATGTATTTGAAAATGATTTTTTCCTGATCAGCAGTAAGACTTAAACCTTCAAGTATTATGCTAATAATACCGATATGGGAAAGAGCAAGAATGTAATTACTACTTATATTTGCAAGGCTTTTAGAAGCAAGTAAAATTACTTCGCATATATTGTAAAGGTCTAGGTTTCCAATGCATTCTAGACCTGTCTGCATTAATTGTTTATACGTTTTGGTATCTTTTGAAACCCGGTAAACGTTTTCACTATAATAAACTTTCTGTATGCAGTCTGACTCTTCTTTTAAATTTTTTATAATAGATAGTGTAACATCGGGTTTAAGTGCCATGAGTTTGCCGTTGGTATCTGTGAAAGTTATGATATTGTTGCTGAGTAAAAAATCTTTGTTACGAACATATAAGTCGTATTCTTCAAATTTGGCCATTTTGAATTGAGAATAGCCATAGTTTTCATAAAGGCCACGCAAACTTAGAAGGGCTTTTTCTTCATTATTTAAAATACTTTCAGTTATATTCATTTTAGACTTCTCCATATCTGTATTTATTATCATTTCAATTCACCTATGTACTACGATAACAATATAACACGTTAATGTAATAAAGTAAAGAATGAAAATAAAAAAGTTGTGAAAAAACACAAAAAATCGATGTAACATAGTGAAACGTCACATCGATTCTATAATGATCTTTGTTTTTATATAAGTGAACTTAAATACTTTAAGGTTCTTACTAACTGACATACGTAGCTGCTTTCGTTATCATACCAGGCAACAACTCTTACTTCATAAACTCCAGTTCCACTTCTTGCAACAAGAGTTTGTGTAGCGTCAAAGAGTGAACCGTATTCCATTCCGATGATGTCACTGGAAACAAGTTCTTCTTCAGTATAACCAAAGGACTCGTTGGCAGCTTTTCTCATAGCTGACTGAATACCTTCAAGTGTAACTGTTTCAGAGGAATCTTTTAGTACAGCATCTAGAATTGTTATAGAACCACTAGCTACAGGAACTCTTTGGGCAGAACCGATGAGTTTGCCATCTAGTTCTGGAATTACAAGGCCAATAGCTTTGGCTGCACCAGTACTGTTTGGTACAATGTTGATTGCACCAGCTCTAGCACGACGGAAGTCATTTTTTCTATGTGGACCATCCAGAATCATTTGATCACCTGTATAAGCATGGATAGTTGTCATGAATCCAGTTCGTATTTCTTTATAATCACTAAGTGCTTTAGCCATTGGTGCAAGGCAGTTTGTAGTGCAAGAAGCAGCTGAAACAATGTGATCCTGCTTTGTTAAGGTCTTTTCATTTACACCGTAAACAATAGTAGGAAGATCATTTCCAGCTGGAGCTGAAATTAAAACTTTCTTTGCGCCTGCATTAATATGTGCCTGGGATTTTTCTTTTGATGCAAAGAATCCTGTACATTCAAGAACGATATCTATATCTAAAGCCTTCCAAGGTAAATTAGATGCATCTGGCTCTTTATAAATTTTTATCTGTTTATCACCCACAGTTATAGAATCCTCATCAGATTCGATATTGTATTTCGTGTATTGTCCTTGTACACTGTCGTGTTTAAGCAAATATGCCAGCATTTCTGGTTTACTTAAATCATTAATAGCCACAACTTCAAAATTTTCGTCATCAAAAATACGTCTGAAGGTCAACCTTCCAATTCTACCAAATCCATTAATTGCAATCTTTTTTTTCATATTGCATGTACCTCCTTTATGAAATAGCTAGTGTGATATTTATTTATTTTGTTTATTAGAATAAAAGCTATACACTATTTTGAAATTTATTTTGAACGTGATATGGAACTTTCCATATGTATTTTCATAGCTAAAGCCCCAGCCTCGATATCTTTATTCTTAAATGCTTCAAAAATTGCACGGTGTTCTTCTAGAACTTCTGCTAGATAATTGTCTGGATAAGGTGTAGGCTTTCTGCTATGCTTAATATAAATTTGATAGGAAGAAAGCACATGCTGCAGCATCCTGTTGTGTGATGCCGTATAAATCAGCTGATGGAATCCAGTATTAATATTTAACATTTTATCAATATCATTTTTTTGTGTATAGAATTCCATGAATTCAAAAGTTTCTTCTAAATCTTCCATTTCGTCATCGGTAATTCGCTCTATAGCCCATTTAACGGCTTGAACTTCATATGCCTTGCGGAGTTCATACATATCTGCCATATCTTGAGTGGAAAAACCTATTACAAAAGCCCCACGGTTAGGAATTGTTTCGATAAGACCTTCCATTTCTAACTGCCGTAATGCTTCTCGGACAGGAGTTCTGCTCACCTTGTATTTATCACAAATGCTTTGCTCTGTCAATTTTTCTTCGGCACGCATTTTCCCTTGAAGAATATCTTTTTGCAGTTTGGAAAAAAGGCTATTGGAAATAGGCAAATTTTGAGATTTTGCGTTTTCATTATGTTGATAAAGTACCATTTATTAAGCCTCCGATAATGACCTATCGAAATTTGCAAAGCAAATTCGAGGAAGGTCAGATACTGAAAAATCACAAATTTAAATATAAAGATTTTTATTATAATACATTGGCTTAAATCTGGGATAGAACACAGTCTGCAAAGGCAGTTGCGGTTTCCCCAGATGTATCACCAGTCATATGCTTATTTGCTTGAGCAAAGTTTAATGCAGTTGAAAGTATATCTGCTTTTTCAGTATAGCCTATATGACGGAGCATCATCTCCGAAGCTTTTAATATACTGGAAGGATTAGCATAGTCGGCGATACCTTCAGCAACCATTCTTGGAGCACTTCCATGAATTGCTTCAAACATAGCATATTTTGTACCTACATTGGCACTGCCGGCAGTGCCGACTCCACCTTGAATCTGTGCGGCTTCGTCAGTAATGATATCACCATATAGGTTTGGTAATATAAATACATTAAAGTTACTTCTGATTTGCTCATTTACCAGATTTGCAGCCATAATGTCCACATACCAGTCATCTACTTTAATGCTCGGATAATCTTTAGCAACTTGATAACATAAATCTAGAAATTTACCATCAGTTTTTTTCATAATGTTTGCTTTAGTGACAATGGATACATTTTTATTCCCATTTGCTTTTGCATATTCAAATGCAGCTTTAGCAATTCTTTTTGTGCCACCTGTTGTAGTTACTTTAAAGTCAATAGAAATGTCATCACTTATTTCTACACCTCTGCTGCCAAGTGCATATTCGCCTTCAGTATTTTCTCTATAGAAAACCCAGTTAATATTTTTTTCGGGAATATAAACTGGCCTTACATTTGCAAACAAATCAAGCTCTCGTCTTAGTGTGACATTAGCACTTTCAATGTTAGGCAGATTATCCCCTTTGCTAGGGGTAGTAGTAGGGCCTTTTAAAAGAATATGACATTCTTTTATTACAGCTAGTACATCTTCTGGCACAGTGGCATTTTTAGCAATTCGATTTTCTATAGTTAATCCGTCAATAGAACGTAATTCAATTTTACATGAAGATAGCTCATCTTTCAACAACTCATTTAAAACTCTTCTGGCTTCTTTTAGAATAATAGGTCCGATACCGTCACCATCTATAATACCAATTACAATTTTATCAAGTTTAGAAAAATCTACAAACTGATCAGAGATCTTCATTCTTTCTACTCTTGCAATCTGCTCTGCAATAATTTTCTCAAAATCTTTTATATATTCCATGCCTACGCTCCTTTAATTGAATTGATTTTTCCACCGCATAAAATCATATTGATTTCTAAGTCAGAAAAGTTTGTAAGGGTTCTGTATTCTTTACCGTTATCTAAATTCTTTACTACAATGACGCTTTCTTTAATCTGTTGCTTTGCATTTTCTATAACAAGTTTCTGCCCAATAGCAAAATCTTCATAATCAGCAGGACTCTCAAAAATTAGAGGCATGATACCGCTGTTAATTAGGTTTGAACGATGAATTCTTGCAAAGGATTTAGCCAAAACAAATTTTACCCCTAAATAAAGTGGTGCAAGTGCTGCATGTTCTCTGCTGCTTCCTTGACCGTAATTTTCGCCACCAATAATAGCGCAGCTGCCAGCTTCTTTGCAACGGGTAGAAAATTGATTATCAATTTTTTCAAAACAGTAGTTTGCTAGATGTGGAACGTTTGAACGATATGGAAGCAATCTTGAATCAGAAGGCATGATATCGTCTGTTGTAATGTTATTACCTGCATGTAGAACAACTGTTGCATTTATACTGTCACTTAAAGCAGTATTCCTTGGAAATGGTTTGATGTTTGGACCCATTTCAACATCTGTATTGGCTTTATTCGTTCCTTCAGGATAAATGATAAAGTTATCATTAAAAGTAAAGTCAACAGAATTAATAGCAGGAAGCTCTCTGTCACATGCCATACCATCAGTAAGAACGCCAGTTATAGCAGAAATAGCAGCCGTCTCAGGGCTTACCAGGTAAACATCAGCATCTAATGTGCCACTTCTTCCCTTAAAGTTTCTGTTGAAAGTCCTTAGAGAAACAGCACCTGATTTAGGTGACTGCCCCATACCAATACAAGGACCACACGCATTTTCAATAATTCTTGCACCGGCATTAATCATATCAGCCAAAGCACCATTTTGAGCCAGTTTGGATAGTATTTTACTGGAACCCGGTGAAATAACAAGGCTTACATCCTTATGAATTTTGTTACCTTTTAAAATTGCAGCCACTTTCATTAAATCGGTATAAGAAGAGTTTGTGCAACTGCCTATAGCCACTTGATCAATTTTTATATTTCCTATATTTTTAATGGAATCTACGTTGTCAGGACTGTGAGGCATTGCCGCTAACGGAGTAAGTTCTGACAAATTAACTCTTAGAATTTCATCATAAACTGCATCAGCATCAGCAGCTAATGGAATGTAGTCATCAGGTCTGCCTTGTTCAGTTAAATACTTAAGAGTATTCTCATCACTTGGGAAAACAGAAGTTGTAGCACCAAGTTCTGCACCCATATTTGTTATAGTTGCTCTATCTGTAACTGAAAGAGATTTTACACCATCCCCAGTGTATTCAACAATTTTACCTACGCCACCTTTAACTGTTAGTTTTTGAAGCACATATAAAATAACATCCTTAGCAGAAACCCAAGGTTTTAATGTACCCGTAAGTTCCACGTTGATTACGTTTGGTACATTAAGGCTATATGTGCCTTTTGCCATGGCCATTGCTACATCTAGACCGCCTGCACCAATAGCAATCATTCCTAAACCACCACCAGTTGGAGTGTGGCTGTCCGAACCTAATAATGTTTTTCCTGGTTTCCCGTAGTTCTCCAAATGTAATTGATGACAAATACCATTACCTGGCTTTGAGAAAAGAACACCATGTCTTTGAGCAACGCTTTTAATGAAGGCGTGATCATCTGCATTTTCAAACCCAGTCTGAAGGGTGTTGTGATCTATATACGCTACAGAAAGTTCTGTTTGAATTTTATCAACATTCATAGCTTCAAGCTGGAGATAAACCATAGTCCCAGTTGAATCTTGCGTTAAGGTTTGATCCATTTTTATTGTTATTTCATTTCCAGGGGAAAGAGTACCTTCTAGAAGATGATTTTGTAGAATTTTATAAGCTAAAGTATTTCCCATTTAAGTCCTCCTATGTTAAAACTAAAACATTGTATTTATGTATACAATTATACAATTACTATGCAGGAGTGTCAAGAAAAAATAGATATAACGTAAAAAATATAGAAAAAATAGGAGAAAAATGCTTAAACACTGAAATTACGGCTATTTGACTCAATTTTCAAAAAATTTAGAATTAAAAATTAAAAAACTAGTTACATTAGCTAAATTCCGTAATATACATATAAAGTAATCGTTTTTATCATATGGTTTAGGAGGTGTTATTTTATGTCACAATGTACACAGGTTGAATGCAATGGTCTGTATGAATTAACAGATGCTGCTCGTGCAGAGCTGGTTAACTCAAAATATTATAATGAAGACCTTGCGCCTTCATCAGTATCTCAAAGAACATGGACTACATATAACATTACCGCTCTTTGGATCGGTATGGCTATTTGTATTCCTTCGCTCTCTCTTGCAGCAGCACTGATAGGGATGGGTGTTTCACCATGGCTTGCAGTTCTTAATGTAGCTTTAGGCAATTTAATTGTTCTTATTCCTATTCAGCTTAACTCTCATGCAGGAACTAAATATGGTATTCCATTTCCTGTGTTTTCAAGATTAACCTTTGGTGGTGTCGGCGCACATGTTCCAGCCCTTCTAAGAGCTTTTGTAGCTTGCGGTTGGACTGCAGTGCAGGCTTGGGTTGGCGGTGGTGCCGTAGCAGCTATACTTGGATGCTTTATCGTGTCATTTAGAGACAAAGACTGGGTTGTTTCTATCTTTGGTAATCCTTGTCAGGTAGGTCAATTAATTGGATTCTTAATTTTTATGGTATTTATTGGATGGGTAGCTTATAAAGGATCTGAAGGAATAAAACTTGTTCAAAACATTGGTGGACCTTTATTAATTGTTGTAATGCTTTGCTTGTTCATCTGGTCTGTTATGACGGCTAATGCAGCAGGCTTTGGTTTTGGCGAGGTTATGTCACAGGGAAATGATGAAACTTTAATTGAGCAGTATGGCGGTTTCTGGTACATATATCTTGCAGGATTGACTGGAAATATTGCATTTTGGGCTACTATTGCTCTAAATATTCCAGACTTTTCAAGATATGCAAGATCACAAAAGGATCAGTTTAGAGGACAGTTGTATGGAATGCCTCTTCCAATGTTCCTTTGTGCATACATAGGTGCATTCTTTGCTATGGCAACGAAGCTTTCCATGGGAACAGCAATGTTTGACCCAACAAATGTGTTTTATTATGTAGACAATAAACTGGTAGTTATTATTTGCGCTATAGGTGTTGCGGCAGCCACTATTACTACTTGTGTAGCAGCAAATGTTGTTGCCCCTGCAAATGGATTCTCAAATCTTGCCCCTACTAAAATTACATATAGGATGGGGGTAATTGCTACTTGTATTATTGCAGTTTTAGCACAACCTTGGTGGATTTATGGATCTGGTGCAGCGTACGTATTTACCTGGTTAAATAATTACGGAACGATTCTTGCTCCAGTGGCTGCTATATTTATTGCAGACTACTACTTTATAAAACAGAAAAGAATAGATGTAGCAGGGCTCTATGCTGGGCCTAAAGGAAGGTACTGGTATAAGGGCGGCTGGAATACGTCTGCTATTATTGCATGGGTTGCTGCATTTATTATACCGCTTCTAGGAAATACGGTTATGCTATATGATCCTTCAACAGGTGTAGGCCCAAGCTTTATTCAGTGGCTGGCAGCAAACGGATATATAGTATCCTTCATAATTGGTTTTGTTGTATACGTTGCTCTTATGAAGAACGATAAACTTTCAATCGTAACACAAGAAGAGCATGAAGCTATGACAGAGAAAATCGCATAGCTATAAATTTACAAATAACAAGGGGGTAGAAAAATGGATTTACTAATCAAGGGTGGCACATTGGTAACTGCTGAATCATCGTTTAAAGCAGACATTGCAGTTTCTAATGGTAAAATTTCGGCAATCGGAACAAATCTAAAGCCTGAACAGAAAACGGAAGTAGTGGATGCAAAGGGGAAGCTTATACTACCAGGCGCAATTGATGGTCATACACATTTAGCAATGCCGTTTGGTGGTACGGTTTCCACAGATGACTACTATTCAGGAACAAGATCTGCTGCCTGTGGTGGAACTACTACTGTATTTGATTTTATCCTTCAGGCAAAGGGTGAACCTATGCTTGATGCAATTAAGAGGAGAAACGACCTGGCAGCACCTGATGCTGCAGTTGACTATTCTTTCCACATTGGAGTGTCAGATGTTTCAACAAAAGAATTACTGGATTCTATGGAAGATGCAGTAAAAGTAGGTATACCATCATTTAAAGTATTTATGGTGTATGACTTTGGCGTAGATGATGGATCTTTTTATAAGGTTCTGCAAAAATCTGCTAAAATTGGCGCATTAGTTGGGGTTCATGCTGAAAATAGAGATGTAAATAATGTTCTTATTCAGCAGTATCTTGAAGAGGGAAAAATAGAAGCATGGTGGCATTACATGTCTAAAAATGAAGAGGTTGAAGGAGAAGCTGATGTAAGAGCTATAAACCTTGCTAAAATGGCAGGAACCTCTCTTTACATAGTACATCTTGCTAATAAGCAGGGTATGGAGGCCGTAACTCAAGCCAGAGATGAAGGATACCCTATTTTTGCGGAAACTTGTCCACAATATTTGCATTTTACCAGTGATGTTTATAAAAGAAAAAGAGGCAGAGACTTTGTATGCTCACCACCAATGAAGGGTAAGACATCGCAAGACGCTCTTTGGGAAGGTATAAAACGTGGAGACATCACAACTATTGCTACCGACCATTGTCCGTTTACACAGGCTGAAAAGGATTGGGGAATAACCACTAAGGATGGTAAACCAGGTAATTTCACTACTATTCCAAATGGGTGTGCAGGCATTGAGAATATGTATCCTTACATGTTGTCAGAGGCAAATAAAGGAGCAATTACTTTCAATAAAGCTGTGGAACTTTGTGCTGCAAATCCAGCTAAGTTGTTTGGACTTGAAGATCAAAAAGGAAGCCTTCAAGTGGGTCTGGATGCAGATATTGTTATTTATGACAAGAAGAAAGACTTTGTTATAACAAATGATGCAATGCATGGCGAAACGGACCACACTATTTGGGAAGGCGTTAAAATAAAAGGATACCCCGTTGCTACCTATAGCAGGGGCAGGTTAGTATTTAAAGAAGGTGAATTTTTAGGTGATAGGGGCGGCGGAAAGCTTATTAAATGCAAACCTATTAAGTTTAACGGCCCACAATTATAAATTATAGGATTTACAGAATGCGGAGATTGCACAATCTTCGCATTTTGGTTTTCTTGCATCACAGCAATAGCGGCCATGAAAAATCAGACTATGGTGAGCTCGTGACCATCTTTCTTCTGGTATTACTTTCATTAGAGCTAGCTCTGTTTTTAATACATCTTTTTCATGAACTAAACCTATGCGGTTGGAAACCCTGAAGACATGAGTGTCTACAGCTATTCGTTGGTGGCCAAAACCTACAGACAATACTACATTGGCGGTTTTACGTCCCACACCAGGCAATGCAATTAATTTGTCGTAATCTTCAGGAACTTGTCCGTTATATTCTGAAATTAAAGTTTTACATAAAGATAAAACATTTTTGGATTTTGTTTTATACATTCCTATTCTTTTTATTATATTTTGAATTTCTTCCTCCCTGGCAAGTGCCATAGAGTCAGCATCCGGATATTTTGTAAATAACTCTTCTGTGACTAAATTAACACTTTTATCTGTAGTTTGTGCGGAAAGAACAACTGCAACCAAAAGTTGAAAAATTGAATTATGATTTAACGCACAATCTGCATCTGGATACATTTCTTCTAATTTATCTAAAAGTTCATTTATTTTTAGCTTTGTTAATCTCATATTTTTATTACCCCCCAATTGTTTTATTATATACCCATTTAAATAAATAATGTAACAATAAAAGTACAAACAGTGGGGTTATGAATGATTGACAATGGTATATTTTTGCATTATTATAATAAAGTCTGACCGATGGGTCGGCTTAGTATTAAAAGCGACATACTATTTTAGGGGGTAAATATTTTGAAAACAAAAAAAGAAACAACAACTTTGAATGAAATAACAGAAGATAATACGGTAGAAGTATTAGAACAGAAGGCAAAAAAGAAAAAAACAAATAAGGTTATTACAATTATAGCTGCTATATTTATAATTGGCCTTGTTATTTTTAGAATTGTTACATCTATGGCTGCACCTGAGACTGAACAGGAATCAGCAGTAAATGTTAAGACGGCTTTAGCAGAGAAAATGTCTATAAATACAACTTCGCCTATTACAGGGAGAGTTGAACCTATAGAAGAAGTAAGCATTGTTCCCCTTGCGTCTGGAGAGATTACTGCAGTATATGTGGAAATTGGAGACAAGGTATCTAAAGGAATGACACTTTTTCAGATTGATGGAACCCAGCTTTCTACAACATATAATCAAGCAAAAGAAGGCCTTAATGTTGCCAAGTCTTCTTATGATCGAATAAGTACATTATATAAGGAAGGCGCAGTATCATATCAGGACTATGAACAGGCGCAGGCAGCTTATTTAAACGCACAACAGACATTTACAGCAGCAGGTGATGCTTATAGCAACTGCACGGTTACTTCACCTATAAACGGATACGTTACATCAAAAAATATAGCTGTGGGGAGTATAGCATCACCGGCAGCACCAGCTATGACTGTTGCAGATGTAAGTAAACTTCAGATAAATACAAATGTATCAGAGTATATAGTAAATGATTTAAAGGTTGGTGATACCGTTGATGTATACATATCAACATTGGGAAAAGATGCTTATAAAGGTGTTATTGAAGCTATTTCGCCGGCACCAGCAGCTGGAGACCTTACTTATCCAATAAAAATTTCAATTAGTGATGATGCCGGTCAGATTAAAGCTGGTATGTTTGCTGAAATAAGAATCATTTCATCTGAAAAAGAAGATACATTATGTGTACCTTCTGACAGTGTAATCATGAAAAATGGTACATCTGTAGTGGTTACTCTAGAGAAGGGCAGTGTCCCTAAATATAATGAAGTAACTACAGGTATAGATAATGGTAAATATGTGGAAATTCTTTCTGGCATAAAGGAAGGTGAGACGATCGTTATATCAGGTCAACAGTATGTTACAGAGGGCACCCCTGTTAATATTACAAAATAGTAGAATAGAGGTGTAAATATGAATTTAGCTAGTGTATCAATAAAACGGCCAATTGCAACCATTATGCTGATGCTTATGGTAGTTATATTAGGAGCCGCTTCTTTAATCGGATTACCACAGGATTTATTCCCTAAGATAGAATATCCCGTGGCTCTTGTTATAACTACATATGGAAATGCATCACCTGAAGAGGTTGAAAAAATGGTAACTGAACCTTTGGAACAATCTCTTGCTTCTGTTGAAGGTCTGGATGAAATGATGTCTATGAGTATGCCGGGACAATCAATAGTTATGATACAGTTTCAAATGGATACAGATATGAACTTTGCGACCTTAAATATGCGTGAAAAGATAGCCATGGTAGAAAGTTACTTACCTGATGATGCAGGTGATCCTATGGTTATGAAAATGGATATGGATGCTATACCTATTACACAAATTTACGTATCGGGGGATATGCCATTAAGCCAGTTAAATAATCAGGTTGAAGACAATGTAGTTAATTATTTCGAAAGAGTTGCAGGAGTAGCGTCTGTTAATGTAATGGGCGGCGTTGATCAAGAAGTTGCTGTAAAAGTAAGGCAAGATAAATTGTCCGGTTATGGCATGACTTTAGCACAGATTGCACAAATCCTGGCAGCAGAAAATATTAACATGCCAAGTGGTGATGTATCAAAAGGGGATACAGAAATCGTGGTAAGAACCATGGGTGAATTTAAATCAGTAGATGACATTAAGAATTTACCTATCACATTAAAGGACAGAAGCATAGTAAGATTAGGTGACATAGCATCTATTTCTGATACTTACCAGGAACAGGAATCTGTCAGCAGAATTGATGGAAAAACTGCTGTAGGTATATTTATAACAAAACAGTCAGATGCAAATACGGTATCAACTTCCAAAGCTGTTTTAAAAGAAATGAAAGAATTACAGACGAAGTTTCCGGGCTTAACGTTCACTGTTGGATTTAATCAGGCTGATTTTATTGAAAATTCTATTAGTTCAGTTTCGGAATCAGCTATTTTAGGAGCTATACTAGCTGTACTGGTGGTATTCCTTTTCCTTAAAAATGTACGTTCTACTTTGGTTATAGCATTATCGATTCCTACTTCATTGTTAACTACCTTTGCACTTATGAAAGCAACGGGAATGACATTAAACATGATAACGCTATGTTCGCTTACAATAGCGGTTGGTATGCTGGTAGACGACTCCATTGTAGTTCTTGAAAATATATTCAGAATAAGACAGGAAACCAGCAGTGCAGAAGAAGCCGCAGAAAAGGGAAGTAAGGAAATCTTTCTTGCTGTTGTATCCTCTACTCTGTCTAAAATAGTAGTATTTCTGCCAATTGCACTTAGTGGAGGCATTACAGGTATGATGTTTAAAGATTTCTGCTTTACTATTATCATAGCACTGCTGGCCTCTTTGGTAGTATCTCTTACTGTTGTTCCAATGCTTTGCTCAAGATTATTAACAAAAGGTATGTCCACCGATTATATACGATTTGGCAAACATAGATATAAATTCAGGTATATTCAGAAATTCACACAGTTTATTGAAGATTTAAAGGAATCCTACGGTCAGTTCATGAAAAAAGCCTTGAATATGCGTAAACGTGTTATTGCTGTATGTGTTGCTGTATTTGTCATATCCATTGCATTAGTAGGAGTTGTGGGAACAGAACTTATGCCGGAATCTGATGAAGGAACTTTTACAATAAATGTAGATGTACCTTATGGTACCTCCTTGAAAGATAAGGATAAGGTATTGACTGAAATTGAGAGTTATGTCATGACTATTCCGGAGATGGAACATTGTACGGTAGATATAGGACAAACAAGTATGATGTCTTTTGGAGACAGCTGCAGCTTAAGTGTTACACTTGTTGGTAAGCAGGAAAGAAAACGAAGCACAAAGGAAATTGTAAGACAGTCCAAGAAAGATCTAGCGCATTTTACTGGAGCAGAACTTGATATAAAAGAATCTTCATCAATGTCCTTTGGAATGGGTACAGATTCAGATTTGGCCATAGATATAAAAGGTAAAGAGCTTGAGGTACTTGATAAGATTGGCAGCGAACTTTGTGATAAGATTGAAAACGTAGAAAACGTTGTATCTGCTGAAGTAGATAGTTCGGAAGGGGATCCCGAAGTAAAAGTCATACTGAACAGGAGTACAGCTGCTTACTATGGCATTACGGCATCACAGCTTGCCAATGGACTATCAACTGCTCTTTCTGGTTCAACAGCTACAAAATTAAAGATTGATGGGGAAGAAATTGAGGTAAACCTTTCTTTACCAGATGCGTATAGCGACTCTGTTGATAATATGAAACAAATTACGATTACTGGATCTTCAGGATTATCTGTCCCGGTGGGACAGATCGCAGATTTTGAATTTGATAATTCTCCAAGTAGCGTAAATAGAATGAACCAGCAGAGATATATAACCATTGCAGTGGATATACAGGGTAATGATTTAGGAAAAGTTTCTAAGGACGTTCTCAAAATTGTAAACAATTACCAGTTCCCTGACGGATATATCTATGAAGCAGGTGGCCAGCAAGAGCAGATGATGGAATCATTTAGAAGTTTAGGATTGGCATTACTAGTTGCTTTAGCACTGGTATATTTGGTGTTCGCAGCACAGTTTGAATCTATTACACTACCTATTATGGTTATGATGTCTATACCATTTGCAATGTCAGGAGCATTTTTAGCATTATTTATAACTGGCACATCTTTATCAATGGTATCTTTTTTAGGATTAATTATGTTGGCGGGAATTGTAGTAAACAATGCTATTCTGCTTCTTGAATTTATTAATCAAAATAAACTAAAGATGGGCAGAGATGAGGCTTTAGTAGAGGCAGGCAAGATAAGACTCAGACCAATACTTATGGGCGCAGGTACTACAGTTATGGGTATGGTTCCAATGGCAATGGGTTCAGGTGAAGGAGGCGAAACTTTAGCACCTATGGCAATTTCTATTATAGGCGGACTTATTGCTTCAACTATAGTTACATTAGTCTTGATTCCTGTTTTGTATGCTATTTTTGATGAAAGAAAAGTAAAAAAAGAGGCAAAGCATAAGGCGCATGATCAAATGGTATTAGAACTTGAAGCAAAATGGCATAAAGAGGATTCCCAAAATGTATAGTTGTAAGGAAACAAAGAAACAAAAAATATTAGAAGCTGCTTATCTGCTATTCAGTGAGAATGGATATAAGCAGACTAAAATTTCAGATATTGCTGCTACAGCAGGCATCGGCAAGGGAACTGTTTATGAATATTTTGACAGTAAAGAATCTTTGTTGATAGACATTTTTTCAACAGGCATTGAAGAATATATGGCTAATTGTGAAAGAATAGTAGAATCAGAAGGCACTCAGACAGAGAAATTGATGGAATTAATAAAGCTTGAATCAAAGTACACAGAGGAAAATGGCACACGAATGATGAAGTTGTCTATGATGATTTTAGATACTAGTGATGGCTTGTCAGTTAATTTTATGAAAAAAATGAGCGACCTTTGGAACGAGAAATATAGATTTGTTTATCAGATTCTAGCAAAGGGCATTGATAAAGGCGAATTCAGAAAAATGAATACAGAGATTGCATGTATATCCATAATGGGAACAGTAGGAGGATATTTGAATATCAAATATGGATTTAGCACATTGCCTGACATAATATTACCGCTTGACGTGAATACTCTTGAAATTCAGGAGCTTATAGAGCTTATATTAAAGGGAATACAAGCGTGAAGCTAGTATGAAAGATGTGGCATTGCACTATGCCAGCACAATAAAAGCAGTTGGGAAACCAACTGCTTTTATATATTAATTATTTATTTGCGCCACAGCACTTTTTATATTTTTTGCCGCTGCCACAAGTGCAGGGATCATTTCTACCAGGCTCTTTTTCTTTTACTATAGTTTTGGATTTTTTGAATTCTTTTACGATTTCCTCTCTCTCTTCTATAGGAAGAACTTTGTCCCAAGCCGGAATTGAATATAAATAGTCAGCTTCAGCACCAAGCATATTAAAGAAAAGTTTTTCAAAATCGATGTCTAACTTAATTTCAGTATTTTCATCATATTCTTCAATTTTCATTTCATTCTTTAAACTTGTATTAATGCCATCAAGAAACCCCATAAAAATAACTGGATCTGCTTCATATTTATCTACAAGTCCCTGAAAAGTTCCTGCAGGAGCTTTTTTATGATTTTCTAAGATATCTGTATAAATCTTTGTTTCTGTAGAACTGTATTTTTCCCAAAAATCAGTGAATGTTTCATCTGTCTGATTATCAATCAAATTTTGCCATTTTTCATATAAACTCATTTGTTTCACCTCTATTATTTATTATATAATTTTTTTGCGATTTCGAGCACATCACCCATAACAGCACTTCCTGTTGGGAGCGGGCCCGCTCCTTTGCCATAAAACATTAACTCACCAACTGCATTGCCAGTTACATATACAGCATTAAATTCGTTACTTACAGATGCAAGAGGGTGGGAATTATTTAGTAACATAGGTTTTACGCTATAATCTATGTTATCACCTTCTTTATGAGCATAAGCAATAAGTTTTATTTTACTGCTTTCAGCTTTTGCAGCTTCAATGTCTTTCTGTGTAATACTGCTGATTCCTTTAGTTGGAATATCTTTAGGAGCAACATATGTATTAAACATTATTGATATAAGAATGGATAGCTTATTTGCAACGTCAATACCTTCAACGTCTGCAGTTGGATCAGCTTCCGCAAATCCTAATTCTTGAGCTTTCTTAAGTACGTCTTCGTATTTTAAACCAAACTCGGTCATTTGTGTGAGAATGTAGTTAGTAGTGCCGTTTACAATTCCCTGAACTTCGACGAAATCATTTGCTTGAAGAACGGTGGTAAGAGCATTAATAATTGGAATACCTCCCCCTACACTAGCCTCATATCTAAATTCTACACCATTTGCTTTTGCTACATCTGTTAGTTTCTGGAAATTTGCAGCTACAGCCGCTTTGTTTGCGGTTACTACACTTTTCTTATTTTTCATAGCATCAAGCATAAAAGTAGTAGCGGGTTCAATACCGCCTAAGAGTTCGATAACGATGTCTATATCAGAATCCTTAAAAATTTCATCAGGATCTTGTGTGAATTGCTCTGGGCAAACAGTGATAGCTCTTTCTCTAGTAGTATCTCTTTCTAGAATTTTACTGATTTCAAGATTAAGACCGGTTGCCTTAGTAATTTGCACTTTATTCATTTCAAGGGTTTTGTAAGTGCCAGTTCCAATGTTACCTAAACCTAGTAGTCCTATTTTAACTGTTTTCATTTTTATACCTCCAAGATAGTTTCGTGCCGGCAACGCCGTTTTAAATCGTAGAAAATATTATATACTATTTAAATGTGTTTGTCTTTAATTTTTTGGATTTTTAGAAAGTAAAGGGGTAAATAGTGTTTTTTTGTATTAAATATGCTAAAATATATTTGTATACAACATGATTTTAGAATGGAAGGTGAAAATATGGCGATTCACATAGTATTTGTGGAACCTGAGATACCGCCAAACACAGGAAATATTGCAAGAACTTGTGCGGCGACAGGAAGTGTACTTCATTTAGTAGAACCTTTAGGTTTTTCTATAGATGATAAAAGTGTTAAAAGAGCTGGGTTGGATTATTGGCCTTTTGTGCAGTTAGAGGTGCACCAAAGTCTTGATGCATTTATGGAGAAGTATGGAAACAGGCAGCTTTACTTAGCGACTACAAAGGGTGGACAGAGATACACAGATGTACAGTTTAAGGATGAAGATATGATTTTATTTGGAAGAGAAACAGCAGGGCTCCCAAAGGAATTTATTGCACAACATAAAGAAAAGGCTATAAGAATTCCAATGAGTAAGGATACTAGATTAAGGTCATTGAATTTATCCAATTCAGCAAATATAATACTTTTCGAAGCTTTAAGACAGCTGGGGTTCCCGGAGCTTGACTAATTTTTCTAATTATTATTAGTTTGGGGTGGAAATATTACTATTTTGTAGTATAATTATTTTGAGTAAGTTTGCTTATATTGTGATTTGAGGTAAGATATGAGACTTGGATATGATTTAACAATTGAACAAACACAGAAACTTGTAATGACACCAGAGTTGATTCAGGCTATTCAGATATTACAGTTTAATACACAGGAGCTGGACAACTATGTTCAAGAACAGCTTCTGGTTAACCCTGTGCTTGAACAAGGAAACAGTCACTCTGAGTCAAGTGAAACAAATGAGAATGCAGAAACTGTAACGGCTTTAAGTGAAAAAACTAAAGAATTGAATAGTGAAACATTAGGCAGTAATGAGCTTAGCAGTAATGAATGGGCTGAACATATAAAAGAAAGAGAATATGACGATATTAGTTATAAGCAGGGAGAATATTCCAAAGATAATAAAGAATATTCTTTTGAACAATTTGTTACTTCAGATGTAACATTATCAGAGCATTTGATGTTTCAATTACAATTTGCACCCATAAAACAAAGCTGCCGTACCATTGGGAAGTATATCATAGAATCTTTGGATGACAACGGCTATATGACGCTTACTATTGACGAAATAGCAAGGACATTAAATGTTTCTGAGGAAAAGGTAAATATTGTACTTGAAGCTATTCATAGCTTTGATCCTGCAGGGGTTGCTGCCATGGACTTAAAAGAATGCTTATTAATCCAACTTGAAAATAGAGGAGAATTAGATGAAATAGTAGAACGAATCATAAAAGATTATCTTGAAGATATTGCAGCTAACAGGCTGGCAACAATTGCTAAAGAAGTGGGGATTACAGTACAGGAAGTACAGGAAATAAGCGATCTTATAAGAAGTCTGGAACCAAAACCAGGGAGACAGTTTGCATCCCAGTCAACAACCAGGTATATTGTGCCCGACATCATTGTAGAAAAGGTTAATGGAGAGTATGTGGTTACTATAAACGAAAGCAGTACACCTAAGCTTATGGTGAGCTCATATTATGAAAAAGTACTGCAGGAATCTCAAAATGACCCTAATTTAACGAAATTTCTTTCAGGAAGGCTAAATTCTGCCATATGGCTTATTAAGAGCATAGAGCAGCGAAAACAAACTATATATAATGTGGTAAGTGCTGTGGTAAAGTATCAGCAGGATTTTTTTGATAAAGGATCAAAACATTTAAAGACCCTGACTTTAAAACAGATTGCAGAAGAAGTAGGAATACATGAATCTACAGTAAGCAGATCTATAAATGGGAAATACATGCAAAGCCCTAGGGGGGTTTATGAAATAAAATATTTCTTTACAAGCGGTGTGCTAGGAACACAGGGAGAAGGCATCTCCTCTCAAAGCATAAAAACTTTTATAAAAGAAATAGTATCAGAAGAGAACCCTAAAGCCCCTTACAGCGATCAGGATATGGTCAGGCTTTTAAGTGACAGAGGTATAGAAATTTCTAGACGTACTGTTGCAAAGTATCGCGATGAGTTGAATATTCTTTCATCTTCAAAGCGAAAAAGATATTGATTATTAATTACAGTTAATAATAGATAATTGCTAATGATTAAGCAAGATATGAGAAAATTAGAATGTAAAGAGCAGAGAATGCTAGGAGGAGAAAAAAATGGCGATTAAAGTTGGCATTAGTGGGTTCGGTCGTATCGGACGTGTTGTAATACGTGCAGCAATGGATTTTGAAGACATAGAAATATGTGGAATCAATGTGCGTAATGCAGATTTAGAGTATATGGTTTATATGCTTAAGTACGATACAATTTTTGGAAGATTTCCAAAGACCCTAGAAGTATACGAAAAGGGAATTGTTATTAACGGCAAAAAAATCCCAGTATACAGTGAAAGTGATGCCGAGAACATTCCTTGGACAGAATGTGGAGCAGAGTACATAGTAGAAGCTACAGGTGCTTATGTTACAACAGAAACTTCTATGAAGCACATTAAGGCAGGTGCAAAGAAAGTTATTATATCAGCACCAGCTAAGGACAAGGGGACTCCTACTTATGTAATGGGTGTTAACCATGAGAATTACAATAAAGATATCCATGTAGTATCAAATGCATCATGTACAACTAACTGCCTTGCACCACTAGTAAAGGTACTTGAAGATAACTGGGGTATTGAGCAGGGACTGATGTCGACAATTCATGCGGCTACAGCTAAGCAGAAGGTTGTTGATGCTCGTTCCATGAAGGACTGGAGAACTGGAAGATCTTCATTGGGTAACATTATTCCTTCATCAACAGGAGCAGCTAAAGCAGTTGGACTTGTTATCCCTTCAGTACTTGGAAAACTAACAGGTATTTCTTACAGAGTTCCTGTAGCAGATGTTTCTGTAGTTGACCTAAACGTACAATTAAAGAATCCTGCTACTTATGAAGAAATCTGTGCGAAGGTTAAAGAAGCTTCAGAAGGAAAAATGAAAGGTGTTATTGAGTATGTTGATGATGAAGTTGTATCCAGTGACTTTATAGGAGATGCTCATACTTCCATTTTTGATGCTAGAGAAGGTATTATGCTTAATGAGAAGTTTGTAAAACTTATTGCTTTTTATGATAATGAATATGGATATTCCAGCAAAATTCTTATGCTGATTCAGCATATGTATAAGGTAGATAGAGCATAATATAAAATCTACTAAATATATCTGCAAATTAAGAAATATGATTTTTTAGCATCTGACCTTCCAACAATTTGTTTCACAAATTGGGATAGGTCATTATACGATAAAAATCTGCAAATTAAAGAAATATGATTTTTTAGCATCTGACCTTCCGACAATTTGTTTCACAAATTGGGATAGGTCATTATACTGTGGGGAGATTAGAACATGAAAAAGACCGTAAGGGATATTGACGTTTCAGGTAAGAAGGTAATTGTGAGATGTGATTTTAATGTACCTTTAAAAGAGGGTAATATCACAGATGATATTAGAATTACTTCTGCTATGCCTACAATTAAGTATTTAATTGAAAATGACGCGAAGGTTATTCTTATGTCTCATTTAGGGAGACCTGATGGTGAGGCAAATATGAAATATACTTTAAAACCTGTTGCTGATAGAATCAGCCAGATTTTAGGTAAAGAAATTATATTTGCAAGTGCACCTGAGGTTGTAAATGAAGAGGTAAAGAAGGCGGCTGATAAATTAAAAGCCGGTGAAGTTATGCTTCTTGAAAATGTTCGGTTTAGAAAAGAAGAAACAAAGAATGGTGTAGAATTCTCTAAGGAATTAGCTGGATTAGCAGACATCTTTGTTAATGATGCATTCGGAACTGCTCACAGAGCACATTCTTCAACAGCTGGAGTAGCTGATTATCTTCCAGCAGTTTCAGGTTTTTTAATTGAAAAGGAAGTTCAGTTCCTTGGTAATGCTGTAGAGAATCCTGAAAGACCTTTTATTGCTATTATGGGCGGTGCTAAGGTTGGAGATAAGATTTTAGTTATTGAAAATCTGTTAAAGAAGGTGGATACACTTATTATAGGCGGAGGTATGGCATATACTTTCTTCAAGGCTCAGGGATATGAAATTGGAACTTCAATTCTTGATGCAGATAATGTTGAGCTTGCAGCAAATCTTTTGAAAAAAGCAGAGACTAGTAGGGTTAAACTGCTTTTACCTGTAGATATAAAAGTTGCAAAAGAATTTGCTAATGATTCTGTTGCAGGTTATTGTGATATGGATAAAATTCCAGTTGATATGATGGGACTTGATATAGGACCTAGAACACAGGCTCTTTTTTCTGAAGCTATTAAAGATGCTAAAACTGTCGTATGGAATGGACCGGTTGGTGTATTTGAAATGCCTAATTTTGCAGAAGGCACTATGTCTATAGCAAAGGCTGTCGCAGAGTGTAACGGTGTAACTGTTATTGGGGGAGGCGACTCTGCTGCTGCGGTAGAACAGTTTGGTATGGCAGATCAAATGACTCATATTTCAACAGGGGGCGGAGCGTCTCTTGAATTCCTTGAAGGAAAGGCACTTCCAGGTATTGCATGCCTGCAAGACAAGTAAGGAGGATTTCATGATTAGAAAACCACTGATAGCGGGTAATTGGAAAATGTTTAAAACTACTGCAGAGGCGAAAGCCTTTGCAGAAAGTTTCAAAAATATATACGAAAGCTCAGATATTCAGGTAGCTATATGTGCACCATTTACTCAGTTAGAAGCTTTAAAGGATTCTTTTAAGGGTACTGACGTTAAAATTGGAGCTCAAAATATGCATTTCGCAGATGAAGGGGCTTTTACAGGTGAGATATCAGCTGGTATGCTTAAAGAAATCGGCATTAACTATTGTATAATAGGACATTCTGAAAGAAGACAGTATTTTGCTGAAACCGATGATATCGTAAATAAGAAATTGCATAAGGCTTTTTCCGTAGGTATTACACCTATTATGTGCGTTGGTGAGAGCTTTGAACAAAGGGACGCAGATAAAGCTTTTGTAGTTGTAAAGACTCAGCTTATGGGTGGACTGAAAGATATTACAACGGCACATGCAGAAGCAATGGTCATAGCCTATGAACCTGTATGGGCAATAGGTACAGGAAGAACTGCATCACCAGAGCAGGCAAACTTAATGTGCGGCTTCATTAGAGATGTTATAGAAGAACTATATAACGATGATGTAGCAGATAAAGTAATTATTTTATACGGCGGTAGTGTGAAACCAGAAAATGCTACAGATATAATGAATATGGAAGAAATCGATGGTGCATTAGTAGGTGGTGCCAGCCTAGCGCCAGAAGATTTTATTCAGATAGTAAATTTTTAAAATATAGGAGGTAAATTAGATGCCATTTATTGAAGATGTAATAGCACGTGAAGTGCTTGATTCCAGAGGAAACCCAACTGTAGAGGTTGAAATATATCTTGAAGATGGAAGCATGGGAAGAGCGATTGTTCCTTCTGGAGCTTCAACAGGTGTACATGAAGCCGTTGAGCTTAGAGACGGCGACAAGGAAAGATATCTAGGAAAAGGAACTTTAAAAGCAGTTGAAAATGTTAACGACATTATTGCAGAGGAAATCATAGGCTATAATGTACTTGACCAGGTTGGATTAGATAAACTTTTAATTGAGCTTGATGGAACTCCAAATAAGGGTAAGCTGGGTGCAAACGCAATTTTGGCTGTATCAATGGCTGCTGCTGATGCTGCTGCAAACAGTTTAGGACTTCCTTTGTTCCAGTATCTTGGAGGTGTGAATGGAAAGACTCTTCCTACACCAATGATGAATATTTTAAATGGTGGATCTCATGCTGACAATACTGTTGATATTCAGGAATTTATGATTATGCCTGTAGGTGCTTCTTCTTTCAGAGAAGCGTTAAGAATGGGTGCTGAGGTATTCCATAGTCTTAAATCTGTTCTTAAGGGAAAAGGAATGAATACTGCTGTTGGTGATGAAGGCGGGTTTGCACCTAATCTTACAACCAATGAAGAAGCTATTCAGGTTATTATTGAAGCAATTGAAAAAGCTGGATATAAATCAGGTAAGGATATTAAGATAGCTCTTGATGTTGCAGCAAGTGAGTTTTATGATGAAAAAACAAAGGCATATAACTTAACAGGTGAAGGCATAACAAGAACTGCTGAAGAAATGGTTGCTTATTACGAAATGCTTGTTTCAAAATATCCAGTTATTTCTATTGAAGATGGTCTTGCTGAAGATGATTGGGATGGATGGAAGCTTCTTACTGAAAGACTTGGAAATAAAATTCAGTTAGTCGGGGATGATTTATTTGTAACGAACACAGAAAGACTAGCAGAAGGAATACAGAAGGGTATTGCAAATTCAATCCTAATTAAGGTTAATCAAATTGGCACCCTTACAGAAACTTTTGATGCTATTGAAATGGCTAAGAGGGCTGGGTACACTGCTGTTGTGTCCCACAGAAGTGGAGAAACAGAAGATGTTACAATTGCAGACATTGTAGTTGGATTAAATGCAGGTCAGATTAAGACTGGTTCACTTTCAAGAACTGACAGAATTGCAAAATACAACCAGTTGCTAAGAATTGAAGAATTACTAGATATATCCGGTCAATATGCTGGTATGTCCGCATTCTACAACATAAAATAATACGGATAGAAGTATGAAAAAAATGTAAATCAAAAGGCTTTTTTCTATTAGATTAGGGAAAAAAGCCTTGATTTTTTGAGGGACATATGGTAGACTCTAGAAGTTAATCATGTATAGGAGGTGCAGATATGAAAACATTTCTTATGGTAGTGCTTGCAGTGGCTAGCGTTATTCTTATTGCAAGTATTTTATTGCAATCAGGAAACAGTGCAGGACTGTCCGGTTCAATCGGCGGCGGTGCAGAACAGCTATTTGGCAAGAAGAAGAGTAAGGGATATGAAGCTATTTTAAGTAAAATTGCTACAGGAGCAGCTGTTTGCTTTATTGTTGTTTCATTAGCATTAGTTACTATTGAATAATTGATTAGGTATAATCATTATTATATTTGTTCATTATTAAAATTAAATATTACTTTTAATTTAAGAGGTGTCAAGGACGCCTCTTAACTGTCGTTAAAAGTAACAAGGAGGAATTATTATGAGTATTTTTGCAATCGCAGCAGTCGCTGCAGCAATCATTGCTCTAGTATTCGCTTATGGCCTTTCATCATGGATTAGTAAAGTTGATGAAGGCAATGAAAGAATGAAGGAGATCGCCGGATACATCAGAGAAGGCGCGATGGCATTCCTTAGAAGAGAATACAAGACAATGGTAATCGTTATTGGAGTACTATTTGTACTAATTGGTGTTGGTTTACAAAACTGGACAACAGCAATACTTTATGTTATAGGTGCATTACTATCAGTCCTTGCAGGTTACTGTGGGATGACTGTTGCTACAAAGGGTAATGTAAGAACTGCAAATGCAGCGATGGAATCAGGCATGAGCAAGGCACTTAAGGTTGCTTTCAGATCTGGTGCTGTTATGGGTCTTTGTGTAACAGGACTTGGCCTTTTAGGATTAAGTGTAGTATGTATTGTTTTAGATCTTGCAACTGTAGTACAGTGTATCACAGGCTTTGGACTAGGAGCTTCATCAATGGCACTATTTGGACGTGTAGGCGGCGGTATTTATACGAAGGCTGCAGACGTTGGTGCTGATCTTGTTGGTAAGGTTGAAGCAGGTATTCCTGAAGATGATCCTAGAAATCCTGCAGTTATTGCAGATAACGTAGGTGACAACGTAGGTGACGTTGCTGGTATGGGTTCTGACCTTTTTGAATCATATGTTGGTTCAATTATTTCAGCAATTACTCTTGCAGCTGTAGCAGCGGCAAATTCAGCTGGAGCTTTCAATGAAACAGCTGCGGCTTTATTCCCACTTGCTCTATCTGCTATAGGTATTATTGCATCACTTATTGGTATTATGGGAGTTAGAGGCAAAGAGGGTGGAAACCCAGCTGCGGCTCTTAATATGGGAACATATATTTCAGGTATAATTGTAATTATTGCTTCTTTTGTATTATCAAAGACAATGTTAGATAGCTACAACTACGCTATCGCAATCATAGCAGGTCTTATCGTTGGTATTGCAATTGGTAAGATTACTGAGATTTACACTTCTGCTGATTATAAGCATGTAAAGAACATTGCAGAACAGTCACAGACTGGTGCTGCTACTACAATTATATCCGGTCTTGGCGTTGGTATGTTATCAACAGTATGGCCAATTATATTTATCGCAATTGGTATTTATTTTGCATACCAGTTCGCTGGTTTATACGGAATTGCACTTTCTGCAGTAGGTATGCTTTCAACTACAGCTATGACTGTTGCAGTTGACGCTTATGGTCCTGTATCTGACAATGCTGGTGGTATTGCAGAAATGAGTGATCTACCACATGACGTTAGAGGTATTACGGACAAGCTTGATGCTGTAGGTAATACAACAGCTGCTATTGGTAAAGGATTTGCAATTGCTTCTGCTGCACTGACTGCACTTGCACTATTTGCTGCCTATGCAACAGTTGCTGGTCTAACTAATATTAGTTTACTTGACCCAATCGTAATTATTGGATTGTTCATTGGAGCTATGCTGCCATTCTTATTCTCAGCTATGACTATGAATTCAGTTGGTAAGGCTGCTAATCAGATGATTGAAGAAGTAAGAAGACAGTTCAGAGCTGATAAGGGAATCATGGAAGGAACATCAAAGCCTGACTATGCGAGATGCGTAGATATTTCAACAAAGGCTGCACTTAAGGAAATGGTCGCTCCGGGTTTACTTGCAATTATTGCTCCTTTAGCAGTAGGTATTGTTCTTGGTACTGAAGCACTAGGTGGTATGCTTGCTGGTTCGCTTTCTGCTGGTGTATTATTAGCTATTATGATGGCTAACGCTGGTGGTGCTTGGGATAACGCAAAGAAGTATATTGAAGAAGGAAACTTTGGTGGTAAGGGTTCAGAACCTCATAAGGCTGCAGTTGTTGGTGATACAGTAGGTGACCCATTCAAAGATACATCTGGTCCATCAATCAATATCTTAATTAAGCTTATGACAATCGTATCAGTAGTGTTTGCTCCTTTATTCGTAGCTATTGGTGGATTAATCTAACACATATAATAAATCTAGTCGATTTTTTTATACCGCTTCGCAAGAAGCGGTATTTTTTTTAGGGATAATAAATTTTATATTTAATAGTAAAATGAAAGAAGTGAAAGAATATGGAGAAAAGGTTTTACAGGGCAAAAGTTTTAGTTACAGGGGCTTCCAGAGGCATTGGATTTGCTATAGCCAAAATGTTTGCACAAAATAATTATATGGTATATGCAAATTATAATAAAAATTATAATGAGTTGAATCTTCTTGAAAATGATGTGAAAAAAGAGGGGCATACGATTATTCCTATTCAGGCTGATGTTTCTAAAAAGGGTGACGTGGAAGCAATGATGTCAGAGATAGGTGGGGTGGACATTCTTATAAATAATGCAGGAGTTTCACAATTTAAGCAGTTTATAGATATGACAGAAGAGGATTGGGACAAAATGCTGTCAATAAATTTAAAATCTGTGTATTTATGTACCCAAGGTGTAATAAAATATATGCTTAGGAATAAGAGTGGCAAAATCATTAACATTTCTTCTATCTGGGGTGTTACTGGTGGAGCTTGTGAGGTACATTATTCAGCGGCTAAAGCAGGAATTATAGGCTTTACAAAAGCTTTGGCAAAAGAAATGGCTCCTTCTGGAATACAAATTAACTGTATAGCACCAGGTGCTATTGATACGGATATGAATAAAGAACTAAGTAAAGAAGATAAAAGGCTTTTAATGGCGGAAACTCCAATGGGAAAGATGGGCAGACCTGAAGACATAGCAAGGGCAGTTCTTTTTTTAGCTGAGGATGAATTTTCAACAGGTGAGGTTATAAATATTAATGGAGGATTGTATATCTAGAAATATCTAGAAAACAAATTCTGAAACTGTATATATCAAAATAAATAATTAAAAATTACAATACCTATAAAAATCCAAAATAAAGCAATAAAAACTCGAATTGTATGTATTAAAATAGTTGAAATTGCATATTTTAAAAATATCAATAAGGCGTATAATAATAAATGTAAGAAAATTGTTATGGGTGGTGCGCGCAAACTCATTTAATTAAAAATTGAATGGAGAAAATAACGATGGGTGAGAACAATAGATATGAATTAAATAAGCAGTTGGCACAGATGTTAAAAGGTGGAGTAATTATGGATGTCACAACCCCTGAGCAGGCGAAAATTGCGCAGGAAGCTGGTGCATGTGCAGTCATGGCACTTGAGAGAATACCGGCCGATATTAGATCTGCAGGTGGAGTTTCCAGAATGAGTGATCCTAAAATGATTAAAGGCATTCAAGAGGCTGTAACTATACCTGTTATGGCAAAGTGCAGAATAGGCCATTTTGTGGAGGCTCAGCTTCTTGAAGCTATGGAAATAGATTATATCGATGAAAGCGAAGTCCTTTCACCGGCTGATGACGTATTTCATATTGATAAAACAAAATTTGAAGTCCCTTTCGTATGTGGCGCAAAGGATTTAGGAGAAGCCCTTAGAAGAATTAATGAAGGGGCATCTATGATTAGAACAAAAGGAGAACCAGGAACCGGAGATATAGTTCAGGCTGTAAGGCATATGCGTATGATGAACAGAGAAATTGCCAGGATTCAGAATACCAGAGAAGATGAACTATTTAATATAGCTAAGGAATTACAAGTGCCCTTTGACTTAGTTAAATATGTACATGAAAATGGTAAACTTCCTGTTGTTAACTTTGCAGCAGGCGGAGTAGCAACACCTGCCGATGCAGCACTAATGATGCAGCTTGGAGCGGAAGGCGTTTTTGTAGGCTCCGGAATATTTAAGTCAGGAAATCCGGCAAAACGAGCAGAGGCAATTGTTAAGGCGGTTACAAATTATAGGGATGCAAAATTAATAGCACATTTATCAGAAGACTTGGGTGAAGCAATGGTTGGCATTAATGAACAGGAAATAGAGCTATTGATGGCAGAGAGGGGCAAATAAATTGAGAATAGCTGTATTGGCAGTTCAGGGTGCTTTTATCGAACATGAAATAGTACTTCATGATTTAGGTGTAGACTGTTTTGAAATTCGTCAGAGCAGTGATTTACTACAAAATTTTGACGGGTTGGTTTTACCAGGTGGTGAAAGTACCGTAATGGGAAAGTTATTAAGAGAATTAAATTTATTTGAGACCTTAAAGGATAAAATTGAACAGGGTACACCTGTTCTGGCAACATGTGCAGGATTAATATTGCTGGCGGATAAACTTGAAAATGATAAGACAAGGCATTTTCAAACATTGCCAGTAACAGTTAAGAGAAATGCCTATGGAAGACAGTTGGGAAGCTTTGAAACTGTAGAGGATATGAAAGGAATAGGAAAAGTACCCATGACTTTTATCAGGGCACCGTATATTGCAGAAACCATACGTGACGTTGAGGTACTTGCAAAAGTGGATAAAAAAATAGTAGCAGTACGTTATAAAAATCAACTGGCTATGTCTTTCCATCCTGAACTGACTAAAGATACTTCCGTACATAGATATTTTGTGCAGATGGTTGAAAATAGAATAAATTAAAAAGATAAAAGAGTTGTCCAAATAAATTTTTTATTAAGACAACTCTTTTGTTTGGTTAAATACTATTCAAATTGATATTGACATTTATAACTGTAACAAATAAAGTTATAATCAAATAAAAGGAAGGACTAAACCCAAATGAAAAAGAATTTTATTGGAGGCATTTTTTTTGCTATAGGAATATTATTTATTATTATTGGAGTAGTAGATGGGGAAAGTGCTGTAGTATTACAGAAAGCTATTAGAATATGTCTGGAGTGTATTGGAATTGGTTGATTTAATAGTAAAATTAAAAGAGCATATAAGAACTGTAGTGCAGATTTCATTCACAGCCCTGACAAATGGATATGTTACAGGATTTAAAAATGGCAGAATATATCAAGGGAATTTGAAGGAGGCATGTGTTCCAGGACTAAACTGCTATTCATGCCCTGGAGCCTTAGGTTCTTGCCCTATAGGGGCTTTGCAAGCCGTTTTAGGAAGTTCAAATTATAAGTTTTCTTTTTATACAGTGGGATTTTTGTTTGCCTTTGGAGCTGCTTTTGGAAGATTTATCTGTGGGTGGCTTTGTCCATTTGGATTATTTCAAGATTTACTTTATAAAATACCATTTTATAAAAAAATAAAGAATCTTCCAGGACATAAATATCTTAGATATTTAAAATACATAGTTTTAACAGTATTTGTGGTAATTCTGCCATTAGTTGTAGTAGATATAATAGGACAGGGGAATCCTTGGTTTTGTAAATTTATCTGTCCTTCAGGGACATTAATGGGAGGCTGGACCTTGGCATTATTAAATCCAAGTCTGGGTGAAGCAATGGGATGGCTGTTTACATGGAAGAGCCTCATATTAATTTTAGTAATAGTGTTGTCATTGATTTCTTATCGACCATTTTGCAAGTATTTATGTCCTTTAGGAGCCATTTATGGATGCTTTAACCCCATATCGTTTTATCGGTTTAATATAAATCAGAAAAAATGCACGAAGTGTGAAAGCTGCAAGATAGCATGCCCGGTTGAAATACCGGTGTACGAAAAACCAAATAGTTTTGATTGTATACGCTGTGGTAAATGTATAAAAGCATGTCGTCAGCATGCAATTAGATCTACTATGGATAAAAATAGCAAGTGTAAAGAGTAAAAGAACTTCCGGAGCGAAATAAAAATGAAGACGCAAAATAAAAGAAAAAATAAAATTTTTGGACTGGGTAAAAATATTTTTTTTATTGGACTTACTAGCTTTTTTATGGATACTACAACGAAGATGATATATGCAGTGATGCCAATGTTCTTGCTTAGTCTTGGGGCAAGCAAAATGGAACTGTCCCTAATCGAAGGTATAGCTGAAAGTACGGCTTCTATAATAAAAGCATTATCAGGATGGTGGAGTGATAAAATTCGGAGAAATAAACCATTCATGATTATAGGGTATGGCTTTACAGCTATGCTTTCCCCTTTATTTGCTTTTGCGGGATCACCTATACAGGTTCTTTTTATAAGATTTACTGAAAGAGTAGGTAAAGGAATCAGAACAGCACCGAGAGACAGCTTAATCGCTGCTTCAGCTGAAGAACATGAAAAGGGAAAGAACTTTGGATTTCACAAAGCAATGGACAACTGTGGTGCCGTATTAGGGCCCCTTGTGGCATCTGGCATTTTGTTAGTTTTCCCTGAGGATTATAGAAAAATTTTTCTGATAGCAGCAATTCCAGGTATAATAGGTCTTGCTTGTATTATAACTTTTGTAGATGAAATAAAACAGCAGAATGTTAAGCCTTTAGGTAAAATTACATTTAGAGATTTTTCCCTTAAATATTATGCTTTGTTAGTGATTATATTTATTTTTACTTTGGGAAATTCAACGGATGCATTACTTCTTGTTAAAGCTGCTGATGTGGGAGTCACTGCAGCATTCATTCCTATAATATATTTGATTTTTAACTCAGTTTCAGTAATATTTGCAGTACCTGCAGGAATGCTTTCAGACAGAATAGGAAGAGAAAAAATTATTATATTTGGTTATATATTATATGCAATTATTTATTTTGGCTTTGGAAAAACAAATTCTATTGTAGTACTTGTGGGCCTATTTGCACTTTATGGTTTATATAGTGCTACCACCGATGGAATTCAAAAAGCTTTGGTGTCTGACTTAATACCTAAAGACAAAAGGGGCACGGGTTTGGGCATGTACAATTGTTTAGTTGGAATAACATTACTGCCAGCCAGCCTAATTGCGGGAGCACTATATGATAATGTGGGAAATCAAGCACCATTTTACTTTGGCAGCGCTATGGCGTTGATAGCTGCGGCGTTAATGATTACTTTTTATAGGGCAGATAAGTAAATGGGAAAAATTAAAATGCTATATAGCCACTAAAAAATGGCTATATATTTTTTGCAATCAAACAATTAAGTTTGTATGAATAAACAAAAAAGTATAAAATATGTTGTTTAAAATAACAAAAAACCATTGACTAATTAAAAAATAGGTATTATTATAATATGGAATAAAACAAATTAACATATTTGAAATATATAGAGGCAAGAGAGGAAGGATAGTCATGAAATGTAATTTTTCAATAACTAAAACAACAAATCCAAAACAAAAACCAGATCCAGATACATTACGTTTTGGGCAAGTTTTTACAGACCATATGTTTATTATGGAATACAGCCCAGAAAAAGGCTGGCATAATGGCAGAGTGCAGCCATATGCTCCACTACAGATTGATCCTGCAGCAGCAGTTTTTCATTATGCACAGGAAATGTTTGAGGGGTTAAAGGCATATAAGTCAAAAGAAGGAAGAGTACTTTTATTCAGACCAGATATGAATGCAAAGAGAACTACAAATACTAATGAAAGAATGTGCATTCCACATATAGATGAAGAATTATTTGTTGAAGCTGTAAAAGCTGTAGTGGAAGTAGATAAAGATTGGATTCCTAATAAGAAGGGGACATCATTATACATCAGGCCATTTATTATTGCAGATGAACCATTTCTTGGAGTAAGACCTGCAGAACATTATTTATTTATGGTCATATTAAGCCCTGTAGGTCCTTATTATGCTGGAGGTCTGGCACCAACCAAAATTTATGTTGAAAATGAATTTGTAAGAGCTACTCCAGGAGGCACAGGATTTGCTAAAATAGGGGGCAATTACGCTGCTGGACTTAGATCACAGGAAAAGGCTCATGAGAGCGGATATGAGCAAGTTTTATGGCTTGACGGTGTAGAAAGAAAATATGTTGAGGAAATTGGTACTTCCAATGCATTCTTTAAAATCGGAGACGAGGTAATAACGGCTCCCCTTACAGGAACTATTTTGCCAGGCATAACTAGAGATTCTGTAATAAACCTTCTAAAACAATGGGGAATGAAAGTTTCTGAAAGAAGAATGACTATTGAAGATGTCTTCGAGGCTGGGAAATCAGGAAAGATGGTTGAGATGTTTGCAACGGGCACTGCAGCTGTAATATCGCCTGTAGGTGAGCTATCATGGAAAGGTGAAAAGGTTGTTATAAATAAAGGTAAGATTGGGGAACTTTCTCAAAGACTTTATGACGAACTTTATGGACTTCAAATTGGCGAAGTTGAGGATAAACTTGGCTGGACTGTTGAAGTATAGATTTTTTCAGCACATTTTCTAAAATGCAAAAAATATAAAAGCAAAGCCGTCTCCTTATGGCTTTGCTTTTACTATATTAGTGATAATTATCTATAATTGAATTGGTAATATAGTACTACAGTACTCAATAGATTCGATTTCTGATGGGTTCACTATTTCATTGAATTGAGCATCTACTACAGTTTTTAATCCATTAGAACTAGTTCCACGGCTGCCATAATCAGCATTTATAGTTTCGCCGTTTCTCATGTGAATAATCAACGGTGCATCATGGATGGAATCACTTCTGTCATTTAATAAGGAGCTTAATGTCATACTGATAGATATAGGAGACAGTCTGACCTCTTTAACTTTAAATGAAATATCTTTATATTGTAATTTCTCATTTAATTTATAAACGGCAGTATTATCCGTATAATTAAGAGGAAATGTTATTTCCCAATTCCCTGGTATTAGAATATTATATACATCATTTTCGCCACCAGGAGTACCTACAACCGTTTCAGGTCTATTTTTTAATTCTTCTTCTGTTTTATAGCTGGAAAAATCTTTAAATCTAAAGGTCATGTTTTTTTTCACAAGATTTTCACTTGAACTTAGGCATAACATCATAGGTTTAATGTTATCATTTGGATTTACATCCTCCAGGCATTCGAAACTATATCCTATACCATGTATCAGGCTAAAACCTTTCTCAACATCAATCATTTGACTTACAAAGGTATATTGTTCTTTATCAAGTACGGTCCCTTCAGGAGCAATTAAGTCAAACATTACATACACAGCATTCCTGTCACCTAAAGCTTCTTTAACATCTATGGTAAGGCCATTTTCTGTAACCTGTTTATCAATAACTGTTCCTAGGTTGTTCAATAAATCCGTTTCTTCCTGGTTTTGAGGATGAAAGAAGTTTAAAAGATTGCCGTCTAATGTGGTAGCAGCAAAAGAAACTGCGCCTAGAGCAAATATAGTTATACAGGCGGCTACCAGAATAATAATTTTTTTTCTATGTGCTTTTTTTGGTATTTTAATTAATTCAGCTTTAGCTAGGGTTTTTTGAAGAATTTTATCTTTTTCACCAGCAGAAAGTGGCTCGTTTTCCATGATATCCTCGTCTTTTAAGTTATAATGTGCCATAATATCCTCTAACTTTTTCATATAATAATTCCCCTTTCGATTAAAGCCTCTCTAAGCACTTTTTTTCCACGATATAATTTGTTTTCAATAGTTTTAGGGCTTAGAGAAAGTGATTCAGCAATAGAATTTACACGCTCCTGAAAATAGTACCTAAGAATAAATATATTCCTGTCTGGCTCTGGAAGCGCTTCAACTGCTTCTTGAAGAATTCTGGAGTTAGTTTCTTTTGCAAGTTGATCTGCAAAGTCTATAGAAAAGCCAATATCATTTTCATCAATAGGAATTACATCGATATATGATTTAGTTTTCCTTAGATAATCAATAGCCGTATGTCTTGCTATTCCATATAAATAACTTTTCAAAGATATATTATTGTTGGTTTTAAAATTATCTATATTTTTCCAAAGTTTAACAAATATATCAGAAACACATTCTTCTATATCCTGAGAATTACAACTGCCAAGTATTTTTAATACAATCCATTTTACGGTGCCACCGTATAAATCAATTATTTTTGATAATCCTTCATGTGGATTGTTTTTTATAAGCAATATTAATTGATTGTCGTCATTCATGTTTACCTCACCTTTTCGTACGAAGTTGAAAATTTTTATTTGTAAATTTCTCTTTTTGAAGTCCTTCATATATATATTCGTATGAAATGAATGTTTCACTCAATAATCTATCATATTTTTTAAAAATAAACATTAATTAGTGAATTTTGGTTTTATTTTTTCGATTTTATTTAGAGTAAAAAGCAATATTTTGATAATACTAAGATTGAGTAAAAAGAGAGGAGTTGAAGCAATTGAGAAAAAGACGAATTTTTCTAGGACTTTTATTGGTTATCGTTTTAATGGCATTTGCAGCATGCAGTAGTAATGACGGAACATTATTAAATCCTAAAACACCTAATACTGTAACAGACAATAATGGAGACAATGCTGCTGGTAATAATAATGACAATAATTTAAACAAAGCCGGTGATAATCTTGAAGATGCTGCTGATAATGCAGGCAATGCAGCTAAAGATCTAGTAACAACTAATGGCGCAGTTAATAAAAACACGAATAACTTATAATCAATAAAAGTATAAAGGGTGGCTGATGCCATCCTTTATATTTTAAAATGAAAAATATGAATATGCTTTTAAAAAAAAGGCATATATTTCTAAATTGTGGTATACTGAATATATGAGTAAAATGATATTTGATAAGACGAAAAAAGAAAATAAAAAAACGGATATAACATTTATAAAACAAAAAGAAAAACTGCCACCTAAAAATGCAGAAGTAATACAAGGTGTATTATCAAAACATAAAAGGGGGTTTGGTTTCGTTACACCTATAATTAATGAAGAAGAACAAGATGTAAATGAAAAAAATATGCAAGATGTATTTATTGCAGGTAAAAATTTAAATGGTGCCATGAATGGAGATACAGTGTCTGTGATATTGTTTCCAGCAAACAATGATAATAAATCACGTGAAGGCATTGTAGATAAAATAATAATTCATGGTGTAAAAGAAATTATAGGTACTTTTCAAAAGAATAAAAGTTTTGGATTTGTTGTACCAGATGATAAGCATTTTAATAATGAAGATGTTTTTGTAAAGAAAAACGATTGGAAAAATGCTGAAACGGGAGATAAAGTAGTTGTTGAAATAACTAAATATCCTGAAGATGGTAATAGTGCAGAAGGAAAAATCACTGAAGTAATCAGTAGATTTGGAGAAACCGGAGGAGATATTAAAGCACTAATAAGACAATATAATTTGTTTCAGACTTTTCCAAGCAGAGTTAATGCAGAAGCAAAAGCTGTTTCTAAAATAAAACTTTTAACTGAAGAAGGAATTAAGCCAATAACAGAGGAAGAATATAAGGGTAGAGTTGATCTTAGAGATAAGAAAATTATTACTATAGATGGGGCAGATGCAAAAGATTTAGATGACGCTATTTCTATAGAAAAACTTCCAAATGGTAATTATCTATTAGGTGTCCATATTGCAGATGTAAGTCATTATGTAACTGAAGATGGATCAATGGATAAAGAGGCATTAAAAAGAGGAACTAGTGTTTATTTGGTAGATCAGGTTATTCCTATGTTACCAAAAGCACTTTCCAATGGAATCTGTAGTCTTAATCCTGATGTAGACAGACTAACTCTTTCTGTATCAATGGAAATAGATTCTACAGGAGAAGTTGTTAATCATGATGTCTACAAAAGCATTATTCATTCAGCACATCGTATGGTATATGATGACGTTTCAGATATGATTGAAGAAAATGCTGTAGATTTAATATCTAAATATGATGATATTTATAAAGAGATATTAAATATGAAGGAATTAGCGGATAAACTTCATAAAAAGAGAGATCTTAGAGGAAGTCTAGATTTTGATTTTGATGAAGCGTATATTACTCTGGATGACGCTGGTATTCCTGTTACAGTGGAAACTGCAGAACGACGAATAGCAAATCGGATAATTGAAGAATTTATGCTTATTGCCAATGAAACTATTGCAGAGCATTTTTACTGGCTAGAGACACCTTTTGTTTATCGTGTTCATGAAAAGCCGGCTCCAGATCGCATGGACGAATTTAAAAGCTTTGTTAGGGGTTTTGGCATTTCTATGAAGGGAAATACAGAAAATATCCATCCAAGAGTGCTTAGTGACATGCTTAAAGAAGTAAAAGGCCAGTCTTATGAGAATGTTGTTAATACAGTTATGCTTAGATCAATGAAAAAAGCATTTTACGATGTTTCTTGTGATGGCCATTTTGGTTTAGGCGTTAAATTTTATTGCCACTTTACTTCTCCAATAAGACGGTATCCAGATTTAATTATACATCGTATAATTAAAGAAGTAATCAATGGAAATATAAGTGATAAACGAATTAAACAGCTTAAGAAAAAGGTTGACATAGCTTCTGAGCTTTCATCAAAAGCAGAAAGACATGCTCAGGAATTAGAGCGCGAAGTTGAAAAACTTAAGAAAACAGAATATATGTCATATCATATTGGAGAATGTTTTGAAGGTGTCATAAGTGGAGTTACCAATTATGGTTTTTATGTTGAACTACCGAATACCATTGAGGGCTTAGTAAGGGTAGAAAACTTAACTGACGATTATTACGATTATGAGCAGGTAAAATACAGATTTATAGGGCAGCGTACAAATAAAATTTATGCACTTGGAGATAAGGTAAAAATACAGGTGGCAAGAGCTAATGTTGAAGATAGAGAAATAGATTTTATAATAGCAGAAGAAGAAGAAACGGCTTGAGTTTAACTCAAGCCGTTTGGTTTTGATATAGCAGAGAGTGCATCTCCTGCTTCATCAACTAATATATTTTTTTGTGCAATATCGCCTAAAGATACAATACCTACAAGTCTGTCATTGGAAACTACAGGTAAGCGTCTTATTTGATTATTAGAAAGCAAAAGAGCAGCATCGTGGGCATTCATACTTGGTGTAGCACAGGTAATATTTTGTGACATAATATCCTGAGCTTTTAGATTGTTATTATCTTCTGCAACAGAACGTAGAACAATATCTCTATCTGTAATTATTCCAAGTACACGGCCAGAATCGTTGCAAACTGGAATAGAACCAATGTTTTCTTGTTTCATTTGTTTTGCAACTTGTGAAAGAGGACTGTCAGGTCTTACACAACTGACACAAGAGGTCATAATGTCTTTTACCAACATAAGAAAAACTCCTTTCAAAATCATTAAATGGATTTTAAGTATGCAAATTAAAATGCAAACTACTTTAGTAGTTTGCACTATTTTAAAAAAAATATTCAATTAATAGTTTCGGTGCTTGTCTGGGTTCCAGAATGAAGGCATAAACAATGTTATAATTGTAAAAAGTTCTAATCTGCCTGCAATCATAAGAAAGCATAAAACTAATCGCAAAGGTCTGCAGTAAATACTGAAATTTCCTGTAGCAACATCACCTAATCCAATTCCTACATTGGAAAGCATAGCGATAGCAGAAGATAGTGTCGTTATAAAATCAAGATTCTGCAGTGATAAAAGAATGCTGCCTACTACTAAAAGTATAAAATAAACCATTATAAAAACAGTGACATAGGATACTCTCAGAGCTGAAATAGAATGACTTCCTATTTTTACAGCAACAACTGAACGTGGATGCATTCGTCGTGTAAATCCTCTTGTAACTAGTTTACACATTACAAGAAATCTTACTACCTTTAAGGAACCACTAGTAGAGAAAGAGCAGCCACCAATCATCATTAGTACTATTAATATTCCAATACTGAAAGCAGGCCAATCTGCATGCCCTATAATTGAAAAACCTGAGGTGGTAGCCATAGAAACAACTTGAAAGATACCATATCTTATTGACTCTGTAAATCCATAGGTTTTTGTAAAATATAAATTTGATGCAACAAATATTGAACCTAATATAATGATAATAAAGAAGGTCCTAAGCTCTATATTTGTTAAAACAGTTTTCCAATTGCCATGAATAATAAGAAAATACAGGGTAAAATTCACGGAAGTAAGCAATGTAAAGGTAACTATAACTACTTCATTATAGAAACTGTTATAATATGAAAATGCATGGTTCATGCTGCCTAATCCACTTGTACTTACACTATCCATAGTATTTATCATGGCATCAAATATATTCATAGGGCCGGCAACAAGCAATGCAAATTCTATTATAGTAAAAGTAATATATATAAAATATAAATATTTGGCCGAATCCGAGGCGCGATTAGTGATTTTACCTAAAATTTGACCAGGGACTTCTACTTGTGCTAAGGTCTTCCCTTCAATTCCCAAGGCAGGCAATACAGATATTGTTAATACCAATATTCCTAAACCACCCAACCAGTTACAGACACCTTTCCATATTAGTAAACTCTTAGGAATTGTATCTAAATTAAAAAGAGTCGAACCAGTAGTAGTAAAGGAGGCTATAGATTCAAAAAGAGAATCGATTATAGATGTTGTCTGCCCTGATGCTAGATATGGTAAGGCACCTAAAACAGAAGCCGTAATTCCGCATAAAGTAACAATAAGGTATCCATCTCGCATACGTATAGGTCCTGCAGCACGCAGTAAATAACGGAATAACAGACATGAAACAATTATCATTACTACTGCTATTATAAAAAAGACTTTGAATTCAGTCCATTCATTGTAATAAAACGCAGTAGTCATAGGTATAAACATAGCCATACCTATAATTATAGGTACAATAGATACTATTTTAAAAATAGCACGATAATTAAACGACATAATAATTCCCTCAATTCAATCTATTATCTGTCTTGCCGCCAGAACTTAGGCATCAGAAGCATAATAAATGTATATAATTCTAAACGGCCAGCAAGCATTACCAGAGATAATAAAACCTTAACCGGATTTGAAAATATACTAAAATTCATAACCGGACCAACCAGATTAAAGCCAGGTCCTATGTTCCCTATGCAGGTTAAAACTGCACTTAAGTTTGTCAATATGTCAAATCCGTCAAGACTTACTAAAAGTGTAGAAATTGCAACCACTAGGATATGAAGAAATATAAAGTTTGCAATTTCAGAAACCGTATCAATACTTAGTTTCTTATCATTAACTTTTATTGAAATGATTGCATTGGGATGTAATCTTACCTGAATACTTCGTTTTATAAGTTTTAATACTACCAAAAATCTTATAACCTTAACGCCTCCTGCTGTTGAAGAAGAACAGGCGCCAATAAGCATTAATGTAAATATCAACATTTTACTAAAGGTAGGCCAAACATCATAATTTGCAGTGGCAAATCCTGTAGTTGTCAATATTGAAGCCGTTTGAAAAATAGAAAACCGAAAAGATTGGCCTAAATTGTCATAGGTTTGGGTAAACCATAGATTAAGGCTTATTAAAGTAGTAATGACAACTATTATAATAATATATAATTTGAACTCCTCATCTGCAAGTAGGTTTCTTATTCCCCCAGATTTTCTAATGCTATAAAAATAAAGATTGAAGTTTACACCTGATAATATCATAAATACCGTTATTATCATCTCAATTGGTACACTGTTAAAGTGGGCAACGCTATTATTATAGTTTGAAAAACCGCCAGTACCAACAGAACCAAAGGTATGTGTGCTAGCATCGAAAAGATCCATTCCGGCCATCATTAAAAGAATAATTTCTAAAATGGTAATTACGGCATAGATTTTATAAAGGTTTTTGGCAGTATCAGAAATTTTAGGGGTTATTTTATCCATCGTAGGACCTGGAGCTTCTGCCGATGCAAGAATATTAGCACCAATTCCAAGGGAAGGAAGAAGTGCAACAGCAAAAACTAGAATTCCCATGCCGCCTAGCCAGTGCGTAAATGCACGCCAAAAAAGTAATCCCTTAGGTATAACTTCAACATCTTTCAATGATGTTGCACCTGTGGTTGTTAAACCAGAAGAACATTCAAAGAATGCATCAAATATATTAGGTATAGCACCAGACAATACAAAAGGTACTGCACTAATAATTGATGCTAATATCCAACAAACAGATACAATAAGAAATCCATCTCGAACAGTTAGGTGTGTTTGAGATGGGACCACTTTATAATATATTAAAAATCCTATTATGGATACTGGTACAATGGTGTATATGAAGGTTATAACTATGTCTATTTCATTATAAATAGCAGAAACAATAAGAGGCAATACCATTGCTGCCCCCATAACCATCATAAGAACACCTAAAGACCTAATAAAAGCTTTTATGTTCAAATTCATATGAATTATCTCCTGCCTAAAAATCCAATTTTGTTATTGCTAAGAAGCTTTTCTAAATCAGGTAATTCAGATAAAAGACAAAGGATAATAACTTTGTCAGCTTCTTGAATCCTTGTTTCACCAGAGGGAATGATAACCTGCATACCACGATGAATGGCTGCAATAATTACTCCTTCAGGGAGTTTTAAGGTTTTAAGTGGGACTCCAACAAGTGCCATTTGTTTGGAGGCTATAATTTCCATAATTTCAGCCTGGCCCTGTATAAGCTGGGATGAAAGAACACGCTTGGACCCCTGTATGAATCTCAGAATACTTGCTGAAGTAATATTTAATGGGTTTAGAGCCATATCAATACCCATTTTTTCAATTAAACCAACATAACTTTCTCTGCTTACTTTTGCTATTACATCTTCAATTTTATGCTGCTTTGCCATAAGTGCAAGTAGAAGATTTTCTTCGTCAAATCCTGTTGCTGTAACTACCGCATCCATATCATTGAGATTCTCTTCCTCAAGTAAATTAATATCTGTAGCATCACCATGAAGTATCATAACATCATCAAGATGTGTTGAAAGATAATGACAGCGAGATTTATCGCGTTCTATAATTTTTACACTAATCCCAAAATCAGATAACTTTTTTGCAAGGTAAAGACCAGTTTTACCCCCGCCAATTATCATAACTTTCTGCAGATTAGTATATTTACCTTTTTCATGAACCTTTGAAGCTAGTTTCTGAATAGGTTGTCTTTCTCCTATAATATATAAGCCATCGCCCTGCTGAATTGTTGTATCACCGTGAGGGACAATAACCTTACCACTTCTGGAGATTCCAACCATCAACATGCCAGGAAATAATTTACCAATATCAACCATTGAAGTTCCTATAATTTGTGGCATTTTCTTAACTGGGAACTCAAGTAATGAAACTTTTCCACTTGAAAAAATACCGTTACTAAGTGTATATTTTTCAACCAGATATTTATATATTTCAACAGTAATGGCAAGATCTGGATTAACTATGTAATCAATTCCCATGGTTTCCTTAATAAAGTCTAATTGATTCATGTGCTCTGGATCTCTGACTCTTGCAATTACTTTTGGGCATCCTAATTTTTTTGCGAAACTTGCTATTACTATGTTTTTTTCGTCACGGTCAGTAGCTGCAAGAAAATAATCATATGATCCAATTTTCAATTCCTCTAAAATGCTAATTTGTTTAGCGTTTGCGGTGACTGTTAATATATCCATATGACTGTTTAATTTGTGCGTTATTTCATCATTTTTATCAATAATAGTTACAGAATGATTACCTACCAATAGTGATTCTGCAATTTTTAGCCCTAATTTACCTGCGCCCGCTATAGCTATTTTCATTTTATTTCCTCTTTTATTTTAAATATTTGTTTCTTGAAATATGAAGTTTCTGATTGCATATAAAGTACTACTGCTCAAACAGTAGTAAGAACTATTTTACCACTTCTTTCTATTTTGGCAACATTTATTTGCAAGATAGCGTAAAATAGTCTAAAATTAAGAGTGGTTTTGGTATTAGTATGCATATTAAGAGGTATAAATATGAGAATAAAGAGAATTGTAGGCGGTAACTTAGAAAGTAATGGATATATTATTTTTCAAAAAACAGGCGAGAACTGTTTTGTAATAGATCCAGGATACAATGCTGACAAATTCGTAAAGCAGATAAAGGAGTTAAAATTAAAACTCAAAGGGATTTTGCTTACTCATCATCACTATGATCATACGGGTGCAGTTGAACGATTGAGTGAAATAAAAGAATGTCCGGTCTATATGCATTGGGGAGATTTAGATTTGTATAAATCTAAAGTTGACATAACAATGGAACACGGAATGAAGATCGATTTGGATGGAGAAGAGCTAATTGTGCTGCATACTCCAGGACATACAGAGGGCAGTGTATGCTTTTATTCTGAGAAGAGCAAGCTGGTATTTACTGGGGATACTATTTTTAATGTAGACTTAGGAAGAACGGATTTGAAAGATGGGTCTGATTTTAAAATGGCAAATTCTATAAGAGAGATTATAGATAAGTGGGAAAATGATATAAGCATCTACCCAGGACATGGAGATTCATGCAATATGAAGTTTGTAAGGAAATATAATCAAGAATTTTTAGATATAATAGGGTGAGTATATGGCAATTAAATTAATCGCATTAGATTTAGATGGAACAACTTTAAACAGTGAAGGAAAATTAACTACATTCACTGAGAAAACTTTAAACAGAGCAACTGAAAAAGGGATTCATGTTGTGATTGCTACGGGCAGAGTCTGTTCTGCATTACCAGAAGAAGTTTTAAAAGTATCAGGTATTGAGTATGCAATTACTTCTAATGGAGCAGCGATTATTAATTTGAGGAAAGAAAAAATAATTTATGAGAATTGTATTGAACCCAAGGCCCTTGAGAGTGTATATAAGCTATTAAGTCAGCATGATTTTATGGTAGAAGTTTTTTTAAAAGGGAAAGCTTATGTAGAAAAACGTACTTTTGAAAACTTAGAAAAAGTAGGAATTCCTGAAAGCAGCATAATATATGTAAAAAGAACAAGGCTACCTTACATAAATGTTTTAAACATGATGATTAACAATAAAGAAAATATCGAAAATATAAATATTAATTTTGGAAATCAGAAGGATAAGGAAATTATGAGAGAAAAACTCATGCGTGTTAAGGACGTTACCATCACCAGTTCAATGGAACATAATTTAGAAATTGGCGGGGCAACCACCAGCAAAGCTTCAGCTCTAAAAGAATTATGCAATAAACTTGGAATAAAAACAGAACAAATTATGGCATGTGGTGACAGTCCTAATGATGAAGCTATGATGGAAGTTGCAGGCCTGCCAGTTGCAATGGGAAATGCAAAAGAATCAATCAAGGCAATGGCAAAATACATAACTGGTACGAATGACGAAGATGGTGTAGCAATAGCCATAGAAAGATTTGCATTAAAATAATTATTTATCCGGTATAAGCAAATACCGGATTTTAATTTTATATTAATTGACAAATTATTACATTAAATATAAAATATAGTAAAAATACAATTAAATATAAACACAGGAAGGAGAGTACAAATGAGTCTTGGATTACAGGGGGAAGAGGTTGCTGCCAACTATTTAAAAAATAAGGGCTATCAAGTGATTGAACGTAATTTTAGATGCAAAATGGGGGAAATTGATATTATTGCATGTATACATAGGACTTTAGTTTTTGTGGAGGTCAAGACTAGGAGAAGTTTAAATTATGGGCTTCCTTGCGAAGCAGTTACTAAAACTAAGCAGGTACATATAAAAAGAGTTGCAGCTTTTTATGCTATGAAAAATAATGTGGTTGATATAACCCAAAGAATAGATGTAGTAGAGATTTTGTACCAAGGTGAAAAAGCATATATACGACACATAGAAAATGCATTTTAGGAGGTTAAAAATGTTATCAAAAGTTTATACGGGTTCACTATATGGATTAGTGACAAAGTTAGTTTCTGTTGAGACAGATTTGTCTTCTGGGCTCCCATCTTTAGTAATGGTTGGGCTTCCTGACATTACTGTAAGAGAATCAAAAGATCGTGTTAGAAATGCAATAATGAATTCAGGCTATAAGTTCCCTGCTAAAAGGATAACTGTTAATTTATCGCCCGCTAACACTAAAAAAGAGGGAAGCCATTTTGACTTACCCATTGCAGTGGGACTTTTAGCTTCGATTGGTATAATACCAGAATGCAATAACTTAAAAGAATATGCTTTTATGGGGGAACTATCTTTAGCTGGTAATATCAACAGAATTGATGGGGCACTACCGCTAATTGTAGGGCTTAAAGAATGTGGAATTAATAAGATTGTTTTGCCAAGAGATAATGTTGCAGAGGCATCCCTTGTAAAAGATGTAGAATTATATCCTGTAGGCAGACTCTTGGAATTGGTGGAACATTTTAACGAAATAAGTCAAATTACACCTTACAAGGGAAAAAGTAAAATGGTATATGATAAAACAAATTATGGTATTGATTATGCTGATGTAGCAGGACAGGAGAATGTAAAGAGAGCAGTGACTATTTGTTGCGCTGGTGGCCATGGGTTGCTTTTAATGGGACCACCAGGATCAGGTAAATCTATGATTTCAAAAAGAATTCCTACGGTAATGCCTGAAATGACCTATGAGGAATGTTTGGAGGTCACCAAAATATATAGCATAGGTGGGAAATTATCTAAAGAGTTACCAATGATAACGGAGCGTCCTTTTCGTGCACCTCATCATACGATTTCAGGAGCAGCGCTTGTAGGCGGCGGAAATAAACCAATGCCGGGAGAATTGTCGCTGGCTCATTTAGGGGTATTATTTTTGGATGAAATTTGTGAATTTAATAAGAACATATTAGAAATGCTTAGACAGCCTTTAGAGGACAGTCATGTTACAATTGCAAGGGCAGGTGGAAATTACAACTTTCCCTGTCAAGTAATGCTTGTAGCAGCCAGTAATCCATGTCCGTGTGGATATTTAGGAAGCCAAAGCCATGAGTGTACTTGTAGTCAGACACAAATTAACCATTATAAAAATAAAATATCAGGACCATTACTAGACAGGATTGATTTGCACGTTCAAGTGTTGCCAATAGAATCTAATTTTTTTTCAAGTCAAAATTTGGATTCTGTAAGTTCATTTGAAATGAGAAAAAAAGTAGAAATGGCAAGGAAAAAACAGATGAAAAGATATAAAAAACAGTCTATTTTATTTAATTCTCAGCTTACACCAGCTCTTATAAAACAATACTGCAAACTGAACCAAGAAAGTGAAAATCTTATGAACTCTGCATTTAAAGCTTTGTCGCTAAGTGCAAGAGCATATAGTAAGGTAATTAAAATCTCTCGTACGATTGCGGATCTAGAAAATAGTGACAACATACAAACTATCCATGTTGCAGAAGCTTTAAGATACAGAATGTTAAAGGGGAATACAAAAGGAATAGGTGAATAAGCATGGATATTAAGGAATGTATTAAAAAAGTATCTATAGAATCTGAAGATTACCCTAGCTTATTAAAGTATATAAAAGACCCCCCGCAGCAACTTTATTTTATAGGAAATATTAAATTGGCAGAGTTTCCGGCAGTGGCGGTGGTAGGATCAAGGAAAGCCTCATCTTATGGAAAATGGGCTGCGTATGAAATTGGAAAGCGTTTGGCAGAGAATGACATAGCGGTAGTAAGTGGAATGGCAGCGGGAATTGATTCCACAAGTCACAAAGGAGCACTTTCTGCAAATGGCAACACAATTGCGGTGCTAGGATGTGGTATAGATATCTGCTTTCCAGCTTTTAATCGGGAGCTTAGAAATGAAATAGTGCAAAAAGGTCTTTTAATGTCAGAATATCCACCAGGATACCCTGGAAGCAGATTTACTTTTCCTCACAGAAATAGAATAATAAGTGGTTTATCTCTGGCTACTGTAATTGTGGAAGCAGGGCTAAATAGTGGATCGCTTATTACAGCAGAGAGAGCCGCGGAGCAAGGTAGAACTGTTTTTTCAGTTCCAGGTAATATAAACAGTTTTTATTCTATAGGCGCAAATAAATTAATTCAGGATGGAGCATATCCGTTGGCTTTAATTGATGACATATTTAACGTTTTAGGAATAAATAAAAAGAATGTAGCAAATATTATAGAGCAACTTGGAAAAGACGAGCAAAAGGTGGTGAAAATTATTAGTGAATGTGGAGAAGTATCAGTAGATTTCATATGTAGAAAGATGAATTTGAAGATTTCAGAGGTTAATGCCATCATTACAATTTTAGAAATGAAAGGGGTGGTTTATTCGGCACTTGGCAAAATTTTTATTGCAAACTGATGAAAATAGAAATATAATCATTTTTTGTATAGAGATAATAATATAAGAAGAAAAAATTTCCCTTAGGAGGATTATTATATGGCAAGCTCTAAAAACTTGGTGATTGTGGAATCACCATCAAAGGCAAAAACAATAGGTAAATTTTTAGGAAGCAAATATAAAGTGGTTGCTTCGGTTGGTCATGTTAGGGATTTGCCCAAAAGCAAATTAGGAATAGATTTAGAAAATAATTTTGAACCTCAGTACATAGCCATAAGAGGAAAAGGTGATGTTATTAAAGCTATGAGACAAGAGGCAAAAAATGCTGACAAAGTATATCTGGCAACTGACCCGGACCGTGAAGGGGAAGCTATTTCATGGCACATTGCTCATCTTTTGGGAATTGATCCTACTAAAGCCTGCAGAATCGTTTTTAATGAAATCACTAAAAATGCTATTCAAACTGCAGTAAAAAATCCAAGAACAATTGATACAAAATTAGTAGATGCACAACAGGCAAGAAGAGTTTTAGACAGACTTGTTGGATATCAGATTAGTCCATTATTATGGAGAAAAATAAGACGAGGTTTAAGTGCTGGTCGTGTGCAATCTGCAGCACTTAAGCTTATTTGCGATAGAGAAAATATTATAAAGGATTTTAAACCCGTAGAATACTGGAATATTGCAGCTATACTTTCTGATATGAATGAACAAAAGGGTAAATCCTCTGAAAAGAAGAAGTTTACTGCTAAATTAATCGAGTATATGGGCAAGAAAATTACTGTCGAAAATAAAGAAATGGCTGATACTGTTGTAGATGCATTGAATAAGCATGATTACATTGTAAAAAATGTAGAGAAAAAAGAAAGAAATAAAAGACCTTATGCACCTTTTACTACTAGTAGCCTGCAGCAGGATGCTGCAAATAAATTAGGCTTTTATACTAAAAAAACCATGATGATAGCTCAACAATTATACGAAGGTATAGAAGTTAAAGGACATGGAACAGTTGGTTTGGTAACCTATATCAGAACCGACTCTGTAAGAATTTCAGAAGAAGCAAAAGCAGCAGCAAAAGTATTTATTGAAGAAAAATATGGAGATAAGTATTATGCAATTAACTCTTTTTCAAATAAGAAAAAGGACGTGCAGGATGCTCATGAAGCCATAAGACCCAGCTATATAGATTTAGTTCCAGATGAAATAAAAGAATCTTTAACAAAAGATCAATATAATTTATATAAATTGATTTGGTCTAGATTTATGGCGAGCCAGATGGCAGCTGCAGTATATGATTCTATGGCGGTTGAAATAGAAAATGGCGAGTATACTTTAAAAGCAAATGGTTCAAAACTTAAGTTTGATGGATATTTAAGAGTATATCAGGATTCGGGTGAAGAAAATCATGAAAAGATGTTACCTGAACTTCAGGTTGGTAATAAATTAAATCTGCAAGATTTGCAATGTGACCAAAACTTTACACAGCCTCCATCAAGGTACACAGAAGCAAGTCTGGTAAAGGATTTAGAAGAAAAAAATATAGGTAGACCAAGTACGTATGCTCCTATTATAGCTACTCTTATGGATAGAAAATATGTATCCAGAGAAAAGAAATCTTTATTTCCAACAGATCTAGGCTTTATTGTTACAGAATTAATGGAAAAGTATTTTAAGGAGATTGTTGATGTTGGATTTACAGCGGAACTTGAAGATCGCCTTGATGATATTGAAATAGAAAATTTAGATTGGAAAAATATAGTTAGTGATTTTTACAAAATACTTAAGGATGAATTGGAAATTGCGGATAAAGAAATTGAAAAAGTTAAATTAGAAGATGAACTGACAGGAGAAATGTGTGAACTCTGTGGAAAGCCTATGGCGAAGAAAAGCGGTAGGTTTGGAGATTTTATTGCATGCACAGGTTATCCAGAGTGCAAGAACACGAAACCAATTATTACAAAGGTAGATGCTACCTGTCCAAAATGCGGCAGTGACATTGTGGCTAGAAAAGGAAAAAATGGCAGAATGTTCTATGGGTGCAGTGGTTACCCTGAGTGTAATCAAGTTTTCTGGAGTAAACCTACAAATAAAAAGTGTCCAGAATGTGGCGCTATATTAATTGAGAAAAAAACGAAAACAAGCTCTTTGGCATGTTCAAACAGCGAATGTGGGTATAAAGAATAATATATGAAAGAGAGGTAAGGTTAGATGATACAATTTCATGCAACTACTATAGTAGCAGTAAGAAGAGGTGATGGCGACATTTGCATTGGAGGCGATGGTCAGGTTACTATGGGTGAAACTACAGTAATGAAACATACCGCAAAAAAGGTGAGAAAAATTTATAAGAACTCAGTAATTACAGGCTTTGCAGGCTCTGTTTCTGATGCGTTTTCATTAACCGAAAAGTTCGAAAAAAAGCTTGAAGAGCATTCCGGTAATTTAAAAAAAGCAGCAGTTGCTTTAGCTCAAATGTGGAGATCAGATAAGGCTATGAGAAATCTTGAAGCTTTAATGATTGCGGTTGATAAGGAGAGCATGCTGCTTATATCTGGAAATGGTGAAGTTATTGAACCAGATCAGGATTTTATTGCGATTGGTTCAGGCGGAAATTTTGCTTATGCAGCAGCAAATGCATTATTTAATCACACAGATATGAAGGCTGAGGATATTGTTAGGGAATCACTAAAAATAGCATCTTCTATTTGTGTTTATACAAACGAGAATATTTCAGTAGAAAGACTGTAGGAGGGATTGAATATGGGAGAACTATACAATATGACGCCAAAGCAGATTGTGGCGGAACTTGATAAGTATATAATCGGTCAGGATGAGGCAAAAAAATCAGTAGCGATTGCTTTAAGAAATAGATATAGAAGAAGTCTTTTGCCTGATGAGATGAGAGAAGAGATTACCCCTAAGAATATTTTAATGATGGGGCCTACGGGTTGTGGTAAAACTGAAATCGCAAGAAGACTTGCGAAACTTATGGATGCACCGTTTGTAAAGGTTGAAGCTACTAAATTTACTGAAGTTGGTTATGTTGGAAGAGATGTAGATTCAATGGTTAGAGACTTAGTGGAGGCTTCTATTAGAATAACGAAGCAGAAACGGCTGCAGGAAAAATATTCAATAGCAGAAGAAATAGCGGAAGAAAAGATTATTGAAGCTATTATACCTGGAAAGAAAAAATCTACATCTTCTGGTGGAAGTACTTTAAAAACGCCTTTTGATTTTATATTAAGCGGAGGGTATCAGCAGGCACAAAAACCTCAGCTTGAAGAGGACAAAAATGCAGATAAAAGTGATATAGAACTTGCCAGAGAACAAGTAAGGCAGCAGTTAAGAGCAGGAATGTTGGAAGAACAATACATTGAAATTCAAGTAAATGAAACACCTAAAACAAATAATTTAGATCTTGGAAATGAAGGCATGGGTATTGCTATTGGAAATATTTTTGGTGATATGATGCCGCCAAAAAAGAAAAATAAGAAAGTTAAAGTAAAAGATGCAAGAAAAATTTTAAGGGAACAAGAAGCACAGAATCTGATAGACATGGATCAGGTAACCGAGGAAGCTTTAGAAAATGCAGAGCAAAATGGTATTATTTTTATAGATGAAATAGACAAGATTGCTTCTGGCTCAAGCTATAAATCAGGTGCTGATGTTTCAAGAGAAGGAGTCCAAAGAGACATTCTTCCTATAGTGGAAGGAAGTGTGGTAAACACAAAATATGGACCGGTAAAGACGGATCATGTATTGTTTATAGGGGCTGGAGCATTTCATATTTCTAAACCAACAGACTTAATTCCTGAACTTCAGGGCAGATTTCCAATCAGAGTAGAGCTGGAGAATTTGACAAAGGATTCTTTTGTAAAAATTCTTACTATACCTGAGAATGCTTTATTGAAACAACATAAGATGCTTTTGGAAACTGAAGGAATAAAAATTACTTTCACGGATGATTCTGTTGAAGAAATCGCAACTATGGCTTTTCTAATGAATGAGCAGACTGAAAATATAGGAGCTAGAAGACTCCACACTATTATGGAGAAACTTCTTGAGGACATTTCATTTAATATTCCAGAGATGGAAGAGCAAGAAATTGTAATAAACGAAACTTATGTAAAGGAAAAGTTTGTGGAGAAAATTCATGAAGACGATATAGACAAATTTATTCTTTAATCTTGACAAAAATAAGCAGATTGGTATATCTTTTATAGTACCAATCTGTTTTTTAGTAAAAAAATGACGAATTTTAGCGTAATTGTATGTAAAATAAAAAGTTTTTAGAAAAATCAAAAAAATGTCTTGATTCTTTTTTAGAAAAGATATAATATAAAAAGCATAGAAAATGGGACAGAGTTGGTCTTGAATATAAATAAAAGGAGAAAAAAGTAAAATATGGAAAAAGATATATTAAGCAAAATTAGAAAATTGAATTGGGTACTGCAGGAAAGCCCTACAGGAGCCTTTTCTTTTGATGAGCTTTGCAATATTTTAAGTGATATGATGGATGCTAATGTGTACATTGCAAATTTAAGAGGTAAAGTTATTGGTGTACATTATAAAATTAAATCTGATAGTTCAACTATTACAGATCCTGAAACAGGAATTGAAAAATTTCCAAATGAATACAATGAAGCTTTATTGAAAGTGACTTCCACTGAAGCTAATCTTAAGGCAGAAGATGCTCTTGAGATTTTTAAATATGATTATGATACGTATGATAAGCTGCACACTATTATTCCTATTCTTGGTGGTGGACAGAGATGGGGAACTCTTATTTGTACAAGATATGAACCAGAATTCAGTAACGAGGATTTAGTTTTAGGTGAATACGGTGCTACAGTAGTTGGACTTGAAATACAAAGAAGAAAAACACTTGAATTTGAAGAAGAAGAGAGAATGAGATCAATTGTTCAGATGGCTATCGGTACGTTATCTTACTCTGAGATTGAAGCAGTACAACAGATATTTGCTGAGTTAAATGGGAATGAAGGACTATTAGTTGCCAGTAAGATCGCTGACAGATCTGGAATTACTAGATCAGTTATTGTTAATGCACTTCGTAAACTTGAAAGTGCAGGAGTTATTGAGTCACGTTCACTTGGCATGAAGGGAACACATATTAAAATCTTAAATTCTAAATTCTATGAAGAACTTGAAAAGATGGATATGTAGCTAATTAATATTACACAATTTGCCCTCGTTCAGCATATAATGATATATCTGTTCGGGGGTGTTTTTTATGCTTTGGCCTTGCTCTAGCAAAAGATTTAAAGCTTGTGAAAAGAAAACAAGCAAATGGATAAAATTCTTTATTGTGTTTGTAATAATCACACTTATAGGGAGTTTTATAGGATGGAGATTCATCAAAGTAGTACAGCCTTCAATAGAATCTTTGGCAGAAATAAAGGCGAAAGAAATGGTAACCTATGCAATAAATGAAGCTACCTGTAAACAGTTTTTTAAAGAAGCTACTAATGTTGAAGATTTACTTATAATAAATACTGATAATGAGGGAAGCATAGAATTAGTGCAATCCAATACAGTAGCCATGAATATTTTAGCAGCAGAACTCGGCAAGGAAATAAAACAGATGTATAGGGATATGAAACCAACTAGATTGAAAGTGCCTTTAGGAACTATTTTAGGCAGTCAATTAATGTCACAGTCAGATTTAAATGTAAATATGAAGGTTTTACCTATTAGTGTAGCCAATATAGAGTTTTTAAGTGAGTTTGAGTCCCAAGGAATAAATCAAACGAAATATAAAGTATATTTATCCCTGACTAGTAAAGTTAGAGTAATGGCCCCTTTTTCATCAAAAACATTAGAGGTACATAATGTGGTTCTAGTTTCCGAGGCAGTAATATTAGGGAAGGTACCAAATAGTTATGTTAATGTACCTGAACAAAATATTTTAGATGGCATGAATTCTGGGCAGTGATTGTTAATAAAAAAAGGTATGGTAAAATATAAGATATGTTAAAATTTAGTGAAAATAATGAAGTAATACAAAATGAGGCGTATAAGGCTATTCTTGTGGGTCTTCAAATTAATGAGGACATTACCTATTCAATGGAAGAACTGGAAGGGCTTGCAGAAGCAGCAGGAGTAGAAGTTTTGGGAACTATGGTTCAAAATTTGGAAAGACCAAATAGTGCTACTTTTATAGGAAAGGGAAAAGTAGTAGAACTAGCTGAAATGTGCAGTAATATGGAAGCAGATACGGTTATTTTTAACGATGAACTTTCAGGAATGCAGCTTAGAAACATAGAGGAAGCCATAGGGGTCAGGGTAATTGACAGGACTATTTTAATTTTAGATATTTTTGCATCAAGGGCAGTATCAAGCGAGGGAAAATTGCAGGTTGAACTAGCTCAGCTCCAATATAGAATGCCCAGATTGCTTGGGTTTGGCAAAAGTTTATCAAGACTTGGAGGAGGCATAGGAACTAGGGGACCAGGAGAGAAGAAACTTGAAACGGATAGAAGACATATTCAGCGCAGGCTGGATGACATAAAAGCTGAAATTGCTGAGATAAAAGGAAACAGAAATGTTCAGAGAGCAAAAAGGGAGAAAGCAGGCCTGCCTATTGTAGCACTTGTAGGTTATACTAACGCAGGTAAGTCAGCGATTATGAACAGACTTTTAGAAGAGGTAGAACGACAGGATAAAGTTGTTTTGGAAAAGGACATGCTTTTTGCTACCCTGGATACAGCACAAAGGAGTATTAAACTAGATACAAACTATGAGTTTATACTAATTGACACGGTTGGATTTGTAAGTAAACTGCCCCATTCTCTTATAAATGCGTTTAAGGCAACTCTTGAAGAGGTGATGTATGCGGATTTACTTCTTCATGTGGTAGATGCTTCTTATGAGAAAAATGAATTCCATATTGAGGTTACAAATAAAGTACTTAAAGAAATTGGTGCAGGCAATAAGGAGAGAGTTTTAGTATATAACAAAATAGATTTATTAGAAAATGAAGTGCTTCCAGTTACTGATGAGGAATATATTTGCATCTCTGCAAAGCGTGGTGATAATTTTGAACAAATTATTGAAATGATTAAGGGAAAACTTTTTTCTAATAGAATCACTACAAAATTACTCATTCCATATGATCGAGGAGATATTTCTTCATATTTATGCGAAAAAGCTAAAGTTATATCAATTGATTATGTTGAATCTGGCACAGCATTCGAGGTTGAACTTATGGAAGCAGACTATAATAGGTTGAAAGAATATGATACAATATAATACTATACAAAAAGAAGGTTATGCTGAACAAATAATAGACAAATCCAGGTTTATAGCCTATGTTTGTCCAGTAGATTCTAAAGAAGAGGCGGATGCTTTTATTACTAAAATTAAGGCTAAGCATAAAGATGCTACGCATAATGTACCCGCAATGGTGATTGGGGATAAATTTCAGATTCAATGGGCAAGTGATGATGGGGAACCTCAAGGGACCTCAGGTGCGCCCATGGTTCAAATGCTTGTAAAAGAAGGACTAACTAACCTTGTAGTAGTAGTAACTAGATATTTTGGAGGTATAAAACTAGGAACGGGTGGACTAGTAAGAGCATATACTGGTTCTGCAAAACTGGGAATTAAAGCAGCCGGGATTTGTGCAGTAAAAGATATGTGTCTTGTCAGTGTAAAACTGGATTATACATATTTAAGCAAATTGCAGAATGTATCTCAAAATGGAAATTTTGAGATACAAGACCTTATTTATGAAGATTCCGTTAAAGCAATTTTATTGGTGGAACCAGAAAAAAAAGAAGATTTAAGAATATTAATAGCAAATTTAACTAGCGGAACGGGCGTTTTGCTAGAGGAAAAAATAGAACAAATAAAGGTAGCAATATAGACAATTTTTACATTAGTTGGAATTGCAAGGAATCACAGACGAAAAGATAAAAAAGTAAAAGAAAATGTAAAAAAGTGTTTGACATAATAGTACTGCTATGCTAAGATAAATATCGTCGCTAATGCATATCGCAAGCATCGGCAAGGTTGTTCCAAGGTAGCTCAATGGTGGAGCACTCGGCTGTTAACCGATAGGCTGTGGGTTCGAGCCCCACCCTTGGAGCCAATATTTAGAAAAGCATTTTAAACTTCAATAAAAAGTGTTGACAAGCGATATGAAATAGTGTAACATAAGTAAATGTGTCAAGTAGATAAAACACTGGTACAGCAAGT
>CAURED010000009.1:0-131848 GCA_963524205.1 uncultured Aminipila sp.
AACCATTGTCTGGCATCATTCTGCCGTTGTCTGACATCATACAACCGTCCATTTCATTACCCATATCTTCATTTATAGGGCAGTTTCCTCCTCTGTCTTGGTCAATAAAATCAAAGAAAGAATCATCCAAGTATATGGGCATACCTACATAAGGCTCTGCACATTTTCCACTGCGTTCTTGCGAAATCGCACTTTTTACAGGCCTATTAGTATTGTTTTTCAAAACAAAATCCCCTTTCATAGTCAAAATCTTATATAAGATATACTATGTCAGGGGATTAATAAAGGTCACAAAATCTTAAATATATAAATATTATTAAACAAGTAATTCCAACAGTCTTTCACAAGCAATTTTTTGAGCATAACTGGAAATAGCAAGTTCCAAAACTAATTCCGAAATATCTTGCTCAGTCATGTTTTCCTGGATCTTTTCTCCTACTGCATCATATGCGGTATCTAATTTTGTACAATATTTTTCATAAAAACTTTTAATATCAGACTCTAATAATTGATTATTTAAAAGTTCTTTAGTAGAATCGACTGATAAAATTTGCTTGAACAAACAAATTGCAGTCAAATAAGCAATATGTTTTCTTTCATATCTCTTTCCCTTGGCCCTGGGTAAAAGCTCTTTCTTTATATAGTTATTGACCATGGCAGATGTTAAAGTTTCACCACTTTCCAGTCCTATGTGCTGCCTAGTCATATAGTTTAAAACCTGGTCCATATATAAATCAATATCAGGGATATCCTCCCAGTTATTTGGTCTCTGTTCTTTTAGAATTCTTTTTAATTCATTTAATTCTTCCATCTAAGTTCTCTCCCAACTTTTATTCCTTTTATGTACTTCGATTATATCATCAAGCAACACTTGTCACAACAATCAGTTTCTTAGTATTTTTCTACTTTTTTATTATCAATATGAGTATCTTTATTTTTTAATATGAAAAGTCTTTGACATTTTTATGTTAGTATTGTATAATAATTAACGTATCGAAATACATGCGCCATTAGCTCAGCTGGATAGAGTAGCATACTACGAATATGAAGGTCGGGGGTTCGAATCCCTCATGGCGCACCAAAGTATTGAGAAATCAAGAATTGCAATGATTGTAGCTCTTGATTTTTTTATTTTTCCCACCATTTTCCCACCAAAGTTATAACAAAAAGGAACCGGAAGTATTATCACTTTTGGTTCCTTGCCACTATTTTAGTATGGTATGTAGAGCATTATACCTATAAATGTTCAATTATTTTATAGCTTTACAATAAGAGCCATTTTTATTTTCATGCAGACTTGCGCCCCTTAAATAGCCTAATATAAATCCATTATTTATCTCATCTATCCTTCCATCGCTTATTGAAACAATCTCTAGAATATCTTCCATTGTTAATTCCGCATTTTCATTAATTTGTGTGCTACTTGCTATGTTTTTGATATCTTTTATCTTATGTGTTTTCATAAATCGCCCTCCTGATACAATTTTTAGTATAGACTTTATAAGTTTATCCGATGCTATTACGCTATTATTAAAAAATGCCTTTTTGTTATGTGTACATATGCCCCTCCCCAAGATGTTTCTTGTTATGTTATTTAATCTCTATGTTATGTAATTACGTAATTTTTGTTACGTAATTACATAATACCATATCATTCCAATAGCCTATATAATAAATATGACTATTTTTATAGGTGGTGATTACAATAATACTGAAATGCAAAATTAAAGATATTAGGTATGAGCTTAGAATGACGCAAGCCGATTTATCTAAGGAGACTGGAATCACTATAGGCCAAATTTCTTATATTGAGAATAACAAAACCTATCCAACTGCATACACTTTATGGATTATTGCAACTGCTTTAAAATGCAAGGTTGATGATTTATATCAAGTTTATGATAATTAATAATGTTCTCTCATTTCGTTGTTCATTCTTAACTTTGTATTTATTATACTTTTCATAAATGAAAAAGTTTTAAACAATATAAAAATTATTAAGAAAAAAGTTTTAAATGACATAAAAAATAGCCAGAAGCATTACTGCTAACTGGCTCTTTCTTCCTCTTCAGCTTCCTTTATATTAATTAGGCTTGTTATATGTAAGAGCCTTCTGGCTGTCACTTGCCCCTACTGTAGTAGGATCTACCAGCACTCCCAAAGTAACTAGAAGGTTTATTATTAGGCTCACGACCTGCGTCACCAGATCCTGGCTAATTGGTGCAGTAACACCTAGTATTCCAAACATCTGATATACGAAAGCTACTATACATGCTACTAATGCAGCAAAGGTTGTTTTATTTTTTAATCTTAATTTCCAGTTAATTTTCATGATTATGTTCCTCCTTTAAATCATCAATTCTGTGATGGGCTGATTTTATAGACTGCTCCACCACTACCATTCTTTCAATAAGACCATTGTGTTTATCTTGCTTCTTTTCAAGATTATTTAATTTGGTGAGGACTACGCCTCCGAAGCTGCCAAGTGATACAGCATAGACAATCATCTGTATCCAAAATTCTGTCCCCATGCTGCCTCCTACTTGTTTAATTTTTCAAAAATCTGTTTACCATATTTATAATCAAATATGTAAAGTATTGTATTCAACTGATACTTTTGCAGATTCTTATCTTCCTGAAGTATTAATGCAAATAAACTGTCAGCATACTTATAAGCTTCTAGGTATGCCATTGTTGTATCATCAAATTCATATTTGTTCTGAACCTTATAGTAGTTCTCTGAATGGCTCTTGCAGCTATCGCCTTCTACTATAAAGTAGTACTTGACTTGGCTTTGTAATATAGATAAGTCTGCACATAGCCTTGTGGCTTTTGTGCTGTTTGGATCATTAATAAGTGCATTTTCTTTTGCATCTAATCCATACCAAAGTATAAAGTGTCCGCCTCTAGTCCAGTTGCCTTTACCCATGCAGCATATGACCATGTTGCCTTTTTTAATTTCTGCTAGTGCCTTTGTATGGTATTCTTGTGCCCATTGGCTTGTCTTACTATATAAGCTGCTACCATTTAGCTGTGCAATGGAAATATCATAAGCCTTGCCCTGTGGAGCAAAGTAACTATAATAAGTCCCCTGGTTAGGTGCCTTGAATCCATGTGATAAAGCCCATGCACATGTTTCCTTTGGGGTTACCCCTTTATTTTTTAGTGTTGCAATAACCATGGCCATGCATGATGGTCCACATCCGGACTTTCCTATTGTGGTTTTTTCACCTTTGGCGGAATAATCTATGTTTGACCATTTAGAATCTGTCTGTAAATAACTTATTGGTTTCATCTTTTCACCTTCTTTGTAATGAAATAAGGAGCCCGAAGGCTCCTATGCTGCTAATCTGTAATACTGTCTAAATCTTCTGTGGCTTGCTTCCAGTCAAAATCTGCTGGGATGCCCTGGTATGTATCCTGTCTTGCTACTCTTCCGGCGTGTACTCTGATTTCGTACTTTAACATATCTTCTCCTGTCCCCATGTCTACTTCCTGCTTAATAGCAAGTTCTCTAATTACGGCATCATACTTCTTTGTAAATTCTTTCTTTAACATAGTGTTCTCTCTTTCTGCCTTTCGGCTATAAAAATGTATAAAAAAACACACTTTATTGTGTGATTTTAGCAAGCTATTTGTTTAACATTGTTTTTCTCTATAAAATCTTTTATTTGATCATATCCCCATCCGCAACCGATAAGGCCGCTCACAAGGTTTTCCATGTGCTGTATGTCTCTTAATTCCTCCGTTGTGAAGCAGCCCCTTAAATCGTCACTTTTGCCTATATTAAAAGATTCTCTTAGCTGATTTGCGTTTTTGTTAAAAAGAACCTTGTAAATACAGTTTGTATAGGTAGAATATGCGTGTCCATGCATACGTTCAGCTTCTTTTGATTGCATTAAAGCATCTGTTAGGGCATGTCGTACTGAGATACCTTTTTCTCTCTCCCTGAGTTTCCCTATAAGGATTTTTTCCATAGCATTAAATTGCTTGATATATCCTTCTTTAAATTGCATAGCTTTTTCTCCTGTGTACCCCATGACTAAGAGAGTAAAGCCATCACGAGTTATATCATACGCCTTTTGCTTTCTGTTTCTGCTATCGGTATATTTAATCTCCTGAAAATTGAGGAGATTAAATTCTTCTGAGCAATCAAGATTTTCAATATCAGCAAGAACATTATCGTGCCTTTTCCCAAACGTCTCAGCGATATCTAAACTTGTGGTAATTGTAACTTCTTCTTTATTTATTCTTTTAACTTCAACTAACATTATAAAATCCTCCTGTTTTATTTTGGCATATTAAAAGACACGCATTATTGCGTGCCTCTATCAAATTATTTAATTTAATTTTCCGCCCTTAATCAAACATTAAGTAAAATAAAAACCACGTATCTCTACGTGATTAATATTTATTGTTTTATATATATAAACGAATAGCTAAATATAGGTACTGAAACACATTCATCTTCTTTTATTTTTTTATTTCTGATAAATACAAATCCTCCATCAACTTTAATTTGATAGTCATTTGATATATCTATAATGATTAAATCTATAGGCATTAATTCAAAATTCATCTCACATAATGGACCCCAATGACCATAACAAATACCTCCACCGACTTCGTTTATTAAAATATTTACAATTCCTAAATCACTTAGATATGCAACTATCTTTCCATTATTTCCATTAACTGGCTTCAGTTCATATTTATAAGTTTTTCCCATAGGAATTTCCTTTTGATTAATTTTTAATATAGCATCTGCTTTATCGGTTTCAATATTTATAATAGGTTCATTATCATATTTAACTAATCTTACATTTTTAGAATCGTCTTCTTTTCTTGCTAGTTTAATGCTTTCTAAAAATAAAGGATTTTTTACATCTGCTTTTTCTTTATCCTGTTTTAATACTTCCTTAATGCCATTCTCAACACCTTTTTTAACTGCGTTAGATGCAATAAAATATAGTGCTACTCCAATAATAGCAAACACACCTATGATTATATACCACGTTAATGTTTGATTATGAAATACCTGTTGATTTACTTGTTGGTATAACAATTCTAAACTATCAATCCTTTCTGATAGCTGTTCTGTTTTATCCATAATTTCATCCTCCTATAGTATTACCTCTTATACTATAGCGAGTTTTTTCAATTATGTCTATTATACCAGCAAAAATAAACTGCAAAAAATATCCAAAATGGAACAAAACAAATAACTGTAGCAATTGGCATAAAATAGGTTGAATTTAATTTAATTGCTATCCAAGGTAATGCAGGGCTACATATCAATAGTATGAATGTATAGATTAAGATTACATAATTCGGATGAATTAATTTTTCTTTTTTCAAAATATCACTTCCTTCTTATAATGATATGACGTTTATTCAAATGTTAAGTAAGTTATTTCATATTCGGATAAACAAACCCTGTTATCTGATGATACTCTTCTTCTGTTATCCAAGGTATAGGAGCAGTTACAACATTCTTTACTCTATTAATATCCCATAAACCTTTGTCATAATAATCTTTAACTTTTTGATAATTTATACTCATATTTTCACCCCTGTCATGGCTGACAAATATTCAATATCTGCTCTTAGCTTTTCTTCTGCTGTGGGTTCGGGAATTTGAGATGCTGGATAATCTATTTCATATACTTGTTGTGCAGTTCTAGTCTGCACATATCCAACAAGAATTTCATCTACTATATTACCTGCATCATCTTTTATAGGTTCGTTTTTTGTCCATGTTGCATTAGGATAAAATATACTATGTTCATTTATTATTTTTAAGTTCTCATATTCACTTCTTGTCATTTGTATACCTCCTATCCTGTGGTATAACTAAAATTTAATATTATATCTGTATTATTAGCAAATGCTGTATTTATGTTTAATGTGTTTCCAACTGTTGCCACTATATTGCCTATATACACACCATTTATATTAAACACTGGAAAACTTTGTTCTACAATTAAGGGAAATGGTAAATTGCATATAATTGTCCCTGCTGTAGTAGTACCACTTTTTATCATTCCAGTTATGTTTACGTTTTTACCGTTTCTGCTAATTTTAGGTGTATATCCATATGCTTTAACCCATCCATTTAATAATGTTAACTCTGCTGTTTCTGTGGTTTCTAATTCTAGCCATGTATATGTAGTACTAACTATAGATTCACATTTAAAGATTTTACCTGTTGTGGCATTTTTATAAAGTTGTCCTAATGCTCCTACTGTGCTTGCCGTTGGGTTTGTTATGCCTAGTAGCATCACATCACTTAATGAAGCATTAAACGCAGAAATATCTACGCCATTTTGTGTAACATTTTGCCTAAGTGCTTCATAATCATACTCTGTAAAATTTCTTGATATTACCGTCCCTGCGTTCCATGCTATGGGTGTCCCTTGGAATCCTCTTTCTACGGTAAGTGCATTACCATCAATTGAAACTACTCTTATCGTCTCTGCTGTGCTACTTGTACCTAAAGTCATTAAATTAGGCAGCTCACTTGGCACCCTGGTAGGATCTAACACATAAATTAATGTGTCCGTGCTTGATATGTTATTTGTGATGGTGGTCTCAGGACTATTTACTAATCCTTTATACATAGTTTGCACTTAATCACCTTCTTTCTATTTTTAAGTTTAATATTTTACTTTTTGTGATACAATAAATTAAAAAAGGAGTACGAGATATGAAAAAATTTATTGCTGGCCTTATAGTAGGTCTTATGTTTACAAGTACCGTTTCATTTGCAAGCCAAGGGATATCTGCTACATTTGGTAATTTTAATTTCTTAGTTAATGGACAAGCTAAATCGATTAATACTCAGCCTATCGTATACAATGGCACATCATATTTACCTGTGCGTGAAATATCTTCAATGCTTGGATACAATGTTGATTACCAATCTGATACACGAACAATTAAATTAACTAATTCCCCACAAGATAATTCAAACACAAATACAGTTAAAGGGGACTCTAAAGAGTTTGTCATTCTAAATGAATTGTTCAAAATCTCTGATATCAGTGCTTCATGTGATGGTAAAGTCCTTACTTTGATTAAAAGTTCGTCTCCCAAAAAAATAACCTTTGATATCCCAAGCACAAAAGATGGTATTTATACTATTAATACCGATTATGGAACTTTAGATTTAAAAATGGTTAACGGAGCAGTTTATCTTAAAGCGGATGAAGTTATAAACCTTTTTACTAAACTTTAATAATCCCCTCCGCCTCGGCTTTGTGTGAATATTTGTAGGAATATATTGGCTGTTACCCTTGTCATTCTATCTGGAATGATTTCTATGGTATGCCATGTATTCCTATTTATTTTTCCACTACTATCAACACTCATATAAGGCACAATATTTACATCTTGTCCCTCTTCAACTGCTGGTAATTGGTTTCCATCTACTTTAATTGTAACTGAATTGGCAGTTGAACCTTGATAAATTCCAAACTCTAAATCGTGCGTATGGTCTGCAAAAGCAACTGTATGTTTGTGGGATGGTATTTCAGTTTGGTGTGTATGTGATGGTATTTCAACTTTATGGTCATGATTTCCAGATATCGTATGCCCATGGTCACCACTTTCATAAAAATATACCGTATTGCCATCGGCTGTTTTTAATCCAGTGCCATTTCTAATTCCATGATTGTGTTCTCCTGCATCATACGTGGCATTAAATCCGGAAGTGTATCCATTTTCCCAAAACCAATGTCCCCCTCCAGAAGTATTTACAACAGCTCCACCTTCCGACGAAGTCGGAGTACTGCCTCCACCGCTTGAAGTCGATTCTGTGCTTGCTCCACCACCTCCAACAGCTTTTGAATACGCTCTAAAAGCTTCTAGCTGAAAGTTTAAAATGCACTTGTTTATTCTAACCATAGTGTCAGGTATATAAATTTTCATGACTGCTGGATGTTCTGGATCCGCATTATCATTAAAAGGCACTATCATTTGATTAGTTGCCCCTTGTGCATAAACTTCATTTATCCTTGTGCGGTCTTGCAAGTCTGTGATTGAACTTGCTATATCCCTAGTAGTGGAAGAGATTTCAACTTTAATACTGCCTAAGTCTCCAGTCACATCTGATTTAGAAACTTTTGCGATTGGTAAATCCTCAATTATACCATCTTCTTTATCAATTACCCTTACTATATCACCTGGGAAAAACCGTTGATACTTTTTAGCATCTAGTCTATGCAAGTCTGCTGCTGAAACCGAATAAGACTTATATGGCACGCATAGAGACTTTAAAAGTGTTTTTCCATACGCAAGTAAGGTTTCTGCTGATTCGTATCGTCTATCGGTTAATATGCTTGCTTTAATTCCATATGTAGAAACATTAGCTTCTATGTATGGTATGCTGCCGTTTGCACTTGCAATAGTAAGCTGGTTATCTCCCTCTCCATATCCCAAGCAGTAAAGCCTAGTTACTATAGTTGATGGGTCTACTTCTTTTTTTATTTCAAGCATGTTTTTCCGATATACAATATCGGCATTAAATTTTGTAGGTGGTTTTCTAAGGTATAGCCTCCATGGTGTAGCAGTTGTATCAAATTCCCATCTGTAGGCTTCATCAAAAGTCTTAGGGATACTAAATAGGGCTGCTAAAAGGTTATCATTTTCCCACTTATATTCAAACTTTCTATCAAATTCACATGATCCTAATTGCCATCTTGGGGTAAGCTGACGGTCTAATACATATCTTAATACTTCTATAGTGCCAGACGATACACCGCCTATTTGATGATATTGAAATAATACGTCATCAAGCAAAGTAGCCAGCACGTGTTCGCAAGTATAAACTATATCGCCTTGTTCATTTCTCGTCAGAAGTGATGGCATGATTCGGAATAATTCAATACGTTCTCCACCGTCAAATATTTCAACATAATTGAAAGGTTCACAATATTTATTTTTGCTATCATCTGCAGGAAGTGTAAACTTTGCAGTCCACAATTCGTTAAGGGGTAAATTGTAACCAATGTTATAAGCATTTTGTAAGTAAGCAATTTTTTTCATATTAGAGTCATATACTCTTATAATATCATCCATTATAACCACCTATTCTTCCATGTAATATTCAAACTTGCTTTTCTACTACTGTTTGAATCGTTGTAAACAATAATGTTTTCACCGGAAATTAAACTAAAAAATTCGCTATCGCTCGAAAAATACTCCATAGCATTCTCACCATTTAGTGTAATTGTCATATCTGTTGTATTAATTATTAATTCGTCTTTTGGTGCAAGTACTAAGCCTAATAAGTGTATTACCGCTTCACCAGCGAGTGAGCTTGAAGCTGCGCTCGTCATTTTCATGTTTGCAATGTTGCCTACCCCTATAAGTTCTTTTGTGGCATTTCCAGAGCTTTTTAATGACATTTCAGCGCGTCCACTGGCTGATTTATTGTTTGTAATATTCACCGTTCCGCCTAATTTCATATTTGCAACACCGCTTGCAGAAATTTGTTTGCTCGGTATAGCAGTAGCACCCATTTTCATGGATGCTATACCGCTTATTGCATTTGATTGTGCTTTTCGGTTAAAAGATTGTCTGTTAAACATGAAAGCACCTCTCTATTCCTGCGTTATCTGAATATTACCAATTTCTACGGAAAATCTATTTCCTGTCAATACATCTTCTGTCCTACTAAAACTACCTTTTGAAAGTAAATTTCCGCCAGTAGCTGCATCTCTAATTCCCCAATATGCGATTTTGCCCCAATCTGTAGTCGCGATATCATATTCTATTTTTTGATTATTTGAAATCACACCTTTCCCACCAACTTGTGTTGGTGCTCCGAAAGTAGTTTGCTTTCTTGTGTATCCTCCACCGCTTACCTCTGTCCCTGTGTCTGCATCCGTGGGATCACTTATATATAGCGCTAAATAATGTGCCGTAGGTTGTGGCACCGGTTGATTTCTAAAAAAATAGTTTAGTATCGCAGATTCTAAATAATCACTCGCTGCGCTCATTCAATCACCGCCTTTCTCGTAATTGATATGCTTGAAATATTTGTTGTTCCTGTATTCTTAATCGTGATAATGCACCCTGTATCAGCGGTACCATTAATCATTAAGGGGATATTGTCTGGATTAGTCGTCACTGTCTTATTGACTTGCAAATAATCTAGTGATTCTGCAAAAGGTTGACATTCAAAAGTAACTGAAATAGTGCCAAGTGGTTTTAATTCTATTTGGTCTATACCTACATAAGAATAAACACTTGCGTAATATGCCTTATCTGGTTCATCATCAAATATCAGTAACCCCTTACCACTAAGCCAATAGGCTATATCCCTTGCACTTTTCCTCAGTTCTTCAAAACTTACATTTTTAACAAGTCCGATATTCACCTTGATAGGTCTCTTATCATACTTATTTGCACCAAAATCTATAGTGCCGTGTCTGCCTGGTATAGTAAATTCATTTTGCCTAAGGGTTGGAATTAAACTTCTATCAATACTTTTAGCACCTATTTTAAAAGTAGAAGAGTGAATATTTCTAAAGGTAAGTCCTATCATTTAATTCCCCTCCCTCGGCTATTCTGTTGCTGTAGCCTATATAGTTCTTGTGCTACTAAGTCAACATCATTTTTATTTCTTACATACATATTTTGGACGATTACGCTGCCACCTCCGCTTCCACCAGCTTTTTCAAGTGCGCTTGCAATAATTCCATCTATTTTTTCAATAGGCAGCACCGCTTCAGAACCAGCTTCACCGACACCAATAACACTGGGACTATTAAAAATAGCACCTGTCTTATACCAATTAACATCAAATTTAGGTGTCGATGGTGGATATAAGCTAAACTTTCCCTTTATATCAAAGTGAGGTAGTTTGATTTTAGGTAAACTCCATTCAAAATTAAAAAGTCCTTTAAGTATCTTAGCTGCGTTACTGACGGTTCTTTTAGCATCTTCCATTTTGTCGCTTATTGATTTTCTTATATCTTCAAATTTTGTTTCAATGTTTGACCTTAACTCTCCAGCTCCTTCTTTTAGGTTTCCAAAAGCTTCCTGTAGCTGGTCTATTCGTAATCTACCCATTTCCATATCTTCTGAAAATTGGTCCATTATATAAGATGCAAGCTGCATTAATCCTGTTGAAACAGGTTCTAAATTATCCTCCAATCTTCTTATTGACTGATTAAATTTATTGTCTATATTGTCACTTGCTGCATCTCCGGCTTTTTCTGTTGCTCCAGTAACTTTGCCAAGGCCTTCTTCAATACCTCCTAATGACAAGATTACGTCTGCGCCAGTATCCTCCCATTGAGTACCAAATAAATCTACACCTGCTTTATTTTGAGTGACTTTATCATCAGTTTCGGCTAACTTACCAATTACTAATTGCATAGCATCTGCACTAGTCATACTACCATCAGCCAATTTTCGAGTTACTTCATCGGCGTTAATTCCTAAAAGAGATAAACCTTCAATCGTAGTGTCTGAACCATCTTTAATCCTGATATTGAATTCCTTCATGCTATCCGCAACTTTATCTAATGATAATGCTCCATTATCAACGCCTTGCTTTAATAGCGCAAAAGCATCTTCTGCAGACAATCCCATATCAGAAAACTGTACAGAATATTCATTAATCGTATCAATAAATTCATCACTAAAGTTTAAGCCGTTTTGATATCCAATAGTAATTAAATCAAATGCCTCTTCAGCTGTAAGTCCAAAATTCTGCATTATAGTTTTAACTGCTCGAATTGACTCTGGAATATCTGCACCAAAAACATCTTTTACGATATAAGCTTTTTCAAGGATATTTTGCAATTCAACATCAGACATATCTCCTAAATTTTGTCTTACAATTGCAAGGTTATCTGTAACGTCTGTAATATCTTCTCCGAATCCATCAGTCCATACATCTCTTGCAACCTCTGTTAGTTCTTCTGCTTCTTTAGCTGTTAATCCTAGTGAAGCCTGTATTTGTCCACTTGCAGAGTCTAATTGCCTAGATAATTCCGCCATAGCACTAGCCAATTCTTTTACTAAATCAATAGCAATATCACTTACCATATTTGCAGATAAAACATCACCAAACGATAAAGCTTTATTACCAGCATTGTCTGCTTGATCTCCAAGCTTATCTACATCTTTACCTGCATCAGATACGGCACTACTAAAAGTGTGTAAATCTCTACTTGCTCCATCAGTAGCATTTGACATTTTATCTGTTTCACTTCTAACATCACTAAGCTGAGTTTCTAAGCCTCTTAAATTTTGTTCTGTTGAAATAACTTCACGCTGCAATGCCCTGTATTGTTCTTCAGATACTTCTCCTTTTTCAAATTGTGCCTGAACTTGTTTTTCTGCCTCTTTCAATGTGTTTAATTTATCAGAGGTATTATCAATTGCTTTAGTTAAAAGGTCTTGCTTCTGCGCTAATAAAGTAACATTCGTAGGATCTAATTTTAGAAGTCTTTCAACCTGTTTAAGTTCAGCTTGAATGTTTTTGGAGTTTTTGTTGACACCCTCTAATGCCTTATTTAAAGGCTGTACGTCTGCACCTATTTCTATGGTAATTCCTTTTATATTGCTAGCCATTCTATACCCCCTTTCTAAAACCTATCAAAGTCGGCTTGTGTTGCCATTCTTATTTCATCTTGCTTTTCTTCATCTGGAATGTGTTCGTTATTGAATGTAATGCAATAATCGAATATCATACCTACGGTCATTTGCTCAAAATCAGATAAGTGTAAACCTCTTGCCAATGCTCCTATTATTAATTTTTCTGTGGTGAGCGCGCAAGAAGATTCCTCATTTTCCATTTTTTTTTACTCTCTATACTTGAGAATAAACAAGAAAAAATAAGCTCATTAATATCTGATAGAATATCCCCTATAGGAAACGTATCAAATTCATCAAGCCATTCCATAGGTGGTTTAATGGTTGGATCTGCAGTTTTTGCTAGTGTCCATGCAAAATTAAAATATATTTCTAATTCTTCCATACTAGCAGCCTTATCCTGCTTTGGGGTATTTTGAATTTTATAAATATCTTCAAGTGCATCCCGGCCAAACTGTGATTTATATCGTAATAAAAAAGCACCTGTACTTTTTAATCGTACCTGGTGCCCATCTATATTTAATATTTTTTCCATGATATTACTCCTATGCTGCTACGGTTAATGCTACAGTTACAGTATTGCCACGTTCAAATTCAACGGTTATTGTATATGTACCGTTTGCTAATGTCGCAATATATGCACTTTCAATAGTTACGTCTACACCGTTAACTGTTAGGTAAGCACCACCGATATTTAATCCGTTTTTCATAACATTTTTGACTTTATTGGTTGCATCACTTGATGTAGAATCAATGGTTATATCTGCTGGTGCTGCTTTGCTAAATGTAGCTGTTGAAGATGTTACTGTATTAGTAGGTGCATTTTTTAAATAAACTGCAGAGAAGAATGTTTCATAAGCAGCTTTGTCTTGTTCTACTTTGCCTTTTACATCTCCAGTATCAATAGCCGGTCTAACTTCAACATTCATGGATTCTGTCTTTGGCGTTCTTGTGTTTGTAGTTGTGGTTGCATCAATATTTGGCCGTGAAACTTTAACATTGTAATTGACGTGTCTTGTCTTATTGACATCTCCATTAAATTCATACATTAATGCAATTTTCTTCGTAACGGCATCTTTATTTTCAATTAAAACTCCGTTTGAATCTAAAGTGTCACCAAATACATCAACTCTGAATGAATCTGGGATTATTGCCATTTCTAATGCTCCATCGTATCCATTGTTTGTATTTTCAGAGTAATACTCCATATCGTCAGCATAAAAAACAACCGATTCTCCATTAGCACTTTGAGTCAATGAAACGGCTCCAGGTATCGCCTTTGGAGTACCATATTGAACTGAACCGTTGCTCTCAGTTATAACGGCATAGCGGGTATTTTTAAGCCCAAATTTAACTTTATTCATAAATTTACATCTCCTTTACCACATTCTATTTATTTTGTTGACAACAGCCTTTGCCATTTCATCAACACTTTCGTTAAAAGTAGTCTTTACAAAAGGTTTTCCCTTAGTTGGGGAGTACTCAACAATATTAATAAGCGGAATTTCGCCATTTTCACCTTCAACCATTTTAGTATTATGGACATATCTCGCTGCTTTATATTTTTTTACCTTCCAACTTTTTCTTAGTTTCTTGGTCTCTCCTTCAGGTGTATTGACTTTTAAATTTTTAATTAGTACATTTGCGGCATCATCAAGGCCCTCTTCAGTTACTTGGTAAACCTCATCGGCATATTCTTCTAAAATGTTACCAATTGCACTTTGTAAGTTGTTTATATCTATCATTACACCCATCTAAATCACCCTCGAGTAATTAAACTCTCCAACACTTGTAAAAAAACCAATGTCATCTACATCTCCAGCATCAAAAAAACCATTACTACTTTCAAAACCTGCGTTTTCCATAGCCATCAAAATATTGTTCTCTGCTAATTTGATAGTATTTCTTCCTTCTTGCGTTTCTAATTTTTGATCTTGATAGTAATATCTTAAGGTTACCTCAGCGGATTTTATCCAAGGGGTATCATCTGCAATAAAATCAGATGAATCTCCTCCAAGTGTATAAACTATATATTCGTCTAAATCTCCCATTTTTTTCTGCCAAAACGCAAGTAAAGAGCCTTTAAAATAATTATCCAGTGTGGATTGCACTAATCCTCTAATATCAATCATCGTTGGCTACCTCCTTACTTTTGTTCATACCTTTTTACTTTAAACTCTATAAACATATTCTTTTCTTGATAGTTATCCGTGCTACCAAAGGCCTTATAACAATCTGGATTGTTAGCATCTGGTTTTCCATTAATTATAATGTTAGCCGCATTTTTAGCAACTATCACTTCACTACTTTTAAGTGCCTTATATATGTCTGGATTGTATGGCATTCTTACAGTCGCAAGTTCATTTACTCCAATGGCCTGTGCATCAATTACCTGATTACCAAACGCAGATTTCCATTCAACCCAAAACACTTCAATTTCTTGATTATTAAATGTGCCTTTTATTGTACTCCAACTTGATCGATACCCTTCGCCCTGCACATATCCATTTTCTTTGACAAAAAATTTTAACGGGGTATTTATGCTTAGTTTCATAAATTACCCCCTTAATTTTATAACATTGGAAATATAAATTGGATCATTTTGACCACCAAGGATGTATCTTTCAATAGTATCAACCGCAAGCGGTGTTTCAAGCTTTTCTGCTAGAACACCGGCTCCTGTCATATCTTCTTTACAAGCATCTATTCTTTCTGTTAATTCAGTGTTTTTAAGGGGATCGTCATAGAGGACCCCCAGTCTCAATTTAATTCTTTGAAGTACACTTAGTTCACTCATAACTTCCCCCTATTTATTATGATTTACTTACTGTCACTGTATATACTGTCGTTTCTGTACCATTAGTGACTGTAATTTTTACTATATTATCTCCAGTTACCCATGTAGCAGCACTACCATTCACAACCGGTGTTTCACCATTTAAAATTGCTACAGTTGCATTTTCATTTGATGGTGTAGCTGTTATTGCATTTGTGGCATTAGTGGTTGTTGTGGTGTAGCTTTTCGTGTTGCTATCAAATGCTGGTGTTAATCCTAACGATCCAATAGTTAAAGCGGATAAGCTACTACCCGCTATGCTTTTTTTACTGGCAAAAATGCCTTATATCTGTTTACTAGTCCACCAACATAAGTTTTACCAAAGAATCCAACCTGACCTTTGTCGATATATCTCTCATTAGATTGCTTAATAGTAATATCTCCAAAGATTGCAAGCTCGTAAGCAGCAGGATCTCCATAAATCATAGTAATATCTCCAGCAGTAGCAGTTACGTGTGAGCCAAGTGCAGACGTAATCGAATATGGTACTCTAAGACCATTCCCCTCAATAAATCCACTTGGGCCATTATATGAAATTTTATAATAAGGATCTCCATTAGCCTTTTTAACTGTCGCAAATGAAGCTAATGTAAGCTTATTAAGAAATAATGTTAATGGAGATGTTACATCTTCATCATTTCCATACCCCATTACAATGTTCAATAGGGTATCCTGGTCAATAGTAGTCTCTTCAATTTTATATGTTGCAGGCATTACTGAAATAGGGGCATTTTTAACACCCTTAATTGTATTTGTTGTCCCAGGTCCTCCAATAATCTGGTTTGAAATTTTCTTTCTGATTGACTTTCTAACGTTGTCGTAAACCGCTGCTATGTAATTTGCATTAGGCAAGTCAATAACCTCTTCATCTACAATGGCGGAGTTGGTAATCTTGGCTCTAGTACAGTCATTCGTTCCAAATGTCCCTTCATCATTTGTATATGCTGCAGCCTCTGCTGAATAGTCAGCATCTCCGGTGTCTATGGCAAATGCTACAGAATAACTTGAACCACCATCTAAAGGTACTGGCGTAACTAAATCGATAACCTGTGAAATCTCATTCATAGCAGGTGCGACTTCTCTTTTATATTTATTTTCTATAAGCAGCCCTGTAGACGCTACTGCTCTAGACTCTGCAAAAGAAGCCACAGCCGCAGTAATAGTTACTTCTTTGCCCGCTCTTAATTCAGCTGCAATGTCATTCATTCTCTTTTCCAAATCTTCTGTTTCGGCTTTTCTCTGCTGTCCAGCAATTACCACTCCTGGAGTTACTTCTACTCCATTAACTATGTTTGTTCTCTGCGCTTGCCCGTTTTCGTCAAGTCCTTCCTGATTACCTTCTTTGCTTCTTGCCTCTTCAGCTTTTGCCTCTGCTATTTGCAAGTCCAGTTTTCGCATTTCTAACTGGATTTCTGCAAATCTAGCTTCATTAGCTCCGTCAATTTCTGCTAATAAAGCAGCTCTTAATTCTAAAAGTTCTTTTATTGTTTTCATTTGTATTTACCTCATACTTTCTTTAAATAAAAATTTACGTTTTTCTAAATTAAAGCTGTCCAGCTTACTATTAAAATCTGCCTTTGCTCTATCCAGAGCTTCGAGGTCGTCACTGTCCAGTGCGTTTCCTCTAGCAGATATACTAGTCTCGTCATATGCCGGGAAGTTGACTGCTGACACCTCAATTACCTTTGCAATCTTTGTAATTCTCCTTAAAGGTAAATCAGTATCAAGGTTTTCCCATTTTTGTTCTTTGATTCTGAACATAAAGCTCATGCCATCAATATCACCTCGTTTAATTGCCGATATTAATGCTTTAGCTTCATAGTTTTCTTCGGTATCAAGGTTTGCTCTGATATGCAACCCCATATTATTTACTTCTAGCTGCATAGTTGAATTTGGATTATTCCTCCTGCTTCTTGCAAGAGTAATTTTTTCGGTATTATGGTTAATAAAAAAGAGCACATCCCGAAAATCACATTCGTCAAATGCTCCTGATTCTATAACCTCTTCAAAATATCCTCCGTAGTTAATTCTTTGATTATATACGGCTGCCATTCCATCTACATTTTTATCATCGCTCTGATCTGCTGCGAACGGAAATGCTCTTGTTACCAGCATCTCATTTTTATTAATTGGCATTTGTTGCATCCTCCTTTTTCATACTCCCTAGCTGATAAGCATCTGCTATATCAGCACTGATATAATTAAGACTCATTATTCGCCTATTTCCACCTTCAAACGGAGCCATTCCAAACATTTCGCCTACTTCATTAAGCATCATTAGACCTGTGTTTGTTGATATTGTTGCAAGTTGTATTTTGTCTGTGGTGCTTAAATAATTAATTTTTGAATAATAACCTTTTAATCTATGTCCAACATCAAATTCTCTAGGCGAAAATAACTTGCTAGTAGTTTCTTGTTCAAATTCAACTAAAAAATCCTCAATGGCCGTTTGGTAGAAAGCTGCATTTTGCTCTCCATTGTAATCACCACTGAGAATTGCCCCAGATACTCCATATTTTTCTTGTATTACAGATTTTAAAAAATTAAGTAAGTTGTCTGGTATGGTTGCCGCTCCTTTATTTATTGGTGTAAATTCCCCAGCCAATGTTGTTGCCAATATACCTGTTTTGGATTGTATTATGTGGTTTTCAAAGTCGTCTCTGTCTTTTGTTAGTTGTTCTGCACCTGCCAATGACTTCGTATGAAATATACCGCTCATATTCAATGCTGCTTCTATTGTTTTCGGTATGCCTTGAATCGTCTTATCTAATGCTTCGATAGTTTTTAATGTATCTCTATCATTTGATTTTCCGCCGTCATCCCCACCTCCTATAATGGTGTTGTTTCCACGTCTCCATTTAAAATGCAAGATTTCCGAATAAGGGAATGTCCATTGACTTCCATCTGAAAAATATAACTCTACTGCCCATTCGCCTGTGTCTAAAATTACAAATTTAAAATCATATGGTGCAAGTGGATAAAGTGCAGTATATTTTTTTATCGGTCCTATTTTGGTTGGTATAATAACATACTGCGGAAATACAAATGCATTTCCCATTTTTCTACGTTCCCATTCCACATTACGAAGAAAATCTCCAGCAGTTTGGAGTGGATTTGGTCTACAGGAAAACAATCTAGTTAAATCATCATTTTGCATCAGTACTGCATTTTCTCTTTGCACAACAGAGCGCACTTCTACTTTTGCTATTTCGCTTGCAATTCTGTCTATGGCATTATTTACAAAGTCAGATAGATAAATATCTGTTCCAAAAGATGTAAATAACGGTCTTTGTCCTTCTAAAACTGCCGTATATGCGTTATACGCTTTCTTTTTTCCAAATATGTTTTCAAGAAATCTCATATTGTTCTCCTATAATCTTTCAAATTCTGCCGCAACTGAATTGTAAGTCGCCTGTGCTGTAACGGTTGATGCGGCACCGTCAATTCTCCTATTGGAAGAAATTTTTGTTGGTTGCATAAATCCCTTAGAATCAAGTTTAAATCCTGTATTTTTCAAACAGTACATTGTAACAGGGTTATTGTTATAATTATGCTTTTTATTTCGTAAGTCATTTTCTACAGTTTTCATTGGATTGTGCAATATAGGTGCTGTTTGAAGTATGTCCATCAATATATCGTCGCCGAAGTAATCTTTAAACTTATTTTTGTACGCTGTTGCGAATCTTCTATCATATCCACTCTTGTATGGCTTCAATCCATATTTAGTATAGAGTTCCCATTGATAATCCGCTACGATGGAAGTGTCAATATTGGTAGACTCCACAATCCTCACGTGTCCCTTCTTTGCCATATCGTAATAATCTATACCATCGTCGTTATGCTCCAGCTTATTTTTAGTTATCCAGTACATTGTATGGTTAAATTTCGTCTTATCTTTATACAGCAATATGGTGCTTGCACAAAGGTCTGTAGTTTCTGCAAAGTCACTGCCTGCTATGTAATAACCATTTTTAAAATCTTCTAAATCGAATGTCTCTTCGTTTAGTATTTCATCAGGGGTAAGCCATGCTATAGCAGCATTTTGTTTTATATTAAAATCTTTAGCAAGAACAAAGGCTCTCCTTGAAGGATTTCCTTTAGACTCTTCAAGCATTCTTCTTAAGAAAGATTTTTTCTTAATTGTTCCAAGTCCAGGATTACTTTTATTCCAGCTAGTTTCGTCTTGCCATACTTCCTCTTCACTATCTTGCGTATATAGCCAAATAAGCCACCTTTTACGAACTATTTCACCTCTAAGAACCTGACGTGCTTCTATTAATCTTTTATCTAGGTATCCGTCATTTGTAAATCCTTCCGTTGTAAGTTCAAAATATAAGGGTTCCTTTTGGGTAGATAGGGCCTGTTTTATCGGCATTACTGTTGTGTCGTCTTTCATTTCGAAAACTTCATCTACAGCCCCTACACCTAAGTTTCTGCCTTCTTTTGCACCACTTTTAGCCGATAGTTTTTTTATGCTGCCTTTATTTTGGTAACTAAATTTGCCTTTTTTCTTTTTTTGTTTCGGATTTCCAAAGAATATGCCTTTTATATTCTTCCTTGTTACTCTTTCAAGAGTCTTGCTTTCCTCTCTCATGGAGTTTATAGCCTGGAACATTAGATCTGCTTGGTCATAATCATTTGAAGCGCACATAATCTTCTTTCCAGTTTCTCCACAGAACCACTCAGAAAGACATATCGCCCCTATTAGCGGAGTTTTGCCATTCTTTCTACCTACAAGGTATAAAACTTCTTGAAATCGCCTAACTACTTCCTGTTCATCCTCGTCAAACATATAAAAAGAGAATATTGCTTCTATAAAGGCTTTTTGAAACAGCTCTAGTATAAAAGGTTTACCTGCATAAGGTGCTTCAAAGTGTTTGCACTTGGTTTCTATGAATTTGATTCTTTTATGGGCCTCTGTTGTATTAAATATGTACTCACCACTATCAATATCAGCAATTAAAAAATCGAGCTCTGTCATTAACTCTTGCCCGATTATAATATCACCCCATTTGCACTTAGTATGATAATCTTTAAGATAACTGACTATCATTCAAATTCCTCCAAATCATCGTCCTCCTCTTCAATACCAGTGCATAATATTTTATTTAGTTTTATGAGCATATTTGTCAGGCTTGCCCTTAATTTAGAAAGTTCGGAAGCAACAGGCAGAGTTTTTTGCATTCCTGGGTTATCTGGATGTATTTTAACCAAACCTGTTTTTATTGTTATGTCCTGAAGCTGATCAAGTTGAACCTTTGCTCTAGCACATTCAGTAATTAAGCTATCGCAAATTGCAAGTTGAAGTTCGTCAGCTCCTGCTTGCTTAAATAATTCTAGGAATTTTTCATATTCTTTTGCGACCTGGTCCACTTTCTCACCTTCTTTCGTGAACTCGGATTTTTTGAAAATAAAAGTCAAAACTTTAGTGTGTATGCAAATCTTAACCGACTCCAGTCTTGCCAACGGCTAATAAAAATTTAAGGTGGGGGGCTATTCATGTGTTTCTTTTACAAGTTCCTTTATATTGTCTGCAAGATATTCACTGACTTTGATATATCCTTCCGTGTTACAGTCTTCAGTGAATCCTCTAAACTTCACTCTAGCAGGATATGCATTTGATATGCTGCCATCTTCGTTTACTTCTACAACAATTGCCCCTCCAAACAAATGCAATGTTTGATTTATAAGCCACAATAGTCCCGTCTTTCTAAACTCTTCCCATTCTTTTTTATCTACCACGTTCGTATTCCCTCCACCAATTTTCAATATATTCTTTCCACTCTGCCGGTCTGCTTTCTGCTCTAATCAAGCACTCTTCCTTTGTGCTCTCAATATAGATTGAGGTTGCTCCTAGTCTACGCTCTAGGTTGTCACGTTCTAGCTTGTTCGGGAATCCTCCGATGATATAACAATCATACCAACTTCCAAGCCTCATTCTTATCTGATCGTATAGACACTCTCTAAGTCCAAACACATTAGCTTTTAAGTTGTTGGGTTTCATATATCTTCCCTGGTTACTTATTGCTTGCCATAGACTATCAATATCAATTATCAAATCCCCGTATTTTGACGTTTGATTTACAAATGTGTTCTTGCCTGATAAAGGACTCCCCCATACTATATAGGCCCCCTGCTTATGTCCAAAGCGTTTATGTTCTTTATTGTGGCAGTCCAAGCAGATTATCTCTATATGATTAGGATTAAGTGAAATACTAGGATCGGATATGTTCTCTTTTGTCAGCTCTATTTTGTGGTGTCCTATAAGCAAGTAGAACTTATCTTCCATAAACACTTTACCGCAACGAGCACACTTGCCACCACGTTCTATTATTAGCAACATCCTAAGTTCTTTCCACGGATCTGAGTTATAAAATTGTATAGCAAACTCTTGTGCCATTAAAAATACCTCTTATCATCAATTTCTTTTGTATGGTCAAACTTCTTATTGTCTAACGAATCTTTATTTTTATTGTAAGCCCATTTGTCAGGCTCCCTGTTAGTCAGATAGAATGCTATGCTGCTGAACTCTGGAGGAAAGTATTTTTCTGTTTCAACCATTTCTATTCGCTCAGTCTCAACTTTCTTACCTCGCTCATCGTAATGTAATTCTTTTAGTTTAACAGGTTCTCTAATTTTAACAGTAAAACCAGCAGCTTTTCTATATAAGGCACTTTCTACACTAGCATTTGCATAGCTCTTACTGGTGTTCATTATTTCTTCAAATTCTTCGTATTTATCTCTATAGAGCCTGAGTGTTGAATAAGCAATTCCTAGTCTTTTGGCAACATCTTTATCAGACATTCCGTTGCGTAACCAACTTTCTATTTCAACAAATCTAGGCTTTACTCTCGTAAGATATCTGCATCTTGCCATCACACTCAACCCTTTCTGTAAAATAAAAGAGCAACTGACCTCTTCAGCTGCTCTTGCTTAATATCATATTACCATAACAAAAACGAACATTGCGAACATTTTCCAAAAAATTTAAGAACACCTAGTATTTCTTTAGTGTCTCTTGTTGGATGCCGAAAACGCCGACACAATATTAAGATTTATTTTTTAATTATAATTATCTTTTAAATATCTATCTAGGCGCACTCTTATAGCATCACCACTCTTTGTCTGATCTATCGCAATAGCCACTCCATCCCAACTAAGCCTATCAAAGTATCTTAGCCTTATAATTCTTCTAATAACGACCTCTTCAATGTGCTCTAGTTCTTCTTCAACTTTCATTTTTTGCTTTATTAAATGTTCTCGTTTCTCTTTCAGCGTCCTATCTAGCTTTGCTTGCCTTATGTATGCTTTTTTAGTCCATCCTCTAATTGTTACAGGCACGCCTTGGCCACTACGGTAATCCTTTACTGTATCACCTACATAATCCCACTGTCCTTTTATTTCCATCTTTCCAAGTTGTCTTTCTATATCCTGAATTTCCCCCGTAAGCTGATAAAGATTTTCTAAATCTTGTTTTGTCATCCTCTTCACTTCCCTTCTTTGCATCACAAATAAACCTCTTCATGTAGGCTAAAATGGTATGTCTATCTCTAACTGTTTAGTCGCATGTTTCTTAAGCCACCAATCAGCACTATCTTTTTTATACTTTTCTTTTCGCCCTCTAATCCTCTTTGCCTGTTCTTCATCCTCTATCGGAAGCATGCAAAATTCTATGTATTGTCTTTCAGTTTCAGGATTAACGCCTTTATATATACTATCGTCGTCTACGTAATACCCTTTTACTGGTTTTGGTTCTTCTAGCAATTTACTTACCTTTACCTCTTCACGAAATACTGGTGGATTTTCTATACTTCTACTACATCTAAATCTTTTTTTACTAAATGGATTGTCGCTCCTAATTGTCTTTGATGATTCTTTTATCAGATATGCAGCAAGATTTCTATAATTTCCTTCTTCGTACATAGGAGTAATCATAATCTTTCCTTGTCCCCAAAGGTTGGCCAACTCTTTCGCCGACATACCTTTGCTTAAAACTACGTGATGATGTATTCTCTTATTTTCGTATTCAGTTACCTCAATCCATTTCAAGACTATTCCTCTTTTTCGATATTCTTTCAGTAAAGCTCTTTTGAATTCTTTTAAAATTTTATAAGATTCTTCCTTGCTTGGCTCTTCTCCATCATATGTAAACACAACATGTAAATCGTGCTCTTGAAAATTGTGATTAAGTTTCAAGAATAAATCACGTTCAGCATACCTCTGATTATTTTTCTCTACCTGCTCTACAGTCGGCTGACTTCTTTTTGCTCGATCTTTTTTTTCTGTATTCTTTCTGCCAGTTATAATCCTATATAAAATTTTCCCTGCTTTAATCGTTCTTTGAGTAACTGCCATCCTTTTTCTCCTATGCTCTATTGTTAATAACCTTGACCAAGGGTTAATGCTCTTGAACCGAGCTCTTCAACATACCATAATTTAATTTACATATTATTACATTTAATCATATCCGGGAACAATGTGCGGATGCACTTTAGAAAGGTTTGTTCCGATAGCTATGCCTCTGGTACTTGGCCAGAGGCTTGTCTTATTCCTACATATATATAGTAGGAAGCTTTTTATTTAATTTTTAGGGTTGGTTTTATAAAACTTTTGCTGCGATATTCTGTAATATCACAACTGCTTCTTTTTCGTTACTTACTATGAAGGGTTGTAGCTCACATTCATCACATGAACCATCGGCCGTACAATACTTTTCGCACTCTGCATTTTCTAGAAGATTACCTTCCAGCTGGTCTTTTATGTATTTCTGAAAGTCCACCAGCTCTTTCCTGTCACTTGCGGCTCTATTGGCTTTAGTCTCAAGCGCTTTATATTCTTCACCTGTTAGAATTATTTTCATTCCTCTTCACCTTCTTTCATATATGTATGCCGTTCTATCTGGTTGACTGCTGAGATTTACCCCAAAGTATTTTTTATATTTCCTGCAATGCTTATAACAGGTCTTACTTATTGCCTTAGATAGTTCTGGTTTACTCTTCTCTGTCTTTGGAGTTACAATCAGACCTATCTTGCTAGATCTGCAGCTATGTAAGTATTTCATTATTGGTGTATTTCCAAAGTCTTTACCAGTTGTCTGCTGCTGTATGGTAGTTTTTATAAATTCTTTCTTACATTCTTTCATATTAATCAACTCCCTTTGGTTCATGGTCGTAGACTTCTATATTGTCCAATGTAAATGTAAAGTTCCTATCACACACAATGCATATATTGTTTTCATCACCATAAACTAATGCCGTTCTAACTATGCCCCAATAACCAACTTTGCCAGTAGTTATAAGATAAACAGGTTTTCCTTCACGCTCTCTTAACTGTTCTAATGTTAAAGGTTGTGGATTCTCCCTGTCTGTTTTCTCTTGTATGGCTTCAATCGCTGTTGTAAGCGTGACACTAATGCGATTGCCTTTGCAGGTATCGTTTATATGTACGTTTCGTAGTGACTGTAAAATTTCTATATCACTCATGGTTATATCTCCCTTCATACGGATTTAGGTAACAGCGGCTATAGCCTGTCCTGTTACCTTTATTATGTAATGCTTGTACATTTTATTTTTAATCAAAGAAATAGTAATACTTCTTTGATTGCCTTTTATACAGTTGGTGGTCGAACAGTTGTAGGTGGTTGCAAAGTATATGTTAAATAATCCTTAATTCCTTGTGCTAGAAAATCCCCAAGGTTGGTTGAATAGGATAAAATTCTGTTATAAATATCAGTGCTATCCTTATACTTTTTTGATGTAAAAGCAAGTATTTGTCGGATTATCATATCGGTTAAGGTATAAATATAATTTTCCAAAGTGCTTTTGTCCCAAAATGGGTTTACTTGTGAAAGAAATTCAGCTCTTTGGCCAACACTTTCATATATTTGCCTTACAATTTCATCTGCATTACTGGAGTTACCTTCTGCTAGTGCATCAATTAAACTCATAAACAGCTTAATGTATTCTGAAAATAAATTAGTATAATCATCTGCGGCTTTATCACCTAAGAAAATTCTCATCATATCTCCAAAATCTTCTACAACGATAAAAAGTTTATCTGTTATTTCCTTCTGAAATTCGGGATCTGCCTTTAAAGTTTTTGCAATGAGATATTGATTTAACCATGCTACTAAATCTCTCCATAGGATTCTTTCTCTGTAAACTATATTATCTATACCTTGTTGTGGGTTACTTACTTGGCAACTCTCTATCATTTTACTCACCCCCTATTGTTATTGTATTCAGATATTTTTATTTGGTTATGGGTCATAAGGCCTTAAATTTTAGTTTGTTTCAATAATTAAAATCCTGTTTTCTTGTAAATCCGTGTTATCTCCAGAGTTAAAATTTTCATGGCACATGCATAACAAAGAACGTTGATATGGATTTAAACTATTTAATTCTATACTTTTATTGGTTTTAGCACTAACTATGTCATAAGACAAAGTACTATCATAGGGATTGCCTTTTAGGGTGTATATCATATCGTTTACTTTGTATGATTTTTTCATTATTACCCTCCACAAATTTTAATCTTCTTGTGCTTCCTCTTTTTCTGACTCTACTCTATACTGCATTATTGATTCCATCTGCTTTTGGTTTTCCATTTTTATAGTTGCATATACTTCTGCGACCTCTTGGCAAGTAGTGCAATCTGCATATACTTCTTGGATTAAATTAATTAAGTTATCCATAATAACCCTCCAAATCTCTATATTTTAGTTTTAATATATTGGTCTATATTTTTAACGAATATATTTATTTATTTTGGTCATAATAGCCTTATGGAGCTCCATTCAAGTGCAACAGTTAGGGGGTGACTTGAATGATAATTCTTGAAGTAAAATTAAAAATTAATATTCAAGATATAATCTTGATTACACTAATGATTATAAATTTGTAATCGTTTTATAAAGCGGGGCCGGAGCTCGTAGATTGCACGCAATCTACAGGTAAAGCAGGAAAAATAAAAATAATATACATAAAAGCTAAATTAATACTTGATTTTAGACTGTTACCCAAAGTTTGCAGTATTTTTTTGCTCTTTTGTACTGATAAACCCCTTATTTTCAATGTTTCTAATTTCTGCAATGCTATAGGAAAAATAAAAAATATATTAAGTAATTTAGTTAATAATTTTAAAAATTCCTAGAGAAAAAGCCACATATCCATCAGTTAACCCCACAAAATCATCTTTTAAGATATATTTAATAGTTGCATGAATCTCCCTGCCAGAATAAACAATATTATCCCATTCTTTCAAAATGACTATATCTCCTACATGAAAATCTCTATCGTTCTTCCTTATCTCAAAAGACTTATCTCCTTCAACGATCACATCAAAATATTTTTTATATATTTTTAATTCATGTTTTTTCTTACTCATTTACGTTCTCCTTAAATCTAAATCAATACCATTTTACTTTTCCTGTATACTGCTGTGTCCTGCTCCAATCTGTAGAGCCTCCACAATGTGGGCAAGTATCCTCTTCCATCATTATTAATGTTTTACAATGTGGGCAGAAGTAAGCCCATCCAAGTTCTTTGTCATATTTCCACAATACTGGCATAGTTCAATACCTCCATTAAGCTTCTAAAGCTGTCTGCTTTGTATATTGCCTAGTTAGCTTTATAAAACCCCTAGCTGTTACTGTGATAGAAACCGTAGTATTTTCTATGGACATTCTGGCACTTCCAATATTGCTCTCTAATATTTCATGTGCTGCATGTTTAACTAGCTCTATTTGTTCCGGCTGTGCTTGAACGAAGCCTCTTTCTACTGCTTTATCTCCAAGTAATTGGTCAATATTCTTTAATATTCCGTTCCATTGTCTTTCCTTAGCTGCCCCCCCACAAGAGCATGAGTCAGAAATTTTGTTGTCTGCATCTATCTGATCTACTGCTAGTACTGGCTGTATGTTTCCACAAAATCTACAGATACCATCATGGGTATACATTTCTATTTCTCCCTGCATAATTACACCTACTTTCTAATTTCATCCCAGTCAATATGCTGGCCACAATCTGAGCAATAGTTGTTTAAGCATCCGATAAAGCTTTCACACTCCGGACATTTATGTACTGTGCATCCTTTTCCAAAATGTAAGTTGCCTATTTTTGTTTTATCACCTATAACTATCTTTATAGGTTCCTTTGGTTGTTGTTTTAGAGAAGCAGATATGAGCTCCTTATTTAGCTTGTATTCATTTCTGTTTTTTTCTCTTGCTATAAGATCTAAGTAGTTGTTAAACATGTTATATGCTTCAACTGTATTTTGCCCATCTGCTACTCCAATTCCTGTAGCAAGATCAGTAATTATAATTCTGTATTTACCGTTTCTATGTATTCCATACTCATCTCTGAATAGCCAGCCTTTTACAAGTTCAGTAAAGATAAAACAATGTTTTTTCTTTAGGATATAATAATCAATCTTTTTCATATCTCACCTACATTCTATAATTGGCAGCCCCCGGAGCTTGTCCAAAGGGGCCGCATCTAAAGGGGGACTATTTAAAAAAGAGTCTGCTTATCCAGTTTCTTGGCACTGGTTCTATATCCGCTATCTCTGCTCTTAATTTATTGTCATTCTGTCTGCGTATAAGCGACTCATCAGTTATCCTGTGTTCTAGATATTTTTGATATTGGTAATGCTCTGTAAGTACTTCACGGTTTGCCTTGGCTTGTTCTTTTATGTAATCATTCTGCTGATCAATTTGATTTCGAAGCTGTGAGTTTTCTTCATTAAGTTCCAGTACTGCATCCTCTAAAATTGTAATGTCTTTTTTTACAATCTTTTCTAACCGCTTAACTCTATTATTCTTATTGCTCATAAGGTTACCTCCCTAACTTTTGGTTTAATAAATCCTTTAACTTAAATAACTCTTCTGAAGTAAGGGTTACTCCCCTACTGCATTTCGAGTGGTCCTCGTTCCATGCCCTTATATCGTATTTTACTGCACCACCATTCCAAGACATTAAGTTCAGTTCTGTTCTCCAGCCTCCTACCGTTGTACTTATTACTCCGATTTCTTCGATTATTTCTTTCTGCACTTCTTTTTTCTCTGCCATTTATAAATCCCTCCTACCGTTTAAATACTTTCTGCGCTGATCTATGCTCTGCAAACAGCTTTCTATGGTATATGTATCAAAGAATCGCTCACGTGCTCTGCCTTCTCTTCTTTTTCTTGCCCTTTGCCTTGCAAGGAGCCTTTTACTAAATTCTTCTTTTGCTATTGCCGCCATGGGGAGATTCTCCTTTCAGTTTTTCTACATAGGATGCAATCTCTTCGTTGCTCCATTTATATGGAGGTTTACAAAATAAACATTTACCATTGATGTATCCTGGACAATTAAAGCAGCTATCCTCGTTTATGTGCTTTCTGCATATGTTTCTAAAGTCTCTTAATCTCATAAACTGCCCTCTGTCTTTCCGAACAATTCATGGGTACCATCTTTTAACTGCCGTTCTTCGTCGGACATTTCATAGCCGAATTTTTCTAGTAGTTCATATATGCTATCAAGTTCTTTGTTTTCTTCGTAATTGCCATACCAGTCATAGTATTTTTGGCTATTTGAGTCAAGACTGCCATAAATAGATGCTAACAAGCTTCGTTCAGGCTGCTTTGAAATCTGCTCCTTAAAATTATCAAACTCCCAGTCTTTTTCTTCATCGCCTTTAATATCAAACAAATTAGCAAAATCCTCAGCGTCTAATCCCCATGTATCCTCTATCATGGCCTTAATCGTATACTCTATAATTACGCCTGTATGTTTTTTAGCTTCTGTATTAGAGATACTGAGTACAAAATCATATCGTAGCTTGTAAGCTTGATCTGATACGTCTCCAAGAGCTTTCTTTAGGCGATTCCTTTCTTCCTGCTCCTTGCTGAATGCAGTAGATTGATTAGGATTAGTTTCCGTCTGTGTAGATTCACTATATAAGGTGATAGTTCCATACTCTGATACGGTAAAATAGTATTCAATCGTTTCCGCATCTTCTGGCACAATAACTTCATCTTTCTGTGAGGCATAATAGTTTTTTACATACCGCATTCCGCTACTGTTGTCTGTTCGAGTGGCAAATTCTTCTAAGCTTTTAATTATCCTGGCCATGTTTTTTTGGGTTTTCTCTTTATCGATTGCTCTCTGTAGCTCCCACTTAAAATTCTGTGTGCCAATTTTTTCAAGAACACTATTTCTAAGTTCCGTACTCTCTATTTTCTCCAGCTCTGCATAATCCATTAAGGTAGCCCCACGGCCAACGGATTCTTTAAATTTATCCTGATCGAGTTCTAATAGTTTCACTCTTCGTCTTACAGTACTTTCCGAAAATCCAGTTTTCCCCGATATTCCACTGACAGACTCTCCTAAATCAATCATCATCTGAAAGCCTTGGGCCTGTTCATATACTGTCAAATCACTTCTCTGCATATTTTCAAGTAACATTGTGGCCACTTGCTCTTTGTGGTCCATTTCCGAAATAACACAAGGCACTTCTGCCAATCCTGCCAGCTTTGCCGCTGCATGACGTCTATGTCCAATGATGGAAAAATACGTCTCATCATCTCTAGGGACTAACGTCAAATTTTGCAGTATGCCTTTGGCTTTGATGCTTTCTGCCAATTCTTCTAAATCACCCAGGTCTTTTCGTGGGTTGTCTGGATGCGGGTAGATTTTATCTACAGGGATATATACTATTTGTTTATGGTTGTCCATAATATTCCTCCTTATATTCTCTTGCCATGTAATGTGGCATATTTACGTTGTGACTGCTGTTTTCTCTGCATTCTGCACGAACTGCATATAAGATTTTCTTTACGTTCAAAGAAGGTTTTTCCACACCTTTTGCAGTACTGAGGTTTAATCCTTCTAAATGATGTACAGCTATCGCAATCTGTTTCACCAGCAATGCAGCCCCTAACATCGTCCCAATTCATGCACATTTCTTTTTGCCAGTAACCATCAAAAGCTAGTTCATTACGTCTTGTGAGCAATAACCTTTCAAACTTTCTTATTAATGCTTTACGCTCATTTTCAGCTTTCTTTATAGCCTTTTCTTTAGGGGATATATATTTTCCAGTTCCCCAAATGTCTAAGCGTGACATTCTATGTTCAACAGCTTCCCTGGTGCGATTAAGTTCTTTGCCTATTTCTACATAATTAAAGCCTTGCTTAAACAAATTAATAGCCTTTGCATCTTCTAATGGAGTCCACTTTTTGCCGGTTTTCATTGTGTTGGTGCGATCTTGTTTTCTTTTTTCCTGAAGCCATATAGGTTCACTCCCAAGCGAATATAATTCAACTCTTCTACTATCCCATTTGTCTTGATTGGCTTTTAAAAATTTCATAAGATCGTCAATATGTATCATCCACATCTTTTTAATACCTCTAAAGGCTTTTTTCTTTGCCTTTAGTCCGAGTTTAGGAATCCAATAATCTGTAATAGTATGGATATCTACGCCTAAAGTCTCTGCGGTAGCTCTACCTGTTAAAAGTTCTCCGGCAGAAGTGGGAGCACCTAATCCAAGCCTTTTATACTTAACTATGATTGCCGTTTCGGTCCTACCTAAAAGTTTTGCTATCTGTGGAATTGTTTTATATCCCCACCATTCTTTTAATTGTTCTGTTTCTTCTCTCGACCAATTCTTTGCTTGGCCCATCTTTAAAATCTCCTTTTACTCTCACATATAATGTGGTATAATAGAGACGTTACAAAACGTAACGTCTAACTTCAGGGAATCTACAGAGTTGCAGCTCTTATGTAGATTCTTTTTTAATGCTCCCATATGTATTTGACTCCCAATGGGATAAGGATAAATAAGTATTCACAGCCTATCCCAAATCCGTCTCTTTCTATGTAAGCTAATTTCATGCCGATTGCTACACATATTAATCCGGCTAATAATAATAGGCAGTTATGTATTAGATTACGCACCTTTTAACCTCTCTAATCTTCTTTGTAGTTCTATAATCTCCCAAACTACATCATCAGCTTTTTGTTGGTATCCTTTACGAAATAAATCATCTTGTTTCTTATCTAACTTTTCTATCTTTTTTCTAATTTCTGCAATTTCGTCTTTGGTCTTTTCGGCTTCTGCTACTCCATATTTGCACCGATGCATGAAATATATATCATCAAATGTGTAGTGCTTACATTTCTTGCAACAATCTATGCATACAGTTTGTCCATGGAGTTTGCAGCTCTTACCGACCATAAAATTTGGGCTGTGACAGATTGGACAGCTAACCATCTTGATTGTCCTCTTTTGGTATGGCGCATTTTGTATAGTCGCTACCGTCTGGGATAACACATTTATTCTCCGGTGGGCATGTTGCGTATTCTTCGCAGGTATAGCAGCATATATCTTTACCGCTTCGGCAGGATCCGTTTTCTTTGCAAATGTATTTCATAGATACCTCCTATAAAAAGTTTTCTCCTATTAAGGCCATCCAGAGCTGATGTGCATTTTCTTTGCTCATGCCTTTTTTTCTAAGCTTTTTCTCGTATTCTTTCTGAAAGTGCTTTTTCCACTTTTTATTTTCTGCTATGGCCCACTCCGTGGAGCTTTGTTGTAATGCTGCATGTATTATTGGATGTACATCTATTTGGAATCCATTGTCTATGCTAATTTGCCTTTTTCCCCTGCCACAAAATACCTCGTGTCTTTCTGCATCTAAGGTTCCGGTATAATAGCAACGGCGGTTATGCTTATCTTTATAGCCGTTGCATTTCTTTTCAGTCTTTTTACCGCCTGGCTTTGGAAATAATAAATTACTTGTATCTATTGAGCTCACCTCCTTGTCGAATAGTCTCACTTTATGTAATATCTCCTTAGTGGTATAATTTACTTACAGGTGTTCTAGGCACCGAGTAAATAAGAAAGGAGATTTCCAATGTTAGTTATAAAATGTAAATGCGGCTGTTCTGCTATCTTAAAAGACGACTATCTGAAAAAGATTAGCTACCACTCTTGCCCATATTGTGAAAATGTCTTAAAACTAACATCTCAGGCATCTATTGGCGCTGTTTCTAATGTATTATCTAAGGACGGTTTCACTATCGTTTCTATTCCTGATAATACTAAGCTTCAGTTTGACTTTGATTTGGACATTCAACCCTTCCAATCATAATCATTTGACTTTCTTTTCTTATGTCTGCAAGGTTTTTAGATAGTTCTTTTAGCAATTCCTGTTGTCTTTCTAATAAGCCTTGCATTTTTTCTGTATTGGGTATATTGATTTCTAGCATCATTATTCTCACCTATCTTTCCTTTCTTTCCTTATTCCCTCCGGAATAACCCTCTCTTTATCTGTATGTATCATGCTCTCCTTAAGAAAAATCCTTTCTTTCCTCTGAAACTTTTATCATCCATTGTTCTAGTGCTATTACAGGAATAAGTACCTTAGCCCCTAATTTGAAATATGGAAATCCAGACGCTGGATCATTAACTAGTTTTCTTATAGATTGTTGTCCCATTCCTGTAATTTCTGCACACTTATTTACAGTAAGTGTTTCTATTCTAGGAACATCATCGATTAGAATCTCTTGGTAACCTGCCAATACTCTCACCTCCTAATTATGTATTCTATCAACATTTCGTTGCATTTTTGGGACAAGATTTGCAAAAAAAATTTCTCCTGGATTTTGGATTTGTAGTTCATCAATTATCTTAATAATTTCTGCAAGCCTAAAATCTCTTGTCCCTAAGAGTTTTCTACTCAAAGAGTTTTCTGACATTCCAATTCTTTTGGCTAATTCTGATTGAGACATTCTTTTTTCTGCCATTTTTCCTCTTAAAAGATTTGCATTCATTAAATTCCCTTCCTTTCTGTTGCATTTTTGGGATAAAATAAATGTAGCATTCCCCTTTCAAAAAGTCAACCCATTATTGCAACATTTTTAAAAATAATGTTGCACATTTAACCCAAATGGTGTATTATCAATATAAATTCTAAATCACAAGGAGTGAACAAAATGTCTGATGAATCTATGCGAGAAATCGTAGAGCGAATAAAAAACAGAAGAATAGAGCTTGATTATAGCTTTCAAGATCTTGCTGACTTAACAGGTATGAGCAAATCTACATTACAGAGATATGAAACTGGTAGTATAAAAAATATTCCTTTAGATAAGCTTAAGGATTTAGCCAAAGCTCTAAAAGTTACTCCTGAATGGATAATGGGTTGGGAATCTTCTAAACCCAATAATAAATATTATCTTAATGATGACGTTGCAGAAATTGCTCAAGAGATATATGAAGATAAAGATCTAAAAATGCTATTTGATGCCTCTAGAAAGGTTAGTAAAGACGATATGCAATTGGTTATTGATATGGTAAAAAGATTAAAGGGTGATGAATAATTGGAATATGTACAGGTGCATCTCATAGACATGCCTACCACAATAAGAGGCCTCACAATATATAATACTGATGATAGCTTTACTATTTTTATAAATGCAAAGCTTAACTCTGAAACGCAGATAAAAGCCTATGACCACGAGATGGAGCATATCAACAAGAGAGATTATGATAAAATGTATAGCGTGGATATTTTAGAAACTTTAAGGCATGCCGGGTAAATTTTTAGCCTTAAGATATCTTATTTCAGTTAACGAATTTAAACACTTTAAAATTGATTTGTTAGAATCCATTGATAAACTGTCAACAAAGTTAAAAGTTATTGAAATAGAAACAGTATTATACTTTATGGGTTCCCTGCCAATTGGAAGGACATAGAACAAAAAGGAATTAAATAATAAAACAACAAAAGCCCCCATCACTGGGAGCTAATGTATGAGGTCGTACAAGTACAACCCGATTCGCACTCAAATTGTACCACATACAACCTCTAAAAACAATATTTTGGGGGGTGTTTTTGTACCCTTTTTTAGAAAAGAGGTTAAATAATGGCTAATAAAACAAACTATGCAAAAGGTGGAAAAGAATATTATCGTGTTGTCGGTGATTACGGCCTTAAGGCTGATGGCAGCCGCAATAGAAAAGAATTTTACGGTAAAAATAAAAAAGAGGCTGAGGCAAAAAAAGAAACTTATGAGGACTCTTTAAAAAGTGGACTAGCAAGTAACTTTGATAAAAGGCTCGTTGGAGAACTTATGCATGAATGGCTTTTTGAAGTAGTCAGGATATCTCCTAAAATACGAGTAACTACATTTGAACGATATGAAGGTATTTATAGGAATTATGTAAAATGCTCTGAATTAAACAATTTAAAAGTATCAGAGCTTAAAACTATTACCTTTCAAAGGTACTATAATAAGATTTACACAGATGGTAAAACTTCAAGTCAGATAGAAAACCTTAACAAATTACTAAAAAAATTTCTTTTCTATTGTGTGGATGAAAATTATCTGTTAAAAAATCCTTTACAAAGTAAAAGTCTAAGCATTCCTGGTAAAAATGAATTAAAAGAAATGAGTGAACTTGATGACGATCTAGACATTGTAGTTTTCACTAATGAAGAAATTGATAAGCTAAAAAATGGTTTAAAGCAGAATAGCTTAAGGTTGCTTGTACTTCTTGCAATAGGTACAGGTTGTCGTCTTGGTGAACTACTTGCTTTAACTTGGGAAGATATATATGACGGAGCTGTTCACATAAATAAAAGTTCTAAGTACGCCACTATCATCGAGGCTGATGGCAGCAGGAAAAGTAAATTTGTGCTTTTGCCACCAAAGACTAAATCTAGTTATAGAACTGTTCCATACCCTACAGTACTGGAATCAGAGTTTAACAAGCACAAAGCATTACAAGCACGAGAGAAACTATCTACAGGGCCATTATATGCGACAACCGAATTAGGATTTATATTTAAAACAAGTACTGGTCTGCCTCTCGACGCACGAAATATTAGAAGAGCCTGGCAACGACTGCTTAACAATTCAGGTGTAGAATATAAAAAATTTCACGGCCTGAGGCATACGTTTGCTACTAAACTATTTGAACGTGATATAAAGCCCAAAACTGTGCAGAAGCTGATGGGACATTCAAGCTTGAATGTAACAATGAATATATACACTCACGTTATGCCAAAAGAAAAAGAAAATGCTGTAGAGGTTCTAAATTCAATTGTTTCAATGTAGAAAAATTCCCACCAAATTCCCACCAAAGTTATAAAAATCAATAAAAACTTGCAAAAACTTGCAGTAATAAAATATTGAAATCTAGCCGTTTTATTATTTTATAAAGACTTATAAAATAGCTATTTTCAAATATGAAGGTCGGGGGTTCGAATCCCTCATGGCGCACCAAAACCATTGAAAAATACACGTTCTTGCAATTATGTAAGAACGTGTATTTTAGTTTTTAACCACTTTTTAACCACTTTCGACATAATAAGCCACTTTTTATTGAATTATTTTTAAGCCTCTGTTATACTTTGTCTAGTGCTATCGGAGACACGGTAGGCGGTTATGCCCTTGCGAGGGGGTGATGCTATGAATATAACTTTAACAGAGCTGATAGCCTTTACAGGCTTGATATTCGTTATTGTTGATGTTACATACAAAATCACAAAAAAGAAATAATCGCCCCAGCTACCAACTTAGGCGATTATTTTAACGTAATCTAATATTTTGGCATACCGCTTATCGGTAGCACTTTTTTATGTCTTGATTATACCATACTCCGCAGAAAAATAACACAATATTTTTATTTGCTCTGCTTGATTTCGAACATCAATCTTTGTAAATCAGTAAATTTCAACGTTTTATTATATTCTCATTTAACATATTAAGCACAATTGATTAATAAAGTTACTCTAAATATTTTTATTTAACTTGATAAAATATTATAATTTAATCCTTGCAATGGGGAGTTTCTCTATTGCATTTCTTTTATCTTCATCATCAACGTTAATATAATACTTAGCAGTTACGTTTATGCTACTGTGCCCCATGAGCTGATAAGCCACCTGCAACTTAACGCCATTTTTGGCAAGATTACTGCAGAACGTTCTTCGGTATGTGTGAAATTCTTTATACTCTACACCAATCTTTTTATAATACCTTTCACAAGCTCTAGTAATATTGCGCCTATAATAAAAATTCCCTGAAGCCGTGGTAAATATATATTCTGTCCTATACCCATTTTTAAGCATTTCAGCTTTATGCCAGCTTTGATGCTGCTCTAACTCTGACATGACCAAATCAGGAACTGGAATGCTCCTGTTTGAGCTAGAAGTCTTAGTTTCTGCTATCTGAAAGGTGTATTCTGTAGTTTCATTTTGCTTTATTTTAGTATCAAGACTTAATTGCTTTGATATGTTTACTATGCCATTACAAATATCGGTGTATTTTAATGCCAGCAATTCAGAAAGCCGACAACCTGTGTATGATGCCATTACAATTAAAAATCTGATTCGGTTTTCCCCAAGATTAGTTAATATCTTTTCAAGTTCTTCATCTGTCCAAACAACAACCTCTTGATTATTTTTCTTTGAATTTTTCTGTTTTGCGGGAATCACGAGTCCATCAGTCATATTCCTAGATAGTCCCTGGTGCTGTAGATATTTATAAAAATGCCCCATGACATTATGAATAGATTTTAAAATTGACTGCGAACAATCAACTTCATTGTAAAATTTTTGAATATCTGCTGTTTGCACATCATTCAATAAATTTCCTGAAAGAAAAGATGGCTTTATATATAGTCGATATGCAGACTCGTATTTTTCCCTAGTTCCATTTGCAAACCTAGTATCAATAACTAAGACCTGATAAACAAAAAAATCAAAGGCAATCCCAAAATATTGTTTTGTATCTTTGGGCATTCCTAATTTTTTACTTTCTTGAAATTCCTGATACTGACGTTCGGCATCCGATTTGTTTTTTCCGTAGAAAGGCTTTATATCATCTACCCATAAGCCTTCTTTATTCAGCTTTACACCTACTTTTCGCCTTATGCGATAATAAGCCTTGCCATTAATAACACAGTTGGTTTTACTAGCCATATATTATTCCTCTTTAGATTCAATAATTTTAAATATTTTGGGAAGAAAAGTATCGAACATTTTGATTATGCGTTCCCTTTCTTCATAGCTCACAAGTTTACTCTCATGCTTTTTAGGAGCAGTAACCTTTATTCTATACTCATCTTCATCCTCAGAAAGGACAACGTCACATTTTAACTTAGTTGAATAAAACTCTAAAATTACATTACAATCAAATTGTTTTTGAGCTAGTTGGTCTGACAGCTCATAGTCAAAAATTGATAGTATTTCACCAAACGAAGTCTCTAAGGCATCACTTAGCTTTATAAGCTGTTCTATTTTAGGATATCTTTCCCCACGTTCATATTTTTTTATTGTAACTTCCGCAAGAGAAGCTTTTTCTGCTAATTGTTTTTGAGTTAGTTTTAATTCTTTCCGCTTTTGCTTTATATAATTTGCAAGCGGTCGAGTACTAGGTTGGCACATAGTTTTCTCCTTTTCTGAGAAATACAATTTTTTTATATTATTTTATCACAAAAGGATACAGATGTACATAAAAGCATTTTTATATGTTTCCTCTTGACATATACTTTTGTATCCGTTATTCTATTGTCAACACAAGGATACCGACGTATACTTTTATTAATCTTAAAGAGGGTGTAAAATCATGAAATTAGACAAAGAACGCTTTGAAATAGCGTTAGCAAATCAAAACTTATTAGTACAAGAACTTTGTGATAATGCGGGCATTACGCGTGCTTCTTTAAATTTAGCACTAAAGGGGAAACGGACACCACGCCCGCAAACCATTGGCAAAATAGCTCGTGCCTTAAATGTTCCTGTAGAACAAATAATAAAACAGGAGGTATCAGTTGATGAATGTACTGGCAGATAATATTTTCCCAACAGATGCACCATTTATTATATCTAAACTTAGGCAAGATGCAGAAAATCATGGCTATAGGTTGCGTAGTTCAGGAGAAAACTATTTCATATTTTGGGGTGAAAATGGCTATTTAAGTAAAATTAGTTATGATGTGTGTAGCAAACAAATAACAGAAATTCAACTAGAGGGGGTGAAAAAATTATGGTCAGACTACGAACTGTAGAACAAGCGTATCAAGATATAAAGGCAGTTGATGAAAATAGCTCTATCACAAGAAACTACATACGTTCGCTAGCCAATTCAGGAAAAATTCCAGCCCATAAGTCAGGTCGTAAGTTACTTGTCAACATGGACAGCCTTGAGAATTATTTAGAGCATGGTGATGAAGCATGAGAAAAACAAAACGATATTATTGGATTAAGTTGCCAGAAGATTTTTTTGAAAATGAAGCTGTTGAATGGTTAGAAGAACAAGAAAATGGTAAGACATATTGCTTATTTTTTTTAAAACTATGCCTTAAGTGCATAAATTCTGATGGGATTTTAATCAGGAAAGTAGGTAAATTGCTAGTTCCTTATGAAGCAAGCAAACTAGCTGAGATAACAAAAACTCCTATAGATACGGTGATTATTGCATTAGAACTTTTAAAAAATATTGGGTTAATTGAAATCTATCAGAATGGAGAAATATATATACCTAGCGTCAAAGAGTTGGTAGGCTCTGAAACCACTGATGCTGTTAGAATGAGAAAAAAACGTCAGCAGAGAACGAATGTTACTGAACCACTGAAAATTACAGAGGTTAAAGGACTGGGGGAACAATGTTCGGACAATGTTCGAAATTTGTCCGAAAAACGTTCTATAGATATAGATAAAGAATTATTATTATCTTACGATAATAATAATAATTCTTTAGATATAAGTAACTTTAATAATAATCTAGAACATGTTAAGAAAAGTGAAATGCCTGTGGAAACTAGAGCTATAATAGCAGAGATAAAGAAAAACCTAACAAAATAGCAACTCAAAGTATGCTATTACTTATAAAAAATAAAAATAATCGGGTTTACTCCCTAGTAAGAATTAACCCGATTATAAGCAAAACGTAAGCCTTGCAATGCTGATTATATCCAACATTCAATCGCAATGCAAGGTCAATATTTGGAAAGGGATGATATAAAATGGGATATATGTTAGACAGCATTTTTAGAAAGTGTGAATTTGTAAACGGTGACGTTCACAGGCTATTTGATGATATTGAAATAATTCAATGGGATACTAAAATAAAACAGGAAGTACAAGACTTTAAACAAAACTTGACAGATGAGGATCTAAAAATTAAATTTGAATCTTTTTGTAATTTAGTTGATGATTTATTAAACACAAGAGACGCATATTTATGTAGTTTATTAGTTCAACAAGGCATGACTATAAACATGCGTTTAATCACTGAGATATTATCAGGTAAATAAAATCATTTATCAATACACTGCTGAATTAACAAAGGATTTACAGAATGAATACTTTAAAAAATATATCTCAGAAAAGCATTGCAGCTTTAATAGAGGCAATATCTACATTGTCTCAAATTTCAACTCTGTCAGATTTTGATATAGGTATAATCCAAGGTCGTATATCATGTTGTTTCGAACTTTGTGAGACCAATAATCTATTAAAAAACAAAATTGTTTTTATGTATCTTTTTCTCCCCTACAAAGAGCAACAACATATAAAGAAAATGGTGGATAGCATGAAAATTCAAAATGGAAATACTGATAATAAAATTATTGACTTTCGACAAAATTCCTAAAGTTTGTCGAAAATTAAGTGACCTAGATTCGGTTTTCAGCTTGGATAATAGCATTCTTACATGTTACCATGCAATTAATATAAAAGTTTCTAATTCCGTCTATTTTCGGCTTTATAAGCAGAAATTTTAACATGATATATCTTATGCAATAGAAAAATATGGAGGAAATCATTATGAGTAAAAAATTAATTACAGCAATATTATTAGCTGTTTGTGTTGTAACTGCCCCTTTATTATCCGTTGATGACGTATCTGCGGGAAACTGTGTGTATAGTGATATCAAAACCACAAATTGGGCTTACAATTCTGTACAAGCCATGAGCGAAAAAGGCATTATAAACGGTTACCCTGACGGCACGTTTAAACCATCCAACACGGTTACATATGGCGAGTTCATAAAAATGATGATAGCAAGTATGGGTTATAATTTGCCAAACGCTGAATCAGGAAAACATTGGGCATATAACTATTATGAAACGGCAACAGGTTTGCAGTTATTCTCTTATGCTAAAATACCTACTTCCATGTTGGATAAAGAAATCCCAAGAGAAATGATGGCGTATCTAATTTCACAAGCTTTGGGTGATATTGATATTAAATATTATGACGAGCTGAAAGCTGAGATTACAGACATAAAAGAGGGTGACGAGTTTATATATCCAATAGTCAAAGCTTATTCCACTGGAATATTAAATGGTTATCCTGACGGCACATTTAAACAGAAAGCCACTCTAACTAGGGCAGAAACTGCTAAAGTTCTGCAGAACTTTGTAAAAGTAATGAACGGTGAAGTTATAAAGAAATATGAAAAAGAGCAGAAATTGGAACTTGAAAAGTCTCAAAAAACTTATGTTGAAAGTTTTTTGCAAAGCACTTATACAATGAGTACTGGAATGACAAGTAATCAGTATGATTATTATGGCGTAGATTCTGCACAAGAATTAAAAGAAACCCACCCACTTGTTTATTATTCAGTTTTAGAAAATAATAATCCTTTATTTTCAAGCCTTGTATCTAATACAGACCAATTAAAATCTCCTTTTGCTGATTATAAAGATAAAACTTATGCTTATAAAAATATGGCTGATATAGGTATTACAAAGATTGAGAAGAAAAAGATTTACAATCCTGCATTAAAGTACAAGTACGATATGGAAGAGATAGTTGTAACTCCAAAATATAAAAACACAGAGGGTATTCAAGCAGTTTTGATTAAGGGAAACAAGATTGTTTGCACTCTTACGGGCAGTAAAAAAGAAGATGGTTCTATTGGATATGGAATTTCTGGCAAAGTTGTAGGTGATGCTTATATCAGTCTTTTGCCCGATTTTGATTATATAGGTTTTTATGAGTATACGGGAGAAAAAACTGTATTTCTTATTAAAAAGCCTTTTTAGTAGGGGGGTTGATGTGATGTTCAAGAAATCAAAAAAAACCCTTACAATCTCAATTTTGGCTCTTGTACTAGTATTTATTATAGGGGGTGTGGCTTATGCGGTTACCTATAAAACAATTACTACAGAGCATGAAATGTTAAACACTGGCGTTGTCTTTATATGGGCAGATGGTAACGGAAACTGGCAGAACGGACTAAAACCTAATGGCTCATGTAACAGAAGTTTTTCTGTTAATATCGGGGCAAATATGAAAGTCGTAAAAGTATCAGCTTATAATTGTGCAAATTTCAGTTTTGGAAAAGACGACATTTCCCATTGGAATAAAACAAAAATGTGTAAAGGAAAAAGTTCCTTTGATACAAACTATATCCCTTATTCCGTTAATGGTGGAAGTCTAAGTTTTAAGTATAATGAAAAAAGCGGTAATTTAACAGTAACTCAAAGGGTAAGCCTTTCATCATCACAAACCTTTGATGTGGCTGATAAAGTAAGAAAAGGAAATCAACAAGAAGTTTATGATTACTTAGGTAAAGATATTCCAAGCGGAATCACTGAACCTATGAACAAAATGCTAACAGACCCTAGTGTACAAGGATATTTATATTTCTGCCCTGTAGTTATCAATTACAAGGAAGTTCGTACAGAGGTTGTAGAAGAGCCACTCGAACTAAAAGCAGTACTTGATTTACCAGAAAAAGGAGAGACAAACACACCTTATCCAGTAAAAGACATGACCCAGATTCCTAAGGGTGGTACATTCCAAAGTTCGAAGCTTGAAAAATCAGTAGATGGCGGTAAAACTTATACCCTTGTGAATGATTGGGATTCACATGCCCAAAATGCAGAAATGGAAGATGAAAACAGCTTAGCCATAACTATTAAGTATAGGCTTACTGTATATTTGAAAAGTGGTGAAAGCTCTACCGATGAAAAAACCATTGTGTTAGAGGAACATGACCCCGAAGTTAGCGTAAAATGTGATATTAAACTTAATATTAAGGGTTCTGAAAATTGGGGAGATGAAAAACATTTTACATATGAAGGACACCCTGCAATGCTTTATGATGATTCTGTATTCTATGTAACTGATGAGGAAGGAAACACCATAAAATTATCAGCTGAGGAAGCCTACGCAAAAAGTATAGCAAGAAATAAGTTCACATTTGATACTCCGAGTTCTGATGTATCAATGAAGAGTTTTAACAAGGTTGAAAAAGAGGCTACTTGGCAACATAGAGGAACAAAAACCGTTACCCTAACGGTTACTCTCAAAGATGGTGTAACATTAAGTGATGTTGTTGAATTAAAAATGTAAAATAGAGTTTATAATTTGCTATGCTGCCATGGCAGTCTAACAAATTTGCGATTGGTACAATAAAACTCCCTCATGACTATTGAGGGAGTTTTTCTTTTATCTTATCAAGCAAGCTTGCTTTCTTAGTTATTTTATTAATTTTCACATTTTCAAAAGTAGCTTTTTCTATATTTGAATCAATCTGCTTTGCTATGGGTATTTCTGCTAATGGTGGTAGTTGCTCTATAGAATTTGACGTTTTAGCTTTTTCCTTATTTTTCTGCTCTATTTTCTCTTTCTCCTTTTGTATTCGGTATGACTCCATTTTCTTCAAACATAAATATCTAGGATAATGTACAGTGATAACCCTATAAGCTTTGTCATTTATCCATTGTGTACTTGTAAATCTTTCTTTTTGGCATACAAGCCAACCCATTTCTCTAAAAATAAGCATAAATTGTTTATAATCTGATGGTGATAGTAATTTAGGATAATCTTTTCTAAATGTGCTCATGAGGTCACAAACTTTTTTTCTAAAAATTGTTTCAAAATTGTTTTTAATAAAATTAGCATATTGTTTTTTATTGGTCCATGCACAAATCTTACTTTGTTGTTTTGAATCGGCCAACATTAAATAATCAACAGTTTCTAAAAAAACTGTAATTGCCATATCTGTACTTATTTCTAATCCCATAAGAAATCCCCCCTTGTATAACAGGCATAATACTATAACTACGATAGGTTTGACAAGCTCATTACCCGACAGAAAAAAAACAAATACACCTTACCGTATAATAAAAACATATTTTTATTATATACTCTTACCTGTAATGAAGTTTCACATAAATCCTTATATTTCAATGCTTTAGCAAATATTTTTAGGCGGTTATTTTTTTGAGAGTACCCGAAAATTTCATTACCAGTAATTTTTTTATAAATTTCATGCATAAATCAGCCAACTAATTCCTTTAATAACCTATATCTCTGGTAGTCAATTATAATTGCATAATCACGTCGTTTCTCTAGTTTTGTATCTCTCATTCCTATAATCCATTCCATTTTTTCAAAGAAAGGGATATATTCTTGATAATTAAATTTCCTTGAAACTTTTTTGAATGAATCATAGAAGCTGATTTCATCAATAAGGACCCACTTCTCCCCTTCTAAACTTCCACCGTCTTTGTCTATTCCATTCTCATCCAGTTCAAGTGAAGTCTCCACAATATCCAAAAAAGCATTAACGATTAAATCTAATTTTTTCCCCACTTTCGTTCACCATCCTTTCTGATTGCATATTACAACGAACAAATAACATAAAGCAAGTAAATTACCGTAAAGAAAAATTTAATAAAACCTCATTACCGTATAATCAAATATATATTTTATTATAGACTGTTACCTGTGATGATGTTTTTTATAAACGTGTAAATTTCAACACATACATAGCAATTTTCTAATGGTTATTTTTTAGAAAGTACCTCAGAATTTCATTACCAGTAAATTTTTTAGTGACTATATGCAATTTTACTTAAGGTTTCAGGTATAAGTTAACCATGTCCTTAAAATAAAGACATGGTTACAAATGTTGAATTCCTAGCAACCTTACCATGTCCTAAAAATCAGGACGTGGTGAAAACGTTGAAATTTATGATGTCTTCATTTTCCATGTCTCTAAAACGAGGACACTAATATTAACAGTCTTAATAGAAACAGTATAATATTTATATAATCTATTACTATAACTACATAAAACACTTTCACTATATCCTCACTCTTTCTCTTTACGTGCGTGCGCATGTGTGAAAAGTGAGTAATATTTAAGTAAATTATTATTTAAAGCCAAAATCGTCGTTTTAATCCATTTTTTACTTGTTATGGTATATTCGTATTATTTTTACCTAAAAATTGTTTAAAAATCAAATTAAGGACTTTGTGGACATGCTTCAAACTCACAATTCAATTGCAAGATTTATAGATTTTAAGTATTTTTTATTAATGTCACTTAAAAATGCTCTTGCTCCTTATATTTTCAACAATTACTTAACTTAACACATTAACCATTTTTTAACCAATAAGTTATATTTGATTAGATAAAATACAAAAATTATAGAAAGTATAAAAAATACATATCCATTGAAAAATGCACATTTTTTCATCAATAAGCCAAAACGTTGGAAGTTAAATATCCGAACCATAGACATGAAGGTCGGGGGTTCGAATCCCTCATGGCGCACCAAAGTATTGAGAAATCAAGAATTGCAATGATTGTGGTTCTTGATTTTTTTATTTTTCCCACCATTTTATTACTACAATATTATATAAATGTTAGATACAATACGACAAAATGAATAATAAAAGACCGCAGGCTTCAAAAGTTTCTGCGGTGCATTCCTGATTTTTTAGATTAAACCAAATACTTTTTATCAATAACTTGCTTTTCTTGAAAAGGCATTGACAATCAGTAGTAGTATGATAGCTCCGACACATGCTACCACCAAGCTCCACAAATTAAATCCTGTAATGCCAACTCCACCAACTAAATTCATGATTAGTCCGCCAATGAATCCTCCAACTATACCAGCTATAATATTCTTGGAAGCTCCCATCTTTTTATTGTTACCTGTAACCATACTTGCAATCCAACCTGCAAGTGCGCCGATAATAATCCAGCCTATAATACCCATATTATCACCTCCTTTTAGTATTAGTATTTACAGGAAGAAATTTCTCATGCATATTAATTAATTGCCTCTCAAAAATATTAAAAACAAAGACATTGAATCCAACAGGTTTCAATGTCTTTTAATTTTATCTTATTTTTCTAAAATAACTTTACTTTTAGTTCTTTAAAATCCTATTAGAAGTTGCTTTATCACTATACTTTAATATGGCATCCTTGTTTTTCTCACCATGAGTCAGGCAGCCTGCGCCGCCAATACATCCGCCACTACATGCCATTCCTTCAATTAAATTATTTTTAAGTACTCCTTTAGAAGCCTGCAATAAAACTGTTTTGCATTTATCTATTCCATCGCAAAGGATTGGATTAAATTCAAATTTAGCAGCTTCAGATTCTGCTCCCTGTTGTTCTGCCAATTCTGCAATAGCCTCTTTCACTGCATTTGCCACGCCGCCACTTAGCGCAAATTGCCTTCCAAAATTAGAAGCCTCATCTAATACTGTTTCCTCTAAATTTTCTATATTGATATTCATACTATCAATTAATGCTTGAATTTCTTCAAAGGTCAGTACACAATCAATATAAGGGCTTACAGTTTCCTTTTTCATCTCAGCCTTTTTTGCAGTGCAAGGCCCTACAAATATCACTTTAGCTGTTGAATCTTTTTCTTTAATATATTTTCCTAACTGTGCCATAGGCGATAGATTTTGGGAAACCTTATCAAGTAATTCTGGATAATTATTTTCAATATATTTCACAAAAGCCGGGCAGCATGAAGTGGTCAAAAATCCCTTTTCAATAAGTTCTTCTCCTTCTTGCACCGCTACCATATCCGCCCCTAAAGCGGTTTCCATTACCACGTCAAAGCCAACTCTCTTCATAGCTGTAATTATCTGCCCAAAACTAGCATATTTAAACTGACTGGCAACTGCTGGTGCCATTATTGCATAAACTTCAAATCCAGGATTTTCCCTGCTTTCTTTTATTATATTTATAGCATCTACAATAAAAGATTTATCAACTGCTGCACCAAAAGGACATTTATATACACAAGAACCGCAAGAGGTACATTTATCAGAATCAATAGTAGCTGCACCTGTTTCTCCCATATGTATCGCCTTTGCTTTACATGCACGTTCGCATGGTCTTATAAAATTGTTGATTGCATTGTATGGGCATACTGACGCACATTTCCCGCATTCAACACATTTACTCTTATCTATTTTAGCTTTTTGCTTATGGTCATGGGTTATGGCTCCAAGTTTACAAGCATCCTTACACCTGTGAGCTAAGCATCCCCTGCATAAATCTGTCACCACATGTCCCGCTTCTGGGCATTCATCACAAGCGATATCAATAACCTCTACAATATTAGAGTCTTCCCTTTTCCCCCCTAATGCAATTCGTATCCTCTCAGCAACTATGGCTCTTTCCTTATATATGCAGCACCCTATAGTAGGTTCATCTTTACCTACTATTACGCTGGCAATATCATTAAATACAGCAAATGAATCGTGCCCTTCCCAAGTTTGTTTTGACACTTCGCACAATACCTTATATTTTATTTCCTGAACCTTTGTATCAAATATTCTCATATTATTTCCCCTTACAATCTATAAATTAAATTGTTAATTAAATATCATAATATGCATAGTATACCATGCCTTAACTTCTTTGACCAATTAATATTTTTATTATATACTGATATAATATAAAGAGATTAGTTAAAAATAATTGGGGGTGTATAAATGGACACATTAAAGAAAGCGGGAATTATAGCAGGTGCTGCCGTAGGCGGTGTTATTGGAGGCACACTATCCGTTGTTGGGAAAGTAGCTGACATAAAGATTATTGATAATATTGGTTCAAGTATTATAGATTCTACTATATATACTGGTGAAATTGCAGGTGATATCGCAAGCGGTACTACAGAGGTAATATCAGGTAAAATAACCAAAAATCCTGATAAAGTTACCGAGGGCGTACAGGACTTAAAAGACGGCGGCAGTAAAGTTGTCGGAAACTTTGTAAACAACTTTAAACTCGTTGCCACTAATGGTGGCGAAATCCTTGAAGGAGTCAAGGAACGTGACGCAGAAAAAATAAAGCACGGAGCAAAGACTCTAGCTAAAGTTGCAGCTGTAGGCATAATGACAGTAGGTGCTATTAAAATTGATGATGATACAGAAAATACACATAATGGAAGCGATAAATAATTTATTGCTTCCATTTTTAATAGAGCGAATAATGCTAGACCATATTGACAAAATAATATAGTTAAAATATAATGTTGTATATCAAACAGTCCGATGTCGTACATTTTACATTTTGAAATGGAGGTACTTATGTGCAGACGCTTTGTTGGCTTAGAACTCCGCTCATTAAATAATATAATTATGAGATTTATGGAAAATAACACACATAAAAAATATATTGACGGTATAACAGGAACAAATGGCTGGATTATTGGTTACATAGCACACCATGGCGATAAAGACGTGTTTCAGAAGGACTTAGAGCAGAAATTCAGTATTACACGTTCTACTGCCTCTAAGGTTATTAACTTAATGGTACAGAAAGGACTGATAGAAAGACATACTGTTTCACATGATGCCAGACTAAAAAAACTTGTACTTACACCCAAGGCATTAGAATTTTCTAAATTCATGGAAACTGACGGCAGAATTATGGAAGAAACATTAATAAAGGGTTTTTCTGAGCAAGAAATTGACACCTTATCTGGCTACATTAAAAGAATGAAACAGAATTTGATGGAATTCGATGATCGAATATAATTTCGGCTAAAAATGAAGTTTATTAGAAACAGTATTAAGATTAATTCAACAAATCACAGGAGGAAAATATATGGTAAAAAAATTACTAGATTGTATTGGGCAATATAAAAAGGATTCAGTTTTGACTCCTATTTTTGTTGCATTAGAAGTTGTCTTAGAGGTAATTATACCACTTCTAATGGCAAATTTAATTGACTATGGCATAGATGGTGGAAGTATGTCCTATATTATTAAAATAGGAACTGCCCTTCTAATCTCAGCATTTATATCTCTGGCATTTGGTGCTCTTGCAGGAAGAAGTGCGGCTATTGCCTCTTCTGGCTTTGCCAGAAATCTGCGCCGCAATATGTATTACAATGTACAGAATTTTTCGTTTTCAAATATTGATAAATTCTCCACTGCAAGCATTGTAACAAGGCTCACTACTGATGTTACTAATGTACAGAATGCTTATCAGATGATCATTCGTATGGCTATACGATGTCCGATTATGCTTATATTTTCATTAGCAGTATCTTTCCGTATCGATGCACAGTTATCTTTGATTTTCTTAGCATCTATACCCGTTTTAGGGATTGGTCTTTGGTTTATTATCTCCAATGTACATCCAATTTTTATTCGAATATTTAAAACATACGATAAACTAAATAACATTGTTCAGGAAAATCTTCACGGCATGCGTGTGGTTAAATCTTTCACAAGAGAAGCTTTTGAAATTGAAAAGTTCGGTAATATATCAGAAAACATTTATAAAGACTTTTCTAAAGCTGAAAAAGGCTTGGCTTTCATTATGCCCTTAATGCAGTTCTGTATGTATGCATGTATGCTGCTGGTATCCTGGTTTGGGGCACGTGCTATTGTAGCCTGTGGCGGGGACCCTACCATTGGCTTAAGTACCGGAGAACTAATGAGTTTAATAAGCTATGCCATGCAGATTCTTATGAGTTTAATGATGCTTTCAATGGTTTTTGTTATGATAACCATGTCTAAAGCTTCCGCAGAGCGTATCGTAGAGATATTAAACGAAGAAAGTGATTTAAAAAATTGTGATAACCCTGTTACAGAAGTAATCAATGGTGATATTACTTTTGAAAATGTATCCTTTGCTTATGCGAAACAAGCTCATAAACCAGTACTGGATAACATTAACATAACCATTAAGTCTGGTGAAACTATTGGTATTTTAGGAGGGACAGGTTCTTCTAAAACAAGTCTGGTCCAGCTTATTCCAAGGCTATATGACGTGACTACTGGAAAGGTTACTGTGGGTAGTATTGATGTCCGCCATTATGATATTGAAAGTCTTCGTAATCAGGTATCAGTAGTTCTGCAGAAAAACGTTTTGTTTTCTGGAACAATAAAAGAAAACTTAAGGTGGGGTAATGAAAATGCATCAGATGAACAAATTATCCACACTTGTCAGCTGGCTCAGGCAGATTCTTTTATAGACAAGTTTCCTGATAAATATGACACCTATCTTGAGCAAGGCGGTTCAAATGTCTCTGGCGGTCAAAAACAGAGACTTTGTATTGCCCGTGCATTGTTGAAAAAACCTAAAATTCTAATTTTGGATGATTCAACCAGTGCTGTAGATACAAAAACAGATTCATTAATTCGTAAAGCATTGAAAAAAGAAATTCCTGATACAACAAAAATTATAATCGCACAACGTGTTTCTTCTGTTCAGGATTCTGATAAGATCATTGTCCTTGATGACGGGAAAGTCAATGCAATTGGAACACATGAAGAGCTTATTCAAACATGTGACGTTTACAAAGAAGTTTATCAGTCTCAAATGAAAGGGGGCCAGACAATTGAACAATAAAGAATTAATAAAAAAAGCTCAAAGCAAAAAACCTAATCCGGATACAATTAAGCGTTTGGTCTCTTATATGAGTGATTATAAGATACAATGTTTCTTGGTCATAGTCTGCATTATAATTAGTGCTATTGCCAGTGCACTTTCTGCACTGTTTATTCAGACTTTAATTGATGATTATATTTCCCCTTTGCTTCTCCAAGCAGTACCAAATTTTGCAGGGTTATTTAAAATTATCATAATTATGGGCTCCATTTATCTCTTAGGCGTATTGGCAACCTTATTCTATAACAGGACAATGGCGGTAATCGCACAAGGTACCCTAAAGAAGATTCGTGATAAAATGTTTTCCCATATGCAGACACTACCAGTAAAATACTTTGATACCCATACACATGGGGACATTATGAGCCATTACACGAATGATACGGACACACTCCGTCAGATGATTGCGCAAGCACTTCCACAGATGTTTTCTTCCGTAGTTACAATTACAGCAGTGTTTTGCTCTATGTTATATTTAAGTTTTTGGCTGACTCTGTTAGTAATTATTTTTGTATTTATACTTTTGGCAACAATCAAAAGTATTGCTGGAAAAAGTGGTAAATATTTTATGAACCAGCAAGCTTCTCTTGGTAATGTCAACGGATATATTGAAGAAATGATTAATGGTCAGAAAGTTGTAAAAGTTTTCTGCCATGAAGGAAAAGCTAAACAGGCTTTTGACGTATGTAACGATGAACTCTGCCTTAATGCAAGAGAGGCTAACAAATATGCCAATATACTTATGCCTGTCATGAATAACCTTGGTTATGTCATGTATGTAGTAATCGCTATTGTTGGTGGAGCCATGGGAATTGCCGGAGTAACAAACTATAGTTTAGTAGGAACTGGTGTGCTGACACTGGGTACAATTGCATCATTCCTACAGTTATCCCGCAGTTTCATAAATCCTATTGCACAAGTTTCTCAGCAGTTAAATGCTGTTATCATGGCACTTGCAGGTGCTACGAGGATCTTTAATCTAATGGATGAAGATAGTGAAACGGATGAGGGCTATGTAACTCTTGTAAATGCAAAATATGAAGACGGTGTTTTAACAGAAGCAGACGGCCGTACACATATTTGGGCTTGGAAGCATCCTCACAATGACGGTTCTATTACCTATACTGAGTTAAAAGGCGAAGTCCGTTTCTACGACGTAGACTTTGGATATAACGAAGATAAAATAGTACTTCACAATGTAAGTTTATATGCAGAACCTGGTCAGAAAGTTGCATTTGTAGGTGCTACTGGTGCAGGTAAGACTACCATTACAAACCTTATTAATCGTTTCTATGATATAGCAGACGGAAAGATCCGTTATGATGGTATCAATATCAATAAAATAAAAAAGAATGATTTACGCCAAAGTTTAGGTATTGTACTTCAAGATGTAAATTTATTTACAGGAACTGTTATGGAGAATATCCGTTACGGAAAATTAGATGCCACCGATGAAGAATGCATAGGAGCTGCAAAACTAGCTAATGCAGATAGTTTTATCCGGATGCTTCCTGATGGTTATGATACAATACTTTCTGGTGATGGAAGTGGTTTATCTCAAGGTCAGAGGCAGCTTATCTCTATAGCCCGGGCTGCAGTTGCTGATCCTCCTGTCATGATTTTAGACGAGGCTACGTCTTCTATTGATACCCGAACTGAATCGATTGTACAGCGGGGTATGGACTCCTTAATGCATGGCAGAACTGTATTTGTAATAGCTCATAGACTTTCCACTGTACAGAATTCAGATGTAATACTTGTATTAGATCAAGGCAGAATCATAGAACGTGGCAATCACGATGCTCTTATAGCAGAAAAAGGAACGTACTATCAACTTTATACTGGCGCTTTTGAATTAGAATAAAATATAGCCACACAGCTATAAAAGAAACCCTTTTGTAAGATAAAAATCATCCCTATTGATACAATAGGGATGATTTAGAATTCTATGATTCATTTTTCTCATTAAAGGATATGTACCATAAAAAAACAATTAGCATTATACTTATGCTGCATACTTCTTTAGAGGAAGCCAAATCTGCTTCTGTTAATATCCACTGTCTGGACAAATATGGAAGTGCATTGCTTAATTGAACTCCCAAAAGAGGGCTTACTAAAATTAAAATCGAAGATATAATTAATTTAAACTTTTTTTTACATACATTTTTCATTTATATTACCCTATTTAATTACTACTCTTTAATATTTCTTTATTTAATTTACTTATAGGTGTTCTTGTATACCCATCTTTACTAACAGACCCATTTATAGAAAGCCAATCATAATCCGCACCAATTGAAATTGCCACACTTCTTAAAACAGTTATTACTCCAGTATATTGAATCTTGACTTGTGTATTACTTGGAGTATAAACTGTTGCATCAGCATCTTCCAAAGTCCAACCACCACTAGAATAAGCATAGACCTTTCCTTTTGATGTAGTTACATCTGCAAAAGTACGTCCATAATGGTGAGAAGCAATTATGACAGGAACATCACTACGCACTTTCATTTTCTTAGCATAAGTATCAATAAAGTATACATATCCGTAAATATAATATAACCCATCACCTTGATATTCTGTGTCATTTTGTTCAATTGCGCGAGTCACAATTTTAGGTTCACTGCCTGGCACACCATATTTTTTTAAATCTCTAGCAATAAGCTTATTAATTTCCTTATTTGCTTCACTATAAGAAATCCCTTCAGCTTGTGCTTTAATTTTAATGTACTCATTTTTCGACATTGGCTCAAAATTTTCGCATGTCGTGGCAGTTACAGTGTTTACTCTTGCAATGTTTGCATTATTAGCTTTTTCTCCAGCAAAAACTGAAATATTCAATGATCCCACCATACAAACTAATAATAATAAAGCTGTTACTTTTTTAATGAAAACATAATTCTAATCCCTTTCTCTTTTGTTTTATTTTAGTTTCTCTTTTATATAATATTAAAATATTTCAAACAATATTGCAAATTAAAGATATATACATTTTTCGACATAAAAATATATAATGGAGTGATATACGCAATACTTTGACATATATCTACAATTTGTTTATATTTTATTATTTTTGTTCTTGCCTTTATTTGTTTTTGGCAACATCAAAGTAAGTATTCCAGATATTTCATGAGCGGAGAGAGCAAAACGCCGATTCCGAAGTATCAAAATCGACGTTTTCTTACAATAAATGTGCTCTCTTATTTTTATTAATTTCCAAAGACCTCTTTAGCTATATCCGCAGATTTCTTTGCGTCCTTTGCGTAGTAATCTGCCTTTATGGATCTTGCATAGTCTTCCGTTATAACAGCACCACCAACTATAATCTTACAGTTCAGCTTTTCCTTATGAAGAGCTTCAATAGTTTCCTCCATACTCTTCAGGGTAGTTGTCATTAACGCACTAAGTCCAACAAGCTTGGCACCATGCTTCTTGACAGCTTCTACCACCGCATCTATAGCAACATCCCTGCCTAAATCGATAATCTGATATCCATAATTCTGTAATATAATCTTTACTATATTCTTTCCTATATCGTGAATATCCCCTTTGACCGTTGCTAAAACAATTTTACCACGATTTACAGCCTCTGTATCTTTATCGGCTAGTCTTTTATTTACCACTTCAAATCCTGCTTGTGCGGCCTGCGCCCCCTGTATTAATTGAGGAAGGAAAATATCTCCTTTTTCAAAAAGTGAACCCAGCGCATCTAATGCGGGAATTAATTTTTCATTTATAACAGCCATCTCCTCCATACTCTCCAGCATGGCTTCTGTGGCAAGTTTGGTTTCATTTCTCAACCCTTTTCTGATTGAATGAAAAATGTCAATATTCATATTTCCGTTGGTTTGTCTTTGACTAATTTCATTAACAGCACCCTCAGGTTTTGCATACCTTTCAATATAGTTCTTCGCACCATCATCCTTGCCCGACAAAACATTATAGGCGTAGATTGATGCCTTCATTCCCTCATCCTTAGGATTCATAATGGGCATATCAAGTCCTGCATCCATGGCCAGCATTAAAAAATTACGATTTATAATCTCTCTCTGCGGCAATCCAAAAGAAATGTTGGAAACTCCTAATAAAATCTTTACACCCAATTGTTCCTTTATCATTTTTATAGCTTTTGGGGTTTCTGAAGCCTCCTTTTGCTGAACAGAAGCCGCCAGAGTTAGACAGTCTATAATCAAATCTTGCTTCGGTATTCCATAAAAAAGACCTGTTTCAACTATACGTTTTGCTAATTCAAATCGTTTTTCTGCAGTCTCAGGTATTCCATCTTCGTCTAATGTCAGCCCTACTATGGCTGCACCATACTTTTTAGCAAGTGGGAAAATTTTATCCATCAGTTCTTTGTCCGCATTGGTAGAATTAATCATGGGCTTTCCATTGTAAATACGTAATGCTGCTTCAAGTGCTTCTGGATTCTGTGAATCCAATAATATAGGAGCATCTACAACAGACTGCAATAGCTTTACAACTCTGCAAAGCATTACTTTTTCATCTACACCTGGCATTCCTGCATTAACATCTAAAATTTCTGCCCCATTTTCGATCTGTTCAACACCACAGGCAAGGATGGTATCCGTATCTTCATTTAAATAAGCCTGTTTTATAAACTTTCTTCCCATTGGGTTAATTGTTTCTCCAACCATAGTCACATGGTCTACAGTTACTACAGTAGTTGGCGAACATGCCCTTAATTCAGGAATATATCTTTTTATCCTTTCAGAAACCGTTGTCTTTAACCCTTTGAATTTTGCCACAAGGTCTTTAATATAATCAGGAGAAGTTCCACAACATCCTCCAAGCATTGAAATACCAATCTCATGGTAGGAGAGCATTTCTTCTGCAAATTGATTGGAATCAATATCATATCCTCCCGTTTTTAAGTTAGGAAGCCCTGCATTTGGTTTGACAAAAACGGGTAGTTTAGTATTATCACAAAGTTCCTTAGCAATTGGAAGTATTTCAACAGGACCCAATGAACAGTTGATACCTATAGCATCTACACCAAGTCCCTCTAAAGTTATTGCCATAGCTTCAACAGTGCAGCCTGCGAAGGTTCGGTGATTACTTTCAAATGTCATAGACACCATAATGGGTAGATTTGAGTTTTCCTTAGCTGCTAAAACTCCAGCCTTAACCTCATATAAATCGGTCATAGTCTCAAATACTATAACATCAGCACCCGCATTAACTCCTGCCACTATCATTTCTTTAAACAGTTCATAGGCTCCTTCAAAAGATAATGTACCTGTAGGTTCTAAAAGCTCACCCAAAGGCCCTATGTCAAGTGCAACTAGAGCATCCGTACCCTGACAGGCGTCCTTAGCGGCTTTTATACCTGCAGTAACCACCTCTTCTACTGTATAGTTAAAACCTGCAAGTTTATGTGCATTAGCACCGAAAGTATTGGCATATATAAGGTTTGCACCACTTTCCACATACATTCGATGAACCCCTGTTATCTTTTCAGGATGTGTAATAGCTAGAATCTCTGGTCTTTCACCCAATTCTAGTCCACTTTTTTGAAGCATGGTGCCCATGGCTCCGTCCAATATTACATAATCTTTTGTGTCAAAAATATTTCTCAATCTGGTATCCTCTCATTTTATATTAAAATTTTATATAATAAGTTACTATTTTATACCACAATATCCGCCGTTTGAACGGAATTGGCAATGATGTTTTCTTTCACAAATCTCACAGGCAACTGGTTTATCACCCTTGACCGACTTCATTATCCGTTGGCTATCTTTATATTCCCCCAAAGGTAATACTCCTATGATAGCTGTAATGGATTTACGCGGTAATAATAAATGTTCCCTGCTTTGAGTCAGCCCTATTTTCTTTTCCATTTCCAAAAGATTTGAAAAAATCTCCTGAGCCTCTAAAGGCAGATCACCATAACCTGGACTGAACCTTGTAGTCAACTCCATGTCCTTCTGATGATATTCCTCCGTCAGATGCTGGTTAATCTGATCACATAAATCTTCTATAAGCGATGACGCACATGCATCTAACGCCACAGCCTTAGCCATATCAGTGACCTGTGCCCTTCGTATAAGTTTATCAATTTGCGGTCCTAAAGTAACCGCCACTAAGACACAATTATTACAGTGTTCAAGATGCCTTGCTGCAGCTCTCCCTGAAAGTTTGTTCTTTGGATTTCCAATATAAAGGTCTCCACAATCTTCAGCAATTCCTATTGGAAATTCCTTATAAACAGCATGGGGTTCCGAAGAAGCTAGTATAAGTTCAGAGCTTTCTTTTATCAATTCAAGACTATTTGCATCTGGTATGTGATTACCAAACTTCATGCAAGCATAAATAAACGCTGTACTTATTTCTTTCGGCATTTCTATCTTCATCAAATTTCCGTCCACAGTAAATAGCCCTTTCATTTATGACCTATCCCAATTTATAAAATAAATTGATGGAAGGTCAGATGCTAAAAAATCACTAACTTTTGTTTGTAGATTTTTATCGTATTATGACCTATCCCAATTTATAAAATAAATTGATGGAAGGTCAGATGCTAAAAAATCACAATTCCTAATTTATTGGATTAATTATACCACAAATTATTGATTTTATTTTCAATATAGTATAACATATCAAATATGTATGTAGATACCAAAAAAAAACGGTTTTTTTGTGTATAGACCAAATTATATCAGACTAGTATATAATTTGAATAGATTTAAATACAAAATATTGGAGTAAATTTTTATAGTAAGCTAATAAAAATTAACGGAGGTAAAAACATGAGTGAAATGAAGGATATGTTATTTGAAACAAAATGCGTTCATGGCGCATATAAAGCAGAAAGTGGTCAGCCCCAGGTATTACCTATAGTACAGAACACTACTTATAGATACTATGATTCCAAAGATGTGGCAGAATTATTTGACCTTGACAGTGCAAACTTTATGTATACGAGGCTTGGAAGTCCTACAGTTAATGCCCTTGAAGAAAAAATGGCCCTGCTAGAAGGCGGTACTGCTGGTATTGCTACATCCTCTGGAATGGCAGCCAGCTTCATCACCATTTGTAATATTTGCCAGGCCGGTGACCATGTTATTTCAGCAACAAATATTTATGGTGGTACTCATAATCTATTTGGTGTTTCTTTAAAAAAGCTGGGTATTGATGTAACTTTTGTAGATCAGGATCTTCCACTTGAAGAAATACTGAAAGCTGCCAGACCTGAAACTAAAGCAATTTTTGGAGAAAGTATTGGCAACCCTGCCTTAAGTATTCTTGACTTTGAAAAATTTTCTAAGGCTGCAAAGACCATGGGCGTTCCTTTTATTGTTGATAATACTTTAGCTTCACCAGCACTTTGCAGACCAATTGAATATGGTGCAGATATTGTTCTTGAATCTACAACTAAATATGCAGACGGACATGCAAGCTGTGTTGGTGGTGTTATAGTAGAAGGTGGCAATTTTGACTGGGCTGCTTCAGGAAAATTCCCTGGAATGGTAGAACCAGACGAAAGCTATCATGGTTTATCTTTCTATAATAAATTTAAGGATGTAGCTTTTTCAATAAGACTTCGTGCAGTCATGCTTAGAGACTTTGGATGTACTATGGCTCCAATGAATGCATATCTGACTCATCAGGGTTTGCAAACACTGCATTTAAGGATGGACCGCCACTGTGAAAATGCTCTTGCTCTGGCTGAATTTCTACAGAACCATGAAATGGTTGACTGGGTCATTTATCCTGGATTAAAAGGTGATAAATACTATGATTTAACACAAAAATATTTACCTAAAGGTGCTGGAGGCGTTTTATGCTTTGGGGTAAAAGGTGGTAAAGCTGTCGGAGAAAAGTTCCTTGCTAACTTAAACCTTACAAGTATAGTCGTTCACGTTGGAGATATCCGTACTTCAGTCTTGCACCCTGCAAGCACAACCCACAGACAGCTTTCTGAAGAAGAGCAGATTGCAGGAGGAATTAGACCTGAACTAATCAGAGTTTCAGTAGGTCTGGAATCCATCGTTGACATAACAGCAGATTTCGACCAAGCATTAAAAGCAGTAAAATAAGGAGGTTTTGAAATGCCTTTAATCATACCTAACGAGTTACCAGCCTCTGACGCACTGCAAAAAGAAAATATCTTTATTATGCATAAAGGCAGAGCCATAAGTCAGGACATCAGACCATTAAAAATATTGATTGTGAATTTGATGCCTACAAAAATTGCTACGGAAACTCAGCTTGCCAGAGTACTGGCAAATTCACCCATACAAGTTGAATTAACATTGGTATGCATGGATTCACATGAATCTAAACATACCTCTCAAGAGCATATGACTTCTTTCTATAAAACACTGGATGAAATTAAAGATCAGCGGTTTGATGGAATGATTATTACGGGAGCCCCTGTAGAAACCCTTCCTTACGAAGACGTGGACTACTGGAAAGAACTATGTGAAATCTTTGAATTTTCTAAGACGAATGTGTATAGTAGTATGCATATTTGCTGGGGAGCACAAGCCGCACTATATTATCACTTTGGCATACCAAAACATCTGACTGATGGAAAAGTCTTTGGGGTATTCGAGCATAAAGTTACAAGACCTTACACACCATTAGTAAGGGGCTTTGATGAAGTATTCTATGCACCTCATTCAAGACATACTATGATTAAAAAACAAGATGTTTTAGCCCATCCTCAAATTCGTATTCTAGCGGAGTCAGAGGAAGCTGGTGTCCATATTCTTGCTACTGACAACGGTAGACAAATCTTCATTTTAGGTCATCAGGAATATGATAAAGACACTTTAGCCAACGAATATTTCAGGGACGTTAATAAAGGTCTTGATATAAATCTTCCTTGTAACTATTTTAAAAATGATAATCCTGAAGAAGAAATACTATTTAGATGGCGGGGGCATGCTAGCTTACTTTTCACAAACTGGCTAAACTATTATGTATATCAAGAAACCCCTTATGATTTATCCTCTTTAGAACATAAGTAAAATTAGGATATAACTAAAGAACTGGCTATCAGTTATGACAGCCAGTTCTTTTATTGTGTTATCTCGTTTCTTTTATTAAGCCTGATCGATAAGCCTTTACTAAATTTTTTAAATCTTCCACTTGTACCTGTAAATCTTCCCCTATATCAGATGACTTAACCGTTAATCTTACAGGTAAGTACTCCACAATCTTAATATTCGGAGCATGGAATTCCTGACTTCCATCGTCTTGCATAGGACTATATGGCTTATGTTCGGCAAGTGCCATAAATCTTGAGTTGAAAATAAATGTATATCCTGCTATGCCGGTCTGCTTCTGGTAAGCCTTGGATATACCTCCATCAATAATAAACAGCTTTCCTCCACCTCTGATTGGACTTTCCCCATCTTTAATTTTAACTGGAACATGTCCATTTAAAATGTGTGAAGTATTAGGATCTAAGCCGAATTCTGCCAAGATTTTTTCACAGATTGCACATTCATCCACTAATTTATAATAAGGTACTGTATATTCTTTATGAGATTTTTTATCTGCAATAAAGGAACGTTCAAAGGTAGTCATCTGGTCTTTTCCAAATAATGGCGACTTACTTCCCAGCCATAAATACCACATAATGTCTCCAGATCTTCCTGTCTCATCTGATGCCAATGGATTAAAGTAAGCTTTTCTAACCTCATCATCAACATAATCCATAAAAGCCTTACCCTTATAGGTAGAACCGTTTAAAGTAACATCCTCAAATTCACCATCCTCAGTCATTGGTATGCATCCATGATAAAGCAGATTTCCATTAACACATTTATACATTGCCCCATGGCTATAAAGGAATTTAATATGCTCTTGTAATTTTTCACTTTCCACAAAGGAAGCTTCCAGAGTATTCATCAATAGATTTTCTTCATCTGTAAGTCTATATGGATTTTCAGGGTCAATAGTAGGGAAATTCGTATCTCTCAGTTCCCATTCAACATCCTTAATTTTTATAGTCCCTTTTTCAAAATCAATTTTATCCAGAAGAAGTCTGTGGTCCATTTTATATTCTGGGTGAGACATAATTCTCTGCCCTTCAACCTTATGTTGAATGATAACTATGGCCTTGTGCATTTTCGCTGCCAGTTGCTCATCAACTGGATCAAATGTATTTCTATCCAGCATGTGAGGCGCAAAATGCGTACAGGGATCATCTGCATAAACTTTAGCCGCAAATACCGCTAAAGGTCTTAAATTAATTCCATATCCTATTTCAAGCATGTCGAAATTGTTATAGCTGATGTTCATTCTTATAACGTTAGTTATACACGCCCAATTTCCCGTTGCTGCACCCATCCAGACAATATCATGATTTCCCCACTGAAAATCAACATCATGGAAATGCATTAAATATTCCATGATGTAATCCGGATGTGCCCCTCTGTCAAAGATATCTCCGATAATATGCAACCGATCTACTGCAAGCCTGCTTATAGTATCTGATAATTCCTCAATGAATTGCTCCGCTACCTGGCATTCCACAATAGAGTTAATAATTTCATTATAATAATGTGACCGATTTGCTTCATCATCAGCATGTAATAATTCGTCAATTATGTATGCACTATCTTTAGGTAATCTTTTCCTTACCTTTGATCTTGTATACTTTGTAGATACTGATTTACAAACTTCGATCAGCCTATAAATAGTAACCCTGCACCATTCATTAAAATCAGTTTCTTCTTTATGTCTTCGCTCAAGTTCAGCCTCTGCATCATAGATAAGTGATGCCAGCTTATCTCTTTCTTTTTCTGGTAAACGTTTTTCAAAGATTTCATCAATCTTTGAACGTATAACTCCTGATGCACTCTTTAGCATGTGAATAAATGCCTCATGCTCCCCATGCAGGTCACTTAAAAAGTATTCTGTTCCTTTTGGCAAACTTAAGATTGCTCTTAAATTTATTATTTCCGCCGATGCTTTCTCAATATTGGGATATTCTCTAGACAATAACTTTAAATATTTTTCTTCAAACATTTTCTGTTTCCCTTCATAAAAACATTACTATTAAAATAATACTAGAGGCACTACATAAAAGCAACATAAAACGTCAAAAAAACCAATATACAAAGTGGTTACGTTTTTATGCATATATTGCATAAAAACGTACATGCGAATTCTCAATTATTCATTTTCTGAATATTTAGATTGCTTTTATCCAATGTATACAGTATAATTTAAGTTGTACCGGACTAAATGCAGTCATGTTATATTTATTAAGGGGGAAAAAATGGAAGTTAAAGACAAAACAAAAAAGCAGCCTAGAGAGACCAGATTGATCGAAGCCCTAATCACATTTGCCGTACTCATAGCTGTCATGGCAGTGGGTATTATACATTATAATGTTTCTCCACACATTCCTATGTTTATTGGAGTAATCATCGCTGCCCTTATGGCTCTTTACATTGGGTATGATTGGAATACCATTGAAAAGAGTATGATGGATGGTATCTTCAGAGCATTGCAGGCAATTATGATTCTGGCGATCATCGGGATCCTTGTTGGTATCTGGATTGTTTCTGGTGTTGTTCCCACAATGATTTACTATGGGTTAAAAATTCTTTCACCAAGTATATTTTTACTTGCCGCACTTATCATTTGTTCCATTACTTCAGTTGCTACAGGAACTTCCTGGGGAACTATGGGAACCATGGGGCTTGCCCTTATGGGTATTGCTGTTGGTCTTGGAATTCCTGCACCAGTTGCGGCTGGCGCAATCATTTCTGGAGCTTATTTTGGTGATAAAATGTCACCGCTATCCGACACAACTAACTTAGCACCAGCTATGGCTGGTACTGACGTGTTTACCCATGTTAAATTTATGATGCTGCCTACTATGATTACTTATGTCATTTGTATGATTTTCTTTACATTCTTAGGATTTAAATACGCAGCTTCTGGCCAAGCCGCTGATACAAGCGCCATTAACCTTATGAGTGATGGATTAGCTAGCACATTTAACCTAAATCCCTTATTGCTGCTTCCTCCAATTATAGTTATTGTTGCAGTAGCATGTAAAATACCTGCTATTCCAGGTATCGTATTAGGTATCCTTTCGGCTGCTGTACTGGGGCCAATTTTCCAAGGTTCAGAAGCCAACTTAGGCGCACTATTAGATGCCGGTATGAACGGATATGAAAGTGCAACTGGAGTTGAAGCTATTGATACACTTTTAACAAGTGGCGGACTTATGAGAATGATGTTCTCTATATCACTTACTATCATAGCCATGATGTTTGGCGGCATCATGGAAACTACTAAACAATTAGAGGTAATCGTAAGTCAGTTCTTAAAACTTGTAAAAGGACCTAGAGGGTTAGTTACTCTTACAGAGCTTACCTGCATAGCTAGTAATGCCACTATGCCCGAACAATATATCTCCATCGTTGTTCCAGGAAGAATGTATGCTGAAACATATAAGGAAATGGGCTTACATCCAAAGACATTATCCAACGCTCTTGAAGGAGCTGGAACGGTAACATCATCACTTATTCCATGGAATACCTGTGGTGTATATATTTTAAGTGTTCTTGGTGTATCAACAGCTCAATACGCACCTTATGCTATATTTAACTACCTGATGCCTATCATGGTTGTTGCTTTATCCTTTACTGGCCATTGCTTAGCTGATGCTGACGGTGTAAGAATGACTCGTAGGGCACAGGCCAAAAAGAAAGCTAACTTAAAACAAGTAGCATAGACTGATAAGTAGGACATAATGTAAATTAATTATTACAGATTATACTGCATTCCGGACAAAAATAGAGACAGTTAGGTCAAATCTTCCTTCTGTCTCTTTCTTTATTAAAAATTTATATTCTTAGGGAAGTAGAGTTTAAAGTTTACATACTGCCCGGTATCCTCCATAAAAATATATGCAGAATAGGTTGTGTCTTTTTTTTCAGAATATAGATTTACTGCCTTTATCCTGCCCTTTTCCAAAAATGCCTTTACCATAGGCTTTGTTAGTGGCTTTTTCTTGTTTAAAAAGAATTTGTCTTCTTTCCAAATAGTAAACCCGCACTCCATACCACCTTCGCAATAGTAATTCTTTTTGCCTTCATAAATGCTTTTCCCGCAGCGGGGGCACTTTCCAATTATCTCTTTTCCTCTTTCATCATAAATGCAGTCTTCCGTATAGCTCTCCACCATTTCACTAACAAAAGCTTTTATACCTTCTATAAAAGCGCTGCTAGTAGTTTCTCCCTTATATATCTGTTCCAATTTCTGTTCCCACTCTGCCGTGAGAATAGCACTTTTAACCTTGTCCGGCACGGTATCAACTACTTCATATGCTTTCTCTGTAGGAAGAAGGTTTTTTCCCTTTCTTTCCACAAATCCTGTTTTTATAATTCGTTCTATGATTCCTGCCCTTGTAGCCGGGGTGCCCAGACCAGCTCCTGCCACTTCCTTCTTCAGTTCCTCATCCTCAAGTGTTTTCATAGCATTTTCCATAGCTGAAAGCAACGTATCTTCGGTATAAGGTTTTGGTGGCTGTGTGCTCTTCTCTTTTGAAGTAATATTCACATCAGCAATTATCTGGCCCTCAGTTAATGCTGGAATAATTTCTTCTTCTTTTTCTTCTGTCTGTTTCTTCTTCGGTTTTTTACTTTTACTCTTTTCTTCTGCTTCAGTCTTTTGATAAAGCTTTAAAATTTCTGTCAAGTGTGAGGCTATTTCTTTAAACCCATTTTCAGTAATCTGCCTGCCAGTAGCTTTAAATTCCTCTCCTTCAATATTTAAAAATAATTCCGTTTTTATATACTCATGTGGCAGATAAGCTGCAGTCAACAATTTATATACAATTAAAAGCAATACATTGAACTCATTCTTAGGGAGTTTATTTGATGCTTTATAGGCTTCTATTGTGGGGATAATGGCATGGTGGTCTGTAACCTTCTTATCATTTATAAGCCTGTCCACATTGGTGTTCTGAAGATTATAAACCTCAGCCGTTTTCGCATCTATATACGGTGCTTTTAAAATACTGTTCAGAATCTGCGTCGCACTGTCTTTCATATCTGCTGTCAAATACCTACTGTCAGTTCTCGGATAGGTGACAAGTTTCTTTTCGTATAAATTCTGAGTCGCATCTAAGGTCTGTTGTGCTGATAAGCCTAACATTTTGTTCGCTTCTCTTTGTAATGTTGTTAAATCATATAATGCCGATGGGTTTTCTTTTACAGGAGCCTGGGTCATTGAGGCCACTACAGCTTCTTTTCCATTACACTTTTCTACAATTTGCTTGCTTTCTTCCTTATCTTCTACTCTTTTTGCAGCATTAAAATTTGTACCGTCATGGCTGCAGGCTGCAGTAAGAATATAAAATGGTTTTGAGTCAAAACTATCTATCGTTCTCTGACGTTCTACAATTAGGTTAACTGTAGGAGTCTGTACACGTCCAATGTTAATCTGTGAATTTGACATACAAGCGAACAACCTGGAAAAATTTATACCTACCAGCCAGTCAGCCTGAAGTCTTGAAAGTGCTGCCTGATATAGTCTGTCATATTCAGTTCCTTCCCTTAATTTAACAAACCCTTCTTTTATAGCTTTGGTCTCCATAGAACTAATCCAAAGTCTTTTAAAATTTTTAGAACAACCTACTTGATTATATACAAGCCTGAATATTAATTCACCTTCACGCCCAGCATCGGTCGCACAGATGATTTCATCAATATCGTCACTCTCCATGAGAGTTTTTACCACGTCAAACTGTGCCTGCACTCCTGCAGACACTTGATATTGCCATTGTTGTGGTAGAATGGGGAGATCCATAATACGCCACTTTTGATATTTTTCATCATAAGCTTCTGGCATTACTGTTTCAATCAAATGACCTACACACCAAGACACCACATATTCATTTCCTTTAAAAAATCCATTTCCTCGTTTGTCTGCACCCATTACCTTTGCAATTTCTGCAGCAACACTTGGTTTCTCTGCTATTACTAATTTCATAACTTTAAGTATACCATAATCAGCCCAAAATGTGAACAGACCGCTCAATTATATTATAAATTGGAACGGTCTGATTTTGTTTGTAATTATACTGGATATGCCATAGCTTCTTCGTCCACAAGATTCCAATCCATGCCATATATTCTTCCTGCTCTTTTTTGGAAGAACTCTTCTGCATTCTTTGGAAACATAGCCTGAGTCAGAACATCTTCCTCTTGCTCCAGATATCTTGCACATTCACTTTTTACTGCATTTAATTCTGGCTCTATTAAATCTGCAGGTCTGCAGGTAATCTGTTCTTCGCTGCCTATAATTTTTGTTCTTACTTCTTCACTAATTGGAACAGTAGTTTTTCCATACATTCCCTTAACAATCATTTTAACCTCATTAGGGACCATTTTGTAACGTTCCCCAGTTAAAACATTTAATACTGCCTGTGTACCTATAATCTGACTTGTAGGTGTAACTAACGGTGGAAATCCCAAATCTTCTCTTACTCTGGGAACTTCCTTAAGAACTTCATCAAATCTGTTTTCCTCATTGGACTGTTTCAGTTGAGACAACAGATTCGAAAGCATTCCTCCTGGTACCTGATATACCAATGTATTAACATCAACTCCCATTAGTTTAGTATCAATAAGACCTTCTGCAATATATTTTTCTCGTATAGGTTTAAAATGTTCTGCAATTTTATTTAATTGAGCTAAATCCAAACCAGAGTCATACTGAGTTCCCTTAAAAGCTACTACCATGGATTCCGTAGATGGCTGTGAGGTTCCTTCTGCAAATGGTGATATAGCTGTATCTATAATATCCACCCCTGCTTCCACAGCTTTCATATAAGTTAAACTGCCTAAACCACTAGTTGAATGAGTGTGAAGCTCTAAAGGAACTGAAATAACCTTTTTAATCTGCGTAATCAATTCATATGCATTATATGGATCAAGCAGTCCAGCCATGTCTTTAATACAGATGGAAGCCGCTCCCATTTGTTCTATCTCTTTTGCCAGCTTAATAAAAACTGCATTATTGTGTGCCGGACTCTTTGTGTATGATATGGCACCTTGTGCATGTCCACCAAACTTATTACATGCTTCAATAGATCTCTGCAAATTTCTTGTGTCATTTAAAGCATCAAATACTCTTATAATGTCTATCCCATTACTAATAGCCTTGTCCACAAATTCATCCACCAGATCATCCGCATAATGCCTATATCCCAGTAGATTCTGCCCTCTTAAAAGCATCTGAAGTTCAGTGTTTTTTACCCTTTTTCTTATTTCTCTAAGCCTTTCCCATGGATCTTCATCTAAAAACCTTAGACAGGCATCATAGGTAGCTCCTCCCCACATCTCTATTGCATTATACCCGATAGAATCCATTACTTCTAATATAGGTATCATTTCATCAGTTTTCATTCTGGTAGCCATCAGCGATTGCTGCCCGTCCCTGAGAACTGTTTCGGTAATTTTGACCTTTGGCATGTATAATCCTCCCAATATGTTTTCCTTTTTCAATTAGCCTTGTAATATTTTTATATTATATTCAAATTATAATAATATTTTTAAATGCAAATATTTTTAATTTCAAACTATTTCATATTATACTATAATCAACATTTACAAAAAAGTCAACAGGACTATCTGGTATATTTTTACCTGATAGTCCTGTTTATATTAATATTTGTTTGTAAATACTTGTTTGATAGCCTTTAAAAAAAAATGCATCAAAGCACTTTTGCTACTGAAAAAGCCTTGGTTATTTCACCTACTAAATTCGGATCATAATCCATAATATTCCATATACTAATGCCCGCCAGACCATATTCTTTCACTACATCCATTTTTGCTTTATAGCTTCTGGCATCTTCAAACCATACTTCATGTTGTTGATATGAAATTTCTTCTGTTCCATCTTCTTTTGGTGTAGTTACTTGTCTCCAATAATTATAATGCGGACTTTGAGCCACTTCATCAAATTGAATTTCTGCACCATATCTTGCAGCCCGAGCCACTGCCTCCTCATTAGAAATTTTCTCTGCCCTTGATTCTTTCTGCACATAAGGAAGCTTCCAATCATAACCGTAGTTTGGAACTCCCATCAGTATCTTTTCTGGAGGTATTTCGCTGACGCCATACTCTATAACCTCTCGCACCTTATTTATTGGTGCGACTGCCATAGGCGGTCCATATGTATAACCCCATTCATAAGTCATCAGAAGCACAAAATTGGCTGCCTGCCCCATACCCGCGTAATCATGACCCTGATACAATAGTCCTGGCTGATCTGCTGAGGTCTTAGGTGCAAGAGCAACTGTAACCAAATATCCCTCAGGATTAAACTTTTCTGCTGCTTTTTTAACCAGTTCTGTATATTGGTCTCTATTTTTTGCTGGCACATACTCAAAATCGAAATCAACTCCAAAAAGATTTTTCGTTCTCATTATATACAATATTTCATTTAATAGTCGTTCCACTGCCTCGGGATTCTCAACCACATCACTTACCAGATATTCAGAAAACTGCCCCATTTCATTCATAGGTGTAAGTACCATCATAGAACCCACCCCTGCATTGCTGGCAGCTTCAATTAATGCTTCATCATTTAGAGGTATTACATATCCCTCTGGTGTCATACCGTAACTAAATGTAGCTATTAATGACAAATCTGGCAGCCATGATTGTAATACTTCTGGCTGAACGCTTGGATATACATATCCATTTACAATTATTTCATCCATATAAAAGCCCCCCCAAGTAGATTTTATGCGCATGAGGGTTGTTTTATTTTATATATTAAGAAATATTTTTAAATCTTTTAAATTCCGGCGTAAAAAAAGCATCTGTAGTACAACTATGCATCTCAGTGGTTTTAGGCCATTCCCCTTGTCTCTTGAACGGTTCCATACGGATGTTTTGGTGGGGCGTAAATAGAATATAATTTAAGCGGTTTATTACCCGCATTTATTATATTATGCCATGTACCAGCAGGAATGAATATTGCAAAATTGTCATTTACATATCTCTGATAATTCAACTTTTCCTTGCTTTCACCCATCATCACATATCCATACCCATCTTCAATTCGGATAAATTGATCTACATTCGGATGCATTTCTAAACCTATGTCTTCCTCTACTTTAATACTCATTAAGGTTAACTGTAGATAATTTCCTGTCCACAAAGCCGTACGATAATTATTATTTACCTTAGCAGCCTTATCAATGTTAACTATAAACGGTTCAGGCCCATAATCTGTTATATTCTTGTTGTAATTGTCCATTTTTTTATAACTTCCTTCCTATTCATATTTATATCATAATATGAAAACTACTTGGAAGTGTAACAGGAAACCAGATGTTTAGCCAAAACATCAACCAACGATATGAATCATGATAACAATAATTAAAGCAATAGAAAGGGCTCTATGAAATTTAAGCCATTTTCCCTTTTTGTTTTTATTGATGAAAGCACCATATAAACCAGTAATCAGTACACACAGCATTAAGCCAACAGCAATAATTCCAGATAGGCTCAGTTCAAAAAATCCAAACATTAATATCATATGGATTATGGCGGCAATTACAGTTATTATCCCTACGGATTTATGATATTTAATTATCAGTTTCATAGCAAAATGGTATAAATTTAGACTTTTGCTTTTTTCTTTCGACAATTTGCAAATATATTTTCTATTTATAAGTTTAATAAAGTAACTTAAAACCTCAAAACAAAACCCCCAAGCTGCAATCCAGCCCATAAATCCTGCTAATTCTTTCATTCACAAATCACCCTTCCTATGCTTTTATCTGTATTTTTACCCTCTTTTGTTAGTAACAAATGAAAAATATAATTAACTTCATTCTTTTTTGATTCTTTTGTATTCTAAATAAGTTAATATTATGATTAACATATCAAGGATAGTTAGAAATATCAGCCATGTTGAATGATAAATTGTATATCTATAAACCTGATAAATAACAAATAAAATCAATGCAATTATGGTAAGAGGATAAGCCCATTGTTTTCTTTTCCATAAAAGCAGTATAAGAATTAATTTAATTGTCCCATGCGAAACTAAATAAAAAACCCAGAAGTATTGTGTATTCACGGAAAATTGGTAGCTTAAATTTACCATATAATTAGCAAAAATATCTCTTGGATCTTCTGATAGTTCATTCTGTGTCAGCAAAACAATCACTCTATTTAATCTTGCTGGATTTAGAAATACTAGTAAAATGCCGCCTATAATCTCTAAAGCTCCATTAATCCCTTTTAGCAGTATACCGATATTGAATCCTTCATGAAGTATATCTTTCATGTCAAGTCTCTTTAATTTATTCACCTGAATTCTCCTTATTGTTTTATGGCTTTTAAACAATTTTGTATAAAAAAATCATATTTAAATCTATTTTGGGTAAGTATCCCTAAAATATTCAAGCTTATAGGTAAAGCTTACAAATAAAAAAGCTTATCTAGTATGCTACTCTGAGACATCTGAATAAGCTCATCAAATATTTAAATATTTTTTTATTTCTCTTCTATTGGTAGTTCCTCAGGCTCAACATGAATGTTTATAGAACTATTTACAATCTTTTCTTCAATTGATTTTTCTATTTCATCACAAATCCCATGGGCTTCTGCAACGGATATTTCTCCCTTGACCACTAAATGTAAGTCAATGTATTTATAATGTCCTGATTTTCTTGTTCTTAAGCTATGGCATTCAGTAACATTATCAAAATTATTTATAATTTCTTGTATTTGTTTTTCATCCTCTTCTGGAAGACAAGTATCCAGCAATGGTCCAAAAGCATCCGAACAAAGCTTCCATGCCTCTTTTATAATAAGCAGTGCTACAAGCATAGCTACAATAGGGTCCAAAATGGCAATTCCTGTTACTTTTATAAGAAGTAACCCTATGGCAACGCCTAAAGAGGTATAAACATCGGTTTTCAAATGAAGAGCATCTGCTTCAAGGGCTATTGAATCTTCCTGCTTTGCTACTTTATAGAGGGCTCTGGACACAATCAGGTTTGAAATGGAAGCAATGGTCATAACAACAATGCCGATGGATACTCCTGATATCTCAGATGGATTAAGAATTTTATTGATGGATTCTTTAATAATTAAAAATGCTGCTATAAAAATTAACAATCCCTCTATAACACCAGATATATTTTCAATTTTGCCGTGCCCATAAGGATGCTGCCTGTCAGCTGGTTTTGAGGATACACTAACTGAAAACAACGCAATAATAGAAGCAATCAAGTCCATTGAAGAATGAATTGCCTCTGAAATAATACTTACTGAACCACTCAACAAACCCGCTACTACTTTTAAAATAATAAGCATGGTATTGGACATAACCGACAAAAGTGCAACCTTTAATTTTCTGTTTAATCTCTTCATTCCATTAATCCCCTCTTTAATATAAAAATAAAGACCTGTAGCACTATAATATATAGTCCCACAGGTCTTTTATATTCCTGTTGCCAATTTGATGGCCCAGCCTTGCATTCAATAACTCAAATACAATGCTTGATCTTTCTCCATTTTAATATAATGTTTAACTTCATGTCAATCATTTTTTGCTTCAAAAGCTTGTAATTTCAAAGTTTGCATAGCCTAACACATAGTCATTACTCTTTCAAAATCTATTAACGAATATTTCTCTGATAGCTGCCAGCATCTGTTATCTGCAAGGGAATCAGTGTCTTTGGAGTCAGCGTCTCGCCACTTGCCGCTGTATCAAAACTATATGAAGTTCCATCCGTTTTCATTACAATAGTTCCGGATATAAACGTTCCATAAACAGTTGCTCCTGCATTAAACATTCTTTTTAAAGCTGAAGCATAAGGATGCGTATAATTCACACCTTTACCCGCGGATATGACTACATATTGTGGCTTTATAACATTTAATAGCACATTGCTATTGGCGTTGAATGACCCATGATGAGCGCCCTTAAAGACATCTACCTTTCCAACTTTCTGTGCAATTGCGGCTTCTTCCTCTGACTGGCTGTCACCGGTAAACAGCGCCGACACATTATTATATGTCAGCAATGCCACTACACTGTTGTTATTTTCTAAAGGCTGTCCCGACACCATGGCTTTAATGATTTCCAGAGAGATGCCCTCTCCTAAAGGTATGGTTTCATCAGCAGCTTCACTGGTGATACAGTTAGGTTCGTTTTCTAAAGCTTTCTTATAGGCATACCATTCCGGCGTGTCCACAAAACTTCCACTCTCAATCACCCGATCTACTTGATAGTCCTCAAATATCTGAGGCAGCCCGCCCACATGATCCTGGTGTCCGTGAGTAGCAATCAATAAATCCAAATTACCATCCACATAGGGTTTTATATAATCTGAAACCAGCGCTCCGTTACTGGTTGTTCCACCATCGATTAGTACTTCATACGTTCCATCGTCTATCAATATGGAATCTCCGTGTCCTACGTCAATAAAATGAACCGATACCTGATTTATACCTGCATCAGACGATGTAATAATTACAGTGTCAGACCCTTGGTTCCATTGAACTTCTGCCCCAAAAGCTTCAACCACAGCCCTTATAGGTAAATATACTCTGTTGTTTCTCAACAATGCCTTTGTATCTGTAAAAATTTCAAAATCATCTTTTTTTATATAATTTTGTCCCACAGGTACTTCAACTTTAGTCCCATTTTTTTCTATAACAGCAACAGATCTTTCTGCATGCCAGCTTACTTCACATCCATAAGCCTCCATAGCAGCTCTGAGCGGCACCTGAGTTCTCTTATTTTCATCTAAAAATGGGTAACCTGTTTCAGAGTTAAATTCTACAAACTTTCCGTTTATATCAATCCTTATGCTGCTATTATTTTTTTCGTCATCAGTGTCTGCATTTGCAGTTACAACAAATGTAAGATTTAGCATAACCACTAAAATCATCAGCACAATTCTTACAGTCTTCATCTACTTTCCCCTTATATATTAAAAATGTGGCTTCGCCACTCCTTTAGGGAACCCCATAGTTCCCTTCGGGGCTCATTTTATTCGCTGAACACCCTCCTTTATGGGCAAAGAGGCTTCCGCCCCTCTGCACTTCCTTTTTAATATAATAGGAAAATCTATCGATATTTCCTATTATATTAAAAACCTCTGAAACCAGGCAGTTACCTAATTCCAGAGTCAATCTATACTTGATTCTATTGTTCCAGCAAGCTGCTTAAATCTGTTTCCATGCCTACAGAAAATCGATTTAAATAATACAAGTTTCCTTTTAAGTCACCTGCTCCATATGTTGTTCCAAATCCAAACAGTATACCATTTTTTTGAAGAAGATCTTTGCCCCATTCCTCATATACACCATAAGGATAGGAAAAACAAATTACTTCATTGCCCACATTTTCCTCAATGGTATCAATGCTTTTAACTATATCATCCTCCACACGCATTTCATACTGGGCACGGCATTCAATAAGGCCCTTTTGTATGCCATTCACTAGGAATTTCATGTATTTCCCTTTTAGGTCCTGGTTATGTAAATTGTATGAATGGCTTTGAATGTCAAACACACCACTTTCATACATTTCTTTCATTTGTATCCAATTTAGTTTTTTTATTTCATTCTTTCTTGGATTTTCAACGCTTCCTACGATGGCAAATACGGTAGCCTTCATATCTGTTTTTTTAAGTATAGGATATGCTATTGTGTAAGCAGATTCATAACCATCATCAAATGTAATAATTATAGGTTTTTCCGGAATCTTCATTTTTCCTTCTTTTATAGCTTTTAAGTCCTGTGGCAGCAATGCTGTATAGCCATTTTCAGATAAATATGTCATATCTTCCTCAAGTCTATCTGCTGTAATTGTGGCGCCAGCCAGCTCCTTTGATTGAGCATCTTCTACAAAATGATGATACATTAATATTGGTATATATAAATGCTCATTTTTCGGACTATTTACTGACTCCTCTGCATAACAAACATTACTATATGCAACCAACATAACTAAACATAAAATAACTGCAAATATTTTTCTACATCTCATACTAAGTCTTCTTCCTATCCTTTAAATCTATAGCCTACACCCCAAACAGTCTCGATATACTGAAGATTGTCCATGTCCAGCTCTATTTTTTCTCTCAGCCTTCGAACATGTACAGTAACTGTAGAAACATCTCCGATAGCATCCATGCCCCAAATTCTATCAAAAATATGCTCTTTTGAAAAGACTCTATTTGGATTTTCTGCCAAAAATAATAATAAATCGTACTCTTTTGCAGGCATAATCTTTTCTTCATCGTTTACAAATACTCTGCGGCTGTCTTTATCAATCTCTAGACCTCTAACCTTTAAAGTCCTATTTTGTCCAATCTTACTGCCGACATTTCCAGTCAGACGGTCATATCTGCTTATATGGCTTTTTACTCTTGCCATCAGTTCGTTTGGACTAAAAGGCTTGGTCATATAATCATCTGCACCTAGTCCAAGACCTCGGACCTTGTCAATGTCATCCTCTTTAGCTGATAGTATGATAACTGGTGTGTCACTTTGCTCTCTGAACTTTGCACAAAGTTCAAACCCATCAATCCCTGGAAGCATTATATCAAGAATTACAAGTGCATATTCATTTTTTAATGCCATATCAAGCCCAATTATACCATCTGCTGCAATGTCACATTCGTATCCATTTATCTCCAAATAATCACGTTCTAATTCTGCTATACTCTTGTCATCTTCTATTACTAAAATCCTCATATTTCCTCCATTCAGCGATTAGGAGCTTCGTAACGGTATATATATATACACTTCTGTGCCTATATTTTCTTCACTCTTAATCCAAATTTTTCCATGGTGACTCTCAATAATTTGTTTAGAAATACCTAAACCCAATCCATTCCCTTTTATATTACTTCTTGCTGCATCGCCTCTATAAAATCCATCAAATACCTTATTTATATCTTTTTCTTTAATTCCTTTTCCTGTATCGCTTATACAAATAAGCGCACCTTTTCTTTCATTTTCCATGCTTATGGAAATGGTACCGCCTTCTTTATTGTATTTTATAGCATTTGATACTAAATTATCAAATACTCTTTTTAGTTTGCTCTTATCGCCAACAATAGTCAATTCTTCTGATGCGATATTGCTTTCCATCTTTAAACCCTGCTCATGCACTTCAGTTTTGTATCCCTGCACCAAACCGTTTAGCAGCTCTGTAATATTCACAAATTCAAATGCATACTGCATCCTTCCAAGTTCCAATTCGGAGTACTCCGCCATATTGTCTACAAGCCTTTGAAGTACTATTGCCTTGCTATATATAGTATCTAAATATTTATCTAACTTTTCTGGTGAATTAGCAACTCCGTCCTTTATGCCTTCCAAATAACCTTTTATAGTAGTAATGGGTGTTCTCATATCATGTGAAAGATTTGCCATAAGCATATTTCTTTCTTCCTTACCCCTTATTTCTTGCTCTGCATTGGCTTTTAACTTTTTCCTTATTTCATCAAAGGCATTACATAAATCATTTAGTTCTTGATCCTTACAAGCCATTACCTCAAAATTTAAATTTCCTTCTGTAATGTTTTCTGCCGCCCGCCGCAATTGTTTTATAGCTTTCAACATATCTCTTGACAATTTAGCACTTAAAAATGTACAAGTTAATAAAATCATGCTCATTGCAAGCACAGCCCACAAAACAACATATATGGCAAAGTTATGTCCATCACTATGGGTTCCAAGTGACATACTGCTAATTCCCATCAGAATGCGTTCAAAACCATAAGGTTCACAAATTGAAAAAACAAATAACAACAGCAAGGTAACAAAGACTACCAGTGCTGTTGAGATTATTGCCATTAATATAGTTGTTTTTATAAAACGTCCCCTTAAAGATTCCATCCTGTTCTACACTTCTTTTCTTTCAAATAAGTAATATCCTATACATCCAAAAACCAGTCCATAACCAAAAATTAAACCAATTTTTGAAAGCATAGCCCCAAACGGAAGTGTTACTCCCAGCCATAAATTATGCCACTGTAAGTAACCAGTAAATAGAAGTCCACTTGCCTGAGGTACAACTATTCCCAATATATATAGTCCGATATATATTATAACGCAAATGACAATAGAAAGCGATGGGCTGTTTAAAAATTGATTCAGCATAGCTGCAAATAAAACCAAAACTATTATTGGAAATATATCTAGAAAATAAGCAAAGAAGCTATCCACTATTCCTGTAGCGGATGCAACCCCTGCGCCACCAACTAATTTCATAATAGTAGTCAAAACAAATAATACTGCTAAATATATTACTGCCATAATAGTAATTGCTGTTATTTTTGATGCATACAATTTAAATCTGCTTACCGGCCTCATAAATGAAGCCCTTATAGTACCATCCTGCACCTCTGATGCAAACAAATCACAAGCAGCCATAAGTATCATAAGAGGTACATATATCTGGATAAAAAATGATAGCATGTTCATAGGCATATTAGAAAGCATAAGGGATGTGGAAACAGCTCCCGCAGATGCTTTTCCGATTAAATAATTTACACCCCCACATAAAATACAAATAAGTACTTCTATTATAAGTAATACAAAAAATTTCTTTCTTGTAAATATCTTCATTAATTCATTTTGCAAACTTGCAATAAATGTTGTCACCGAACATTCCTCCTGTATTTCTCATTAATCTCTAACTTTACAATTGGCTAAATAAGCACTGAACCTCTCTTATCTTTTACTTTCGATAAAAAATAGTCTTCTAAGGTAGGGTTTAACCGCAATGCTTCCTCCATTGTCTCAAAGGATAACAACTCTCCATCGTGGACAATTGCTACCTTATTGCAGGTTTTTTCGATTTCAGGTGCAAGATGACTGGCGATTAAAAACGATGTCCCTTTTTCTGCTGCCATCTTTTTTATGATTTCCCTTATTTCTACAGTCCCTTCAATATCTAATCCATTTGTAGGCTCATCCAGTATAACCAGCTCTGGATCTGATAGTATAGCAAGTGCTAATCCCAGTCGTTGTTTCATACCCAATGAAAACTTTCCGCACTTTTCTTTCTGGTATTGACTGATTCTTACTACTTCCAGTACATGCTGAATTCTGGCATCATCTACATTTGGATAATATCTTGCCATCATCTTTAAATTATCCCTAGCTGACAAGTGTTCAAAAATAGCCGGCCGCTCAATTAATCCCCCTACCTCTTTCAAGGTTGTTTCTACATCCATCTCTACATCATTTCCAAATACGGTAACACTGTTCTCACTGCCATGTGTCAGCCCCATAATTGTTTTCATTATTGTAGTTTTTCCTGATCCATTTGGTCCAAGCAATCCTACAACGTCACCTTTTTCAATGGAAAAGTTTATGTTCTTAACACCTCTTCCATTTTTATAAAGTTTTGTTAGATTGTTAACCTCAAGTATTTTTTCCATATATATTCCCCTTCTAAAAGTTCTGAAACATAACCAAAGCATGGCAGGCCTGCAATCAGACCCGCCTGCTTAAATATACTAGCTCATTTTAGTTTTCTTTTGTTTTGCCTTCTGTATCAAATGCATCAACCTTTGTTGTGCCATAATCAGAAACCTTATAGTTTGCCTTCATGGTAATTGTATGCTTTTTGCCCTTATTGTCCACGCCTGTCATGGAAGCTTCCATTTCATCTGAAATTATCTTTCCATCTTTATCAAGAGTAAACTTACAAGCAGCACTGTCGATATAAGGATCATCTCCTAATATTGCCATAATATTGTTTCCTGTAAGGGAATTTGATTGTACATTTTTTGTATATTGTTCATACGTCTTGTAATAGTCATACGTTCCATCTGACTTTACATATACTATTCCCGTATTGTCCTTTGACTCTAAAACATTATAATATTTTTCGCTGAAATCTCCATTAATTTTTTCTATTTCTTGATTCCAGTCATTATACATATCCTCAGTCATTTCCTTTCCAGTCTGCTCTTTATAAAAAGCAGCAAATGCCTTCTGATAGTCTTCATAGAATACATCGTAAGGATTTGAATTCTCCTGATTGTTGGCTGCTGTAAACATAAGTGAAATACCTGCATTTACTACTTCCGGAATCTGACTTCCTGAAACATTTACAGAATAAGTTCTGTTATCTCCTTCTTTGGAAGACAGGACAAAATTATTCTTCAGATCTCCTACCATTGCATCTGCAAACAACTCCGCAAATCTAACACCTTTCTTCATTGTTGGATCGCTCATATCCGGTCTGAAATCATTAGAGGCATCAGATACCGTATAAGAGTTTGTTTTTGGCAAGTAAGAAAATGTCTTCCCATCTTTTGTAACTTGTATATTCTCATACTTATTATCACCTTGACTACTAAAGCTTTCCTCACTTACTGTCTGCCAGTAATAGTCATCGTTATCTAGTTTAAAATTTCCTTTCATTGTTGCCATCTCTTTACCATCAATTAATATAGACATTTCCCCATCTGCCGTAAAATTGTCTTGATAAAGAACTAAATCCTTAACCGCATCTTTATAGTTTGTATATCCTCTTGCATCATCATAATTGGCATAAACTGCTGAAGTCAGCACAAACATTCCTGCAATCAGGCACGTAGCTGTTACCGCATGTTTTCTTCCTTTAAAATTAAATTTCTTCATCCCAATACCTCCTATTGTTTTTATATTCTAATCTCTAGTCCCTGCTGCTAGCTGCAAATCCTTTTTTAGATTATGGCTCTCAGCACCTCCTGACAATATTTATTCTAATACATGGTGTTTAACATTATATATCTAAATTATTAACTATTTATTAACAGTTATGGATTTTTTATTTTGTATCTTTTCTTGACAATACACTTTTAATCCCTCTTCCGTTTGCAAACATATGCATCATTATGAAACCTAATTGTTGCACCACTCTTCGTATATACAATTAACAAAATTTATTATGTTTATACTTTAAATAATTACTAAAAACCAAAGCACCTTCTTCTCTTCTACTGCCTTTAATAGCCACTGCTCTAACGAAACGACAGAAATAAGTGTATATTTCTACACTTCCTATCCATACTAAGTATTAAAATACTGAAAGGAGGTGTTATATATGAAGATTATGATGAATATTAATTTCACAATTCATATGTTAGTTTTTATTATTATCATAATGATTCTATTTAAAGTAATATAAGGGCAAATCTTTATAAAAATACATACACTGTATACTCAGCATAATACGACGAAAGTAAATCTTGCCCGATGATCCAGCATTATTTTTAACAAAATATAAGAACAAATCTCCCACAAATAAAGCAGGCAGGTCTGTAATCAGACCCGCCTGTTTAAATTAATTAGCTCATTTTATTTTTCCTTTGTCTTGCCCTCTGTATCAAATCTATCTACCTTTGTTGTTCCATAATCAGTTACCTTAAAATTAACCTTCATTGTAATAGTGTGCTTTTTCCCTTTACTGTCCACACCTGTCATAGTCGCCTCCGATTCATCGGAAACTAGTTTACCATCTTTATTAAGCGTAAAACTGCTGGCAGCACTTTCAATATAAGGATCTGTTCCTAACATAGCCATAATATCCCTTGATGCATCATTGCTTGTTATAACATTTTTTTCATATTCAGCATAAGTCTTATAGTAATCATAAGTCCCATCTGCCTTTACATAAATGATTCCAGTATTCCCTTTTGATTGTAAGAGATTATTGTATTTTTCATCGAAATCTTTTATAACTTTATTAGATTCATCGTTAGTCTCATCATAAAAATCGTCAGCTATTTTCTTTCCAGTCTGCTCCTCATAATAAGATGCTAGTGTCTTTTCGTAGTTTTCATAAGTTACATATGAGGACTGTGACATGTCAGCATTATTTGCCGCCGTGAACATCAATGATATGCCTGCATTTACAACCTCCGGAATCTGGCTACCAGAAACATTTACTGAATAGGTTCTGTTGTCACCATCTTTAGACGCCAGCACAAAGTTGTTTTTTAAATCCCCTACCATAGAATCTGCAAACAATTCTGCAAATTTAATCCCCTTCTTCACTGCTGGATCACTCATGTCCGGTCTGAGGCTTTCAGTGCCTTCAGATTCCAGATAAGAATTTGAATCTGGATAGTAATAATAAGCTTTTCCATCTTTATAAACTTGTATACTCTCAGACTTACTCTGTTCCTTATTTAAACTGTCTTCACTTACTGTACGTATATAATAATCATTGCCATCTAGTTTAAGCGCCCCTTTTATGGTTGCCATCTTTTCGCCATCAACTAATATAGACATTTCCCCATCTGCCGAAAAGTTGTCTTGGTAAAAAGCCAAATCCTTAATTGCTTCTTTATAATTTGTATACCCTCTTGCATCATCATAATTGGCATATACCGCTGAAGTCAGCACAAACATTCCTGCAAGCAGGCAGGTAGCGGTTACTGCATGCTTTCTTCCCTTAAAATTAAATTTCTTCATCCCAATACCTCCTATTGTTTTTATCATTTTAATCTCTAGTCTAGGCTTCAATCTGCAAATCCTTTTTTTTAGATTATGGCTCTTAACACCTCTTGACAATATTCATTGTAAAACATAATGTTTAACATTATATCTCTAATTTATTAACGGTTTATTAACAATTATATATTATTTATATCCAATTTTTGTTTATTTAAAAAGCAGATAATAATGGTAAAAGTGTCATTTTCTTTTACCTTCATTATCTGCTTTATTATTCACTTACAAAGTCTGGTTACTTCTAGATATACATCTTTGAAATTTTTGTGATGTGCTAAAGAAATCTTCTTAATATCTTCATATTCAGGATAAAAATAAATGTTCTCGTTATGTGTGCACACCTTCACCGATACGTCTCCATATGGCGTTTTTACTTGTTTCATCTCACGTTTAAGTATAGTTCTTTCTACCTGAGTTCTGCGTACTCCCACAGTTGTAGTATGTGCAAATATAATATCCTGCATTTCCTTAATTTGTACTTCTTTGCACAATACTTGGAGCATATACGCTGGTCTGTTTTTCTTCATATATATAGGTGTAAACCATGCATCTGCAGCACCTGCTTCACATAAGCATTCTAAGGTAAAGCCCATGGCCTCTCCACTGCAATCATCAATATTGGTCTCTAGCTGCCATAATTTATCCGATTCTTGATCTGGAGCTGTATTTCTATTATTCTCTATAGCCTCTTCAATAATCATAGCTCTTAGTATATTGGCATTCTTAAAGTCCTTTTTTCCTGATCCGATACCAATTTGGGATATGGTATAACTGGTCGGTAAAGATTTTTCGCTATTTAACGCAGCTGCAATAGCCGCACCTGTCGGTGTAACCATCTCCCCTTCATTATCCGTTAACTTCAGTATAAGGGAATGTTTTGCCGCAATATTGACAGTTGCTGGAACCGGAACTGGGATTACACCATGCTGGCATTTTACATAGCCTTGCCCCTCTGATAAGGGTGACACGATCACTTGGTCTATGCCAAGATTTTCGATACACACAGCCACCCCAAGAATATCTATAATAGAATCAATCGCCCCAACCTCATGGAAATGTACTTCGTCCACAGGAATTCCATGAGCCTTTGCTTCAGCTTCTGCTACAATATTAAACATTTTTCTAGATAATGTTTTTACTTTCTCGCTAGCCTCCATCTTGTCTATTATTTTATAAATATCGTTTATATTTCTATGTTCATGATGATGCTCATGTTCAGTACCGCGCTCATGATGTGTATGGTGTTGCTCATGGTGATGATGAGGGTGATGATGTTCATGCTCATGATGATTCTCATGTTCTAAATGTACATCAAAATCAAAAGCATCAATTCCACACTTTTTAGCCCTTCCAAAGTGAAGATGATACCCTTCCAAATCTAAACTTTCAAGCGTTTTTTCCAGCACATTTTGGTCCGCTCCCAAGTCTAACAGTGCACCAACGGTCATATCCCCACTTATACCGGAATAGCATTCCAAATATAATATTTTACTCATATATCCTTGCTCTCCTATCCTTTACGTTTTTATCTGTTCAAAACTCTCTGGTATTAATTCTATATATATTTGGTCAAAACTTTCTTTTAGCTCTTTCCTTATTTCATCATGAGCCTCCTTAAGCTGACTAATCTTTACTAAATCGCTTTCACTCCTAATATATATTTCCACCCATGCCTTCCTTCCTGTCTGAATTACATCCAGAAAGCTTACAGTATATGGATAGTTCTCGAAGTGCTTATTCACTACTGTCCTTATATTATCCATTATTTCCTTTTTGGGGGCAAAAAGTACTAAACTTTTAATTCCTTCAACAATCATTCTAAAGGGTTCAATTGTAAACCCAATTGCCATAATAATTGCTATAGATGGATCAATATATGGTATAAACCAATTTAAATTTGTTTCTTTCAGCATTATTTGGGCAATAAAAGCGAGCCCTACACCAAGGCTGCTTATAATGTCTATTTTCCACATATAGAGATCTGCTTTAATAGAGGGCGATGAGAAGCTTTTATTGTAATGCTTTAAAATAGCATAAATCACTATACATCCCACCGATAAAGACATTTCAAACACTGCAACAATCCCTGCATTTACATGATTTCCGCCTTTTATTATAATCTGCATGCTATAAAAGACCAACTGAGCTGTGACTCCAACTAAAATGCTGCATTTTATAATGACAAAAAGAGATTCTACCTGAGAAAATCCATAAGGACGTTTTTCCGTAACAGGCTTATACAATAGTGGTATCAGCAGTAAGAAAGGTCCTATCATAATTAAATCTGCCGTATCAAATATACAGTCCATCAAAATAGAACTTGACCTGGTAATGTACGCCATAATACCTTCTGCTATCATAAAAAGAATGCTTCCTGCCATAGATATTTGTAATATCCTTTTTTCAAAACGAAGTTTATTGTTCACAATTCCACTTCCAATTTTATTTAGCTAATCTATTCTTCTTTGCTTTATGCTCTTCAATTCTAATTTTAGCTTCCTCGTGTCGTTGAATTTCTTCTTCTGTCTGTGGTATATATTCTGGCACAGACTGAGGTTTTCCGTTTCTGCCCATTGCCACCATAGTAAAATATGCAGATAATGCTTTTTGTGGACCATTATTTGATTCTAAATCTTCCACTTCCACATTTACAAATACCTCCATTGAGGTTTTTCCTACATATACTACTGTAGCTGTACAAGTAACTAAAGCTCCTACAAAGATAGGCAGATGAAATTCTAACTCATCCACTCTCGCTGTTACACAATTGCTTTTAGCATATCTCATTGCAACAGCCCCAGCTGCCGTATCCATAAACTTCATGATTTCGCCGCCATGTACATTTCCTGCTACATTAGCCTGATTCGGAAGCATTACCTGACTCATAATAATTTGTCTGTTTTTCATTTATATTATCCTCCTAAAAATTAAACTGTATATCTTATTTTGTTCTATCTTGCTATTAAATTAATTTTAACCAATTCCGCCATATACCAAACCTAGAATATAGACTATGATTGCAATCCCACAGAACACATATTTTGTCATGGGCTCCAGCCACCCACCTATTCTCTTTTGGATTCCCAGCTGAATCTGATCTCTTGCAAACCACGGCTCACAAACCCAGAACATAACAAGGGCAGCTAAAAGAGCTCCCATAGGCACTATGTAAATCGATACAATATCCATCCAAGGTGAAAGCAAATCACCCTCAACAAACACACCGGCTCCGAATGCAATAATGGCTACAATTATAATAGCCGCAGGCCTGCTTACACCCATTCGTTCCTGAATGGCTTCAACAGGTGTTTCAAACAAATTAACCAGTGAAGTAATTCCCGCACAGAAAACTGCAAAGAAAAAAGCAATTGCCACAATCTGTCCAAAAGGAAGATCTCTAAACACCTCTGGCATAGTTATAAATAACAATCCGGGACCTGCACCGATTTCTAAACCATAAGCAAACACTGCAGGAATAATAACCAGCGCAGACAGAAGGGCTGCTATCGTATCAAAAAATGCAACCCTAGTTGCACATTGTATAACATTCGCATCCTTTTTCAAGTAACTGCCATAAACTAATGTTCCTGAGCCCGCCAAGGACAAAGAAAAAAAAGCTTGTCCTAAAGCAAATACCCAAGTCTTGGGATTGGCCAAAGCACTCCATTCGGGAGAAAATAAATAAGCATATCCACCTGCCGCTCCTTCTAAAAAGAACACTCTCACAGCCAATATCACAAATAATGCAAAGAAAAGTGGCATTAATACTTTATTCATTTTTTCTATTCCACCTGAAATACCAAATATCATAAATATGAAGGTTATTACAAGTCCAATCACATGCCACGGTATACTACCAAAATTCCCTGCAATAGCACCAAAATAAGCACCTGTACTTTCTTGCTCCATAAAATTTCCTGTAATGGCTCCAACCAAATACCTTAGAATCCATCCTATTACTACCGCATACCCGATTCCTATACCTAAGGAACCAATTGTGGGAATAAATCCAACTATTGCGCCGCCTTTCCAGCCACGCTTCTTAAAAGCTTTTTCAAAAGCACCAATAGGTCCAGTTCCCATAGCACGTCCTAATGCCATTTCACCAATTAAACCTGTAAATCCTAATATCACCACAAATATAAAATATGGAATTAAAAACGCTGCTCCACCAAATTCTGCCACTCTATACGGAAAGAGCCAGATGTTACCCATTCCTACTGAAGCACCAATGCATGCCATAACAAAACCAAATTTTGTGCTAAAGCTGTCCCTTTCATTCAATATAGGTTCTTTTCTACTGCTCATATTATTCTCCTCAATTACTTTATATAGGCTTAAGTATATCAAAATCAAAATACTATTTCAACTAAACAAAAACTGGTCTCTGTATTAATCAAAGACCAGTTTTATAACATCTTATAAATTTATAACAACCTGATGTTGTTAATACTTAATTCAAAGGATAACCCTAGGAACTGAGCGGCATTACGACACATCACCATTCTTGTTAGAAAGATTTCAAAGTATTCCATTACTGCACTAATTTCAGTATCAATGTTTAGTTCAAGTAATATGGATTTCTCTTCAGTATCGACTGTCAAGTGGGTATGGTGTACCGCATAATTTACACGGTCATGTATGTCCTCTGATAATTTTTCTTCATTTCTGTTCTTATAACGAACGCGGCTTCTTCTTACATCCGACTTATCTGCCAAAATTAAAGCTGCTGAAATCGGGCTAAATGCAACGCCTGTGCCTTCATCATGATTACCCACAGCTCCAATTATGTCTGCCAGTTCTTCAGCATCAAATTTCATACGATCTAAGATTCTAAAGGCCATAACCGCCCCACTCTGAGCATGGTCATGTCTGTTTATGCAGTTTCCAATGTCATGTATATATCCTGCTATTTTAGCAAGCTCTATGGTTCTCTCATCATAACCTAGAACAGTCAAAATTTCTGCTGCTCTCTCAGCTACCTTTCCTGCATGGGCAAATCCATGTTCAGTGAAGCCTATCGCTCCTAGTAGGTCATTTCCCTTTTTGATATAGGTAGAAATCTCTACACTATTTTTAATGTCCTCAAATGTTATCTGTTTCTTATTCATATTTTCCTCTTCTTTCTCCTTGCTGCCTCCACATCCGGCAACAAACCTTTTTTGCATCATATATATCACTATACTAGTTTAACATATGAATATGTTTATTGTGTTAAGGGAAAATTAAATTATTATTAAGTTTATGCTGTTATGGATAGTATTTCTCAAATCATTATTTTTAATTGACTTCATACAATTATATATATATTATTTGTTTAACCGACAGGAGGTAAAATATATGAATACTATAAGAATAGCACAACTTCAAACTCAAGTTGTTCCAGAGAAAAATCAGATTCTCAAGTATATATCTTCATTTATAGATAAGGTCTGCAGTCAGGGAATCGACCTGATTACTTTGCCAGAAATGTTTACCTGCCCCTATAACACCTCCAGCTTCCCTATTTTTGCAGAAAAAGAAAAGGGTGAAATATGGAGTATTTGTTCTGCCTTGTCAAAACAATATCGTATCTATCTGTCAGCAGGGTCTATTCCTGAGAAAGACGATGAAGGTAATGTTTATAATACTGCATATGTATTTAACCCACAGGGAGAACAAATTGCAAAACATCGAAAAATGCACTTATTTGATATAGATATAAAAAATGGCCAAAGTTTTAAAGAGTCAGACACCCTGACTGCTGGCAATCAGCCTACTGTTTTTGATACAGAATTTTGTAAAATTGGACTTTGCATCTGTTATGACTTCCGTTTTCCAGAATTATCCCGCATCATGGTAGATAAAGGTGCAAAGATTATTCTGGTTCCTGCTGCGTTTAATATGACAACAGGGCCCGCTCATTGGGAAATCATGTTTCGTTCCAGAGCCATAGACAATCAGGTTTATGTTGCCGGAACTGCCCCTGCCCGTAATTTGTCCTCTAAATACATTTCCTGGGGACACAGCATTATCGTTTCACCTTGGGGCGATATCCTGAATCAAATGGATGAAAAGGAAGGGTATACCATTCAGGAATTAAACCTGGATGTAGTGGAACAAGTCCGCAGCCAGTTACCTTTGTTAGCCCATAGGCGTTCTGATGTTTATTCATTATCACAAATTTTATAGTACCCAATTTTACCCTGTGAACACAGTTCTGATTAAAACCATATAGCAGGCAGTCCCTAGTACCATACTTAAAATACTGTCCTTCTTGATAATCTGTGCTAGAATAACAACTCCCACAGAAATCAGTTCTGCTAATCCAAAAGGAAAAGCTGTTAAATTGATATTTCTAAGGCAGTAAATTACCAAAATAATCATAATGGACGCCGGAAGGACATTACCGAGGTACTCAACAGTTGCAGGTAGTTCTTTCTGTCCTCCAAATAATATGTAAGGAATCGCACGAGTCAGCCAGGTTACCATGGCTACAATGGAGATTATAACAACAAAGTAAATCAAACTATTTGACATCCTGCACACCGCCCATCTGCAAAGTTATTCTATCCTTCATTATAATAAGTACAATTAAACTGACCGACAATGCTGGCAATAGGAAATTATCTGCACCGAACATAGCATAAAACAGTACAGCACTAATAAAGCCTGCAATTGCAGGAATACGTGAACCAAACTTCTTCCACTGGTTCACGCAGACTGTAACAAAGAATGCCGTTGCAGAAAACTCTATACCCGTCATGTCAAAGTTCAGCATTTCACCTAGCAAAGCCCCAACAGTACAGCTAACTGTCCATAGTAAATGAGGCAGCAATGCAATATAAAAATCCACTTTTTCCTCATCCACCTCTTCAGGGTACTTTATATCACATCGGATGGAATAAGTTTCATCTGTCATAGTTAATACCATATATGGATACTTCCATCCCATTTGACGGAATTTATTTACAAATCCTAAACCGTAGAAAATATGCCTTGCATTAATAAAAAAAGTCATAACTGCTATCATATATAAGGGGACCCCTGATGTCATAAGAGATATCATTACAATCTGCATAGAACCGGCATAAATAAAAAAGCCACAAATAAACGCCCATATAGCAGAATAACCTGCATCATTTAATAGCACACCAAAAGCAATTCCAACAAATATGTATTCAAATATGATTGGTATGATTTCTTTCACAGCAAAACGAAAATTTTTCAAAATAAGTAGTCCTCCTAATCTGTATTTTTTGGTATAATTAGTTATATTAGCACATAAAAAAACGCCATACAATTATTTTAATGTATGGCATACAATTTTTTAGATTTAAATTAGATTTATAAACAAACCAGTAAACTCTTTAAAATTTTTAGTCCCTGTTCTAATTCTTCTATGGAACCAGTTCCACATACTGCTACTCTGACGGCCCTTTCTGGAACGGTATTTCCAACTGCAAATCTCTCCGCAGCATAAACCTGTACTCCATGTTTAAATGCAAGGGCTTCGAAGTCAGCACCACTCATTTGCTTTGGCAGCAGAAGCCAGCGAAATATGCCTGTAGCTTCTCCTCTGCAATCATACTCAGACAAATACTTATTTACTTTCTCATTTCTAAGAATGTTCTTTTTCCTATGTATTTCCAATACTTTTTCTACCTGACCAGAGATAATCAGCCGAGCAGCTAACCCCGCCATCAACGGTGAAACAGTTATGTTCATATTATATAATGCATTTGATATTTGTGTTTTATATTGCTTCGGTGCTGCCACATATGCCAGCCTTAATCCTGGAGCAATGGCCTTTGATAAACTTGCAATGTAAATTGTGTTCTCTGGTGCAAATGCAGCTATAGCCGCTTTGGGCGTACTCAGCAGATGATATGTGCCATCTTCAATAATGACCAGCTCCTGCTTACATGCAATATGCCCCAACTCTTTTCTTGCTTTAATTGACATTGTATGTGTAGTTGGATTTTGATGATCAGGTATGATATATATTCCTTTTAAATTATTTTTTTTACAGGAATATATCAGCGCTTCACTATTTAATTCATCTTCATTTCCAATAAAATCAATAGGAACTAACTGTATGCCAAGCATATTGGCTGCGGCCTTCATATCTGAGTAAGTATGTGGTGCAACACCAATCTTATCACCGTATTTAAATAACCCAATCAGAATTGCGGCAATAGCATTCTGACCACCATTGGCAAATAATATATTTTTGTTTTTTGTATCAAAACCGCACTTTTTCATCCATAGAACCGCCGCATCTTTCTGCCAGAGAGTATCATTAGGGCTTGCATAACTAAATAAGTTCTCTTTACCCTGTTCGTTTACCATTTTCTTTAGCATCTGCATGATAAATTCATTGGCATCATAATCGGGTATTGTTGTGCCCATCTGAATGATCTGCTTTGGTGTATTTTCAGCTAACAGACGAACGTTCGACAACGCATCAAAAGAAACATAAGTACCACTCCCAACAATTGCGCTAAGCAGACCTTTTAGTTCGCAGACCTTAAAAGCTTTTGAAACAGTACTTACATTTATGTCTAAAAAATCCGCCAATTCCCTTTGGGGTGGCAGCTTCGTTCCCGGCAAAAGCTTTCCTCTTACAATATCCTCTTCCAACTGACTGGCCAGAGTTCTGTAAAGCGCGCGCTTTTCTTTGTCTATAACTGGTTTCCATGACATGGGGTAATTTTCAAATGAATTAAAAGGCATAGCCGGCCTCCTTATACTTTATGTGGTTTATTCATTATAGATTTTATTATTTTATCATTATTTAACCTATACTTCAAATTTGTCATTATTTAAAATCAGACTGCTATGGACATCTAAAAGGTGACGCCTGTCTTAAACAGTTAGAGAAATGTTTTTCTTCGTTTTTTAAACGATATGGCTTAGAAATTTTTCGATATGGTAGAGAAGAATTTATAGCTTTAGGCCAAAAGTATGATTATAAAGAAATCAGTCTAATATGCCAAGAGATTTTAAAAGTTGTAAGATATCAGCAAATTCCATTCAAGGAATCCCCCGATGACATCATTACAGTAAGCATAGGATTTGCGGAATCAAATACCTGTAACTCCTGGCTATGATAAGTACTGGAATATCTAATTTTGCAAGTTTCCTGGCATCCTCGATACCTTGAATAGATTTGGGGCTTTCACATATAATATCTTTAAAGACATATCTTGCACCATTTGTTTGTCTCATTCTTTCCTTTAGGTCTGTTGCTTTTTTTTCAGTTCTGAAAACTACCTCAATAGGTTTTCCTTTTTTTAATGCTTCAGGCATTCTGGCACCTAAACGAATGTCAATCAAATATACACTCTTTACAACCCTTTCAATTATTTGTTTTTAGTTATTGACATATGCCGAAAAAGTGTTATGATAAATTTAGTTGACGACATATGTCGGAAACATTTTTATTTCAAAGGAGGTTCATTATGCCTAGGCCACGCAAATTCAGACGAGTCTGTTGCATGCCCATAACTGAATGCTTTGGTCCTATTTGTTCAGATGAAAATATAAATATGGAATTCGCTTCTATGCTTCCTATTGACTGTCCAATAGTTCACATGTCTGTAGATGAATATGAAACTATACGTCTTATGGACTTAGAGGGATGCACACAGGAGGAATGCGCCATACAAATGGGTATTGCCCGCACCACTGTGCAGGGTATATATAACGATGCAAGGAAGAAACTAGCTGACGCCCTTGTTCATGGTAAAAGATTAACTATTACAGGCGGAGATTATATGCTCTGTGAGAATTTTGAAGCAGGTTGTGGGCGTGGTTGCAATAAAAAATGTCATCAAAGATGCCATTCAACCATTTAAAGTTTTAATATTTTCTATAAAAAATAGAAAACTATAGATTAAAGGAGATAAAAAAATGAGTGATTGTTCAAATGAATGTGGAAGCTGTGGTTCAGATTGTGGAGACAGAACAGCTCCCCAGAGCTTCCTTGAAGAAGCAAACGAATTAAGCAGTGTAAAAAAAGTTATTGGAATTGTCAGTGGTAAAGGGGGTGTTGGAAAATCCTTAGTCACTTCCCTTCTTGCAGTTACTATGAATAGACGAGATTATTCTACTGCAATCCTTGATGCTGACATTACAGGTCCTTCTATACCAAAAGCTTTTGGTCTAGATGAAAAAGCTGTAGGGACAGAAGCTGGTATTCTGACTGTTGACTCTAAAACGGGTATCCGAACTATGTCTGTAAATTCATTACTCGAAGATGATACAGATCCTGTAGTCTGGAGAGGACCTGTTATTGCTGGAACTGTAAAACAATTCTGGACAGATGTGATTTGGGGCGATGTAGACTTCATGTTTATTGATATGCCCCCAGGAACTGGTGATGTTCCCCTAACCGTTTTTCAGTCGCTTCCTGTAGATGGAATTGTCATCGTTACTTCACCTCAAGAATTAGTTTCAATGATTGTTGGTAAGGCTGTAAAAATGGCACAATTAATGAATGTACCTATCCTTGGCATAGTTGAAAACATGTCTTATTTTACATGTCCTGATTGCGGCAAACAATATCCTATCTTTGGAGAAAGCCACATTGATGAAGTTGCAAAAGAGTACAACATTAAGAATGTTTCAAGACTTCCTATAAATCCTAAACTTGCAGCTGCGGTTGATAAGGGTATGATAGAATTATTTGATGGAACTTGGCTAGACGGTTTAGCTGATTTAATCGAAAGCAGCCTGAATACAAAATTAGCCGTACCTTATGAGAAGGGACAGATATTCCAGCACTTTGGTCATTCTGAACAGTTTGAAATATTTGAAATTGAAAGAGGCAAAGTTGTTAAAAAGGATATAGTTACTCCTGATTGTGGAGGTCATGGTGCATTGGCTGGTTTCCTTGCTGAAAACAATGTATCTACCTTAATTTGTGGAGGTATTGGCGGAGGTGCTATATCAGCTTTAACAGAAGCCGGTATTAAAGTGGTTGCTGGAGTTTCCGGTGATATTGACGAGCAGGTAAACTTATTCCTGACTGGTAAACTTCAATCTACTGATGAGGCTACTTGTAATCATCACGAACACGGTGAAGGCCATAGTTGTGGTGAACATGACCATAGCCATGAAGGTGGCCAGTGCGGTAGCCACGGTGGTGGATGTGGTGGTGGATGCCACTAACTAAATTACTCTAGTTACTAAAATAAGACTATGAAATCAAGTTTCTTAATTACAAAAAGCTTTCTATGATAAAATCAAAATATCGTAGAAAGCTTTTTTAGATTTGAGCTCCATAGTATTTATACTATTGTTGATTTGTATATATTGGCTCTACTATTTTATTCCAATGCTCTAGCACACATTGTACAATTTTTGGGTCATACAATTTTCCAGAGAATTTTGCAATTTCCCTTTTGCATTGTTCCGATGTTAAGGCTTTCCTATACACCCGATTGCTCATCATTGCATCAATGGAATCACAGATTGCAATAATCCTCGCTCCCCATGGAATATCAGATTTTTTCAGTCCCAAAGGGTAGCCTCCTCCATCCCAACTTTCATGGTGATGTAATACAATTTGTGCTAGTGGCTGCAATGTTTTAGACTTGCTTAAAATATCGGCTCCAATTTGAGGATGCATTTTTATATACGACCACTCTTCGTCATTCAGTCTATCTGGTTTTGAAAGAATCGCATCTGGAATTCCTATTTTTCCAATATCATGTACATGTGCTGCCATGTGAATATTCTCATAATCTTCTTCTGCCATACCTAACGCAATACACACTTGCTCAGTCATATCACTTACTCGTCTTGAATGATTTGCTGTATATTGATCCCTAGCCTCCAAAGCTGCCACAATACTGTCTACTAAATCATGATAAATCACAGTTTAACATCTCACATTCCTGACAATTTCCACTACAGTGATATTCCAACGCTTTTTTTAATGCACATGAACTGCTGCTATGACAGCGTATCACGTCTGAATTACATCTTAGTGCCTCTTGAACTGCACTGTGTACCAGCTTATGTGAGACAGTATTTGTAAATAAGATTACTAAATCAGGGGTCCCTATTTTCCGTTTAAAGTCTGTTGTCATTTTAGCAAAGACCTTTGCTTTATACCCAAATTCTTTACAAATCCCTTTATACTGTGTAACCATTCTTTCGTTACCACCTACTATTACTACACTCATATTTTATCCTTTAACTTACTTAACTAAATTTGCACCATAGTTTTTACAATTTTCTATTCCCGCTTCATCAGGGGTTTCATTTATAATCAAATAGCCCTCTGGCAACAACGCTCCTGCCTGAATCAAATCTTGTTCCCAGTTTCTCATCCATTCGCCATCTCCCCAGCCATAAGAACCAAAAATTCCAACAATTTTCTCATTTAATTTCTTTCGACAGTCATTATATACTGGTTCAAACTCAGTTTCTTCCAAAACCTCTGCTCCCATGGAAGGACAGCCAAAAGCAACAACATCAAAATTGTCTATATTATTACTGACAAATTCATTTACATTATACAATGTAACATCTGTACCTGCTGACTTTGCACCTTGGAAAACAGCTTCTGCCATTTTCCCTGTATTTCCTGTTCCGCTCCAATAAATTATCGCCATTTTCTTCATATGAATTTACCTTTCCTTTCTCTCATACGTTAACATGCAACTGTAAGCTTATTAATACTTGCACCCTGCCTGCACATTTTTCTATACGCTGCTTTACACTTATCAAATTTAGCAAACATTAAAATTGCCTTTTCCTCTTCCTCATAAACCTTCCAATAGCCACAGTGTCTGCAATTTTTCCCCTGATTTCTAATAAATCCCATTACATCTTGAACTGGGTAGCTTAAAAACAATCCAATCTCATGTGGAAATTTGTTTTTTATTTTATCTACAGTCATTCTAATTCGTAACTTCTGTATTGTTTCATCAATACTATCCGTCTTATATCCCTCTTTTTCTAAAAAGCTTCTTGCTATTGGACATGATAAATCACACGCAAGCCGGTTTCTCCTATATACATAAAGTAATAAGCTTTTTTCTCTTTTTACTAAAATTTCTATATTAACCCCTCTTAATTCTAACGTATGACTTAATAATCTTATTTCCCTTTTAGCCTGTTCTAAGTTATTAAATCTATAGTTTACAATTTCTCCTGTTTTTAAGTTTGCCAGTGTTGGTGCACATTGTTCAATAATCAGTTTTTCTAGCATATTACCCCCCCTTCAAAATAAATTATGCTCATACCTTATTTCCTCAATCGGCTAATGTTAGCCATTGCTAACTCATTTTTTATTTTTTAGGGTGACAAATGCATGCCACCCTTTCATTTCATCAATTTTAATAAATTCTATGTTCTTTACATGTTTACTTATTCATGTTTATGATTCTCTTCACTGCTACAGCAACTACACCCGTCTTCTTTACCATAACTGCCGCAGCCACTACACCCTGCACACTTTCCAGCTTTTGCATTTCTAATTAAGTGTCTTGCAGCAAAGAAAACCAAAACAACTAATATTCCACTCACTATGATTGTTGACAGCATACCTTCAACCTTCTTTCTTTAGGCATTGGTCTTACTAGTAAAAATATCATTAGTATTAGTAATGCTATAGCCGCAACTGTGCCTGCCCCAAAAGTAAGACCTCCAAATATTATACCACCCAGCTGATTAATTATCAAAGCTGTCACATAGGCAAGACCTGTCTGGTATGCTATAGCAAACCAAGTCCACCTTGCACTATTCATTTCTCTTCTGATTGCACCAATTGCAGCGAAGCACGGAGCACAAAGCAAATTAAACACTAAGAAAGATACTGCAGCTGAACCATAAGGGAACATTATAGCAAGCTGTGCAAGAAGCCCTGTGTCATCTTCAGCCACATCACCACCTAATCCAAGTAACACGCCAAAGGTTCCTACCACATTTTCTTTTGCAACAAGACCAGTTAAAGTTGCAACTGTTGCCTGCCAGTTTCCAAATCCAAGAGGTGTGAAGATTGGTGCTACAAAAGAACCAATTACAGCAAGCAGGCTTTTGTTCTGTTCTACCATACCAAAGCTGCCAGATGTAAAACCAAAATTAGATAGGAACCAGATAGCTGCACAAGCCACAAATATGACAGTACCTGCTTTTATAATAAATGATTTTCCTCTTTCCCACATGTGAATCCAAACGCCTTTAGGTGCAGGCATATGATACTGAGGTAGTTCCATTACGAAAGGGGCTGTATCTCCAGCGAACATCTTCGTTTTTTTAAGTGTTATTCCTGAAAATATTACTGCACCAATTCCCATAAAATACATAGCTGGAGCAATCCAGATTATATTGGGGAACATAGCTCCTCCAATTAGTGCAATAACAGGCAGCTTGGCACCACACGGAATAAACGTAGTAGTCATAATAGTCATTCGACGATCTTTCTCATTTTCAATGGTTTTAGTAGCCATAATTCCCGGCACACCACATCCAGAGCTTACTAAAAGTGGAATGAAACTCTTTCCTGAAAGACCAAACCTTCTAAATATCCTATCCATTATAAACGCAACTCTTGCCATATATCCACAATCTTCTAGGATAGATAAGAAGAAAAATAAGATAAACATCTGTGGTACGAATCCGAGAACGGCACCTACACCACCAATTACACCGTCAACAACTAAACTTTGAAGCCATTCTGCAGTACCTGCATTACCCATAAGTTCTGAAACTCCGCCTTGTATGTATTCACCAAACAGTACATCGTTTGTCCAATCTGTCACAATAGTACCTAGCCATGAGACCGATACATAATAAACAATAAACATTACTGCCGCAAATATAGGTAGTGCCAGCCATCTATTGGTAACAACCTGGTCAATTTTATCAGAAGTCGTAAGTCCTTTTTGTTTTTTCTTTAATGCTCCATTAACAACATCTCCGATAAAGTTGTATCTTTCGTTTGCGATTATGCTCTCACTATCATCGTCCATTTGATTCTCAAGTTTTGTAATTATGTCATCAATTTTTATTGCAGTATCTTCGGTAAGCTTAAATTCTTTAGCAATCTCTTCATCATGCTCAAATAACTTAATTGCATACCATCTTAGATGCTCTGGTGTTGTTACATCTTTTATGAGACATTCAATTGCTTTAATTGACTCTTCTATATTTTTGTCAAATTTGTGATTCTGTATTTGGTTAGCCGTTGCTAACTCGGTGGCACAATTAACTAATTCATTGCATCCTTCACCCTTAAGTGCAGAAACCTCCATTACAGGGCATCCTAATTTCTCTGAGAGTTTCTTTATATCGATTTTATCTCCATTTTTTCTGACCAGGTCCATCATGTTTATGCCCAGAACAACAGGAATCCCGAGTTCAAGAAGCTGTGTTGTTAAATATAGATTTCTTTCCAAATTAGTTCCATCTACTAAATTTATAATTACACTTGGGTTTTCCTTTATTAAATAGTTTCTAGTTACAACTTCTTCCAAGGTATAGGGTGAAAGTGAGTAAACCCCTGGGAGATCAGTAATTGTAACATTCTTATTTCCTCTAAATTTCCCTTCTTTCTTTTCTACTGTAACTCCAGGCCAGTTACCAACATACTGGCTTGAACCAGTCAAATCGTTAAAAATTGTAGTCTTACCACAATTGGGATTGCCCGCCAAGGCTATCGTAATGTTCTTCATGCTTTACCTCCTATTTTCAATTAGTGTGAAAGTAATATTTATTGTTCAACAATTATATTTTCTGCTTCGCTTTTTCTAATTGAAAGTTCATATCCTCTAACTGTTATTTCAATTGGGTCACCTAAAGGTGCAACTTTTCTTACATAAATTTCCGCTCCCCTTGTAATGCCCATGTCCATAATCCTTCTTTTCAGTGCTCCCTCGCCTTGCAGCTTTTGTACAGTTGCTGTTTCACCGCACTTCACTTCTTTTAAATTTTTCATAGCTCCTCCAATTTATTTAATACCCATCCGTTTATATCTATTTAATTTATAAGAATTCTTGATGCCATTGTTTTGCTTATGGCTACCCTGGCATCTTTAACATTTACAATAACATTTCCTCCAAGTTCAGAGATTACCATTACTCGTGTTCCCTCAACAAATCCTAAATTTTCAAGAAAACGTTTTGTATTGTCCCTGCCTCTAATCGTGGAAACCGTCACCTGTGTTCCTGGTCTTGTCATCGTTAATGGCATAATGCTACCTCCTCATGTTAGGCTAAGCTAACCTTAATGTTTAAAAGTAAGCTTACGCTAACCGCAAGCTTTAAAAAATAGTTAGCTTTTGCTAACTTTATTAACTTTTATGAGTTTACCATGGCTAACTCATTTTGTCAATACTTTATAATATTTTATTTTTTATGATCTGTTCCTTTTAGGGAAGAATATCCTTGCTTTATTTTTCCTGCCAATAATGGTATAATAAGGAACCCAATATTAGCTTTGATTTTTTTGATTTAAATAGACTTCTATTAGAAATGAGGGTTCTATGCTTATATATATTGCAAGACAACCTATTTTTGATCAGCTAAAAGATGTTGTTGCGTATGAACTATTATATAGAGATCCAGAAACACAAACCGCCAATATAAAAGATGCTGATGCTGCCACAAACTCTGTGCTTATGGGGAGCACACTAGTAGCAACTTTTGAAAAACTTGTAGATGGCAAGCGTGCTTTTATAAACTTTACAAAAAATCTGATTAATGATGGTACTCCACTTCTTTTTTCAAAGGATTATATGACCGTAGAAATTTTGGAAGATATCATCCCAGATGATCAGTTTATGCAACGGCTTCTTGAATTAAAAGAAAAAGGATATACCCTGGCTTTAGACGATTTTACTATTCACTATGCTTACCCCGAGGTCATCGACATGGTTGATATAATAAAAGTAGATTTTTTACTTACAACCCCTGCTGATCAAATAAAAATCATCAAAAAATATAGAAGACCGGGTTTAAAATTTTTAGCAGAAAAAGTGGAAACTTCCAAGGATTTTGACCGTGCTAAATCTGTGGGTTATGATTATTTTCAAGGCTACTACTTTTCAAAACCCTCGATTTTTAAATATAAAGATATAAATAGTATAGGAACCAGTCATTTTGAAATAATTAAGGTATTGAACAGCCAATATCCTAATTATACAAGCCTTTCTTCTATAGTTGAAAAAGACGTTTCTCTAACCTATAAGCTGTTCAAATTTGCCAATTCACCTATATATGGAGGCATTGAGCAAATCAGTACCGTGCGTAAGGCTCTTGTCCGTTTAGGATTTTCTAACATACGTAAGTGGATGTATTTAATTGTGCTTCGTTGTATGTCTTCAGGGCAAAGCGATGAAGTAGTATGTGTTTCACTTCAAAGAGCTAAAATGCTTGAAATGATTGCGCCCGACTGTGGCCTCGGCGAAAGGGCTCCAGAATGTTTTTTAGTAGGATTATTCTCTATGCTGGATGTTCTTATGAATAAGCCACTTGAAAAAGTTCTGGAAGACCTTCCCTTACCCATTGAAACAAAGGAAGCTATTATCTATAGAGATAATATTTTAGGACGGCCTTTGAAGCTTGCATTAGCTTATGAGAAAGGTGATTGGAATGAAGTCGAAAGATTGTGCAGATTACTAAAACTAAAACCTATGAACATCTTATCTACTTATATAGACTCCGTCAAATGGGCTTCTGAAATAATTAAATATACTAATTAAAATTAGTAATCCTTGTCATATCATAAAAAGGTGTCCTCATTGGACACCTTTTTATGATTCTAAATATTCTTTGGGACCCATTTCATATAGGTTATTACCCCTGCTGTCAATGACCACTATAGCGGGGAAATCTACGATTTCTAATCTTCTCACAGCCTCTGCCCCTAAATCTTCAAAGGCTATTACTTCCGCCTTTACGATACTTCTAGCTATCAGTGCTCCTGCCCCGCCAATTGCTGCAAAGTATATGGCTCCATTCCTTACAACTGCATCAAACACATCCTTTGATCTTTGCCCTTTGCCTATCATAGCCGCTTGTCCCAAGTCTAAAAACCTGGGAGCATAGGAATCCATTCTGTAACTGGTAGTAGGGCCTGCTGCCCCAATAACATTTCCTGGCTTTTCAGGAGTAGGTCCCACATAGTATATAATTGAACCATCTAAATTAAACGGTAAACTTTCTCCCTGATCCAGCATTTCTGTTAGTCTCTTATGTGCTGCATCACGTGCCGTATAAATAGTACCTGAAATCAAAACACTATCCCCAGCCTTAAGTTCTCCCAATTTATCCTTGGTAAATGGAAATTCAACTTTCTTAACTTGTGATTTTATTTCTGTCATACGGCCCTCCTATAAAATTCTTTCTTCATGTCTGGAAACATGACAGTTAATATTTACGGCAACGGGCATCCCCGCAATATGAGTAGGGAAAGTCTTTATTTTAACTGACAAGGCGGTAGTTTTTCCCCCTAGCCCTTGTGGCCCTATCCCCAGGGCATTTATTCTTGTAAGCAGTTCTTCCTCCATATCCCTGTAATACTCTTCTTCATTTTCTTTATCAAAAGGTATTAGTAATGCTTCTTTTGCCATAAGGGCTGCCCGGTCAAAGGTTCCTCCAATACCTACTCCTACAACAATAGGAGGACAGGGATTTGCCCCTGCATCTTTTACCACCTGTACAATAAAATCTTTAACACCTGCTTCTCCTGCTGCAGGAGGGAACATCTTTATCTGGCTCATATTTTCAGACCCAAAACCTTTTGGTGCAAAAATTATTTTAACCTTATCTCCTGCCACAATGTCATAATGAATGTGTGCCGGAGTATTATCCCCAGTATTTCCTCTCCTAATTGGATCCCTGACTACAGATTTTCTTAAATAGCCTTCTGTATACCCTTTTCTTACCCCTTCATTTACGGCATCCTCAATGTTTCCACCTATGAGATGTACATCCTGCCCTATCTCGAGAAAAACACATGCCATTCCGGTATCCTGACATAATGGGAAAACACCTTCCTTTGCAATTTTTATGTTCTCTTCAATATTTTCTAATATATCTTTTGCAACTGGCCATTTTTCATTATGGCTGCAGTCACTAATTCTTTCGCATACATCACTGCTTAAATTATGATTCGTATCAATTGCCATTTCTGCAATGGCTTTTGTAATATGGGAAACATTTATTTCTCTCATCACTATGACTCCTTATTCTTTTTGGTAGGCATACTTTGTCCTTTTCGTTAATATAATAAACTAAATTGAGAGGATTTACTATGAGAATAACGAAAAAAACTATTTTATATATTATTATTACAGAGCTATTTTTGTTTATTATATTACCATCTGTACTGCTAGGCATAAATGGTAATTTTCACAAAGTTCCAGATTCTAAAGTACCTGTACCTGAAATATTCACGAATAAGATTCAGACCCCTGAATACATAAATGTTTATCGTCACACCTATGGAGTAACAGAATCTGTTCCCTTTGAAGACTACGTAAAAGGTGTTGTTGCTGGAGAAATGCCATCAAACTTTGAACCCGAAGCTCTAAAAGCCCAAGCAGTAGCTGCAAGGACCTATTCACTTTCGAAAATAATCCGCTCCGGAGAGGGCGGTAATCCGCCTGCTCATCCTGACGCACCTCTTTGTGATGATACTCATTGTCAGGTATATCGCAGTGTATATGATCTTACTGCTCTAAAGGGTGAGCAATGGATAAATGAAGACTGGAAAAAAATATGTGATGCAGTAGATTCAACAAAAGGTGAATTGATGTATTATAATGGTCAGCTTGCAGATCAGGCACTTTTTCACTCCTCCAGTGGAGGTCATACTGAAAATTCAGAAGATGTTTTTGCCTCAGCCGTACCTTATTTAAGAAGTGTAGACAGCCCATACGAAGAAGGTGCAACACACCAACAAGAGACAAAACATTTTTCTACAAAAGACTTCGCTTATTTACTAAATTCAAAGTATCCCGGCAGAAATCTTTCATCGCCGATAAACAACATTGCAGTCCTTTCAAAAAGTACGGGTGGCCGCATAGAAAATATAAAAATAAATAATTCCACCTATAATGGCAGAGAATTACGTGATGCTTTGGGGTTGTCCTCTGCAAATTTTCAAGCGTCACTTGATGGAAGTACTATAACCATAACCAGTAATGGTTTTGGGCACGGTGTAGGTATGAGTCAGTATGGTGCTAATGGAATGGCTCAAAAAGGCTCAGATTACAAACAAATTTTAGAGCACTACTATACAGGAGTAAAAGTATATTAAAAACGGTTGATATTTCGCCATTTTTGAAAAATGTTCAAAATATCAACCGTTGACAAACAACCCTTTATTCTTCAACTCTGATTATGGTTGCACCAATCCCTCTAAATTTTTCTACAAACTTCTCATATCCTCTTTCAATATGATAAATCTCAGAAATCTCAGTAGTTCCTTCAGCCGTTAAACCAGCCAAAACTAGTGCCGCACCAGCTCTTAAATCCGTAGAAATAACCTGAGCCCCTTGAAGAAGTTTTTCTCCTTGTATCACAGCACTTCTACCTTCAATTTTAATATTAGCGCCCATTCTGTTTAGTTCGCCAACATGCATGTATCTATTTTCAAATACAGTTTCAATTACTATACTTGATCCCTTTACTGTTGCCAGAAGAGACATAAACTGTGACTGCATATCTGTTGGAAACCCTGGATAAGGCAATGTCTTTACATCTGTTGCAGCTAGCGGCGCAATATCTCCTCTTACTATCATACCCTCATCTGTTATTTCCACTGCAGCACCACATTCTTTTAGCTTAGCAATTATAGGCTTTACATGATCAGGTACTACATTTCTGATAAGTACATTGCCCCTTGTAATTGCAGCCGCCACCATAAATGTTCCCGTTTCAATTCTATCTGGTATAACAGAGTGTTTCGCCCCATGGAGTGAGGAAACTCCCTCTATTTTAATTGTATCAGTACCTGCACCTTTAATCCTAGCGCCCATTCTGTTTAGGAAATTTGCTAAGTCTACAATTTCTGGCTCTTCTGCCACATTTTCCAAAATAGTAATGCCTTCAGCTAATACTGCTGCCATCATAATATTTTCAGTTGCGCCTACACTTGGGAAATCTAAATAAACATTATTTCCTATAAGCTTGTCCGCAACAGCTTCAACATACCCATGTCCCTCAATAATCTGCGCACCAAGAGCCTGGAATCCTTTTAGGTGCAAATCTATCGGTCTTGCACCAATAGCACATCCGCCTGGAAGTGCTATTCTAGCCTTACCAGTCCTTGCCAAAAGAGGGCCCATTACTAGTATAGATGCTCTCATCTTCTTAACCAGCTCATAAGGAGCTTCGTCTGTTATCACATCTTTTGTTTCTATTTCAAGTTTATTTTCACTATATTGTTCTTTAACCTTTGAGCCCAAACTTCTAAGCAGCTTGCACATTACATCTACATCTCTAAGTGCTGGAACTTCTGTCAGTTCACAAGCTTCACCACTTAAAATAGCAGCTGCCATAATAGGAAGAACGGCATTTTTAGAACCGCTAATGGTAACTTCACCATTAAGCGGACCACTTTTTTGAACTAAATATTTAGCCAACTTTCCCTCCAAATAAATCTATTTATATCTATTATTATATTCACTAATTTCCTATAAAATTTTCTATGTATACTCATGTATGCTAAGCTTTCTTGTCAAAAAATTATTTTCCCAAGCACACCTTAAATATTATATCATTTTTTTCCTGATTTACAAGAAGAATAATTATACAATTTAATAATCGCCGCAAACAAGTTTTACCATCTAATAAAATCATGGCAACTAAGTACCACACAAATAAAGAAAGAAGCTGCTAATTTATGCTAAAGGGGGACAAAACATACTATTTAATAGCCTCTTTCTTTACAGAGTTAGTATTAACAATTTGGCTATTAAATAATCATAATATTATGCTCTTTCCATTCTCTTTTCTAAAAATTCTCGATTAGTGCTATAGGTTAATGCTACGTCTTTAGTTATATTTCCTGCCTTATACAAATTAAGTAAACTACTGTCCATAGAAATCATGCCCTCTTCTTGACCAGAAGATATAACAGAGTCAATCTGATGATTCTTTCTTTCCCGAATCATGTTTCTAATAGCATTATTGAGAAACATCAGCTCAAACGCAGGAATAGTAGTTTCGTCTACTGTAGGAAGTAATTGTTGAGAAATAACAGCCTGAAGAACCATAGATAATTGTATTCTTATCTGGTTCTGCTGGTTTTCCGGAAATGCATCTATTATTCTATCAACCGTATTTGCAGCCCCTATAGTATGTAATGTAGAAATAACTAAGTGTCCCGTCTCGGCTGCGGTCATCGCTGTACGAATCGTTTCATAATCCCTGAGTTCTCCTAATAGAATTACATCTGGCGCCTGTCTAAGTGCAGATCTCAATGCTGCAACATAATCCTCTGTATCCGTAGAAATTTCTCTCTGGGTTACAATACTTTTTTGATGTTTATGAAGATATTCAATAGGATCTTCTAGGGTTATAACATGAGCATTTCTAGTCTTATTTATCTGATCTATGATGCATGCTAATGTAGTACTCTTGCCACTACCAGCAGCACCCGTAACAAGTACCAGTCCTTTTTTCATTTCTGCCACGTCTATGACTGTCTTTGGAATATGAAGTTCATTAAAATCAGGTAAATCAAAAGTTACAACCCTTATAACTGCTGCCAGGGAACCTCTCTGCTTAAATATACTCGCACGAAATCTGGATAACCCCTGTACCGAAAAGGAAAAATCATCATCTCCTGACTTGTTTACTTTCTCCATAGATCTACTTTTTGACAAATTATATATTTGTGAAATAATATCAGCCAGATCATCAGGGAGTAAGGTTTCGCCCTCATGAGGATAAATCTTTCCATTAATTTTTAATGAAAAACCTACGCCCGGAATCAGAAAAATATCGGATGCATTTTTCTCTACCGCTATTTGTAATATTTTTAAAGCCTTCATATGATCTTCTCCATTCAATTCTAAATACTAAATGCCACTCCAAACTGGCATATTATTATCAACTGCATAATCTACTTTATTTTGAATAATCCAAGACATTACTTTATAATTTTGTTTTCCTTCTGCAATTTCCTCATAATTACTTAATCGTAGTTGTATAAAAAGAAACTGTTGTGAACCGGCATCAATAGTATAACTAATACTGTTATCCTCATCATTAAATGCTTCTTTAAATGACTGCTTCATTAGTTCCTTAAATTGATTCTTATTAAGGGCTTGAACTGCCAAATCAATCATCTTCCTGTTTATATCTTTCTTTAATTCTTCCCCTTTAGCGTCTGCATCATAATATATCTTAACACTTTTTTCATTCTTTGCAGCCAGGGCATAATCAGCCTTTGCACTGGCTAAAGAAAGAGTACTGAAAACTACAAGACATAACACGGTAAAGATTAATAAAAGTGAGCTGGTACCAATCTGAATTCTTTGCTTGTTAAATGTACTTTTACTCTTCATTTTGTACCTCTTCAGGCAAATATTTCATAATTGAAAGACTGCAAATCTCATTTTTACTACTTTTTGTATTATATACAAAAATATCTGCCTGTAACATGTCTGCCTGCATTTTGTCTTTCACTTTTACAATGTATTTCTTACTGCCTTTCCTGTTCATTCTCTCTACTGCATTATCTATATCATTGTTACTTGGATAATCCATTGATTTAATAGTTTCTGCCATGCTTTGTGCTAAAAGCAACGCTTCATTTAATTCACGTCCCTCTTTACTTATACCCTCTGCCTTTACAAAGGCATTTATGCATAATGCTGCACATAAAGCAAAAAACATTACAACACAAATAAACTCCATAAGAAATATCTGAGATTTAGATGAATTCCCATTATTCATAATCATCCACCTCACTTCGTAATGACAAAAGTATATAATTTGTGTTATCTCCTAAGGTTTCCACTTTTAAAAGGTTCTCATTGATCATTTGAAAAGACATTCCTTGTAGTTCCATAATGTCTATTCCATCGTCTAATGTCAACCCACTGTCATCCCTGCAAAACAACTCTTTTAGCTTTCCATCTCTACAATATATCAAGGTGTTATAGACTTCTTCATCATATACTTCAACAAGCTTCAAAGCTGGTACGCCTTCCAGTTTTTCTACTGATATCATACCCGCTTTGTCATTCTGTTTGACTTTGTTTGAAATATAGGATAATGCTGTAGTACTGCTAAAATTTTCATTCATTCTGTCTCCTATATTTTCATAAATTCCGGCACCAAATAAAATCGTGAATAGTGCACTTATGCCAAGGGAAAATAATAACACCATTGTAAACAAAAACTGTACGGATTGTCCTTTATTATAATTTCCTTTATTCTTCATAAACTTCTCCTATAATTGACAAACCGTAATATCGGGCATCATATTTGACGCAAAACCTTCATAAAACACTGAATATTTATCTGTATCAATCTGAACCCCATAATTTTCAACCAAATAATTTACTGAAGAAGGATATCTTCCTTCTATGGCATAACACTGTACTGAAGCCCTCTGAATAGCCTGCTGCAATGTAGCCGCCCCCTCTGATGTGGACTTTCGCGAAATACCATTGATAGCAAATATAAATACTGTCACCACACATATAAAAGCAACTATTGATAAAACATAATTTTTCATATCTATTCCTATCTTCTGCTAACCTATAGATGCCATAATTCCTACAAGAGGCATCATTACAGATAATAATATCAACCCTACAATTGTTGCTAAAACTACTACTATTGTAGGTTCAAATCTAGTTATAAGACTGTCAATGACTAAATCCACTTCACCTTCATATTTTTTGGATAACTCATCAAAAACTGCATCTGATTTTCCTGAACGGCTTCCCACTTTTATCATTTGCATATCCATACCTTTAAAAATACCTGTTTCCTTTAAGGCATCATATATTGGGGTTCCAAGTTCCATCTGCTGCTTACATTTCTGAAGCTTTTCTTGAATCTTTTTTTGTGATATCAATTTTATTGCCATTTCCATACCTGCATCAATTTCCAATCCACTTTTGATGGAAATTGCTAAAACGGCCGCAATTCTCCTCTTTGCTAAAGTTATTGCAATACTGCTTTTTTCCTTTACATTTTCTAGCAGATGTTCTGCCCATAGCATTTTATGTCCTCTCTTTGACGAAATAACTATGCCTGCAGAAACCAAAACTAAAAATAATATGGCTACTATAGCCGCACCACTTAGAATAGTGCCTATCTGTACTGCATTTTTAGTTATCGGTGAAAGTTGTGCTCCCAGCTGTTTATAGACCTCCTCAAAGATTGGCATTACCTTAGTAAGAAGTACAAATAAAACCACCATTAGCATCGATACCATAATAAGTGGATATGTAACAGCATTTTTAATTGTCTGAGCTAATATGCTTTCTTTTTCGTAATACTGTGCAAGCGATTTCATAACCGTATCCAGAGTCCCTGTCTCTTGACCAATATGAGTCATTTGTATCAAATATTCAGGAAAAAGCTCTGTTTTTCTCATAGCTGCAGCTAAGGATGCCCCAAGTTCAACATCTTCTGACATTTGCAAAAGCATGTTCTTTTCAGTTTGATTATCTGTGTCTTCAGCCAGTACTGCCAGTCCAGCGTCAATGGAAATACCTGCCTCTAATAAAAAAGCTATTTGCATACAAAATGATGACAATTCATTTGCTTTCATTTTTACTCCTTAATTTACTACCTATACCTAGAAAAGGGCAAATATTTCTATCTGCCCCCAAAACAATTCCTATTATTAATAAGCATACTTTGCAGTATAATGGCTTGAATCCCCTATATACTTCATTATGGATTCACTCTTCTTTCCAGAGGAAGCAAAAGTAGGGTCCATTAACTGCCACTTCTTGCCGTCAAAGAAAATCATACCATCAATCCAGCCTGACTCAGGTGTATAAACATTTATCCATGCGTGATACACATTGCCAGTATACCCTACAACAAGTTTGCAAGGAATGTTCTGTGAACGAAGCATAGTTGCCATAATGGATGCATAATCAAAACAAATACCTTTCTTTGCTGCAAGAACAGCATCCACATTTGGAAGATATCCTGATTGAACATTAGCAGCTTTTACTTTATCGTATGTTAAAGCCCCAACTGTGTAATCATATACTAATTGTACCTTTTCTAAATCATCATTCGTTGACTTTGTAACCTCAATACCCTTTTTAACGGTATCGCTGCTTGCATTAAAATTAACATACTGATTTGGATATAGAAATGGTAAATACTGATTAGCTAGTTTTACATTTAAATCCTTGCTAAAAGCTTGCGAATACTTTGCACCTGATACATTTTCAAAAACTTTTACCGAATAACTTCCATCCCCATCAGTAAGAGGAAATACTTCATAAGTATCTCTTGCATTTAAATTATATGTATATATAGTCCCTGAACTTTTAACGATTTGTACCTTAAGTTTCTGATTTTTCCCGTTATACTTAATCATAATATAGCCTTGATTAGTATTGGAGGCATCTACGATAACTCCATTCCCTTTATATGTAGTTGTGCCTGGAGCTGAAGGTTCCAATACCTTTACCTCAGAATTTGCTAAAGGCACTTCTTCATCTGCGATTACTACCTCTTCTGAAGCATTTTCTACATTACCGTTGTTAGTTTGTCCACATCCTGTCATTATAGGTGCTATACAAAGAACACCAATTAACGATAAGGTTATAATCTTTTTTTTCATCGTTGCCACCACCTTTGTCGAAAGTCTCCCTTATATTTTAATTAAAACAATTTTGGATCTAGTGGTTGTAATTTATAATGCATAACTACAACTTTACTCACTTTATTTTTCTTGTATGCATTTTCTATTCGTCGCGCTACCATACATCCATTTTCGTATGAAATGTCTGGAAGCATTACAACAAATTGTGAATTGCTATACCTGGAAAACAAATCACACTTACGAAGTGTTCGCCCTATAGCAGTTTTCAAGGCATCCATCGCCTCGGCCAGATACTCTGTTGATGGAATCTCATCCTGATTATCCGTTAATGTACAAAGCATTATAAAAATGGACTCTCCTGTACGATTAACACGTCTGGCTATAAACCTGTATATATCTTTAAAGATTTGATATTCACAAAAATAACTGCATTCAGCATGGCCGCCTTCATTCAAATCTTCCTTAATTGCAATCAAATCTGTTTCTACGCTTTTCAAAGTTTTAATAATGTCCCGATACAGACTTCTCAATTCTTTTGATGGATTAACACCAAGCTCATCATAAAGACGATTTGTAATAGTCTCATATGCAGCAAGTGCGTCCTTATGCCTTCCCAGTTTTATTAAACAATAAATATAAATTTTATAAATATCTTCATTGTAAGCATCAATATTTATCGCTTTTTCACACACTGACAACATTGGTTCATGAGATTCTTTTTTCTCTAAAAGTTGATATAAGCATATAATGCTGTCTATAAACAATCTATGGTAATATGTAGCTGCATTTACCGCCCATTCATCATAAGCAGCATGTGGTAAGAATTTACCTTTATAGATAGAAATTGCCTGGAGATAAAATTCAATAGCTTTGTCAGAATCATAAAATACTTTTCTTGCTTTGTTATAAGCCTCAGTAAATTCATCTGTATCTATAACACAATCCAAATTATTATTCCAGCTATAAATGCCCCCAGTTTGTATAACATAGTTTTCCTTAGGCAGTCCACTCTCTGCAAGTACACACCTTAATCTATATACTAGATTCTTTACAGCTTTTACTGGTTCACTGCTTTTGTCATCGCCACACAAAAGTTCAGGTAGTTCCTGTGCTCCAAGTTTTCTATTATGATTAGTAAGCAGATATCCAAGTAAGGTCCAGACCTTGTGAATCTTTCCTTCATTCTCAAGTATAATTTTACCATCATATTCAAGCGCAAATCTACCCAACATATAAATTCTAAGTTGCTTATCAATTTGTGTTGTTTTTTCCATTTCTAAACTTTATACCTTCATTTCCTTTACTTGTAGAAAACAAAATCGTATAAATATTAAGATATTTATACGATTTCATTATATAACAATGTTTATTAAAACACAATTAATTTGGATATTTTTACTAACTACTCATTCCAAGTTTTATCACTTAAAATTTCCGTCCATTTTTCCATATCACTCATGTTTTTTCTATCAGCATACTTATGATTATTTGTAGCTTCAATTACCTGATAATAGTACCAAGCATTTTCCTTATTGTCAGGGAATACTTTGTAACCATTCATTAATCCAGCTGCATCTACTCTTCTTTCAAGAACTTTGTTTATAAGGGTCATAGCTTCTGCTCTTGTAATATACTGATCTGGTTTAAAGGTTCCATCTTCATATCCATTAATCCAGCCTTTCTTAGCTGCAGAATTAATATAAGATTTTGCCCAATGGTTTGAAACATCACTAAACTGATTGTCAGTAGTTTGTTCAAGTGAATCAAATCTGGAAGCAATTGCTGCAAATTCTGCTCTTGTAATCGGTCTTGTTGCTCCAAATGTTCCATTTTCATAACCAGTTAAAACTTTTCCGTTTGCAAGAGTAGCAATAGAATTTAATGACCATCTGCTGCTTGCAATATCACTGAAGTTTTCATCTTTCGAGAAATACATTGCCCTTGACGGCTCTGTAAGCAGTCTGTAGAAGATGGTTGCTACTTCTTCTCTTGTAATATTATTTAACGGTTTAACATTTCCATCCTGATATCCTTTAACATAATTGAAGTGATCAGTTTTGTTAAGTTCCATCGTACCAGCTAGCGGAACAGCTTCATCGTTGATAGTTGTTGTATTATTGTTGTTGTTATTATTGTTATCGTTATGGTGATGACTGCCTCCTGCACTTGTAATAGTCAATGTGCCGTTAAACAATTTGATGCCATAGTTTGAATTTATATTCATTCCCTCTGCATCTGTTATTACTACACTTGAAATAGCACTGGCTGTTGAGCCTACCTGAATCTGGCTTCCTGTAACAGTCACTGCAATACTCTGTCCTGTTACAATTGCTCCTGCCGAAATGGCATAACTTGTTGTAGTTAATGCTGTACCATCGTAAGTTTTACTTGCACTGCCAGCTATTAAAGTAATTGGTCTAGTAGTAATATTCACAATAGCGCTTCCTGTTACGTCGTTATAACCAAGCTTCTTAACATTATATTCTACAACGTGCTTTCCAGCATTGACGAAAGCATTATCATTACCGTTGTTATCCTTAAATAATACTTCTGCGCCTTCTGGTAAATCTAGCTTAATGCCATGAATTTCTCCGTCATATACGCCTTCATACCCAGTGGCTTTTACCTGTGCACCCATATCCTGATGCTTAATCACAAGTTTGCCTTCGGCATACTTGATAGCATAGTTTCCTGTGAATGTTCCGATTTGTGCATTTGACACTGTTGTTGTATATTCTCCTGGATCTGTCTGACCTTCACTTACTGTTACGCTGGTGATTGTCTGGCCTTCTGCTAATGTTCCACCTGTGATGTCATATCCAGGCGCTTCTACATTCAGCTTTTCTCCTGTCCAGTCTACTTCTGCACTCTTTGCTGTCAGGGTAACTGGTCTTGCTGTAAGCTTAATGTTCTTGCTTCCTGTTACATCTGCATATCCTGGTTTGCTTACTGTGTAGCCTACTGTTAATTCTCCTACACTTGTTAGTGAATTTTCTACACTGTATTCAACCTTTGCTCCTGATGGTCCCTCTACTTTTATTCCATGAGCTGTTCCATCATAGACACCTTCGTAACCTTCAGCTTTCACTTTACTACTCATATCTAGCTGCTTAATCACAAGTTTGCCTTCAGCATACTTGATAGCATAGTTTCCTGTGAATGTTCCGATTTGTGCATTTGACACGGTTGTTGTATATTCTCCTGGATCTGTCTGACCTTCACTTACTGTGGCGTTTGTGATTGTCTGGCCTTCTGCTAATGTTCCACTTGTGATGTCATATCCAGGCGCTTCTACATTCAGCTTTTCTCCTGTCCAGTCTAGTTCTGCATTCTTTGCTGTCAGGGTAACTGGTCTTGCTGTAAGCTTAATGTTCTTGCTTCCTGTTACATCTGCATATCCTGGTTTGCTTACTGTGTAGCCTACTGTTAATTCTCCTACACTTGTTAGTGAATTTTCTACACTGTATTCAACCTTTGCTCCTGATGGTCCCTCTACTTTTATTCCATGAGCTGTTCCATCATAGACACCTTCGTAACCTTCAGCTTTCACTTTACTACTCATATCTAGCTGCTTAATCACAAGTTTGCCTTCAGCATACTTGATAGCATAGTTTCCTGTGAATGTTCCGATTTGTGCATTTGACACTGTTGTTGTATATTCTCCTGGATCTGTCTGACCTTCACTTACTGTTACGCTGGTGATTGTCTGACCTTCTGCTAATGTTCCACCTGTGATGTCATATCCAGGTGCTTCTACATTCAGCTTTTCTCCTGTCCAGTCTAGGGTTGCACTCTTTGCTGTCAGGGTAACTGGTCTTGCTGTTACTGTTAGTGTTCCAAACTGTTCAAAAACAGTATAATTGTTAAGCAAATCTGAATTACCATTTACTACTGCTGCATTTGACATGCTTCCAGCATCTGTAATACTACCTGTTGCTGTAGCCGTTATCTTTCCTTCATCTACTGCAGCCAATCCTTTTACAACTGCTGTTAATGCAGTTAACGGTTTTCCATCATATACTCTTTCCAAGCTTCCTGATTCTACAGTTATAGGTTTCTTTGCTATCTTAACATCGGCAGACCCCTCAACGGTCTTATAGCCCTTCATTGAAACCCTGTACTGTACTGTTTTACTATCCATTGCATTTGTATACTTTGGATTAGTCTCTGTCCAGTCTGTTCCATTTAAACTGTATTCAACCTTTGCTCCAGCTGGTGCTGTTACAGTTATTCCATGACCTATTCCATCATAGATTCCTTCGTAGCCTTCAGCTTTTACACCTGGTACCTCTTCAAGGGTTCTCCATTGTGCAGTCAACACTGTGTTTCCTGTAAGGATGCTTCCTGTTGCCACATTGCCGCCAGTTGCATCTTTCCAGCCATTAAACGCACAATTTGCAGGTGCCGTAAATCCATTATCCTTTACAATTATCTCGCTTCCTACATAAGCAGCGTCCGGTGCCATTGTTCCGGTTCCAGCTCCTGCATTATAGCTTACAGTAAACTTTTCCTTTTCATGCGCTGTAAACGTGGCCTTAAAACTCATTGGCTGTGTCACGTTGCCTATATTGTCTATTGTATAGCCTGCATGCTCATCTACTGGCACCCAGCCTGCGAAAGTATAGGTTACACTAGTTGTTTCCGGTTTTGTTGGATTTTCTGGTTTTGTTGCTGCTGATCTCTCATATACATTCTGAGTCTCCCCAAGTTGTGTTTTTCCATCTTCATTATAGAACTTAACTGCATACTGCGTCTTTGTTCTCTCGATTACTGGTTTTTCATTACTTGGATTTATATTGCTGACGTCTACAGTCCTTACAGTACCATCTTCCGCTATATAACTTGCTCCCGCACTTTCATTTGTTACAAATTGCTGATACTTATCAATATAATCCTTATTTAATCGGACAATAATCTCAAGAGTATCCCCTTCAGGGATAAAATTATCTAACGTCCATGTCACAGTTTTCCCATCTGAGGCTAATGACGCCGTTCCTCTTGTTGGTTTTTTCACTTCTACAACATCAAAGAATTCTTGGTTAATAACATCTTTAACCGTTACTTGTGAAGTTATTGTCTTAGCTATATCACTAAATGTATCTGATAAATCACTTGGATTTGTTACATTATTATGATATTTGGAAGCTGGGCTGGAAGCATATTTTTTTAAAGTATTACTTGCTCCGTTGTCTAAAGACAAACCTATTGTATAAACAGTTGCCTTATCTTTTATAACCTGTTTATACGACTCTCCTTCCAAACCATTATCTGGCTTACCGTCAGACAAAAAAATCACATAGACAGGTTTTGAATTACCGCTGCTTGACTTTAAACTGTCTATATACTGGTTCGCTTTTTTCAAAGCTGCTGTATAGTTTGTACCTTTTTGTATATAATCCCCAGGGCGTGAAGGCTGCGGTGTTTCCAATCCGTCAACTAAATTTAATATTTGATTTTTATTATTGGTAGCATCTACGGTATACCCGCTTCTCACATCACTATCAAATGCGACAAATGCAACCTTATTATTACTTTTAATATTTGGGATAATAGTATTTAATGATACGCCTAAGGCTTGTTTTGCAAGTGTCCATCTGTTAACATCCACTTTGTGAGTACAAACTTCAGGTTCTTTATCATAGGTTTCGTGGCATTCTTTACATTCATAATAAGGAAATAACCAACCATGTTTTTCAAAATTTGTACTGCCACATTCTCTTTTAACTCCTGAGTCATAACCCATACTACCAGAATAGTCCATAACAACTACTACATCTGCCCCTGGATTATTTACTTCTATAGGAGAACCTTTTGCCTGTAAAGTAATCTTTGCAGTGCCTTCTTTAGCATCAATCCATTGAGCTGTTTTCATTAATTCTGGACTAATCTTGGTATCTGCGAAAGCTACTGGGGGAATAAGAGTCATGCACATTACTATTACTAGTAATAATGCTAACCTTTGTTTTATTTTCATACATGAACCTCCGTCACTTGATCGCACTAATCATTCAAAGAACCGTCCTGGAAATCTTGCGTAGCAAGTTCTTTCTTCACTATTTGGTATTCCAAAACCACCACTTTCTCTAATTCATCCATTTGAACATTCCTAACATCAGAAACACACTTAATTTCCTCTGTTTCATTTATTAGCGCAGAAATATCATAATTAGAACCAAGCTGAATTCCTTCAATGGTCTCTGTATGCCTTACGTCACCTGTATCTAACTTTAAAATATGAGTTACAGTTAGTTTGGCAGGTGCTGGTTCAACCACAATGGCTGGTTCTGTAACCACTAATTCTTCAGTTACAATGGCTGGTTCTGTGACCACTGGTTCTTCAACCACAATAGCCGGTTCTGTAGCCACTGGTTCTTCAGCCTCAATAGCAGGCTCTGTAACCACTGGTTCTTCTACTGCAGGTTTCTCAGCCACTGGTTCTTGCACTACTGGCGCCTCCACTTTTGGTTCCTCTACAGTTGGCTGTTCTGCTGCAGGTTTCTCAATTACTGGTACTTCTGCTTCCGGCAAATTCCCACTTTCATCTTTTACCGTATCCTTGTTCTGTTCTGTACTTTCATTGCTTTGAGTTGTGCTAATCATTTCGTTGTTCGTTGTAACTGACTCTACCACACCAGCTGCCACTTCATTATCAGCTATATTCGCCGCAAATGCACTTGAAGGTATACCAACCGCAACTACTAAAGCAACTAATGCTGCTCCAATTCGTTTTTTTCGCATTTCAAAAACTCCCTTCTTAAATAATATTTTGTTCTAGCCCAATTACATCAGCTTGATATCCTTGTTCACATGCACTGTCTATGATTTTAATTAGCTCCAATGCACTTCTAAAATTAAGTTTTTGCTTCTTTTCTACCCATTGGACTGTACCCTGCCAACTGGCATTTTGTCTGAACTTTATTTGCAATATGAAAGTAGCCTTTTCACCGCTTTCACTACCAGTATCAAATTTTCTCATTGCTTTTTTTGCCTCCCTTATTTCGGTTCTATTGAGAGCAACGATTTTATCTTCATTTCTAAATCCCCTTTTGTTAGTACTTGCACCTGGGCATTGTATAGCATCCATTATTTCCTCTATTATTATTAACATTTGATGTATGTCTCCAAACCTAATAGAATTAACTTTCTTGTAGCCAGAATATATTCGTCCTATTAACGCCCCCTCTATACACTTATCTATGCAGACTAAATAATTAGGTAGAAATGTCGTTATTGTTTCTAAGTCTCCCATATTTTTCCCCTTTTGCTAATGGATTATTACATATTTATCCTACATCTTCATTATTACATCTGATAGTCACAAACCGGTCACATTTTTAGTTATTTAAATATTTTTTTAATATTTTTTAACTTTACGGTCACAAATAGCTATTATTATTGCTTTTGGTTTATTTTTTTGTGACTTTTATTATTATATCTGAAATCTTTCCGAATTCTAATCCGGAAATTTATTCCTTTTACTTTTCCTATGTATGATTGTGCAAAATAAATGCTAAATTATGTAATTTTACCCCCCTTAAATATAACAAAAACTAAAATAAGACTCTAAATGAAATCATTATATAAACTTATATCTCATCGAGTCTTAATTTGTTATTAAATATATTATCTAGTTTTTAATCTATGACGTTATCAAGATTACTGCATATTATTCTACTACTATATACTATCTATTTACTAGTAAGTATCATAACAAAATATCTGCTAATTTCAATGGTTTTTCGACGTTTATTTACGGATATTTTTGTGTTTTCCACTCCAATATAAATTCACATGGTAAAACAAAAAAGGCAAGCTGTTCTCTGAGATGCTAAGTAGCATGTCAGAGAACAGCCTGCCTCTAATTTTTTGTTATATTGTGAAAAACTATTTAATAATTGTACATACTGAATCAGGACCGCAGCCTGCTGCATTTCCTTCGTCTGTATCAAGATGTACTTCTCTTTCGTGAGCATCTCCTGAACGAACTAGAACATTGTCAAATACAAGTCCTCTTTCGCCTTCAAGTTTTATGCTTACGATGTCTTTATCCTTAACTCCTGCTTCAGCAGCCTGTGCTGGTGAAAGATGTACGTGTCTAAGTGCAACCATTACACCATGGTCAAGCTCTACTTCTCCACAAGGTCCAATTAGCTTGCATCCAGGTGTTCCTTCAAGCTTACCGGATTCCCTTACAGGCGCTTTAATTCCGATAGTTCTTGCATCAGTCATAGCAAGTTCTATCTGAGTTTCAGGTCTAGCAGGTCCAAGAACTCTAATACCTTTTAAAGTTCCCTTAGGCCCTACGATATCCACTTTTTCTTCACAAGCAAACTGTCCTGGCTGTACAAGATCCTTTGTAGGAGTAAGTTTATGTCCTGCTCCGAATAGTGTTTCAATATCTGCATCTTTTAAGTGCAGGTGTTTGTTTGATAAACCAATTTTTACTTCATAGCTCATTTTTTATGTTCTCCTTTATGTATAATAATAAAATGCCTTATCCAAACAAATATTTAGAAAGGCATAAAACTAATCAAAAGATATTTCTAGCTTTCTAAAAAACTTATATATGGTAAATTTCTATATTTCTGGTCATAGTCAAGACCATAACCAATGATAAATTTATCCTCTACTGTAAATCCTACATAATCAGCTTCTAATTCAATGCGTCTGCCACAAGGCTTATCTAAAAGCGAACAAATCTTAATGCATTTTGGGTTTCTACCTTCAAGATTTTGCTTTAGGTATTTTAATGTAATACCTGAATCTACAATATCTTCAACAATAATTACATTTCGTCCTTCAATGGATGTATCTAAATCTTTTAAAATTCGAACTACTCCAGAGGTTTTAGTTGATGCTCCATAACTTGAACATGCCATAAAATCAATAGCACAATCCAATTTAATATTTTTCACAATATCTGCCATCCAGAGAACAGCACCCTTTAAAATTCCTACAACAAGAACTTCCTGACCTGCAAATTCTTCTGAGATCTGAGTTCCTATTTCCTCAGCTCTTTTTGAAATCTGTTCCTGCGTAATCATTACAGTTCCTATTTTATCCTGATAATTATTTTCCATCAATCTGACTCCTTGTTATCATGCACATTAACTTCATAAGTTGCGTCATTTATTATATTTTTCTCTTTATATTTCTTTGACAGGTCCTCTGTCTTTTCTCCTACCCAGTATTTGTCTAATACATCCTTTAAATGCCATAAAATCCAAATCCAGACTACTAAATCATCCATCCATGCAATAGGAAAAAGCACAGGAGGAATTAAGTCTATGGGAGAGACTAAATAAATTATACCCAAAACAATCAAAAGTTTCTTTCTTAGGGGTACTGATTTATCCTTCATCATAAACTTTATTGCTTTAATTCTTTTGAAGATAACATTGAAACCAATAAATTGATACATCTAGGTTCTCTCCTCTGGTTTTACCATTATTCAGCTACACTTGCAGAGGCTTCTATAAGTTGTTCAAGTTCATCAAGCAGCATGTCATAACCAGTTTTTTTCAAAGTTGAAACAGGTATAACCTTATCCTCTGCAGATAACCCCAATGTCTTTCTTATAACACTTATACATTTTTGTTTTTCATTGGTAGATACCTTATCCGCCTTAGTTGCAACAACAATGCCATCTAATCCAAAATGCCTTAAATATTCATACATTTGAACATCTTGTACTGACGGAGCGTGTCTGATATCAACCAGTTGTATAACCTTTAACAGCGTTGGTCTTCCCTCAAGATACATTTCTATCATCTCACCCCAGCCCTCAGACTGTGACCTTGAAATTTTTGCATATCCATAGCCAGGCAAATCAACAATTCTAAATTCATCATTAATTCTATAGAAATTAATAGTTCTTGTTTTTCCAGGATTCCCACTAGTTCTAGCAAGGTTTCTTCTATTTGTTAGAAGATTCAAAAGCGAGGATTTACCAACATTCGAACGCCCCGCAAAAGCAATCTCTGGCACATTTGCCTCGGGATATTGGCTAGGCTTTACTGCAACTGTCTCAATATCTGCCTTCTTTATAATCATATCACTTTTCCTTAATTCTTTCAATGTCCTTGATTATTATTTACTTAACAAGCGCATGTTCAAGAGCATCATCTACTGTTTTAATTAATACAAACTCTAGTTTCTTTCTTATATTTGCAGGTATATCGTCAATATCTCTTTCATTATCTGCAGGTAAAAGTATCTTAGTAATCCCTGCTCTGTGAGCCGCAAGAACTTTCTCCCTAATACCACCTACAGGTAAAACCTTTCCTCTAAGTGTTATTTCACCAGTCATAGCAACATCTTTTCTAACAGGTGTACTAGTTAGTGTTGAAATAATAGCTGTGCACATAGTCACACCAGCAGAAGGACCGTCCTTTGGAGTAGCTCCCTCTGGTATATGGATATGCAAATCCTGAGTTTTATAGAAGTCTTCAGCTACGCCAAGCTTATTCACTATAGATCTGATATAACTAATTCCAGCCTTAGCAGATTCCTGCATTACTTCCCCAAGCTGACCAGTTAAAACAAGTTTCCCTGTACCAGGGACGCATGTAGTCTCAATAAATAAAGTGTCTCCCCCTACAATGGTCCACGCCAGACCTGTAGTTACACCAATTTCATTTTCACCTTGAATGATATCATACCTGTATTTCTTTTTGCCTAAATAGCTTTCTAAGTTTTTAGGAGTTATTCTATAATTTCTTTCCTTATTTGTAACTATCTTCCTTGCAACCTTTCTGCAAAGGTTAGCAATTTCCCTCTCAAGATTTCTTACACCGGATTCTCTAGTATAGTAATTTATTAAATCACGAACAGTAGCCTCTGATATACTTATATCTGTAGATTTCAATCCATGCTCCTTAACCTTCTTAGGGATTAAATACTTTTCAGAAATATTTACTTTCTCTTCTTCTGTGTATCCTGAAACATGAATAACTTCCATTCTGTCTAATAATGGCCTTGGAATAGTATCAATAGTATTAGCCGTAGTTATAAACATTACCTTAGAAAGATCAAATGGAATTTCTAGATAATGATCCATAAAGTCTTTATTCTGCTCAGGGTCAAGAACTTCTAGTAATGCTGAAGCTGGATCCCCCTTAAAATCTGCACCAATCTTATCTACTTCATCAAATAAGAATATCGGATTATTTGTACCTGCATCCTTTATACTTGATATTACTCGACCTGGAATTGCACCAATATAAGTTCTCCTGTGTCCTCTAATTTCAGCCTCATCACGAACGCCGCCTAATGACATTCTTACAAAGTCTCTATTAATAGCCCTTGCAACTGATTTTGCTATAGAAGTCTTACCAACTCCTGGAGGTCCCACCAGACAAAGTATAGGACCTTTGATACTATTGGAAAGCTGTATTACAGCCAAATATTCCAGAACTCTTTCTTTAACTTTTTCAAGTCCGTAATGATCTGCATTTAAAATCTTTTGTGCTTTTTTCAAATCAATATTCGATTTGGCAGACTTATTCCATGGTAATGCTAAAATAGTTTCCACATAAGTTCTAATAATACCACTCTCCGAGGACGAAGGCGGTAATTTACTAAACCTCTTAATTTCCTTGCTGACTTTATCTGCAGTTTTAGCAGGAAGTTTCAACTTTTTAAGCTGTTTATTCCAATTGTCTACTTCATCTTCTACATCTTCTGTCTGTCCAAGTTCCTCCTGAATAACACGAAGCTGTTCTCGCAGATAGTATTCCTTTTGGTGTTTATTGATAGCAGTTTTAAGCTTTAGATTAATGTCCTGCTCAATATTCAGAATTTCAATTTCCCTAATCAGGATTTCGTTAACCTTTTCTAGTCTTGCATCTATATTGTAACATTCCAATATTTCCTGTTTTTCTTCAGCTCTAATAGAGATGTGTGAAGTTATCAAATCTGCTAATCTTCCTGGCTGATTAATAGATGCAATGCTTGAATACACATCCTTTGAAGTTTTTGTATTAAGAGATAAATAATCATCAAAACTAGCAAGCGCTGCTCTCATTAACGCAGAAGTCTTTGACGAAATTTCTTCTGTGTCATCATCAGGGGTAGCTATTACTTTACACTTAAAATATGGCACTTCAAGAACGACGTCCTTTATCTCGCCTCTGCTCACTCCCTCCACTAAGACCCTGATTGAATCCCCTGGAAGTTTTAACATCTGCTTAATTTTAGCGATAGTGCCTACATGGTAAAAATCGTTTATGGTAGGTAAATCAGTATTCTCATCCTTTTGGGTTGCCAGGAAAATCTGCTGATTCATAATCATAGCCTTTTCTAAAGCATTTATAGATTTCTCCCTGCCAATATCAAAATGAAGAACCATACTAGGAAAAACTGAAAGGCCTCTAAGCGGAATCATTGGTAACACACGACTACCATCTTCACTTTCTTCCTCAAGCTCCTCAGTATTTTCATTTTTTTCGCTATCAGTTTCTTCTAATACTTCATAATCTTCAAAATCAGAAAGTAAGCGATCTGATTCATCAAGTGCTTTTTCTAGTTCATCTTTTAATTTATCTAATATATCTTTCTTTTTTTGATCAGTCATATATTATCCTCCTGCATATCATCTTAAACAAAATAAGGCGACATAATTGCCGCCTGTTATTTCTGTTATGATGCAGATTCTGTATTTTCTTCTTTGCTCGAATCTACAAGCACCAATGTTGGCATTATGTCATTATCAATTGTGCCCTTTGTAATGATGCATTTACGTACATCGCTTCTTGACGGAATTTCATACATAATGTCTGTCATAATACGTTCCAGTATACTTCTAAGACCTCTTGCTCCTGTCTTTCTTTCAATAGCCTTCTCAGCAACGCGTTCAATGGCATCAGCTTCAATTTCAAGCTCAACATCATCCATAGAAAACAACTTTTTATATTGCTTTAATAAAGCATTCTTCGGCTCTGTAATAATACGAACAAGTGCATCCTTTGAAAGTTCTTCCAAGGTCACAATAACTGGAAGTCTTCCAATAAATTCAGGAATCAATCCGTACTTCATTAAGTCTTCAGGCTGAATCTTCTTTAAAAGTTCTTTAATTTCAACCTCTTTATCATTAATTTCAGAATTAAATCCTATAGTTTTTTCACCTATACGTCTTTGTATTACTTTATCCATGCCATCAAAGGCACCTCCACAAATAAACAGTACGTTTGTAGTATCAAACTGTATAAAATCCTGATGCGGATGTTTCCTTCCTCCCTGAGGTGGAACGCTTGCAACAGTACCCTCAAGAATCTTCAAAAGAGCCTGCTGAACTCCTTCTCCACTTACGTCTCTTGTAATAGAAGGATTATCAGATTTTCTTGCAATTTTGTCTATTTCATCAACATATATTATGCCCCTTTGAGCCTTCTCTATGTCGTAATCTGCGGCTTGAATTAGTTTTAATAATATATTTTCAACGTCTTCTCCAACATAACCTGCTTCAGTTAAAGCTGTAGCATCTGCAATAGCAAAAGGAACATTTAAAATTTTTGCTAAAGTCTGAGCCAATAAAGTTTTTCCTGAGCCTGTTGATCCAATCATAATAATGTTACTTTTTTGGATTTCGACGCCATCATTATCTTTTTTGTTTAAAGAATTAATTCTTTTATAGTGGTTATATACGGCAACTGCCAGCGCTTTTTTTGCATCATTCTGTTCGATAACATAGTCAGATAGGATTTGAGCGATTTCCATAGGTTTTAGAAGCTTAAATCCTTCGTCTATTTTCTTGTCCTTATCCATAGACGCAAATTCTTCAGTTATGATATCCTGACAAAGCTCTATGCACTCATCACAGATATACACCCCTGGACCTGCAATTAATCTTCTTACCTGATCCTGAGGTTTTCCGCAAAAGGAGCACTTTAGCTGCTTGCTTTCGTCATATTTGGTCATAATTGTCCCCCTTAGTTATGGTCTAAATTCAATTACCTTATCAATTAAGCCGTAATCTGCGGCTTCTGCTGCGCTTAGGAAATTGTCTCTATCTGTGTCTCTTTCAATTCTTGCTAAATCCTGACCCGTATTGTTACTTAAAATCGTATTTAGCTTTTCTCTAGTCTTTAATATCCAGTCAGCATGAATCTTAATATCTGATGCCTGACCATTCACACCGCCTAACGGTTGATGAATCATTACTTCCGCATTTGGAAGGGCATATCTCTTGCCTTTTGTCCCTGAAGATAATAAGAATGCGCCCATACTTGCTGCCATACCGATGCATATAGTAGACACATCTGGTTTAATATACTGTATAGTGTCATATATAGCCATCCCTGCTGTAACAGATCCCCCTGGGCTATTAATATAAATACAAATATCTTTCTTAGCATCTTCTGCCTCTAAGAACAATAGCTGTGCAACCACTAGGCTTGCCACATGCTCATCAATGGCTTCTCCAAGAAATATAATTCTATCTTTTAATAATCTTGAGTATATGTCGTAGGAGCGTTCACCTTTTCCAGTGTTCTCGATGACATAAGGTATCATTGGCATATTCACTGTACCCCCTTCTTATTTGTAATTTGTTTTTACATACTTAGATATTATGTGCAGCTGATACCTATTTTAACCAACTGCACATAAAATTTTTATTCTTATTTAATTACAGCTTTATCAAATGTAAAGTCAACAGCCTTTCTCATTTTAATATCCTTTTCAAGAGCTGCAAAGTTTTCAGCACCAAGCATGGACTTAATCTGTTCTACTTCAAGCTTATACTGAATTGACATTAATTCAAGTTCCTTATCTAATTCTTCTGGAGTAACTTCAATCTTTTCAGCATCAGCGATAGCAGAAATTAACATTCTAGTCTTAGTCTTCTTAGTAGCATCTTCTCTTAGTTCTTCTCTGAAATCCTTAGCTTCTTTTCCAAGATACTGGAAGTATTTTTGAAGATCTAATCCCTGATATCTTAATTGCTGATCAAATTCCTGCATCATATTATCAATTTCATCTTCAACCATAACTGCTGGAACTTCAACATCATTAGCATTAAAAATCTTTTCTAATACTGCATTTTTCATTTCACTAACAGCAGCAGCTTCAGCTGACTTTTCAAGTCTTTCTCTAGTTTCTTTCTTTAATTCTTCCAGAGTATCACATTCACTTACATCCTTAGCAAAATCATCATTTAGCTCAGGCTTTTCTTCTTCCTTTATTTCATGTACTTTACACTTAAATACAGCTTCCTTGCCTGCAAGATTTTCTGCATGGTATTCTTCAGGGAATGTTACAAGAACATCCTTTTCATCCCCAGCACTGCATCCAACTAACTGTTCTTCAAATCCAGGAATAAATGTGTTTGAACCAATCTTTAATGGCTGTCTTTCAGCAGTACCACCTTCAAACTGTTCATCTCCAACAAATCCTGAATAATCAATAAGAACTGTATCACCATCTTTTGCAGGTCTTTCAGCGATAACCATTCTTGCATTTCTGCTCTGTAATGTCTCTAATTCTTTGTTTATATCTTCATCAGTTACAGCATTTTCAACTTTTTCGATTTCAACGCCCTTGTAATCTTTTACTTCAAATTCAGGGTAAGCAGTTACTGTAATAGTAATAGTGAATCCTTCGCCCTTCTTAATTTCACTGAAGTCAGCATTTGGTCTATCTATAACGTTGATGTTTAGTTCGTCAAGAGCTTTAAAGTAATTCTGAGAGAATAAGTTATTAATAGCATCTTCAAAGAAAACGTCTTCACCGTAATGTGTTTCAATTAACTTTCTTGGTGCTTTTCCCTTTCTGAAACCATCAATAGCAAACTTGCCTTTGTTTTCCTGATAAGCTGCAATAACAGCAGCATCAAACTCTTCGCCTGTAAATTCCATTGTAAGCTTTACATCGTTCTTTTCTCTTGAAATAAATGTTGATTTCATTATATTATTTTCCTCCTAAATATTAAACCCCGCTGCTTATATATTATATATACCTCTTTAGCTCTCGGGTAATCAGTCTGTCTGTTTATTGTGTACATTATGAATCCTTACACATAATGCACATTATTATACCTTGTAAACGGCTGAAAGTAAAGAATTATAGCAAAAATACCTTACAAAAAACTTAAAATCACCATCTTAATAGTCAAAAAACTATTAAGAAACTAAAAAATGGCCTTTTGCATAGCCATTTAATTAGTTTATTACCATTTTTCATAAAAAATATAAACTTTTTTTATATCTTTTCGCTTATCTATTAAACCCCAAGAGTGTAAGCCCCCTGGCATATTTACTCCTTGTTTCTGGTTTTAGCCCATACTTTTCAGCTATAATCTTTGTTACAGCCTCTAAAGCTCCTTGTTCCCCTGAAAATAATTCTATTTCGATTTCACAAATAGGATCCGTTCCTTTATCTGTAATAATATTTCCATTATCTAAGGATACTTCCATGATACCATTTCCATTGTCAATTCTAAATCTGCTTCTTAGAAAATTTGTTTCCATAATACTGTGAAGCTTTTTAAATCCAATCAAAGCAATTACTTCCTGGCCGATTTCGCTTTCCTTAAAAATCTGCGGATCAGGCATGATAAAACACGCTTCATCATCCACTGGAACGTTCACTTCTTCCCTTATATGCAGTCCACCTTCATTCTTGCCTTTCCACTTTAGTGTAGCAACAATTCGGGTGCCTTCCATGCGCACACGAAGCGCAATGTCGTTCTTTGAAAGAACAAAGTCTTCTGTATCAAAATACGCAGCCTTCATCAATATCTTTTCTCTTGTATCAGACTCTTCAATACTTAAAAGATACTCATCATCCCAAATGTTTGCGGCAGTCTCTTTGTCCCCTATGCCGTATTTCATTTCAATTTCCATATTTGTACCTTTACTTTCTAATGCTCTGTAATCCATCTAATATATGCCCGTCTTAAAGACTATACAAATCACGTAAAGGTTATGATAACACTTTTCACGAAAAAAATCAAGGGGTTTACTGCTTTACTTACATTTTTTTACATTTAAATCAAATGCACTATTTCATCCATGACTAATTCTGTATTTTTAGGTAAATTCAATTCCCCTGGATAAATTTTTTTATTTCCCAAACTATAGTTAAATCCTTTCATTTCTTTATCCTTACCGTTATAGAATATAATCCTATAGCTTTGTTCTCTTTGTTTTTTTAAATCCCCCAATCCTGATGTAAAGAATACTTGCATATGAAACTGTCTATTTACTTTTTCTAATATTTCTTTTGATGTAATTACAATTTCTTGCTGTGCTGGGGTTCTAACAATTACTTTTTCTACTTTTTCATCAGCTTTTAAATGATAATAAACATTTGCAAAAGCATTGCAAATTATCATATAAAATATAATGAAACGTATCATAAAAAAAACAAATTTGTGGTCTCTGATATCTTCAAACATTTATCTTCTAATCCCCTATTTTTCCCCTATTTTAGTTATTTCCATGCAATTAGCATCTTTAATAAATATAGCATCTATAACCGTTACCTTTAGTCCCAGTGGATATAAAGCAAAACTGAGAACTATAACATTCATGGTTGCATTATATAGTACAAATAAAAAAGCAATATATGCAACATTAAAAATATTAAAATATTTATCGAGCCTGTTATCTTCCGATTTAACATCGCTGTCGTTTTGATTTTGGGTGTAATCATGTTTAATATCTCTTAACAAATATAATATGTATGCCACCGTCTGCATCACTGGATAAAATACATACAGATTGTCAAAATTTTTTACATTTATTATGGCCATAAGAGGACAGCTCAACAAATAAAATAATGACAAAAATAAAGAAAAATATACCAAATAATTTCACCCTTCCCACATTTACAAATTTACATTTTAAAGATACTTAAATTTGATTTTTCATCTACAAGCTTTCGTTATCATCATACATATTTACTATTTTTTTTCAACCTTTTTTGTATAAGATGTTGTCTGGAGTGTATGAAATGTGATTTTTGCACATTTCATACACTCCAGACAACATTTCACACATAAGTTATTGATTTTTTTGTAAAAAGAACTATGATTATGTCAAAAGCACATATCATGAAGGGGTAATGATATAAAGAAGGTAGGTGCATATGAAAAGTATTTCTGAAGCATATATTTTAAAATTACAAGAAAACAACATAACAGATGAACTAGGAATTATTAAAATAAGATATGCGTTGGCTGTTTTAAAAAACGAGTTACTTAAAACCCTTATTCTAATTTGTATTTTTGCCGTAATAGGACAATTAAAATCTTTTTTAGTTGTTATGCTATTAATCCTGCCCATCCGGGTCAGTACAGGCGGCATACATTTTAAAAAAAATATTCCTTGTTTTTTATTCAGCTTAGGATATTTTATCTCTGCTATTTGTGTACTTCCAGCGTTGCAGTTTGAAATAATCAGCTACTATTTTATTTTAGCACTGAGTATCTTCATTATCTGCATTTGTCCGTTAGCTCCTTCCGAGCAGCGGCCTATAATAAGCAGAAAAAAGTATCTGCAGAACAAATACTTTTCACTTCTCTATCTCGTTATATTCACTTTAATCTTATTGGTTTTCATAAAAAGTCAAGGGATTATCACCATGAGTATATGGGCTTTATTTTTACACGCTATTGAGTTATTATTTTTAAAGTTACACAAAAGAAAGGATGATTTAACATGTTTAAAAAACTAAAAACAGTATTGATGAGTTCAAGTGCATTATTTTTAATTGGTGTAGCAACTTCTGCCATTTCTGTTGCATCAATCAATCTTCATGGCGAACCTGAATGCCCAAAAGAATTACTAAAATAAAACTTCAACAATAAAGTCGTTGTCTCCTTGGAAAATATTAAATTTTCCATTGTACTTCAGGGTGATAGCTTTGACATTTTGTAATCCATAGCCTCGTCTTTCACCCACTTTAGTACTGTAGTTCTTGTTTTGAGAAATACTTACTTGTCCGCTCTTCTCTACAGAGTAAGTATTTCTCACTTCAATTTGTTTTCTATTCTCCTTTTCACTAATGCACAACATGACGATACGTTGTTCTTTCTCTAACCTATCAACATATTCAAAAGCATTATCCAATAAATTCCCAATTATTTGAACTAATTCATATGTCTCACAAGGAAACTTTGGGAAGATACCGCTTGGAATATAAAACAATTGAATTCCCCGTTTTTCAGCTTCCTTCCTTTTCGAATACAGTAAAGCATTTACCACCCCGTTTCCCGTATTGATAGAAATGGTGGTCTTTTTTCTGTTTAATTCTTTTTCTTTTAACGCTTCAATATACAGCTCAATTTCCTTTACGGCCTGCTTTTCTTCCGCATACTCACATAAGCTTTGAATAGCCTGCAAATGCTTATTAAAATCATGTTTTTCACTATAAAGACTATCCAACAGATTTTCTGTAGTCTCCATATACTGTTCATGTAATCGTATATTTTCTTTCTGTTTTTTATTTTCTATTAGTTTTTTTAATAAAAATAGACATAACGAAAACCATATGGCAGTATAAGCCGAAATGATTGCAGATTGGCGGAATACAAGTTCATTGTTGCTTTTCCACAAAAATAGCTCAATCATACTAAAACAAAATAATGTTACTGCAATTAAATAAAACTCCTCTTTATATTTTTCATAAAAGTATTGAACTTTAATCTGTAGTTTATGATTTGCTGTCATTAAAAGACATATTATAAAAGTAATAAAAAGCTGAATACATCTATTAGTAAAATCTAAAGACTCAATTCCCTGCATTTTATAAAACACGATTACCAAAACATGCTCAATGGATATCGTGATTGCTGTCGCAAAAACCAACTCAAATAAAATATTGAACATATTCCTTTTAATCACAATCCCCAAAATTATAACTACAATTAAATAATTTAATAAGGAAATAGAAGGCATATTCATCAAATCTATTACACCTATTATTACAGACATAATGAAAACAGATACTATCAATTTAATTTTATGTTTTAAATAATCCTGGCTAAATAAATTCATTAACATGACCATGTTTAAAATTTCAACAAATGTCCCGAATATATCTTCCTTAAAACTCATTTTGCTATCCCTTCTTTTTCGTTAATCCATATTTTAAGCTTTTCATCAATTAACTCATAATACTTGCTGCTGATATATAATTTATGTTCTGAATTTTGCAAAGTTATGGTCCAAAGTCTATAATTCTGTCTTTCTACTTGTTTAATTTTTTTAATATTTACAGCATAGGATTTATGGCATTGAATAAAATAAGGGTCATTCACGTCATTGACAAGCTCTTTTAATACAATAATACTGCTCTTAAAAGGTTCTTCCTGTAACTCCGTATACAGGTAACAATGTCTATTGGAAATCTCTGCATAAACAATCTGATCTATGGGTACTAATATTTCTTTATTGATATCAGGATACAACAACATTCTGATTCTAAATCTTTTCTGTTTTTCTACTGATATATTTTTAATTAACATGGCTATTTTTTTATGAAAGTCTCTTGAGCTAAAAGGTTTTATTATGTAATCATAACAATGGAATTGCTTAAAAGCTTCTAATTGATTTTTTTCATATCCCGTTATAAACATAATTAATGTTAAAGCATAATCAGGTAAATTCCTTATTTTTCCTGCCAATTCAAGTCCGCTGATTCCTGGTAGCTCTATATCTAAGATGAAAATATCAACGTGATTGTCCTTTAGAATTTCCAAAGCCCCTTCCCCAGATAAAGCATAGCAAACTTGAATACCCTCTATTTTCTCTAAAACATTTTTATAAAGTAACAGGTCCTTCTCGGAATCTTCTACTACTAAAATTTTTATCATTCTTATCCTCTGTTCACCTTAATCAACTAAAATACCTATATAGTAAATTGTACCATAGATTTCAATCCCATAAAACCCAATAAATGACACATTTCACCAAAAAAACAGAAACCAAAATTATATTAATATTTTGGTTTCTGTTTTTTTCTTATTTAATATCTGTATGGCTCATATATATTATGAAAATTTCTGAATACTGGCTCTGCGATTCTTGTAACAGCCACATATATATTTGATATTCGATACCAAGTAGCGAAATCAACAACACCTGTAACTGGCATGTTAAAAATTTGTTGGAAAGTCTTTACTGCATCAGCGGTACTCTGACCATACACTCCATCCACTTTAAGCTTACTTATTGCTGGAAAATTATTAGAAATAGCATTTAATTGCTCTTGTATGGTTCTTACCTCAGGTCCAGTTGATCCTATTGTAAGAGGAGCTCCTGGGTAAGAGATCGGCACTCCCTCTACTTTTCCTGCCTGTTGCAGAAAAATATCATATCCATAAAAGCTTCTAAGAATGCTTAAAGAATCATAACCCTGATCGCCTAAACTTTTTGAACCCCATTGTGTCATCCCTTTTTCACACTGTGTTCTTACACCATCACAGTACTGGGTAAATAAAGGCTGTCTAATTTCTGGTCTAGTTATATAAGTCGTAAATATTTCGTCAACAATATTCGAAATTTCCTGAAAAATATTTCTTCCGTAAACGAATGCCTGATCATATGCAGTTGAATTAGTAATCGTAAAATTATATCCTTTTCCTCTATACCATTCTGTATAAATCCTATTCATCACAAAGGATAAAATAGCCAGAACATTAGCTCTTATTGATTCTCCGGGCCATGTTGAATATATTTCAGAACTTGCTACATTTTTAACATATTCTTTAAATGGCACCCATACATCACCAACAGTTGTATCTGCAGGTACTCCTAGATGAACTACAACAAATTCTGGAACAACCGGTGCAGGTAACACAATAAAACCACCCGCATCCGGCAAAGGTTTTACCTCGTCTTCTGGTATTTTAGGTGGGAAGATTCCCCACAATGTATGTTCTTCAATAGGAATAGTTTGAGTAGCAGTATCCGTTTGTACTAATGGTTTCAAACGAACTGCCTGCAACGCCTTACTTTGCGGCAGTATTTGTACGCCCTGTATATCCACAGTCTCAAAACCCTCTGCAGTAACAGTTAAATCATATTCACTATAAGGTTTCCCTGTTTCTGGATTTAAAGAAAATTCCAATGGCGGCGCTCCCAAATCCACGGTTTCAGTCTGCCCAGATGAATCAGTATACAATTCTTCAACCATAGTAGAATCATATTTCCGTAAAACCTCTATTTTTACATTACTTATGGGCATTGCTTGTGCTTCCTGAGATACGCTTATCTGTAGCTGCCCCTGGTCTATTAGCTGATTTTTGAAGTAATTGAAATTTCTCATATTTTACACCCCTCCTAAATATAATATGTATATGCTTTATGAAAGAAGGTAATGTCTATGATCCGCTCACCTTTTATTCCAATTGACCAACTTACACGATTCCAATCAGATGAATACAGTGAAGGGGACCTTATTGAAGTTATCGTAAAATACAGTGGAGACGTGCTGGCAGTCGGGGCTGCGCTTGATGCCTTTGTAGAAATACTGGATACAAATTATGCCATTTTTACTATATCACTAAAAAACTTAGAACAACTTTATGCTTTTAACCAAATCGAATACATAGAATTGCCTAAAAATCTTACTTATTTTCTGCGTAAAAACTTAGAAAGTTCCTGTATTTCCCAAGTGCAGAGACAGACTTCCTTTGGGCTAACTGGTAATGGTGTTTTAATTGGTATAATTGATTCCGGTATCGACTACACTCATTCTGACTTCCAAAATCAAGATGGAACAACCCGGATTTTATATTTATGGGATCAATCTCTAGATGGATCACCTCCTGAAGGCTTTAGAAATGGTTCTGAATTTACCAAATCACAAATTGACGAAGCTCTAGACAGTGATACGCCCTATACATACGTCCCTAGTACCGACTACGTGGGTCATGGTACAGCAGTGGCTGGAATTGCGGCAGGAAATGGCAACTCCTCTGATGGTGTTGAAAGGGGGGTTGCTCCCAATGCTTCCCTGGTTGTAGTGAAATTAGGACATAAAGGAAACGCTTCTTTTACTCGAACTACAGAGATTATGAGAGCTGCTAAATACATTTCAGAAAAAGCCCAGCAATTAAACATGCCTGTTTCCATCAATATAAGCTATGGAACAAATAACGGCTCTCATTTAGGTAACTCCCTGTTTGAAAACTATCTAACCAATGTATCTCAGCGCTGGAGATCAAGCATTACGGTTGCTTCAGGAAACGAAGGCTCTTCAGGTCATCATTATAGCAAAGTATTGACCCAGGGGGCTATTGATACGGTTGAATTTTCTATTTCAGACAACATCCCAAGGCTTTATATGACCATATGGAAAAACTTCGTTGACACTATGTATTTTGAGGTTATTTCACCAAGTGGCAAATCTACAGGTATAATAACTCCATTACAGCGGGTCACCCGGTTCACTCTAGATAACGTACTTGTTTCTGTTTTATATGGTCAGCCTACTCATTATAATGCTGAACAAGAAATATATATTTTATTTAGAGGTGTTAATAACCCCATATCAGGGGGGTTATGGAGCATCAAAGTACGTGGTGTGGAAATTTCCAACGGATTATTTGATATGTGGCTTCCCAGTTTAGAAGAAGTTGGCCAAAATACGTCTTTTCTGCGGCCAGCTGTAACAAACACCATTACTCTTCCTGCAACTACACAAAATGTTATATCAGTAGGAGGATATAATTCAACCCTCAATAGCATTGCTGATTTTACAGGCCAAGGGACTATAAGGAATATAGATTTCATAAAACCTGATTTAGTAGCACCGGCTGTAGACATCCTTACCACTCGAACAGGCGGAGGCTATGACGTCTTTACTGGCACTAGCGTTGCCGCGCCTTTTGTCACAGGTTCTGCTGCCTTAATGATGGAGTGGGGTCTGCTTCGTGGTAATGATCCGTTTCTTTACGGTCAAAGGATAAAAGCATTTTTATGGAAAGGTGCAGAAAGATCTACTAGCATTACATATCAAAATCCACTATGGGGATATGGCACTTTAAGTTTATGCAATACCATGGATTTACTTGTTGAATACAATCAGGCGGGAGGTGCATTTTCGTGAGTGATGATATCCTATATTCACATGATGTTGTAGATTTTATAATAAGAAAAGATTCTTATTATGACAATTTCATATTAGAACACCCAGGCCTTATTACTACTCATACCATTAAAGATACATTTATACTTTGCTATGCAGAATTAAAGGACTATTTAGAGATGAGACAATATATGGGTACAGACTATATAAATAGTATTCCAAATGTTTTAGGTCTTTTAGATCAGGAGAGTCTGGAATCCGCCGGTATCATACAAGTCCAGCAGCAGCCTAACCTAAACCTTAATGGCAGAAATGTACTGATTGGCTTTGTGGATACTGGAATTGATTACACGCAAGAAGTCTTTAAATATGAAGATGGCACCAGCAAAATAAAATATATATATGATCAAAGCATACCTGGAAATCCACCAATTGGTTTTCCTCTTGGTACAGAATATACAAATGAACAAATTAATGCTGCCCTGGCTTCTGATACCCCTTACGAAATTGTACCTCATAGGGATACCTCTGGCCATGGCACATTTTTAGCCTCAGTAGCGGCAGGACGTTCTATTGATGACTTTATGGGTGCGGCGCCTGACTCAGAAATAATCATGGTAAAACTCAAAAAAGCATATCCATTTTATCTTGACAGGTTTGCCGTGCCAGCAAAACAGGAAGATGCTTTTGAAACCTCCTTTGCCATGCTTGGGATAGAGTATATTATTGAGAAATCTGTAGAACTTAACCGCCCTGTAGTTATATGCTTTGCACTTGGTTCAAATTATGACAGCCATGATGGTTTTGGACCTCTTGAAGAATATTTGTTTAATGTTTCTAATATACCCGGAATCTGTGTCTGTACCGCGGTAGGTAATGAAAGTCAGGCAAGGCATCACTACTTCCAGCAGTTTTCTCAGGAAGGAACACCTGAAAATATCGAAATAAAAGTAGGTGAAAATGCTGGTGATATATTTGTTGTTGTTACAAATAGAATTTGTGACAGAATTTCTGTATCCATCCGCTCTCCAGCAGGTGAACTTATCGGCCGCATACCCGCTAAAGCAGCATACACTTTCACAACTCGCCTTGTTCTTGAACCTTCACAGCTAATTGTTCAATATTACTTTCCAGTTGAAGGCAGCGGTGATCAAGTAACCTTAGTAAAAATTCAGGATGCGACTCCAGGGGTTTGGACGATTACTGTTTACGGAGATATCATTATAGATGGGAGGATTAACGCCTGGCTGCCATTAACTGGATTTGTTTCGCCTTCCGTTGAATTTTTATCATCAAACCCATTTAATACCATTGTATCTCCTTCTGCTGGGTACGGCCTTATACAATGTGGCGCTTACAACAGCCTTCGTAACAGCCTCTATCCCAGATCCTCCTGGGGGCCTACCCAATTAGAATCCGCTGCTCCTGATTTATTA
>CAURED010000010.1:0-124951 GCA_963524205.1 uncultured Aminipila sp.
GTAAATGAGCAAATCTATTTATGGTCTCTCCTGTTAAACTTGATGTAGTTGTCATTAAATCTGCATACTGAGGATCCTGAGCTAACTCATAGGTCATTGCCACACAGTTGATGGAAGGTCTGATCATTGGATGGTCTACCCAATTATCAATCTTTTCACCAAACATATAGACTCTAGTATTAAGCTTTTTTAAGCTTTCTATATATTCACTTCCTGTTTTAAGTGCCATTCTATCTTCCCCCTTAGTAAAATTAATAAAGATTTTTAAATATTTCACGAATTTCATCATCAGATAACTGTACATAATTATTTGAAAGAAGTCTCTGCTGATTTTCTATAGTACTTTGTGTAAATGAATCAATTTGTTCTTCTGTCATTCCATACTCTCTTAGAGGCTTTTTAACAATTAACTGACCTAAGAATTTATCTAATTCATCATAAACATCTTTTACATCACAGCCTAATATGTCTGCAAAAATTTTATTTGCTTTTGCAATCTTTCCATTTGGATTTTTTCTTACATACATCTTAAATACTTCTGTAAAGAATTGATAGTTAGCTTCACCATGAGGTACATGGAAAGCTCCTCCAATGCTATAGGAAAGTGCATGAACTGCTGCACATCCAGCATTTCCAAATGCAATTCCAGCATAATTAGATGCAATAGCAAAATCTTTTAAGTATGGAAGTCTATTTTCTTTTGTATTTCCTTTATCTAATATTTTTTTATAGCCATCCATAATCATTTCAATTGCTTCTAAAGAATACATTTCAGTAAATACTGAAGCCTTAGGTGAAAGGTATGATTCAATAGCATGTATCAAAGCATCAATTGAGCTTGTAGCAAAAACATAATCTGGAAGCCCGCCAAGAGACTCAGGAATTAAAACTGCTGCATCTGCATAAGTCTCTTCAACTGCTAATCCCTTCTTTGTATGAAGTGATTTTAATTCTGCTATAGCAACATTTGTTACTTCACTTCCTGTTCCACAAGTCGTTGGTACAACTATCAATTTTTTTGCTTTTATAGGAGTTACAGCTCCGGTAAATAAATCTATGGATTTTTCTGGTACATCTAAGGCTAATATTTTACAAATGTCTACAATCGTGCCCCCACCAAATGCAATAATTCGGTCAAAGTCATATTCTTTTATTTTCTTTGTCATTGCATCAATCATCTCATCAGAAGGTTCTCCTGAGCCAAATTGTTCTTGAAAAATAACATTTGTATTAATCCCTAGAGATGCAACATATGGTGTATACATCCATTCATTAGTTACTAAAACATCTCTTTCCCCAAGATTAAATTCATCATTAAAATCTTTAAAAGTATCAAAATAGAATATTTTTGGTACCACTCTTAATGCTAACATCTTTTATCCTCCTTATATATCAGTAATTTAGGATTTCTTTGTTTCATTTACCCATGGAAAAACTTTTTTCATGAAATCTCTGCTCAAATTCATGTATTAATTCTTCTTTTGCACTTTCATGGGCAATGTTAATTAAATTTTTTGCTCTGTCACGAAGTGATTTTCCCTTCATTTCAGCTATTCCATTTTCAGTAATAATATAATCTACATCATTTCTTGAAGTCGTTACTGCGGCTCCCTCATCCAAAAATGGTACAATTTTTGATAAAATCTGACCATCTTTCTTCTTCGTAAAGGAAGGCATTGCAATTATTGATTTTCCGTCCTCTGCCATTGCCGCTCCTCGTATAAAATCTACTTGCCCGCCTACTCCAGAAAATTGTCGTTTACCTATTGTATCTGCTACAACCTGCCCCATCATATCAACTTGGATAGCGGAGTTAATTGCTACCATTCGATACTGCCTCATAACTACAGCAGGATGATTAACATAATCTACAGGTCTTACTTCAACTTCTGGGTTATTGTGAGCAAAATCATATAATTTTTTTGTTCCTAATAAAAAGGTAACTGTCATCTTCCACTTGTTTTCTGTCTTATATTTACCTGTTATAACACCCTTTTCATACAATTGAATCGTTCCATCTGCAATCATTTCAGAATGAATACCCAGGTCTTTTCTATCATCAAGCATCTGTACAACAGCATCTGGAATTCCACCAATACCAAGCTGCAGAGTAGATCTATCTTCTATTAGTGAAACACAGTGTGCACCTATGGCCTTTTCTAAATCACCAATCACAGCAGGTTTTGATTCATATAAAGGCATTGACTGCTCTACCACATAGTCAAATTCAGATACATGTACCTTTTCTCCAAAAGTTCTTGGTAATTGATCATTTACCTGTACAATAACTGTCCTTGCTGATTTCAATGCTTGGAAAGTATAATCTACAGATGTTCCAAGACTGCAATATCCATTTTCATCTGGTGGTGTAACTTGTGTCATAAGCACATCGCACTTCAACCGACCATTTCGTATCAAAATAGGTACTTCATGAAAAAACATTGGTATAAAATCGGCTCTTCCTTCTTCAATAGCTTTTCGCACATTTGCACTTGCAAAAAGAGGTTTTGCCCATAAATGTTTTTCCATATCAGGAGCTGTATAAGCTCCTGATCCTAAACTAACCATATGTTTTATTGTTACTCCATGGTACTTCTCAGAATTGGCAACCATTGCATCAACCAGCACTTTAGGTTCACCAATCGCATGTCCTAAAAAAACCACATCCTTGTCTTTAATATGAGATACTGCTTCTTCAGGTGTACAAATGCACTTATTGTACTGTTTCTGCCAACCCATTTTTAAAGCCCCCCTTATTATTTATATTTAACTCAACTTTTTTATTTACTTTTAACTCAACTTTTTATTTATATTTAACTCAACTTATTAATATATAATTTATCTTTTATTAACTACTTTTCCAGGCTTGCTTTAATAGCATTTTCATAGATTTCTAAGCCTGCATCCAACTGTTCATCTGTAATAACAAGTGGTGCTAGAAAACGGATAACATTTCCATAAGTTCCTGCACTTTCTAAAAGCAAACCATGTTGAACAGCTTCCTGTACGATGTTATTGACTAGTTCAGAATTAGGTTCTTTTGTAGCCTTATCCTTAACAAATTCAATACCCATCATGCTGCCAGTGCCTCTAACATCTCCAACAACTTCATATTTTTCCTGCCATTGTTTCCAAATATTCATTACCTTTTCAGAGATTCTTAATGCCTTTCCTGGGAAGTCTTCATTTTCCATAATTTTAATAACTTCCAATGCTGCTGCACAAGCTAGTGCATTTCCACAATAAGTTCCACCAATAGTGCCTGCTGGTACCTTATCCATAATCTCAGTACGTGCTGTTACTGCACTTAGCGGAGCTCCGCCTGCAATGGATTTTGCTGATGTCATAATATCAGGAGCACATCCATTTTCAGCCCAATATTCACTTGCAAACATTCTTCCTGAACGTGCAAAACCAGTCTGCACTTCATCTGCAACTAATAAGATTCCCTTTTCATCACAGATTTTTCTTATCGCCTTAACCCATTCAATTGGAGCAGGTACAAAACCACCTTCACCCTGTATAGGTTCTAAAACGATAGCCGCTACATATTCTGCTGGAGAAGCTTCAATGAATGCCTCTTCTACCTTATTTACATAATACTTGATTGCTTCCTCTTCTGTTAATCCCTTTGGAGCTCTATATAAGTATGGATATTCAACACGATATACACCATCAGGGAAAGGACCCATTCCAACAGCATAAGCCTTCTTTCCAGTCATTGCCATAGTCATAAGAGTTCTACCATGGAAAGCGCCACTAAATACTATAATATTTGGTCTTCCTGTATATCCTTTTGCTATTTTAACAGCGTTTTCATCAGCCTCAGCACCACTGTTTACAAACATAGTTTTTTTCTTTTCGCCTCTAACTGGTACAATTTCATTCATTTTTTCTGCAAGTTCGATATAACCTTCATGAGTAGTGATATTCATCATACTATGAAAATATTTTTCAGCCTGATATTGAACAGCTTTTATGACTGCGGGCTGACTATACCCTACATTCGTAACGCCTACGCCACCAATCCAATCAAGGAAAATATTTCCGTCAACATCTTCAAACATAGCGCCCTCGGCTTTTGCCATTACGCAAGGATATCCACATTTAATAGCATTTGGAATAGAATTCTGTCTTCTTTCAATAATCTTCTTAGCCTTTTCGCCAGGAAGTTCTGATGTAATAATTTTAGGTAATGCATTTTTCAATTCCATTTTTTTCTCCTCCAATATAAAATAAATAATAACTATACAAAACGGTTGGTATACCGTCTAGCGTTTACACCAGATAAAAGCGCAAAATATATGCCAAAATAGAAAATTTATTTATTATTTTATAATTTTCAGAAAACATAACCTTATAAATCCTTAAATATCAACGTCTGTTTTTTCTTAATTTTCTAAAAAGTAATATATGTATAATAAAAGGTGGGGCCAATCAGCTCCACCTTTTATTAATTTATTAATAAAATTATTAATAAATTAATAATTTTATTTTGCTTATCATGTTTTAAAACAACCCGCCGAATAAGCCTCCGCCTTTACAATTGTTATTGTTGTTGTTGTTGCAGAAAAGTAAGTAAAGAACTATTAAAATAAGAATGATATGGCCTGAACCACCACCGCCATCATTACAGCAGCAATCGTCAAAGCATTTATCGTCGCACCTATCCTTACAGTTGCAGTCTCTAAAACATTCCTTTTCACAGAAATTACCGTCGCCCATAATGCACCTCCATATGTATGATAATATTATTAATCATAATATGCAGATACTTCACGATGTGTGCTAAAAGTCGTATTCTTCCTCCTCAAGCCCACTCATATATTCAGCTTCAGGGTTCTCTGCTAAATCCTCTTCTATATAGCCATCCTCATCCTCCTCAGCCTTAATTACATCACTGAAGGAAACTACATATTCATCAAGCTGATAATCTAACCCTTCATCAAATCCATAAGAGTAATCTTCTCCACTTAATTTTTCCATTCTTGAAAGAACTAATGCTTCAAAGAATGTCATTTCTTTTGTGGTTCCATCCTTTTTCTTTGTGCATTCAATATTACTATCAAGAACATACCAATTCCTAAACCTCTCCAGTTCCTCTACAAAGCCTACCCATTCCCTTGTTCCATCTTCCTCCTCGTTTTGTAAAGGTTTTAACATTCCTCGTAGTGACATGCTCACACTCTTTAATAAAGTAAATGCCTCTGTTCCATCATCTGGTAATGCCTCTGAAATTTCATCAAAATAGTTTTCAATTAATTCACTTAATACCTTTTTATCTACTTGTGATATTAATTCAAAAAGAGCATCATATGAAATGTGCTCGTCGCACTCCATCAAATCTGCAAAGTGCTCAAAATACTGAAATTCATCTGGATTATCAATATCCAATAATTCTAATAGTTCATCATAATTCATGCTCATTATCCCTCACTTTAATATTTAAAAAAATACATTTAAACCCATATTTGTGGTATAATATTCTTTGTATCACCAATTATATCCATTTATAAAGTGGATTATGTAATACATATTATATTAAACAATTATGAATGATATGTAAATAGAAACTATATTATATCATACAAGTTAATCAATGTATGATCCAATGTTGATTTTCTTACGGCAATGCCGTATCAATCTAATCAATGTTATATTATGTATATCATGTATGGAGGTTCAAATGAACGATAAAAAAACAAAAACCAGAGATCAAATTGATAGAAAATACAAATGGAATATTGAAAGTATGTATCCAAACGAATCTGACTGGGACAAAGATTATAACGCTGTAATGCAAATGTCAGATGAATATATTAAATATTCTGGCAGGCTTGGTGAGAATGCAGAAATTATGCTTGAAGCATTTCAAGAAAAAGATAAAATCTGGCAGGTAGCTGAGAAAGTTTACGTATACGCACGGATGAAACGTGATGAAGATAATAGAGCTACAAAATATCAGGCGCTTGCTGATAAGTGCAATGCATTACTGGCCAAAGCTTCAGCTTCCATGTCCTTCTTTACTCCAGAGCTTTTAGACATACCTGAAGAAAAACTTTTAGGCTTTATAAAACAAGAGCCAGAATTAAAGGTTTATGAATATGTGATTCTTGATATTTTAAGAGAAAAAGCACATGTGCTTACTAAAGCTGAAGAAAATATTCTTGCTCAAATGAGTGAAGTAACTTCCGCAACTAATGATATATTTACTATGTTAAACAATGCTGATATTAAATTCGGCACAATTTTAGATGAAGATGGTGATGAAGTTGAAGTTACACATGGCAAATATATAAATCTTTTAGAATCCTATGACAGACGAGTTAGAAAAGAAGCTTTTGACCACACGTACGAAGCTTATAAAAAGCAGATTAATACTATTGCAACTACTTACAACTACAATACAAAAACCGATGTTGTCAGTGCAAGAATCCGTAAATATGATTCTGCTTTAGCTGCTGCCTTATCTAGTGATAATATTGAAAAAGAAGTTTATCACAACCTTATTGATGTTGTTAATAAGAACCTTCATATTGTCCATAGATACATGCAGCTACGTAAAAAACTTTTAGGCGTAGATGAATTAAAAATGTATGATGTATATGTACCTCTCATTGAAATACCCAATAAAACAGTTTCCTATGAGGAAGCACTTGATATAATGCGTGGGGGACTTGCTCCTTTAGGTCAGGATTATCTTTCACGTATGAATAATGGTATTTCTGAGGGTTGGATTGACGTCTTTGAAAATGAAGGTAAAACCAGTGGAGCATATAGTTTCGGAAGTTATGACAGCATGCCTTTTATTCTTCTAAATTACTCTGAAAAGCTTAAAGATGTATTTACTATTGTTCATGAAATGGGTCACTCAATGCATTCTAATTATACTAGAGAAACGCAGCCTTTCATTTATGGAGGACATTCAATATTTACTGCTGAAGTTGCTTCAACTGTAAATGAATCATTATTAATGCAGCACTTATTAAACAAAGAAACTGATGTAAATATGAAAAAATATCTTCTTAACCTATATATAGAAGAATTTAGAACTACCCTGTTCCGTCAAACTATGTTTGCTGAATTTGAACTTCTTACACATGAAGCTGTTGAACGTGGTGATGTTCTAACTGCAGAATGGTTATGTACTGAATATGAGAACCTTAATAAAAAATATTTTGGTGAAGCTATAGGCGATGATGAATATATCAAATACGAATGGGCTAGAATTCCTCATTTCTACAACTCATTTTATGTATACAAATACGCAACAGGATATTCAGCAGCAACTGCAATTTCAAATAAAATTTTAAATGATGGCAAAACTGCTGTACACAATTATATAGAATTCCTAAAAACTGGTGAATCGAACTATCCAATTGAACTTTTAAAAATTGCAGGTATCGATATGAGCAGTCCCGAACCAATTGAACTTGCTATGAAGACTTTTGAAAAGCTAGTAAATGAATTTGAAAGATTGGTATAAAAAGCAATGAAAAACAGAGTTATTACAATACACACGAATGACACTACGGTATCATTAAAAACAAAACGACTTTTAGCGAAAAAGCTTGAAGGTAGTGGTTTTATAGTTTCTGAGTCCCTTGATCCGGACTCAGAACTAATTGTTTGCATTGGTGGTGATGGTGCATTTTTAGAAGGAATACATAAATTTGATTTTCCGAATATTCCTTTTATTGGTATCAATACTGGACACTTAGGTTTTTTTCAAGAAATCAATCCGAATCAATTAGCGGATTTTATTTTTCATTATAAGACTGGTAAATACCGCTTACAGACTCTTTCAACTGTAAAAGCTACAGTTACAAATGATAATGATGAATACTTTGAACATATAGGCCTGAATGAAATAGTAATCCGAGGAGAGTTGTCTCATCCTGTTCATTTAAATATTTCCATTGGGGGCAGCTTTGTTGAACGTTTTAGTGGTGACGGAATACTTGTAGCTACACCTGCCGGAAGTACTGCATATAATTATTCCCTGGGTGGCTGTATTGTAGATCCAAGATTAAAACTAATGCAGGTAACTCCTATAGCCCCTATGAACACAACCGCATATCGTTCCTTTACATCAAGTATACTGTTACCTTCCGATCTTTCCTTAGGTGTTATACCTGATTATGTAACGAAACATGGGATTAAAATTACTACGGATCATTTAGAATATAACTATAATGATATCAAACATATTAACATTGAGTTTTCAAACAAAATTGTAAATTTATTGCGTTTTGAAAACTACGATTTTTGGACTAAAGTTAAAAGTAAATTTTTATAGAGGTAATATGAACAACACAAACAAATTTCAATACATTGTAAAAACTGAAGATGCTGGCACTCCATATAAAGAGCTGATACGAAACAATTTCACGTTTTCCAGCCGATTAATGAGTAAATTAAAGCAAAACAATTTAGTTTTTGTTAATGGAAAAAGTATAAAAATGTACCTTCCTTCCAACCCAGGAGATATTATAACAATAGAATTACCTGAAGAAAAAAGTGACTTTATCCCTGAGCCTATTGATGTAAATCCAGTTTATGAAGACAGTGATCTACTTATCATAAACAAGCAGCCGGGCTATGTGGTACATCCTACTAAGGGACATCCTCTCCACACTATGGCTAACGGCATTATGAAATATATGATTGATACAAACCAGAATTTTAAGATCCGTTTTATTAATCGATTAGATATGAACACTTCAGGGCTTCTTGTCGTTGCTAAAAATTCTCATAGTCAGGATGCATTCACAAAACAAATGAAGGAAAATAAGGTTGCAAAACGATATGTTGCAATTGTTAAAGGTATTATTGATGAAGATAGTGGTACAATTAATGCCCCTCTAGGTCGACCTGACCCTGAAAAAATCGAGCGCGGGGTTGTGGAAGGAGGCTATCCTTCTGTGACACATTATAAAGTCCTTGAAAGGTATGAAAAGGGATATACTCTTGTAGAACTGCTTCTTGAAACTGGACGTACTCATCAGATAAGAGTGCATATGTCTCACATAGGTTACCCTGTTCTTGGAGATCATCTGTACGGTGGTGAAAATCCATGGCTTATAGAAAGGCAAGCGCTTCATGCAAGATTCTTATCTTTCTACCACCCCGTAACAGGTAAATTTATGGAAGTTGAAGCTCCTCTACCGGAGGATATGCTTGAAACCATTGAAAAACTAAAATAATAATTAAAATCCACTCTGCTAAATTATGTAAGGTGGATTTTTGTTTTTTTACAACTTGCTAGTGAATTTCTTTTAGTTTAAACTGGGCTATTTTTACTTTTAGAATTAAAAAACCTCCATAATTATATAGAATAGATTTAATCGGATTCTATTTTGTATACATATCCGATGTAGAAATCATCCTATACTTTCATGAAGGTTTTTATGTTCTACCTCTTTATAATTTGTATTTATTTGTCAAATTTATAATGTAAATACTAATTTATACTATAATTGGTACTCGTTGTTATTTGAATTGTATCTGTAGCAGAATTATATGTAAGGCCAAAATTCAGCAATAATGCTAAATCTCTAAGCATTACATAGTTGTTACCATCTATATTATATGCAGTCATGGTAGTAGACTGATTATCCAGTGTAACTGTCTGTATCGATATCATTATATCCTTGGACGCCTTTAAAGGTTTATTTTCCTGTCCATTAGCTGTGTAATATCCACTTGATAAAAGAGATATTGCATTTGTAGTTTCATTATAACCGACAGAAAATTGTTTATTTGATCCAGATAGTATACTTGCTATATCTCTTAGTTTTACAAAATTGCTTCCACTTATATTGTACGCATTTAGCTGTTTTGCCACTCCATTTACATTTAGATTTTGAATACTAACTAAAGATTCTAATTTTTTAGCATGTTTGTAAATACTTACACTATAGGTTTTTATATCATAAGAATCACCAGTCAAATATACAGTTATGTTAAAAGTATTATATCCTTCATTTAAATTATAACTTTGACTCCATGTTGCACTATTTAGTTCAGAGTTATTTAGATAAATCTTGGTATTCGTACCTGCCATCATATAAAAGCTTACACTTTCAATATGATTTCCCACATTTGCCGTATAGTTTTTCTTGCCTGAATTAAAGTTCGGACTTAAAGCAATTGTATTTCCACTACTGTCCTTTGCACTTAATGAAGAAATAACTGCTTCAGTTTTTACATCACTATCAGTATCATTGCTGTCATAATTTACCGTAAGTGTATATTTTTCAGTGTCCTCACAATTTTCAGCTATGACATTAATTTCAAATTCATTTTTTCCTTTTTTAACCTTACAGTCTAAATAGTCTTCTTTTCCTACCATTTGTCCATTGATAAGTACATGAGCTCCTGAATCCTTTGCTTCTGCATAAATTCTAACGGTATCATAATCATTATCTTTTACGGAAACCTTATATTCCTTTACACTCTTATCAAAATCTTTGTTTAAAGAAATCTTGGAATAAGAATCCTTCCCATCTTGTGCTTTCACAGATAATGAATCTAATGCGTCTTCGTCGTCATCATCGTCATCACCACACATAAAGGTTACCGTATATGTATCAAGTTTCTTATCATCTCTATCTTTTACAACTATTTTTACTTCATCACCATCAGAGATGTTCTTCTTACGAGCATAATAATCATCATCTTCGTCAACTTCGTCCCCATCACAGTACACTTTATATTTGCTGTTGTCCGGTTTCATATAAAGATATGCAGAATCTTCATCATCAGGTAAAAATACATAATAATCCGCAATCTCTGGATCAAATTTAGGAAATAAGTTGTATAGTTCTTTTGAGCTTGTGCTCTTGCTCTTACTTACCGAAAGCTTGTCCAATGATTCATCAGCAGAGCTTGAACTCGATGCAAATGAAATGCTGCTTGTAGCCATTAAAAGTGATATAACAAGTAAAATAGCAAAAAATTTTTTCATAATGCCCTCCATTTAATTTATTTGCTATAACAGAATTTTGTAATCTGTTACCCCTCTATTCTATTATGCACATTTGTGTAGCATTTTTCTAGTCATAATTGAATATTTATATAAATTTTTCCAGTCATAATTCGATAATTATCTTTTTTGTTTCATTAATCAAAACATCCTTTTTATTTTCTAGTTGATTCTCCATGACTTGTTCTAATAGCCAGTTTAATATTTCTCCAATTTTTTTCCCATCATGGATACCTATTTTGATTAAATCATTTCCATTTACAGCTAATTCTTTTAAAGTAAAACACTGCTTTTCTTCTAAAACCTGTTTCATACTGCTTTGTATACTTGCAAGTGTTTTTAGTTTTTTTTCTTTGAGATAATCAGACTGCCCCATGACATCTGCCTGTTTAACCAGCAATAACCTCTCAAATTGTACTATCCCAATTTTGTTCAGCCATTTTTTAATAAACTTACTGCTTTCACTAATATCTGCATCATGGTATTTTACTAACTGGCATACATCACTTATGGTCTGATTATCAAATTTAAACTTCCTTAAGATTTTTTCTGTTATCTTTGCTCCAAATTCGCCGTGACTGTAAAAATGCCCAACGCCCTTACCATCACAAGTATAGCTCTCTGGCTTTCCTATGTCATGTAAAAGTACTGCTAACCTTATAACTGGTTCACTTTTGGAATTCTCTACTGCAGCAATTGTATGCTCCCACACATCATACTTATGATGTGGATTATTCTGCTTAAATCCAATCATGGGTTTAATTTCAGGTATCAGAACAGATAAAATATCACTATAATTTTTTAGAACTTCTTTTACTCCCTTTCCAGAAAGCATTTTACATAGTTCTACATTTATCCTCTCTACTGCAATATTCTCTATAAGATTTTTATTACGGTGTATACTTTCAGACGTTTCTTTTTCAATGCTAAATCCCAAAACCGAAGCAAACCGAAGAGCCCTGATTATTCTAAGAGCATCTTCTTTAAATCTTTCATCCGCTTTTCCTACGCATCGAATAATACCATCTTTTAAGTCATTACAACCCTTATAATAATCTGCCAGGCCTTTGCCTGAATTATATGCCATAGCATTCATTGTAAAATCTCTTCTTGCTAAATCTTCTTGTAATGAATTTACGAATTGTACATTTTCTGGTCTCCTGTTATCTAAATACTCTCCATCAATTCGATAAGTAGTAACTTCATAAGACTGCCCGTTTAACCTTACAGTTACAGTACCATGTTTCACACCTGTTTCAATCACATGATAACCCTCAAAACAGTTTATAACCTGCTCAGGTCGCGCTGATGTACAAATATCCCAATCATTAGGTTTACTGTCCATAAGGCTATCACGAATACATCCGCCTACAGCATATGCCTCAAAACCTCTCTCTTCTAGCCTGTTTATAATTTTTTCCACATCAACTGGTATATTGATAATCACAATCCCTCCTATAATAAATTCTAATTAAATTTTTCTATTACTAAAATATATAAAACCATCAATAGATTCCAAAATGTCCTGGAAATTTTTCTTTGGCGCAACTTCTATATATTTTTTTAAAATTTCATTTTCCTTATCGTCTTTATATCTTCCATAGAAAATATCAAACAAATTATGTCCTCTACCATAAATCCGTATAATTTCCATATTATCTTTTATATCTTGCTTGCTTTTAAGTACCACACCTGTTTTTTCATATAGATTTTTAAAGCTGGTCAATCTATATAGGTATTCCTCATACTTTTCAAACAAAATATCATAAAACTCTTCCTCACTTGATACAACCCCAATTTGAGCCATAACTACAGGATCAAGAAAATAGTTTTCAAAAGAATAATAATTTAAAACCAGGACATTTCTTGGTAATACTTTAGGCAGATTTCCTATATCTTCTGCTTCCCGCAATTTATAATAGTTACACAATTGTTGTTGAAGCTCTTTCTTATCTTTCCCATCGCCATCTCGTATCATTACAAATTGATCCTTTAAATATAATTGATTTATATATTTAAGATTAGCATAAGTTTTAATATTTGTGCAGCTGTTTGTAGTAATAATAGAAATTCTATGCAATTTCCCAGCTTCGTCATAAATTTCTGAGTAATACTTATTTAACAGTAATGGCAATCGGTTTCTATCCTGTTTCCCCTCCACTATAAATACAAAACTTACATTCATTAAATCATTTGCACTATATCCTAAATCATCTAATATCCTGCTGATATCATTTTGTTCACGTAAAACTGTATAGCCCTCTTTATCTAATTTGACCTGTTTTATTTGATGGGAATTAAAATTAAAAATCATATTCGGTGAATGGGTAGAAAAAATCACTTGGTTCTTAAGTGATAATCTATATAAAATCTCACTTGCTACCTTTTGTAACTGCGGGTGCAAAAACATTTCCGGATCCTCAATTAATATAATACACGGTAGTTTTTCCTTGGTTTCCAAATAAGCCTCTAACAGTGAAAAAATATAAATGCTCTTCATGCCCTCACTCATATTTTTTGTCCATTCTATTTCATCATTCTGCTTCTGATACATCATTACATTCATTCTAAATAATGCATCCACATCAAAATTAAACTGATAAATTAATGAATGCGGCAATCCACTATTCTTATTAAAATGATAATTCAACCTTTCCATAAAATTATCCATGTCAAGATTCATCAGCTTATATTCCAAAAGTTTTGCTGTCTCAAATACACTAAGCTGACTTATTTTCTTTTTCTCTATAACTCCTATACATTGAAAACATTCATTACAATTTTTGGTCTCATCAAAAATGCACTTATTGGCTCTAAGTTCACTAAGTGCTGCCTCATGGCTTCGTGTCATCAAAATATCTGCCTGTATTTCTTCAAGATTTCTAGTGTGATCTATGTAGTATAGCTTTGGCAGTGCCTGTACTATATACTTATTATCCTTTTTAAAGCCATCATAATATCGAAAGCTGCCCTGCTTATTTGCAATAAAAGTAAAAGACAAAATACCATCTTTAAAAGAAGGAAGTTTACTTGTAAAGTCCGTAATCCAAAGTTCCCATCTTTTATATTTGCTTACTTTGCCCTGTTTGTGAAGTAAACGCAGATCTTCCTCCTCAATGGAAAGCCTTACATCAATTTCTATGTTATTCTCCTGCTCATTAAAATTGTGTATACAAATTTTATACATCTGGCATACAGCCAGAATAGCATCAAGAATCACTGTTTTACCCGTGCTGTTTTTTCCTATAAGAATACTGGCATTTTCCAGTTTTTCAATGTTTAGTTCCCGAACGGATTTAAAATTTCGAATAGCCATAGCCTCAAATTTCATAACCTAAGCCCCTTTAATCTATCTTATAAATGTAACTTTCTATTATTTATGTTTGTATTCAACTATAAGTTCCAAGAACTTCTGTCCATAACGTCCAAACTTGACTTCTCCTACCCCTGAAACTTCCAGCATCTGTTCTTTTGTTTCAGGTAAGGTTCTTGCCATGTTTTTTAATGTTTTATCTGCGAATATTATATACGGTGGTAAACTAATTTCCTTAGAGATTTCAAGCCTTAATCCTCTAAGAAGTTCAAACAATTCAAAATCATATTCTGCCTCTCCTGACTTTAATTTATTCTTTACCAGTTTTGTCTTTGACCTATCTGTTTGATCAGGTTCTTTTGCAATACTCATAATAACAGGCTTTATAAAATCCTGTTCACTATTCAATTTAACAACCGGATATTCACTGTCTGATAAACAGAGTACATTTTCAAGCACCAAGTAGTTCATAACTTGCCTTATACGTGCAATAGAAACCTTCCCCAGTAATCCATAATAACTATTTTCATTCAGCTTGTACCGCCTTACAATGTCAATATTACTTCCATGCAACGCCTGCGCCATAGTATTCATTCCATATGCTCTTCCACATTCTTGTATACACCCAACTATAGCCTCTGCAATTTCGGTTACATCTGCTTCTTCAAATTCAGTATCACAGTTGGAACAATTACCACAAAAATTGCCGCTACCCTCTCCAAAGTAATTTAATATATATTCACGAAGGCATTCATTTGTGGCACAATAAAAAGTCATCTTCTTCAGCCTCTGCCTGTCTTGCTGCTTTACAATCTCCATAGTTTCCTGATCCAGTTCACTATTCTCTCTGTTATTCTCAATAAAAAACTGATTGGTTATAACATCCTGCCCTCCATAAAGCAAAATACACTCAGCCGTCTCACCGTCTCTTCCTGCACGCCCTGCTTCTTGATAATAACTTTCAATATTTTTAGGCATATTATAGTGAATAACATATCTAACATTAGACTTATCTATACCCATGCCAAAAGCATTTGTAGCTACAATAATAGGTTTCCTGTCATAAATAAAATCATCCTGATTCTGCTTCCGCTCTTGGTCAGATAATCCCGCATGATACCTTGTTACCGGCAATCCCACAGATTGCAGTTTATAGCACACCTCTTCAACGTTTTTCCTGGTAGCACAATAAATAACTCCACTCTTTTCACAATTGTCTTCTACATATTTTTCAACAAATCCAAATTTATCTTTTGGCTTTTTTACTGCAAAATATAAATTGCTTCGATCAAATCCAGTAACTAAAAGTGTAAAATTTTCTAACTTTAAAATACGTATAATATCTTCTCTGACAGTCTTGGTAGCAGTTGCTGTAAATGCACTTATCACAGGTTTCTCTGGTAATTTTTCAATAAAATTAAGTATTTTCAAATAGCTAGGTCTAAAGTCCTGTCCCCACTGGGATATGCAATGTGCTTCATCAATACATAACATAGACACTTTTATATGTAATGCAAAATCTAAAAACTCTTCTGATTCAAGTCTTTCAGGAGCTACATATACTATTTTATAAGTGCCCTCTTTTGCTAACTGTAAGGCCTTCCTAAACTGTCCCTGAGTTAGTGAGCTATTCAAATACGCAGCCCTTATTCCCACTTGATTCAATGCCCCTACTTGATCTTTCATAAGGGAAATAAGCGGAGATATTACCAATGTAATACCCTCTAGCATTACTCCTGGAACTTGATAGCAAATAGATTTGCCCGCACCTGTAGGCATAACCCCTACTGCGTCTTTGCCCATTAAAATACTATCAATCAGTTCTTCCTGACCTTCTCTAAAACTACTATATCCAAAATATTTTTTTAATATTTCATGCTTTGTCATAACTATCTTAAAATCCTATTCCTAATTTAAAACTTCAAATGCCAATACTGTGGACATTATACCATAATTTTGCACACCATGCCGTTTTACCTTACGAATTTTTTCATTGCTATTTTTCTTCAAATATATTATACTTCTATCAGAACATTTGTTCTAATTGTGTATATAATTTACGATGAATAGGTGGCAAAATGATCTATATAAACGGATTTAATATTTCTAACAATAAAATACCCAACACGAATGCTTATCCCTACAATGTATTTGAACATAAAGACTGCGGATACCTTAATTTTGATTCTATTACCATTTTATACGGGAACAATGCATCAGGTAAATCTACCCTTTTAAACGTAATGGCTAATAAATTACAAATGAAAGGTGCTGAGATTATAAGAGGCAAATTAATTTATTTTAACCAATTTATAAATGAGTGTGATTTTACTTATGCAGACAATGAATTTGGTAGAAGTATTAAAATGCTTTCACCCCAGAGCAGATATATAAAAAGTGAAGACATCATGTATGAAGTAAAAAAAATACAACAGGATGCAGTTTTAAAGCAAGGTCATCTGTATCAGAAAACTTTAGAAGGTATGTCTGAAGAAAAACGAGAACAATATAAGAATTCATGGGAATGCGAAAAACGCCTTGATGAGATTCGTTTTTCTCTTGAGAAATACTCAAATGGAGAGGCAACATTACAGGTCTTAGAAGATAGTATCTATTCCGATTCCCTGTATTTATTAGATGAACCAGAAATGTCTCTTTCTCCTCAAAATCAGGTACTTTTAGCAGAAAAAATAAATGAGTGGTCAAAATATCTCTCTTGTCAATTTATTATTGCCACTCATTCACCATTTCTTCTTGGTACTTTAAATGCCAAGATTTACAATTTAGATACAAAAGATTTTAAAGTCTGCCATTGGAGCCAACTTGAAAATGTAAGGTTTTATTATGATTTCTTTCAAAAAAATACATCTCAATTTATTAAATAAAATCTTAGAAAATCGTATTCCTATTTTTCAGTATAAGTCAGACTCTGAATGCTATATCCATATATGGAATCTAGATTCTTTACTACTTCAACTTCTGCTGTTCCATAAACAGGATTTCCTTCTGTTGCAGGATCACTTAATTCTACAATTATGGTTGCAGACATGGTAGGATCTGTCGCACTGTTTGCCTTGCTCAAAGTAATACCCTTCACAGTAAAATAAGTTTGAGGAACATCTAAGCATGGAACTTTATAGTCACTGGTTTCACTATCGAAAGTAGTTGAAAAACCTTGTGGTAAATCAGGAATCGGCAGCTTAAAATCTGCAAAACATGAATTGAAATATTTTGCCACCATATCCAGGTTCATTATAACATAATTTTCTGTTGTATTTGTGGCATCTCCTCCATATGCTGCAATTAACCCCTGAATTATGTACCACTGAAACTCCTCATTATCATTTCCTGATAGAATTACCGTACCCATATCCTTTCTAACAGATCTTGCCGCCGACATAATCATAGGTTCCATCTTTCTTATTGATTTTACTGCATCCCCATCAAAATAATTATTCATACTTTCATCAATCTCTATATTCTTTGAAATTGCAAGGTCATAAATGGACGGTTCTACATCACTTTTTACATCTTCTGTTTGTGGTTTTGTCTGTCCTTGTGTTTTCTCAACATCCCCATCGTAATTTTCTACCTTGTTCCCACAAGCAATCATGGAACATCCTAATGCAAATATTAGTGCAAATACTAAAATCTTTCTCTTCATCAATTACCCCTTCTTCCTTTTTTACTTAGATTTTATATAAACAGTACTGCTGGCATCACTCCATGATAACCCATAACCAAATGCTTCTAGTACTGCCCTTGCCGGTAAATAAGTTCTCCCTTCCTTCATAACTGCCTCAGTATCCATATTTACACGTTTTTCGTTAACTGTTATAAAACTATCCCCTATAGTTACTTTTACTGTAACGTTCTTTCCTGCTGGATATTCATTTGTGGCGGGATAATTTTTAACTGCAGTAACTGTTTTAGAGGCATTATCCCACGTAATCTGTGCACCTATAGATTCCAGTAACTTTCTCATAGGCACCATGCTTCTATGGTTCTCATCTAAAAAAGGTACCCCTAGTCCAAGCTTTTTACTAAACTGAAAGCTCTGATTGTTTAGAACAACCGTAACATAATTCTGCAGTTCTGCTCTTGTTAAGCCTTGCGCATTTTCCATAGTTTTATAAACCTCGGAAACTGCACTGTATTTTCCAAGCTCAGCGTCACGCCAATCCACATCTTCGTTAACATCAAAAAACATGACACCACCAGCCTTCTTAAGAGCTATAGATGTTTTTTCTCTCAGTGTATTCAGTCCGTTGTAATAAGAGGCATTAGGACTTGTGGCTGCATAATCCACATAAGCATTGTTAACGTTCTGTTCTACTAAATGCCGGTATTGCAGCCAGCTAGGTCTTGCATAAAGAGGCATTCCCAGTACGATTCTGTCAGCTGATACACCTCTGTTCAACCAATAATTAATTGAGGTAGTTCCAAACCATAAAGGACTGTGTTCAGCATTATTCATGTCATACCCCATCACATTTATAAACTCAAAAGAATTCAGACATTTGTCGGTCATAAGCTTTGAGACCTCAGGTCCTGCCGTAGTTGACCATGCGCCATTAACTGCAGCAGTCAGTTTTTTGTCTTTATTTTGTAATGCTTTAGATAATTCTACTACAAACTTTTCATAATTTCCGATTGTGGTAGCATTAGGATGCTCCCAATCGATTTCAACACCATCTAAGCTGTTTTGTACTGTGAAATTTACAACACTTTCAATAAGCTTTGCTCTAAGACTGCTATTAGCTGCTACTTTTTCAAAAGTCCCTACAAGTGGTTTACCCTCATAAGACCATCCGCCAAGTGCAATATACACCTTACATCCATCTGTATGTGCTTTAGAAACTACTGCTGCGAGCTGTTCTGGCTTATTAAGTGGCTTAACAGTTCCATCCTCATTAGGTATAAGGAATGCATACATTATATGAGTCATCTTGTTTGTCTGTAATTTTTCTACAGGTTCATTAAACAAATCTCCTGAATAATAACCAACAATTTTAAAATTATCAGCTACACTCTTTTCTTCTGCAAATCCTAAAATCGGTACTCCCATTACCAGCATCATTACTAGAATTAAGATTATTACTTTTGTTTTTATTGTTCTAAACATTTTTGCTTTTCCCCTTTCACGCATACCCGTTTATAATAAATCTTGGCTCTCCAGTTTCATGAAAATAGAAGACTATGCTATTAGCTAAATCTGCTTGATTTATAAAATCCTTCACAATATCTGGATATTGTGATTTAAAATATTCTACTATACTTTCTCTTGAATAACCTAGCCTATATAGCGCTGCCTCCTCCGACAGCCTTGCTCCACAAGTCGTATCATAGTAGTAAGAATTGACATAGCTTTCACTTCCGGAACCTAAAGCAGAAGAATATGTTGTAAAAATATTCAATACGGCAACTTTTCCTAAATTACTAATACTATAATTGATATTAACCCACGGGTAGGAAAATCCCGCAGTACTTGGCTCATATTTTTTATTCTGTGAACACTCAATTATATTTTGGAAATCTAATTGAATAAGGGCATTAAAATTGTCACTTCCATTAACTGAAGTTTTGACCTTTGGTATCACCACATCATATTTCATAACATTGGGTTCATCGATATGATCATTTATAAGGGGGTCTACTTCCAAAGGATACTGGATTTCTTCCTTTGCAAAAGGCTTATAATCAAAACCTGTACCCATTTCTATGGCTGCTACTTTTCCCTCATTCATGTAAAAGGCTATGTAATTCTGCGTGTCATCTTTCCCAGTGAATCCCAAACAAGTCCAATCTTCATTTCCTTTTAATACCTTTTGTTCCTCCGCAAAACTGTTAAGCCATTCACCACCAAAAGATTTACTGGAAAAAAACAGATTATCCACACCATAAGCATTAAATAGTTCTTCTTCTGATTTTCCTACGTTTATACCTCTATTAGTTTCTACCTTGGAATCTGTAGTTACCATTCTTAAAACAGGTTCATAATGTCTCTCAAAATAGCAATAGGTTTCTGCACAAAGTTCTTTGGTTTTCCATACTTCCCTGTGACTTGTAAACCCACTCATCAAATCTCCAGAATCACTCTTAACCACTCGAGCATCATCAAGTGGAATTTTCCCTTTATAATTTTCACCAATACTTATCTTACTATCATTTAAAGTCAACGTATATTCATCTTCTATTTTCATAGGTTTTATTTGTTCATAACGGTATTCAATATATGATTTAAAATCCAATTCACCTTTTTTAGTTCTTGGCAGTTGTTTTTCTATAAGCCACAGGAATTCATATAACTTTTTTCCATCATCGTATGCAGATATATAGATATCACCAATTCCAGGATTTTTTACTATCCACCCCTCTTTATCACGGGTAAATTTTATTTGATCTCTTTTTTCAATTTCATCTAACTGCTGAGTATTTTTAGGTTTTAACCGAAGGTTAATCTCATAAAAATCAAAGGTGCCACCCTCACTATATGGAACCTGTTTTACAAGCTTAACTTTACTAATTTCATACTGTTCTATGTTAATGCCCATTTCTTTATACGTTGATATCAGCTTGTCTTTTACCAGTTTATCTGCTTGAGCAGAAATAATTTTCTCATTTGCTGTATTTTCAGTTTCCTTCTTATCCCCACAAGCTCCCAAAATAGCAATTACTACAATAAGCAAAAAAAGTCCCAAAACTCTCTTTTTCATTTAATCCCCCTGTATCTTTTCAAATACACTTTCGTACAATACTTTTATCTATTTTATAATTATAATCTATGTTTATCAACATATTTCCCAAAATGTAACAAAAACGTAGAAAAGCAGGCTTACGCCTGCTTAAAAATGCACTATTATAGGATACTATTTAATAAGTTCGATAAAATGGGCAATTCAAAAGGAACAAAGAAAGTCAAGATAACACCAGTTATCAATGCTACTAATCCCAATTCTGCACCTACAAATTTGGTTACTGGTACCAGCATGGTATCCATGTTTCCTGCTGCCCCACCTGCAATTGGGCTTCCCTTGCTGATCTTAATTAAAATCGGCAAAAGTATGACTGTAAAAAATTCACGCATTACATTTACCATAAAACCATAAGTCCCTACCTCGATTCCATAAGTCTGCGTCATGTATGCCCCTGTTATACTGTAATAGCTCATTCCTCCTGCTGAAAGTATAGATATGTGTAAAGGCAATCCCAGTATAAGCCCTGATAACGCTCCTCCTATTACGCTTCCTACAAATATAGCCAATGATATGTACACCACTTTAAATCCAAGAATTTTTACGTATCCAAATACTTTTCTATTGGTTCCAAGACTGATGCCTACTCCTGTATATAGAAGAATCAGAGAGCCATATAAGCTATAGCCTAAATATGTTGAAGAGCTTTCATGTAATAAAAAATATCCAATAATTACTCCAGCTATGATGCTGACTGGCATAATCCAAACCAGGGTTGAAGTTTTCTTTTCCTCTTCCTGACTGATATCAACTTCTTTATTAACATCTATTTTTTCAATATAAAGTTTTTCCTGCAATTCTGAAAGTGGCAGCAAGGTTTTTTCTACTAGAACTACAAATATAATACTAAATATAATGGCACTTAACGATATAACTACACAATTTAACCCTATCACTGGTAAATTCAGCATAACAGAATCATTAATTCCTATGTTCATACCAATTGTTAGCATTAATACGATTAAGGCAATATTAATAATCCAATCTACAGCCTGCAAAACTTTGGCAGGCAGCTGTTTGATACTAGCCAGTAAACCTACCCCTAAACAAATAAATGGCATTAAAGTCATAAAAACACTCTCCTTTAAAATTTTCTAATTTTAATTAATTCTTTATATATAACGTTGAATTTCTTTAATCAGACTTTTCATGGATTGAATTCTTATTCCTTGACCGCAACCACAAATATCCGATTGAAAATCGTCAATCGCTTTGTTCAAAAGAATCAACTTGTTTTTTAATATAATTTCATCTTCATCCCCTTCAATATCTCCATAGAAAACCTGCATAAATGAATGGTTTTCCATTGCCTTCTGTAAAAGTTCATCTCTTTTACACTTTACATCCATGATATCATCCATTACTTATTTTCCTCCTTAAAGAACTAAAGTCTATTTCCATAATAAATATACTAAGGGCCATTAGGCAAGCCCCAAAATACGCTCTTATGGTCAGTATGTCACCAGCAAAGAAATACGCAACAAAAGCAGCAATAACAGGCTCTAGTGAAAATATTACACCTACGTGTGAGGCGCTGGTGTATTGCTGTGCCAGAGTTTGAATAAGAAAGGCAAGCCCTGTACAGAAGATTGCAAGAAACAGAACTGCAATCCATACTTTTGGAGTATAAGGCAAATGTGGATTCTCTGTGATAAGAGAAAAAAATAAACAAAGTAGTATTTTTTACACCTATATTCATGCAGGCATACATAACCGCAAGAATACATCCCAACAATACACTCCATTTAAGCGTTTCTTTAGAAATATTCCTAAGCTTAGAAAAAGTAAATATCACAGCAACAAAAAAAGCAACTAGAAATCTGACAGCATTCAAATTGAATGGATCAAGAGATTCTGTACTGATATCTGTCAGTAAAAACGAAAAGCCCATGATAAAACTACAATCAATAGCATAAAATCTGCTTTCAGTTGCTTACTCATTAAATCTCTCCTAAATGATGTTGCATTATATATATTGTTAGTATATTATCGATATATAAATAAGTAAAACGAATCTTTTTAATGTATGTCATAAGAATTCCTAATGTGAGGTAAATAAAATGGGTTATACAAAATATAAGGCTTTTCTTAAGGTGGTTGAATTAAACAGTTTTACAAAGGCTGGCAAATACCTGGGATATACTCAGTCTGCCATAAGCCAGATGCTAAATAGTTTAGAAGAAGAACTTAACACCACTCTTTTATTTAGAAATAAATCAGGGATTAAAATAACAAATGAAGGCATTGAATTATTACCTTTTATTAAGGAGGTATGTGATAGCTATGACATTTTAAATGAGAGGGCGGTATCTATTAATAGTATTGATAGGGGTATTATAAAGATCGGACTGATTAATTCTGTTGCATATACATGGATTTCTGATATAATGTCAGAGTTTAGGGAGAAATACCCCAATGTAAAATATGAATTAACTACTGGGAATAGCAAAGAAATCCAAAATATGGTAAAAAGCCAAGATATAGATTTTGGCATTACCTATTCCCCCGTTATTTCAGAATTAATGGGTGTCAAACTGATGGATGAAGATCTTTGCTTAATCGGTGCTAAAAGTAATGGGGTAAATAAAAAGATTACTTTTGAGCAATTGGCACAGTTGAATTTTATCTGGTCAAAAGGAAATGAAGAATTCTGTCTTTTAGAAGAAATTTTCTCTAAAAAAGGAATTTATTTAAAAAAGGTTTTGGAGGCTCCGGATCTTCTATCTTCTATTACATTGGCTGAAAAAGATTTAGGTCTGGCAGTTGTGAATAAAACCCTAGCAGAAAAATTCAAATGTAATATCAACGTTATTGAATTGGAATTGGATTCCACTAAAGAAATATCCATAGTTCTCAATGATTTGAACAGAGTTTCAAGAACAGGTAAATGCTTTTTGGACTTATTGGTAGAGAGGTATTGTGAATAGTTATCGACAGGAGGTGTCTGCTATTAAAAAGATATTAATTATTGAAGATGATATTTCATTAAGCAATGGCATATCGCTTGCACTAAAAGACAGTGAAATTACTTTTGTTCAAGTAAAAGATCTGCGTTCCGCAAAGCAAAACATAGAATCTATTCATTTTGATTTAATTATTCTAGATATCAATCTGCCTGATGGAAACGGGCTGGATTTTCTCAAAGATCTTCGAAAATCATCCGATATTCCAGTTATTATTTTAACCGCCAACGATATGGAAACAGACGTGGTTACAGGTTTGGAATTTGGGGCTGATGATTATATTACTAAGCCCTTCAGCTTAATGATTCTACGGGCAAGAGTAAACGCCCGTTTAAGAAATGTTCATTCTACTATTTCAGATACGATAAAATGGGACGGTTTTTTGTTCTCCTTTAGCAAAATGGAGTTTTTTAAAAACGACGTTCCTATAGAGCTCAGTAAAACGGAACAAAAGCTGCTTCGCATTTTAATTGAGAACCGAGGAAATACGATAACAAGAACCCAGCTAATTGACTTAATCTGGACGGATGGCGCAGAGTATGTGGATGAAAATGCACTTTCGGTCACCATCAAGCGATTGCGCGACAAACTGGAGGACTCTCCATCCTCTCCACAATATATCAAAACCGTTTACGGTATTGGTTACACATGGGTGATAAAATGATGAACAAGTTAGATTTGATTTGTGTTATTGTGGCTGTTGTTGCAATTGGTGCCGCAACGATAACAATTCTCCTATATCAAAGAAAAATGCGCCATATAATGAATAATCTAAATATCATGCTGAACAGCGCCATAAATGGTGACTTCAGCGAGAGCGTTTTTGACGAGTCAGCATTGTCTGCTGTGGAAACTAAAATGACGCAATATTTGTCATGTTGCGTCGTGTCTTCCAAAAACCTAACTGAAGAAAAGAATAAAATAAAAGGCCTGATTTCCGACATATCTCACCAGACCAAAACGCCCATTGCCAATATTTTGCTTTATTCACAACTTTTAAGCGAGTATGAACTTCCTGAAAACTGCTCAGTCTGCGTGAAAGCCTTATCCTATCAAGCTGAAAAGTTAAGTTTTTTGATTGGAGCACTTGTGAAAATTTCGCGTTTGGAAACTGGTATCATCACCGTCAATCCGAAAAAGCAATCCATTCAAAAGCTGTTTGATACTGCTATATCTGAAATAAAACCAAAATCACAGGCCAAAGAAATCTCTCTTCAAGTTGAACAAACAGATATCACAGCATACCTTGATATAAAATGGACTACTGAGGCAATATATAATATTCTTGATAATGCAGTAAAATATTCCCCTGCCAAAAGCATAATAAAAATGAAAGCCTTGCCCTATGAGTTGTTTTGTCGTATTGATATCACAGATGAAGGAATTGGCATTGCAGAAGAAGAACAGAGCAAAATATTCTCACGTTTTTACCGATCCCCAGCAGTCAGTAATGAGGAGGGTGTTGGAATTGGTCTGTTTTTATCCAGAGAAATCATTATTTCTGCTGGAGGATACATTAAAGTCTCCTCAAAGCCAGGTCAAGGCTCTACTTTTTCAGTTTTTCTACCAACGGAAAAAAGGTAAATCTTTCAAAACTGTTAGATTTAAGAAAGAATGTGGAAAGATTGTGTTGCTATACTGTCTGTATCATGGAAAACTGTGATACAGATTTTTGTTTTGGAGGAGATTAATGATGATACTTAATACAAAAGATTTAAGAAAACAATATGGCAGCTTTGAAACGGCTGTTCACGCACTAGATGGTGTGAACCTGTCAATAGAAAATGGAGAATTTCTAGCCATCGTAGGTACCTCAGGCAGTGGCAAATCAACTTTACTGCACATGCTTGGCGGCCTTGACCGCCCTACCAGCGGGAGTGTTACTGTTGATGGCAAAGAGATTTTTTCTCTAAAAGACGAGGAACTGACAATTTTTCGGCGCCGTAAGATTGGATTTATATTCCAAAATTACAATCTTGTTCCAGTACTCAATGTGTATGAAAACATTGTGCTGCCCATCCAATTGGACGGTAATGAGCCTGATGAAAATTATTTAACACAAATTATCGATACACTAGGGCTTAACAGCAAACTTCAGAACTTGCCAAACAACCTTTCCGGAGGTCAGCAGCAACGTGTTGCCATTGCAAGAGCATTGGCTTCAAAGCCTGCGATTATTCTTGCTGATGAGCCTACGGGCAATTTAGATAGTAAAACCAGCCAGGATGTAATGGGACTTCTAAAAGTGACTAGCGAAAAATTTAAACAAACCATCGTCATGATTACACATAATGAGGAAATTGCACAACTTGCAGATCGTATCATACGAATTGAAGATGGTAAAATTGTAGGTGGTGAGCGTTCATGATGCATGTAAAAAATAAAAAAGCTATCCGTAATCTAGCCCATAAAAGCTTTCGCGCCAACAAAATACGAAATGTAATCGCAGTGATGGCTATTGCTCTGACTGCTCTACTGTTTACAAGCGTTTTAACCATGGCATTTGGAGCTTTGGAAAGTATGCAGCGAGCCAATATGGTTATGTCGGGTGGAGATGGTCACGCTACGATTAAATATGTTACGGATAAAGAGTATAATACCATCAGTAAACACCCTCTTATCAAGAAAATGGCATACTGCCGAATACTTTGTGATGATGTTGACAATGAAGCTCTCATTAAGAGACATTCAGAATTTTGGTATTACGATGATATTGGACTAAAATATGGATTTGCCGAACCTACAGGCGGACACAAACCACAAACCGAAAATGAGGTGATTGCAGATACCAAGACATTGGAGTTAATGAATGTCCCCTTGGAAGTCGGTACGCCTCTCACTTTAGAGCTTACGGTACATGGTAAGGCAATTAAACGTGATTTCGTATTGGCCGGCTGGTGGGAAAGTGATCCTGGCTTCAATGTAGGACAAATCTTTTCTTCTCGTGCCTATATGAATGCACATCAAGACGAACTGCAAAATACCTATTATGAGGACTATTCTCTTACAGGGGCTATTTATGGTTACATGAAGTTCGAAAACAGCATAAACATCGCGCAGAAATTAGAAACTGTCTTATCAGAAAGTGGCTATTCTATGGAAGGAAACTCGCCAAACTATATTGCAACCGGTATTAATTGGGCGTATATGTCCACGGGCTTTAATCTTGATGCTGCCACTGTAACCTCGCTTGCATGTGCATTGCTACTGTTTGTTTTTACAGGCTATTTAATCATATATAACATCTTTCAAATCTCCGTTTTACGGGATATACGTTTTTACGGTCTTTTAAAAACGATTGGAACAACCGGCCGACAGCTTCGTACTATTATCCGTCGGCAGGCTCTGATCTTATCATTGATGGGTATACCTCTTGGCTTGCTGTCTGGATTCTTTGTGGGAAAGAAGTTAGTACCCATATTAATGGTTCAATCTGCCTACGCTGGCAGCGCCGTATCAGTGTCACCTAACCCGCTCATTTTTGTAGGAGCTGTTGCTTTTGCGCTGATTACTGTGTTCATCAGTACTTACAAGCCAGGAAGGATAGCGGCAAAAGTGTCTGCCGTTGAAGCAGTGGGTTATATCGATAGCACTCCAGTTAGTGGAAAAAAACTAAAGAAATCCAAAAATGGTGCTGAGCCAAAACGTATGGCTCTTACAAATTTAGGTCGTAATAAAAAGCGTACTGTGCTAGTAATCCTTAGTTTAAGCCTTAGCATCGTCCTTACCAACACGGTGTTCACCATATCACAAAGTGTGGACGTGAATAGAGCTCTTGAACGATTTAGTGATTCCGACTTTTTAATTGGTCATGCAGATTTATTTAACAACAAATACAGCGGCAAAGACAGTGCCTTAAGCGAAGATTTCATTGTTGCTGTCAACCAACAGGAGGGTTTTGAAAGTGGAGGACGTCTATATGGCAGCTGGAGCAGCTATGCAAGTAAAACCTCTAAACAGACAATGAACAAGAACCCTGATGGTTCATTTTCCACAGCTCTTTATGGTCTTGACGGTTTTCCGTTTTCCTGCCTACACCTTGTGGACGGGGAGCTTGACAAACAAAAACTTGCTACAGGTAATTATATTCTTGAAGGCGTAATGACAGACGACAACGGCAATGTTGAAATGGATAGCTTCAACCACAAGGTTGGCGCTGTAATCTCTTTGACCTGCAACAATCATGTGCGAGAAATGACTGTTCTTGGTCATGTTATTGCAAACTCAAATACGAATACTGATGGGAGCTGGATGGGTTCAATCTTCTTCCTGCCAGGTTCTATATATAAAGAATTAACTGGCAACAGCTTCGTCATGAGCTATACTTTTAATGTATCGGATGATAAAGAGGCACTTACTGAAACCTTTTTAAAGCAGTATACTGACAGAATTGAACCAACCATGAATTATGAATCTAAGTTCACTGCACTAGCAGGCTTAGAGGGCATACAAGATACAGCAGTTTTAATTGGTGGCTCTTTATCCCTTATTATTGGATTCATTGGCATCTTAAATTTTATAAATGCCATTTTGACCAGCATCCTGATTCGACGAAAAGAATTTGCAATGCTGCAAAGTATTGGTATGACCCGCAGCCAGCTTATAAAAATGCTATGCTTTGAAGGCGGCTATTATGCAGCTTTCACCATGGCAATATCCGCTTTGCTAAGTATCGGCTGCTCCCTGCTGATTGTACGTCCTATGTGCGCTCAAGTGTGGTTTTTTAATTATCATTTGGTTTTCTGGCCGCTGGTGATTATTTTACCCCTGTTATTCACTTTAGGAATTCTAGTTCCTTTAATTGTTTACCATACAACAGATAAACAAAGTATTGTAGAACGATTACGAGAAGCATAGGAAAATAAAATTAAAACAAGAATAAATAAAATGCCTACTGTGTGATTAACAGTAGGCATTTTTGTTCTCATAGAATTTCATTTACAGTTTTCTTATTGTCAACTGCCACTTTCCTAATTGTAAGCTATGTTGTTCTACATTAGAACCATTGAAATTCTCAACTAATTTTATCTGTATAATCCTATCCCTGACAATTGAATTATTTCTATATACAGATAGTATCAGTCCCATCAACCCCATATTTACAATTAAGCTTATATTCCCTGGAGAAATGAGCGGTAATGGGCATGTAGCCCATACGCATAAACCTAAATTAGCCAATAAGAAAATTATACATTGTGATACTATAGTTATTGCTACTGCAAAAGAAATCATGTATCCTAACTGGCTGCTCTGTTTATGTACAATCTTAAAGAGTTTGATCATCAGAAATGCTACTAAAATAACAGTGATTCCTGCCACGACCCACCCAAATTTGTAAATCATATAGGTCAGACAATAATTATTTTGCCAATATGGCAGCAGCCCTTCTATGGCTCTACCATGAGCATAACTTAAATTTTCCTGGGTTACGAAAGAAGGCAATGTACCCTGACCAAATATTTTAGAATTGGAAAGAAATTCTCGTATTGCCCTTAACACATAGCCTTGAGAGTATTCTGCTCCTTCTGTAATAAACATGTATTTAAATCTTCTAAAACACAAAATAAAAGGTGCCATTATTACAAATAGTACAGGTCCCCATACTGAAGCTAAGGCATATTTTTTTCGTACCTGAAACCAATCTTTTTTTATACCTGCCGTGAGGATAGCAGCACCACTTATGGAAAACATCCATACTGACATAATCGATGGTCCCCACTCAAATACTATACAGCTAATAACCCCTGCTGCACCACAGTATACCAATCCTAAATACCCTTTTCCACGCTGGCTGTACACCAATCCTGCATAAAGTGGTATCAACAATACTGCACAATAAAACACATGGATATAAACATAATTCAGTTGAGGTGCAAAATTGAACAATAATAGGGTTACTGCTAAAGCCGCCCCATAAAGAATCTTCGGATATTTCCCAATCAGGCTGTAATCTGTAAAATACATCCCTATCATTGCAACCATACCAAAGGGCAGAACTTTTAAATAAGAATAAAAATATCCTATAGCCTGTCCCCCATCCTCCCCATTATTTAAGGAAATAAAATACCGTAATGCTACACTCACCAATATACACACAAAAACTAATATAAAAACACCCCAGTCCGGCTTTGGTCTGTGAGTTCTGTCTAGCTGCTGTCCTATTGTAACCGCATCACCCATTTGCAATATAGCATTTTTCTCTGCCTCTTCTTCCTTTTGCCCTTTTCTTACAAAAGCCGATTTTTGATCTTCTATATGATTTAGCAGTTCCTCTGAAATGCTATTGTGCGCCTTTTTCCATCGGATCTGCTCACATACTTTTATGATAAATTCACCAACAGCATTATCAGTGATGTCATTTTGGCTTTTATATTCCTGCATAGTTGTCACCACCAGTACTTTTTTTCTTCTTTAATATTAACCCAAGCCATAATTTTTTTGACTTCATATCTTTATCACTTACTATGGATTTGTTTCGATATGCAGATAAAAACAATCCCATTAAATACATATTGACAATAAAACTCTTTTCTTCATATGTAATAAATGGTAATGGTCCTACTACAGCTGTCATAACTCCAAGATTACTTGATATATAAAATGCCGATTGAATAAAGAGTTCTATAGTAACAGAAAGACACACTATAAATCCTAATTCACTTGTTTGTCTTAAGGTAATAACAAGCATTCTTATAAGTAGAAATGCTAGCATTGCAATTAAAATAGCCGCACAGACATATCCGAATTTATATGCAATATAAACCAATGAATAATCAGAACCCCAGCAAGGTAATATTTTTTCAATGGTCGATGGACTTAAGGAATTAGGAAAGGCTGGCATTCCTTCTCCCCATAGTTTTAGATTTTGTAAATACTGCTTAAGAACCATTAAAACATAAAAATCTGGGCTATCTTGTTGATGAATCAAACTACTGATTGGTAAAATGATTCCCCTTCCTCTTAGGCTGATATGTGCCTGTATTGCTAAAAGAGTATACATTAATACGGATAAGGCTGGAACATATACTAATAGGAATGCTTTCCATTTCTTGACTGAAAACCAGCCTTTACTGATGGCAGTTGTAAGGATAATAAGCCCAGATATGGCAAATAGAAAACACGCCATATATCCCCCGCCATAAGCAAAAACTCCAAGGGTTAAAACGGCTATAATCCCTGATCTAATAATTCCGCCATACCCACTATTCCGATAATTGTACACAATAGCTGCATACATGGGGCACAAAAGCATAGCTGTACAAATGATATGTCCATACGTTCCAAATCTGGCTGTAGAATTAATTATAATACCACCAGAAGCAGCTAAAATACTAAAATAAAAAAATATTGGGCTTCTTATGATTAAAGTAAAATCTGTAAAATATACAAATAAAAAAGCAGCTAGCCCAAATGGAACAGAAACTAAATAATCTTTAAATGCAGAATCATAGTTCTCACCATTCATCCCAGAATAATAGCTAATAATAAATTGAATAAAAGCCCCTAGTATAAGACAAATACAAAGTATTACTATAGTTCCCCATTCAGGCTTTGGTCTGTGAGTTCGGTCAAGCTGCTGTCCTACTGTAACCGCATCGCCCATCTCTAATATCGCATTTCTTTCTGCCTCTTGCTCCCTTTGCCCTTTTTTGATGTAAGCTTCTTTCTGGTCTTCTATATGATTCAGCAGTTCTTCAGAAATTACTTTATGTGCTCTCTCCCAACGAATCTGCTCACATACTTTTTTCACATATTCACCGGCTTTACCAAAGTTTTGTTCTTCGTTACACTGTGGCATAAGAAACACCCCCCAGTACATCTTTTACTGCTGCGGCATAAACCGTCCATTCTTCCTTCTTCTCCTGGAAAAGTTTCTTACCCTTCTCTGTGATCTTGTAATACTTTCTAGCACGCCCCTCTTCAGATAAGCCTTCGTAAGCAGTGATCATCCCCTGTTGCTCTAAAGCGTGTAATATGGGATATAATGTTCCAGCCTTTAATGTAAACACATTATTGGACTTTCTTTCTAGCTCTTCTATCATCTGGTATCCATACATATCCTGATTTTCAAGCAACTTTAGCACAAGCATGGTGGTGCTGCCACTAGTTAAGCTTTTATCTACTTTCATTTATATAATCCCCCTTTTGTCCAAACCAAATATATCTATAATCTACATATATCGGCAATCTATATAAGATTATATATAGATTGCCGATATATGTCAATTCCTAAATATTTAATTATTTTCCCTCATTGCTAAATCCGGTATTTCTCTTCCATCTAACTTTTTATACGCTAGATAAATAAAAGCACAAATCACTACACATATTATTGCTGTTATTATGATTAAAATATCCATAATCATAGTCTGCAGAGCTTCAAATATGCAGGCAGAAATAGGCATAATGCAAAGCGCTAAAATAAATGTCCAAGCAGAAATCATGAAAGTTCGATCTGCTAATTTTGCAAAGGCGTATTCTTTCAATTGTAATGCAATTTCCTCTAAGCTTTTAAACAGACAGTAATAAAATGTAATCAGTACGGCTAATAATATCATCGGCATAACCCCTACTACCATAATTACTAACATCCATATAGAAGACTTATAACATTTATTAAACTTACCATATTCCCTGATTTTTCTTAATCCTAAAATAACAATAGCCCAGCCTATTATTCTAAGCACACTAAATAGTATGACTACACTTGATAAATCCGTATCAACTAAGCCTGTGCCCATTTGTAAGAATATGCTGATTGAACTAATCATTATCCCCAAAATCACCCATTTAAGTGACTTTAAATCATAAACCGCTTTATCTTCCATTGTCAAATTCCCCCAAGTATCTTAAATCTACTAATCTATAGCCGGAACAGGAATATGGTCTTCCTCACCATTAATTTTTACTTTAAAATTATATACTGGCTGATAAAACCCCTTGCTATCTGCTCTGTATTCTAAATTTACACTTTCAATTGTAAGGGATGACATTTGCTTATCAAGATATAAATTAAACTTTCCCTCTTTGATTTTCTCAAAGGCCTCAAATTCACTTATAACATCTACACCTTTATACTTTTCCAGAACCGCCAGATTATTTTCTAAATTTCTTATAACTCCATCCTGATAAAGAGTACCTCTAAGTTCCCCTAGAAGATATTTATCTTTATATTTTGTCATATCTGCTTTAAAACAAAATTGTCCTTCCTGCTGTTTATTTTCAAATGTCAAGCCCTCTGGTACACTGATATTCATTTTTTTCAATGCGGAAATGATGGTTTTCTCTTCAATCGGCTCACTTGCAGGTTTACTTTTATCAAATGTGTAATCTGTATAGCAATACATTCCCCCAGCGTAGTCAATCCATAAGCTATATTCACTTTTATTATGTGATGTATATAGGGCATTGTCATTAAACTGAAGAATTTTTAAATTATCCGCAGGTATCCCTATTCCCTTAAAGATTTTTTCAGCATATTTAAGTGCCGTTTTTTTATCATATACCTTTGTTTTATATATCGCATCTTTTTTAGATTCTTTTGACAGTTTTATATCTGAAGTAATTTTCGCATCTTCACATTCTATTTTTGTACTATAAGCTTCTTCCAGATTTCCCAGTTCATTCATATTATACTTTATAAAAATACCTGCAAATCCACCAATAACCAAAACCAAAGGTAATAAGTAGCATGTAATCTTCTTTAACAATTCCGTTTCTCTATGTAATACGGACAGCATGGCCATGATTAAACCATATCCAATCATGGCACCTGCAAAATTATTAACGATGTCGTCCACCTCAAATACGCCAAGATTAAATATGAGCTGTACCGTTTCAATCAATAAAGTAAATAGAGCACCTGCACTAGCAGACCAAATCACACTTTTAAATTTCTTGTTAACTAATGGCAGCAGCATTCCAAATGGAACAAACATAACAATGTTTAAAATTAAAAGCTGCCACCCTCTTAAAGTAAAGCTGTTCCATGCTTCCAGATAGGAACTAAACAAGTCCAAATTTACTGAACAATATCCCATTGACCCTCTACTAAACAACGTGGCATATAGAACCATTAGAATATAACACACAAATACAGCTGCTATGGAAGCTGATTTAAGGTTTATTTTTTTCTTCCCCTTTAGTAACTTTCTGTATACTATAAAGTAAATGATACAAAATAGTATTGCTAAAAAAGCAACTCCCAAAATTGCAAAAACTAAATATTGTTTTAACATCCAAAAAATCTGTGAAATTAACATTTTATCTCCTACCTAAAATCTACATTATTTTCTTTTTTTATTATTCTCTATTTTAAAACTCAATGTCACCAAAGAATGTAACGGAAAGCTTGTAATGAAAAAGTCCAACTGGTGAAACTACAAGGCCAGCCAGCAGGCAGCCTAAAAGGCCATATGGCAAGGCGGCTATTAAAACTATAAAATAGGTAATAATTGCAATACAGCATGGTAACGCTATGTTCTTAAAAAGACTCTTTAGGATTTGAAAATAAATACTTACAAACAACACACAACAAGAAGGTGTAAAAATAAATATATAGTTTTCAATCTGATTATATAAAAAACGATCATTATATGGATCTATATAACTTTTTATCATGTAAAAAACAGTAACTATTGACCATATTACCAGCCATACTTTTAAACCAAATGACATAATTCCCCTAACCTTTTATTTATTCTTGAAGAGCTTTACTTTACTTTATTTTACAGCTGCATACTTTTTCTGTAGTAATATTATAGAAGTATAGCGTATTCCCTTCTACAGTCACATTGCTTCCACAGTCAGAAGTTTTGAATACAACCTTTCCAAATTGGTCAAATACCATAAGTCTGTACTTAGCATTCGTTGTCTCTTTAAATGTGCAAGCTAAGTATTTTTTGTTATCCCCTGTTATCTTCATGGATATCAATTCAGCATTAGGATTAAGTGAAACATTATTGCCTAACACGTATAACTGCTTATTTTCTTTTGCAAAATAAGCCTTTCCACCCAGCACCTTAAAGATAATTTCAGATTCGAATTCAGGTACTCCTTCTGCTTTTCCCAGAAAAATTTCTTTTCCATCTTTAAGTGACATTTTATAGATACTACCCTTGCTTAAGTAATAAAGATTGTCGTCTTCCATCTGCGCCGTGTCAACATCCTCTTTAGAATTACTTACTTTAGTAACTTCATTGGTATCGATGTTTACCTTGTATACTTGCTTTGCATCTAATCTATAATTCCCATCACTGGATTTCTCTAATACTTTAGCTGCTCTTAGAAACAATTGATTTCCTATAAGCGAAAAATCAGGTACACCGCCAAAACTTCCTGCCAAATCAGGTATCCCACCAAATTTTTTTACCGTTAAGGTATCATACCAGTACTCCTTACTTCCAATTGATACCGGCTCCGTTTGCCCTTTTTTCTCCATGCCTAATCCTCCCGGTCCCGGCATCGGTCCAATCCAAACCATAAAAAGCTTATCACCAATTGCTGTAGTTTGACGATAATCCCATTGAATCTCCCTTATAGTTCCGTCTGAATTTAATTCAAACCTATGATCTGATCCCATAGTAGCTCCGCCCGAATGAAAATAAAACATAGCTTTACCATTTTCTTCGTAGAAGCAATGCCTATCATAATCATCTTCAGAATAAAAATCTTTTTCTAGCTGGTACAATTTCTTTGCATTAGAGGTGTTGGAAAGCGGTGCCTGCATGATTCCACCTGTATTATTATCAAAATATAAATATCCATTTTTAACCATTATACAGGTACTCTTCCTGCCCGCATAATTACTATATTGGTTCTCATTTGCCCTGCCATTTGGAAGTGCAATCTGATCCAGCTTTATATTCTTTGATTTTATAACCAGACCATTTTTTCCATCAAAAGTATAGTCCCATCCAAACTGTTCAACACCATACTTCCATGTCATAGGGAAATATGTGATATCACGGAATGAGAGAAGTGGATACTGCTCCGTGCTACTATTCACCATTTTTCCATTAACCTTAATTGGAAATGTGCAGATTTTTGCTGCATAGCTTTTGCCATTCTTTGAAGCTGACTTATACGGATTATAGGCAGCTGTTACCCCTGTAGCATCCACCAATAAGCCCGCTTTATTTCCCTTCCATGTGGATTCAATGCCAAGATACCTGCAATCACTGTAAGTCATAGGAAAATAAGTAATGTTGTTGTAAACAATTAATGGATACTTACTGTAGTCATTATTAACTACCTCACCGTTCATCGTAACTTTGAAATTCGGTAATGTAATATTTACATTTTCAGTTTGACCTCCATATACCGTTGTATTCATTTCCATGCTCATACTAAAAATTATACTTATAGAGATTAATACACTAAAAAATTTTCTTTTCATAAAACACCCTTCTCATCCATCTTCCATTCATCACCAATTAAATCTTCTATGTCACTACCCTCATTTGCTTCATTTATTTTGGTATTTCTCTTCCGTTTAAAAGCTTATATGCTTTATAAATATAAACATACAGCATTATGTTTACTATCACTAATGCAATTACTGCAATGAAAGTTAAAATTACGAATAATTGTTGAAATGCAATGGTAATAAAAAACATAGAAAAGGTTGATATAATAGCAGTCCAAATAAATATGTACCAGAATTTTTCTATTTTGTCTGCAAATTTTTCTTCTCCAAGCTGTGTAGAAATTTCACGAATTCCCCTTAATAGCGAATAGTAAAAACAAATTTCTAATCCAATAAGTGCAAAAACTGCTATAGCCGCAATCAACATCATTAAAGTTAAAATATCATGCTAGTTAAAAAGCCTATCATCAAAAAACTAATACAAGCATCATTGATAACAATGCATAATCATATGCCCTTTTAAATCCAAGACTATATCTGCTAATTCCCTTTGCCCCCTCCTATAAAACTTCTGCCATTTCACTTATAATCTTTTCAACGGGTTGATCCCCATTATATCTAATAAACATAACTCTTTTGCCTTGACATACAGATATATTTTTTTCATGTGAATCTTGATATACATATACTTCATCTAATCCCTTAAACTCTAATTTATTAATTTTATTTTCATCTGCTTCATATATCTCTATTTCCTTTGCCAATATTCTAGCAAGAATTTCCCCCACTACTTCATGATATTTTATTCTCATGGAGCATTTATCACCAGCATTAGACTCATAAGTTTGCCACGCCTTATATTGCTTTGGTGATAATAAAGTAGATTTTGGCTCAACATAGTTGTATTCATCTAAATCTATTTCGTTTTGTGTTTCTAACAGTTGTCCATTCACTCCATTTTGATTTTCAATATCTTGAATCAAAACAATTGGCATACTTTCATAAATTTCACTCACAGAAGAAAAGCCCTTATCTGTTTTATAGTCAAAATATGTAGTACCTGCTGAACCAAAAATACCCACAAATATAAAAATAAGAGTTATAGCCCTTCCTATCTTCGATGTAATGAAAGTTCTTATTTTCAAATATTTATTATGTTTAAAAAAGAATTTTTTTGATTTACACAATAAAAGTATTTCTCTTATTAATTGAAAAAAGCCAACGCCTAAAACACTTCCATATAAAATAAATCTACTATTGGGAATTGTAACTAAGAAAGTAGCAAATAAATTCTTATACAGTAAAAAAAGTAATAGTAAAGCAATAATAATTATTGAAAATAACAGCCCTACGATTTGTTTTCTTATCTGTTTATCAAACCACCGTGTTACAACATCTGTCATTTCTCCATTTAGCCGTGGGCATTTATTTTCAAATTTATTATCTATGCAAAATATATAATATTCCTTATAGTTTGCTACAAAAGTAAAGCCTTGATGTTCTATAATTTTAATCTGCGTCTCAGCTTTTTCCTCGTCTAAAATAACAATTTTATAATTGTTGTTTTGAGGTCCGCTTTTTTCAAAAGTAGCATATGTATTATCAAATTTGGTTAATATAAAACCGTCTTTTGCTTTCTCAGTTAGCCATGCTTCATTTTCAGCTAAATCATAGATTTTATACAACCGTTTTCTTTCTATCTCTTTTTGCTCGAGCATTTTATTCTCTCGCTCTTTCATTTTCTTCTGGCACTACGTTATCAAAAGTGGCACTATCCTTTGTCACTACCTCTTCTGAAGATATACATTTTGGTATTTCTCTTCCGTTTAAAAGCTTATATGCTTTATAAGTATAAATACAAAGCATGATATTTACTATTAAACATGGAATTAATGTAATTACTGCAAATTTTGGAAATGCAATGGAAGCAATAATATAAACAACTACCACTATAAATTGAGTCCAAATATATGTATACCAGAAATCAGCGATTTTCGAAGCAAACTTTTCTTCCCCAAGGGTCATAGCGATTTCTTCAATTCCTTTTAAGAAGGAGTAGTAAAAATAAATGTTGATTCCAATAATTACAAATACAGCTATTAATGCTAAGAAGAGCATTAATGTTAAAAGAATATTATATATTATACCGATAGAAACACCTATCATTACCGCTATGACAATAATCAATCCTGAAATTGCATACTGATAAGCCTTTTTGAAACGATAACTGTATATACTGATTTTCCTTAATCCTAATACAACAATAATGAAACTTGCTGCCTGAAGGACAAGGCTTATTATTTCAGCAATAATAGCCCCGCTAAATATGCTGCTTATTGCGCCCCCAAGTATGGGAATTACCATTCCCCAAAACACCCATTTTAATTTTTCTAAATTATAAATCTCTGAATTATTCATATTGAATCCCCCTTTTTCCCTATAACCTTGCCTTTGTATCTAATTCAATGTACAAGTGCATACTTTTTCTGTTGCTATATCGTAAAAGCACATTTGCTTACCTTCAATCGTAACATTTGCCGCCGTATCTGAAGTTCTAAAAACAACTTTTCCTGACTTATCCAACACCATTAATCTGTACTTAGAAACAGGAGTCTCCTGAAAATGACATACTAAATATTCTTTACTATCACCTCTTAAATACATATCTAAAAGAATTGTTCCGTCATTCAAAGGTTTTTCCTGTCCTAACATATAGAGGGTATGATCTTTCGTGTTTTTCCAATATACCTTTTCCCCTAAAACTGCAAAAAGACTTTGATATTGTTCCACAGAAGCATTATTTAGTGTTCCAACCAGTTCTTCATTACTGCCATCTAAAGAAATTTTATACAACTTGTCTTGGCATAAGTAGTAAATTTTGTTTCCAATAATCTGAGCAGACATAGTAGGTTTATTATTTATCTGCACAGTTTTATTGTTTTTAATATTAACTTTATATAAATATATTTCCTTTTCATCCTCCTGCAACTGGGAATGTTCTGAATCAGCCGTGGCTTTTCTAGCCCTTACATAAAGATCATCTCCAATTAATGCTAATTTAGGAAAACTATCATTATCCCAAATCAAGCCATAATACCAATATCGGCTGTCGCCAATATTTGCAGACTCCCCTTTACCCTGCTGCATATATAAATTGTTTGGTCCCGGCGCCGGTCCAACAAAATACGAAAATAGCCTATCTCCAAAAGCTGTTGTTTCATCGTAACTTGACTGGATTTCTTTTGTAGTTCCGTCAGAATTTAGTTCAATCCTCCAATCAGCCCCCATTACGGCTCCTCCTGAATGAAAAAACAACATTGCCTTACCATTTTCTTCATAGAAATTATGTGAATTATACTCTTGCGTATAAAAGTTTCTGTCTAGTTGATATATTTTCTTTGTTTTCGATGTGTTAGCAATTGGTGCCTGCATAATACCGCCAGTTTTATTATCAAAATATACGTAACCATTCTTAACCATTACACAGGTACTTTTCTTGCCCGCATACTTGCTATATTCATCTTCTTTTGGTCTGTCATTTGGAAGGGCAATCTGTTGAAGCTTTATATTCTTTGATTTTATAACCAAACCATTTTTCCCATCAAAACTATAGTCCCATCCAAACTGTTCAACACCATACTTCCAAGTCATAGGAAAATATGTGATATCACGGAATGAGAGAAGTGGATACTGCTCCTTGCTGTTATCAATTGCTTTTCCATTTACCTTTATTGGAAATGATGGAATCTTCGCAGTATAACTTCTGCTGTTCTTTGAGGATGACTTATATGGATTATATGCTGCTGTTACCCCTGTAGCATCCACCAATAAGCCCTCTTTATTCCCCTTCCAAGTCGATTCAATTCCAAGATACCTGCAATCACTGTAGGTCATAGGAAAATAGGTAATGTTGTTGTAAACAATTAATGGATACTTACTGTAGTCATTATTAACTACCTCCCCGTTCATCGTAACTTTGAAATTTGGAAGAGTAATCTTAACACTGCTAGATTGTCCCCCATAGACTGTTGTGAGCATGCTCATGCTCATTACCATCACTAAAATCAAACTAAATAATTTATTTCTCATATAATACTTCTTTCTATAAAACCCCACACATTTTGCCATCTTTTATAAAACCTCCGTAGCCTCATTCAAAATATCAGAAACTGGCTTATCTCCAGCATATGAAATAAACATCACTTTATTTCCTTTGCATACAGAAATAAAATCCATGTAGCCATCATTATAATAAACTTTATCTAGTCCATCATACTCTATTTCTTTCAATTCACCCTTTGTTAAACCAAATACATTACTAATAAGGAGCTCTCTGGCTAGTGGCTCAGCCAAAATTTTAACAGAAACCTCATAATAGCGTATAATCACATTATTATACTTATCTTCATATGTACTTTCCTGATTTGCCATATATTGTTTAGATGCCAGAAAAGTATGACTTATTTCTGCATAATTATCATCACTTGCAATTTTTTGAAGAATTCTTAGTTCTTTACTTACTTTCTTATCTTTCTCTATATCTTGAAGAAGTACAATAGGCATAGTCTTTTGTACTTCTTCTATAGAATATTGGTGAGGATCAAAATAAAAATATTTTATTAGTGAAACTCCAAGAAAAATGAATGCAATTATCATAATATATTTAGAAATTGACTTCTTGCCGCTTTTACGGGTTATATAGAATTCATTTACCAAATAATGCTTTTTATTTCTGCCTAATGCCCTATATTCCTTTAGACTATCTATTATCAGCACAGTAAAAATTACTAACAAAGCTACAAGCAATACTCCAGGTGCTTCTACGATATTTTGCAATAATTCATGTCGGTCTATTGCCAAATTTATAAGAAAAGGAATTAAGGCTATCAAGGTTCCACCAAATCTTTTAAACATCTGTTTGTTGAACCACCAGCTTGCGACTTTGTTCATTTCTTCATTTAATCTGGGTTGTATATGCTTGTATTTTCCATCAATATAAAATATGTAATACTCAAAATAGCTTTCCACGAAAGTGAATCCTTGATGTTCTATGATTTTTATCTGATTATTTGCTTTGTTTACATCTAAAATAACAATCTTATAAGCTATATTCTGCGGCTCTCCTTCAGTAAAACAAGCATAATCCTTAGCAAAACTTTTTAATAACAGTCCTTTTTGTGCCTGTTCGCTGAGCCATAATTCATTTTCGTGCAGCATATATAGCTTATTGCTCCAATTTATTTGTTTATCTGCTTCTTCTGTCATTTATTAACTCCAATTTATATAAAAATGTGGCTTCGCCACTCCGTTAGGGAACCCCATGGGTCCCTTCGGCGCTCATTTTATTCGCTGAACACCCTCCTTATGGACAAAGAGGCTTCCTCCCCTCTGCACTTCCTTTTTTTGTATAATAGCAAAATCTATCGATATTTCCTATTATACAAAAAAAAGATAAGCCACAGCTTATCTCAAAAAATAAAACAATATATATCATTTAATTGAAACTCTTTTCCCCCAAAAAAAGTAAACATAGCAACCACCATTTCCCCTAATTAATTAAATCCCCTTGAACACTGTTTATAGTATACATTTAATTGGAAATATTTTCAATGAAATTTAAAAGATTTAATCAATTCCTATATCAACTGTTCTGATTTCACCACAGTAAGGTGCAGCTTCCGCTAAGCTATGTACTGGCTTTGTTCTGTGAAAAGCTATCGTATAGTCAGCTACTACAGTATCTGTATCTGGTTCCCCTTCGTCTCCATTTAAACCAGTAGGTATATCCAAAGCAAAAACCAATTTTATTATGCTGGAAGCATTTTTATTGCATTTGCCGTTAATAAGTTTTGTACATGCCCTTACGTTTTCTGGTAAAACGCCATGAAAACCAGTGCCATAAATAGCATCAACTACTATATCAGATGCCTGAACAATTTCAGGGATAACATGAAAATATGCTTTGGCATCTATAACAGGAATTCCTCTTCTTAGAACTATATTCGCATTTTTTACAGCATCTTGGGTTCTTGGATTTCCATCCGCCATAATAACGGTTACATCCATTCCTTTTAAAGCCAGTTCTCTTGCTACTACATAACCATCGCCGCCATTATTTCCTTTGCCGCAAAATATAACTGCATTTATATTATTTATTACGGAATCTTCTTTGTTTCTATTGACCTGAAGTTTATCTATAATAACTTTAACCGCCGAATTTCCAGCATTCTCCATCATCTTATAATAACTTAAACCTGATTCATTGGCTTTTCGTTCAATTTCCTTCATTTTTGCACAAGTAACCGTTTGATTCATATTAATGTCCCCTTTATCATATTAAATATATTATAAATCCTGAATATTCATTTTTTCCATTTCTTTGTCAGGTTTAAACTTTTCCCGACAGGCAATATAAATTACTATAAAAATGGCAGTGGGAATATTGGCTAGAAGGAAGGTGGATATAAACATCATAAAAATTTCACCACTGCTCGTAGCTGCATATGCTGCAATGCTCAATACCATGAGTATTGAATATCCCAAGCATATAGCCGGCAATACCAATCCTAACCACTTATTTTTCCGTCTAGCTAGAAATATCTGCAGAAAAACAGCCGCCACAAGAATAACCAATAAAACGACAATACTTATAGATGTCTTTATCATTTACTTTCTCCCTTTTGAATTTTCTTATATTCATTGATTAAGATTTTAGCCGTATCAAAATCAATTTTTTCATTAACTGCCAGCCGTTTTATCAATGCGATATATGGCTCATTATTTGTATCTTCATTAATCTGGATTTTTTGAATTAATTTATCCAATCTCAATCTCACCGTAGGATAAGTAACGCTATATTGATTGGCAATCTCCTTTAATGAACCAGATGCCATAATAAACTTCTTAATAAATGACACATCCTCATCATCAAGATGCATCATCCATTCAGGTATAACTTCTATTGACATTTTTACTCCCCCTTTAACAATATTAAACATATACTATAATTTTATTAAAGTCAATAATCAAATTTATTTAGAATGACCTTAAGGTTCGCTATGTCAATGTTCTTTTAAACTATATTAAAATAAATAATGTAGTTTTATCTGATAAAGTTCGTAAATACTTTTGCTTCTTTTTCAGGTTCTTTAACGGTTTCTTTTCCATTTTCAACCAGTTCCATAAGCCATGCCATATTTTTACCAAGAACGCTCATTATTTGTTTTCCTTCTTCATCTTCTACAACTTCTCCTGGGGCTGTCCCATGTATTACATTCCAGTAATTGGAACCTGGTATAAGCATCTCTGAATAATGAATATAATTATTCAGCTGATTAAATGTAGGTATTCCACCTGAACGTCTAACGGCAACTACTGCTGCTCCTACCTTATGTCTTAAAAGGCCACCTGAACTACCGGCCACATAAAATGCTCTGTCCAGAAATGATTTCATGGTTCCTGCTATAGCAGAATAGTAAACTGGCGATCCTAAGATTATGCCGTCTGCTTCTTTCATCTTCTGTACCCATTCATTCACTTCATCGTTCTGAATGATACATTTCTCATCTTTATTTTTAGCACAGGCATTACACGCCAGACAGCCCCTAATGTTTTTGTTTCCTACATGTATAATTTCAACATCTATACCTTCCTTCTCTAATTCTTCTGCAACCATTTTTATAGCATGATATGTGTTACCTTCCTTTTTAGGACTTCCATTAAATGCAACAACTTTCATTATAATCCTCCTTATTGAATTTCTTTATTATTCATGATATTATTATAAAAATTAAGTTTAAATATTACAAGTACGCACTATTTTGTATTATAGTACCCAAAAGGATACTGTTGAAAGGATAAACATTATGAACTCCAGTTATAATACTTTACAATATAAAGGCAAAAATTATACATGTACCTTTGAGCTTACAATTAATTTAATCGGTGGAAAATGGAAACCAATTATTATTTGGCGTTTAGGTACAAAAGGGGTTCAGAGATTTAATGAATTAAAAAAGCTGCTTCCTCAGATAACTCAGAAAATGCTAACTCAACAGTTAAGGGAATTAGAAGCAGATAATTTAGTTATTAGGAAAGTTTATCCTCAGGTTCCTCCAAAGGTGGAATATTCATTAACTGATTTAGGAGAAACTTTAATGCCTATCCTAAGTATGATGTGTAGTTGGGGTGATGATTATTATAAACATTTTGACAGTAGTATAAGCAGCAAGCATACTGATGCCAAATAAAGTTTAGAATAAAAGCCAGGCAAAGAAGGGTGTAGCCCAAATTTCGTGTAAAAAGCCTCCTGATTGGTGTAGAATATATACACCAATCAGGAGGTTTTTCATATGGGAAGAAGTCTTTATAACTCATGAATTGAATATCTTAAATAACACTTGACATTTTAATCACTTCTATGCCAGCTTCTTGCCACCTATTGATAATACGATTAAATCCAATGGAGTCACTTGCCATATGACCAGCTACTATAATATTTCCAATGTCTTGTTCTTCAATAGCATTTTTTACTTCATCTGGTATATGCATAGAAATAATCGTACCTACTCCCGCTTCAAAATATGCTTTATAAATATCAACTCCTCCTCCAGCCCCTCCTGCCATAAGAACTGCTATTTTTCCCGCATATGAGTCAGGCGTTCCTACTCGAATCACAGGTTTTGCAATTGCATCACGAAATTCACGAATATCATTTAAAGAATCAATGATATCTTGTAGTTTCGTTTTATCTTTTTCTCCAAATTGTTTATTTATATGTGATTGAACAAACCTTTCCGTTATTAAGTCTGCAGGCATATGAATGTTCATATACGGCATATCTAATAATCTTGCAGCAGAACTACTCCGATCATAATTATAAACATGATGTTCAAGTGCAACACGATTCATCCTTTTTTTTAGCATTTTTTGAGCTCTATTAATAGGTATTCCAAACTCTACCATCTTGTCAATCTGTAAATGCATAACATTATGAAAATTGATAAGCTGTGTGCCAGATGTTGGATGATGACTGACTACAAGATCCACCCCAAGTTCTTTACCCAAAAGTAGTTCTGGAGTTTCCATGTCAATTCCCACTAGGACTTTTTTAATATTCTTTCCTTCCATATATATTCCTGTATCTACAGTTTCTTCACTTAAACCTGCTACCTCCAAAGCCATATGCATCAATTGTTTTGAAGTGTACATTTCTACTACCTCCTTTACACGAAGTTTTACACCAGCTATAGTTCATCCGTTGAGCCAATAACCTTTTCTACAAATGGAGATGTCATAGCTCCTAAGAAGGAAGAGTACTCTAAATCAAATGAAACTGTATCACCTACTTCGAGCTCCTTTAAATTTGTAATATCGATTACTAAATGATCACTTGAAGCCCCAATTATTTTAATATTTTCATTTCTAGGAATTAGCCCTTCAATATTCGTATCCTGTCTTCCAATATTTAGAATACATCTTAACATATCTCCCTTGTCATCAATTTGGGGAATATTACCGAAGGCATCCTGTCCTATCTCCCCAATTGGAACTGAAGGTTTCACTTTCTTCTCAATAATCTCAGCAGTAAGAACAAATGCATCTTGATAAGTATTAGCTATAGCTTCTCTAGCAATTGTTTCCCGACCAAGCAAAATCGCTTCTCCTATTCTGAAGTGATTGATTCTATCTGGTATACCATTTAATTCTAAAAGCCTTATGGAACTAGAATTTGCTGCTGTTAAAATCTCACATTTTATATCAAATTCTTTTTCCATTTCAGAAGCTAAATCCACAAGCTTTTGATTATTTTCAGTAGTAGGAATTACTCCATTCAAATCAGTTAGATTTGTTCCCAGTCCGATAATTTTCACTCCCTTTAATGTCAATGTTTTACTAATTATGTCATGAAGTTCATCTGGCCATATACCTTCTCGTAAATCACCCAAATCAACCATTATCACGATATTATGAACTTTATTTTTACTAACACTTTCTTCAGATAAAGCTTCTATCACCTTATATTCGGTGTTAAAGCTTACATCTGCTAACTCTACTACTCTATCAACTTCGGACAAATGTGGTGAACGAATTAAGATTACCGGAACTGTAATACCACTATCCTTCAATCTTTTAATATTGTTTAACCTTGATTCAGCTAACCATGTAACCCCACCTCTTATCATTGCATTTGCAACTTCTGGCATTCCCAGTGTACCTTTTGTTACGCCGGCTAAAGCAATAGAATTTTTTTTGCATAATCCAAATATAGTATTCGTGTTATGCTCAACCTTTTTTAAATCAATTGTTAATTTTGGTGTACTCATTATAACCCTCTCTTTATCTTTAATTTTTTCGAAATAAAACAAATAAATTCGTAAACTATCATTGCTGCAGTATTTGAGGTTATATCTCCCTCATCATATGCAGGCAGTACTTCTGCAAGATCATAACCAACAACATTTATTTCACAAGTTTCTCGTATCAAATCTATAGCATCTAAACTTGACACTCCTCCAACTTCTATTGTTCCAGTTCCTGGAGCATATGCTGGATCAAGAAAATCAATATCAAAAGTTAAAAATGCTTTACTACTGCCTACTCTTTCTCTAATTACTCTGCCAACTTCTTTAATCCCTAAATTTCTAATATCATTTGTAGTGAATGTCTTGAAACCCAATTTCCCTGCATTACCTATTTGACTACGAATACCAATTTGAATTGAGTGTTCAACATCAATTAACCCTTCTTCGCAAGCTCTGCGAAATGTTGTGGCGTGATTATATATCTGCCCAAGGTATTGATCGACTGTATCTGTATGTGAATCAAACTGTATTAATGCTATAGGTCCATGTGACTTTGCCAAAACTCTCAATTGAGCTAAAGATATAGAATGATCTCCTCCCAAGGAAATTGGAATTGCTCCTGTTGAAACAATATTATCCAATTCATACTGAATCCGTTCATACGAGGCTTCTATGTATCCTGGGATAACCTTAATATCTCCATAGTCTGCCCCTAAAAGTTCTTTGCTTATATCCGTTTTTAAATCAACATTATAGTTTTTGAGAAATTTAGAGCATTGTCTAATTTTTGAAGGAGCCATTCGAGCACCAACCCGAAAAGTACAACCTGTATCAAAAGGAATCCCAATAATAACATAGTCAACCAGATTCATATAATTAAACTCAGGCAACCCCATAAAGGTATTAAACTTAATCTCATTCACAACTATTCTTCGCCTTCCTTTTCACTATATTTTTTTTAAACGCTAATATAGCTAAGAACTCATGTATTAAATTCGCCGCTGCACAGGCTGTTCTCTGGGTTGGATCGTATGCGGGAACAAATTCTACTACTTCAAGCCCAACAAAATTAAGACAACATAATCCTCTCAAGCATTCAAAGGTTTCATGTACTGAAAAACCACCAACGCTAACTCGACCAGAAGCCGGAGCAAAAGCAGGGTCAATAAAGCTAATATCAAAAGAGCAAAATGTTGGATTGTCACCTATTATACTGTTAATTTCATTGCATACACTCTTTATCCCCCTGTTTCTTATATCACTTGTAGTAATAACTTTCATGCCATTTTGAATTATTCTCAATAGATTTGTTTCATCATCGATTGTTCCCCTTAATCCCAAATGCACCGAATGTTTTACATCTATTAGCTTTTCTTCTAAAATCTTATTCAACAAAAAATCATGTGCATAGTCATCCTCATGCCAACTATCATTATAATCCAAATGTGAATCAAATATAATAAGGCTCAATGCCCCATACTTTTTTGACATGGCTCTTATTTTTGCTAAAGATAAAAAATGATCTCCTCCAATAATAATTGGAATGGCTCTTTTTTCTGTTATCTCACTTATTAAATCTTCTATTTTTTTTAATGAAGTTTGCAAATCATAATTTTTAACGTTTATATCACCATAATCAACTCCAGTTAATTCTTTTGGAATGTTTATATTTAAATTCAGATTTTGATTACGCAAAGTCATTGATATTCTTCGTATTTCATCAGCAGCAAATTTTGCCCCCAGCCTATCACTACTCAAAGTTTCTAAAGGGACTCCAATAATTGCATAATCTGCGGATTCCAAATTCCGAGTTAAAGGTAAGTGCATAAATGAGTTAATACCTAAAAATTGAGGGCCTTTCAAAGTATGGCAATTTATATTACTGTCCATTTTTCACCTTTCTTGTTATCTATGCGTTTCTTTGAAAAACTATTTTTCCATTAATTATCGTCGTTACCACTCTGGATCTTGTATCAAGGGGATGTCCCTCCATTACAATCAAATCTGCATCTTTATTTACCTCAATACTCCCTACGTGATCTTCTATTCCTAACATGCGGGCGGGATTAATGGTTATAGCTTTTAAAGCCTCTACTTCATCCATGCCCTCTCTAACTGCCAAAGAAGCAGATATACTAAGATACTTTGTAGGAAGCCATGGATGGTCACTTATAATTGAAACTGGAATATTCATTTTGGACAATACCCCAGGTGTACTAGATTCCAAACCTTTGTGCTCCACTCTAAACCTATGTATCAACATTGGTCCTAACATAACCGAAGCATTTTCTTTTAATAATATTTCTTTAACTAAGTTTCCTGAAGTACAATGTACTATAATAATATTAATATCAAATTCCTTTGCAATTCTCAGAGCTGTTAGAATATCATCTTCTCTGTGTGCATGTACCTTTAATGGAATTGTTTTGCTAATCACGCCTCGTAAGGCCTCTAACTTTTCATCATAAACGGGTTCCAAATGATTTAACAAAGCCTGCTCACATTTCATATGATACTCCTTAGCCCTTCGAAGTTCTTCTCTTAACAATGCAGCTATTGCCATACGTGAAACCGGTGATTTATGCCTTCCTCCATAAACGGACTTAGGATTTTCTCCCAGTGCGGCCTTAATAGCCACTGGCTCCTTAATGAGCATGCTTTCAATACAATCACCATATGTTTTAATCGCAGCAAACTGACCACCTATTACATTTGAGCTCCCTGGGCCAACAGCTACCGTTGTGACTCCATTTTCATAAGCCTCCTTGAGTGCTATATCATTAAAGTATATACCATCACTTGCTTTTAAATGTGGAGTTATCGGATCACTTGACTCATTATGATCCTTACCTTCAATGCCAACGCCATCCTCCATTATTCCGGCGTGACTATGACCGTCAACAAACCCAGGTAAAATATAATTGCCCTTAACATCCAATACATCACATGCACTTGAATTTGGAAGCTCACTCATACAACCCAAATCAATGATCTTCTGGTCTTTTATCAATACGTATCCGTCCTGAATTATTTCTCCAGTAACGGTTAATATTTTTCCGTTGATTAGTAGCAATTGCTTCGCCTTCTTTCTAGACCTATTTATACCGATTTATTAAGTAATCACTGATTTTTTCTGCAGGATTTATTCCAGTTGTATTATAAAAAGCTTTAAATAGTGGACAAATATTTACTTCAAGTACTGCAAATCCGTCTGCTGTTTCAATAATATCCACACCAGCAATCTCTGCTCCAATGGCTTTTGCAGCGTTTATTGCCATTTTACTTATCTCTATACTTATTTCGCCTTTTCTTCCAATTCCTCCGTTACAGATATTGGTTTTCCACTGTTCCTTATTTGCTTCCCTATAATATGCTCCTATTGCCTCATCTCCTATAACAAATATTCTTATATCCCTATAGGATTTTGACTTTGGATTATGAACAAACTCTTGAATATAAAAAGGCTGTTTAGTAAAATCGATTAATTCAATAAAATCTTTAGCATTATTAATTGTATCGGCTTTGACAATTCCAACGCCTCGCCCTCCAATCCAAGGTTTTAAGACCACTGGAAACTTTAATTCCGGCAAAGAATTTATTATTACATCCTTTGAAAAGCTAAAAAGAGTTTTAGGATGAGGTATATTTCCTTTTGCCAAATAAAGGCTGCAATACGCTTTGTTTTGGCTATTGTAGATTGCATCTGCGGAATTTACTATACGTTCACCTTTGACCTCATAGGCTTTTAACAAAGTCAGTCCTTCGTGAAGAATTGGCCTTTCTACTCGGCCTAAAACTACATGATATTCTGTACTTGAGTTGGCTATTTTAGAATAATTTAATAATGTATTTTCAATACTGATGAGTTCTGTTTCATATCCTCTTTTTCTAATACATGTATTAATTTCATTCAATTCCCATTTATCTAATGACATACTTACTATGCCTATAGGTTTTTTATTCATTTAACCCTACCTCCGTAGATATTCTTTCATCAATTGATTTCACTATTGCCTCTGAAATAGTTCTCAGGTTTTCAACTAAATGCGTACTTAGAATCAAGAAGTTTTGATCTAGCTTAAACCCAAGTTCACTTATCTCATCTAAATTTAAGCATTTTCTTGCTTCATGCATTGATATAACATTATCTGAGCAAAGAACTACTAAATCCACGCCTCCACTGCTTATATTCGTTACTAAACTCTTTTCAAACAATCTATTTGAATTATTTGTGCAATATGGGATATATGATCTTCGACCTTCGATTCCTGCAACCTTTCCACCATATACCATCACTCTTATATCAAAGCAATATTCTTTTTGATCCGCCGATCTAAAGAGTGAGGGTTCAATACGTTCTTGGACTAAATATTGTTCACCTTTCTGCATGGCCTGTGAAATTTCAATAATTTTGTATTTATTTTCAAGGGCTTTAGCATTTGTAAAGCTAAAAAAACCTTTCCCTCCATATGAAGAATTTGGTTTTGCTATGCAATCTAGTTTTCTATCAAAGAAACCCTGAATCTTTTCTTTTAACAATTCTTCATCTGCTACAAGATAGCTTTCCGGCTGCCTAAATTTAAGATTACTCTTTCTGATCAAACTATTGATACATTCATGGGTCTTGTACTTGTCTTTTGCAATTTCCCTAACCCGAAGATCATTCACAACCGGCTGCTTAATAGTTGCTGGTGGAAACTGAAAATTTCTTCGATAAATTACTGCTGGCTTATTCAAAGAGTTCCCTGTATATAAAATATTGTCTTGTATAGTACACTCTTCAGGAGTATACATATCAGCTTGAAAACCTGCTTCCTTAAAAATTTTTATTAAGAATTGAATCTCCTTTTCAATCTCTTCAGGATGATTTCTTCGCTTACAAAGTATTGCAATTTCCTCATTAATTATCTTGCTATATGAATTATTAAAATACTTTTTAAAGCATGATATAAATATATTTTTATGTTGTTCTGTAAGATTCTGCAAGTCTGTATTTTTTGATATAGCCAATTGTGCAAGTTTATTCTTTATCTCAATATAATAGGGTGCCAATGTATTATCATTGACCTCCATGAAAATAGGAGTCCCATGCTTGTCAATTAAAAAATCTACAGATGCATACTCAAAATACCTAATTTGATTATTTTGCATTCTATTCACCTCAGAGCGTCAAAATCAACAAGAAGACTTATACTCGGTTGTAAGATTTTTTTCAACACTTTTTAGTCTATATGGCAAAAATACATCTACTGGTACAGAATAACCTGACTCCAATAGCTCTACCAACACAAGATCCATAGTTATATTATTATTGTTTGTTATTAACACGTTATGGGTCTTTAGATATGACTTTATCTCTGACAAGTAGTCATTAATTAATCGTTTTTTTACTTCACTTCCGTTAATAGCCGCAATATACTTAGTATTTACATTGAAAACTGAATCAGATTTCCAAACTTTTTTAAAATATTCATCCTTTACCTCTGAATCAGAAAATGCTATCTCTGCCAAAGGAGAACCGTATTTTAGGACAAATGCGTGTCTCAATGTCAACATAGGTTTCACTAATCTTTCATAGGTGTTACGACGAATGATATTAATTGATTTCATAAGGTCATCAATAGACTCTGTAGGATAATTGTGGAACATTAACATTTTGTTCACTATTCCTGCCGATGCCGCCTCATGTATGATTCTTTGAACATGTATTACGTCAATTCCCTTTTGCATATCATCAAGAACTTTTTGTGAGCCAGTCTCCAATCCCCATTCAATAAACCGACAGCCTGCTTTATGTAGTTTTTCGAAAACTGTTATATTAAAATCAGAGTCAAGCCTGCTCATTTGTATCCATCTTACACTTAGATTTCTGTTGATAATCTCATTTGAAAGAGCTAAGCCAAATTCTGCTGAAATAGATTCATCTACAATTGAAAACAGTCTAACCCCATATTTATTTATATAGTGTTCCATCTCATCTACAACACTCTTTGCTGTTCTTTGTCGAAAGTTTTGTCCATATGATTTCCAATGCATACAGAACATGCATTTTGACCATGAGCATCCCTTGGATGTCAATATTTGCAGGGATGAGAAGATGTATTTATCTAATGGGAAATTATCATAATCTGGTACATTATAATCACTAATTGGGTATTCCTTATGCTCTGTAATGACAATATCTTTATTGTTCCTAAATATCAAATTGGGGACAGAAGAAAAGTCCGTACTATTTGTCTTTAAAATCTGAATAAGTGAAGTAACCGCCTCTTCACCATCTGACCGGCATGCAAAATCAATCGACTGATTTTCAATTAAATACTTCTCTTTATTAAGAACAATATCAGAGCCCCCAAAAAGAATGTATCCATCGTAATCATCACGTAATTTTTCTGATGCCCAAAGACTAAAGGCTCTTTGTACTTCCATAACAGAGAAACCTACAACCATGGGATTGGCCGCCACAATTTCTTCAAATAACTTTTTCATATGCAATGTAACCTTTTCATGAATGCCATTCCTTAAAAAGTACTCATAGTAATATGTAACAACTGTAAAATAAAACTGAAAATGTGAACTGAGATTAAAAATGTCTTCAACAATTCTTACATTCTCCAGTTCTGATAATTTAGCAAAATCATTTTCTTGCATTTTTCTCTTCATGTCAACCAATTTATTGAAACCATAAGATTTCTCAATATCTGACAATAGGGTATAAAAACTCTTAATCTTGCTCATATTTGTTTCACGATTTAAGTTCAATCTAAATAAAAATGGTAAAATAGTATTCAACAAATATTCTAATTCCTTTACTTCAAGAAGTTCATCCTGAATCATCATATTGTTATCCATTTGAACAACACTAATCCCCTGTTTTTTTAGGTGTGATGTCAAAACAGGTAAGCTTAAAGAAGGTCTATCTATAGCACGTACAGGCATAGACAATAGTAAAATATCTAAATTATTTTCAAACATTTTTTATTTATTCCCCCTGACTATCTGTTTTTTGTTCGATATAGCTATACATTTTTTTGAGTTGGCAATTACCATCTCCAAGATTGAGCATATGCACACAACCAGTACAGTCCTTTACATAAGGGCAGTTCTTACACTCTTCAAATACTGAATCTTCTACTGTATTTAAGCTGGAGTAGTAACATACTGTACCCTGATTCGTTGAATGATAGCACCTTTCACAACTCCCTGCACCACATGCGCCAAGAGGAATATATATTCCAGGAATCTTCATGTTCTCATGATAACGACTGAAAATTGTCATTAGGCCGCAGGGAATATCAAGTATTCCTTGATCATCCTTCAGCTCCATCATAGTATCCACCAACTGCACTATATTGTCTTCATCAGAAATTAGTTCTGGGGATATTTGTATAATCGGTTTCTGTATATCAATTGATGTATCCCAGGTATATATAAAACGTCTAACTACTAATAACTGTGCTAGATTTTCTACATTTTTCTCCAATTTCAGGTAAAAGTTTGTATTAATTCCTAAATTGCTTGCATACTTATAGAGATTAAAATTATGCTTGCATATATCCCTTATAGCACCAATAGAGTTATCATTAGGTAAATCCTCTTCATCAAAGACTATGTACAGATTAATTCCAGGTCTATATTTATCACGCTGATTAATTGCATTAATAATGTCCTCATTCAAATCTGAATAAGGATAATAAATTAATACTTCTGGGTATTTTTTTTCATATCCCATTTTAAACTTAAAAATCTCATCCAGTACCCCATAAAGTATAGACTCAACACCTTTTACATGTTTTTTAATGATAAAATGGGCTTGAAGCAATTGATAAGCATGATTGGAGCTAATAAATTCCTCAATTTCATTTAAAATCTTTTCTGCCCCCATATTCTCATCAACATTGAATATAAGTCGACTTGTTAGTGAAATGTTATCGTATAAAAATTCATATCTCTTATTGACCATTTTTTACTCCTCCTTTTGTTGAATTAACAATAAGTCAAATGTAATATTTTCATTGCATGCAACAAATATATCCTTTAGAGCACAAATCTTTCTCAATTCTTGAAAGTAAGCATCAATCAAAATCAATTTGGCTTTGTCATCATTTACCCGATTAAAGTACTTTGCATTAATACTATATTGCGAAGCTGGCAACCATACTTTATCAAAGTAATTCTTTTTGTTCTTGTTAATTATACATTCATTATAAAGCTCTGAACCCACCTGCAGCACAAGTCTGTTTCTCAAAGTAAACATTGGTACTGCAAAGCCCTCTTGGACATTCTTCTTAACAAATGCCATTGTTTTCTGTAAATCTTGTATCGTTTCACCAGGGTAATTGTGCCAAGTAAGCAATTTATTTCTAATCCCTACACTGCCTGCCACATGCAATATTTCTTGAGCCTTCTCAACTCTAATCCCTTTGTTCATGCTTTCCAAAACTTTGTTTGATGCTGACTCTAGTCCCCATTCAATAACTCGAGCCCCGCCTCGATACCATTGATTAATGTGTTCTTTAGTAAACTCCTCGTCAAGCCTAGCAAATGACATCCACAGAATTGGTAAAGCTCTCTCTTCAATGATTTTACTTATCTTACTTCCTTGTTCAGCAGTAATGGTTTCATCTGCAAAATGAAATAACTTGGTTCCGTATTTTTGATAAAAGTGTTCCATTTCATTAACAACGTCCAAAGAATTTCTCTCTGTATATGCTTCTCTAAATGCAGTTTTATGTGCACAAAACTTACATTTCTTCCATGGACAATTGCTGGATGCCAGAATAGGCAAAACCGGAGATAAATATTTTTCCAAGGGGAAACCATCATATTCTGGATAAGGACGGCAATAGTTATCTCTCAAATAATGGGTGTTATTGTTCTTTTTTATTTCGAAACCTATTCGATATATTAATCGTGGTATTGTTGCAAAATCTCTATTCCCCTCAATCAAATGTTTCATTAAAAGAAATACAGTTTCTTCCCCCTCACCAGAAACAACAGAATCAATTGCTTTATTGTCATAAAGATATATTTCTTCAAACTTTGTAGGTTGAGCTCCTCCAATAAATATGTGCCCTTTATAGCCAATTTGCTCTCTTATTCTCTGTGCAAACCAAAGAGAAAAATTGTTCTGAGTAGTAATCATTGATAGCCCTATAGCCTTTGGATTCATAAATTTTATTCTATCTATAACATTTTTTACTATGTCGAAAACAATAAATGAAATATTATTTTTTTCAAAGTACTTATCATATTGAATTATTATATTAAATAAATAATCTAGGGATCTGGAAATATTAAATATATCACCTAAAACCACTTTACTATCAGCATCTTTTAAAAATGTATAATCACGTTGTTGACAACTATGTTTCAGATTAACAATTTTCTTAAAGCCATGTTTATTATTTATTCGATCTAATAGCAAATAAAACTCTTTTAGCATATCGTATTGGGTCTTATCCTTGGAATTCAACCTTAGCAGCAATGGTAATACTATCTTGTAAAGATGTTCCAGCTGTTCTTCTGTTAATAATCGATCCTTAATTTCAATATTTAAGTCGGTTTGCTTCACCTTAATACCTTTACTCACCAAGTAACCTGTTAAAGCTGGTAATGATAAACTAGGGTAATCAATCACTTTGCTTGGACATGATACTAGTAATAATTCTATTTTATTTGTCTGAGCCATATTTAAACTCCTTTGAAAGTACGTTGCTTTTTTACTCATTACTTGCAAGGTCAAGGCCCTGCTTTTCTCGCAACTCCTTATTTTTGCATGAATAAACATAAAAACATATGCTCACTATTCCTGCAATTATTGCAAATAAAAACCAGCTAAATCTAGGAGACTTATTTAAAGCACTTGTATAATCAATCAATACCCCTGCTACAATTTGTCCAACTGCTAAACCGATGTATCGAACCAACATCATGTAACTGATATTAATGTCTGTATCATCTCTACTGGATAGACCTGCTATAAAAGATGGGATTAGTGGTAAAACCATCACTTCACCAATTGTGAAAACAATAACCGCTAAAAACAGCAAAAATAAATTTGTTGCTGAAAAAAATGTTAAAAATGAAACTGTAATAACAACACTTCCCGCTGTAATTGCCATTAGAATGCTCATTTTTTCTGATATAAATTTTATAAATTTTACTTGTAGCAATACAATCGTAATGGTATTAACAAAGTATACCAAACCAATATTAATATTAGGGTATGAGGCGTTAACGAATAGTGGTAATCCTAATAGAAAAGCTGATAATGCAATCCAAAAACCAAATGATATAAAATTAAAGATTTGCAATCGTATATTTGAAAATGTTCTTTTTACAACTGTACTAATTGATATGTACTCAGGAACCTCCTCATCTTCCATGTTAACTACAAATATGAAAATAAGAACAAAAGAGATTATAGATAATAATGCTGGTACTAAAAAGCACCATTTAATCAGCCCTTCACCGTTGAGAACACCGCTTAATAATACTCCAACAGAAATACCTATGTTTGAAGCAACAGCTCTTTTTGCAAAGGCCTCTTGAATAAGTTCTTCAGGGAAAACTTTTGAAATGATAGATTGTATATTACTGTTTATAATGGAATACCCCAAGCCCATAGAGCCATTGAATAGAGCTAACAAAAGCAAACTATGTGTTGTTGTCAATAAAAATGCTGCCAAACCAACAATAATAATATTCACACCCATGATACTTTTGTAATGAAATTTCTTTACCAATACTGGAACAGCAAAACAACCAATTATACTTCCAACAAAACTGCCTGCAATAATAAAGCTACTTGAGGTGACGGAAAATCCTAAACGAGTTGTCAGATAAACTGCGAATACTGGTTCAATAATAAACATTTGTGCATCTAGCAAAAGATTAATAAGGTATATAATTTTAAAATGTTCTTTCATTTTTTTCCATTCCTTTTTTCATTTATAACCTATTAGATCGGTTCAACTTCTAATTTAAATCTTTTATAAAAGTCAAGCAATTTACTTCTAAGCTGATTCTCATCCACATCTTCTACAATAATAAAACCAGTTCTACTTGCTGTGGAGCTTTGTTCTTTTATAATATCACCAATTTGGTTATATATTTTAACTTGGATAACACCTGACTCAGTCTCAAAATCAGCAATTTTTGAAATGTTTTTCACTTTTCCTTCTAATGTTGGAAATGTTAAGAATCCAGTGTAGATATCTCTATTGAAAATAGTACTTCTATCTACACCACTTAGTCCCACATCAATAGATGCCTTAATTAAATCAAGATTTGTTGTATTTTTTACACATGGCGGAATTACAGTTCCACCACCAACCCTTGCAGCAATTTCTCCAAAGAATATTTCTCCCCTGTCATTAACAAAAGCTTCCAGATGGCAGACTGAATTGTCAATCCCAATAGCTGCAATCACATCATAATTCATAGCTTTCAATTTTCTAATAATAGGATCTCTGTCTTTTGATAAAGGATACACAATCCCCCCTACAGGCTTTTGGTTGTCAATCGTATTAATTAAATTATGTAAATACTTTGAAATTGTACAAGCAATGACCTCTCCATTTTGAACAACAGAATCGCAATAGTATTCTTCACCTTCAATATAGGTTTCAACCAAATACTTGCCAGTGTTCACTCCATTAGGATCTATCGTCATTAGTTTTTTAAGAATATCATTCAAGTCCGAATCATTATTAATCATAAATGTATTAATTGTACCGTAGCCTGATATTGGCTTTAACACAATCGGATATCCATAAGAAGCTATGAACCCAGATATTGAACCTACAGAATCTATAACTTTGCACTCATTTGTCTTAATGCCGTTCTTCCTTACCACATCTTTCATGATATTTTTGTTCCTAACTTTAATAGAAGTATCGTTCCCAATGCCCCTAATGTTAAAACAATCTCTAAGATAACCCGCCATTTCAACTGTACCCTCGAAGGGAGAGAAAATTGCCTGAATTTCTACTCCATCCTTTATCTGATTTTGAATGACATTGTGCATTTCACTTCTAGAATATAAATTTTCTACCTTTACAACAAGATCGAATACATCATATAGTTCTTTATCCTCATTTTCCTCTAGTTCATCAACTATAATAATTTTTTGATAATCTTCAATTTCTTTAAGATAACCATATACTAATGGATATTGATGTAATAATATGAGTGATTTCATCTTACTCACCTCCTTCAATTGATTCCACATCACACACTTCTAGTTCAAAACAATTATATATCTGAAGTAACCTTTCTTTTACCCCTGAAAACGATGAATCTTCCATTACTGCAATTCCTGTAGCATCTACTGAGCTTTTAGCATTCAAACGACATGTATCCCCAACTTTTTTGTAAATTTTAATACTAACAAGACCATTTAGATCCTTAAAATCTTCTTCTATTGATATCTTTTTGATTCTACCTTGCTTGAAAGGAAACATTATAACTCCCGAGTATATGTCACGTGGTACAATGTCAGTATGCTCATATCGACCTAGCTCCAAGTCCACAAATGCTTTGTAAAAATCTACCCCATAACTATTTTTTAAACAAAGAGGTAAAAAAGCTCCCCCCCCCAAACGAGCACCTATTTCACTAAAAAAGAGTTCTCCACTCTGATCTACAAAAACTTCCATGTGGCAAATTGAATTTATTATACCTAGCTGCGTTACAACCCTTTGATTAAGATTTTTAATTTGTTTAATCAACTCATCTTTCTCACTATTCATCGGGTACATAATTCCACAACCGGGTTTTGAGCTGTCTATTACTGTGTCCAAACAATTATGTAAATATTTTGTAACAGTACTAAAAATTGTTTTTCCATCTTTGACGATAGAATCACAACAGTATTCCTCTCCTTCAACGAAGCTTTCAACTACAAACTGGTCGTTTTCAGTTGAACACTGTTCGCTTTGTAGAAAATCACCAATAAAAATTTCACACTCTTCTAAATTAGTGATTTTAAAAGTGTTAATAGTAGTAAACCCTGATACTGGTTTTACTATTATTGGATAATTGTTATTTTTAATAAAATTTATTAAGTCGTCAATACAATTAATTCTCTTAATTTTTGCTGTCTTTATTCCTGCCTTTTGTACCTCTGTTTTCATTAGTTCTTTGTCCCGTACTTTTTTCGCAACACAACCGTTCATTCCATGAATCTCAAATTGATCTCTCAGGAAACCAGCCATTTCAATTAGCGCTTCATATGGAGAAATTAAAGCATCTACACTACCATGTGTTTGTATAATTTCATCTACAAGCTTATTCATTTGTTCCCGATCAAATATATCATTAACCTCATATACATAATCAAACCATTTCAAATAATCATGTAAGGGATATTTCTTTTTTGCACTGTCTACAATAATTATGCTCTTATCCTCTGAACATTTTTTTATAGTGTCAAATAGGACTATGTAATCCCAAAGAAATAATATATTTTTCATACTCCCCCACCTATTCTATAGATACCTCTATCAACTGAGCTATATTTTCCATCTTTTCAAATATCTTCTTATCATTTAAAGTTGTGCTCCCTAAGAATGCACATATTCGAGCTCTATTATCAACAGTTGAAGATATTTCATTAAAAATTGAATGGCATTTTTTAACCCATTCAATATTAGGTTGATTTTTTACTTTTTCAATTCCGCCTATAGCCAAAAGTTTTCCAGTCTTTTTAGCTATAGCAAAACCTACAAATGCACAACAGACAGGTGTCTCGGGTATGTAATTCTTCATTCCTAAAGCATTTTTAACTGCAATCTCATACATATCAATATTAAATGCTTTTCCCAGTACTTCGCCTATATATCCCCCACCAAGTCTAGGATTAATTTCAATTAAATCGATCTCATTGTGATTTACAATGACTTCTGTGTGCGTTAAGCCATTTTGAACATTAAATATTTTATGCATTTTTCTAACAAACTCTTTAACCTTGTCTTCTTGATTATTAGTTAATGTGAATGCTGGAATTATATGCCCTGACTCAACAAAAGGAGCATCTGGATCTTTTTGTTTATCAGTTATTGTAATTATATGAACAGTACCATTTTCAACAATGGATTCAACTGAGTATTCTTTTCCTGTGAAATAGCTTTCAATCAGTACAGTCTCACTAAATTCCTTACTCAGTGGTAGATACTTTCTATTTTCAGTATGTTTTGAATATGCAAGCAAAAGTTCATTGTAATTGTCTACCTTTTGCACATTTATACTTGAAAATCCATCAATTGGTTTAATGATCAATGGGTATTTTAATTCTTCATGAATATTCAAAATATCTTGTATAGAGTTTATTTCGTAATAGGAATGTTTAAAAAAACCTTCCTTTTCCATTCTTTTTCGACTCAAGTTCTTATATGCACATTCATAAGCCGCATTTGTCCCAAAAGAAGGTAATTCAAGCATATCTGCAATCATTGCTGCTAATGGTACTAAACCTACATGTCCCGCAAGCACTCCGTCAATTTTTTCTTGCATACAATTTTCTATAATTTGAAGCGCAATATCCTTATCACTTTCTTTTGTTATTCTTATTAAATGATCAATGTTTTTTCTATCCTCCTCTTTAATATCTTCAGCATCCTTTTGTGTGGCTAAAACCGTTCTAAGCCCCAATCTTTTGGATCTTAATAAATACTCTCTTCCAAATCGAAAATATTCAATTATTAGTATTGTCTTCATCCACTCTCTCCAATTCTATATTAATGAACAAATTGATATTTTTACAATTTACATTTATTTCTTTCATTATATTATTCACCTCTTTTACTTTCAAACTGTTTTGACCGCAAGTTTAACTTTCCTTCGACAGTGTAAAGTATAGCTAAACCACCGTCATTACTGGAAATTTCTTTATACAAAAAAAGCAACTTCAAAATTATTTTGAAGTTGCCTATAATCGTAAATTAACACAAAACATATTTAATTGAGTTAATAAGTTCATTAAACTATTGTAAACTATCCATTACACTATATCCGCTATAATTCGGTATGAGTCCTAATCTCCAAATTGAAATTTCATTTATCCCAAACATTCTTGCCAGTGCTGCTTTCTCAAACATACTCTGCTCATTTTCATACCATAAAAATACATTTTTGCCCTCAGGTGTAGTATATTTCAAATATGGATTTCTATAAACAGTTGAAAAACCTTTTTCTGTTCCTGTTGCTGTCATCCACTTATATACGGCTTCCGTATTTGCATGAAGGGGAGCAGCAGAGAGGAGTTTTCCATCATTGGATATTTCCCAGCCTACCGTTGCAAAGCTTACAGCAAGTACTATTTTACTTTTATCCGACACACCTGTGGAACTGTCTGTAATAGCCCTTAAAGAATAATATACACTTCCAATTGGTGTAACTGCAGTATTCTTATACCATTCTGTTCCTGTATATCCATCTAAAGAGATAGGATTATAATCATGTGCCATCAAAATAACTTTATCAGCTAAATCACCTATAGTCTTATAATCAAATCCATCAAAGTAAACACCACTTGAAAGTGCTGGCTGCACTGTAACATAAAGTGTCTTATTCTTTGCTTTAAGCTGAGTAGAAAGGTCTTTTAAAAAGGCATTAAAACCTTGTTTTACATCTGCCCCTTTTAAACCTTCAAAATCTATAGTTACACCGCTGTATGGATTTTTTCCAATAGCCTCATAGTTCTTATTCAATTCTGCCATGATTGCATCTACTGCTGTTTTACGCTTATCAGCACTTAAAAGCATATCCTTCACCCCATCTGAAGTATCCATATATACTCCCAAATGTGCTTTTGTTTTATTGCTTTCTACATAAGAAATAATGTCTTCATAGCCCGATGGAATCTTAAACTCATTTCCACTTTCGCTACCTGTGTTTAACCAGACACCTTTTGAATCATTCACCATAGCACTCCAGCCAAAAGTTACAGCATCCAGGCAGCTTGTTAAATCCTTTTGGGCGTAGGAAGAAATCGCATAAAAACTATGTAAGAAATCCGTTTTCCCGTAATATTTCGCGTAGACTCTTACTAACATTGCTGCCGCTTCCTCACGTTTCGCAGTACTTGCAGGTGCAAAGGAACCTTGAGAAATACCATTAATCATTCCTATATCAAAAGCAACACCTATGTAACCCTTGTTTGTGGTTACATCAGTAAACTGCAATGCTGAAGACTCTGCAGTTTTTACTGCATCCGAAAGACCTAAAGCCTTTACAAACATAACTGCCATTTCTTCTCTTGTTATAGGTGAATCTGGTAGAAAACTACTTGCCTTATCTATAGCATTATTGGACAATGCCGTTTCAATATAGGAATAATACCACTTATCCTTTGAAACATCTGAAAATGATGGCTGATCTGGTTTCACAGTCTGCCACTTCAGCATGTTGCATAAAATAGTAGCAAATTCCGCCTTTGTAATGGTCTTGCCATATCCAAAACTACCTTCAGACTGTCCCTGCATTAAACCGTATTTACCTGCATCAGATATGGATTGGATGGCCCAGCTGTCAGCGGGTATATCGGTATATGTAGTTTCTGCAAATGCTGGCATTGCAGGAATAGCCATTACGGTTACCATGCCCACTAAAGCAACACTTATAAATTTTTTCATAAAATTAATCATAATCTTATTTTCCCCCTTTGTTTTACATATTTTTATTATGCACCTATACGATTAAATTTTCAATCCTGTTTATCCTTTTTAAATTATTCCAAAAAGGATAAAGCCAACTGTATTTATAGAAAAATTAGCAAACATATGTACAAACCAAGATGTATATATATTTTGCTGCTTTTCATTTAGCCAATCGAAGATTATTCCTGCTACAATAAGTGCAGCAAGTAAAAGTAAAAATAACCAGATAGAAAACCATCCTATCATCATTGCTACATGGTATACAGCAAAAGCAAAAGAACTTACCAGATAGGCAGACTTTCGGTTTGCTAATTTTTTTAAATTCATAAATACAAATCCCCTAAAGAAAAATTCTTCTAAAAGAGAATTAGCAAAGGAAATATAAATTGCCACAAGTACAAAATTATCTTTATTAACACCTACATTTTTATTTAGCGCACCTGTTACTTGTGAAAAGTCAAAAAAAGCTCCAATGGTGAAATAACAGGCAAGTATAAATACATATACTCCTATCCCAATCAAAACTGCATGGATTATTCCTTTACGTTTAACAGCAAATAATGACTTCAGCTGAATATTTTTGTTCACATAGCTATAATAAATTGGTATCAATAAAAATGCAATAATCTTTAACACGGATTTTATTAAATACCCAGGCTGCCAAAATGCATCGGTTATGCCCATAAACATGCAGCTTATAATTAAAATATAAATAATTTGTCTATAATCTTTCCTAGAATTAGACTCCATACTTTTCCCCTAACTGCCCCTTAAACTAATCTTTTATCACTGACCATTTCATCATCAATTTTTCCAAAGAATAGGCTGCATTGGCAGGACTTGTAGAAGGCAATTCAATAATGTCCCGTCCTGTCTTTACTTTACCAAATCTATTATATAATTTCCCCGCTGTTTTACCATTAGCAAATATCTTTTCAATATTACATTTGCCTAAAATGGTATTTAAATCCGCTGCTACAACTTCTCTGATGCTGCTATCACTAGAACCTTTTATTTCACAGCTTTCAATAACATCCCAGACTGCAATCCTGTATTTATAAAGAAGCTCTTTTTTCTCCAGAACATTCTTTGGAACATCCAAACCATATATTCCTGCTATCACCTTCCAGAATCTATTTTGTGGATGTCCATAATAAAACCCGTTTTCTCTAGACTTTACAGAAGGCAAACTCCCTAAAATCAATATCCTAGAATGTTTGTCATAAATAGGTTCAAACGGCTGTTTTATTCTTTCATAATCTGCCATCAGTCCAATCCCTTTCATCTGTCACTTTATAATTTGGGTTGCAATTCCTCATCAATCAGTTCCCATTCTTCCTGCATATTCTTGTCTTTCCATTGAGATTTAGCTTGTTCAAGTAATTTTTCAGCTTCCTCAAGTTCACCCTTTGCTATATGATAGTAAATATTGTTAGCAGCTATATTCCAATCAATATGATTATTTTCTTCAAACCTTAAAAAATCTTCCTTATTTTTCTCTGTGATGCTAATTACTTCTTCATAATTTCCCAAATAAAAGTAAAAGCATACCATATCCAGATAATAAATTATCTTGTTAATTCCTTTAACACTTTTCAAGTCTATATTCTCTAAAACTTCCAAGCCTTTTGCATACTCCTTCTTTTTCCCTAAGCCATAGCAAATATTAAGCATTAAAAGGCTTCTGTGAAATCTAGACTTTGATCTGTTTAGTAGTTTTTCAACATCTTCAAAAAATAAATCAAGATTTCCATGCTCCATCACTTGTCTATTTATAACATCTAATTTCCTGGCAAAACGAATCTGGTATAAGCAGCTTAAAATAGCCGCAGAAGCAATCACTACAATTGCTAATAGTATGTAATACTTCCAAAACACATTATTTTCTATATCTATTACATTTTTAAGTATAGCTAATATAATCCCAAGAGGAATTCCAATCCCTAAGATATACTTCATACGTATCTTCATTTTAACTCCCTTTTATCTTATGTAATGTAAAATAACTTTTTTGACTATCCACATTAGTCCCAGCTCTCAAGACCATTGCCGCTTATTGGTATGGCCTCCCCTAAATAAGTAGGTTTAGGTTTAATTAGCATTTTAAAGAAATCCTTGTTTCTAGCAAGGAATTCACGATTATCCCTCACTTGCTGCCCACCGTAAATCCTTTGATCTGAGCATACGCCATATGCCTGATAGCCTAATTTCTCAGCCATATATAATGCCCTATGCTGGTGATATTTCTGAGTAACAATAATCACTGTATTGACCTGGAAAATAGCCTTTGCCCTATACATAGAATCATAAGTGGAAAATCCAGCATAATCTAAGAAGATATCGTCCTCTGGAACATCACGGTCCAGTACATACTTTTTCATTGCATTTACTTCATCATAATATTTCTTTCCATGATCCCCGGATAAAAGTAACTTAGGCGCCGCCCCAGACTTATATAAGGCTATTCCCGTATCCAAGCGGTCCTCCAGCATATGACTGGGCGTGCCATCTGATTTAAGTCCTGCTCCAAGTACAAGAATGCAGTCTGCATTCAACTCTTTGAATCTGGATTGCTCTTCTTTAACAAAACTCACTTCTTTATCTTCTTTTATTTCTCCAACAATAGCTGACTCTGTAGTTTTTATTACGTATTCATTTATGGCAAATGGTGATACTGCTAAACTTACTAAAATGATTCCTATTATCATTACAATTTTCCTACTGCTTTTTTTCTTTTTGCCCATATTACTTTAATCCTAATTCCTTATATATATTTCACATAAAAATACATGGATTCTGACACATATCCTAATTGGTCATAAAATCTATGCGCTTCAGGATTTGTATACTCAGACTGGAACTGCAGCCTTTTGCATCCATGTTCCCTGGCATATGTTTCAATAAACTGCATTACAAAACGTCCAATACCATTTCCCCTAAATTCTTGATTTATATATAAGTCATCTAGAATCAATGCTTTCCCATGACTCCACACACTAAAAATAGTCATAAGGTTTGCAAACCCTATAACCTTTTTTTCTTTTTCAATCAGTAAGAGTGTTATTAGTTCTGGATGCTGTAATGCTTCATCAAAGGTCAACGCAAATCTTTCGTCAGAATTTGAATCTGTATTATTCCAAAAATCTTCATCCTTAATTTCATATGCCATAAATTCACGATTTAATAAAATCCATTCTTTTTTATCTTTAGAACTACAAATTCTTATTGTCAAAGAGTTTATTTTTTCCATAACTATCCTCCATGTCAATTAAATATTCTCCACATCTAGCTATTTTTACATGATGTAATATATTATATATGATAAAAGAAGCTTTTAACAGAATATTTCTGCTGTAACATCAAATAATAAGTAATATTGAGGTGCTATTATGACAGTTGAAAAGAAACTATTTACTGCAATAGACAATCACTTATTGCAGGATAAATACCCGTCACAATATTTAAATGAAATATCTATTTTACCTGAATTTATGGACTATCCATTTAATATGCTTCTGGATTTAAAAGAAACAGAGCAGGAACCTGCACATCATCCTGAAGGTAATGTATGGAATCATACGATGCTTGTTATAGATGAGGCAGCTAAACGAAAAGACAAAAGTATTAATTCCAAAGTTTTTATGTGGGCAGCATTACTTCATGATATAGGTAAGCCCGCCACTACCAAACTTCGTCATGGTAAATTAACAGCATACGATCATGATAAAATCGGAGAAAAACTTTGTAAAAAATTTTTATTAGCTGTAGATGCTCCAGAAACTTTTATAGAGCAGGTTTCCTCACTGGTTAGATTTCATATGCATATCTTATTTGTAGTAAAGAACATGCCTTTTGGCGATATAAAAGGCTTAAAAAATCATACAAATTTACAAGAAGTAGCACTTCTAGGATTATGTGACCGACTTGGAAGAACAGACTCAGATATTAAAAAAGAAGAAGAAAACGTTGAATTGTTTTTATCAAAACTAACGGAAAAGGAAAGGATATAATTATGGCTAAAGCAGGAATGAAAAGACCAGATCCTAAAGACCCACATGGAACAGAAAGTAACCATAAATCACATTTCCCCAAAAATGATGTAGAACCTGTTCAGGAAATACAGGGCAAAGCTAAAAGTGGTAAAACCAAAGCAAAACCAGTTTAAAAGGAAGGGTCACCCCTTCCTTTTAATATTACAGATTTTATTAAGAGGGCCTCGCCGAGGCTTTTTTTATTTTTTTTCATACATATTATATAGCTTAGCATAAACACCATTTTTAGCTACTAGTTCTTCATGACTGCCTTGTTCCTCAATACCGTTATCTGTCAATACCATAATTGTAGTAGCATTTCTAATCGTTGTTAATCGGTGAGCAATGGTAAGAGTTGTTCTTCCCTTTGCCAGCTTTGCTAGAGATTCCTGCACTACCATTTCACTTTCATTATCCAAGGCAGAAGTTGCCTCATCTAAAATTAAGATGGGTGGATTCTTTAAGAATACCCGGGCAATACTAATTCTTTGTTTTTGCCCACCAGATAATTTCACTCCATGTTCACCTACAAAAGTATCATATCCTTCTGGCAGTTGACTAATAAATTCATGCGCTCCCGCAAGTTCTGCAGCTTCTACAATCTCTTCCTTTAAGGCTCCTGGTTTTCCATATTCAATGTTTTCATAAACAGTTCCAGAAAACAAGTATACATCCTGCTGCACCATGCCAATCTGTGATCTTAGTGACTTTATAGTAACATTTCTTATATCAAATCCATCTATTAAAATTTCACCTGATGTAACATCATAAAATCTGGGAATCAAGTTACATAAAGTAGTTTTTCCTGCACCTGATGGACCCACAAAAGCTACATTCTCTCCTGCTTTAATATTTATATTGATATGTTCCAATATACTGTCACTATCGTCATATTTAAAACTTACATCTTGAAAAGCAATGTCACCTTTTAGTGCTGGTAATTCAACTGCATCCTCTGCATCATCAATCTCAACAGGTTCATCCATTACCTCAATAAATCTTTCTATTCCAGTCATACCTCGTTGAAATTGTTCAGTAAATTCAACAATTCTTCTCACTGAATTTAAAAGCATTACCACATAAAGTAAATAAGCTACTAAATCAGCTGCATTAATTTTTCCATTTATCATAAAAAATGAGCCTATTACAACAACTGCTATATACATGATACCATCAAACATTCTTACAGTACCCTGAAATCCTGCCATATATTTATAGGCTTCTATTTTTACTCCAAGGAAACGTCCGTTTCCTTCTTCAAATTTTGCTTTTTCTATTTCTTCATTGGCAAAAGACTTTGATACTCTAATGCCTAAAAGGCTATCTTCAACTTGGGCATTAATCTCCCCAATCTGATTTCTTTGTTTCTTAAAGGCCTTTTTCATCTTTCCATTAAACTGCATGGAACAAATAATCATAATTGGGATTATGGCAAAAATAATTACTGTAAGCCATACATTTACAGAACAGAGTATAGCAAAAGATGCTGCAATTTTAAGGGCTGCAATAAAATATTCTTCGGGGCAGTGATGAGCAAACTCTGTTATATCAAATAAATCACTTGTTATTCTTGCCATCAGCTGTCCAATTTTAGTATTACTATAATAAGAATAAGAAAGTTCCTGCATGTGGGCAAACAAATCTTTACGCATATCCGTTTCAATCCTTGCCCCCATTACATGCCCTACATTAGCCATATAATAATTAGCAACTACATCAATCAATCGAAGTAGTAAATATAAAGCACCCAAACTAAAAATCATCTTTACAGTTAAACTTTCTATGTCATTCATCCCTTTATCTGTTATGAACCTTACAATTAATGGAAGTACCAGATCGCAAAGGGTCGTCAATGTTGCGCAAAATAGGTCCAGTATTAAAACCAACTTATATTTTTTAAAATAAGGTATAAATCTTTTTATTAAATAGGATGTTTTTTTAGTGATTACATTTTCAGTCATTTCTAACTCCCCTTAGTCAACCTCTTGTTTTATATTATTGTAATAACGTATAATCCTTCAACTGAACATGTAAGTAGCTTTCTCCATTAATCCAATTTGAATTTTTTTCGCCTTTCTGCTTATAATGGGTATCACTTTTGTAATCTATAATTACACCCTCTTCATTAATTAAAAAGTATTCGTAATCACTTTCTACTTTACAATATTCCCATTCTGCCCTTCTTGAAAGGTGGCTGCCTTTATAATAAACAAGGTATTCTGTTCCTGTCTTAACTTCATTAACTTTAATTGACTCCACTTTTTCTTTATTTATTTCATTATATCTAGAATAAGGATAATACACATTTAAATAGATTCCCTCATAGTTTGTAACATTATTAACCTCTTTTTGATGATCAGTATAATAAAAAGTAATATCAAATGCAATATTTCTAGTACTTTTATCCTTATTGGGTTTATCAACCTTAAAACTAGTTTCAATCTTTTGCGGTGCATCTGTAGGATAATAACTTCCCTCTAATATATTTGTTTGTAAATTGGCACTTTCAAGATTCAGACTCATTTCCATGGCTTTATTAATCTTTTTTATGCCTCTTTGATTTGCGAAGTCTTCTCTAAGACCGTCACCAAAGGAGATTAAACTTACAAGCATAGCAAGGATGACAATTACCACAATTACTACAATTTTTTTAACGTTCATACTCACTCCTCCAATCAAAAAACAAACTCATACTTCTTTTAATTACTTATCTCTTTATCGATATCATTAAATCCATTACCATTCCCCCAAACAGAATCTACATGAATTATAGTAACAAGCGCCTTTGGATCAGCCTTTGCTACATGTTGTCTGATTAAAATCCCTTCCCTTGGTGAACATAAAATCAAAAGTTTCTGTTTTTCCTTTCCCGAATATGCTCCAACAATAGTTTCTATGGAAACACCTCTTTCCATATCATTCATTATGTATTCTGCAATGTCCTCAGGGTTTTCAGTAATAATTTCCATTTGAATAATTCTAGTTTCAAGACCAAATAAAACAAAATCAATTGTCTTTGATATAATAACCGTTGTAACTAAAGCGTATAGCGCTATATTTCTGCCAAAAACAAAACCAGAAGTAATAATAACGGTAGCATCAATAGCCATCAGAAGTTTACTTAAGCTAACATGCGGCAGCAATTTTTTCTGTATAATTTTTGCTACTGTATCTGATCCCCCTGAAGAATATCCTCTTGAAAATGCTATACCACTGCAAATTCCTGAAAACACGCCACAGTATAAAGCCGCCAGTATCATGTCTTTCTCTTCTAATAGGTCAAAATTCATTTTTTCAAAGAAAACCATTACTGTTGGATACATGATAGACATTAATAATATTTTTTTTGCCTCTTTTAGTCCTAACGTTATTGCACATATTGCAAGAATAATAAGAGCGCCGATATAGTACATAGTTGAGAACCCAAAAGGCAGGTAATTTTGGAGTATTCTAATTACACCAGTAAGTCCTCCACTTGAAAGCCCGTTTGGCAGCATAATTGAAACTGTAGCAAAAGCTCCTAAAGAACATGCAATTAATATTAATATAAAATCTAATACAAAATTTTTAACTCTTTGTTTAGTTAGTTTTTTCATCCTTTTTCTCCCCTTTATTTAAGTTATTTTAAAATTTTTTGTATTACATTACCAAATACGTCTGCACAAGATACACTGATTATACCTGTATGAGACATACCCTCTGTTGTTTCTTCTAATATCTCTTTTTCTCTTATTCGAATAATCTGTGGCTTATGAACCTTCCCATCATAATTAAAATCCACACTCCAATAATCTATAAAACTCAAGGAATCTGTATTAATTATGGTATTAATTTTCTCCTGCTCCTTTGTTGCAAATGTTTCTAAATAGCCTCCATCAAAGCTATAACTATGTAGTGTTACTAAATATTTCCCATCCTGTCTTTCCACCTTTAGAACTATTTCGCCAGGCTCTTTTTCTGTAAAATTCTCCTGTAAAACTGTAAACTCTGCTTCCTTCTGTAATGCTCGCTTTCTAATGCCTGATATTGCATTATTTCCCACATCACAAGTAATCCAGTTTCTATGCATTTTATTGGCAGTAACAGCCAGAGTACCTGAGCCGCCAAAGAAGTCCGCGCATATATCTCCTTCTTTAGTACAGCTTTTTAAAATCCTTTCTAACAAGATTTCTGGTTTCTGGGTGGCATAACCCGTCCTTTCAGATGAAGTTCTGCCTACCATATCCACCTGCCACACATCTTTCATATTTACAAGTGTATACCAGCCTATTTCATCTTGGAATTCCTCTACGCCTTTAAACCGATAAGGTTTAAAGCCTCTATTATAGGACTTTTCTTTTTGTGCCTTAAAATAATAGTTTTCATTCTTTCCATAGAATAACAAAGTGTCGTGTTTTCTTGCAAAGCGTTTATTACTAGTGCCCCCAGATTTATAATTCCATATAACTTCATTTATAAAATTGTCCACTCCAAATACTTCATCCATTAGGATTTTTACATAATGTACTACATGCCAGTCAAGGTGCATCCATATGCACCCTTCCTTAGCAAGCAAATCACGCATCATAAATAGTCTTATGCATATCATCCTCAGATATGACTCGATTCCTTCTTTCCAGGTATCTGTATAAACAATCTGCTTTATTTTACATGTTCCTTCAAGACACTTCGTGCTAATTTTCACCTGCATGTTATAATCTGCTTTAGAAAAAAATGGTGGATCTACATAAATCAAATTTATCTTTTCTCGAAATTGTTCTTGAGAAGCCAAGTACTTCATAAATTTAAGATTATCACCCTTAGCTAAAATGTTATTTTTAGCAGACTCATATTCACCATAAATTTCATGAACTTCAAAATCACATGAGCAGTTTTCCTCCTGGATTTCTTTTCTCATCTCTTCATATTCATTTCTGCAATCATCAATTATTTCTGCAAGCTTATAAATCAAGCTCATAAATTAGCTCCTTCTTTTATTGCTCTTCTTAGCAATTTGCCTATTTCTATTTTCCCTTGGCTCTTTTTTTCTGTCATTTTGTGATTTACCTGGACCCCTAAGAAGTTTTCCAAATAAATCCTCTCTTCCAGCCTTAACCAATGCCGCTTTTACTAATCCATGATTTTCTGGTTTATTAAAATGGATCAAAGCTCTCTGCATTTTCTTCTCTTCTATACTCTTAGCCACATAGACTTTTTTCATGGTTAACGGGTCCAGTTCTGTATAATACATACAAGTTGCTAAAGTTCCAGGTGTTGGATAAAAATCCTGCACTTGATCTGGCACAAATCCATTATCACTTAAAAATAGTGCAAGTTCAATGGCATCCTCTAAAGTGCTTCCTGGATGTGAAGAAATTAAATAAGGAATTAAATACTGCTTTAACCCTAACTGTTCATTTATCTTCTTGTATTTGCTGCTGAACTCTTCAAACACTTTTTTCTCTGGCTTATGCATATAAGAAAGTACTCTGTCAGAAACATGCTCGGGTGCTACCTTAAGTATACCACTTATATGATATTTGCAAAGCTCCCTTAGAAATTCATCACTTTTATCTGCCATTACATAGTCAAACCTTATGCCAGAGCGTATAAATACTTTTTTTACACCCTCTATACCTCGAAGTTCTCTGAGTATTTCCAAATATTCTTTATGATCTACGTTCATCTGATTGCAGGGATGTGGATAAAGGCAATCTTTGTGTGTACAAACTCCCTTTGTCAGCTGTTTTTCACAAGCTGTACCTCTGAAATTTGCTGTAGGCCCTCCTACATCATGAATATATCCTTTAAAACCCTGTAATGCAGTTAATTTTTTTGCTTCATTTACAATAGATTCTTTGCTTCTTCCTCTCACTTGTCTGCCCTGATGATAAGTCAAAGCACAGAAAGCACAACCGCCAAAACAGCCTCGGCTGCTTATAATACTGAATTCTACTTCCTTAATGGCTGGTATTCCTCCCAGTGCCTCATATGCTGGATGATAAGTACCCTCATAAGGTAATTCATAAACATCATCAAGCTCCTGTGTTTCAAGTGGGGGCTGTGGTGGATTCTGTACTACATATAACCCATCGCTATACTTTTCTACAAGCCTTTTAGCTATAATATAATCATTATTTTTATATTGAATTGCAAAGCTTTCTGCATAGGCCTTCTTTGACTCTGCAATGTCCTGAAAATCAGGTAACATTAATGTATCTTCATCCATATAAATTTCTTTTGATTTAACACAGGTTCCTCGAATCCATCCTATATCCTTAGCTTCAATACCTGAATCTAGTGCCTCTGCGATTTCTATAATTGCTCGTTCACCCATGCCATAAATTAATATATCAGCCTTGGCATCAAGCAGTACAGATCTTCGCACATTGTCATCCCAATAATCATAGTGACCAAGTCTTCGTAGACTTGATTCAATGCCTCCAATTATAATAGGAACATCTCTATATGCCTCTCTGGCCCTGTTACTGTAAACAATTACTGCACGATTTGGACGCTTTCCAATCTCCCCACCTGGAGAATATGCATCCGTTCTTCTCTTATGCTTAAAAACTGAATAATGATTGACCATAGAATCAACATTTCCTGCATTTATAAGGAATCCTAATCTAGGTCTTCCAAACCTCATAAAATCTTCCTTACTATTCCAGTCTGGCTGTGATAAAATAGCCACCTTATATCCTCGGCTCTCTAACACCCTGCTAATTATAGCAGTGCCAAAAGAGGGATGGTCTATATAGCCATCCCCTGTAATCAAAACAAAATCTGGCTGTTCCCAGCCTCTTGCTTCACATTCTTCTTTTGTAATAGGTAAAAATCCCATTCAAACCTCTTTCTTACTCGTCTTTTTTCCATATCCCTTTGTTGTCAACATTCAATACGTTGCTCATGTACATAAGTACATTCCGCTACGTTTAACTGTTTCCGCCTTGGTATATGAAAAAAATCCTTCGTAATTATTTTCTTTTTTTAATTAAAAAATCTTGTGCAATTTTTTTTAAAATTATTTATCTGCTGCCCTTATCATACGGCACTGCTACTGCTCTTGGTGCCTGTGAAGATTTTGAACTAAAAGCAAGCACAATCAGCGTTGCAATAAATGGTACCATCTTATAAATATCGCTTGGAATATTTGATGTTGCCAAAACTGGAATAACTGAATAAGCTGAAGCAATTGTCTTCATCAAACCGAAGAAAAATGCTGCAAACAAAATTCTGATTGGCTTCCACTGTCCAAAAATCATAACTGCCAATGCAAGGAATCCATATCCTGCTACCGTTGCATTAAAATTTGTTGACGTTGGTATTACAAATACAAGTCCGCCTAGACCGGCAAGACCACCAGAAACCATAACACCCTCATATCTCATTCTGTATACATTGATACCTACAGAATCTGCAGCATGAGGATGCTCACCACAAGCGCGCAGTCTTAGACCAAACCGAGTCCTATATAAGACTATAACGGATATAATCAGTATAATAAAACCTATATATGTTGTAATATATGCATTTTTGAAAAATAAACCCCCAATAACAGGAATATCTCCCAAAACTGGTACAGAAGCTATCCTAAAGGTATTTAAAAAAGTAATCTGCTGAACCCCGTCTGCCTGAATCATTCTGGCTACATAAATAGCAAATGCTGGCGCAAACATGTTTAAAGCTGTGCCTCCAATAATCTGGTCTGCCTTCATGTTTACTGCTGAATATGCAAGTAATAGTGAAAAAACTGCCCCAACAACTACCGCAACTAAAACAGCTAAAATTAGCAATACCTGTCCGCTCATAGAATCCTGCATTTGATTTATGAAATATATGCTGGCAAACGCACCCATAATCATGGTACCATCCAATGCAATATTAGTAACTCCTCCACGTTCAGTAAACATACCGCCAAGTGCTACAATTAAAAGTGGAATTGAAAAAAACATTGTCTGTTGAACTACTAAATATAAGACATCCATTACTTTTCTCCTCCCTTCTTACTCTCCGCTTTATGTTTTATGATGCTAGGTATGATTCTTCTTAAAATTAATGAGAATGCACTAAAGTAAATAATACAGGCTATAATCATTTCAATAATTTCAGGGGCATAATCTAATCGTTGCAAATAGTTTCCTCCCTGTGTGATATATGAAATAAATATAGCGGAAAAAATAATACCAATAGGATTGGAAAGTCCAAGTAAGGCTACCGGAATACCATTAAAGCCTTCACTTGCCAGCATATCTACAACTTTGATATGTCTTCCGCTGGCACCTGATAAGTATAATAACCCGCCGCCAAGTCCAGATAGAGCTCCTGCTATAACCATGGAAAGCACAATATTTCTCTTTTCATTTATACCTGCATATCTGCTGGCATCAGCATTATATCCACATGCCTTAAGCTCGTATCCAAAAGTGGTCTTATTCAATAAAACATACATAATGATTGCAATGATTATGGCAATATAAATGCCGCAATTTACAGTAGATAAATCTTTGCCACCACCCAGGCTATTGTAAAATATATCATCTAATCCCATTTTAGGCAATACGCAAGTAGTCGCTATATTTAATGACTGTGTTTTCAGACTATCATAAACTGTAAGCTTTACTAGATAATTTGCCATATACATCCCTATGTAGTTCATCATAATAGTGGAAATTACTTCATGAACATTTAAATAAGCCTTCATAAGCCCCGGAATCAATGCCCATAGTCCGCCAATAACCGCTGCTGCTAATAAGGCTGCAATCCAATGGATAGGTGCAGGAAGAAATGTCCATTTAACTCCAACATAAATAGCCGCAAAAGCACCCATTATAAATTGTCCTGCTGCACCGATGTTAAACAGTCCCGTTTTAAAGGCAAACCCTACAGATAAACCTGTCAGAATCAAAGGAGTTGCAAAATATAATACTTGCCCCATTCCTTTACCGCCTGTACTAAATCCGCCTTTTAAAATAATAACTAATCCCTCTGCCGCCTGGGAAGGATTACTGATTAATAAAATAATAAATCCAAATAACAATCCAATTAATATAGCAAAAATTGATGACATAGCGTTATTAAATGCATCACTTATTACAAGTTTTTTTATGAGTTTTACAAGTTTTTTTATACGTTCCATCCTACGCTGTCACCTCATTTCTTTTTGATCCAGCCATATATAAACCTAATTCCTGAATCGATATTTCCTTAGGGTTTACATCAGCAACAATTTCACCCTCATAAATAACAAGAATTCTATCACTTACGTTCATTACTTCATCAAGCTCTAATGAAACCAAAAGCACAGCCTTTCCTTCATCACGCTTCTCAATAAGCTGCCTATGAATATATTCTATAGCACCCACATCCAGACCTCTTGTAGGCTGCACTGCAACCAAAATTTCAGGATCCAAGTCAAGCTCTCTGGCAATAATTGCTTTTTGCTGATTGCCTCCTGACATACTTCTGACAGTTGTCTTAACTCCTTGCCCACTTCTAATATCAAACTGTTCAATAAGTTTTTCAGCATACTCCTTAGATTTTTTAAAATTTAAGAACCCACCTTTTTGAAAATCTGGTTTAAAATAATTTTTTAATATCAGATTCTCAGCCAGGTTATAATCTAAAATAAGTCCATCTTTATGTCTGTCCTCAGGGATATGGCTTAAACCCGCTAGATTTCTCTTGCGGATGCTATTCTTTGTAATATTTTCTCCATTAATAAATATTTCTCCAGATTCTATGGATGATAAACCAGTCAGACCATAAACCAGCTCAGATTGTCCATTCCCATCTATTCCTGCAATACAGACAATTTCACCTTTTCTCACTTGAAAAGAAACATTATTGACAGCATTTTTGCTATTATGCTTAGATTTTACTGTCATATTTTTCACTTCAAGTACGACTTCACCTGGATCGATTACTTTTTTCTGAACAGTAAGATCTACTTTTCTTCCTACCATCATTTCTGACATTTCTTCCTTTGAAGTAGCAGCTACATCTATTGTTCCAATATACTTTCCTTTTCTAAGTACAGTACATCTATTGGCAACCTCTTTAATTTCATTTAATTTATGAGTAATAAAAAGAATAGATTTGCCCTCTGCTGCCAGTCCTTTCATTATTTTCATCAGCTCTTCAATTTCCTGTGGAGTTAATACAGCAGTAGGTTCATCAAAAATAAGAATTTCATTATCCCTGTAAAGCATTTTAAGTATTTCTACTCTCTGCTGCATTCCTACAGTGATATCCTCAATCTTTTCCTCAGGATTTACCATAAGGCCATACTTTTCAGATAAAGCAATGATCTTCTCTTTAGCCTCGCTCATCTTTAAAATTCCGTTTTTAGTAGTTTCCACGCCCAAAATAATATTTTGAAGTACTGTAAAATTGTGTACCAGCTTAAAATGCTGATGTACCATACCAATCCCCAAGGAATTTGCATCATTAGGGTCATTAATTTTAACTTCTTGCCCATTTTTTTTAATGACACCTTTTTCTGGTTGATACATCCCAAACAGTACACTCATCAGAGTGGATTTACCAGCTCCATTCTCTCCAAGCAACGCATGTATTTCACCTTTTTTCAGTTGTAATGTAATATCATCATTTGCTATGATTCCTGGGAACTCTTTTGTGATGTTTAACATCTCTATTATATATTCCATAATGGTTGAACCTCTCTTCAATAGAATATAAATATTATACCTAAATTTTACATAAAAAACAACACACCAAAAGGTGTGTTGTTTTATTTTAAATAATCATTCTATCAACCGTCATTATAAGTTTTATTTACTCAATAACTTGTACCTTAACACTGTTTAATCCTAGTTTGTCAGCACTTTTAACTTCATCTTTCTGAAGTACAATAGTTCCTTTCACTAACTGGTCATAAACCGCATCGTAATCGTCCTTAGTAAATGTATTAAACTTGGAAGTTTCCATAGGAAGCTGTACGCCCTTCTGTGCAGCACCAAGAGTTAAACATTGTCCTCCTGGGAACTTATCAGCATAGTAATCAGTAAGAGCTGACTGCACTGAAGCTGCAAGTCCCTTCATAGCAGAAGTAATAACTGTGTCTGATTCACTACTTTGGTCAACGTCAACACCAATCACTTTTCCCTTTGAAGATTCGGCAGCTGCCATTACAGAGTTACCTACTTTACCACCACAGGCAAAAATAACTTCTGTTCCATCAGAATACCATGATGAAGCCAATGTCTGTGCTTCTGGTGTTGCGGCAAATCCACCTGTATAGTGATACTTTAAGTCGACGCTGCCAGCACCTAGTCCTAATTCTTTAGCAGCAGCTTCTGCACCCTGTGCAAATCCATATCCATAACGAACTACAGCTGGAACAGCCATTCCGCCCATGAATCCAAGCTTAGTGTATCCATCCATTACAGCTGCATAACCAGCTAAGTAACCTGATTCTTCTTCAGCAAACTTAATTCCTACAGCATTCTTTGCAGGTGCTGCTGCTGCATTTTCTTCTCCACTATTTGGATATCCGTCAATTAAAATAAAGTTGACATCTGGATACATTTCCTGAGCTTGATAAATAGGTACTTCAAATAAATATCCTGGAGTTACAACAATCTTTGCTCCACCTTCAACAGCAAGCTGAATAGCTGCTAGATAAGCATCAACACTTTCTTCTGTTGGTTTATAGTACTTGTGAGTAATTTTATTTTTTTCAGCATAAGCCTTAATACCCTCCCAAGTTCCCTGATTAAATGACTTATCGTCAATTTCGCCAACGTCAGTAATCATAGCGATCTCATAAGTTTCTTTTGCCTTATCTTCTGTTGGTGCCTTTTTGTCACCACAGGCAACTAAACCAAGTACAAGCACTAAAGCTAGTACAATTGCCAAAAATTTCTTCATAAGATTTCTCCCTTCTGCAATACGGTTGATTAATTCCCATATTTTATATTATAAATGTTATGAAGCAATTTTTCAACATAGTTATTATCGCATGTGTCTTCAGGTGTTCGTCAAATTATTTAATAAACTCCTGTACCCAGTAAGTAGTTCCATTGCTGTCTGTCACATAACCTACACCAATCTGCTGATAATTACTGTTCATAATGTTTGCTCTGTGACCGGAAGAGTTCATCCATGCAGTCATAACATCCTGAGGAGTTTTCTGACCTTTTGCGATATTTTCACCCGCTGCAGTATAAGTTATTCCAAACTGCTTCATCATATCAAATGGTGAACCGTAAGTTGGTGATGTATGGGAGAAGTAATTCTTGTCTCTCATGTCTTCAGCCTTAGTTTCTGCAACATTAGATAACTTAGCATTTAAAGTCAAAGGTGCAAGCCCTTCTTTAGCTCTTTCTTGATTTACAATGTTTACAACCTGCTGTTCATAAGAACCTACAGCATTTGCACTGTTACCAGTAGTTGTGTTTGTAGTAGCTGGTTTTGTAGTTGTTGTATTAGTATTTGTAGTAGCTGGTTTTGTAGTTGTTGTATTGCTGTTTGTAGTAGTCGGTTTTGTAGTTGTTGTATTACTCTTTGTAGTAGTCGGTTTTGTAGTTGTTGTCCCTGTGTTAGCCTTACTGCAATTTGATTTCTGAGCTTCAACCTGTTCCTGACTACCATTCTTAACAAACTGAACCTTGCCATTTTCACACTTAATGTTAAGATTTGAAAAATTCTGGCTCTTTAAGCAATCCTGCAGACTCTGATTTACAAAGTTACTGTTAAGATTCTTCACCACTGATTGGTTCAATGGAACTGAAACATTTGCGTTACAGTTTGTTCCTGCAAAAGCTGCAGTCGGTGCTGCTGCCATAAGCAGTAATGATAGTGATAACGTTGTTTTGACAAATTTGGTTTTCATAATTTTGTCCTCCCTTTCCACTTTATCCAAAACATTGGAGACATTATTTTTATTTGGTTTGCCTCCGTAAAAAAGTATAGACCCCTTTATACGCAAAAATCATCCCATAAAAATTACCAATAAAAAAGCAGGAGTAATTTCACTCGCTGCTTTTCAAGTTTATAATACTTGCTAAATTGTGTGTAATTCTAGCGGTTAAGCCCCATATAACTTTATCTTCATATGTGTAAATAGGCACCTGAGATTTGCCCTTTCTCCAATTATATCCATTTCCAAGTTTTAACATATTATATGGGAAATCGCTCCCTATCTCTGGTATTACATCCATATTGTAGATAAATGGGGCTTCATTTCTTATATATTCCAACGGCACTAAGAAGATTTCTTTTACTTCTTCCGGATTAATTTTTATATTGCAGAATGCCTCATAACTTATTTGCCCCAAGTAACAATACATAGTAAAATTACTATACGTATATAAAGTATCTATCTCTGCAATTATCCTTATATCTTTTTTTCTAATTCCTAATTCTTCTCGGGTTTCTCTAATTGCACATTGTCTTTTTGATTCATTTTTCTCAATTGCCCCACCTGGAAAACACACTTCGCCTGGCTGCCTTTTCAAAGAATCTGCACGTACTTCATATAATAAATAGATTTCTCCGTCTTTCTCTACAAGAGGTACCATTACAGAAAAATAACTATAGGTTCCAATTGCATTAGGTTTTCTATTTTTAAATATATCTTCTATTCTATTTAAATTCAACTTGCTTTTGTTCAATGTCTTCACCTCCTAATTTTCTATTATATATATTTAAATAAGAAGCAATTAAAATGAATGCTATTCCTATATATGTATTCCAAAGTAACTGATCTCCCAAAACTATAACTGCTATAACTGGTGCGATAGCTGGTTTAATGAAAAATGATATGGATCCAGTAGTTGCATCTGAGTTTTTTATAGCTGAGAAATAGAAATAATACCCCAAACCTGTAACAAAAATACTTATATACATAACAATTGCAATATTATCTGCAACGCCCTGTAATACAGGCTTATTCATACATAGCATTATAATGAAAAGCACGAATGAACCTAAAATAAAACTAATGCTAGTCTGAGCCATAATCCCCATTTTGTTTATGCTATTCTTTCCAGCTACAGTATATAATCCAAATGTAGCTGCTGCTATAAGCATAAATATAATCCCCATAGGAGTATTTCCCTCTTGAATATCCCACGGCCTTACCATAAATACAAGCCCCAGTATTCCCCATAATAATACCACTAATTTTTTCTTATTAAATCGTTCATCTGACATAAAGTGAGCAAAAATCATAGTAAACAATGGATTTATGCACATTATAACAGATGCAGTTGAAGCATTTGAGTGCATTACTCCAAATTGAAAAAACAACATGCTGACTGGTATACATATTATACCCAAATATAGTAGATATCCAAAATCTTTTATGCCCAATTTAGTTTGATTTTTACTAATTTCCTTAATTGCAAAAGGCAGTAATAGGATACCACCTATTATAAACCTTAAAAAAGTTAATTGAAATGAGTCTAATCCACTTCCTGCAAGTTTTAATGCAACCTCCATTGTTCCAAATAAAAAAGCTGTTAAAAATATAAATAGTCCTACCTTTTTCACGTCTAAATCCTCTGTTTCTTTATGTAATGTGTTAAATTTTTTTTATACCTATAATAACTTCTAATAACTTCAAAAAGGGCGGTGAATAATTCACCGCCACTTTTTCAAGCAATTACATTGCTAATTATTCTAATTTAAAACTTCATACTCGTTGAAGTCAACGCTCTTTAAATCTTCTTTCTCAACACTTAAACTTACTACAAACTCCATATCATATCTTTGTGAAATTTTTTTAAGTCTGCTGAGAAAATCTGGAATATTATTCTCGTTAATGTCTGCATGTTTTAAGATGCTGTCAATAAAAACTGTTTCAATGTCATGATCTGAGCTAATGATACCGTAGATAAATCCTATGTATTCATCGCTATTTGTAATGTGTTGAAAGTCTTCCATACATACAACTCTAATCTTATGCTTTAAGTCACACATAAGTCTCTGGTTTTTATTAATAAATATAACACTGCCCTTGCTATCTTCAACCACTTCATTGGCCATGTCTAGCATTGTTTTGGTCTTACCTGAACCCTTCTTACCGATTAATAACTTAACCATCGTAATCGCCTCCTCTTTGAGCTATGCAATATTTGCATCCGTTAACTTGCTGTAGTAGCTTGTGTAAGCTCATTATACACTATTGAATATTGCATATCAAGCTAAATAACCCTTAAACCTCTGTCAATTTTCCAAATTTTCATAATTTTTCAATCTCAACTGTCCACAGGCAGCATCAATATCACTTCCAAGTTCTCTTCTTACAGTAGTAGTTATCCCTAACCTTTCTAATTTGTCTTTGAACTCTAATGCATACGCTCTTGAAGACCCATTAAGGCCGCTTTCTGTTACACTATTTAATGGTATTAAATTTACATGGCACATGATTTTTTTTAATCTTTTGCTCAGCTCTTCTGCATGAACTGGCTGGTCATTTACACCAGAAACCAAAGCATACTCAAAAGTTATCCGTCTCCCCGTATCTTTTACATAATCATGACATGCCTCCAAAAGCGTTTCCATATCATATTTTTTGTTTATGGGCATTGTCTTGTTTCTTATTTCATCATTAGGGGCATGAAGAGATATGGCCAGATTAGCCTGGGGGAAGTCTTTCGCAAATTCTGCAATTTTAGGGACAATACCACAAGTAGAGACAGTTATACTTCTCATGCCAATATTCAAACCTTCTTTACTATTGACTAAGTGAATAAACTTAAAAAGATTGTCGTAATTATCAAACGGTTCTCCTGTGCCCATTACAACGATATTACTAATCTTCTCCCTGGTATGTCTTTCAACAGAAACAATTTGATCGATTATTTCACCTGCAGTTAAATTCCTACAAAGTCCTCCTATAGTAGAAGCACAAAATCTACATCCCATACGGCACCCTGCCTGAGAGGATATACAGATAGAGTTACCGTGCTTATATTTCATAAAAACACTCTCTATGCTGTTGCCATCCTCAAGTCCGAATAGGTATTTTTTCGTCCCATCTGTCTTTGAACTTTGGACCTCTATAATCTTAAGATTCCCAATTTCTGTATATATATGAAGCTTTTCCCGCAATCCCTTAGATAAATCTGTCATTTCATCAAAACTGCATATTCCCCTGTACAGCCATTGGTATACTTGCTTTGCCCTAAACTTCTTTTCTCCTATACTCTCAAAAAAAACTTCCATTTCCTTTAGTGTCATATTTTTTAAATTGATTTTATCCATTTATATCCTCTTTACTTAATCTACATAAACTACTTTTTTTAATTATTATTAATATTCTTAAAGTATCATCCAAATATTACTATGCTAATATTAAAATGTCAAATTACAAAAGTGTTAACTGTCATTTTTAATCCTAAAGTTGTAATTTCTGCCATAATACTTACAAATATTTTGTGCCTAAAACATAGATTTATGGCACATTTACTCAATTGCCCAGCATATGTCTAAATTGATAGCAAACAACATGACCTAAAAAGCAAAAATAAAGAGGCATCTCGTAATCTAAAATTTAAGAGACACCCCTTTATCATATTATACTCTTTCTACATCAATACCTGTCTTATGTCCATTTAAGTCATATTCGTCCAAGCCTGATTTTTCAGTAATTTCTACAGCAAGAGTTTCCTTCATAATATATGCCTTGTGTGCTTCAACAGCAGTTTTAACAGCATCATCAGCAGCCACATAAATTCTGATGTTATCCATCATTTCAAAATCATTCTGCTTTCTAAGCTGCTGAATTTTTGAAATAAGTTCTCTGGCAAGACCTTCATCTACAAGGTCTTGATTTATAGTAGTATCAAGAATTGTAAATATATTATTTTCCATAGCTACAGAGAAACCTTCCTTAGCATTAATCTTAATTTCTACTAAGTCCTTATTGATAGTAAAATCCTCACCACCAACATTAAGAGTAGCTTCACCATCCGCCTCTAGCTTACCAACAAGTTCTGCAGGGTCAGCCTGGGCAAGTGCCCCACCAAAGGCTTTAATCTTTGCACCTAGAACTGGACCTGCAACCTTAAAGTTAGGCTTCAGGGTATAATTCATAAACTGATCCAGTTTAGTTTCAAAGACAACTTTTTTAACATTTAATTCTTCCATCATTAAAGGAGTAAGATCACTAATAAGAGCTTCATATTTACCATCCACCAGAATTTCTGAAAGAGGCTGTCTAACCTTAATTCTTTCTTTTTCTCTGGTTCCTCTGCCAAGCCCAACCATAGTTCTAACAAGATCCATTCTTTCTTCAACATTCTTATCAACTAAGGCTTCATTAGCCTTAGGGAAGAAGGAAATATGAACTGATTCATTTCCTGTAAGCTTAGTATACATTTCATCTGCAATAAATGGAGCAAATGGAGCAATAAGCTGTGAAATTCCCACAAGTACTTCATAGGTTGTAGCATAAACGCTCTTTTTATCTTCTGTCATACCTTCGCCCCAGAATCTTCTTCTGGCACGTCTGATATACCAGTTTGACAGATCTTCAGTTACAAATTCCTGAATCTTTCTTACCGTCTTCATATGGTCATATCGGTTCATTTCTTCAGTAACATCTAAAACAAGCTGATTGTACTTTGAAAGAACCCATCTGTCAAGTTCTGGTCTCTCTGCATAAGGTACGTCAATCTTAGCAGGATCAATATTATCCTGATTGGAATAAAGTACGAAGAAATTATATACATTCTTAAGCGTTCCAAAGAACTTACTTACAATTTCAATTAATCCATCTTCGTCAAACTTAGTAGGTGACCATGCTGGTGATACATATAGTAAATACCATCTAGTAGCATCTGCGCCATACTTGTCAAATAAAACAAATGGATCTACCGTATTGCCCTTGGATTTACTCATCTTCTTGCCTTCTTTGTCAAGTATAAGATCATTTACAAGAACATTCTTATAAGGTGCCTTACCCTTTATAAATGTTGAAATCGCAAGAAGTGAATAGAACCAGCCTCTAGTCTGGTCGATACCTTCACAAATGAAGTCTGCTGGGAACAGCTCTTCATCAAATTTTTCTTTATTTTCAAATGGATAGTGCTGTTGTGCAAATGGCATCGATCCTGAATCAAACCAACAATCCATAACCTCAGGAATTCTATTCATTGGCTTCCCACAGTGAGGGCACTTCACGTGAATATCGTCCACATAAGGTCTGTGTAATTCAACCTCTTCTGTAATGTCTTCAACAGACTTTTCAACTAATTCTGCTCTGCTGCCTATGCATTCTAAATGACCACATTCGCATCTCCAAATAGGAATTGGTGTACCCCAATATCTATTTCTGGAAATAGCCCAGTCATTTACGTTTTCAAGCCAGTTTCCAAATCTCTTTTCACCTACAAAGTCAGGGAACCAATTTACAGTCTTATTATTTTCCACCAATTGATCTTTAAGCTTAGTCATTTCAATGTACCAGCTTGGCTTTGCATAGTAAATAAGCGGTGTTCCACATCTCCAGCAGTGTGGATAGTTATGATCCATCTTTTCCTTGGTAAAGATCTTATCTTCTGCCGCAAGCCATTTTATAATATCAACATCCAAACCTTCTTCCATTACAAAACGACCAGCCCAAGGTGTCTCCGTATATTTACCCTGCTCATCTACCGGATTGATTACTGGTAAATCATATCTTCTTCCAGTCTGGTAGTCATCTTCACCAAATGCAGGTGCAGTATGAACAATACCCGTACCATCTTCAATAGTGACATAATCTGCACAAGTTACAAAGAATGCCTTTTTATCAGGTTTTATGAATGGCATAAGCTGTTCATATTCAAGAAATTCAAGCTCTTTACCCTTCATTTCTGCTATTATATCATACTTTCCAGCACCAAGAACCTTATCCGCAAGATTCTTAGACAGATAGAATACCTTTGCAGCTTCAGCATCTATATCTTCATGCATTTTTACCTTTACATAATCAATATCCGGGCCTACAGTAAGCCCTACATTTGAAGCAAGTGTCCAAGGAGTAGTTGTCCATGCTAAAAAGTATTCATCGGCATCTTTTCTCTTGAATTTAGCTGTTATAGTCTGAGTCTTCACTTCTTTATATCCCTGTGCTACTTCATGGGAAGCTAATCCAGTTCCACAACGTGGGCAATAAGGAAGAATCTTATGACCTTCATAAATCATACCCGCCTTAAAGAATTCCTTTAAAATCCACCAGCCAGTTTCTATAAAATTATTATCCAATGTAATGTAAGGGTTGTCCAAATCAATTAAATACCCCATTCTTTCAGTCATCTGTCTCCACATACCTTCGTAAGTAAATACAGACTCTCTGCATTTTTCGTTAAATTCTTTGATACCATACTTTTCAATATCCTGCTTACCAGACATATTAAGCTGCTTTTCAACTTCAATTTCTACAGGAAGTCCATGGGTATCCCATCCTGCTTTTCTATTTACAGCAAAGCCCTGCATAGTCTTATAACGGCAAACAGAGTCTTTTAAAGTTCTAGCTATCACATGATGGATTCCAGGTCTGCCATTAGCAGTTGGAGGTCCCTCATAAAATATAAACGAAGGCATGCCTTCTCTCGTTGTTACACATTTTTCTAGTAATCTTTCTTCTTTCCAAGCCTTAGCCTGGTTCATCTGCAATTCTGCAATTGGCTTTTCAGATAAATTTTGAAACATTATATTGCCTTTCCTTTCTACAAAAAAATTAAAATCCCTAATTCACAAAAGTGAATTAGGGACGATTATTCATAACCGCGGTACCACCCTACTTGCAAAACAACTAATTATATTAATAATGTAATTATTCCGCCTCTTATATTGTGATAAAGCTCCGGAGTGATATTCAAACTCTGTTTCACCAACGTATTCTCAGCCTTTATACGCTTCTCTGTAAGGATCATTACACAGGTCTACTGATTCCATCATTGCTTTGGTCTATTTAGTTAACAAAAGAATATGCAGCACAACCGCATATCCTTTTTTATTGTATACATGAAAATTGTTTATGTCAAGAAATTATTGATTAGATAAATTAAAATTTGTATTTTTCTTAAGTTTAAACTTATCCACTTCTTCTTGCAGCATGGAAGCCTGTCCGGATAGTTCTTCACTTGCTGCTGCACTTTCTTCTGCTGTTGCCGAATTGGATTGAACAACTGCCGAAATCTGATCAAGACCAATGGTGACCTGATCGATGGAATCTGCCTGCTCTCTAAATGCCGTAGAGATTTGATTAATGGCCACGACAACTTCTCCAGCATTTTCAACTACTGATTTCATCGCTTGAGCCGTCTGCTCTGCAATAGCACTTCCTTCCTCTACAGATTTAACAGTTTCCTCAATCAGTATGGTGGTATCCTTAGCTGCCTCAGCAGATTTTCCTGCAAGATTTCTTACTTCATCCGCTACAACTGCAAAGCCTTTTCCTGCTGCTCCCGCTCTGGCTGCTTCCACCGCAGCATTTAATGCTAAAATATTTGTTTGAAAGGCAATGTCTTCAATGGATTTAATAATTTTACTGATTTCTTTTGATTTTTCTGAAATATCTTCCATTGCCAGCATCATACTATTCATTTGTTCGTTACTGCTCTGTAAATCTTGTCCAACTTTAGTGGTTTTTTCATTTGCCACCGTTGCCTGTTCCGAATTTTCTTTAACCTTTTCAGATATCTCATTTATAGCCGCTGCAAGTTCTTCAATGGAACTTGCCTGCTCAATGGATCCTTGGGCAAGTGCCTGAGAGCCTGTAGATACCTGCTCTGCGCCAAGGTCAACTTGATCTGCCGATGTCTTAATGTTGCTTAGCGTCTGGCTTAATTCCTGAATGATATCAATCATTGATTTTTCAATTTTCTTAAATATACCAACAAATTCTACAGAAGGACGCACATCGAAATTCCCTTTAGACATCTCTTCTAGCCCCCTTGTAGTATCCTCTATAACTTCCTTCGTCTTTACTATCATGATTCTCATACTTTCTGCAAGATTACCAATCTCGTCTCGACTGGTATATTCAATCTCATAATCAAAGTTTCCCTCTGATAATTCTTTAGCTGCTTTTTCCACCTCTTTAATAGGCTTAACAATTGCATTTGCAAAAGCTATAATAATAATTGACGCTAAAATTAATGAGGCTAAACTGATACCCAAGCAAATCATAAGAGCAGTATAAGAAGTTTGCATAAATTCGGACTTTTCTAAATTGAGGCAAATAAACCAGCCTTCACTACCTTCAATTGGAGAAAATACAGCAAATTTATCAACACCCTTGTAATAATATTCGCCAAAGCAAGTTTCACCTTTAACAGCACGCTCTGCCAATTCAGCTAAAGGCTCTAATAACTTATCTGATTCTGCCATTTTTTTAACGCTTGTACTACTATTCACTAATGACTCATCTTTATGTGCCAAAAATCTAGTATTTTTATCAATAATGTATGCATACCCCGTGTCCGCAATCGTAATTGTATTTGACATATCCGACAAGGCTTTTCCGTCTAAAGTCATATACACTACTCCAACAACACTTGTATTAAATAACCCTTTATCCCAAAGCGGCGCTGATATATAAATTAATGTACCAGAACCATCCGCTTTTACTTCAGGTGAAGAATAAAAACTCTCGCCAGTCAATGCCTTAGAGAAAAACTCTTTATCTCCTACATAGTTACCCTCTAAATCCATTCCCGAAGTATCCGCAATAGAAATGTCTATTAATCCATATTCCTTAACCTTACTAGCTAAAACCTGACGCTTTTCAGCATATGTAGACCCTGAATTAGAAAGTCTAGCAATAGTACCGATTTCACTTACTACATCTTTTCTTGCAGATATTCTGTTTTGAATTGCTAAAGCAGATGTTTTAGAGGTCTCTTGTAAAATTGCCTGTACCGTTGATTCAGTCCCTTTAATACTCAAAACACCAAAGACTGCAGACACCGTTGCAAGGGAGACAAACAGTACAATTAAGACGATTGCTAATATTTTTGTTTTAACACTTTTAAAGCTCATACACGTTACCTCATTATCCTTTTCAATTATACTATAACAACATTTTTTTCCTATTATACTATAATTCTTACAAATGTCCATTAGGTAAAAAAACATTTTGTCGAAATTTTTGTAACATTTGCGCTTTATGGTAACATATTATACAATTTTAATTAAATGTGTATAAATATGGATATTAGCTATTAAAAATATTATCAATAATATCAAAAATCACATTCCTTGAGTATCCACGACTCTCAAGCTTTCTGGCAACTTTTGCTTTAATCCTTTGCAATTCTTTAAACTTTTGTGCCTTCCTATTAAAATCGTTATCACAGTCGGATAGATCTTCTATTTTTACGTTCTGTACTATTTTTAATGCTTCAATGTAAGCTCTTTCTCTCTCATTTTGTGACGCTAAGGTTTCAGAGCACGACACTACCTCATCTATTAACTGCTTATCAACCCCTTTGTTCCTAAGTTCACCTTTTATTTTTGCGCTGCCTTTTCCCTTAGAAACTGCATATTCAATGTATTTTTCAATATAAAGCTCATCATTTAAATAATTCATTTCCAACAAATAGTCTACCGTCTCTTCAATTTCGTCTGTGGAGTATTCCTTTTCATTTAAATGTTTTTTAATTTCCTGACAAGTTCTATCCCTGTTGGCTAAATGCTTTAAGGCCACATCAATAGGGCTCTTTTTCTTTTGAACGGAATCTTCGGTTTTAATCTTCTGATTAATATTCATAAGAATCTCCTGCCGTAGCAACTATACAATTATCGCCCATAGCCGCTTTTAAATCACAAATAGCTTTTATTCCAGTACAATGTACAGGCATAACCATTTCTATATTTTCTTTTACAATTTCCTTTACAACTTTTTCCCGGGTAGCCTCATCCGAACTATATAAATGCATTCCTGCAATCAATCCTAATATCTTTTCTCCAGGAAATATCTGCTTAGCGTATCGTATAGCAGGAATAACTCCCTTATGACTGCATCCGGAGAATACATATATTCCCTTGCTGATTCCTTCTTTATCTCTATCCCTTATTACCAAAAACTGCTCATGGTTCATTTCATCTTCCAATAATTCAATTTCACCATTTTGTGACATCTTTTTTATATAAAATTGTTCTGTAGCTTCTATTCCTTCTAGATTAGGAATGGTTCCAGATATAACTATATCTTCTGAAATTTTAAATATACCATCGGTCAAAGTTGTTCTTTCCATTATACTTTGCTTTGTCTCTTCTCCCCATAATATACTACACGGTTCCCTATCTAAAATACCATTTTCAATCCCGTAAGTTTTTTCAAACGCGTCTTTATGAATATAAATATGAGAGTTATTATTTATATTACAAAAGGCAGGAAGCCCTTCTGTATGATCATAATGTCCATGACTGATAACAGTATGCTCTACCTGTTTTAAATCTACATTTACAAATTCTGCATTTTTAGCAAATAAATCTGATGCTCCAGTATCAAATAATATTATTTGATCTGCCGCCTCTATGTACACTGATAACCCATGCTCCGCCATGCATCCTGGGTTGTCAGTCTTGTTCTCTGATAAAAAAGTAAACTTAACCATCTCTTCACCTCATCTTAAATTCTCTTTATAACAATAGGTTCTTTTAACTGTGTACAAGCTACTCCAACGAATTTCTCTTCTACATTAATGTTTAATTTATCTAATTCTAAATCAATTTCTTGAAAATATGCCTCTTCTATATTAGACTCAAAAAAATAGCCTTCATTCTCTTTATTTACAACTGAAAAATTTGAAAATCCCTCATTAGCAAATCCATTTCCAGTGTATTTTACATAAGCTTCTTTTCTTACCCATACTTGAAAAAAGGCATCTATTCCTTGTTCATTAATATATTTCACTTCATTTTCTTGAAAAAATCGCTGTGCAACTTTTTCATATTTCAACTGTTTATAAATTTGAATATCCATGCCTACATTAAAATCGGCCATTAAGCACACCCAGATTTCTCCTGAATGACTTATTGAAAAACACACAGGTATATTTTCAAAATACGGTTTCCCATGTTTTCCACACTTGATAAGGGCAGCATCATATATCTTGTTTGAATAGTCGGCCAAAGCTTTCTTTACCAGTTCTTCACCAGCTATTCCTTTCTGTTCTTTTCCATTATGTACGTATAAAACCATTCATGCCTTCCCTTCTATTAAATAAGCACCATATATATCTTATAATATACATGGTGCCTCATTTACTATTTTTTATTAAGTTCAAAGAACTTACTTTTGATTATTTAGCCTGGCTAAAATTCTCTGATAACCTTCAGCGCCATAAACTAAACATTTATTTATTCTACTAATTGTAGCAGTACTTGCTTTTGTCGCTTCCTCAATTTCACTATATGTTTTCTTTTCAGATAGTAACTTTGCTACCTGCAATCTCTGTGCAATAGCATGAATTTCATTAATTGTACAGATATCCTCGAAGAATCTGTAGCAATCCTCTTCATCCTGCAATGTCAGGATAGCTTTAAACAATTCGTCAATGTCTTCACGTTTAAATTTTGATTCATATGCCATAATACTGCTCCTTTCGAACACTTTAACACTTTACAGTATGATTATAGCACTTTAGTTTGTGAAACGTCAATGAATATTTTGAAAATTTTCTACATTTAAGTTACCATTAAAACTGGCTTCTGTCAATAACGTGACTCCATAATGATTATTTATTTAATTATTTTTAGTTAGCAATTCTATTGCCTTATTTAACTGAGTATCTACTTTACTGTTTTCAGGAAGTTCTACTACATAATCCGGCTTTACACCAACACCCTGTATTACCTTACCCTTTGGAGAAAAGTATTGAGCAATTGTAATTTTGACAGCATCTCCATCTTTCAGAGGCGCCATAGATTGAATAACACCTTTCCCAAAAGACTTCGTGCCAACTATCTTCCCACCTTTATTGTCCTTAATACCTGCGGAAACAATTTCAGAAGTGCTTGCAGTTCCACCATTTATCAAAAGTACATACGGTAAGTTCGTTTTTCCTTCTTTAGTATTCATATACGCACGTTCTTGTGATTTTCCTTCAGTATATGCCAAAACTCCTTCATCCAACAAAAGATCTGCAACTTCTATTCCACTCTCAACAACACCGCCGCCATTATTTCTTAGGTCAATTACTACGCCGTCTACACCTTTCACTTCAAATGCATTTAATTCTTTTTTAAAATCTGCTGCAGTCCCCGTTTCAAAATTACTAATATAAATATATCCAATATTATTATCCAAGGTTTCTGCGAATACAGAATCAAGTGTTATACTTGCCCTTGTTAAATTAACATCAATGCTCTTTCCGTCTCTTAAATAAGTCACTTTAACTTTTGAGCCCGCTGTTCCCCTCATATTTGCTACTGCAGTATCTAATTGTGATCCCTTATAGGATACATCATCAACCGCTATAATTAAATCACCTGACTTAATTCCTGCTCCTTCTGCTGGACTACCCTTTACGGTTGAAACAACAACGATATATCCATCCGTATTTGCACCTACAGTTACTCCTATGCCTTCTAATTTTCCTGTAGTTTTAATCATAAGATTTTCATACTCTTCTTTAGACATGTAATTGGTATATGGGTCATCCGTTCCTTCAAATAATCCATAACACATTCCTTCAATAAGTTTATCTTGATCTAAATCTTTATAATAATACTTATTTAAAGTCTGATAAAGAGCTTCTACTTTTGCATATCTGTTTATTATAGTCTTGTAAGAATTATAGTCTTCCTTGCTTATCTTTATATTTTGACCAGGAATAAATGTAACCCCTGCAAAAGTAATCATGCCGCCAAAAAGTGCTGCAATAATTACAATAATAACCAGGTTACGTTTTTTAATTTGTATCATATTCTTCCTCCGCTATCTGTTGTCCTATACTTTTATATTTTAGCACACCTATCGTATATCGTTAACCAGAAATTGAATTTTTTTAGTTCCGTTCCACTCTGAAATATCGGGATTTCCTAAAAGTGTTACTAATTTTTGACCTGTAAGCTTTTCTTTTAACTCATCCGCTTTACTAAAAAGGACACATTGAACCACTGAGCTATCGTTACAGTAAGCAGAGAATCTTACGTGTTTTCCTTCACTTCCCATATACTGAAGATTTTTAATTGTTATATCTGCTAAAGCCACATATGGTTTCTCGTTACAATTACCAAATGGGGCTAATTTCTCCAATTCATAAATTAATTCAAAGGTTAAATCCTTTCCCTCTAAAAATATGTCTATCTCCGTATTATCCTTAAAAATATCAGGATTAATCTCCATTATTTTATGTATGCTGACAGAAACACCTTCTCGAAAAGCATTAAGATTTTCGGTCTTCATAAGAAGTCCACAGGCTCCTGCATGCCCTCCAAACCTTTCATAGAGTTTTTCTTGATCCTTAAGAATATTGTACAAATTTATGCTTTTTATACTTCTTCCAGTACCTTTTAAATAATCATCCCCTGTAGGCGTTAGGATAATTGTTGGTTTGTTATACTTATCTTTTAATTTACCTGCAACAATTCCAGAAATCCCCTCATGTGCATTTGGACAGTTTACAATGTAAAACTTATCCTCAGAATGATTCTCCAAAATAATTTTTTCACACGCAACAAAAGTATCCTCTTGAACCCTTTTTCTTTGCCTATTATTACTAATTAATTCTCCAACAATAGATTGCAACTGCGCCTGCTCTTGACATTTTAGAAGTTCAACTCCAATTTTTGCATCAAGCATTCTACCTGCAGCATTTAAATGGGGTACTATCCCAAATGCAATATTATCCGATTTTATTTTTTCAACATTAAGTGAAATTTCTTCAATTAGTTTAACGAGTCCTTTTCTATGACCCTCTTTAATTACATTCATTCCATATTTAACTAAAGTTCTGTTTTCATCAATCAGTGGAACAATATCTCCTATCGTTCCGATTGCAACTAAATCCAGCAATTCATTAACTGCTCTTTTAGGTAATGCCGCTTTCCTTTGAATTCCTTGTGCTAGCTTAAATGCAACACCACACCCCGCTAAATATTTAAAAGGATATTTGCAATCTGGATGCTTTGGGTTTATTAATATACAATCAGCTATAGTGTCTGTAATGCTGTGATGATCAGTTATCATGATATCAATTCCTAAGATTTTTGCATGTTCCACTTCTTCATAAGAAACGCTGCCACAGTCTACAGTTACAATTAAGTCTATTCCCCTATCCTTAATTTTAGAAATAGCCTCTTTGTTTAAGCCATACCCCTCATCAAATCTAGAAGGAATATAATAAGTTACATCTGCATCAAAGTTTGATAAAAACTGTAATAGTATGCTTACGGAAGTTATTCCATCTGCGTCGTAATCTCCATATATGCAAATCTTCTTTTTTTCATTTATTGCGGACAATATTAAATCCACCCCTGCTTCTAAATCATGAAGCAGGAATGGATCATATGTTTTTTTTGGTTTGTCCGACAAAAATTCCAGTATTTCAGCCTCTTCTGAGATACCTCTTTTTTTTAGTAATTCTATTATTATCGGATTAATTTTATTCATTTGTCGCCTTTAATTTTCTTTATTTTGAAATCCATCCAGCCAGTGGATCCTTATAGTCACCATTTACACGAACTTCAAAATGAAGATGCGGGCCAGTAGATTGTCCTGTTGAACCAGACTTTGAAATAGCCTGACCTCTTGAAACAACGTCTCCATTCTTTACAAGAAGGCTGGAATTATGAGCATATAAAGTTACAATTCCACCGCCATGGTCAATCATTACCATATTACCGTAGCTGTTATTCCATCCAGCTTTTATCACAGTTCCTCCGTTTGCAGCAACTATAGTAGTGCCTGATGGGGCACCAATATCAACACCAGTGTGAAGTTTCTTAACCTTAAGGATAGGATGAATTCTATATCCAAAAGGTGAAGTTATTTTGGTAACACCTGGAGCCGGCCATGCCATGGTGCCTCCACTATATGTAGTACCAGTACTCTGAGCTGCTAATATCTCTGCCTTTAATCTATTTGCTTCGGCAAGGAAGGATTTTTCCATTTCTGCTAGTGCCTTGTTGTCACTTGCGACTTCTGCTTTCTTATCTGCTACAACAGATTTATCTTCGCTTAATGCAGCTTTCTTTTCTGCTTCTTCAGTTTGTGCAGCAACCAGATTTGATTGAAGCTGTAATAAATTCTTTTTTTGAGCATCTATAATTTTATGTTGTTCTTGAAGTTGTTCCATAACTTGTTTATCGTTATCATAAATTCGTTGTACTCTATCCATATTTGTCATAAGATCTGTAACGCTTGTAGAACCCAAAAGTACGTCCACAAAACCTACAGAGCCATTTTTATACATAGCTCTCAATCGTCCATTAAGGTTGTCATTTTGAACTTCCATATTTTTTTCCAGCTGATCCAACTCTGCCAACGCTTCCTGTATTCTATTTTGTGTAGCTGAAATATTGCCGCTTAATGCATTTATTTCTGCCTGTGAAGCATTAATCTTGCCCTCAAGTGCCTGTATTTCTTTATTCAATGAATTTTCCAGTTTTTTTCCTTCATTTAATTGACTTTTAACATCACTTATTTGGCCGTTAACGTCCTCCAATTGATTCTGTGCAGTACTTCCAGCATATGTAAGGCCTAAAGTCCCAAAAGATATTACTAACACAAATATTAAAGTATATGATATTACTTTTCTCATATGTAAATTTCTCTTCCTTTCTATGTGTCTAAGAACCTTCTCATGGAAACTATACTTCCGCAAGCTCCTATACTAACCCCTATTGCCAGGAAAATAGAAACTAAATTTGATGTTAAAAAGCTTGTTGAAACCATGGGTGTTGATAAAATCAAGAATAAATCTTGTCCTATTAAATCAACAATTTTTTCATATACAAAAGCAACGGTCACAACTGCAATCCCTGCTGAAATCATTCCTATAACAATGCCTTCAATTAAAAACGGTCCTCGTATAAACCAGTTTGTTGCTCCCACATATTTCATTATGCGTATCTCTCTAGCTCTAGCCAGCACTGTAAGCTTAATAGTGTTTGAAACAACTACTACAGAAACGACTACCAAAAAAATCATAATTATCAAAGCTGCTATTTGAATTGCATTTGTAATCTTCACTAATTTTTCAACAGTTTCCTTATAATACTTTACATCCTCAACTCCATCTTTTGCTCTTAGTGCTTCCACTACAGTATCAGAGGTTTCTAATGTTTCTACCTTAACCATAATTGAATTGGGAAGTGGGTTACTGCTCAGGGAATCTAAAAGATATGCTCTTTCCCCCCAGTCTGATTTCCAGTCTTGCAGCGCATCTTCCTTTGAAAGATAAGTAGCATCAGACACTCCACGTAGTCCCTTAACTTCTGAAACCATATTTTCTGCCTGTTCATATGTGGTTGTATCTAATAAATAGACCTGAACCGTATCATAATCCTGCCTTGCTGCCTCTGATGCCATATTGATATTTACAATTAAAACAAAAAATAGTCCTAATATCAACAACATAGCCGTAATTGAAAATATAGAAGCAAAACTCATAGTTCTATTTCTAAATACCTGAATAACCGCCTGCTTTAGTGTATATCTTATACCGTTAAACATGATTGCCGAATACACCTCCCATATACATACCCGTATGCTTAGGCTTTTGGGCATTTTCATCTTTTATGTAAGTTCCTACATCATCTCTTACAATTTTTCCTTTTTCTATTACAATAACTCTTTTACCCATTTTATCTACAATATCCTTCGCATGAGTTACCATAACAATAGTAGTTCCTCTTAAATTAATCTGTTCTAAGAGACGCATAATATCCCACGCTGTATCAGGGTCTAAATTTCCTGTAGGCTCATCTGCTATCAGTACTGTAGGGTTATTTACTATTGCTCTGGCTATAGCAACTCTCTGCTGTTCGCCTGCGGACAATTCATCTGGATATTTATTTGCTTTGTTACTAATTCCCACAAGGCTAAGTACCTGTGGTACCTGTCGTCTAATTGCCCTGGAACTCATATGAATAATTTCCATAGCAAAAGCGACATTTTCATATACTGTCATTTTGGGTAGAAGTCTGAAATCCTGAAATACTATTCCCGTACTTCGTCTAAGCTTTGGGATTTTTCGGTTAGCTAAAGTTGTTATTTCATTTCCATTTACTTTGATGCTACCGGAATCAGCATCAATTTCTTTTAGAATCAGTTTAATAAAAGTGGATTTTCCTGCCCCGCTAGGTCCAACCAGAAAGACAAAATCACCTTTGTTTATCTTAACACTAACATTATCTAAACCTATATTTGTTTTATAGGCCTTGGTAACGTTTTCAAAAACTATCATATAGGGTAACCTCCCTGTTACTATTTATCATCAAATTTTTTTATAGTTCTACATAAAAATACATATATCACTATTTTCTATTATAACGCAAAACGACATTATTTTAAATAGTAACCTTTATTACAAAAGTATTACATTTATGCCTTTAACAATTGGATTATTTGTCGAACAGGCTCTGTTAATGATTCTGCTATTGATTTTATACTATAAGGTAGCTTACAATTATATTCTGCCAAATAAATTTGCGCCTGTGAAACTACTGGAACTTTTATAAAATGTTTTATTTTAATAAAATCATAAAATTCCCTTTTATTGATGCCATCATTATATTTGTTTACCACCCAAATAATAGTTTGTCCCTCTAACTGGTACTTTTTCATATGACATAACTGATTATATGCTGCTATAAGCTTTGATGGTAATGGATCTATAACAAATACAATAACATCCATCTCCTTTAAAATCTGCTCAACTCCGTCACACTGACCAATATCACAAATTATACTATCTGCTGTAACATTATTTATCAGTCTGCATAATTCGATGGTTTCAAGTTTCCTCTTCTTAATTTTTTCATTATTTTGAGGAACACAAAGTGCCCAGTTAATACGCTCATCCAGATTAATAAGACCTGCAATACTTCTCCCTTCAGCAATTTCAGTATAAAAGTCATGAAATGTTCTGCCAGCAAACCTCTTATCCATGCCTAAACTGTCATAAAGAAATGTTAGTTTATTAATACCACTAATCTCCACATAAGCAATATGCTTTTCTTTGTCTCTAGATAATTCTTTCGCAAGTGCAGTTGCGATAAAGCTCTTTCCTACTGCCGATTCCATACCAGTTACACCAATTTTAAACCTATTGTTCACTACGCAATATTCTTCATCACATTGCTCTCTTACAAAAATTCTATTTAACATTTTTCCTCCTTTTAGACTCAAATTTTGCAAATAATGTTCCACGTTTTTATAGTGTTATTTAAACATATTTTACATATTTTGTAAATATAATCACTTAAAAACTATTTAATTTTTTAGCCTAGCTCTGAGTTTGCAAAGTAGTAAAGTATCAAAATTATTTATCTAGGAATATACTATATTAATTCAAGGAAAGGAGGGTTTCAAATGGCTCATATTAGCCAATTACCAGAATACAACTTAACAACTGGTCAGCTAAATCTATTATATAGGTTAAGGATAATTTGGAGAGACATGGCCACTTGGATAAGGTCCTACTTAATCTACACATTCTTAGAATCAGATCCAGAACTTAAAGAGGCTGCTGCGCAAAAATTAATGGATTTGCCTGTAAAATATGCGGATATTTTCAGGATATTTTTCGGAAATGAAGTTGCTGACGACCATACCATTCTAATGACTAACTATACTAAACTTCTGATGTCACTTATTGATGCAACAAAAAGTGGTGATACGGATGCAATAAATGAATACACCAATTTGATAAATGAAAATATAAATGACCGGGTTAATTTTCTTACATATATTAATCCATTTTGGGAAAAAAGCACCATGTCAGATTTATTATATGGCTTTAATAATATGACAATAAATGAGATAAATACATTTGCAAATAAAGATTATCAAGCCAATATAGATTTATTTAGCAGGATTTTAACCTATGCGGATAGAATGGGAGACACTTTTGCAGAGGGCATGGTAAAATATTTTACTTTTAGCTCAAGGGAGCCAAGAGTTCCATAATAATATAAAATATCAGTCTATATTTTTGAATACAATGCAATAATAATTTTATGTAAAAAATAAAGGAAAATCTATAGGATTTTCCTTTAAATATAATATGTGATTCAAGCCAGTCATTCTAATTATTTGCAGACTTTTTTATACTGTCTTTCATACTTTTTACATAGTTAAACACATATTTACCAGCATTTTCTCCATGTTTTTCTATGATATTTACTATGGCACTTCCTACTATTACACCATCACATTTTGGGGAAATTTCAGCCGCCTGTTCTGGAGTATTTATGCCAAATCCAACAAAACAAGGAATTTCGGTGTTTTCCCTGATAACTTTTATAATACTTTCTAAATCTGTTTTAATTTCATTTCGCATTCCTGTAACTCCCATGGAGGAAACAAGGTATACAAAACCAGTGGCCTCCTGTGCTATCATCTTAATTCTGTTCTCTGATGTAGGCGCTATAAGTGAGATAACCTCTACTCCATATTTATGGGCAACTTCAGTTACCTCTTTTTTTTCTTCAAAGGGTAAATCAGGAAGAATTATTCCATCGGCTCCCGTCTCTTGGCAACGTTTAAAGAATTTATCATATCCATAACTGAACACCAAATTTAAATATGTCATAAATACCAGTGGAATTCCACTTTCTTTTCTTACTTCACATACTAATTGAAATACCTTATCTGTATCGATTCCCTTTGAAAGTGCTCTGATATTGGCTGCCTGAATAACAGTACCTTCTGCTATTGGATCTGAAAAAGGTATACCTATTTCTACTAAGTCAGCCCCGCCTTTTATCATTTCAAAAATAAATTCTTTCGTTTTTTCTATAGTTGGATCTCCTGCAGTTATAAATCCTATAAAAGTTTTTTGTTTTTCTCCATTATGTATAAGTATATCTTTTATTCTACTCAAGAATATTCACCCCCTTGTATTTTGCAATAGCTGCTACATCTTTATCTCCTCTTCCTGATAGGCAGACTATAATGACTTTATCCTTGCTCATTTTAGGAGCTATTTTCATTACATGAGCAACCGCATGAGAACTTTCAATTGCCGCAATAATGCCCTCTGTTTTCGCAATATATTCAAAGGCCTGTACAGCCTCTTCATCGGTCACAGGAACATACTCTGCCCTTCCTGTGTCATGAAGGTTTGCATGCTCAGGTCCAATACCTGGGTAATCCAAGCCAGCAGAGATTGAATAAACTGGAGCAATCTGTCCAAATTCATCCTGACAAAAGTAAGACTTCATTCCATGAAAAACTCCAAGCCTGCCATTTGCAATTGTTGCTGCATTTTTTTCTGTATTTACACCAAGTCCTGCAGCTTCACATCCAATAAGTATAACTTCTTTATCTTCAATAAAATTATAAAATATGCCCATGGCATTACTTCCACCACCTACGCAAGCCACTACTGCGTCAGGCAGCTTTCCCTCAGTCTCCAATATCTGTTGCTTTGCTTCCTTACTTATAATACTTTGGAAGTCTCTTACAATCATAGGAAAGGGGTGTGGCCCCATTACAGAACCTAAAACATATAAGGTATCGTCTACCCTGTTTGTCCATTCTCTCATAGCCTCATTTACTGCATCCTTAAGCGTCATAGTCCCACTGGTCACAGGATTTACCTTTGCACCAAGCAATTCCATTCTATAAACATTTAACGCCTGTCTTTCTGTGTCTTCTTTACCCATAAAAATTTCACATTCAAGGCCTAGTAACGCGGCAGCAGTTGCAGTTGCCACTCCATGCTGGCCTGCACCGGTTTCAGCTATTATTCGGGTTTTTCCCATTTTTTTTGCCATCAGAACCTGACCCAGAACATTATTTATTTTGTGCGAACCTGTATGGTTCATATCTTCTCTCTTTAGATAAATTTTTGCTCCTCCTAAGTCTTTTGTCATTTTTTCAGCATAATAAAGCTCTGATGGTCTTCCTGCATACTCTTTTAAAAGCCTGTCCAACTCTTTATTAAACTCACTATCTTTTTTATATATTTCATAACATTCTTCAAGATGTAATATTTCATTCATCAATGTTTCTGGAATATATTGTCCTCCATGTATTCCATATCTGCCTTTAATCATTTCTAACCCTCCTAATAAATTCTAAAATTTTTTGTTTACTTTTTTTTCCCTCTTCTTCTACTCCACTGCTCACATCTATGCCAAAAGGATTGGTCATTTTTATTCCTATTTCCACGTTTGTAACATTAATTCCACCTGCGAGAAAAAAGGGCTTGCTTACTTTTTTAATCAAACTCCAATCAAAGCTTTCTCCTGTTCCTCCTGCTCCACTGTCAAGTAATAAAAAATCTGCACTGGACTCCTCTGCTTTCTCTATGTCCAAAGATTTTTCTACTTTTACAGCCTTTATAACAGGAACTTTAATAATCTGTTTAAGCCTTTTTATATAAGTTTCTTCTTCATCTCCATGCAATTGCACCATCCCTACGATATGACTTTTTACTATAGCGGCTATGTTTTCTAATGGCTCATTTACAAAAACCCCTACTGCTGTAATTTCTTTATTTAAAGACTTGCGTAAATTCCAAGCGGCTTCATAGGTAACTTGTCTTTTGCTCTTTGCAAATACAAATCCTATATAGTCAGGTTTGGCCTCATTGACATAATCTATATGAGAAATTCTGCTAAGACCACATATTTTTATCTTTGTCATAAAGTCCTCCATTCCTCCAATAATGCTTTTTTATCAGAGCTCCTCATAAGTGCTTCTCCAATGAGTACTGCATTTACCTTGTGTGTTTTTAATTCTTGGATTTGCTCAGACGAATTTATTCCACTTTCGGATATATAAATTACATTGGATGGTACAATGTCTCTGAGCTCTATACAATTAGAAAAATTAACCTGAAAATTCTTCAGATTTCTATTATTCACACCAATCATTCTTGCTCCTGCTTCCAATGATTTTAATACTTCCTCTCTAGAATGGGCCTCTACTAAAGCCGATATTCCTAAAGAATCAGCAATCCTAATATATTGATTAAGTTGTTCTCTGTCTAATATTGAACTTATTAATAAGATTGCAGATGCACCTATTATTTTGGATTCATATATCTGGTAACTGTCAATAATAAAATCTTTTCTTATTATGGGAATATCTACATGTGTGCTTATTTCTTCAAGATATTGATTGTTCCCTAAAAAATAATCTGGTTCGGTCAATACTGAAATGCAGGCTGCCCCTGCATTTTCATATTCATTCGCAATTTCTATGTATGGAAAGTCCTCTGCAATTATCCCCTTTGAAGGTGAAGATTTTTTTACTTCACATATAAAAGAAAGTTCTTCCGTTCTTAATGTATCTTCAAAAACAAATTTCTTGTCTATGGGCATATGTGCTGCTATTTCTTTTATTATTTCTAGCGGTTGTTGTTTTTTTGAATGATTAACTCGCATTTTTGTACTTTCAATAATTTTTTCTAGTATCATTTCTTTACTCCTAGCTGTTAGATAAAGTAATAAATTTTTCTAGCTGTTTCATTGCCACTCCCGTATCTAAAATGTTTTGTGTTATCACAATTCCTTCTTCTATTGATTCAACTTTATGAGCTATGTATAAAGCCGCTGCAGAATTTAGTACTACTGCATCCCTTTTGGCACCTTTTTCCCCCAGTAAAATATTCTTTGTAATTTCTGCATTCTCTATGGGTGTACCTCCGATTAATTCTTGTTTCTTGCAGCGTTGCAGCCCAAAATTTTCAGGAGAAATTTCATATTTACTGATTTGCCCATCTCTTATTTCACAGACACTAGTAACATCACTCATAGAGATCTCATCCAGCCCATCATTCCCATATACAACCATTCCATTATTAACTCCTAAGTTTAATAGAACTTTTGCCATAGGTTCAACCAAAGACTTATCATAAACCCCCATCAGCTGCATCTTTGCACCTGCAGGATTGGCTAGAGGCCCCAAGATATTAAATACAGTTCTTATACCAAGTTCTTTTCTTACAGAAGCAACATGTTTCATAGCTGTATGATATTTCTGTGCAAACAAGAAACAAATGCCTATTTTTTTTAAGATTTCTGCACTCTTTTCAGGCGTAATGGTTATGTTTACCCCAAGGGCCTCAAGTACATCTGCTGCTCCACATTTACTAGAAGCTGCCCTATTCCCATGCTTTGCCACAGGCACACCAGCGGCTGAAATAACCATTGCCGAAGTTGTCGAAATGTTAAATGAATTAGAGCCATCGCCACCAGTTCCTACTATTTCAAGCACATCCATTTCATGAGGCAATTTTATGCAATGTTTTCTCATTCCTTCTGCAGAAGCGGTTATTTCTTCAATGGTTTCACCCTTCATACTCATAGCAGCTAAATATGCACTTTTTTGAATATCACTTGCCTGTCCACTCATAATTTCATCCATCACATTTTCTGCCATTGCATATTCTAAATCTTCACTATTTACTAACTTTACAATTGCTTCTTTAATCATATTTCTACCCTTCTTTCAAAAAATTTTCGATTATTATTTTTCCTTCCTCTGTTAAAATCGACTCTGGATGGAATTGAAGTCCATAAACCTTATATTTAGTATGCTGTAACGCCATTACTTCCCCATCATAAGTTCTTGCCGTTACCTTTAATTCTTCTGGAAGGCTTTCTCTGATTGCAGCTAAAGAATGATATCTGGCAACCTTTATATTCTTATTTAGTCCTTTAAATATAGGACTTTCAGTATCCAATGCAACTACTGATTGTTTTCCATGCATCAGTTCCTTTGCATAAGAAACTGTTCCCCCATAGGCTTCGCAAATTGCCTGATGTCCTAAGCAAATGCCCAATATGGGAACACTGGCACCTAATCTTCTAACAACTTCTGTACAAATACCTGCTTCTGATGGCTTCCCTGGTCCTGGTGATAATACAATATAGTTAGGTTTATATTCTTCTATTTCATCAACAGTTAATTCATCATTTCTGACAACTTTAATATTTTCATCTAATGTGCCTATTAATTGATACAGGTTATATGAAAAGCTGTCATAGTTATCTATAAGTAGTACCATTATTCTAACTCCTCCTTAGAAATTTCCAGTGCATCTATTACGGCCCTTGCCTTATTTACACACTCCTCATATTCTTTTTCTGGAATACTGTCTGCTACAATACCTGCCCCTGATCGAATAAATACTTTTCCGTTTTTCTTAAAAGCTAGTCTTATGGCAATACATGTATCTAAATCACCATTTAGTGCTAAATACCCAATAGCTCCTCCATAAATTCCTCTTTTATTATCCTCTAGCTGATTTATTATTTCACAGGCTCTGATTTTTGGTGCCCCAGAAAGTGTTCCTGCTGGTAATATAGCATTTACTGCATCTACAGCTTCCCTGTCCTCCCTTATTTCTCCCTCGACTGTGGAGCCAATATGCATAACATGTGAAAATCTCTCAACTTGTAAATATTTCACTACATTAACTGTTCCAAACTTACTTATTTTACCTATATCATTTCTTCCCAAGTCGACAAGCATATTATGTTCAGCTAATTCCTTTGCATCGGATAATAATTCTTTCTCAAGTTTCAAATCTTCCTCTGTATTTTTTCCTCGTGGCCTTGTGCCTGCCAATGGGAAGGTGCTTACTTTTCCATTTACAAGTTTAACTAATGTTTCAGGGGAAGCCCCTGCCATTTCTATATCATCACTGGAAAAGAAAAACATATATGGAGCTGGATTTATTGTTCTGATTACTCTGTATACATTTAACAAGCTTCCTTGAATTTCTGCTTCAAATCTGTTGGAAAGAACCACTTGAAATATATCTCCCTGCCTTATATGCTCTTTGGCAGTCTCAACCATTTGACAATACTTTTCTTTACTAAATAAAGCTTTTATAGGGGATAACAGTACTGGTGGTTCTTCATCAATGGATACGCCCTCTCTAATAATCAGCTTTAATTTTTCAAGTTCCTCTAATGCTTTTTGGTATGTTATTTCTATTTCCTCGGTCCTGACGTTTACAATCAGGATAATCTTATGTCTGAAATTATCAAAAGCAATTACTTTGTCAAATAGCATTAGATCTACATCTTTAAACTTCTCATCATCCTTAGCTTGAAGTTTTAGTGACGGTTCACTGTATTTAATATAATCATAAGAAAAATATCCAACCAGTCCACCTGTAAAAGGTGGTAAATAATCTAACTTAGGACTTCTATTGTCTTTTAATATTTGCTTTATATAATAGTCTGGCTTATCCGTTTTAAAATTTCTGATTGTGTCATTTTTTATCTGCATATTTCCATTTACACAAGTCAGCTCTAATATTGGATTAAAACCTAAAAAAGTATATCTTCCTCGGTTTTTTATATCTTCATTACTTTCTAATAAATAACAATTACCACTCATTTTTCTAAGTTTTTTTAAAACTTAGATGGGTGTACAGATATCTGAATATAACTCACAACTAATAGGTATTACCTTGAATTTTTTCATATGTGCTATCTGCCTAGCTTCATTCAGTGACGGTTTATACATTTTTTGACCTCCTTAAAACACAAAATTGTGACTGCACTTGCTTTTTTTGTATTTAATAGGAAAATCAAAGATATTTACTATTAAATACAAAAAAACTCGCCCTCAATGTCATAAAGACATCAAGGACGAGCTTATAAAATCTAAATCAAAAACAGCCCGCGGTACCACCTTGCTTTGTGATAAACCACACTCTTAGCAGAATACTATCATATTCCCGACAACTAACGTATGCCAACACGTCATAGAATACTCAACACTAAGTGCCTTTGACTATGCCCTCAGCGGTCCATTTAATAAGCTGCATTCCGCCTGGATTCCAGCTGCCCAAGCTCTCTGTAGGTGCACGATTTATTTTTATCTCCGCCTCATCGGTTTAAATATTCAATTGTTTCAACTAACTTGTTTGTTATTATTACATAACTATTCTGTTCTTGTCAACTGTTTTTTTGTAATCTTTCACAATTTTTATTGTTATGTACTGTGATTATATACAAAATATATCATTTATTATCATAAGCTCCCTATCAATTATTATTTATATTGCACCCTAAGTTCTATCTGATCAGGCAATTGGGTTAATTCAGTTTCTGCTACCTTCAATGGATATGTCAGGATCTGAGTTAGCGCCACTCCTGGTTCTGGGTCTGCAAAATTTGCGTAAACAGCCAGACTTGTTACACCATCTTTTTCCTCTACAACCATCTTATCAATATTTAGGTCAAAACCTGATGTAGGCTTTTCACCTCTTGAGACAAGTACATATACCTTGTCATCTACCATACATGCAAGAGCTCTTTCTAAGTCCCTGTATTCTGGTATAACCTGGCCTACGATGTCCTGAGGGATATCATTCTCTCCTAGTACCTTAAATTCTACTGCCTTATCCCCATTAAAATAATTCATAGCAAATAAGCCCACTGAAACCATTAATATTATAACTATAATTACTATAAAAACTTTTTTCCCCGGCCTTTTTAGCTTTTTCAAAATCTTATTCTCGCTCACAATAAAAACTCCCTTCGCCTGTAAATCTTCGTAATCTTCCGATATACAAAAATCTATTCACAAAGGGAGACAAATATTCGTTTATTTTTATTTTTGCAATTTTAATTATAGAGATTTAACTGCTGCTATTATATCTGCTGCTGTCATACCATACTTTTCCTTTAGTTCATCTGGTTTTCCTGATTCCCCAAAAGTATCTTTTTGTCCTACAAATGCCATCTTTACAGGAGCATGCTGAGTAACTACTTCTGCAACTGCTGAGCCAAGACCGCCAATTACGGAATGTTCTTCAACAGTAACAATTCCCTTAGTCTCTGTGGCAGCCTTAATGATAATTTCCTGATCAATAGGCTTAATTGTGTGCATGTCAATTACTCTTACATGAATACCGTCTTTTGCAAGGGCATCTGCAGCCATTAAAGCCTCATTTACCATAATACCTGTTGCAATAACAGTATAATCTTTACCCTCTCTTATGCAGTTGCCTTTTCCTATCTCAATGGTTGAGTTTTCATCATAAATCATAGGAACTGCTGCCCTGCCAAGTCTGATGTATGCAGGTCCTTCAAATGCAACAGCCTGCCTTATTAATTCTTTTGCTGAAACAGCATCTCCAGGGTTAATTACAGTCATGCCTGGAATAGTTCTCATAAGAGCTATATCCTCAAATGTCTGATGGCTAGCGCCATCTTCACCTACTGTAATACCTGCGTGAGTAGCACAAATTTTAACATTCGCATGAGGATATCCAATGGAATTTCTAATAATTTCAAATGCTCTCCCCGCTGCAAACATTGCAAAAGTGCTGGCACATACAATCTTTCCTGACATGGCAAGACCAGTTGCTGCCCCATATAAATTTTGTTCTGCAATACCCATATTTAAAAATCTTTCAGGGAAGTTCTTACCAAAATCTGCAGTCATAGTTGATTTTGAAAGGTCTGCATCCATTACTACTAAATTATCATATTTCTGTCCAAGCTCTACAAGTACCTGACCATAAGCCTGTCTAGTTGCCATCTTTTCTGCCATTACCATTCACCTCCCAATTCTTCTACTGCCTTCTTAGCTTCTTCATCACTTGGAGCTTTTCCATGCCATCCTGGATTATCTTCCATAAAAGAAACGCCTTTACCCTTTATAGTTTTTGCAATAATTACAGTTGGCTTTCCCTCTGTATTTCTTGCCTTATTTAATGCTTCAACAATCTCATCGAAGTTATGTCCATCAATGTAAAGAACATTCCAGCCAAAACTTCTAAATTTCTCATCTACAGGAGAAACTGTCATTACATCTTCATTTTTACCATCAATCTGAAGTCCATTCCAGTCTAAGAAAGCCGTTAAGTTGTCAAGTCCATAATGTGCTGCTGACATTGCTGCTTCCCAAACGATTCCCTCCTGGATTTCTCCATCTCCAAGAAGTACATAAATTCTTCCCTCATTATTATCCATTATGTTTGCAAGTGCCATACCTACTGAAACAGAAAATCCCTGTCCTAATGAGCCCGTTGACATTTCAATTCCAGGAACTTTCTTCATATCAGGATGTCCCTGTAGCTTTGAGCCCATTTTGCGAAGTGTCAGTAACTCCTCTTTAGGGAAAAATCCCTTTTCAGCCAAAGCTGCATACTGAACAGGAGCTGCATGGCCCTTTGAAAGAATAAATTTATCTCTGGTTAACATCTTTGGATTCTTCGAATCTATGTTCATTTCACGAAAATATAATGCAGTAACAATATCTGCCGCGGAGAGCGAACCACCTGGATGGCCTGACCCTGCTGCATGAATAGATCTAATTATATCAATTCTAATGTTCTGAGCGATTTCTTTTAATTCTGGATATTTCATATTACTCGCCTCCTTATTGCGATTATTTCTTACCTTTTGCTATGACCTTAACCATGAATAATGGTAGTTGTGCCATTCTTTTATATCTACTAGGTTCCTGTATAAACCTGTAAAGCCATTCTAAACCATGTTCCTGATAAAACTGAGGGGCACGTTTTACTGTCCCTGCCCATACATCAAGACTACCACCTACGCCAATTCCTGCGCGAATATTAATAAATTCATTCCTATGCTCATAAATAAACTTTTCCTGTTTAGGTGCACCAAGAGCAGCACATAAGAATTCTGCTCCAGATTCATTAATTTCTTTAACTAAATCAGCTTCCTCATTTTTTTTAAAATACCCATCATGAGTACCCGCAATCTTAAGATTAGGATATTTAATAAGCATATTTTCTCCTGCCAGCTCTGCAACTGATGGTCTTTCTTCATTGGCAGGTTTGCTTCCAAGTAAATATATAGATTTTCCAGTATTATCCAGATATTCTAAGATACTACTTAAAAAATCAACCCCCGTAACTCTTTCGTTTAGTGGTAATCCAACTATTTTAGATGCATACACAAGCCCTATTCCATCAGGTATAATAAGACCCGCCTCTTCTATGAGCATTTTTAGTTCTTGATCCTTGGTTGCATTCATTATTATTTCAGAGTTGGGCGTTACAATTAAATCACAACCTGGCTTGTCCATAAGCCCTTTAAATATTTCCATAGCTTGTTGATTATTAACCATATCAACAGGTACATCTAAAATTCTTATTCGCTTGCTATCTTCCATTATTTCTCCATTATCTTTTTAATCATTTCTTCATTTGTATCAAGTGCCTTTGTTAAATTTATAAGTTTTTCCTGCACTCTATTTTTAAGCACTTCTTTATGCTGCATAATTTTATTAAATTCATCTATAAAATCCTGATTATTAAAATCATAAATAGAGCACATTGCTTTCATTCCTATTGACTTCATAAATGAATTTATTTTAGGATCATATGAAATCCCAATCATAGGGACATTCATGATCGCTGAATGGATTAACGCATGTAATCTGACTCCCACAAGTAAATCCATATTTCCTATTATACTAAGCATTTCATTGGTCAAATATTTATGTTTAATAGAATAAACCTTATCACCCAAGCGATTTTCTATTTCTTCTATAACACTTACATCTTCTGAGAAATGAAAAGGAATCAAAACAATTTGAGCATTTTGCTCTTGTATAAGCCTTTCCATGGCTATACAAAGCTCATCAACAAATTCACTATTAAGTTTACGTTCTCTTATGGCAAACCCAACTGTTAACTGTTCTTTATTTATTTTGATACCTTCTTTACGAAGTATTTCTTCTCCTATTATAAGCGGTGCACGCTTTATCCTAAGCACAGGATCAGCTGTAACTACTACTTTATCAGCATCTACACCGATTTCTGCCAGAAACTCTTTGGATGCCTCGTCTCTTACAACAATCCCACTAACCTTTGATAAGGTTCTAGCCGTTAGTGTCCTGTTTAAAGTAGAATTTATAGGGCCAATTCCCTGACTATATATAAATATTTTTTTTCTAAATAATTGAGCCATCCACATTATAATGAGGTAATATAAAATGCTTTTCTTACTTGTAACATCTTGTAAAAGACTTCCTCCACCACTAATAAGTAAATCAGACTTTCTGACAGCAGAAACAATGCTTTTTATTGATTTTCTGTTTACTGATTTTACACCGTATTTTTCAGCTGTAGATACAGGGTCTTGTGACAATACTGTGATTTCAATATTCTCAAGTCTGTCTTGCAAGTTGTCAACAACTGCTCGCAAGATGGATTCATCACCTATATTATTGAATCCATAATACCCTGAAATTAAAACCTTATACATTAATTACCTGCCTCTTCCTGTTTAGCATAGCTTTCTAAAAATGGTCCTACCCATCTTACATATATCTTATGGGCAATGTCAAATACAAAAATTCCAACAATACCCACAATTATACCAAAGAATAAGGAGTATCCTGTCCTAATAAATCCTAGATATAGTGGAGTTCTAATGTGCATGAAAGTATTATTTACTGAAGTCATGCCAATAACTCCGCATAATCCAAATATAATAGGCCATAATTTAAATCTTCTAACCGACGTATATACCATTAGCATAATAGCTGGGAATGCAAACAAGAATTCCTTGTTTCTAGGTCTTGCAATTAAAATATCCTCTAAATAATTTCTAAACAGCATTTCTATGCTTGAAACCTCAACTGCTGAATCATGACCAGTTCTCGCGATGTAATAATAACCGACTCCACCAATAAGGCCACCTAAAATAATCATCCAAATCTTAATGGAAGTATTCATCATATCCTTTAAATCATGAAACTCTAATACACCTGGAACTTTCTTTTTTTCACCAAATCCAAAATAAGTAAGATATACAATAGCAAAATAGGCTATTGGAAGTAGCTGTGCCACCTTAACTCCTCTGAAAATGTCAATCTCAAGCATATAAGTAGTTGATGATATTGGTGATGCAGTCATCATCCCACCCATTAAAGAAACCAGAACACACGCTACCAATGTCAAAGCTGACAATATGATTAATTTAATTAAAGGCGTATCTGGATTCAAAGTATCTCTGAATTCTTTACTCGTTCTTGTAAACAAAGTTATTGCTAAACAAGCAAATATTACTGCAGAGGAAAAACTCAATAAGAGTTCAAAGCTGTTCGGTATCACGTAGGAAGCTCCTAATGCTCCCATTGCTCCTAATCCAAACAAAATATACTTAGCCCTTTTCTTTAGGGGCAAGAATAAACTAAGCAAAAGAACTGCTGCTGCTACACAGCCAAATGACATGAAAAGCTTTAATATATAACTTACTTCATGATATCTCATAACTGTAGCAGATCCATAGGTAAAATTATGTTCAGCTAATCTCTTATCAAGATTTGTAAACATATTCTTATATACATCCATATCTGTGATATAAGTAAATAAATCCTGATTTTCTTTTATAGGTTTAAAATAAATGACTCTGATATTTCTTTCTGTAATAGCCCTGAATAAAGTATTTTCAATTTCTTCTGCACCTTCATATCCATAGAACTGATATCTATACTGAATATAATTCCAAACAGAGAAAACCCTTACTGCATTATAATCTGTATCTTTTGCAATTTCTTCAACGCCTTTTTGAAGAATATTCTGAAGCTGAGTCGTATTTTCAATTAGGCCTATAGTTATATTATTATCCTTTATGTACTTTTCAGCCAGCTTAATGCCATCATCATATCCTATAATGCCTTCTCCGCCTGCAATAAGATATTCAGGTGTAATTCCATATCTTTTATAACTTGCTATAACAGCTTTAGCATACTTTTCTCCATTATAACCACCATAGCATAAAGTTCTTGGTATAATCTCAAGCCCAAGAGACTGCACTTTCTCAACCTTTTCAGGTAAAAGACCTAAACTGATATACATAATCTTAGAACCAACGATATCAGTTCTTTCAATAAAGCCGCCCTTTTGAGAATTGGCTAATTTATATGGCTGGGAATACAAAGCTGTTTTCGAATCCCCATCAATGACCACATAGGCAGAATCACCAAAATCCATAGCAAAGTATTTGTCTTTTTCAAATCTGTCTTTTACCGCATTTAAAACAAAATCTGCTGCTTCACGGGAACTCATTTCAACAAGTACATCATATGAATCGTAACCGTGCTCTGTAAGAGCCTGAATAAATTCTACAGGATATTCCTGCTTCCAATCAGATTGTTTCATGACTTCATCCATGGTTGTACCACTTACTTCCATGTCGGTATCTTCCATTAAAGTCATTATACTTTCTTCCGAAAGCCCTATCTTAGTAATTTTCAGCTCGTCCCTAAACTGCTTTAGCCAATATGTAACGTCCTTATGGGACTGTTCCGCCATTAAATCAAGTTCATTGTAATCCGCCACTATATCATAAGTTTTGTTATTTCTCTCAATATTAATTCTATTTCCAATAGAAATTCCTGAAACAAGTATACAAACACAAATTACAATAATTAAAAATTTGTTTTCTTTAAAAAATGCCCTCATAAATATGTAACTCCTTATTCTTCAAATGCTACTGAACAGTATATGTACCTCTTACCATCACCCATATGTCTGTAACCGCTGTTATTCCTCTGCCATCGTTTCTTGGAACCAGCAGCAGGTGGTTTGTTACCACCTGGCTGCCAGTCATTAAATCAGTTCCAATAGTAAGATCAGAAACTCCATTTGCGCCATTGTCAATAGCTGTAGCTTCGCCACTTCGCAAAATTATTTCGGATCCTTCTCCACCGATTAGCTTTTGTCCTGCCGTAAGACTTATAGGTGAGTATGAAGTTCTGCTATCTACATAACTTTTAGTAACAACTGGATCTGATTCAGATCCAGGCTGATTTGTTGCAGCCATAGCAAATGAAATGCCAAGTACCATTACAAGTATCGTTACTATAGAAATTATTACGCTTTTCTTCATATCTTCCTCCCATTTCCCTTTTGGTACTCATTTTGAGTACTGATTCTATATATGATTACACCTAACTCATACTGTTGGGTGCAATTCCTAAACTAACGGTCAATGCCTCATTCACATTTGGAAGAAGCTCTTCATCAATGGCTCCAATTCTTTCTTTTAACCTTTTTTTATCTATTGTTCTAAGTTGTTCTAGGAGAACCACAGATTTCTTGCTTAATCCATTATCTTTAGCATCTATCTCAACATGCGTAGGCAGCTTTGCTTTATTTAACTGTGAAGTAACAGCTGCTACTATAATAGTAGGGCTATATTTATTGCCTACATCGTTTTGCACTACAAGAACGGGTCTTATACCCCCCTGTTCAGAGCCTATGACCGGACTTAAGTCTGCGAAGTAAATGTCGCCTTTTTTAACTAACAAGTCACTCACTCTCCAATTTTCAGTTAATCTCTCTCATAATAGTAATCTAACCCAATTTGTAAACAAATTGTTGGCAGGTTAGATACTAAAAAATCATAAATCTTTAATTTATTGATTTTTATCTTATGTTTTATCCCAATATTTTTTTTATAGCTAAAGCTGTCATTTCTGCAATATCGCCAGCTATTAGGCCATATTCACCGAAGCGTTGTGCCCCTAAATCACCTGCTAAACCATGCAGGTATACACCCGCTTTAGCTGCATCCTCAGGTAAGAGCCCCTGACCAGAAAGTGATGTTATGATTCCTGTAAGGACATCACCTGCACCACCTGTAGCCATACCAGGATTACCTGTAGTATTAGTATATGAATTTCCCTCTGGCGTTGCCACAATAGTACCTTCCCCTTTTAGCACTACTATAGCATTTGTTTTTTCTACCAAACGTCTTGATAACTCTTGCCTGTCCATGGTCTTTGCGTTAGTAATATCAATAGAAAGTAATCTTGCAGCCTCTCCAATATGAGGAGTAATAATTACTTTGCATAAAGAATTTTTTAATTCTTCCTGCATATTATTTTTTGCAATTTGGTTCAAAGCATCTGCATCAAGAACAAAAGTCCCTTCATATTCTTGTAATATTTTCCTTATTAAGTCTGCATCTTCTAATTCCTCCCCTAATCCCGGACCAGCTGAAATAGAATCATATTTCGTCTTGTCCAAATCAAGAGACCTTCTAGAAACACAGGTTGCTTCAGGCACCCCTACCTGAATTATTGGAAAAAGTTCCTCTAATGTGGCTATTCGTACAAGACCAGCACCGCTTCGCAGTGCCCCTCTTCCGCACAGAACAGCAGCACCTGCCATTCCTAAGGACCCTGCAATCAAGAGAATTCTTCCACAATCACCTTTATGTATGTTTCTTTTTCGTCTCTTAATTACAGTATTTACATATTTTAAAGTAATTAAACCATCTTTCATAAAAAAACCTATATTAAATTCCTAATATTACTGATGCCATCAAGAAATAGGTAACAACAGAAATCATATCTGTAAGTGACGCAATCATAGGAGATGCCATTAACGCAGGGTCAATGCCTACTCTCTTTGCTAACATAGGCAACATACTGCCTATCACCTTTGCTGCTATTACAATAACAAGCATAGAACCACACACTGTCAGTGCAATAGCAGGTCCTTGCCCATCCAGCCAACAGATCCTGACAAAGTTTAAAGAACTTAAAATTAATCCTACTACAGTACTAACTCTTACTTCCTTCCACATTACTTTGCCGAAATCAGAAAGGCTGATTTCATCCACTGACATACCACGTATTATAAGTGTAGCCGACTGTGAGCCAGAATTACCTCCTGTTCCCATAAGCATCGGCAGATACGCAACTAAGCATATAACCTTTGATAGTACATCTTCAAAGTTAGCTATAATTCCTCCTGTTATAACGTAAGAACACATTAAAAGAAAAAGCCAGGGAATTCTGTTTTTCACATGATGAAAAACGCTCATATCTAGATATTCCTTATCCGAGCTATCAATAACTCCCGCCATTCTTTCAAAGTCTTCCGTGGTTTCTGCTTCAATTACATCTAAGATGTCGTCTACGGTGATAATGCCCACAAGTCTGTTTTCTTTATCAACTACTGGAACTGCAAGGAAACCATACTTTTTAAATATTTCTGATACCTCTTCTTGGTCATCATAAACGTTTACACTGACAAAATCAGTATGCATAAACTCAGAGATATGCAGATTATCATCTGCAATAACCAAAGTTCTAAGGGAAACAATCCCTAAAAGAGTTCTTCCACTATCCTTTACGTAACAAGTATAGACAGTTTCACTGTCCATACCTTCTTTTTTTATATATGCTAATGCTTCTGCAACATTCATATCCTTCTGTAAACTTATATAATCAGGCGTCATTAAGCTTCCTGCACAAGTATCTGGATAATTTAAAAATGTATTAATTAGTTTTCTTTCATCTTTTGGTGTTTTTTCAAGTATTTTGTCCACTACATTTGCTGGCAGTTCTTCTAAAACGTCAATCATATCATCAAAAGCAAGTTCTTCCATTATAAAGTGCATTTCTTTATCCGTTATAACATTTATAATAGCAACCTGATCTTCAATCGGCAAATATGAAAACACTTCCACTGATACGTTTTTAGGTAGAGTTCTAAACACAATTACGGACTTTTCTACATCAAGTTCTCCCATTATGTCCTCTAGTATTTCAGCAATATCCACTGCATTATTTTCAAGTAAAAGATTTCTTACCTTTCCATACCTTTTGTTCTGTAGTAATTCTAGAATTTCTGCTAGAGTTTCGTTTAATGTCTTTTCCTGTTCCATTGGAATTTACCTCCTTGTTCTATATGGGGTAAATCCAAGTCTAAAATCATGACAAATTAATAAATGCATGCAAAAACTGTAAATTTACCCTGTATTTGTATTCCATTAAAATTCTCCGCTCCGGACTCGGTCCAAGTTCCACAGTTGTTCACATCCTTTCATTTATCATGCTGATAATTATGTTATTTTTTGCTCATAACTAATAAATTATACTCCATTTTAGGGTATTATTGCAAGCATTTGCTTTACTTGTTATTTATTTTACTTATACAACTCAACATATTGTTTGCAAATTCAACGGTGCGCCCCTCAATACCTTCATTTTCCAATATAGTGTCTGGATTATTTGCAGTCTCCATCATTGCAAACCTGCCAGGAAGATAAAAAGTTTTATTCATATTAAGAGAACTTATTAATTGCTGTGCTACAATATCACTACCACTATATCCTGACACAATTATTCCAAACAGTGCTTTTTCATAAAACCTATGTGTTCTAAACAATGCAGTCAAACGGTTTATAAAAGCAGCAATATTGGCACTGACTGCATCATTATAATTGGGGCAGACAATTACTAATGCATCTGCTTGTAAAATAGCCGGGTATACCTGTTCGGATATTATTCCGCCGTAAAAGCAAGTTCCTTTTTCTCCAAAATGCAGGCACTGGCTATATGGACATCCAATACAATCTACAACTGCACCATTACGTAATGATATTTCTTTTATTTCACAGTTCATTAAATTATCCCTAATCTTATCCCATAAGATTAAACTATTTGAGGCATGTTTATTACCGGCATGAAGCATTAGGATTTTAGGCGCATGTTTTTTATCATACTGAAATGACATAACCCTTTTCACCAATTCATGCCCAGATTCCATATAAGCACCTACATTATCGGTAGCTAAATTTTTGGCTACAATGTTAAAATTCTGTAATGATTTTGTACCTTCTACTAATGGTCTGCCAACAAACGTGCAACCTGCCATATTGGCACTTAATACAAGCTCTCTGGCAAAAGATTTAGTATATAACTCACTATTTCCATCAACAATTATTCCACCGACACTTCCTGCAAAACACAATCCTCTTGTTCTGATCTTCTTTAAGATGCCATACCATTCAAGATTAATTCCTGATTCTCCAAGGGATACTGCAAAAATAATCCTTTTGTTAGTAAAATTATATTCCTCAAATTCTTCAACTGTGGTAATTGTCTCAAAAACATATTCTTCTAAGCTTTTAGATAATATAGCTTTCAGTCTTCCAGTTTTAATTTTTTCTCTGCAGTAAGGCTTAATTAATACTAAGTCATAAGTCTCTGTACACAACACACCCGCCTCCTTTAATGACCTATCCCAATTTATAAAATAAATTGATGGAAGGTCAGATGCTAAAAAATCAATTCCATATTTATAGATTTTTATCGTATAATGACCTATCCAATTTATGAAATAAATTGATGGATGGTCAGATGCTAAATAATATTCTTTAAGTGATCATAAGCATTTTTTATTCGTAAAAAAAGTTTCTCTGGTAAAAGTACATCTTCAAACTCAGTCCCATGCTCTGTCATTCTGTTTAACGCCCCTACATAAGCCCCTTCTTTGTCTTTTCCTATAAAGTTAGAACTATAATGCCATTCGCCTCGTAATGTTAACAATATAGAAATTAGGCCGGAAGATAGTGCTGGGGCAATATAGGGTTTAAACCCAAAATTTCTGACTTTTAAATTTGAATCAATGGTTAATCTTGTCAGTTCTTCTGAAATTTCTTCATTATAATTTAATATGCTGTTGGCAATTACAAGTTCCTGTCCATGTGGGCCAAAAGCTCTGCCCTCTTTAAGATAACTTTCATATCTATTATCTTTTTTCGCATAGTATATTGCTCTGCTGTTCATAACACCCAAGCCAAATCCCTGTATCTGCTCAGCTAAAAGTTTACCTTCTGCTGCCAGATAAGCTGTCTTACATAAAGGATCTACCGGATCTGATACAACAGCAAATAGTCCCTTAAAGTTTTTATCTGCTGCAAACCTTGCATATTGATTCACAATCTTCTTATTACTATCGAATTGAGCCATTCTTACATCCTGCACTTTTCCATCTACTGCTGGAACAGCCTTTGATGCACAAAATATAAAGATATCACAATCAAATAATTCTTCCATTGTAATAATTTTTACATCAGGAAACTTTATTGAATCAAATGGAAATGCAATCTGATTCATTTCCATCTCATATCTCTGGGACATTTGAGGGCTTATATCACAAATCCCTATACTTTCGACAACGTCTCCGCCCATAAGTTTTAACCCTGTTAAAAGCATTCCTCCAACATCTCCTAATGCTAAAATATTAACTCTTTTCTTATTTTTTAATGGAAATGGTACATAACCCTTAAAGCTAGTTCGGTTATCTAAATCCGTTAATTTATACACCTTTGCATACTCCTATAATTAAATAATATTTTTTAACCGCATTAATTTTTCAATATCATTAGATACATATATAGATGGAGCCAAATTTTCATCATATCTGACACAATAACCCTTATCTGGACATCTTGGAGAATTAATTACTTCACCTAATCTGCTCAATGTAAGATTTTTCTCAAATGCCTTTTGAAATTCTTCCTCAAGTACCTCTAAAATCTTTTTAGTACTTTCTAAACAGGTTAATGAAAAATCAAAAACCGTCTTTTTATTTTCTTCAGCCAGAAAAGATGGTAATGCATACGGTAATATCAAATTAATGGAGGGCAGTAAATTTGCATTCAGAGAATATTCTCTCTCCACACTATCCCCTCCAATAAAAGGATATATGGCATCATCTACAAACCAGGTTTTAAGATTAGGAATGAAGTAAGCACTATCTACATTTCTTCCCTGAATAGCCATTAAATCCTTTCCTCTGCCAGAAAGTACACCTACAATTATTTTCTCTACCTTTACACCAGTTCGCTTAAAAATAGGATCCAATTCTTTTAATCTATGTCCTTTATGAAGCAAATCATCTACTAGCATAATAGGCCTGTTAAACGATTCTATCGTTCCAATCTGATTTTCTAAAGTCGTGTAGTTCGGATATTCTTTAATTTTAAAGCCTTTTATTTCAGCATCAAATATTTTTTCTGTATGAAGCGTCTTGGTTACAGTATTTGGAACTGCTTTTCCATCAAGTATCTTACCAAAAGGTACACACATATACGGTCCTAAGTTTCGAATCTTAGTTGCTTCCCTAGGTACACCATTCACTTCTGTAATCATATCTACTAATTTATGATGCATAATAGCAGAATTAAATGATAAAACAAGATTGCCTTTATATATCTTTGTCAAAGACTCTTGCATAATTTTATGAGCCTCTTTCAAAACTTGTAAAACTCTCTCGTTTTTATTAAAAGGACTCTTTATTCTCATCTCCATATTTTCAAATAATATGATAGGGTATTTCATATCTACAAAGTAAATATTTGAATTGTACTGATTTTCCGCTATTCTAAAGAAACCTTGACGCTGCAAAACATCCTCAAGTTTTTTATTGCTTATGCTTGATTTGCAAAATACTGGATTATAAACAGCATACGTAAACCCCTTGCGTAAACAATTTGCAATAGTTTCTGTTAATAGTACCTGTTCTAACTCATCAATCATATTTTTATCGCTTATTATTACTGCTCCTAATACTACTATTTTGCCAGAGGAATGTTCTCTTATATAAGACGCTATTCCTGAATTGTTAAATTCGCTGTATAGGTTCACCGTATCAAGTTCATGAAACAGAGCCATACCTAATACCCTGTTATTATCACTTCTGTTCCTTATAACTATTGAATTTACCTTTTTATACTCTAAATAGTTAAGTAGACCATCCTTAATTTCTGAAATATCCCCCATTACCTCTTTAACATCATAAAAAATCTCAGAATTGTTATTTTCTATTACGTCAAAACTTATAGAAGAAGATCTAATAATACTTTTGTATTGTGGTTCTCTTAAATATAAACTGTTCTTATAAATGTAATTCTGTGCCACAGTGTCAATTAAATTAGAAATATCCCTGTTATTGTCTATATTCTCTCTAATTCTAGTAGAACTTATGTCTTCTAAATGTATAGGAAGTTTAAGTTCTATTACCTTTCCCTTTATCTGTTCATATTTGTAAATTAAATCCTCTGATTGAATATTTCCTTCCTCTACACTGGCTCTTTTAAAAACAATATGATTCATATGATGTATTGAATTCAGCTCTATCTCTTTCATGTAGGAAGATGCATTTACAATTACATCACTTCCTACTACCATATATAGTTCTTTATTAGCAAATATTTCTGTTAGTTGCTTTAAATCATTAGGATTAGCAATATTCACAGAAATGTTGTCTGGAAATAAATAAACGTCACTTTCATCTGCTATAGACATACTTACAATTTGTTTTCGAATGATACGGGGCTGAGTCTTTTTGGACCATGAAAATTCATCTAAGGCCAAATAAACCTCAAATCCCAGCTTCTTAATTTCTTGCACAATTCCTTTGTGACTAAGAGAGAATGGATCAAATGTTCCTGGAAAAAAGGCAATTTTAGTGTTATCCTTAAAATCAAATCCTCCATACTGCATAACATAATCTGAAATAAAGCGGTATAAGTGATTTAAAGCTGCCGCATTATTATAAAATGCCAATTCATTTTCTTTTTTTTCTGCAATAAGGGTTACTATCTTTTTATATGTTTTTTCAAAAACAATCCTTTTATCTTCAAGTAATAATTCATTATTTCCGAAAATACTCTGGCCAATAACAAGGAATGCTTCCTGGCTTACTATTTCGTCATAATTAGCCAAACCTCTAATCAGCATGCCTAGCATTGAATCTCTGCGTCTTTCATAAGTCTCAATTGATTCTTCAAACCTATTTTTATAAGATGGATACCTTCTAATCATCACAGCCAGGGTATCTAATGTTACAGAAGCAATTCTTCTGTTGGTACTATCCTCAAGTTTTTTTAAATCATGTATCAGCTCATCAAGTTCTCTCGGGTGTAGATACATAGCCAATTCACCTAAATATTCTGGAATATACTTTGAAAATTGATATTCTCCAATTTCAAGTCCCTTCGTAAGCTCTATAATGATTTCATTTCTTTGGTCTAATGTTAAAAGTTTAATAACCTGTAGCAGTCCCTTTCCGGCACTGTGTCTTACAGTAACCCTTTCGCTTACCTTGATTAAATTAGAGAAGTGAGTTGCAATATGAAGTTTCTCTTCATACCTGCCCATGCTTAATTTATCTAATAGAAACTCAATATTTACTGCTTTAATAACCCAAGGTGTTCCCACTTTCAAGTTTTCTAAATATAGGTCAGACTCTATTTGATTTTCATTATATAAAATCTGTCCATACCTGCTATAATCTTGTGTGTATTCTCCTATAGCTGCTAATATTTTGTATTTTAAATAAACTATAGAAACTAAATCCTCGCTTACATTATCCATCATTTTAACCGCATACGGTTTAATCTTGCTCATTATACTTTTTTCACAAAATGTAGTAACAGCATATTTAGCAAATCTTAAGGCTCCTATTTTTATTTCTAAAGGTTCCCTTTTAGACAGTTCTGCACCAAAATTCATAAGTTTAACCACACTATTTTCACTACAGTTATCAAGAGGCACAACTAAAACAGCAGCAAGCAGTGTAAATGCAGTACCATCATCAATACTAATATTTTCAAAATAAGAGAAGAACACGCTAAGGTATTTTTCCCGTTCTCCTTCAGTTCTGCATTTTTCCAATAAAGTAGCGATTATAGATTTCAAACTATATCCAATCCAACGTTTATGTTGTTCTGTTACTTTATAATCTGGAAATACAATCTCCTTTAAAAATTGTTTCCAAAGATCTAATGCTGTAAGCTCTCTAGTATCAATATTTGCATCTACAGGAAGTTCTTTTCTAAATTCTTCATCATAATTTACTATGATGGCGGCCATAATACCAGCAGCCTGCCTTCTTATATCTCCTTCCCTGTTCATAAGCAATTCATACAAAAAATGCAAGGTAGATAGCTTTTGTTTTTGGGTCATATATGTGGAATATTCGCTGAATATATTTAAATAAGCTCGTATATTTTTCCACTGTTTTTCACTTCTTGCTTTCTCTAAAAGATTTACAAATGAAGTTTCATTATTGAGTTTGCTCATTAATGTAATATTGTGTTCTATTGCAAGGAATTTCAATTTTTCTATAGTTTGCTGTGTATTTAAAAGAGGCGCCCCTGTTTGATCTACACTCAATACTGCATTCGAATCCATTTCAACAGAAACCCCTAGACTTTTTATATATTTTTCAAAATCAATTAGTTTTGAATATACTCGAATATATCTCTGCTTCTTTGATTCATCAACATTATCTAATTTATTTAGAATCACATCAAAAGAAGCCTTAAGTGAATAAAAATTCACGATTTCATTTCCCTTTTCATCTCTACTGCTCTTAACTCTAAAGTCTGCATAAATTAATACAAGGGATTCTACAGAAAGATTTTCCAACTCCAAATCCCATGTAGAATGATTTGCAGCAATATGACCAATTGTTGGCATGTTATTTTCTTTAAACAACTGATTAGAATAGTAGTAATGCAAATATGGTATTTTCTTAGCTTCACTAGGTTTACACCCATATTTGCCTAAATCATGTCCAGCCGCGGCTCCTGAAACAAGTGCTATATCGATTGGCACACTAAGTTGTTTAAGCTGTCTTGCTATATGCATTGCAACAAAATGTACTCCTGCTATATGCCCTCCTGTATTAAAGGCTGTTAGTTCCTTAAAAATCAGCATAAATTCATAAATATAATTTTCCTTCCAGAACTTTATGAATTTATTATATTCATCTTTAATACTGCACTCTTGTAATTCTTCATCATTGACAAATTCTATATTTTTTGCAGGATCAAATTTACTGTTTTGATTTTGCCAATTTATGAAAACACGAATTATTCGAAGAAGCACTGCCGCTCCAATGCTCTTTTTTATTTCTTGTCCAGTTGGAAACAATTCCTCTACTATGGTGTTTTTAACAAACTCAAGCCACCCCTCACTAGGTGTTAATTCTATAGTTTCAAGAGTAGACTTACTAACCTTAAGTATTTCTTTGCAGGTTATTTCTTCTAAAGACATTAAATACCCAATATTATCTAGCCAGTTATGCTCCTCTAGCAAAATAACTATTTTCTTTTTTGACAACTCAATTTCTTTTAAAAAAGACTTATCTGTTAATGACAGTTCTAGTTGTTTATATATTGCTATAATCGCTTTTTTGGGCATAAGCTCACCTCTTCTACACTTGTACTTTAATTGTTTTTTACAAATAATATTATACCATCATTTGACCAATTGTACTACTATTGTCACATCTTTAAATATTGTGTTTTTTCAGAATATTGAAACTTTGTTTTTTGGGCATTTTTTAATGATAATTTCGTTGACTAGAAATTGCCGAAGTGCTATATTGAAACTAAGTTGAGTACTTGTTTTTAACAAGATTATTAATGTGAGAAGAGGAGAAAAAAGATGTCAAATTATGTTGAAAGAGTTATCGCACAGTGCATTGAAAACAATCCTGGCGAAGTAGAGTTCCATCAGACCATTGAGGAAGTACTTTCTTCATTAAAGCCTGTTATGGAACAGCATCCTGAATACGAAGCTGCTGGTCTTCTTGAAAGATTAGTAGAACCTGAAAGAGGAATTACTTTCAGAGTAGTATGGACAGATGACGCTGGTAAAGTACATGTTAACAAAGGTTACAGATATCAGTTTAACAGTGCAATCGGACCTTACAAAGGTGGTTTAAGATTTGCACCAACCGTATATCCTGGAATCGTTAAATTCTTAGGTTTTGAACAGATTTTCAAAAACAGTTTAACTGGTCTCCCTATCGGCGGTGGTAAAGGTGGTTCAGATTTTGATCCAAATGGAAAATCTGATGCTGAAGTCATGAGATTCTGTCAGGCATTTATGACTGAATTATATAGACATATCGGTGCTGAAACTGACGTTCCTGCTGGTGACCTTGGTGTTGGTGGCAGAGAAATTGGTTACATGTACGGTCAGTATAAGAGAATCGTAAATAGATCTGAAGGCGTTCTAACTGGTAAGGGATTATCTTATGGCGGATGCTTAGGAAGAACAGAAGCTACTGGTTTTGGTATCGTATGGTACGCTGAAGAAATGCTAAAAGCAAATGGTGAAGACTTAAAGGGTAAAACTGTTGCTATTTCAGGTTTTGGTAATGTTTCTTGGGGTACTGCTTGGAAGTTAAAGGATTTAGGCGCTAAATTAATCACGATCTCCGGTCCAGATGGATATATCCTTGACGAAGCTGGAATCAACACAGATGAAAAAATTGCTTTCCTTCTTGATTTAAGAGCATCTGGAAAGAATATCTGCGCACCTTATGCAGACAAGTTCCCAGGTTCAAAATTCTTCCCTGGTGAAAAACCTTGGGGTGTTAAAGCTGACTTATACATACCTTGTGCAACTCAGAACGAAATTCGTAAGGAAGATGCAGAAGCATTTGTTAAAAATCGTGTTAAATTCGTTTGTGAAGGATCAAACATGTCTTCAACTAATGAAGCTATTAAGATTATGCAGGATGGCGGAATCATTGTTGGACCTTCAAAAGCTGCAAATGCGGGTGGTGTTGCTACATCTTGTATCGAGATGGGACAGAATGCTGGTCACACTGTATTTACAACTGAGCAGGTTTACGAACAGCTTCACAATATTATGGTTGGTATCCATAAAGC
>CAURED010000011.1:0-120282 GCA_963524205.1 uncultured Aminipila sp.
TTTCTGCATTGCCTGGCTTGCACTGTCCTTTAGTCTCATTATTTTGCTTCCTCCCTTAACATGTTCCTGTAGCAAATTTCATGATTGCTTCCTGAGAGAACTGATTCTTTTGAAGCTCTCCCTCAATTCTGCCCTGACACATAACGTATATACGATCACACATGCCAATCAGTTCAGGTAATTCAGAAGATACCATTATAACACCTTTGCCACCTTTAGCCATTTCAGTCATAAGTTTATATATTTCAAACTTTGCGCCTACATCAATACCTCTCGTTGGTTCATCCAGAATCAGTATATCTGGATTTCTAAGCATCCACTTTGCTAAAAGTACTTTTTGCTGATTACCACCGGATAAAGACTGAATGGTTGTTTCTAAGGTAGGAGTTTTAACATTCATTTTGTTAAAATAATTTCCCACTCTTTCTTTTTCTTTTTTTCTGTGAGTATAACCACCGTATACAAACTGCTCCAGTGAAGATAAACTAGCATTCTCCATAACGCTCCTAACTGGAACGATTCCATACCTTCTTCTGTCCTCTGAAAGCATGATCATGCCATTTTTAATACTGCTGGATACATTTTTAATGGCAATCTTTTTCCCAGAGATAAAAACCTCACCGGAGGACATACTGTCTAATCCAAATAAGGATCTCATCACTTCTGTTCTTCCAGCCCCCACTAACCCGGCGAATCCTATGATTTCACCACGATTTAGACGGAAAGATACATTTTCATAAAGATTATCGCTGCATAAATCCTTAACTTCCAGAAGTGTTTCACCTATTGTTAATTTTTCCTTAGGATAAACATTGTCCATCTTTCTTCCTACCATAAGAGCAATCACCTCATTTATATCAGTTTGCTCTGCTCTCATGCTCTTTACAACAGTTCCATCTCTGAATACTGTTATGTCATCCGCAATTTGAAAAACTTCATCTAGTTTATGGGATATGTAAATAATACTTACACCTTTTTCTTTTAAAATATCAATTTTCTTAAATAATAATTCTACTTCCTTTTGCGTGATTGCAGACGTAGGTTCATCCATTACGATTACTTGTGCATCATTAGAAATAGCTTTAATTATTTCAAGCATCTGTATATCAGAAACAGTTAAAGTTTTAAGTTTTTGATCAGGTTTATAATTTAGTCCTTCGTCCTTAAGGAACTTTAAAGTTCTTTGATGTACCTCTTTCCATTTAACTTTACCAAATTTATTTACTGGAAGCCTTCCCAAAAATAAATTTTCTTCAACTGACATTTCAGGCACATAATTAAGTTCTTGAGCAATCATTGCAATGCCCAAGCTCTGTGCCTGGATAGGATCCTTAACATGTACAGGCTGTTCATCAATAAAAATTTGCCCTGCATCAGGCTTATAAATGCCGTTTATGATTTTCATAAGTGTAGATTTCCCAGCGCCATTCTCTCCACAAAGAGCATGAACCGTACCTTTTCGAACAGAAAAATCTATTTTATCAAGAGCTTTAACTCCGGGAAAAGATTTCTCAATCTGTGAAACTCTTAATTTAATTTCCTCGCCCATGGCAAAGTCTCCTTTCTTACCAATTTTCGACTGATATGTCAAATACTTTTGTATATCTACTTTACATAAGTTTTAAAAAAAGTATACACTTAACTGTTTTTCATGTCAATCTTTTAAACTAAATTTTCAAATATTATAGACATTTTTTATTTTTTATATACTCATAATGTAATCATCTAAGTAATGCAGTGCAGCCCCAACTGCTGATGCTTCAAATTTATAATTACAAACTTTTACATAATTTCCATTCTTCTCAAATGGATTACGGTTATTTACTAGTACCGTAAGCTTATCTATATGTTTTTCCATATGACTGCCCACATATCCACCTAATACTACATCGCAGTCAAATGTCATTCTCAAATTGCATACTAGTTGTGACAGATAGTATAAATACTCATCAAAGGTCTTTAAACAAACGGTTTCCTTCTTATCTAACCTACTAAAAAATTCTGTCAGATTCCCATCTGTTAAATCGGATAAAATCTTAGCATTACAATATGCATCAGCACACCCCTTCTGCCCACAATAACAAGCTTTCCCTTCAGGTACCAAATTGATATGTCCAAATTCCCCACTTCGCTGATTCATTCCACTATATGCGCTTTGGGAATACATAATAGCTCCTCCAACACTGTTACTTAGTGAAACATATACTATGGGATCCTGAGAATCTCTTCGCCAAAACTCTGCAAATCCGCCAGAATTTGCATCATTAAAAAATTCTAATTTGTATTTAATATACCTTGACATTCTATCGTATAAATCTTCTGGGGCAGGCAGTACCGTTAAATATATGATACTCTTACCATCTTCCCCAATAATTGCAGGTAAAGATGCACCTAGTCCTAATATTTTTTCTGGGTTTATCTTGCTTTCTTCTACAAAATTATCAACAATTTTACCCAGTCCTTCGTAAAAACCCTCTTCATTTTTAAATTCATATCTTATTCTGTTGCTATGCAATATAGCTCCCTTTAAATCTACTAAAACTAAACTCACATGATTTCTTGTTATATCTAATCCTAAAGCAACCTTAAAGTCATCAACACTACAGATAACTCTTGCTTTTCTTCCTCCGGTTGATTCAAAGGTTCCATCCTCTGCAATTAAGCCTCGTTCTTTTAGCTCTGTTAAATTCTGGCTCACTGTAGGCAGACTTAAATTCAAAATCCTGGTAATGTCCTGCTTAGATATACCTTCCGATTCATAAATTAATTTATAAATGTTGTTACGATTTTTGCCCTTCATTAGCATCCTGTTTTCCATAATCTCTCCACTTTTCTAAAATACTTTTATAAAACTTACCGTATGCATTTTACCTTATATATATTTTTATTTCAATAAAAAAAGTGCAAATTACGAAATTGAAAATTTCTATTTGCACATATTGTCAGTTTGATAATCTAATCATATGCACTAATTAATCTACTTTTTTGATATTCCGTCAATATCGTAACCGATATTTCCTACAGAATAAAAAAATGACAAAACCCTTAAAGCCTTATTATTTTTGACATCTTAATCTGAGAGATATATAATGATATATATTTTTTACAATATATAATAAAGGGACTTAGCAAAATGATTAATGTTAATAATAAAATTAAAATAAAAAAGCTTACAATAATAAAAGCTTCAGCAATAATCTTAATAAGCTTATTGCTTTTTTTCTTGGTATATAATAATTACAGCTTATACGATTCACCTATTGCGAAGGTAACCTCTGTTACGGATAATTTTTTATACAGCAAGGAATCCTCTGTGGGAAATACAGAAAATTATTATAGACAGGATATTACAGCTACTATAAAAAATGGGACCTATAAAGGGCAATTGGTAACTCTTCAAAATACCTATGGTGAATCTTTAGTATACGACAATAAATACTCTGTTGGTACTTCACTTTTTATAGAAAAACTTACAGAAAACAATAATAAACTTACAGCTACTATTTCTGAAGTGAAGCGGGATTATTATGTAGCAGCGGTTATTCTAATTCTTGTTGATTTACTTATTTTTGTAGGAGGTCTACAAGGCTTTTTCACGATAATATGCCTTGTCATAAATGTTTCACTACTTTATGTAATGCTCCTCTTAAACACTCAGGGTATGAATATTTTTCTTCTTTCCGCAGTGATATCTGTACTTTTTTCATGTATTGTATTATTTCTTATAAATGGGAAAAACAAAATTACTTTCATTGCCCTCTGTGCAACTTTAGCATCCATAGCCTTTGTAACCCTGCTAGCCTATATCGTTATGAAATTTACCCCTGATATCGACTATGAATTCTTAGAATACTTAATTCATCCTTATGAACGCTCTGATGCAGATTTGCTTTTTCTTTCCGAAATCCTGATGGGTTGTGTTGGGGTAATTATAGATATTTCCGTAACCATTACCTCCTGTGCCTCGGAGCTTTTAAAGAAAGATATAAATATAACAAGAGAAGCATTAATTTCATCTTGCAGGGAATTAAGCGATGATATATCAGGTGCTATGATCAATGTGGTGTTTTTTACTAATGTATCTTCCTGTATCCCTCTATTCATCATTTCCATGCAAAATGAAATTGGATTTTCGACTGTTATTCGTTACAATGTATTTTTTGAGGTAGCCAGATTTTTAACCGGAAGCATTGGTATAGTTGCTGCTATACCTTTTTCTATATTAGCTGTTTACTTATCATATGGAAGGAGAATGCCGAAATGTTAATAATTTTAGTTTTAGTGCTTATCTCATTAATTCTTTTAATAGGTGGTGACAGAACTGCAAAATCACTAATCACTTTAGGATTCAATGCAGTTATACTTTTATGTACTATTTTTGCCATAAATATTGGCTTAAATCCACTTATTTCAACTATTATATCCTGTATTATTATCAGCCTGGTAACCCTTTTTTATCAAAATGAAGTTAACATAAAAACTAAACTAGCTTTTTTTTCTGTCATAATTGTTATTGCCTTACTTTTCTTGGTGATATTCAGGATTACTTATATCTCGAACATTCAAGGGTTTCCTTTAGATCAGCTTTCTATCCAGGACTCCAACGGATATTCGAGAAACATCAATAGAAATATGGTATACATTCAAATCTCGGTTGTACTAATGGTTTTTATAGGTGCAGTTATAGATACTGGCCTTGCAGTCACATCAGCCCTTTATGCCGTTCATCAAAATAATCCAGATTTGTCAAAGGAAAAACTATTTCAGTCAGGCGTTGGAATCGGAAGAGATATATTAAGTTCAACCATAAATACTTTGTTTTTTATTTATATAGCAGAATATCTTACCCTTTTTATACAGTTTGTAAATGATTTTACTTTTACCCAAATGATAAACTCAAAGCAATTCTGCCAGGAATTTATATCAATTTCCCTAAGCGGCATAGGCTGTGTTTTGATTATTCCCATTGCCGCCTTATTAGGGGCATGGTTTTACAAAGACCACCTACCGCTCTTAGATTGAAGTTCCACCATTTGTGCATATATTCCATTTTGTTTTAGCAGTTCAGCTGGTTTTCCCTGTTCTGCCACAATGCCATCCTTAATAACTACTACCTTATCAGCATTTGCCACAGTTCTCATCCTATGGGCTATGATTATAACCGTTTTGTCTTTTACAAGATTTGACAATGCCTTTTGTACAAGGGTTTCATTTTCCACATCTAATGAAGCGGTGGCTTCATCCATCAATATTACTGGAGAGTCTTTAAGCAATGCTCTTGCGATTGAGATTCGCTGTCTTTCCCCTCCTGACAGAATCGAACCATTTTCTCCAATTATTGTTTCATAGCCCCTTGGCATATTCTTTACGAATTCATCGCACTGCGCTGCTTTGGCTGCTGCTATTACCTCTTGGTCATTAGCTCCCCTTCGCCCAATTCTAATATTTTTCATTACAGTATTATTGAATAAAAGAACATCTTGAAATACCATGGAATAATTTCTTAATAAAGCTTCAGGTTCTACAGTGCTTATATCTGTACCACCTAAAGTAATCTTCCCTTCTTGTATATCCCAGAATCTTGCAGCCAGCTTTGTCACAGTGCTCTTACCTCCTCCCGAGGGTCCTACTAGTGCAGTTACTTCTCCTTGCTTTGCCATAAAGGAAACATTACGAAGTACTGCTTGTTCCTCATGATACGCAAATCCTACCCCTTCAAAACTGATATCGTATCCTCTATAAGAAGCATTTTCTGTTCCTCCTTGAATTGCCTGCTGTTCTATATGTTTCATTCTTTCTATTTGAATCATAGCGTTAAAAGTTGCTGCCAGATTTATCAAGGCTCCTGCTAGTGGTTCAAAAACTCTAGTGGCAGCTATTAGAAATACAATAAAAGTAAGTAACTCTAAATCTCCTCTTAAAAGCAGTATGCCACCTGCCAAAACTGTAGTTGCAATACCTACTCTAAGCAGCATTTGAGCTGAAACTACAAACATAGCCGTATTTAGTTCAGCTTTTATACTTATTTTTTCAGCTTTCTTAAGTTTTTCGTCCAAACCGCTGAGATAGGTTTCAACTTGATTACTTGCTTTAATTTCTCTAACCGCTTCAATGCACTCTTGTATACCGTCTGCCCGCTCTAACTGTACCTGCTTGTTTTCAAAATTTGCTTTGTTTTGTACACGCTTCCCCCCTACTGTAATAGCAAAAGATATAGGCACTACCCATAAAAGTGCTGCTGCCATACGCCAATCGAAAGTAAACAAGCCTATGCTGACTAAAACCAGTGCTATAATTGAGGCTGCCAGTTCTGGGACATAGTGTGAAAATGCGGTTTCCAAAGTTGCACAATCCGCCATAATTGTGGTCGTCAAATCAGATAGGTCTTTTTTCCCAAAAAAAGAAATAGGAATTTTGCGTAAACGCTCTGCCAGCTCTATTCTTTTATTTGCACTCTCCTCATAAGAAGCAAGGAAAGTGCTGTTATATTGTGCATACTGACTAGCAAATATAAGCCCTAGCACTAAAATCGACATGCCCAAATAAAAAATAACATTAGGCTCTGTTTGGGTATTATTTATTATAGGGGAGAGAAGCTCCTTTATCAGTAAATAAAATATACCTACGGGAAACATTAAAACTATGTCTGCAATGGAGCAGTTCACTATTGCCTTTATTAAATCCTTTGCCCCTCTATCACTTAGAGCAAAAGTATCTCTTATATATTCTACCATTTTAAGACACCTCCCTGCCTATTTTCCACTCTACTGAAGCTTCATAGTCCTTCCACATTTTCGCGTATAAGCCACCTGCTTGTTTTAGTTCTTCATGGGTACCTTTTTCTGCAATTCTGCCTTTTTCAAGTACAACAATACAATCAGCCTTTCTTACAGTAGAAAGTCTATGTGCTACCATAATTACAGTTTTCCCCTTTGTTAGTTCTGCTAATGCCAATTGAATTTTATGCTCATTTTCTGGATCAGCAAAAGCAGTTGCCTCATCTAAAACTATAATGTCTGAATCCTTTAAAATTGCCCTTGCCAGTGCAATTCTCTGTGCTTCTCCTCCAGATAAATGAGTACCTTTCGTTCCAACTACAGTATCTATTCCCTCTGGCAGCTTCGCAAAAATTTCTACACACTGAGCTGATCTGGCTGCCTTTAAAATCTCATCATCATTTGCTTCAGGTTTAGCTGCCCTTATATTGTCTTTCAAACTTTGCTTAAATAGATATGTATGCTGAAATACAAAGGAAACCTTTTTCATCAATTCCTCGGTAGCAATATCTTTTACATCTGTGCCACCAATCTTAACGGTTCCTTTATTTACATCCCAAAATCTTGGTATAAGACTTGCCATAGTTGTTTTACCTCCACCTGAAGGGCCTACAAGTGCCACCACTTTGCCCTGTGGAATATCAAGGCAAACATCGGCTAATGCTGGAAAATCATTTCCACTGTAAGAAAAAGTAACATTTTCAAATTTAACAGAAGAATCTTTAGGCCTAACAGGCCTTTCTGCTTCTTTAAGTGGTTTTTCATTAAGTATGCTCTCTATTCTTTTAACCGCATCCTGAGCCATCATAGAATTTTCGCTGGAAAAAAGTATGCGTGTCATCATAACTGTGCAGATAGGAGTAAATAAAACATAAAAAATAAAATCCAAGAGGAATTTTTCATAATTAACAGCAGTACCTATCAGTAATATTCCCGCTGGAATCAAAAATGCAAATATACTGTTTATGCACACCGTAAAACTAGTCATAGGTATTCGCAAAGATAAAGTGTATTCTACAACCCATTTTTTATATTGTAAAATAGCGTTATGAAAATTTTTAAAGGAGAATACACTCTGTTGAAAGGTTTTTACAACAGGAATACCTCTTACATATTCAACTGCTTCATTATTCATATCCTCAAGTGCATTTTGATATTCAATCATTTTGTCTCTCATATTAGGACCGGACATTCTTGAAATAAACAAAAATCCTATGAAAATTGGCAGTAAGCTTATAACCCCCAGTCTCCAATCAAATATGAACAAAAATATCCCCGTGGCCAGGGGAGTAACATATGCTCCTGTCAGGTCAGGTAATTGATGTGCTAAAAAAGTTTCTGTCTGTCCTGAGCTTTCATCAATAATCCTACGCAATTTACCACTCCCGTTTTGGGTAAAATAACCCAAAGGCAGCTTCACTATATGGCGAAGTGCCATGCTTCTCATATTCCTTGCAATACGAAAAGCAGCCATATGCGTACACATAAGGGCCGCAAAATATACTAAAATGCTTATTATTGAAAATACAACTGCCATGTAACCATAATGGACAAGATTTTCAGCTCTAGTAATATCTGGCATAGCCGTAAAAATACTTTCTATTACCTTCCATATATAAATAAACGGCATTAACGCAAGCACTGAGCTTACCGCTGAAAGTATGCATCCTAAAATTGTAAGGAACTTGTACTTTCCCGCAAATTCTAACAATTTGGCATTCTTATTTTTATTCTCTTTCATGAATTTACCTCTTTCGTTAATTAGGTTATATAAAATAAATTAAGCTTAATTCTTAAAAGTTAGCGTAAGCTAACCTCCCTCCTAAAAAAAAGACTGCCTCCCTGCAGACCTTTATACTATTATATTATACAGATTTATTTCTTTGTTTCTACTCTGTACAGACAAAAAATGCTCCATTCAGACAGTTGTTTTTCTATATTCCGACGGTGTCATTCCCAATATCTCCTTGAATGCACATGAAAATTTACTAGCATTATCATATCCTACCATACCTGCAATGGCAATTTTTTATTATCGTTAAAGATATATTATATTTTTTTGTCAGTTGTTCAAATTTTCTTCGCTATTTCCACTTGTTTCTCATAAAATACTGCTTCTTCTCGCTATTTTTATCGAAATCAATTGTAGTAATAAATAAAAGTATAGAAATTTCTTTCATATGAAAATCATTGTAAACAATATAACATATACCTGATATTTCTCAGATTTTTCTATGCAATAAGAATCTTTCAAAAAAATTCTTGTTTTGATTTTTTACCTGCTGTAGCTCCCATAACTTGTTTAATCCTTTACTCCTAAACTTAATTTTCTGGTTAAGTATACCATAAAATAATGTAAAGACCTTTACTTGCCCTATTATTTTTATTATGCTATTATCAACCTAACCATAAATAAAGATTTATATAGGAGTATTTACATAATGAAGAAATTTGCTTTATTTATTACATTGATTTTAGTATTTACTTTAAATACTGGCTGCAAAAATGGCAATGAGGCATTAGAGGATATGCAATTTAGTGAAACCTGCGGTAATGTTTATCAAACAGATTCCTCTGAATCGGCAGATGAAAGGCAGGGATACACTACTATAAGTGCTGATGAAGCTAAAAAAATTATAGATGAAAATCCTCATGCAGTTATTTTAGATGTGCGTACACAAGAAGAATATGATGAAAAGCATATTCCCGATTCAATTCTTATACCTAATGAAACCATTAACGAAGACACGGTTTCAGAACTTGGATTAACTTCAGATTCTGCTATTTTAATTTATTGCAGAAGTGGCAATCGTAGTAAAAAAGCCGCTTCAAAACTTGCTGAGTTAGGATACTCAAATCTATTTGATTTTGGAGGCATCAAAGACTGGCCTTATGAAACTGAATAAAATTATACTAAAAAAGAAGCCGTTGTATACATCCGACTTCTTTTTTTATTCATGATTAAAATTGAGAATACACGTATCTTGGTGCAGTAGATAAATTTGCATTCATAAGATACAAGTATATAATCATCATTAAAGTATAAAAAACTAGTACCCAGCCAATAGACTTACTTAACCGGCTGCTTCTTATCTTCATTATAATAGTTGTAAAGAACTTCATTGACTGTAACCCATCCTTTTCCACCAAGATGTATGCTGTCCTCAAAAAAATATTTAGTATATTCTTCATCAGACAAATCTACTGATTCTACCCCATACCCTTTAGTAATTGTTTTTATATTATCATAGTATTTTGTTCTGGTCTCAGCAGGAAACCCTGTATAATCATACCAGTATCCATTGACGGGAAGCATCACGATTAAAGGTTCTATATGTAACTGCTTGCAAATATCTAAAAAACATCTGAAATCATCATATTCAGGAGAATCTACATAGCAATTTTTTGCAGGCTTTTTATTGGGGCAGATCCCACTTTTTAATCTATATTCCACTTTCATATATCCTCTTGGTGTCATATAAAAAGGATTTTTATTATTTTTTTCTCCTTGCTCCTCTGCCTTAACCATATAATTATTCCAGTCAAGATTCTTGTCTTGATTTCCTTCATTTTGATTAGCCTTCAAATTTGCCAGCTTAGCTTGTAAAATAACTCCCTGGCGTTCTTTTTCCATTAAAAATTGTTTATATACGTTATAACTTAAATCATCCATAAGAGAAGGGCGTTCACCCATCAGTACACGATTATATATATTAACACGATTGAGTGTTGCTTGATCAACTTGCAACAGCTTATTTGTTCTCTCCTTTATGTACTCCTTTGTTTCTGGTGATAAATTATCATTTTTTAGCATTTCAAGGTAACTGCTTTCAGAAAATCGAGATGCAAAAGCCGTATCAATAACCCCTTCTTTTTTAAACCATGTGGGGGAAAGTAATAATACAACCTTTTTAGTATGAATGTTTTCACCTATAGATGCAAGTGTAATAGCATGTTCCAAACTTTGGTAATACCCTGCTCCAATCAGCATAGGATTAAATTCAAAATCCTTAAACATGGCTTTAGGGTGATATATAGTTTTCTGTCCGTGTTGAAATTCAGAAGACCCAAATACAACTATGGAATTTTTATTTAAATTAGCTTTAATTGCATCTGGAGAATTGAACTTTACTTTATTTGACCATGTACTAAAAGCATTATTATCTAATGCTAGCGCTTGAATGCTATACATATGAAAACCACATACCGTAAAGCAAAACAAAATTAACGCCACGATAAAGGCCTTTACCTTTTTCACTGTTTTATCCCCTTGTTTCTATTATTTCTATAATTTTAGCAGGTGTATTCAAATCTGCTCTTTGGAATTCGGATGGAGATAATATAATGCCAAACTCTTCCTCTACTAGTGCTAATAGTTCTGCAAATGCCAAAGAATCTAACAAATCAGTTTTCAATAAATCAATATCTAAGTTTTCCCTTACAATATCATCTTCACAAATTTCTGCTAACATATCCAAAATTCTTTCTTTCATTCTAATTTCCTCCTAAATTTAAAATTTCCACAAATCTTCCGGAAAAGATTAGGAATCCAAACATAACAAGCTGCAATGTAATAAACCAAGATAAAATCTTATAGGCTTTCTTATCTTTGTTCTTTTTATATAACTGTGATTTTTTCTGATATATTTCTGTAAGCGCTAAAAGTACGCCATGATACAATCCATATAAGAGATATGACAGAGTTAATCCATGCCACATACCCATAATGAACATGTTTACTATAAATCCTGTAGAAGCCCTTTGTAGCCTGGAAGCAAACCATTTTTTCTTTACGCATTTCATAATAAAGCGGGAAAATATAAAATCCCTAAACCAGTAGGATAAAGTAATGTGCCAGCGATCCCAGAACTCTCTCATATCTTTCGCTATAAAAGGTCTTCTAAAATTATCAGGTGTCTGTATTCCCAAAATATAGCTGGTTCCCACAGCCATCAAACTGTATCCTGCAAAATCAAAGAATAAATAAAATCCATACATATAGGCATATCCTATAGCAAAATACCATTGTTGTCCGTCAAAGAAGCCCATTAATTTATAAAACTGCACTGCTAAGATTAATTTATATATAAGTCCTAATAAAATCTTAAATACACCGGTACCGACCAGTTCTAAATATTCCTCCCGTTCATATACCTTTGTCCAATCCTCACGGAATCTTCTGCTTCTATCTATAGGTCCGCAGCTCAACGCAGGAAAAAACAGTATAAATCCGCAAAATTCTAAAATCGGAACTTCTGAAATAACTCCATCATAAATCTCTATAATCATTTGTACTGTTTTAAAAGTTAAATAAGAAATCCCTAAAATTCCAAAAACATTTAATTCAAATAGCGAACAGCATTTATTTAAAACAAGCGGTAAAATACTAAAAGAAACAGCTGCATAATAAAGTTTTGCATTACGTCCATACTTATTTCTTATAAATAAATATCCTTTTACAATCACCAGTTCCGCTAAGAAGAAACCAGTAAAACATAATAACTGGTCTATATCGTTTGCTAGAACAAGACAGATAAATATCAAGGATATACATAATGTATAATGTTTTAATGATTTTTGCATAATTCCAAGTGAAATTGCTGGAATCAATGCAAATACTAAGCATATGTAAAATAAATATCCCCCATATAGTGTCACTTTGATAGTCCTCCCAAAAGTTTTCTATCTATTTTGCCATTATTATTTATAGGGAACTCATCTAAAAACACAAATTTTTTGGGTATCATGTAATCGGGGATAAATTGTTTAAGCTCCCTTTTTAATGCCAATGCTGTATCAAAAGGCTCACTTATTTCACCGTTATATACTATATAAGCTGACAGACTCTTAGTCTTGCCCTCTTTTATATTAGGAATAACTACCGCTTTATCAATATCTTTTAATTTTAAAAGATTATTTTCAATATCCTCAATTTCAATACGATAACCATGCAATTTTATTTGTAAATCTATTCTTCCACTATAATACAACATCCCATTATTTAAAAATCCTTCATCCCCTGTATGATATCCTCTTACTATATGTCCCTCTTTCTTTACTTCAAAAAAAGCCTTTTTACTTAAATCAGGAGATTTATAATACCCACTGCTTACCGTATCCCCAAGAATAACAATTTCACCCTTTTCGCCATCATTAACTATTTGCCCTTCTTTATCCCTGATTTGTATAATAGTTCCAGGTTTCGTTCTTCCCACTGGTAAGGGACTTACTGATGCGCATAATTCCTCTGTAATGTCAACACTGGTCACCGCAACTGTTGACTCTGTTGGTCCATAGGAATTTATAATTTTGGAGTGAGAAAATCTTTTTCGTAGTTTAGTTACAGTATCATTGGTAAGTGTTTCTCCGCAAAATAAGAAAATCTCAAGTTCAGGCATTAATGCTTCATCAAACTGCTTGTCAGATAAGCAAATTTCTGCAAAAGATGGCGTAGAAACCCATATTCCAGCATGTGAATCTCTTAAAGACTCCATTAAAAGGTGATACTCACTCTGCACTGTCTTTGATAATGCCCACAAAGTTCCACCACTGGCTAAACTAGTATATAAATCCATCACTGACAAATCAAAGGAGAATGGTGCCTGGTTTAAAAAACACTTTCCATGCTTATCCTCCTGCATGCTGCCCAGACCTACCGACCAATCCAAATAATTATTCAGACAATCGGCAGTAATTTGTACTCCTTTTGGCTCTCCTGTACTTCCCGACGTAAAGATAATGTAAAATACTTCATCATTTTTTACCCATTTATCAGAAGAAATTCCTTTCGTCTGAAGCTCAATAATATTTTTTATCTCTTCTATATTAATTACCCTATTATAATTACATTGCAGCCTTTCAACAGCTAATACAACTGGTGAATCCATTTTATTTAGTATTAATTGTGTACGTAAATCAGGAACTGAAACATCAATTGGGCAGTAAGCGCGTCCTGATTTTGCACAAGCTAACATACAAACAAGCATATATACTGATTTATGTCCATAAACTGCTATTGGTGATTTGTTATCTCCACAAGTGTTGTCCAGATAGGTTGCCAGATAATCCGAGGCTAAATCTAATTCCTGATAAGTTATTTCCTCTTCACCGGATTTCATTGCCTTTACAAGTGGCTGTGCACACGCATAATGCTTTACTTTTTCGAGTATATTCATTTTTGTTGGTTTTCCCCCTATAAAAATCTTTACTAAAAGTCCAATCCCATAGCCTTTTATTTTAGTATATAGTTCAATTCTTACGCTAATGTTTACCAATTATTACAATTTCCTTAATTATTATTAAGGTTTTGATATTTTATCATAATAATGTTTTTAGCTTTCTTAGCTGTCTATTTAATTTATTTAAATCATCTATTCTTCTTGCCACTGTAATTGAATTTTTCTCTCTATACATAAGAATTAAGTTTAAAGTATCATCCAGTTCATCGCAAAGCTGTTTTGTTTCCTTTAAGAATTTCTCCTTAAGATTTCCTACACTATCCTGCGAGTTATCAAACTTATAGCTCTCTGCGACATTAAGTTCTATAAGTTCATAATGATACTCCATGCCAAAAAGCTCAGCTACCGATGAAGATAATTTCTGCTTCATTTGGTTTAATTCAACTTTAAGCATATTGGATATAACAAAATACTTATCATTGTTTGTTTCTTTATCCAGCTCAGAGACAATATCACTACTCTTACTCTCTATATCTGCAAGACATTTTTTCATTTGGTTAAATCGGCTATCCAATCTTCCAATTGGCATTTTCAATGCATTCCAATATAAATCTAACCTGGACATAGCACAGCTGATTACGTCCTTCAGCTTCATTGCCACAGAGTCTTCAAGAATTTCTTTTACTGCTGTTTTACAATCACTTTGAATTTTAATTTTTAATTCTTCTAAGCCATTCCCATACTTTGCACTTACAGGGAACAACATGATATCTTCCACTTCCATTAAGCTGCAAAGAAGTTTACGGCAATACTCTAGATATGCTGAAAGTTCGTCCTCATCCACATTATCGATTTTATTTACTGTAAAATAGAATTTAGCAGCATACTCCTTGGCATTTCGTAGGAAGTCAATTTCTATTTCATTAATAGGACTGTCCACAGAAAGCATAAAAATAACAGCATCACTTTCTTTTACAAATGCATATGCCGCATCTGAATTATGTTTATGAGCAGATCCTACACCTGGAGTGTCTACAAAAGTAAGGCCTTCTTTTAAGAAAGGGGCTGTTGTGTGTAAAGTAACAGATGATACACAAAGCTTATTCCCTGGATTTTGCTGCTCATTTATATATTCTGAAAGCTCTTCGAAATCAATGGGTTTAATAATTCCATTATCAAAATGTACTGCCACTGACTTTTCACCGTATTGTATTCTAGTCACCACAGAAGTTACCGGAACGATTCCTACAGGCAAAAGTTTTTCTTCTAAGATTGCATTTACAAGAGTACTTTTCCCTCTTTTAAACTGACCTATTACAGAAACGGTTATATCCTGTGACTCCAGCTTGTCGCGGAGCACCTTAACACGTGCCTCTTCCGCTCTGCAGATTTCAGAGGTATTTAATAATTCTTCTGCCTGCTTTGCTATATCTATAATTGAATTACTCATATTTCTAAATCTCCTATAATATAATACTTATTTGTAGACTTTTATCCTAGAATCTACGCTCTAAACTAATATTATACCATAACATATATTTACAAACAATGCCCCTAAGGGTAACAGACATTGACATAATAGAGTATTTGCGATAAATTAAACATGTCAAATATTGTATTATAAGTAGATACTTATTTTCATCTAAGGAGAAACAAAATGAATAATAACCAATTAAATGACTATTTTAGTGGTTCTATACATAAAATTATATCTGATGTTGTAACCAATACTTTTTCAAATCCTAGAGAAACAGCCTTTCTGCTAAAAAGTCTTGCTTACAGCAAAATTGCTGCGCAATACAGAAATAATTATGAGCAGCAGGGTAAACATATACCTGCTTTCTTAATTTCCAGCATAACACATTCCTGCAATCTTTTTTGCACAGGCTGTTATGCACGAGGTAATGGAAACTGCCATGATGATAATAAAGTTCTTATGCTTCCCGCAGATGAATGGTTAAATATTTTTAAGCAGGCCAAAAACCTAGGGATTATGTTTAATCTTTTAGCTGGGGGTGAGCCTCTAATGAGATATGAAATAATAGAAGCCGCCTCTCAAATACCCGAAATAATTTTTCCTATTTTTACAAATGGTACCCTCATTGATGAAAAATACATAAAATTATTTAATCAGCATAGGAATCTGTTCCCTATAATCAGCCTAGAAGGCTCGCAAGAATCTACAGATGCACGTAGAGGTCAGGGGTTATATGAAAAAGTACAAAATGTAATGGGGACACTAAAAAAGAATAAGATTCTTTTTGGCGCATCTGTTACTGTTACAACAGAAAACTTAAACGAAGTAACGGATAAAAAATTCATCGAGACTTTGCAGCAACTGGGTTGCTGTGCAGTTCTATTTATCGAATATGTACCGGTAGACCCTGGCACACAAAATCTTGCATTTTCTACGGAAGATCGATTCTGTTTAGAGCAATCACAAAATCAGCTTCGCCATGATTATCCTTCCATTTTATTTTTATCCTTTCCAGGTGATGAGAATAAGATGGGGGGCTGCCTTGCTGCCGGTCGTGGTTTTTTTCATATTAACTGTTATGGGGATGCAGAAGCCTGCCCATTCTCACCTTATTCTGATTGTAACTTGCAAAATCATTCTCTGTTGGAAGCCTTAGACTCACCATTTTTTCATCGCTTGCAGGACAATAAATTAGTCGGCAGTGAACATACTGGCGGTTGTGCACTGTTTGAAAAGGAAGCCCAAGTAAGAGAATTACTTAACGAAACTATATGACCACATATAAAAAAGGTCCCCTTACAACTAATAAGGGGATCTTTGTTCTTATATTAAATTCTATGCTTTGCTTTATTTTATTTTATTCTTCAGCACAAGCCCATGCAATTTTTCAAGTCCATTTATAATGGTTTTTAAGTCTTCTTCTGAAGCATCTTTAATCAAATCTGTAAGAAATTGTCTTTTAATTGCCATCAAATCACATTTTTCTGAAAAATCCGGAGACAGAAAAAGTCTTACGCTTCTACGATTCTCTGAAGGAATTTCACGTGTAACATCCCCTTGGCTTACCAGTCGGTCAACTATACCGGAAACAGTACTCTTTGATAATCCCAATTTTTCACTTAACTCCTGAAGATTAATTCCAGGGTTCTTATAAAGAATAAAAATTAAAAACAGTTGCGGTCCAGTACATCCAAATTGTTTTGATTTTTCAAATGAATATTCACTCAACTCTTTTCTTGTAGTCCTTAAAAGCCTCATAATAGTTTCAGAATAGCTAATCAATGATTGTTCTGAGTTATTATTCGTTTCCACACATATTCTCCTAACATTTAAAGATTTCTTTTTGATCTTGTGCTTTCATCATAAATACCAATGCAATGGCAACTACTACTGTTACAGCTGTAAAAGCAATGGTATAATTAATGGCATCAAGATAAGCTTGTTTTTGTATGATTCCCGCAATGGCAGATACGGCAGACACTTGTGCATCTGCTGATGTCATTCCAGACGACATATATATTCCTTGTACTTGTTTTATTGTATCAGCAACTGCTTGATTTGACAAGGTCACGTCCTCCGCCAATCTGGAATAGTTATTATTCATTTTAGTGGTCATTAAGGTTGCTACAATGGTTACACTTATTGAGCTGAATATGTTTCTAAGCGTATTGGTAAGTGCAGATGCTTTTCCTGTTAAATGCAGCGGTACAGCATTCATTCCTACCGCACTAATTGGCATCATGGCAAGACCTAATCCAATTCCTCTTATAAAAGATATAATCATAATTGTTGAACTGGCAGTATCCGTGCTTAAAAAAGTAAGTTCATAAGACCCCCATAAAAGTATTAGAAGACCTGGTATAGTTACAATCTTTGCCCCCAGCCTGTCAAATATAGCTCCACTTATGGGCATGGTTATGGCTGCTGCAATGGCAGATGGCAACATAGTAATTCCACTCTGCATAGCACTAAAACCTTTCACATTCTGAAGATATAATGGAAGTATATAACTTCCTCCCATCAGGGCCATTACCGTCACACAACTTATAAGCTGGCTCAGACTATAGTCATAAATTTTCAATATCCTTAAATCCAGCAATGGATTGGAATGAGTAAGTTCATTAATGACAAATAAAATCAAACTGAAAATACCAACTGTTAGTAAAATCGGATAATGAATTTCCTTCCAATTAATAGTAGACCATTTTCCAACTACATATAATGTACATACAATTCCTACAACAGATGTGATGAATCCTATTATATCAAAATTTCCTTCATAAGGTTTCTTAGTGGTCTCTTTCAGTAGGAATATCGCAAAAATTGTCCCAAATACACCTATAGGAACGTTAATATAAAACAAAAGCCTCCAATCTAAATTAGAGAGTATATATCCTCCTAATGTAGGCCCCAATGCCGGAGCGGCCATAGCTGCTACTCCCCAAATCCCCAAGGCTTTTCCTCGCTCTTCAACTGGAAAAATAGCATAGACAATAGACATGCCTACTGGACTCATTAAGCCCCCGCCTATTGCCTGTCTTACACGAAACACAATCATTGAACTATTACTCCATGCCATACCCGATAACGCAGAACCAAGAGTAAATAAGGAAAGTGCTATTATATACAATTTCTTTATTCCAATTGTATCACTTAAAAATCCCGTTAAAGGAACAACTGCCCCCATTGCAAGGGCATATGCTGTAACTACCCAGGTTATATCAGACAAAGTCACACCAAAAACAGACATCATCTTAGGCAGTGCGAGATTAATCAGACTGCTGCTTAGTACACTCATAAACGTACCTATTAAAACTACAAATAACGATAACCATTTATAGATGTCATCCTGTTCTTTCACTTGAAACCACCTCTTTATCTAATATGAATCTTTACTACTGCATTTGTTCCAAGTAATAATCCGTTACAATTTTGGTTATCTTCAAATACTATCTTTACTGGCACCCTCTGCACTACTTTCGTAAAAGTACCACTAGTCGATCCAGACAAAAGTGAAAATGCAGAGTTTGCAGCTTTTCCTACTGATTGAACTTTTCCGTACATTTTATGACCGTCAAATTCATCCACTGTAATCTCTACCTTTTGTCCAATTTTAAGCTTTGCAAGGTCGGTTTCTTCTATGTTGGCATTTATGTATAATTTAGCAGGGTCCACCATCATAATAAGTGTTTGCCCAGTTGACACCAGTTCTCCCGGAGTAACCTGTTTTTTTAAAACAAATCCGGAAATTGGAGCTCTTATGACAGACTGCTCTAAATTGGGGTCAGATAAGGTTCCCATTTCTTGACGTCCAATGATTTGGTCTTTCTGTAGACTTTGTCCCTCTTCTACTTCCAGCTCTAATAACTTCCCTGTCATCTGCGGGGAAACCTTGACAATATCGCCTGCAACCTTTGCATCTTCTGTGGTTACATAATAGTTACTTTCATACCAGTAATATACTCCGATGCTACTTAAAACAACCAGCATCACGGCAACTACAGATAACATTAATACTTTTCTTTTTGATTCCATTTTGTATCACCAGCCTTATTTCTTTACTGCTATTTCTGCAAACATACCAACCCTAACAGACGAATCATTTTCTAACATATTCACTCGGACTAGAATGTTTTTATTTTGAGCATCCACAACAGGGTCAACCAAAGATATTTCACCATTAAAAGTCTTATCTGGGATTTCAGATATTCGTATGATTACTTTCTGACCCTGCTGAACTTCTCCTGATAATCTTGCAGGCAAATATGCACTGATATAAGTCATATCTGAATTTACTATGCTCATTAAAGTTGAGCCTGCTGTGGCTACTTCTCCTAAGTTTATATTTTTAGCAGTCACTGTTCCTGAAACAGGGGAAACGATTACCCCATTTGAAGAATTTGCATTTATTACATCTAATCCAGACTGTGCCTGCTTTACCTGCGCCTTTACAGTATTCAATTGTTTTTCTGCGTTTTCAAGAGTCTCTTTTGCCACAGCTCCTGCCTCATATAGCTGCAACGTTCTATCATAGCTGCTCTCCGCATTTTTTAAATTCACACCGGCTATGTCTATAGCAGATTGTGCCTGATTTACTTGCGCAGGCACCTCTTGCATATCAAGCCTTGCAAGTACATCTCCCTTTTTTACAAAAGATCCAACATCTACATTTAGCTCAGCGATTTTTCCAGAACTTTTTATTGATATATCTGCGCTTTCCATCGCTTCAACTTTTCCTGCCATAATATACGAGGGTCCACCTGACTCCTGGTTGGAATATACATCTTGATTATTAATAGACTGACCAGCACTTGAGTCTTTTACGCCCATAAACACCAATAAACCTATAAATAAAATACCCAATACTACTGCTGCAGTAATTTTTTTATATTTTTTCATTTTTATACCTTCCTACGAAAACTTAAAACAGTTCGCTTTCGAACTGTTTCTATCAATACTAAAACATTTTTTGGTAAAAGTCAATAATAAATTCATGAAAAAAGGAGGGTTTTAATCCCTCCTAATTTTTACGGCATCACCCTATTAATATCTCTTGGAAACAACGTTGATAATCTCACATTTTTCTGGTTTAACAATCTGCTTGTAAAGCGTTCTAATCCAAGTCCTAATCCTCCATGTGGCGGCATCCCATATTTATGCATCATTAAATAACTTTCAAAAGCTTTCACAGTCATTCCACGGGATTCCATTTTTTTAATCTGTTCTTCATAATTATGGATTCTCTGGCCTCCTGTGGTAACCTCCAGACCTCTGAACAATAAGTCAAAACTTAAAGTCTCTTCCTTGTTATTCTTGTCTTCCATTGCATAAAATGGCCTTTTCTTACTTGGGTAATGGGTTACAAATACAAAATCTGAACCAGTTTCTTTCTTAATCGTTTCAGATAACAATTTCTCTTCTTCAGGTTCAAAATCGTCATAATCCTTTATTTCACGTTTATTTTCTTTTGCAATTAATTCCTTTGCCTCCATAAACTTTATGGAATGAATTTCAGACGTACAAGGGATATCTACCTTAAGTGACCTTAATTCATCCATATAATTGTTTTGTAAATATTCCATGGTAAATTGAATCATTTTAGTTTCCATTTGCATGATATCTGTAAAGCTTTCAATATACCCCATTTCAAAATCCACACTGGTATATTCATTTAAATGCCTTGAAGTATCGTGCTTTTCTGCACGGAAGACAGGTGCAATTTCAAAGACCCTCTCATATACCCCTACCATCATCTGCTTATAAAATTGAGGGCTTTGTGTCAAATATACCTCTTTTCCGAAATAGTCCAGCCGAAATATATTAGCGCCACCCTCAGCCCCTGCAAATACAATCTTAGGTGTATGAATTTCTGTAAACTTCTGGTTTATTAAAAAGGATCTAAATGCCTGGCAAATACCTTCCTGTAATTTAAATATTGCTCTTTCCTTTTCATTTCGGAGCGTTATTGGCCGATAATTTAGAAGGTTCTCCATAGAGGTGTCCACGTACTTATTATTTATCACGATAGGTATCTCCTCTGCCGGTACGGACAAAATTTGTATTGATACTAACCTTAATTCCCATCCAGCTTTAGATCTCTCTTCCTCAACAACATCCCCTGTTACAATGACACAGCTTTCTTCTTGCAATAAACTAATGTCAAAGTCAGAAAATTCCTCTCCATAAACACATTGAATTGTTTTACGTTTTGTCCGTAACAGTATAAATGCAAAACCACTCATTTTTCTTATCTTGTATATGCTTCCCTGTATTTTAATCCTTTTGCCTACATTATCATGTAACTCCTCTGCCTCAATTACATTCTTTTCTAATATTCCTTTAATCGTATTCATTCAAATATCCTCCATTTCATTATGAGATTACAATTTGTTCGTTATTCTCACTAAATCCATGCAGGCATCGTCTATATGCCTCATCCTATCACATCCTTTATCTCTTATAACTTGTGGCTCTGTAAAATTAATAGAAAATACAAAAAGAACCACAAAAGTAAATTGAAATTTACCAATGTGGTTCTCATAGATTTTATCTCCCACATAGGTGCAACACATTTAGCGCTCGTACCTATGAATTTTCACAGCTACCAGCGCTACATATCGTCGTCCCTATTCAGTTCTTTAAACTGAAGAATAAACATAATAATTACCTACCTATTATTTTTTACATACTCTACCATATACAAATTTGTATGTCAATAAGCTTTTAAACAGTCTAAACTAACTTAATCTCCATAGAGCGGAAAAAAAACAAGCTCTATTCTAACTCTGTAAAACGCTCTAACATTGCTGCAACTTCTGCACGGGTTGCTACGGTATTAGGTGAAACCTTAGTACCGTTACTGGTTCCTGTTATGATACCTACGCTGCATGCCCAGTCAAACCCATCTCGTAGTTCAGGCGAAATTGCAAAAACATCAGCATAATTGTAAATTCCAGGGTATTTACCTTTCGTCACATCCATTTCTTTGTATTTTGCATATTTCCATAACATGTCAGTCAATTGCTCACGGGTTACCGAATCATTAGGTGCAAATTTTTCATTACTATTCTTTAAAACAATTCCATTTGATAAAGCCCATTCCACCGCTGACTTATACCAGCTATTCCCTACATCTGCTGGTATTTCATAATCACCCGTTACCTCTGGCGTTCCTGCCATTTTGTAAAGCGTATACACCAGCATTGCACGAGTCATAGGAGTCTTTGGCTGGAATGTATTACTGCTGGTGCCATTCATTATCCCCTTCTCATATGCATACATTACATAATCAAAATACCAGGCAGTTGAAGGCACATCAACAAATAGTGAATTTGCCTTGCCTGCCTCCATACTCAATGTATTTGTAAAGAAATTAGGCAGCATATTAGTAGCAAACTTTACAGTACCTGTATCCTTATCATAGGTACAAGGCATCTTTTGGAGCTTGCCAGATTGGTCCAGATAATAAAGGTTGAGGGAATATGTCAATTGTCCTTCAGAAGGAGTATATGGCATATTAATATTCATAGAATCTTTAAAGCCTTTTAATGTTACATTGCTTAATTTTACACCTATATCAAATCTAATTTCATACGTTCTAAAGAAAGGTGCTGAATAATGATCCAAATTAATTTTACCGATAATACCGCATTCTCCTCCAAGGCCTTTAAAATACCTACAATCTGTAAGATTATCCATGATGTCATTTACTGTGACATTATACTCTGAAGTTTTCAACATATTTTCCAAATATGCATTTATTATTTTTACCTGCTCATCGCTTTGATAGAAATTGCTGGTAGACCACCCTTTTGAAGTTAAATAGTCATTAAATAAAGTCTTTCCTCCCCCTCGGATATAACTTATATCTTTTTCATAGGAAAAAATTAATCCCTTTAGAAAAGCGATATCTGCTTTATCACTACTATTATCTCTACTGTGTAAATATAAGTAACGAGAAATGCCGTTGCAAAGTGATATTCCAATGGAATTCCCCACCGTTCCCCAACTGCTGTAAGAAAGCAGCATACTCATTTCACATTCTCTAATCATTCTGTATTCAAGGTTTCCACTATATGCACTTGGTGCTGAATTAATAACTATAGTCGGAATTCCCTTGGAAATATTGTTATTTATGTAATCAATCATCTTGTTTATGTACTTTGAATTAAGAGTTGCCGTAGATGGAGAAGTCAAAACCACTATTTCCATATCGGCTTTTTCTTTATCCACCAGATTTACCCCAATACTTTTTAGGTGTTTTTCAACATTCTCTTTCACCGTCTCCATATCATAAACTGAACCAGATCCAGAGCCTTCCGTATTTCCAAAATATACCGCTGATGCACTCACGTTATATCCATAATAATCAATCATTAGATTTAGTACAGCCATCATTCCCAACTCATCTGCCCCAGAATAAATTAGTCCCCGATTGCCCAATTTTTTCTGAATAAAGTTAACCTCATTGGTCTGTATCGTATTTTGAGGATTGGAATCATCAATACCAATGAAATATTTTATTTTCCCTGAAGGATCCACTGATAGCATGTAGTCTATTAGGCTTAGTTTTCTTTCGCGGGTTTTTAGAGAATTGCTTATCTCTGTAGAATACTTTGAATCTACAGCAATTTTTCTGCCGTTTTCATCTGTTTTATAATCTGATACGATATTTTTTACAGTAAGGTTTTTGTCCGTCAGTACATACCTCGGTGTAAGATTATATTGACGCAGATAATTATAAGTTTCCAGCGTTGCCCCTTGATAACCCACCGTGCACGATGCCAGGCGGGTAACTGTATCAACTATATAAACATGGTTATTCTGTGAAAGTTTGACAATAGCATCTATCATCTTATTTTCTTCATAACATTTGGTATTGCAGAGTGTTCGGGAATTTACTAATCCTCCCGAAAGCAGCTGGTCAAGGGAGATTACAAAGTAATCAGTTTTCTTATCCATCTCCAGTATCCACTCTAGTAGTTTTTCACTGTCTCCATATGCCGTTCCATTTGAGTTGAGCGGCTGACCATCAAGCCTGGTAGCATATAAATCTTCATTCGGCATCATAACATTAAACCCAGCCGACTCTGCTTCATAAATTACTCGATCCACATTTACCGGTCTGTTGTCTAGTGGTACATACGCCAGAATTGGTTCTTTTTCACTTGATTTCACTGTATCTGCCAATGCAGTTATTGTAATCCCCTGTACCATCATTAGTGCCATTGTTATGCAAAGCAAAAGGCTCATAATTTTTCTTGTCATTTTCTCTATCCCTTCTGTTAAATAAAATATCAGTCCCTATTCTGATCATTTAATTTATTGCCCTGATTAATTTCTCTTTTCTCATATAAATCTGCATTTAGTTCTTCAGCAATCCATTGAACGGAATTTAAAAACTTATTTGGGACATAATTACTATTATACAACAATATGCCTATACATACAAAAATAAATTAATTAAAAAAAGTCCTCTTTGAGGATTTTTAAGTGAGGTTTTAATATGAATATGATGTTTGATGAAGTCTACTATGAACCGAATTCTCTTTCTTATCCTCTAGGTCAAATGCTCCAAAATAAATATTCCAATCTTCCATGGATTCCTATAGACAGTCACAATAGCATCCCTCAATTTCGTAAAGCAGAAAACAAAGAATTTACTAATCTCAAGCGGCACCTAATTGTAGGAATACGTAAAACACATAAGTATGTAGAAAATCACAAGGTATCTGATTATCTTGTGCCATATACCTCATCAGGGTGCAGTGCCATGTGCCTGTATTGCTATTTAGTCTGTAACTATAACAAATGTTCATATCTGCGGCTATTTGTGAATAGAGAACAGATGTTGGATAAGCTAATAAAAACTTCGAATCTATCTCCGCATCCAGTGACCTTCGAAATTGGCAGTAACAGCGATCTTGTACTCGAAAACACAATTACAGACAATCTTATCTGGACGATTGAGCGCTTTGCAAAAGAAGGCAAAGGACATTTAACATTCCCCACCAAGTTTGATATGGTAGAACCTCTAGTTAAGCTTAATCATCAAGGCAAAACAATATTCCGAATGAGCGTGAATCCACCAGAAATTATCCGACGTATAGAACTTGGAACCTCTCCTTTAGAAACCCGCATCCACGCAGTTAATTCTATGTGTGATGCTGGATATCCTGTAGGGCTTTTAATTGCACCTGTTATTTTTATTCCTGACTGGAAACGTTATTACTCTCAATTGGTTGACCAGCTAGTAGATGAACTAAATCAAAATGTAAAAAGCTCTGCCTTTATTGAAATAATATTTATGACCTATAGTTTCGTTCAGAATGCTATTAATACCGAAGCATTTCCAGGTGCAGTTACACTATATGACAAAGCACTAATGACTGGACGTGGACGAGGCAAGTACTGTTATCGTGACTCCCTACGAGTAGAAGGAGAGGCCTTTTTACGTGAACAACTTGATAAAAAACTACATGGAATGAAGATTCTCTATGTTGTCTAACTGGTATATGTTATGTTTATTTAAACAAATTACTATTTCTTGGTTATTAGAACTAACCCTATGAGGCACAGGGCAATCCCCGCAACCTTGGTAAATGTAATAGATTCTTTATAAAAAATATAGCCTATTACTATCAATAGGATTGCAAGAATTATATTGCATACTAAAGGTCCTGTGCTAATGTTCCATCCTACTCGATATAGCATTACAAATCCAAATTCTAATAACACTACAGAAACCCCTAAAGCAAAAGGGGCCCAGTTTAAGCACTTCACCTGCATTTGAATGGATTCTGAATTTCCACCAATGAAAAATACCGTTGCAGAAAGTATTGCAGCAACCAGATACGTAAATGTCAACCCAAAGAAAGTATTTACCTGACTAGGCATTGCTTTGGCTGAATTTTGATAAATTAAATTGGCTCCCACAATAATCATTACGGGAAGATAATATCTCATCATTTGTTTTCTCCTTTTTGGGTCGATTTAATCACATATCTTTATATAATATACTAAACCTCCATACCATTTCAATATTTGTATAAAATATCTTTATAACTAAAATCAGGGGCTGTAAAACAGCCCCTGACTATTATTTTTTACTGTACCTCTTTAAATGCTTCTTCTAAATCCTCAATTATGTCATCAATATTCTCTGTTCCTATTGAGAGACGAATTGTATTAGGTTTAATTCCTGAACCAAGAAGTTCTTCTTCTGTCATCTGAGAATGAGTTGTTGATGCTGGATGTATAACAAGTGACTTAACATCTGCAACATTTGCTAGGAGTGAGAATAATTCAAGCTGATTGATAAAGTCTTTAGCCTTTTGTGCATCACCCTTAATCTCAAATGTAAAAATAGACCCGCCCCCATTCGGAAAATACTTTGCATATAGTGCTTTCTGCTCTACATCATCTGTCACTGAGGGGTGATGAATCTTCTCTACCTGTGGATGATTATTAAGATATTCTGCAACCTTCAATGCATTTTCAACGTGTCTCTCAACTCTTAATGACAAGGTTTCAAGTCCCTGAAGGAAGAAAAATGCATGGAATGGTGAAAGTGTTGCACCTGTATCTCTTAAAAGGATAGCACGAATTTTTGTAATATACGCAGCAGCACCAACTGCTTTTGTAAAGCTGATTCCATGATAGCTTGGGTTTGGCTCTGTAAGTGAAGCAAATTTTCCGCTTGCTTCCCAGTCAAACTTACCGCTGTCAATAATCACGCCACCAATGGTTGTGCCATGTCCGCCAATGAATTTTGTTGCTGAATGAACAACAATATCAGCACCGTATTCAATAGGTCTAACAAGATAAGGTGTTGCAAATGTATTATCTACAACCAGTGGAATCTGATATGCATGTGCAATATTGGCAATCTTTTCAATGTCCACAACATCTGAATTTGGGTTACCAAGTGTTTCAATTAATATTGCTTTTGTGTTGTTTCGAATTGCTTTTTCAACTTCATCGTAATTAAATATGTCAACAAATGTTGTTGTAACACCCAATGTTGGGAATGTATGCTCTAAGAAATTGAAGGTTCCACCATAGATGTTCTTTGCAGCTACAATATGGTCACCTACCTGCGCAAGGTTCTCCAGTGCATAGGTGATAGCTGCTGCTCCTGATGCAACAGCAAGGGCTGCAATACCACCTTCCAATGCTGCAATTCTCTGTTCAAAAACGTCTTGAGTAGGGTTAGTAAGTCTTCCATAAATGTTTCCTGCATCCGTAAGTGCAAATCTTGCTGCTGCATGGTCACTGTTATGAAAAACATAGGAAGATGTCTGGTAAATTGGAACTGCTCTTGCATCCGTAACTGAATCAGCTTGTTCTTGTCCTACATGTAATTGTAATGTCTCAAATTTAAAATTTCTTTTTTCTCTTGTTATTTTACTCATAATATTACCTCACTTTTTTACTATATTTATATAGGGAATTACATTTATTCATTATTCATCATTCATTATTTACTGTTTTTTAGGTAACACATTGGTTTTTCTTCAATTACAATATGTCCCCCATTTATTTTAACTAACATAGCTTTGCCTTCAACTTGGCTACAACGCCCTTTCTGAATATGCTTAAATTATATCTAATGTAATTCAAAAGTGTTAATACTTATAACATACATCCTGTTATAGGTTGAACTTATACCACGATTTAAAGTCTCCATCTGATTAGTCATATAATCCTGCACTGAAATATCGGTCACCTCTGTCTGGCAATACGACTACAATATTTCCCTTATCAATCTTCTCTGCCAGCTTCAATGCCGCTGACATTGATGCTCCTGAAGATGAACCTGCAAAAATACCTTCAGCTGTAGTAAGTTTTCTTGCTGTATTAAATGCCTCTTCATCATTCACCTTAATTACATCATCAACAAGCTTCATGTCCATTGTCTCAGGAATAAAATCATTTCCAATTCCCTCAATATTATAGTCTCCATGTTCACCGCCACCTATTGTTGAACCAACAGGATCTGCCAGAATCCCCTTAATTTTAGGATTTTTTTCTTTTAGATATTTTAATATACCATTATATGTGCCACCACTGCCTGCTCCAAGCACTACATAATCAATGTTACCTTCAAGAGCATTATATATTTCTGGTCCCGTTGTTTCATAATGTGCCAGAGGATTACTCATATTCTTAAACTGCTCAAGCGAAATAGAATTAGAAATCTGGGCTTTAAGCTCTTCTGCCTTTTCAACAGCACCTAACATTCCTTTTTCTCTTGGTGTATTTACAATCTCTGCTCCAAGTGCTTTCATAAGCTTCTGCTTTTCAATGGAGAATTTTGTGGGGACAACAAAAATAATTTTATACCCTTTATTCAATGCTGCAACTGCAATTCCAAGCCCTGTATTTCCAGCGGTTGCTTCTACAATTGTATATCCTTTCTTCAAACGTCCCGATTCTTCAGCATCCTTAATCATATATTTTCCAATTCTGTCTTTAACACTTCCCCCTGGATTAAAGAGTTCCAACTTAGCAAATATGTTTACATTTTTTTTTACGTTAATATAATTTAACTTAACAAGTGGTGTATTGCCTATAAGTTCCTGCATAGATTCATAATACTTCATTTTAATTTTCTCCTTTATGACGTTATATCTTTATGCACAAAAAAACCTGCTTTCGATTGCGAAAGCAGGTTCATATTATGTGTCTAACCAATTTTATTTAATGGGAACTGTATTGCTGTTATTTAAACATGTTAAACACATATATTTATTATGAAGGTCAACTTTCTGAATCAACTTTATGTTATTAAGTACTTCACAACAGCAACAACAATTCCAAAGTTTTTTCATTCTGTTTTCCTCCTTCTTATTTTCATATATTTCCTATCTGATTGGTATGTTATTATACTATACTGATGTTATTAGATTGTCAATATATATCTTTTTATTTTTAATAAAAACTATCTTTTGGCTGCCTTTATATGTATTTCAGATAAATTCTGAAGTGCAAGTTGCAAGGTTTCATCTCTCTTTGCAAAATGTAATCTAATAAGATGATTTACATCTTCTTTAAAAAAGGTTGAACCAGGTACTGCTCCAACCTTTACTTCTTTTGCAAGCCATTCACAAAATTCAAGATCATTTTTACAGCTAAACTGGCTTACATCTACCATTACATAGTAAGCTCCTTGAGGTGTAATATACTTGAGTCCGATGTCATCAAGCCCCTTCAGAAACAAATTACGCATATGCATATAATGATTCTGCAATTCTTTGTAATAGTTATCCCCAAAATCAAGACCCACAACAGCTGCCTCCATCAAAGGTGCCGCTGCCCCTACTGTAAGAAAGTCATGCACCTTCTTAACACGGTCAATGATTCTCTCAGGCGCAATAACATAACCCAAACGCCATCCTGTAATGGAATAGGTTTTGGACAATGAACTACAAGTTATTGTACGTTTTCTCATGCCAGGAAGAGTTGCCATATAGATGTGCTCATAAGGGGTATACACAATATGTTCATACACTTCATCCGTAATTACATATGCATCATACTTAATAGCAAGATCTGCAATAATTTGTAATTCTTCTCGAGTAAAAACCTTGCCGCATGGATTAGATGGATTACATAGAATCAATGCCTTTGCTCCTTGCTTGAAGGCAGCTTCCAAAACATTGGTATCAAAATTGAATTCAGGTGGTATCAATGGTACATATAGAGGCTCTGCCCCACTAAGAATGGTATCCGCCCCATAATTTTCGTAAAATGGTGAAAAGATAATCACCTTATCTCCAGGATTAGTAGTTGCCATCATAGCTGCCATCATGGCTTCTGTACTTCCACAGGTAACTACAATTTCTGTATCAGGATTTATTTTCATTCCTGAGAAATACTCCTGCTTATGGGATAATGCTTCTCTAAAATTCTGTGCTCCCCATGTGGTGGCATACTGGTGGGGCCCCTCCGTTGATACTTCAGCTAACCTTGTAAGTATTTTTTTGGGAGGATCAAAATCCGGAAATCCTTGCGAAAGATTTACTGCTCCATATTTATCTGAAATTCTTGTCATTCTTCTAATCACCGAGTCTGTAAAAGCCGATGTTCTATTACTCAATTCCTGCATATTTTTCCTCCTATAGCGGAAGTTTTCTGCCGATACCGTTTTCCAAGGCTTTATCAAACAAACTTCTCACTACATACATATCTTCTACTGCCATTCCAACGTTATTACATACTATCAATTCATCTTTATTTTCTCTGCCTTTTTTGCTATCTCCAACGACTTCCCCAGTTTCAGCATATATATCAGGCAAACCATCGGGATAATATCCATACCCCTTAAAAAGCTCATGTTGCTCTATACTGTCGACTAAATATTTATCCGCTCTCTTTAGGGTTTTATCTTCATATAATGAATGACAATCACATAGCAAAATGGTTTTACCACCTTCTACCCACTCATCCTTTATCTTTGGCTCAGGCTGCTCTGTAATAACAGTTGCTGATGCAATCACTTCTGAATTTCTAACTAAGTCTTCTAAGGAGGATGCTTTAATAATCTTTGCTTTTAACCCAGGCTGCAAATCTTTAATCAAATTATCTACTGCTTCTTCAAATATATCATAAACATATATTTCTTTTAAATTAGGCAATACTTTTTCAATATTCTTAACATGTTGTCTTCCCTCTACGCCACTGCCTATCATTCCAAAAATTTCGGAATTAGTATTAGCCAATTTTTTGATAGAAGCATAGGTGACAGCTGCTGTTCTTATTTCTGTCACATAAATACAATCTAAAATTGCAATTGGTATTCCTGATAAGTGATCATTAAAAATAATCAATCCTTCTGCTTGTGGATATCCATATTTTTTGCTATTTTCAGGATAGCAAGAGCCCCATTTAATACCCGCAGCAAATGCTTCCGGCGCATATGCAGGCATGGCATGGTAAAAGGTCTCATGCAATGGATGAATACCTATTTTAGCAGGCATATCTACATTTTTCTTGCTATATGCCACCAAGGCTTTCTCGGTTAAATCCAATATTTCTTCAGGGGTAATCTGAATATTTCTGACATCCTCCTGGGTTAAATAAAGAAGTTCTTTACCTATTGTAAGTTTTTTATTTACCCATTCTCTATATTTTTCTGCTTCTGGATACAATTCTTTGCTCAATTTCATAGTCTATTCCTCCCATGCTGCTAGATAAGATCCTTTAAAGGTTGTAGCATAAACTTCTTTTACAGCATCTGACTGATATGCATCAACTATTTTCTTGTAAATTTCATTATCTTTATCTGCTGTTCTTGCAGCAATTAGATTCACATAGGTCTTTCCTGAATAGAATGTTACATTATCTTGAAAAATGGAATCTTCAGCTGGATTTAGTCCATTGTCAAGTGCATAATTACAATTGATTACAGCTACTGCAACATCTGGAAGTAAAGAATATACATTTGCCGCATCTGCCTCTACTAGTTCCAGATTAAGAGGATTTTCTGTAATATCCGATACTTCAGGACTGTCACCTGCACTTTTATCTAATTTGATTAATCCTGCAGCTTCCAGAATTTTTAATGCTCTTCCTTCATTGGTTGCGTCATTAGGTACTGCAATCTTAGAATCTTTTTCAATTTCACTCACATTTGAAACTTTCTTTGAATAGATGTTCATAGCAGAAATAAACGTACCACCAATAGAAGTTATTTTGTAACCGTTATTCTTAATTTCATCGTTTAAATATGCATAATGTTGAAATGCATTCAAATCAATCTCACCACTATCAAGCGCCTGGTTTGGAGTTGTATAGTCAGTAAAACTTACAAGCTCTATTTTAATCCCCTCTTTTCCAAGTTCTTCAATAACTGGATCCCACATTTCATTTGCTTCCCCTACTACACCAACCTTAACCACCTTTTCATCACTATCGCCACTTTTATCATTTTTGTTTCCACATGCTGTTGATACAAATGTTAAGGCTATCACCAAAACAAGTGCTAAAATTGTTCTTTTTTTCATCTTTATAATCTCCTTTAATATTAATATTTTATAAGTTACGTGCAAGTTCATAATTTTCTCGCATAATCTTACATGACACATCAAACTTTTCTCTTTCTTCTCTGGTCATATTAAGTTCTATAATCTCTTCCACGCCATTTATTCCAAGGACTGATGGAACGGATGCATAAACATCATGCTGCCCATACTCTCCATCTAACAATACTGAAATAGGGAGAACTCGTTTTTCATCTGCAAATATTGCCCGTGTTACTTCCGCAATAGCTGCCCCTATTCCAAATTCCGTTGAGCCTTTACCTCCAAGGATGTACCAGCCTCCCGCTTTCCCTTCCTCAGCAATTACGCTCAAATTAAGTTTTCCATACTTATCTGGCTTTTCCTTAATCAATTCCAGTATCGGTTTTCCTGCAATGGTTACGGTTGACCATGCAACCATCTGACTTTCACCATGTTCACCTAATGCATATGCATATACAGACTTCTGATCCATTCCTATTTCCTGCGCAATAGCTCTTCTAAGTCTTGCTGAATCTAACGTGGTGCTTGTAGAAATAATTTTTTCTTTTGGGTATCCTAATTGGCTCTGCACATAATGTGCCACAACATCTGCGGGGTTTGATATACTTACTATGATTCCTTGGAATCCTGATGATTTAATTCCTTCAATTACGTCCTTCAGTATCTCAACTGTCTGTCCCAGAGTATCCATTCGGGTCTGTCCTTTACTCATATCTGGAAGTGGGCCAGCTGCGATTATTAACAAATCCGCATCAGCGGCATCCTTATAATCTCCTGCCGTAACCAGCACACGATGTGGAAGATATACTGTAGCATCAAATATATCTAATGCCTGGGCTTTAGCTTTCTTTTTATCCACATCGATATATACGATCTGTTCTGCCAGCCCTTGTGATGCTAATGCATATCCGGCGTGTGATCCTACATGCCCTGCTCCAACAATAACTACTTTTCTGGGTTCTAATGCCATAATTTTTCCTCCTTCCTAATGTGTACATTTCTTTGCAATTATGTTTCCACCAAGCTGTATAGCACTAACTAACACAACCAATACTAAAACCGAAGCATAGGTTACATCTGTCTGATTTCTTTGGTAACCAAACCTTATGGCAAAATCTCCAAGTCCTCCGGCTCCAACTGCACCAGCCATAGCCGTTAGTCCAATTAAACTTATGGCGGTAATTGTAGTAGCTCTGACTATCCCTGGAATACTTTCTTTCAAATAAACGCTAATAATTATCTTTAATGGTCCGTCACCCATGGATTGGGCGGCTTCAAGTAAACCTTGATTCAATTCTGCCAGTGCTGATTCAATCTGTCTTGCGAAAAATGGAACGGTTCCAAATATCAGTGGAACAATTGCGCCCTCAACGCCTATTGCCGTTCCTGCGATCAGCCTTGTGAGAGGAATTAATCCCGCTAATAAGATGATGAACGGGATTGATCTGAAAAAGTTAATTACCTTATCAAGAATTTGAAAAACCATTTGATTTTGTAGTATCCCTTCTTTTTTTGTAACGGTCAATAAAATCCCCAGAACAAGGCCAATAACAAAGGATATCCATCCCGATCTTACAACCATTTGTACCGTTTCTTCTATACTTTCATAAAAATCAGGAAGTTTTGTAATGACATTAGGAAAATATGTATTAAGAAGCTCTTGCATTTAGAATCACCTCCACTCCAACATTTTTTTCTTTTAAATAATTAATGGCTGCCTCAATGTCTTCAGCCTTCCCCTTTACAATGGATACCAATCCTCCTATGGGATTTTCTCCGATTAGTTCAATATTTCCAAAGATAATGTTTACATTTAAGTTAAACTTCCTTGAAATCTGTGAAACTAAGGCCTCTGACGAACTTCTTTCCAAATATTTAAATTTGAGTATGCATTCACCTTTATTCAATTTAGTGATAGAAACATTACTCTCAATCAGTTCATGTATCTTTGATAAATTAGAAGTGCTGTCTACAAAATCTCTTGTTATTACCTTCTGTGGATTAGAGAATACCTGAAATACATCACCCTCTTCAACAATTTGGCCATTTTCCATAACGACTACCTTATCACATATTTCTTTTACGACCTGCATCTCATGGGTAATTACCACAATGGTAATTCCAAGAGTTTCATTTAATTGCTTTAGTAATTTTAGTATCGATTTTGTTGTCTGTGGATCCAATGCACTTGTTGACTCATCACTAAGTAAAATCTCTGGATCATTAGCAAGCGCTCTTGCTATTGCTACTCTTTGTTTCTGACCTCCAGACAACTGTGAAGGATACATCTTGGCTTTGTCTTCTAATCCAACTAAGTCAAGTAGTTCGTCAACCTTTTTATTGATTTCTTTTCCCTTAATCCCCTGATACTTTAGCGGATATGCTATATTCTGATGCACCGTTCTCGAAGAAAACAAATTAAACTGCTGAAATATCATACCAATTTTCTTTCGTTCTTTACGCAGCTGTTTTTCTGACAATGCGGTTAATTCCGTTTCTCCTAAAAACACTTTTCCTTCTGTAGGTCTTTCTAATAAATTAATACATCTTACCAGCGTTGATTTTCCAGCTCCCGAAAAACCAATAATTCCACATATCTTGCCTTTCTCTATATTCATATTTACATTTTTTACTGCTTCAACTTTTTTGCCACCCGACTCAAAAGTCTTACTAATATTTTGAAATGTAATCATTATTTTGGTCCTCCTTTCAATGTTATCTTCATTTTTAGGTAAAAAAATAGCAGATGCACCTTTTCATACGCATCTGCTAACTATTTCACATCTTCACATCAGAAAATATATTAGTCCCCAGCAGTTTTTTGCGCACTTAATACACCCATAGTCATATCCATCTGCATATAACAACAGCAACACATCATTTCATTGTTCATCATTTTGTTATTTACAAAGTTATCAGTACGCATTTAAATTGCTCCTTTCAATTTATTTTCTTGTCTTTCTGACAATACTTATATTATCATATATAAAAAATAGGTGTTAATACGTGAAAACGATATCCTGTTATAAGTTCAACCTATAGCACCAATTCTTTATATTTAATTAATTCATCAACATATTTTCTTCCTTCTAAACTTAATGGTATCCTCTTATGCTTAATATATCCTATACGCATCACTTCCTCGGAGTCCAGTTTCACTGCCTGATAATCACTTCCATTTAACTCCTCACAGATAATGCCTGAACACAAGGTATATCCATTTAATCCAACCATAAGATTCAACATGGTTGCTCTGTCGTTGGCTTTAATAATTCTTTTGTATACATAGGTACTTAAAACCTCTTCAGCAAAATAAAAGGAATTATTTTTTCCCTGCTCGAACGACAAACAAGGATATTCCTCCAACTCCTCCATGCTAATTATTTTTTTATCCGCTAATGGGTGCCCCTTCCATAAATACACATATGTATCACAGGAAAACAGTTCTATAAATTCCAAGACATTTTGATTCAGAATCTTTGTAATTACCTTTTCATTAAATTCATCCAGATAAAGAATCCCCAGATCACTTTTAAATGTTTTCACGTCATCTATTACATCGTAGGTTTTGGTCTCATGAACTGCAAATTCATACTCATCCATTCCAAATTGTTTAACCATTTCCACAAAAGCTTTTACTGCAAAGGAATAATGCTGAGTAGATACACTAAAATATTTTTTCCTGACTTTCTTTTCAATGTATTGCTCTTCCATTAACTGATATTGTTCTACTACCTGTCTTGCGTAACCTAAGAATTCACTTCCTTCAGGCGTTATGGTTATCCCTCTATTTGTACGCATAAATATTTCTATTCCTATTTCATCCTCAAGTTCTTTTATTGTTCCTGATAAACTTGGCTGTGAAATAAATAAAGACTTTGCTGCAAGATTTATTGAGCCTTTATTGGCTATTTCTATAGCATATTTCATTTGCTGAAGTGTCATCTTAACACCCTACCTTTCCTTTTTCAGGTTCTGTTATTTTTTTCTTTTTTCTAAATTTTAATTTACTTTTCCGTTAAATTAAAGGTTTTTTTCTTATTTTGTCAAATTAATGATTCCTTACCATTTTTTAAAAGGGTCCCACATTGACAAGTCCTTTTAAAAAAGGTACTATATCTTAGAATAAAAATAAATTAAGTTTAATTATTTGCTACTGGGTAGGAATGGGTATTGAGAAGGAGAAAAAGATGAAAAAAAAATGGATTTTTATTTCCATAATTATTATTTTCTTTATTTTTATATTTTTTACTGAAAATAACGGAAATATTAATACTGATATAAATAAAGAAAATTTAAATCAACATACAAGTAAAGAAGAAAATATACCTGCCTTAGAATTGCTAAATGAGGGCAAGATGAATAGTATTAAATTTGGAATTGGAACCAATTCTGATAAAATTATCACTGAATCGGGGGAGCCTGAAGAATATAATGATTCCTTCATGGGAGGAATATTATTAAACTATGGCGATACCTATTTTTTGGTAAGCGACAACCAGGTAACGGGAATTTATTATGCTGGTAACAATGAAATATATGGGGTTCAAATTGGTATGGACCAAGAACAGGTGGAGGAAATATTAGGGAGTCCAAGCGATTCGTACACTTCACTGTATAGCGAGCTGTATCCTGATGAGCCTTTAATTCTTAAATATAAGGCTGGCAAATATATCGTTAATTTTGAGATCAATCCTGAAAATAAAAAGGTTAATTCTATCGCTATCTTTCAAGATTTAGCACAATAGCTTTAGAGACCAAAAGAGGCCGCCGAGCATTTTAGTACGGCCGCCTCTTTTTTCATATTAGTAATTATTAATATATAAAAAATTAGTTACTGAATGACTTACTATACGATGAATAATAATCAACGATTGAATCTCCTAAAAAGCCAAAATGTGTACCTTGAACTTCATATTGTGCTGGAAATTGATTAGGGGGTGTAACATATTGAACCGAAACCGATGATGCATTGTTAGCATTATTGGAAGTCAAAGCTAATTTTGTACCATTCATGTATGTAGTTATACTGCAGTAAACATTATCAACTTTCTTACTTGTAGTTGTCTTTCCTGAGCTTATTACGCTATATGTTGCTCCCGAAGTTGATTTTTTTAGAGAACAACTTCCAGAAACAGTATAAGACGCTCTACTTAACTGCTTCATTGAATTTGCTTTTATTTCATTTAAATTAATATCAATTATTGTTGTTTCACCATTTTCATGCAAGAAACCAACTTTTGCAGTTTGTAAATCGTTATTAATCAAAAAGAGCGGTTTAAAGTCCCCATCTTCATGGTATTTTTCTTCTATTTGTCCAATGTAATATAATCTTATGAACTTTTTACCTACTTCCTGTGGAATATTTGGAAACATTCCGTTTGAAACAGCAGACAAATCTGAAATATCAAACTTAATCCAATCTTCTGATTTAATTTCATTTCTTTCAATAATTTTATTATGCGCATCCTCCGTCATTTTTTCTACTTGCATGGTTAACTGCTCCTGCGTATCTGTGGCATGAACTGTAATTGCTGGAATAAACAACACCATTAGCGCTAACATAGTAACCCCTAAAAATTTAAGTTTCATTTTAATCTCCTCCCTTGTTTTTATAATTTTAACTTTTGTTATGTTCTATATTTATACTCCTTTCTATATAATTATAAATCCATGTTACCATATCCATTAGTCTTATTATGTCGAAATTTATGATAAATATAATCTTTTTTGTTTTATTTTTTAGATTTTTCTTTAATCACATTTGCAATAGTTACTATGAATAAAACTGTAATGTCCCTGCCCCTTACAAATCTTATTTTACTTTTAAAGGCATTTTTTATTTTTTCGTTATCAAAATTAGCCCTATGCCAGCAGCCTGAGTAAGCGTAATTCCTTCCTTATAAAACACATATCCTATTATCATGAGCAGTATTGCAAGTATTATATTACAAACTAAAGGCCCAATACTAATGTTCCATCCCACTCGATATAACATCACAAATCCAAACTCTAATAGCACTATAGAAACTCCTAAAGCAAAAGGCGCCCAATTGAGATATTTCATCTGTACCTCAATAGGTAATTATTTGCTTCCTTTGTAAATTTAATCTGTGCCAGCATGACTTTATCTGGCACAGATTTATTATAGACTGATTTTTAATTTTTTCAAAAGCATAGGAACTATTGCCTCCCTATATTCCCCTTAGAAACTCTATAAACTTATCCAGACCTTCTTTTAATGTCTTGGAATCAAATGCGTATCCAATCCGTACGCACCCCTCTAACTCAAAACAGGACCCTGGAGTAAACAATACCCCCTTTTCCTTAATTAGTCTTACACATAAATCATAAGAAAGAATATCTTTGTCATAATATAGGAGAGCTGTTGTCCCCGCTACAGGTTTTACATAATGAACTTCTTCTGTTTCATTCACCCATTTATCAAGGATTGCTCTATTTTGATTTAAAATTTTTCTATTTCTTTTAAATATTTTATCCTTACTGGCAAGTGCAATACTGGCAAACAAATCATCCAATCCTCCACAGCATATGGTATCATAGTCTCTTCTTCTCCTGCAAGCCTGAAGCACTCCTTCATCTTTCGAAACAATCCACCCCATTCTTAACCCTGCAAGGGAAAAGACTTTAGACATACTGCTTACAGAAATTCCTTTTTCATAAAGATCTACAATAGAAGGCATATAACTATCATCTTCTGCAATGCCTCTATATACTTCATCCGATAAAATATAGGCGTCCACCCTTTCAGCAATTTTTACGATTTCCTTCATAATATCTAAAGGAATCCAAGAGCCTGAAGGGTTATTTGGATTGTTTATAGTAATCATTTTAGTGTTTTCATCAACCAGACTTCTTAATACATTTAAGTCCGGAAGAAAATTATTTTCTGGAGAAAGCTGCAGAGGTCTTACCTCAGCACCAATAGACTCTGGTATGGAATAATGCTGTTGATACGTAGGCATAACAGATACCATATTATCCTTTGGTTCTATTAAGGATGTAATAACTTGATGGTTTGCACCGATTGCTCCATGAGTAGGAATTACTTGATTTGTATGTACTTCTTTATATAAACCCGCAATGCCTGCTAATAACTCTGGTGAGCCTTCTATATATCCATAAGTCATCCGTTTATCTGCTAACGAAGCTAAGAACTCTTCAGGATTCCTCCCGGATAATTCCAGAAGTTCCTTTAATGTCATGGAATCAATGCAAGTTTCTCCTAGATTATATACTGCATCATTTTCATAATCATTCATCCATTGTTCTACTTTAAATGTTTTAATCTTCATACTCTGTCCTCCATATTTTAACTATAAATTCACTGTGGTACCTAAATTCATTTTTTCTGCTTCATCAAAAGCTAACTTTGCAGTTATCAAATCGAGTAGAGCGGTTCCCGTTGCATCAAACACTGTAATTTGTCCATCGTATTCTCTTCCCTTTGTCCTTCCTACTATGATTTCTCCGATTTCACCTGCAATGTCTTCCTTTGTAATCATGTTTTTCTTAATGGGAATTTCTATTTCACCTACATTTATGCACTGATTTATATCATCTACGAAAATTCTTGCTCCTCTAAGGATCTCTGGATCAATTTCTTCTTTACCAGACATATCTGCCCCAATACAACTAAAATGTGTCCCTGGTTTTACCCATTCAGCCATTATGATTGGTTCTCTGGCTGGCGTTACGGTAATAATAATGTCACTATTTTCTGTTGCATTCTTTATATCCTTCACTGCTGTGAATTTTACAATTTCTTTAACCTGTATATGAAAATTTCTATCTAAAGTCGTTTTAATATTATTAACAAAACTTTCAGCAGATTTATAATTCATCGGATCATAAATCATTACTTCCTTAATATTAGGGAAAAGACTTAATGTGGCTGCAATTTGAAAAGTTGCCACATGCCCTGCACCTACCATCAACAATTTTTCAGAATCAGTCCTTGCTAAATATTTTGCTCCTAAAGCTCCTGCTGCCCCTGTACGAATTCCAGTAATATATGAACCATCTAAAATTCCAATTGGTGCTCCTGTTTTATCGTCAAATACTAAAATAGTACCTATAAGCGTAGGTAATTGCTTATTCACATTTTCCCCATACCAGGAAACTAATTTTAAACCAAATAGGCCACTCCCCTTTAACCATCCAGATTTTATATCCATATCTGCCACTCCGGGAGTAAATTCGTGAAAAATAAGTGGAAAAACTTCTGTTTGACCTAATGCCTTTTGCTTATATACTTCTTCAATTGAATGAATGACATCACTCATTTTCAATGCTTTTTCTGTTTCCTCTTTACAAAGAACCTTCAACTTAAACATACTCATGCCACCTTTCAGCTTTTTATTAGAGTATACTTAATTAAAAGTTCTTTTTCATTATATAGTGTACAAACTTCTGGCGTTTTTTTGTACAAAAAAACAAAGCTCTAAAAGCTTTGTTTAATGTACCAATTCATTAATTAAATATATTCTAATAGCTGTTGCCAGATGTTCAAAAAACTCCATTTCATTACTATTTATGTCTATCAGTTCATGTATCTTATTCACCCTATATCGAACAGTATTCTTATGACAAAATAAATGTTCAGAAGCTTGGTTCAAATCTCCTCCATCTATAACAAATTGGACTGCAGTCTTAATCAAATCACTATCTCCTGCACTATTTAATAAGGGCTGTAAATAATTCAACATATATTTCTGCAGATGCTCAGACTTTATTTCTGGCAATAACATCTGATATGCTCCAATTTCTTCATAAGTTATTTCTTTCTTACTCTCAATCTGTCCCACAATTCTAGCCTGTACTGCTTCTTCTATAGCCATTTTTACATTGCTTTTGCCAATATGAATGCTACTCCGCCCAATTTTCAAATCTTCCTTTTTAATCCCTAAATAAAATAATGCATCTTCAAATTTATACTGTAAATTACTGTTCTCTTTATCAGTGGACAGTATTATTAATAAATCTTTGCCGTATTTTGAAATTATACTTTTTCTTTTTAGTTTTTCTGAAGGAGTAAATGACATAAGAAGCTTTATTATTTTTCGTTCATCCCCAATTTCTATATAAAATGCTTGGATTTTATTTTGTAAATTAGGATTCATGGCATCTACCATAACTTCGATTTGTTCCTTAGGCAATCCCTGTTTTAAAAGTTTCTTTATTTGCTCTTCTATTAGTTCAATTCTGGAATCCTGTTTCACTTGATTCATTATTACAAAAATAATATCTTCAAAGTATGCATCCTCATCCTGAAACTCTAAAATTGGCAGGTTTCTACTATTTGCATAATCTAGAATTTCCTGTGGCAATTTTTTGTATATTACGTTTTTATAAGCAAAAGCACTAATATTCAAGTCTACTAAAGTCTTTATCGCCTTCATCAGTATTTGCTTGTTATCTTTAGCAAATAGAAGGCTGCTTATCACAAAGCTATCCTTATCAAACATTATTTTTCTCTGTTGCTGTAAACCATCTACAAATTCAAAGTCTAACACTTGAGCTGCTACAATCTTACGATGCAATCCTCTTTCCCCTGCGACTATCTTAAAGTTTTTAAAAGTATCCAGTTGAAATAAATCTTTCACATAAATAGACATATATCACTCTCCTGATGCTCTTAATCAACCACCATTACCTATTTTATGTATTGACCATGAGTTTATTTTTTTTGCATATATAAGGTATTGGGATAGAATCCAAGGTCCTTGTAAAAGGCTATCGCGGAAGCATTCTCTTGAGACACATTTACCCCAATCTCTTTACAACCCATTTCTCTCATCCATTCTATGTGCTCAGATGCAAGCTGTCTTCCAATCCCATTTCCTCGATTACTTTCACAAACATGAATTGATTGAAGTTGCCCCGCCCCATCCACTGTGGTTGATATACAATAACCTATATATTGATCATTATTTTTAGCTACAGTTATTTTTATTGTATTTTTATTAGATGCAGAAAAATCCTTCATTCTTTCATCAAAACTAATTAAACCATATACTTCCTTAAAATGTTCTGAAATATTTTGATGATACAATCTGTTCTTTTCCCAAAGATCCCTGATTATTTTAATTTCATCATAATCGATATCCATAATCTTAATCATAAATTATCAACCCCTTGCTATGCTTACTCGTATAATATGCACTTTTGTTAAGACACTAAAAGCCCTCGGTTGCTAGGAGCTAATGCTATGTTAAAATGCCTTATTTGCGAATATCCAACAATTTCTGCTTAAGTTCGCCTTCCATACGGCTCAATTCTATCTCAGCTTGAGCCCGCTTTTGACGGCCCTCCTCTTGAATCTTTGTAACCTCTTCTAATGTTGAAATCAGACTGTGATTGGTATTTACCAATGTTTCCATATCTACAATTCCACGCTCTGATTCCTTAGCTGTATCAATAGACGCCATTTTCAAGGTCTCCGCATTCTTACGTAAAAGTTCATTGGTCATATCTGTCACCTGTCGCTGTGACTTAGCCGCCTGTTGAGAATTAGCAATTCCTAGAGAAAGTACCATCTGACTCTTCCAGAGAGGAATAGTGTTGACCAGAGTGGATTGAATTTTATCCGACATTAATGTATCATTGTTTTGAACAAGCCGAATCTGTGGTGCCATCTGTATAGAAATCATTCGAGTAAGTTCCAGGTCGTGTAACTTTTTCTCAAACCGATTGCACAGAGAGGCAAGATCGTTTGCCGCCTGAGCATCCTCTGGGAGACCGCTGATCTGGGCCTTTTCTGCTAATTTAGGCAGCTCAACCCTCTGAACTTGATTTAATTTTTTCTTTCCTGCTAAAATGTACATAGTTAACTCTTTAAAGTAAACCTTGTTCATATCGTACATCTTGTCTAACATTGCCACATCTTTTAATAACTGAATCTGATGATTTTCTAGTATAGTACATATCTTATTTACATTGACTTCAGCCTTGTCGTATTTTATTTTCATATTAGTAAGTTTATTAGAAGTACGCTTAAAAATTCCTAAAAATCCTTTTTCATTCTCTTCTACTTCAAAGCTTTTTAACTCAGTAACAACACTGGACAGAATATTTCCTACTTCTCCCAAATCTTTTGTCCGTACATTATTTAGAGCAGATTCAGAGAAATCAGCGATTTTTTTCTGTGCACCTGAGCCATACTGTAAAATTAGATTAGAATTGCTCAATTCAATCTTCGATGCAAAATCATCCACTATTTTCTGTTCCTCTACAGTTAACGGAGGCTCTTGGATCGCAGGCGTCTGCTGTGCTGTACACTCCACAGGTATATTGGGTGCAATTGGCTGTACGGTTTCCTCCGGAAATGGTTCAAACGTCAAGGTAGGTGTTGGTGCTTCTGTCATTTTTATGTCTTCACTCATTTTTCTATTCCTCCTTTGAGCCCCTAATTTGTGGCTTTATTGTGCATTAATTCGTCATCTGTCAGGCCTTCCTGGGCCAATATAGTCTCAAGTGCGGAAATGTCAGAAGAAACATCCAAAATATCCGCCTGCATTAATTTTTTCATCAAGTTCTGATATGCCATATTTATGGTATCAAGTGTTCCTTTAATCTCTAGCTTTGTAGCCACAATCTCCTCTTGATTGAATCCATGTTCGTCAAAGTTCTGATATGCCTTAACGAGCTTAAGGGTAATTGGCATATAATAGCACATAAATTTGCGAATTTCTGGAAGCTTATCCGGATGTTGCTCCACATAATCAAAGATTTTTGTGGTAACAGTTTCCAAATGATCAAGCTTTTCTGATATTTCTACTTCTGGTAATGCATCGTTTGCAGCCTTTATGATTTGAATATAGTTTTTACCCTCATCAATAGTCTCTTTAAGTACATTTCCATCTTGCCTGTTGGCCCACTTTTCTTTTTCCCTTTTTTCAGCTGCTTGTCTTTCTTTAGCATTTTTCATGGTTTCCAGATACTGAGTATATGTCTTGTAATCAGTCATCAGACAAGTTTCCTGCTCATCAAGATATGCTTCTGCAAACAACCCTGCTTTAATCATTTTACGAAGATTATTTATGATGAATTTTGATTCTTCACCAGTGGCTGTGGACAATTCCTGTATCGTACAATATGTACGTCCATTCAACACCTTTTGGTAACGTTTGAACCTCTTTGTACGGTTTCTTAATTTAAATCCAACGATAATCATTGGCAGAAAGGCGAAAAAAAGCACTCCAAATATCGTATTAATGACTGTCAATGCTGCAATATTTCCAATTGTGGCTTCGGTTACTATTCCAATTAAGGTTACCAGTCCGGTAGTAATTACTCCAATAAATCCAAAAACCAGAAACAGAATACTTGCCAAAGAACCTGTCCCTTTAGTCATTTTATGACTTGATCTGTAATTTTGTGTACTAAAGGGACCATAGTTCCTTACGTCATTATCATTTCGGTATTCTTTTGACAACGGTGGTAATCCATCACCATTAAAAGGCTCTTGAAAAAACGGACTCCCCCCCATTCCCGGAACATTATGCATCGTACGATTAATAGTGTTCTTCAAATCATAAAGATCTTGATTATTCAACACTTTTCTGACCGTCCTGCTGATTTCTTCTCCAAAATCTATAAAATTGTTATTTCTCATGTTCACAATAATCCCTTCCCTACTGTAACTGTGTTTTTAATTATTTGGATTTATTATATCATAAATGTCCATATTTTCACATGGCTTTTATTGAGTTTGATACCGCTCTCTTAATTAAAAAGACTGAGTCCTATTAATACAGGAATCAGTCCTCAATATCCATTTAATTATATTCTCTAACATTTGAAAACCGTTACAATAACTAATTTTTTAATTTAAATTTACCAACAAGTTCTTTAAGTCGCTGTGATTGTCGGTTAGATGCTTCAGAAATATTTTAAACAATATCGGAAACTGCCTTTGCCTTTTCAACAACTCGCAAAAGTGATTTAGCAGTCTCATCCGCAATTTTAGAACCACTTACAATACTAGTTATTGTACCATAGGCAGTTAAAAATAAAAACTGAATTTCTATTTTTATCTATGTTTAAACTGTAGGATAAGTTTTCCATTAGATTGTTAGTCGGTATTATATTAAAATAGTATTATAGTCTAATCCGTACTAGTAGGCATAAGGAGGCAAACATGAACAAGACAAAAGGAATGAGACTAATTTTTTTCGTCTCAATCTTAACCTTCAGTATCGCTTTATTTTTATATGCTTCAACAGCATTTACTCAAAATAACAGCGACTCAGAGGGTCAAGGAAGTAAATTATCTAAATCAGAGACAAATATCGCAATGAAAAATACTTCGGATAGTAGTAGTTCAAATATGAAGCAATTATCCGATGATTCCTCTGAAGGTTATGCAGATGAACGAATGACATTTTTCAATGGACAAACTGGTGATGAAGGAACTGTCATCTCTAGAGGATTAACAAGTAGAGATACATATTATAAAGAAAAGCAAAGAAAAGAACCTGTAAAACCGTCTGCTGCATCGGTTGCTCCAACTGAAGTAAAGAAGATTGAAAGCCCGCAAAGTACTCAAGCTGAAGCAAAGGAAAACGAAGTCCCACAAAGTACTCAGGCTGAAGTAAAGAAAATTCAAGTCCAGCAAAGTACTCAGGAAAAAGCTGATTCACAATATGAGAATGACTTGGGGCTGCTTGCAAGATTAATTACAGCAGAAGCACAAGGTGAACCATATGAAGCAAAAGTAGCTGTGGGCGCTGTGGTTATAAACAGAGTAAATAGTGGTGTATGGGCACATACAATAAAAGGAGTTATATACCAGAATATCAACGGGTATTATCAATTTACTCCGGTTGCAAACGGATGGATCAATAAGCCTGCCGAACCAGAATCCATCCAGGCTGCGGAAGCTGCAATGAACGGATCGGATCCTACAAGCGGTGCACAGTTCTATTATGATGATAAAGCTACCAATGCATGGATTTTGTCTAAACCGATTTCTGTACAAATTGGACATATGATTTATGCCTATTAAAGGTATAAAAAATAGCTTGTTCAGGATTCGATCCTGAACAAGCTGAAAAATTAATTAATTTTAAAATAATGTATAGCATGGTAGATTAGCAGTTTTATACGATTTTAGTACCGCTTTTACCCATCATGGCAAGTGGAGCTTTCTCTAGAGAGGCAATCACTGCGGTTCTTCCTTTTTTACTTTCTGCAAAAGTTATAGCAGCCTCTACTTTTGGACGCATGCTTCCTGCTGCAAACTGTCCTTCTTTACAGTAATTCTTAGCTTCTTCAATTGTAATCTCTGTTAAATTTTGTTGCTTAGGAGTTCCATAATTAATGGCTACGTAATCAACAGCGGTTAATATAAACAGGTAGTCTGCATCAACCAGTTCAGCAAGCTTAGCAGATGCATAATCTTTATCAATAACTGCAGCTACACCTTTATAATCTCCATTCTCATCTAAAATCACAGGGATACCGCCACCACCACAGGCAATTACAATAAACTCGGAATCTAACAATTTTATTATGGATTCCCTCTCTACGATATCAATTGGCTTAGGAGAGGCAACCATCTGTCTGTAACCTCTTCCAGAATCTTCTTTCATCACTACACTTTTATCTTCTTCCATTATTTTTTTAGCTTCATTTTCGGTGTAAAAACTACCTATTGGTTTAGAAGGGTTTAAAAATGCAGGATCATTTTTGTCTACAATCATCTGCGTAATTACAGTTACTGCCTGCCAAGGCATTCCCTGTCGATGAAGTTCTTTTTTTATTCCCTTTTGAAGATGGTAACCAATGTATCCCTGACTCATAGCCGTACATTCTGGAAGCTCAATTCTGGGTACCTTTTCACTTTTTCCTGATGCTATATCAAATGCAAGATTAATCATGCCAACCTGTGGACCATTTCCATGACTAATGATAATTTCATGTCCCTGCTTAATTAGACCCACCAGGGATGGTGTCGCATTTTCAATCATTCTTTGTTGCTCTTCTGGCGAATTTCCAAGGGCATTTCCACCTAATGCGATAACAATTCTTGACATATGTAATTCTCCTAACTTTTTAATATACTTTTGGCTGTTGCTGTGTAATACAATGAATATTTCCTCCACCAAGAAGAATTTCTCTTGCATAAACACCAACTATCTTATGATTTGGGAAACAGTTCTGTAATGTTTCTTTTGCTTTTTCATCATTTGGATCGTTAAAAGTTGGAAATACAACTCCGCCATTTGCAATATAGAAGTTCGCATATGAAGCAGCAAGCCGATCACCTTCTTGACGTGGTAATGTTCCATCAATAGCATCGACACCTTCGCTTTCTTGTTTTGTAATCAAGATATTTGAAGGAAGTAATAGCTTAGTCACCTCTAATCTTCTTCCCTTGGCATCTGTTTCATTGCTTAAAATGTCATAAGCTTTTTGACATATTTCATATTGTGGATCATCCTTATTCTCTGTCCATGCCAATACGACCTTACCTGGTGCAATATAATGAATAATATTATCCACGTGCCCATTTGTTTCATCATGGTAAATTCCATAGGGTATCCAAATAATCTTTTCAAGATTTAAATATTCTTTTAATATACCTTCAATTTCCTCTTTAGTAAGTTTGGAGTTTCTTCCCCCACTTAACAGGCATTCTTCCGTTGTTATTAATGTGCCTTCACCATCTACATGAATAGAGCCGCCCTCCAGGATGAAATCATCTAAGCGGTATCTATCCTTTCTTTCTATATCGCAAACCTTTCGTGCTACATGATCGTCATCTGACCAAGGGAAATACAAGCCATCAACTAATCCACCCCACGCATTAAATGTCCAATCGATTCCTCTTATTTCTTTACCATTAGTCACAAAAGATGGACCGCAATCACGAATCCATGAATCATCATTTGACATTTCAACAGTTCTCACACAATCTGGCAGCATATTTCTTGCGTTATCATATTGTGCATCGCTGACACACACCGTAACGGGTTCAAATTCACTTATCACTGCTGCAACCTCTGCAAAAACCTTCTGTGCAGGTTTTCCGCCAAGTCTCCAGTTATCAGGACGTTCCGGCCATAGTATCCAACAGCCTTCATGTGGTTCAAATTCTCCAGGCATTCTAAATCCATCCTGTTTCGGAGTAGTTGTTAAAGTTTTCATAATACTTCCTTCTTTCTAATCTAATTTTTCTGACCAACTTTTTTAATTTTAATAATAATTTCTCCGATGATAATACATACAATAGATCCAATGGTAATCGGTAGCGTTGCACCTAAAGTTTCTGCATCAAAGCTTAATGGGATTGCCAAAAAGATTAAAGCAATTATTATTAATATCATTGGAACCATTGCTAATACTTTTAAAAATGTTTTGCTTCCACTAACCTTAAATGGTCTTTCCACCTCAGAATCAATCTCTCGAAGCCTTAAGAAAGCTGGGAAAATTGGCAGGTAAGCCAATAAAAACATAACTAGATTAAGTGCGAAGAAACTCCAGAACAAATCCTGGTTTGGTAAAATTGGTGATAAAGTAACAATAAGAGTTGCTACAATTCCATTCATGATTGCTGCTCCTGTTGGCATATCGTTTTTCTTGCTTGTCTTAGCAAAAACTGCTGGCATATCACCATTAGAAGCTGCATATTTTGCTACATTATTAACACCTAAAGACCAGGAAATCATATTTCCAAATAGCGTCAGAAGGAACAAAATTGCCATTATACTGATAAAAATCCCTGAGGTCTTTCCGGTTAAAAACTGAAGGCTGTCAATCATGCCACTGCTTGTACTAACCTCTGCCGTAGGAATCGCAACACCTATTCCAAAAGCTGAAAAAATGTAAATTGCTGCAATAGCTATTCCACCTACTACAATTGATTGCGGGATCTGTTTCTTGGGATTGTTCATACTATCTGCAAAAGTACATATAACCTCAAATCCTAAAAAATTAAATAATATAACAGAAATAAAGGATAAACTGTTAAGGTCAAAGGATGGTAATAAAGAAGATAAAGTATATTCATTTGCAACACCCTTGGTAATTGCTCCATATATACCAAAGCCACCTACTACTAGCGCTAAAAACACCTTTATAATTGCTGCGCCATCCAAAATCCAGACACTATCACATACTGGGAAAAAGCTAATGAATACAATAATCCAAATAAAAATAAGTTCAATAACCAAACTTTGAACAACTCCTAATTCTTGGCCCAAAATCATGCCTATTATTTCTGGAAACATTACGGCTAGTGAAGCCATCCATAATGGAAAGTTAATCCAATAATACCAGGAGGCTCTGGCTCCCCATTTTGCTCCAAAAGCTTTCTTTATCCAATCATATAAGCCACCTTCACTGTTATATGTAGTGCCTAATTCAGATGAGATTAAACCATATGGTAATAGAAAGGTAATCATTAGAAATATCCACCAGAAATATTGGGAGTTTCCTATAGCCGCAACCGGAGCTGCTGCTTCTGCTACAAACACAACGCATATTACAGCTAATATTGCATCAATTAACCTAAATTTCTTTTTTTCATCAATTTCTGACATTGAGTTTCCTCCTTTCTATTGAGCCTAGAGTGCTCTTTTTAGAAATACTTCTAAATCTGCCTTTGCTGTTGCTTGTTCTTCTTCATCAACTGATCTTTTTGCCTTTTCTAAAAAGTAAACTAATAGCCCCCTCATAGAGGTTAATCTGTTTTCTGCTTCATCAAAACAAATGGAATACTCTGAGTCAATTACTTCATCTACGACTTCTTCTCCTCTGCTTGCTGGCAGACAGTGCATAAACTTTGCATGAGGGGCTGCTTTTTTCATCATGGCATCCGTAACCTGGTATTTTGGATAAAAGATTTTCATTCTATCCTCTTGAGAAAGTTCAGCATCATATAGGCCATACCAAACATCTGTATAAACAAAGTCGGCATCTTTTAAAGCCTCATTTTCATCTTCCGTAATAAAAATGCTTCCGCCTGATTTCTCACAATTTCCCTGTCCAGTCTTTATATGATTTTCTCTTAACTGGTATCCTTTTGGACCAAACTGTACGAAATTCATACCTAATTTGGTTGTAATAAACATTAAGGAAGCACATACTTGTGTAGCATCACCAACGAAAACCACTTTGCAATCTTCCAATTTTTTACCTGCTGGAAGATGCTCTATCATAGTGCAGACATCCCCCATTTCTTGTGTTGGATGGTTATAATCAGACATTCCGTTGATTACAGGAATTGTTGCATTCATTGCAAGATCTGCAACACTTTTATGTCTGTCAACACGAGCCATTACGATGTCAACTAATCTGGATAAAACTTTACTTGTGTCCTCAATTGTTTCATGCCCGCCCAACTGTATCTGACCAGGAGCTAAATACTGAGCATGTCCACCTAACTGTCCCATTGCCGTCTCAAATGATATTCTTGTTCTTGTAGAAGATTGCTGAAAAATCATACCTAAGGTTTTGTTCTTTAATAATTGCGGATAATAACCGGCTTTAATACATTTCTTAATTTTAAGAGAGAGATTAATGATATCCATTAACTCCTCTTTTGTGAAATCGTTTGTGTCAATAAAATCCTTTTTTAACTGTTCCATTACTCTAATTTCTCCTTTTCTTTACTGAATTTATGATGGTAACATTACTTAAGTAGCACCAAGCATGAATTAAGCTATCTGCTTGCTGTAACTTGATGTCTCGACAATACTCATGATTAGCTCAGTTGAAAAGGGTGATTTTTTTATATCTTCTATATCTCTGGTATTTTCTCATCTAAACTTTTCTAATCTTTTAAATTACGCTCAAAGTTTAGACATGTTTCGACAAGTCCATCTTGCAATCATTTTCCCCTTCCGTTATACTGATTTTATTAAAACAGAAAAGAGGGTCATGCTGGATGGATATCATTGTTTTTTTATATAACGTAGTATTGCTTTTATTGTATGGGACCGCTATGATTTACAGTTTTATCACCTATGGTCTAAAAAAGTTTTCAGTCTGTTTTTATTTAACAGTACTTTTTTTATTCTATATCTTCGACAATACTGTCATCTATATGACAGAATTCCTTCATGATTTTTCAGTGAGATACAATACCTCATTTATGTCCGTTCCTGCTTTTAAAACTGTCATTGTAATCGTAACCGCCTTTTGTCTTACCAATATTAATAAACGTATTTTTAAAAAATCACTATCTACAATGGATTTCATTGTACTAATCTCATTAGGCCTATGGGATCTCTTTGTTCCTATGCTACGTGATAGTGCATTTATGGTTTGGCTTTATTATCTTCCGTATCAGCTTTTTACCCTTTATATTAGTGTAACTGGCCTATTAATCATAAAAAGGGACAAAAAAATAGCAGAAGAAATACCATTTCTAAAGCATTATAAAAAAATACTCTTGTGTACTCTTCTGTTTTCTTTTTTCATTGTGATAGAGGATACTATCGTAATATTCAATTTTGATGTATATAGGAGTCTTTTAGTAAAAATTAATAATAGAAGTCTCACGGAAGACATTTTAAGCATTATTTATTCGCTTTTCTTTATCTATCATTTATCAAAAGAACTGCAAAATGATACTTTTAATTGTTCACCCGTTACTATTGATAATTTTGTAGATAATGACCATTTCTATCGATTTATTAAAATGCATAATTTCACAACAAGAGAACAGGATATTCTCAAATATCTTTTAGAAGATAAGAATAATCAGGAAATCAGTGATATTCTTTTCATTTCCATTGGCACAGTAAAAACACATGTCCATAATATTTATCAAAAAGCGAATGTTACTAAAAGAAACCAGCTAATTAGATTCTATAAAGACTGGATAGATTACAATTAAAAGATTAGTTCATTAGGCCTTTAACCAATCATAATCCCACAATGCTTTTATCGGAACAAGTCGAATAATTTTATCATCAGCTTTATCAGGAGCACCTCTTCCATCCCTATTACTTGTTGCAAAGTAAATTGATCCATCTTTTGCTTGAATGACCTCCCGTAAGCGTCCATATTCATTGTGCAGCCATGACTCTATATTCTCAACTTCTGTTCCTTCTTCATTCAATGAGATAACGAGTAATTCTTCTCCACGTAAAGCCGCAACTAGTAATTTTCCCTGCCATGGTCCTTGATTTACGAAAGCAATGCCAGAGGGCGCCCAAGTATCTTCTCCACTATGTACCAAGGGCCTTTGTATCTCCATTTCCACAGAGGTTTCATCCCCTTGAACAAAAGGCCAGCCATAATTAGCCCCAGGTTGTATAATGTTTATTTCATCATGTGCTGTTTGCCCATGCTCAGATGCATATAAAATATTTGCTGGATTCCACGCTAAACCTTGCGGATTTCGATGGCCTAAGCTATATATGGGTGAATCAGTAATTGGATTATCTTCAGGAATCCTACCATCTAATTCTATTCGCAGTATTTTTCCGGCTGTACTTGTAATATCCTGTGCCAATACAGAATTACCTGCATCTCCCGTTGTTATATATAATCTCTGATCAGGACCAATCTTTAACCTTCCTCCATTGTGAATGATTCCCCCGGGAATTTTATTCAGAAGAATTTGGTAAATGAATGCCTGATTATTTTGTTCAACCAACTTGACAACACGGTTATAAATTTGATTACCTTCTGCATAAGAATGCATAACATATATATAATGGTTTTCTGAAAAATTGGGGTCTAGTGCAATACCCATCAGACCACCTTCCCCCTGGCTTACAAATGGTGCACCAAACGTAATGAGTGGCTGTTGTAGAAGTTTACCATTTTCAATTACCCTAATTGCCCCTGGCCGCTCCGTAAAATATAGTCTGCCTTCAGCACTTATATCAATTGCCCAAGGTATATTCAAATTTTCAGCAATCACTTCAATTTCGTAAGGGATTTCACTCATTGCAATTATATTTAAATTAGCTTTAACTGTACCACGTCCACGCAATGCCATATAATCTAAACCTTTGTAAAGTGTCTTTTTCAAAACTAATGCCCTCCAATCTTAATACCTGTTATATCTGAAATCATGCTTTATTATATTATGGAAGATTCTCTTTGATGTGTTATTGTTCGAGACGTCAAAAGAGGGCCAGATATTTCTATCTGACCCCCGAAGTTGTCCCGTAACCTATTAAATTACTTCATTGACTCAATAATGCTGTCAGCAATGATATCCATTGAATCCACATCATCTTCTTTCATACTAGAGTTCAATGACATATCGCTATCTAAAATAGTAATATCTTTCATCTCTTCTAACAGTTCACGCATTAATTTACCAGATTGAGGTGCCCATGAACCATTTTCTATAAGAGTAAAAGTACGTTTTTGAAGATTTAGTGCTTTCATATCCATTATATAGCTCAGCATTGGTGGATAAATCTTCAAGTTATAGGTGACCGAAGCAAGAACCACATTGCTATATTTGAAGGTTTCAGAAATCAAATGAGAAACATGAGTTTTTGAAACATCATACATAACCACATTTGTCATTCCCTTTTCCACTAACCTTGTTGCCAGATCGTTAGCTGCGACCTCAGTATTGCCATACATTGTTCCATAAACAATCATTACACCCTTTTCCTCAGGCTCATACCGACTCCACTTATCGTACTTATCTAAAAAGTAACCTAAATCATTACGCCATACTGGCCCATGCAGCGGACAGATAATCTTGATATCCACACTGCTGGCCTTCTTCAAAAGGTACTGAACATGAGGACCGTATTTGCCTACAATGTTTGTATAATACCTTCTAGCATCATCAATCCAATCCCGGTCAAAATTCATTTCATCATTAAACATCTTGCCATCCAAGGAGCCGAAAGAACCGAATGCATCAGCGGAAAACAGTACACCATTGGTAGCATCATATGTCACCATCGCTTCTGGCCAATGTACCATTGGAGCATACAAAAATGCAACATTATGTTTCCCGAAAGACATAGTATCCCCTTCATTAACTTCTATTACTTTGCCATCAATATGAAAACCAAACTGGTGCATAAACATGAAAGCTTTTGGCGTACATACAATCTTTACCTCCGGATAACGAAGAAGAATCTCTTCAATGCATGCAGCATGGTCCGGCTCCATATGGTTAATTATCATATAATCTAATGGCCTGTCACCTAAAACTTCTTTAATATTTTCAAGGAACTGACGGCAAATAGACCAATCCACTGTATCAAAGAGTACAGTCTTTTCATCTAAAAGCAGATAGGAGTTATAGGAAACCCCTCGTGGAATGGGATGGATATTTTCAAAAAGCGCAAGGCGACGATCGTTGCCACCAACCCAATAAAGATCTTCAGTTATTTTTCTAACACAATACATATATAAATCCTCCTCTACACTAAAAACTTATCATTATCGGAATCATACTTCTATAAACATGTCTTTATCTTCACCACAAGAAGGACACATCCATTCTTCAGGCAGATTTTCAAAAAGCGTACCTGGGGTAACTTGACCTTCAGGATCGCCCACATTAGGGTCATACTCATAACCACATCCATTACATACATAATGTTTCCAAGCCGGCTTAACTTTCTTTGGAACCGTTCTCTTCATCTTCTTCATTGGCGGAGCTTGCTTCTTTGCTTCTCCGTTGTTCAACGCGGCAGTGAGCAATGGCAAGATTTCCATTAAATCACCAACTATGCCATAATCTGAGTTCTTAAATATTTTAGCATTAGGATTTATATTTATAGCAACAATTGTAGCAGCATCCTTTATCCCTTTCAAATGTTGGCCTGCACCTGAAATACCACAGGCAATGTAAAGATTCCCCTTGAATTTTTGACCAGACATACCAACATAACGATTAAGTGGTACATATTTAAGTGTCTCAGCCACTGGACGGGAAGAACCTATAGCGGCACCCGCTTGAGCTGCTAGGTCCTCTATGAGCCTCATATTTTCTTTTACTCCTATGCCTTGACCTGCGCTGACTACTCTTTCGGCTTTAGTTATCGGCGTATCCAAAGGGATTCCAACTGTAAAATCATACCCATCTGCCTTAAGAGCCTCCACAAGGGCTTCAACTCTTTCCTCTGGAGTTCCTTTTTTGAAGATCTCTTGCTTGCGGTAGCCTGTGGCAGGCTCACGTTGAGAAGCTTTTCCTACTGACTCAGTCTTTGGCATCTTGCCAATGATGTGCGCAGCAATAACAACACGCTGAATCTCATTAGTTCCTTCATATATTGTACAAATCTTTGCATCTCTGTAAGCACGTTCAACTTCCATGCCTTTCAAATACCCACTTCCACCAAAGATTTGAAGAGCATCATTTACAACCTCAAGGCAAACATCCGACGCATATTGTTTTGCCATAGCAGCTTCCATACTATACTGCTCATGATTTTCTTTCAATTCTGCAGCACTGTAAATAAGCAATCTAGCAGATCTAAGCTTTGTTGCCATATCTGCCAGTTTAAAGGAGATGCTCTGTTGCTGACAGATAGGTTTGCCAAATTGAATTCTTTCTTTGGAATACTCCAGTGCATGCTCATATGCTCCTTGGGCTATACCTAGAGCCTGAGCAGCAATACCAATACGACCGCCATCCAAAGTTGCCATAGCAATCTTGAAACCATCACCTTCGTTACCCAAGAGATTTTCCTTAGGTACTTTCACATCACTAAAAATCAGCTCTGCAGTGGCAGAAGAACGAATACCCATCTTGTCGTAATGTTTACCGAAGCTAAATCCTTCCCAGTCCTTCTCCACAATAAATGCACTTATGCCACTGACACCTATATCTGGTGTAGTAACTGCAAAAACAATATAAGTATCAGCCTCGCCGCCATTAGTGATAAATATTTTTTCACCATTTAAAATATAATAGTCATCTTCTAAGACAGCAGTAGTTTCAGTACCACCAGCATCACTTCCCGCATTCTCTTCAGTAAGTCCAAATGCACCAATCTTTTCTCCTTTGGCCAATGGAACCAAGTATTTTTGTTTTTGCTCCTCTGTTCCATAGGCAAAAATTGGGTATGCACCTAAAGATGTATGTGCCGAAAGAATTACACCTGTGCCACCATCCACCCTGGCCAGTTCCTCAACGGTGATAGCATAGCTGATTATGTCCAACTCTGCACCACCGTACTTTTTTGGATAAGGGATTCCCATCATTCCTATATCCGCTAACTTATGAATTACTTCTGAAGGAAATTTATTTTCCTGATCCAACATAAATGCAATAGGTTTAACTTCCTCTTCAGCAAATTCTCTGATTTTTTTTCTCAAATTTTCATGTTGTTCCGTAGTCTTAAAAAACATAAATACATCTCCTTTTAATTCCATGGCAAAAAAAGTTCGAGTCAATCATGACCACTCGTTAAAACGAATAGCGTATTCTTAGACATGCCGTACACTTTGTTTGCTACTCTCTATCTTTTTATAACTAATACATACCCTTTCTTTATTTTACCTAAACACTATAAAAAAAATTGTACCATGACTGTTGCGCCTAAGTTCTTTTAAATGTATTAATATTATTGGGGAAATATTCTTTACCTAGCTGCCAAAGGTATTTATCAATTTCCTTTAAGTTGTACTGTGTTAAATTATAGTAGACTTGAAATTCTTTAAGAATTTTTTTGAAGTTGGGGTAGATTTTCAGGTCCTCCTTACTATAAGAAGAGAATTTATCAATTTTTTTAAAATGTTTTAACATCTTGGCAATGTAACTATCATATATAGGGAATTCTTGTGGAACATGATGACTGCAATACTTTGATGCGAAGGAATAGAATCTCTTTGTAACTTTATTTCCCATATGAACTTTTGCAATATCCTCAACAAGAAGAACGTCACCCATATATAATCTTTCATCAATATTAAGATTAACGATATGCTTTGCCACTTTATATGGATTGAATATATTTGTACTATAAAAGTCATTTAAAACTGAAACCTTAACTAGGACCTCATCAATGGAAGTATTACCAGGATATGTATTAAGAAACAACTTGTTTAGTGCACTTTCTTGCACTATATAATTTTCAAGTTCATTCCACTTCTGTAAATAGTAATCAACTTGCTTTAAACAAGGTTTCGGAACAATTACGTCAAAATTTGTTCTCACTGCATCTGCATTATTTTCTGTGTCTTCTACCTGTTTAAGGTTATCGTAATCAAGTGCAGTGTCATTAAGTAGTTTATTAACCCCACCATAACTATTGTCAATATACTCTTTGAGTTTTTTTATTGAACCAATATAAGTAGAGGCATCACGTTTTGGATTTAAACGATTCCTTTCTTGAAAAAATTGTTCCAGGAGTATTTGGCACCTTTTTATTGATTCATCGTTTTTAAAAACATCCCAAAATTCAATACCAATATTGTGTCTTAAAGGGTAAAAAGCATCACTAATTATTATATTTTTATCTTTCATAGTTGGATAGTCATTTTCAATATGACTTCTAAAACTATCCCTTATTTTCATAATTTGTGAACTGTTAAGATTTATCTCATTCATTTGGTCAAATCTCCTTAAGGCTCTCTGTAATTTTTAATTCTCTTTTTAAAGTTTTATTTTATAAATTGCTTTAATTTTATTTTTTCAATTATTTACTATATTTTTACATATTTCGATTTAATTATCAAGCACATTTTCTTTTATTTATTATAATAAAAATCAGAAATCATAATATACTAAAACACCCGTATCATCATGATACGGGTGTTTTAAACTTTATCTTTATTAAATTATTTGTCATTTACAGATTCTCTCTTACAGCCTTGATAATTTGAACCGGCTGTTCTACTGGCTGATTTCTTCTAATGACTTACCCATAGTTTCCTTGCCAAAAATGGCCACTACGATGGCTACGATGGCAAATACGGCAGTCAGTAGAGCAAAAATATAACCATACCCTGTTTTTGGGCCATAAGTGCTATAAATAACTGGTACGATAAGCGGAGCAATAAACGCCCCAATTCTGCCAAAAGCAGCTGCCCATCCGGCTCCACTGGCTCTTGCAGCAGTGGGATACACTTCTGGAGTGTACGTATAGACACATCCCCATGCACCTAAGCTAAAGAAATAAAGCAGGCACCCGTATAACAGCACTTGAGCTGTAGAGCCAGCATGTCCAAACAGCCATGCGGCTAAAGCCGTTCCTGCAAAATAAATAGAAAGTACCTTCTTTCGTCCAATTTTTTCAACAAAATAGGCTGCACTGAAATAGCCTGGCAGTTGCGCAAGACACATAATCAATGTAAACTCAAAGCTTTTTACTAGAGCAAAACCTTGCGCCATCAATAAGGACGGTGTCCATAACACGAAACCATAATATCCAAAATTTATTCCTATCCAAATTGTCCAGAGTACCATCGTAGTTCGAATATATTTCTTAGACCATAAATCTCTTAGTGATAAACGACCGTTTGTTTCCCTGCTGTAAGTATATTCATCTGCCTGAACAGGTAAACTTTCAATATTAGCCTGTTTTTCCATCATTCGAACCAATTGATCTGCTTCTTCATGTTTTCCTGCTGTTTCCAGATAACGAGGGGACTCAGGGACAGCTTTTCTCAAATACGCTGCAAACAAAGCTGGTACAGCTCCCGCCCAGAACGCTACACGCCAGCCATAAACAGGGATAAGCAGATAAGCAACCAAAGCTGCCAAAATCCATCCCCACGCCCAAAAGCTTTCCAGAATAATAACATTGCGTCCACGAATCTTCTTCGGAGAATACTCACTAATCAAAGTAGAAGCTGCAGGTAATTCTCCTCCTAATCCAAAACCTGTACAGAATCTTAAAACCAGAAGCATTGGATAATTCACAGCAAATCCAGACAAACCACTAGCGATACCATATATGATTAGTGTACACATTACAATATTTCTTCTGCCCCATTTATCAGCGGCCATGCCTGATAGTGCCGCACCGAAGATCATACCTAACATACCAGAGCTTCCCAATAATCCAATCTGTCCTGTAGTCAATCCCCAATCAGTTCCAATGGCTGCCATTACGCCTGACACCATTCCTTGATCCATGGCATCAAACATCCAACCAATTCCCGTCAGGAATAAAATCTTTTTCAGCATAGGGGTTGTTGGTAATCTATCAATTCGATTTGCGATATGTTCCATTTCACTCTCTCCTTCTTTAGTAAATACGCAACTGTATCAATACGCATATATACACATGTCTTGTCACACATTTTAGTCTACCATATTAATATGCATCAATCAAGAGAATATTAATCACTTGAAATATATTTTCCTTTATACATCATCGAAAAATAAAAAAAGAGACATATCTTTTTAGATAGTCTCGATTTTATTTTATTTCGGCTTATGAATTCTTTTTACTGTTTTTTATAGCAATTGTTACTGCAACTGCGCATCCACCCCAAAGCCCAGTACATCCGATGATCATCATATTTATAGCACCCACACTCATCTATGCTACCTCCTTACGTGACTCTTTGCTTAAATCAGCATATCCATCCTTGCCTTTCATGGAAGTAAGAATTGCTGTACCAATAATAACCACAAATATCATACCCCATCCAAAAACAGCTACATTTGACGATGCATATCCACCGTAACCATTCATTAAGTAATCCTTAGTATTTAAAAATACCATAATTCCAAGAACAATAACAGTGACAAACTTTAGAGAATAAACCCACCATCTTCCAATGTTGAAATTAGAAAAACTGTTCGCCTCCTGACGAAGTTTCTCTGTATCAAAGAACCATCCGACTAATATAACTTCAATCAGTCCTGCACCTACTATACCTATATTATTCGCAAAGGCATCTACGATGTCTAAGATATTCAATCCTGCTCCAGTAATGAATAATATACTTATCAAAAATGCTGGAACAATAACAGTAGTAACTGCTTTTTTATGTGACATTTCAAATTTATCCTGTATGCCTGCAATAACTGCCTGCATAATTGAAATAAGTGAAGTGATACCAGCAGTAAATAAAGCACCAAAGAAACAAATTCCGAAGAAACCATTGAACGCTGGAAGACTGCTGATAGCCGCAGGGAAAGTCATAAATGCCAGACCAACACCTGCTTTAGCAATTTCTTCAACTGCAACATTTTGTGTATAGGCCATATAACCCATAATACTAAATACACCAATACCTGCAAAAACTTCAAAACCGTGATTAGCAGTAGCTGTAATAAATGCACTGTTTACAACGTCTGTTTTCCTTGGTAAATAACTTGAATAGGAAATCATAATTGCAAAAGCAATCGATAAACTAAAAAATATCTGGCCATAAGCTGCTACCCACACACTAGGCTTTGCAAGTGCAGCCCAATTTGGTGCAAACATGTATTCAAGGCCATCTGCAGCACCAGGCAGTGTAATTCCACGAATTACTAAAATTGCTATCATGACCAATAATACAGGTAAGCATATTTTACACGCAAGTTCGATTCCCTTACTAACACCTCTATATAGAATGAATGCACTTATAGCCCATACAAGTAAAAATGGTATAATTAAATGCGTCTGAATGCCCCCAAGTTCTAGGGCACTATTAGTCAAACCAAGATATTGAACAAAGAATCCTGTTGGATCTGATCCCCAAGCTTGTGTTGCAGAGAATCCTATGTAGCTTACAACCCAAACTACAATTGCAAAATAGTAAACTGTAATGACAAAAGCAACCATTACCTGAAGCCATCCAAGCCATTCAAATTTTTTCTTCATTCTGGCAAAGGTTACTGGGGCTCCAGCCCTGTAAGTTTTTCCCAAAGTATACTCTAGAATAAGAATAGGAATACCAGCAGTAATAATAGCGAAAAAGTAAGGTAATAGGAATGCTCCCCCTCCATTCTGGGCTGCTATATAAGGAAAACGCCAAATGTTGCCTAACCCTACAGCAGAACCTATTGCAGCTAATAAAAAGCCCAATTTTGTGTTCCATTGTTCTCTCAAAGAACTCACATCCTCTCAATAAATATTAAACAAATGATAACTGGTTGATTAAATTAAAATTCAAATCAAACTAAAATACCTTATTAGTATACTGGTACTTTTCAAAAACGTCAACGTTTTTTTGTTTTCAGAAACAATTTTTTTGTTTTTTAATTGTTTGTGTATACAAAATTCAAAATAATAAAAAACTTTTATTACCTTTTAAATAAAAAAGCTTTTACATAACCGTTTTTATCTCTGTTATATAGAATCACTACAAATAAAAAGAAAGTATAAAAAATGGTCCTGCAGATCAAACCACTTTTTTAAGTGCTTAATCTGCAGGACCCGTTTTTTATTTTCATGAATTCAACAATCTAGTGAATGAATACAAGCGATAGCCATGGAACATAGGTTATAAGCGCAAGTGCCGCCAATCCTACCGCAAATAGTGGAAGAATGTACTTAAACATGCTTTCCATCTTGATCTTTGCAACTGCTGCACCTACAAACAGATTACAGCCATATGGTGGTGTACATAGGCCTAGTGCCAAGTTAACTGCCATAACAACACCAAAGTGAATTGGGTTTATATTTAATGCAACCACTGTAGGCATCAACAACGGAGCCATAACAATGATTGCCGGCACCGTATCCATAAATAAGCCTACAACAAGCAAAACTAAATTAACGAAGAGCAATACCACAAGTGGATTACTGGAAACACCTGTCAAAAATTCAGTTATCATCTGAGGCACATTTTCATAGGTCATAAATGTTGAAAAAACAGTGGAATACCCTAATAAAAATGAAGTGATTCCGTTTAAAACCGCTGTTTCTAAAAATACGTTTTTAAGGTCTTTCATGGTCATTTCCTTGTAGACGAATACACTGATGATGATTGAATATACTACTGAGATGCATGCAGCTTCTGTAGGTGTAAATATACCTGAATAGATACCACCCAGAATAATAACAGGAGACAGCAGTGCCCAAAATCCATCTTTAATGCTTCTACCAATTTCAGCAAATCTAAATTTCATAGCTTGTGCCAGAGATACCATTTCGTCTTTTTCCCTGGCATTTTGCTTCAAATCCGTACCACTGATTGTACAGATTACAATATTTGCAAAGGTAAAGAATATACCGATTAAAATACCAGGCAAAACACCAGCTAAAAATAATTGTGAAATCGAAACCCCTGTTGAAGCACCATATAATACAAAGGATAAGCTCGGTGGAATAATTGGACCTACTATTCCTCCAAAACAAACGATTGTTGCCGCATATGCAGGATCATACCCCTTCTTTTTCATCTCTGGAATCATCATCCCGCCAATAGCTGAGGTTGTAGCCATCCCAGATCCTGATAGTGCTCCGAAAAACATGCACGCAATAACAGCAACGCAGCCTATTGAACCATTTACAAAGCTAATTAAAGCAGATGCAAAATTAACAATTCTTTTAGCAATTCCGCCAGTTGACATGATAATACCGGCCAACATAAAGAAAGGAATTGCCATTACTGTAAACGAAAATATACCACTATAACAGTATTGTGCATTAATGACCATGTTTAAATCTGAAGCCATTACCATGGAAATCATCGTAGCTCCGCCTATGGCAAATCCAACAGGAACACCAATCAACAGCAATACAAACAGGGATATAAACAATATAGTTACTGCCATTATTACTCGCCTCCCTCTATCTGCACATCATTTTTGACAATACATTTTAATGCTTGGATGAAGTACACAATTGCTCTTATGATAAATAGTGCACATCCAAGCACAACAGATAAATATCCCCAAGCGGTGCTGATCTTGATTCCTGCATACGGAACATTCATTTGTATTTGAATCATTGTAAATCCGTAATACATGGTAACTCCGCAAATGACAATCAAAATAATTTCTGTCAGCGCTTCCGCAGCCTTATTTAGTCTGTACGGCAATTTATCTACAAGCATTGTAATTTTTATATGCTCTTTTCGTCTATGCCCGATGCTGATTCCAAGCCATGAAATCCATACAAACAAGAACTTACCCATTTCCTCCGACCAAGAAAGTGAATTGTTAAATATATATCTCATAATAACCTGAAAAAAAATGATTCCAACCATTGCTGCGAACATGACAATCAGGCAAGTATCTTCAATCCTATCTATGGTCTTTACTACCTTTTTTATCATAAACTATCATTACCTCCTATAAAGAGATAATGACCTCCTTTCATACTTCCCTATTAACATAACTTTTTAATTAAGCTCATACTCTATGCGCCGCATTTTCCCTATTTCAGCTTACCGGTAAAATGCGGCGCGAATACTACTGCTCCTGACTTCTTCAACTATACAGTTTTATACCTTATTTAGGGCGCGTAGCTAACCATTTATCAAGCATTTCATCACCGACAAGTTTTCTTTGATAGTCGTAAACTGGCTTAACGGCTTCTTCAAATGCTGCCATTTCTTCAGCTGTCAGTTCATAAACCTGAGCTCCTTCTTTTTTAAAACGTTCAATATAGCCTTGTTCTTTTGCATATTCCTCAGCTCTTTGATTCTTTGCAACTTCTCTGACACCTGCTTCCAACACTTCTCTGTCCTCTGGATTTAAAGATTCAATCCATTCTCTGGAACAAATAATTGGGAAAGGTGAACTTGCATGGTTGGTTAAAGTAATATATGGAGCAATTTCATGTAAATTAAAGTCATTAAATACTCCTAATGAATGATCAAGTGCATTAATCTGGCCTTGAGACAAGGATGTGACAACTTCTCCCCACGCCATTGGTGTTGGATTAGCTCCCATAGCTTTCCAGATTTCAATATTTAAATCATTTTGTGCAATTCGAATTTTTTGTCCTTTTAAATCTTTTTGATTGTGGTAGATTTTATCTCTGCTTATAACTTGTCTCATACCGTTATAATACATATCAATACAGTAATAACCTGAATCCTTCAGAGTTTCGTTAAACAACTCCAACCCACCGTTTTCAAATGTTCCTTTTTCCCAATCATCAAAGGAAGGATATAAATAAGGTAAATCAATACAGGTTGAATCCGGTCCTGCTGCTGATGTTATAACGGATGACAAATCAAACATCATTGTAACCGTTCCAAGTTTAATGCCGGATACCAAATCTGGAGTGTCTCCCAATTGTCCATCTGGATAAACTTCCACTTTAAATCTTCCTGGTGCTTCTTTTTCTAAATATTCACCAAGTGCTTCACTCCATTTATGGGTTGATCTCTGTGATGAATCTGTATGTCCAATCTTAATCACAATTGGACCTTCTGCTTCAGCTGTTGTCTTAGTCTTGGCTCCACACCCTCCAAATAAACCAATTAACAACACCATAGCTAGCATAATTGATAATAATTTCCCTCTTCTCATAGCTTCTAAATCCTTTCTTATAATTTTGAGTTACATAATAATCATCTAATTATCATGTGACTTATATAAGAGCAAACATCATGCCAATTATTTAACAATAAGCAATTATATCTAAACACCTGTAAATTCCTTGGTTTCTGTTTTTCTTCATCATAATGCAGTATAAAAAAGCGTGTAATTTCTTACACGCTTTAAAAAATATGCTGAAAAATTATTCACACTTTTTACAATCGATCTTATATTGACTGACTTTATTCCACAGTTGCCTTGTGCTTATATTCAATTCTTTTGCTGTCCTGACCACATTGCCGTCGTTGCTCTTTAAAGCCTTTGAAATAAAATCACATTCAAAGTTTGATCTGGCTTTCTTAAGCGTTTTTACACCAATTTGTTCTATCATGTTCTTTTCAATAACATCCCCTATAGGCATTAGAATCTCATTGATGGTAATGACACCTTCTTTACTGAGTGCAATCATTCTCTCAGTTATATTTTTTAACTCCCGGATATTCCCCGGATAATCATATTTAAGCAAAAAATCCATCACTTCATCATCGACTTTCTTGATTTTCTTCTTCTGTTCAATTTCAATTTTTTTAATAAAGAACTTAATCAGAGCGGGCAAATCCTCCCGCCTTTTCCTCAATGGTGGTATATTCAGTGTCAACGTGTTGATTCTATAGAGCATATCATCTCTAAAATCGCCTTTGACAATTTGTTTTTCAAGATCTTTATTGGTTGCTGAAATAAATTTCACATCAAGGTTGATAGACTTATTGCTGCCTAGTCTTTCAATTTTTCTGCTTTCAATAGCTCTCAATAGTTTCCCCTGAGTGGCAATGGGCAAATCTCCAATTTCATCTAAAAACAATGTTCCTAAATTAGCCTGTTCAAACTTCCCGATTCTCGAATCCGAAGCCCCCGTAAAAGCACCTTTCTCATGCCCAAACAGTTCAGACTCAATCATACCCTCCGGAAACACCTGACAGTTGACAGCAACAAAGGGTTCCTGTCTACGGCTGCTCAATCGATGAATATAGTTGGCAATTACTTCTTTTCCAACACCTGATTCCCCAAGAAGCAAAACATTAATTCCGGTGTCGGCTGTTCTTTTGCACATTTCCAAAAGTTTTTTATATTCCTCATTCTTTGAGTTCATAAATATTTCTGTGCCATTTTGGTTCCTTAGCAGAACGGAGCTTTTCCTCTCTAATCGAAATATGGTGGACAGCCGATTAATCTTCATTACAAGTTCTTCCATCTCACCACTTTTAACAAAATAGTCAGCTGCACCGTATTTAATCGAATCCACAGCACTTTCAATACTCCCAAATGCCGTCATCACAATCACGTCCACATTGTCATATTTCTCTTTGATCCTCTTGATTAGCTCTACGCCATCCATAACCGGCATTTTCAAATCGGTGAGAACAAGATCTACTATATTATTTTCAATATATTCAAGTGCTTCATGCCCATTAGAGCAGCTAGCCATGTCATATCCCACATCTGATAAAATTATGGATAAAACTTTTTGATATTCTATTTCATCATCTACAATAAGTATCTTATATCCTTTTTTTGAAACCATTTAAGTCACTCCTTTATGGGTAAAATTATGTCAAATTCTGTCCCTTCACCATGATTGCTCTCTACTGAGATCTTGCCATCATTATTGAATATTTCCGTACTGATAACATAAAGGCCCAGGCCTGTTCCTTTCTCCTTGGTAGAATAAAAGGGATTAAATATATCTTCTATTATTTCTTTTTCTATACCACATCCGTTGTCATTTATTTTAATATTTAAGTGACTTTCTTCCACAGTAAGTGACAAATTAATTATTTTTACTTCTCGTTGAATTCCTTCAAATGAATCAATACTGTTGTTGAGTAAATTGAGTAATATCATTTTTAGTACATCTTCATTCATGACAATGGGCCTTAAATATTTGCCACCAACCCAGCTGTTCACAGTAATATTGTTTTGTTCAATATTTTTTGTTTCTAAATCCAGGATGACATTCAATAAACTCTCAATATCCACCAGCTTGTTCTCATCATTAGAAAGCCTTGAAAACCTTAATAGGTTCTCTATGAGCTTATTGATTCTTCCTACGGAGTCATTGATAACTGAAATAGCATGTTTCCCGATTTCATCTGTACAATACTTTTCTATGATATAGCTGTAGCTTTTTATAAGTCCCAAAGGATTTCTGATTTCATGGGCCAAGCCGGCCGAAAGCTGTCCAATAGCTATCATCTTGGCTTCCTGTCTAGCGGTTTTCTCATGGACATATTTTTCAGTATAATCCTCTATACTTATTAATTTTTTATTACTGGCAAAGTTTTGACAAGTTATGTAATAATAAGCCTTTTTTACATTAAAAACTTGATTCATATTCATCTCATCAATAAATGGCTTTAATAATTCAATTTGATTGTAATTTATGCCAATCAGATTATCTCTGGCAATTCCCGCTAATTTTTCTATGGCCTTGTTGCACTCAATAATTACTGAGTCATTTTTAATAACCATTATGCCACTTCGCATGGTATCTATAATAAGCCTAAGTTCTTCTTTGCTTTCAGACAATTCTCTGGTTCTGGAATTGACTCTCTGGGTGATGACGTAATTCCAGCTTGAGAAGACAACTATGATCAGTATAATCCCAATCATAATTTTATAAGTCAATTCTATTTTTTGCAAGTCCAGACTGTCACTGTCGAAATTGCCTAACCATTTGTATTGAGTCTGTGCAATCAGATTCTTTTTCTTTAACTCCAATATTCCCTTATTCAGAATATTCACCAGCTCATGGTTACCTTTTTGGGTTGCCAGACAAATTTCCTTTTCATAAACTGTAGGTTTTAAAAAGCTGAAATTCGTCTCGCGATTGGTGACTTTAAGAAAATGCGCAGCTTCCATATCATCACCGACAAATCCCACTGCAACATCTTTGTTAATCAAGGCAAAGCATTGATAAATATTTTCTACTTCTATAATTTCAATATTGCTTTTCATCTTGAAGTATTCCTGTATGCGTCCGTTTTGATTATCGCTTTTCAATGCTACTAAGCGCATATTAGTCAAATCGTAGATATTATCAATACCTAAATTATTTTTAACTAGAACTTTGCCTTTGACCACACACAGTGGCTGGCTTATTTCAAATTTTTGCTCATTCTCTGGTGTTCTTTCAACGACAGCAATATCAATTTCTTCATTATTCAAGGCATCGGATAGATACGCTTCAGATTCTACTTTTAAATGGATATCATTCCTTAACTCAATTGCCAGCTGAGACAAGTAATCTACTACAATACCAGTATTATAATTGTTGAATTCATTAAGAAATGCCAAAGGCGGCTCATTATATAGCCCAACAAGAAAAGGTTTTTCCTGAAGCAAAGTCTTTTCCCTTTGGGTTAACACACTATTGTATTTACAATAATCCAGAACACTTAAATTGTATTTTAAATTTAAATCCAATTTCCTAATGCCAACAACACATATAACAAGCAGTATTATCAAGAGAAGAATCTTCTTCTTTTTCATATTTCCTCCAAGATTGGTATCCAGTAAAATCATGCAACATTTTTTCGATTATTTCTATTGAATATAGAATATCTCATGACAATGCATAAGTAAACATCAAAATATTCATTTATAAAAAACAAACACCGTGTTGTTTGATCCAAACGGTGTTTGCTTATAGCCTTTTATTTGTATGTTTATCAATTATTAATCTGTTTCATAAACAGATACGGTTACATCTCCGTGTTTATCTCTGCTAAATAAAACCGCAACCTCATTACTAACCTTATCCTTATCACCTTCTTTAATTATATTAAAGTTCTTTGAATATCCTATTTGTCCTTCATCAAACAATGCGTCTTCCGTAATCGAACCTTCTCCAGACCCCCCTTGCATTGTTTTATAAGAATAGTAAATTGTTCCAGCCTTATCTGGTGCTACTTTTTTTTCTGAAACTAATGTCCAGTGCTCTATTATTTCAGTTATATCAACTGCACCTTCTTTGCTTTCACCCTCTGCTGTTTTATTTTTATCCAAATCATTTTCTTGTGACAATGCTAATTTCTTTAGGTACTGTTCTGCTGCTTTTTTATCAGCCTTATCAGTTTTTAATGGTAAATCAAATAAAATATTCATTCCATTATAGCTGGCATTTACTGAGATTTTACCCGTTTTATCATCAAAATTATACGCTTCATTGTTATAAAAAGCTGTATTACTAACTCCTAAATAAAGGTCTCTATCGGCAAACAATTCAATATTGTCACATTCAATCATACGATACATGATACCGTTCTTAACTATTTCAGAATAGCCGCCATTCATTGTAAAAATATTATAATCTTTTGGATTCAATCCCTCAATAAATGGTGAAATAAGGAACGATTCTTTCCCATACTCATCGCTTGACGTGGCAGGCATTGGAGTTCCATTCTTTTGTGATATAGCCACAACCGCATACGTTTTTGCGGTACTGACCTGATTGCTGTCAGAGCAAAAATCACTCAAATCGCTTCCAGACACTGCACCTAATAAAGTAACCATATATTTACCATAGGTTTGCGATTCATTTATTAAGACAGCGTCTTTACTTTCAAAAGCTTTTGCAAGTTGTTTATCCCCATATTCACTTGCAACCTCTTTTGGCGATAAGAAACTCCATGCTGCAAATGCTGTAACAGTACAGCATAGAATTAAGCAGCAAACTGCTGCGACAGTTGATAGTTTTTTTACTCTTTTGGTCTTTATCATATTATTACCCCTTGCTTTTTGCACAATTCTTACGTTCAGTTCATAATCTGGTTTAAAATTTGTTGAAAGGGCATTTTTTAGAAATCGATTTAATTCTTTATCTTCCATATCCACTATCCTCCAGGTATTTCTTAACCTCTCCCCTTGCCTTATGTAGCCGGCTTTTTACTGTACCTTCTGGCCTCTGAAGAATTTTGCTGATTTCTTTTAATGACATATTGGCTGCATAATATAGATACATTGGCACCCGGTATTGTTCTTTCAGAGCTCTAACAGCTTCTGATACCATTTCCTGTTTTTCTTTTTTTAGCAGCTCCTCTTCCGGACTTTGTTCTTTACTAAACTGATATTCACCATAATCCAACTCTTCACTGTGACATTCCATCGTTGCAATTCTTCCCCGCCAGGCAAATTTTCGTTTGCGGTTCTTCCATAGTTTTACTGCAATGGACATTAAATAACTCTTTGGATTGTTCCCTATATCAATTCTATCGCATAGCTCTACAGCCTTTAAAAACGTGTCCTGATAAAGTTCATCTGCTTCATCTTTATTTTGGGTTAACTGCCTGCAGAAATTATATATATCCTTGCCATTAACATTAACCAGTTCACTTACCTCTATAACTTTCAAATTAATTTCCTCCACATGTGGTTTTGCCCTTCACCTATATATGGTAATAACTTTCAAGTTGGTTCACAGGAATTTACCGATGTGCTTTTTCCTACCATTCCTTTGTTTTGTATATCTTTATGGAAAACTGAATAGAAACAAATGAAACCAAAACCACCGTTGCTGCAAGAACGCAATAATTTGCTGAATCTGGAATAGATGAAATAAAATCAAAATGGAAGTTATGTTTTGCACAAAACATAGCGATTCGCGGCAATAATACCGGCGTTCCTAGTACAACCGCCATAATCAAATATTTCATTTTTTCATACCCAAATTTATAATCCAATGTAAGATACGCACCGAGTGCCACGCTAACCAACACCAAAGAATATAGGATTTCTTTTAAGTTAAGTAACGTTATCTGAGGAACTATGATACTTAATACCGAATAGCAAAATAATGCAATGAAGTACCACAAAATAAGAAACAAGTATCTTGAAAGAACAATTAACTTTCGAGAATATGGAGTTGCACAAACAGAAGCTGCAGCCTTCGGATATTTCATCTCAGCCATAGATAAGGATGCTAATGGCATATACAACGCAAATACTAAAGTCATAACATAAGTAGAAAAGCCTGATAATTCTGGGATCTCTGAGCTTATAAAAAATGGCAGTGCAATCATTACAGCAATGCTGAATAAAACATACCAATTAATTAAATAGAAATCTTTTTTAATTAATGAAACTATCATTTTCATTAGTTCACACCTCCAATATGGGCAAGCATAATATCCTCAATGCTTGACTTCTCAATAATTATCTGTTTTCGACAGGTTTTCTTAACAATATCTGTCTTTTCAGTTATGCCTATGAAACCGTAATCACTTGTCCGCACTGTAAGAAATATTTTCCTCATTTCGTCCGATAAATCCGACAAATCTCCTTTGACTGTTCGGTATTTGTCAAGCAATAAATCCTTTTCGTTTTGGAAAACTATCTGCCCGTTATCAATCAAAATAAGCATATCTGCTATTTTTTCTAAGTCAGATGTAATATGTGTAGAAAAAAATACACTTTTGTTTTCATTTTTTACAAAATCCAATAAAATCCCCATAAGCTCTGAACGAATAAGTGGATCAAGGCCGCTAGTCGGTTCATCCATAATAAGTAAATCCGCATTGTGTGACAAAGCAATTGTAAGGGCAAATTTTATCTTCATTCCTTTGGATAAGGTAGATATTTTTTGCTTTGGGTCTAAGTTAAATTCTCTCATATATTTTTTATAATCATTTTCATTCCACTGAAAGTAAGCAGGTGCAAGAATATTCTTCATAGCCTGCATCGAAAGATTTTCATAAAATGCACCGTCATCCAAAACAACACCAATGCGATTTTTTATGATTTCCCCATCGGTATCCATATTTCTGCCGAAAAATTTTATTGAACCGGTATCTCGTAAAGCAAGACCGAGTATATTTTTGATCGTTGTACTTTTGCCTGCACCATTTACACCGATAAATCCAGTAATACAATTTTCCGATAAACTAAAGCTAACATTTTTTAAACTAAAATTTCCGTATGCCTTACACAGACTTTCAACTTCTAAAACATTATTCATACGGTTTCATCCTCCTCATAAAGAATTTCCATCATTGCTAATAATTCTTTCTTACTGATATTAAAAAGCTTTGCATTTTGTATTGCTTCCTGTAGTTTTTCTTCCACTAACCTTCGCTTAGAATCCATAAGCAATTCTAAATTACCCGCTGACACAAAGGTGCCTTTACCTGCCTGGCTTGTTACAAATCCATCTGCTTCGAGCTCATCATATACACGTCTGATTGTCAGAACACTAACATGAATATCATTTGCGAAGCTTCGGATTGAAGGCATTAACTCTCCTTCAGATAATTCCGCCCTTAGTATAGCATCTTTGATTTGCTCTTTAATTTGCTGATACAAGGGTTTATCCGATGTATTGGAAATTAGTATGTTCACAATTTATACCACCTCTCAACTGTGTATGTTAATAATGCACAGTATACACTTTAATTTCAAATTGTCAATACATTATACAAAAACGGAAATATAAAAGGGACATCTTCAAGATGTCCCTTTTATTCCTTTTGGATTCAGTTATTTTTTATAAGAATTGAAGAATTTCATAATGCCTTCTGCATTATAACTTGCCACTTTATCTCTCCATTCATTGCTTTTCAATAGTTCAACTTCTTGAGCATTTGTATAGAACCCGTGCTCTATCAGTACAGAGGGCATAGATGTATGTTTGATTACATATAAATTTTCTGTTGTTTTAATGCCCCGGTTATAGATGCCTATTTGTGGAAAATTAGAACTCGAAATGTCCTTTGCCAGCTGATTACCTACAACGCTTCCCTGAAAATAATAGATCTCCCAGCCACTGGGGCTGGTCCATTCACTTCCATTGCCAAAAGCATTTGCATGTATACTGACAAAAATATCAGCATCGGAATTGTTTGCACTTTCGCATCTTTCCGAGAGACTTGAATCAGAATCATTATTTACTGTAAGAAGTACTTCTATTCCCTGAGCCTCTAAAATGTTCTTCATTTTATTTGCCACAGCCCGATTAAATTCATATTCTCTCAACGAACCATCCGGACTTCGTTTTCCAGCCGTAGATTCACCATGACCAGGGTCCAGCATCACCACCAGTTTTCCATCCTCCATGGGGTCAAAATATGTAGTCAAAGTTCTAAAAAAAATGGTCAAGGTTTTCCCATCTTTAGACAAATTCACAACGGGAGTTGTCGCTTCCTTTAGATCACATACGATTCTAACGTTATTTTTATTATACTCAGAAATTCTTACAGCCGTTAAGGGTGAATCCTTCTGGTTATAAGTCAAGTCAGATACCTTCGAATCTACCAGAAAGTCCTTCACATCCAGAACAAATCTGTCGGGAGAGGTCAACATACTTGTAGAATAGCCATCCAACGCTTTGATCGGTTCTGACATTTGAATGGTTACTATTGTATTCTCTTTAGTTGAGTTTCCTTTTTCTGCGAGAACTTCTGTGACGTGACCTGTAATCACAGGGGATTCTTCTGGCTCTTCAGGGGAATTGATTGTTACGGTCCTTGTGGAATCAACCCATCCAACAAGAAACCCCAGTTCCTCTGCGACAAACCTGGCAGGAATCATGGTCCTATCTTTTATTATTGTGGCTGGAACATCCAGCGTTTTTTCTTCACCGTTTACCGTAGCAACCTTATTATTGATTTTAAGAATGACCACAGCATTGTCGTATTTAACGGTAACCATATAATTACTCTGATCCCATTCTACTTTTCCTCCAAGGGTCTCAAAAACTGCTCTTGCTGGAACAAGTGTTCGGTCATTCTGGATAATGGGCATAACATCTGCCGATACCTGCTTATTATTAATTACTAGATTAACGTCAGCGTGGGTTGCTGCAGCAACTGGTTTTCCCGTAATCACGCAGAAAACCATTATGAAGATAAATATGCTAATAAATATATTAATAAATCTTATTTTTTTAATCATTAAAAAACCTCTTCTACAAAACATCATTTTTTTATATACAGATTATAGCAGGAAAAACGACAAAAATCTATTTCATAACCAAATGGTAATACGACTGAAACACAAATGTTATACAATTCTACTCTATACATCTCTGCTTATTGGGAAAAAATTTTTGACTGTCAATTTGGAGAATCTAGGTTTTGTCAGGCTAAAATTTAATATCTAATATTAGAAATGCCATAGAGTATTAATATTGTAATATGCCTAGTACATAAATGGAAATTAATTGGAAAATTTCTGCACCAGTTACTATTCTAGACGATAAAATATTACACGAAATACCTTGTTAATTGAAAATTACTTATAAATTATCTTAATAATGTATGTAAATTATATGAAAATGAGTGAATTATGTACTAGCCTATGGTAATGATCATAAAACTATGGCATTTTTTTCAAAAGCCCACCGAACTTTTTCGCTTACGCTCACGCTTTTGGAACCCCTAGCCAAATTTGCTTGGCTGAACTTTACTGCTCGGGTTCGACTCCCTTTGCCTTAATCAAGACATAAAAAAATAGGGTACAAGACCCTATTTTGTTCTGTTTGGTGGAGATGGCGGGAGTCGAACCCGCGTCCGAAAGCATTTCCACATGAATTTCTCCGAGCGCAGCCAATGTTTTATTGTTTCGCTTCTCCGATCGCCCGTTGGCAGGCTATCAGGTCCGCTATCCTATTAGTCCCCTGTGCTACTAGGAGCTCACACAGAGTTTTCCCGTATGTCGACGCCGGGTTCCACACCTACGGGTGAATGTGGGCCGACGACGCTACCGCTGTTCGCGGCGCTGAACTATGCAGCTAATGCGTAATTGTTATTATTTTTAGCGTTTATATTTAACGTGCCATTTTTAACGCAGACTTGGCAAACTGCGGCTCGCTTATCAGGCTTCTACACCCCCGTCGAAACCTTTACATCCCCATGATTAATAGATTTTTTTGACTTTTGTTCTACCCTCAAGGAATACAACTACAGCCTTAATCATTAGTGGGATATAGGTTATAACAAATAAAAATTCAGCACTTCTCTTTACTGGCTTCTTTGTTTTATTGGAAACGGAAGTTCCAATAATTACACCTATAGAACATAAGCATACTTTCAGTAATGCCATATCCTTCCAGTTCGCCTTTTCCATATATCGGTCTGCATAGTTTAATAAATTCTTCATAAATAACCTCATTTCTTTCAACATTAATCATGAAACTTATATTGACTATTATGTGCTAAATTATATCGTTTTATTAATTATACACAATAATTTTACAAAAGCAACATTAAATTTATATTACTTTAACTGTTACATTTTACTAAAAAAAGTTTTTTATTTTATCATCAATAATTCCAAGAACAGTGTCATAACCGTTTACACACTCCCAATCACCTGCTATATAGTATTTGACAACATCATAAATCATGGTTTTATAGTTTTCTAAAACTTCCTCTTTTGACGCTCCCTTCTCTTTCATTTGCCTTACATCAGATTCTGCATATTCTATTTTTATTTTACATCTTCTCTTTTCATTGTCATCTGTTACATCGTAAATAGAAATATCACAATTGGTAGAAAAAGGAACATCCGGTATTAATTTAATTTTCCTCATTGCTATTCCTCCATGTATTCGTTGATTTTATCTTAAAAAGCACCTCAAATTGAAGTGCTTTTGGCATTTAGTAGTTTTTAGCATCTCTTCTAACAGCCTGTTGCATTTTTCTGTCAGCATCTTTCTTAGCTATATCCTCACGCTTATCGTAATTTTTCTTTCCTCGTGCCACTGCAAGCTCCAATTTCGCCATACCCTGTTGATTTATATACACATTTAGAGGCACTAAAGTCAGACCCTTTAACGTTGTTAATCCAATTAATTTTCGTATTTCCTGTTTATGCAGCAAAAGTTTCCTGGGTCTAAGTGGATCCACATTAAAACGATTTCCTTGTTCATAAGGGCTTATATGCATGCCATAAATAATCAGTTCACCATTTTCAATTTTAGCATAGCTCTCTTTGATATTTATTTTCCCGTTACGTATGGATTTTATTTCAGTCCCAGTAAGCACCATTCCAGCCTCATAAACTTCGTCTATAAAATAGTCATGTTTTGCCTTTTTATTGCTAGCAATTAACTTTTTTTGTTTCATCTCTATGCTCTCCTTTCGAAGGGCTCATTTGCCTTATTATCCCCATATTTTTTTACTTAAATACTCTTATATTATTAAATGGATATAGCCTTACGAAAGCTTTGCCTAATATATCATCGATTTTTACGCATCCGACCTCATCAAGCCTGCTATCAATGCTCACCAGTCTATTGTCCCCCATAACAAACAGTTCACCCTCCGGAATAGTTAACTTTTCAATATGTCCATCAGTATATCCATCTTTTGTATATTCTTCTGTCAGCAATTTATCATTAATATAGACATTACCACCGTCAATACTTATAGTTTCCCCAGGTAGTCCGATAACTCTCTTTATTAGCATCTTTTCTTTTCCATTTTCAAGCTTTAAGCCAGTATGGAATACGATTATATCCCCTCTATTAGGTTCTCCAAAATTGTAAGCCTGCTTGTTTAGTAGTATGTAGTTATTTTCATACAGTGTAGGCTGCATAGATGACTCTTTTACAATCGTAGGTTTTATAAATTGCATAATGATAAATGCTATTACTACTGCTATTAATATCTCTTTAATTAATCCTTTCATTTCTAATCCCCCTAATCGAACAATTCGTGTCTTATATTCTCTAGATTTTGTGGCAGTTTCCCTTCTATCTCTTTTCCTATCATATACTGCAAAGGTTCCTCTGCCTCATGAAAGGATAGCTTATATGCATGCAAAAACTGCGTTGTCAATCCAAACATTTTATCAATCCGTTTATTTGCTGATGGATTGCCATACTTTGTATCCCCTATAACTGGATAACCTGCACCACCTAAGTGTGCACGTATTTGATGAGTTCTTCCAGTTACAAGTTCCACTTCAACTAAAGTAAACCCATTTTTAGAAATAATAGGCCGGGCAATAGTCTCCATTACCTTGCCGCCTTCTTCTTCCATGGGCATGACTTTAACCATATTTTTACTATTATCCTTTTCCATCTTATCTTTTAGGACTAATTGCTTTTTTAATTCTCCCACTACAACGGTAAGATAATACTTGCTTACATAACCTTTTTCTCTTACCATTAAATTGAGAGTCTGCAAGGAATTACTATTTTTTCCAAACATGACAAGCCCCGTAGTATTACGATCCAGTCTGTTTACTGGTGAAGGCACAAAAGTCCTTTCTCTGTCAGGTCTGTAATCACCTTTTTCAATAAGATAGGAAATAACCTGGTTAGCCAGATGATTTTTCTTTTCATGTAAATCTCCATGAGTAAGTAAACCAAAAGGCTTCTCCACTACAATAATATTTTCATCCTCATAGGCAATATTAAACTGTTTCTTCGCTATTTGAGTTTTCTTTTTCACCATAAGAGAATTAAAATCTTCATCACTTATATACAAGGTCAATTCGTCACCTTGCTCCAATATTGTCTCAACACTTCCTCTTTTGCCGTTAATTTTTACATCCTTACGTATAAGTTTATAAATATAGCTTAAGGAAGCGTTTTTTAAATATTTTTTTAGAAACCTATCAAGTCTCTGCTTATCTTCGTTTTCTGTTATTACTAATTTAATCATGCAATGATTATAACATATTATGCTCCAAATATACAGTGTAACAAAAATTTAATAAATAAGTATATAATTATTCGTCAAAATATGATAAATTATTTATATATGGTTTTAAAATTTAAACTTACATTTAGGGGGATTGTTCTATGGGAAAAGTTAAAGATATATTGTACGATATTAGTGATATATTAACGGCATTTGTTATTGTAGGAATTGCTGGTTTAGTGATTTGGTTTAGTATTGGTAATATTATGGAATATCCATCGATTGTTTCAGCAGCAACTGAACAGAATAAGGAGAACACAAATTTTGGATTAGCAGTTCCAATAGGGGATAGTACAACCAGTGGGGGTGCTGTAACCGGAAGCGCAGTAGGTAATAAAACAACAGCTGATCCATATTCCATTTATATTAACTATGGAGAATCAACTACTGCAATAGCTGAAAAATTTGTTGGTGTAGGGTTATTTGATTCTGTAGATCAATTCAATACATTACTTGCACAAATGAACGCAGCTTCAAAAATTAAGTCAGGAAATTTCATTATTCCTGCCAATGCAACACCAGAAGAAGTCATTACAAAAATTACAACTACATCAGGTCAATAAAATCATAACAGCAAAACAACCGAAGCACCTTTGCAACGGTTGTTTTTTTATATTGCTATAATTTTTTCTTATTGTTCCAGCATTTTTAATAGACCTTCCAGCTTTTTACGCTGCTCAGGGGACATCATAGGTTTTAATGTCTTAATCATCTCCATCTGCTTATCAAAAGCTTTTCTATCCTTCTTTAAAACTTGTTTTAGTTTAAGTATTTCCTGTAAAAGCTGATCATCACTTTTACCTGTAAAATTTTCTGTTGCTTGGGAAATCATATCTGAAGTCCTTTTTGAATTTTTTTCGCCAAGACCTAATTGATTGGCTAAATCCATTAACATTCTATCATCTATACTCATATTATACCCTCCATTGTTAAGGTTTTCTCTATACTATATGCACAATGAGTGTCATTATTTCATATAATGATACATAAGATTTTATTTACAACTCAGACTTGCTTATATTGGAGGTATATTATGAATCCAATTATTGTTTTTGTTCTTTTTATGCTTCTATACCAAGAGGACAATAACTTCCCAAACCATTTTGATACATTTAGGCTTGAAAGACTTTTAGAAAAACTAAATACTACGGTCTCTTCCCTTGACCGTATAAACCACCTAAATGAACTTGCCCACGAACCCCTTATAAAAGGGAATCTAGCTCATACCATTGAAGACTCCATACATACTGCGAAACCATTATTCCCTGAAGGCAAACCACAACAACATCTTGATACGATAGAATCTGTTATGGACAGCATCAAAAAAATAGGAGGCCTTCAAAAAATGGCACAAAACCTTGGGCCTATGCTGAGTATATTAAATAATCTTCCTACCTCTTCACTTCCTGAAAACAGCAGCACGCATACAGACCCTTATGACTATGCACATATTACAGAAAAAGAGGATCCTTATTTATAAGAATCCTCTTTTAATTACATAATTATCTCCGATTTGAAGCATTTAGTACATTCTTTATTTTGTGCTGAACCATTCTCTGGATAGCATCTCTAGCTGGTGCAAGATATTTTCTTGGGTCAAATTCTTCAGGCTTTTCAATTAAGAACTTTCTTACTTCAGCAGTCATAGCTAATCTTAAGTCTGTATCGATATTTACCTTACAAATACCGTATTTAGCAGCATTTCTAATCATTTCTTCAGGTACTCCCTGTGCACCTGGAATATTCCCTCCATATTCATTGCATCTCGCAACAAATTCAGGCAGAACAGTTGATGCCCCGTGAAGTACAAGAGGTGTATCTGGAAGTAGTTCATGTATTTTCTTTAGTCTTTCAAAATCAAGATATGGCTCGCCCTTAAATTTATATGCACCATGGCTAGTTCCAATAGCAATTGCAAGTGAATCCACACCAGTTCTTTCAACGAACTCTACTGCTTCATCAGGATCTGTAAATGTTGCAGAACGCACGTCTACTTTTATATTGTCTTCAACACCTGCCAGTTTTCCAAGTTCTGCTTCTACTACAGCACCTTTGCTGTGTGCATATTCAACCACTTGTTTTGTAAGTGCAATATTTTCTTCAAATGCGTGCTTTGAACCATCAATCATAACAGAAGTAAATCCATCGTCTACGCATTTTTTACAAATATCATAATCCTCGCCATGATCAAGGTGTAAAACAATATCTAAACCAGAATCTTCAATAGCAGCCTCTACAAGCTTTAAAAGATATGCAGGTCTTGCATATTTTCTAGCACCAGCTGACACCTGAAGTATAATTGGTGCATTTTCTTCCTTAGCTGCATCCACAATTCCCTGTATAATTTCCATATTATTAACATTAAATGCTCCAACTGCATAATCTTTTGTCAAAGCCTTTGCAAATATTTCCTTTGAAGTAATTAAAGCCATCTCAGTACCTCCATATTATATATCTTATAATTTACCAATATTATATACCATTTTGTCCAATATTTCACTATTAATTATATTTTGTTGTAAATAAATGTAATAAGGACCTTGAAATTAATCAAAGTCCTTATTGTATGTTTTTTTATTTTATTGTGATATCTTATTCTGCATATTGGTTCTCTCTGGTCTGGTTCCACTATTATTAGGAGGAGCCTGCATACTACCCGATCCATCTGGAGGTGTCATTCCACCATTCATGCTATTTCCAGATAGATTCTTTACTGTAGCGTCTGCCGTAAAGCTTGCAAGTTCAGTTTTTCCTGCCATAATTTTATAAGTTTCTCCCTTTTCTATTACTGATGAACTTATAACTATATGCGAAAATTCTTTTTCAGGGATGAAAGACATTACTGTAGTCCCCGAGCTGTTTACAAGCTGAACTTCTGTCCCAATTGCCTGTGTTGTAACTGCTGTAGCTATAGTGTTTACAGTTGTTCCTGAGCTTGGTGCCTGTGCCATTCCTGATGAACCAGCAACGATAAGAGTTCCGCCTGTAACTTCAAAGACTCCGTCGTAATCCAGTCCTGCATTACCATTATTGGTAGGCCCACTTACTGCTACAGTACCACCAGCCATATAACCCGACCCATTTATGTCAATTCCGTCTCCACTAGCATTGACATTTATCTTTCCATTTTTTATTGTTAATGTTGTTGTATCAGTTCCTCCAGATACATTTATGCCATCATCACTTGCTACTATATCAATAGTACCACCGTCTATAATCATTTCTGTACTTTCAAGTCCCTCATAGCTTTTTGCAATATCAATATCTCCACCATAAATTTCCAATTTGTTGTCTGCATGAATCCCATCATCACCAGCTGAGATTTCAAACTTTCCTGAAGATACAGTTACAGAATCATTCGAGTGAACTGCATCATCTTCACTATCAATATTGAAGTTTCCATCCTGGATAACCACTTTTGTTCCTGCCTTAAGAGCTTTCGCACTTTCAGATTCAGTTTCTGTTGTAGTTACCGCTGTATTTGTAGTAGTCTTTGTAATTGCCGATTTGGATGTGTTTTCAGGTCTCTGCATCTGCTGTCCGCCCTGTCCATGCATCTGCCCCTGTCTATTATCTTGTGAGGATTTAGCTGCTGCTGAACCATCTCCAGTTTTTATGGTATAATCTCCTCCAAGGATTAGTAGAATAGATTCTGCCTGAATTCCATCGTTTCCACTGGTAATGTTAAATGTACCCTCTGCAATTGCAATATAACCCTTTGTTGTATCTTCTGAATTGGTAGCTTTTATACCGTCACCTTTTGCCTTAACCGTAATATTTCCACTTCCAATAACCACGCTATCTTTTCCCACTATTCCATCATCCGCTGCATTTATAACCAATGTTGTTTCTGCTATTTCCACATCATCTTTTCCTGTAATACCGTCTTTATAATTAGCATTTACAGTAAGTTTTCCACTGCCATTTATTTTCAAATCATCCTTTGCATAAATTGCAGCACTTGGCTCTGAAGTTTCACCAGTGTCAGTACCAACTGTTTCTGCTTTATATTCATAGGTATAATTTAATCCATCTGTAACGGTATTGGTAGTGCCCTCTGGCACTGATATTATTACATTCTTGCCACAATTTTTAACGTATATAGGAGCTCCATCCTTACATGTTATATTAGCATTTTCTAAAACCAAAGTTACATTTTCAGCAGCAGTACTATCAATTATTATAGCGCCATCATTTAATGTTCCACTTAATACATACGTTCCAGCTGCAGTAATCAGTAAGTTACTTCCACTAACCGTTGCACCTTCACCTTCAAAGGATATACTGCTTCCCTTTAAAGTAACTTTTTGATAATCTTTTGTTTTATAGTCAGTATAAATGCTAGTACTCGTTGCTTTCGCAGCCATAGTTGACAATTGGGTATCATTTGTGTAAACGACAATCTTTTCTTTTGTACCCGCTTTATCTGCCGCCTCAGCAGTAAATGCTGATATTCCAAAGCCGGAGAGCACCATTGCCCCTGCCAGAGCTCCTGTTATTATTCTTTTTTTACTTTCTTTAATCATTTCCTTCTTCATTTTATACTTCCTTTCTTATTCACCGTGCATTGTTAACATGATGCTTAAATTTCCATTTCTCACTCTAAGTTCATCTATAAATTCTTTTTCCCTCATGCCAGCTTTCAAAGTCACTTCATAATTAGCTTCATATAATGAGCCTAGGTCCGTAGTCTTTATCTTTTGCAATACATGCCTATTTGTATACTTTTCAAATACTTCATCAAATACATTTTCATAATTTAAGTCTTCTGGGATAATTATTTTTAATCTTTTCCCTGTCTCATTTCCTCCAAAGCTTAATTTCTCAAGGATTAGCATTACAATTGACATAAATACCACAAATATACTGCTTCCCAGATACATGCCTACTCCACATCCCACACCAGCAGCTGTGGAGAAAAAAATATATCCAATATCCTTGGATTCTCCAGGAGCACTCCTAAAACGAATAATGGACAAAACACCTGCCAGTGAAAAAGCTCTTGCTACATTGCTGCCTACAAACAATATAATTACTGCCAATATAATTGGAAGCATAATTAATGTAAGAGAAAAGCCGCTCCTGTTTAATGCATACTTATTTGATATTAAATAAGTGGCAGCAATAATTATTCCAAGCCCTAAAGCAACAATCATTGCCATCACAACCCCTATATTAGTAACCTCCACCCCAGAAGTTACAGCGGTTAAGTTTTCTGTTATTGAGTTAAGCATAAACAGCCTCCTCGCTTCTCTTATTCTTTAAGTAGTTTTTAAACTCTGTCCCATATTTTGAAAAACTCACTTTTCTAATCTCTTCTTTTGCTAATAATTCAGTCAGCCATATAGGCATGGCTTTTGCAGTCTTTATTTCCATAAGCCACAACCCAGATTGTACTAACAATGTTCCATAGTCCCCTTCTTCCAGCTTCAGATTATCCCGTCTAGATCTTATATTGGTGTCAAAAGATATTCTTAAGTCAGGATTTCCCTTTTCAAAGTAAGCCATACGATCATAAGCAATCATAACTTTAGGATACAACTTATAGTTTCGTACCATATAGGATAATTCTTTTAAAACCTGAATGTTCATATACTCATCTACAGCAACCTTCCCGCCATTTTCAATAAAACGATACGCATCTTCAATCGTTATTTTTGTTCTTCTTTTATTGACTAAACCCTCTACTTTTTTCTTAATCTCTAAAAAAGCAATATCTTCCTTTTTAGGTGTTCCATATGTTCTTAGCCTTATTTTTTCCTTGTATACAGGTTTTGACAACGATGTTCTTATCAAATAATCATCCTCTGTATCAAAGTAAAGATTACAAATGGAATAGGTTTGCCTATTTATGTTATTTTTATCAGGTGTCATGTGCTTTTCTATTTCATCAAGCACTCTTGCCATCCTTTCTTCTGTAACTAAATATTTTTTTTCAAATCTATTAAAAACTTCTATAGCCATAATTTGCTCCTTTCCAACAGTCATTTCTCATTAACTTTTTTCCATCAGCTTATGGTACTATTATGGGGTATCAATGTGTTGTGTGTAGAATCGTTATGTGAAAATAATGGAAAGAAAGTGTGAAGAATGTGTAAAGAATATGGCTTAGCCACTCCGTATATAAAAAAGGCCAGACGTAATAAAAAACGTTTGGTCTTTAATTTAGTGGTATAAATATATCGTTATATATTCTGATATTCTTCAATCAGTTTATGCTTTGTTTCCCATAATTTCTGAGATAAGTCAACATAATAAATCTGTGGATTTTCAAATCTTAGCAATTCATCCCACAATGTATCAATCTGTTGTTTACAATACTCCTTAATTTCATCAATATTTGGAGATTCATACACACATTTGCCTTCTTTAAAAATAGGAATCATTAAATTTTTCGCATAAAATTTATAAATCTTTTTTCGTTTCCAAACAGCACGTGGATCAAAAATTTCATAAGATTCACCGTCGGGAATCCCCTCTCCATCCAACGTAATAACATCTGCAATTACTTTATTTGTATCCTTATCAAATAATCTATACACTGTTTTAAACCCTGGGTTTGTAATTTTTTCTACGTTTTCACTTATTTTAATTTTAGGAATCATTTTTCCATTTTTCTCAAGTGCTGACAGTTTATAGACTCCGCCAAATACAGGCTCTGATTTAGAAGTAATGAGTCGTTCACCTACTCCAAAAGAATCTATGCAGGCCCCTTCAAGGATAACATCTCTTATGATAAATTCATCTAATGAATTGGAGACCACTATACTGCATTCCTGCAGCCCAGCTTCATCCAGCATAATTCTTGCTCTCTTAGTCAGGTAAGTTACATCCCCGCTGTCTATTCTTATACCCATTTTTTCAGGTTTCATTTCTTGAAATACTTTAATCGCATTTGGTACACCTGACTTAAGTACATTATAAGTGTCTACCAAAAGCACACAATTATTTGGATAAATTTCAGCGTACTTTTTAAAGGCTTGATACTCATCATCAAACATCTGAACCCAGCTATGAGCCATTGTTCCAAGAGCCACAATTCCATAATCCCTGTCAGAAATAGCGCATGCAGTTCCCATACAACCGCCAATATAAGCAGCTCTAGAACCTAAAACTGCTGCAGAGGCCCCATGTGCTCTTCTAGTTCCGAATTCCATTACTCCCCGGCCTTTTGCAGCTCTGACAATTCTGCTTGCTTTAGTCGCAATTAAGCTTTGATGGTTTATCAAAAGCAAAATCATTGTTTCTACAAACTGAGCCTGCATAAGCGGTCCTCGAACGGTTATTAATGGTTCTCCAGGAAAAATAGGTGTCCCTTCAGGTATGGCCCACACATCACAAGTAAATTCGAAATTTTTTAGATATTCCAAGAATTTTTCGCTGAAAATTTCCTTTCCTCTTAAATACTCTATGTCTTTATCCGAAAATGATAAATCATTGAGATACTCAATTACCTGTTCTAAGCCTGCCATAATTGCAAAGCCCCCGCCATCAGGTATCTTTCTAAAAAACATATCAAAATATGCAATATCGTTTGCCATATCAGTTTCAAAATAGCCATTTGCCATGGTGAGCTCATAAAAATCAGTCAACATGGTCAAATTAAGACCCTTAGCCATTGGATTCTTCCTCCGTTTTTTTCTTTTCTTACTAAAATACTCCGGTAAAATAACTATCTTTTTTTATTATGCCACCTATCACGTTAGGTGTAAAGACTGAATTTAAAGCACTTTGGCTTACAACAGCTTTTTCAGGAACTCTCCAGTATAAGAATTTTTGTTTTCTGCAATCTGCTCAGGAGTGCCAGTACCAACAATAGTTCCACCTCTATTACCACCGTCCGGTCCTAAATCTATGATGTAGTCAGCCATTTTTATAACTTCAAGATTATGTTCAATAACCACTACACTATTGCCTGCATCCACTAACTTTTGAAGCTCCTCAATCAGTTTATCTACATCTGCAAAATGTAGTCCCGTTGTAGGCTCATCAAGAATATACATGGTTTTTCCTGTACTTCTTTTAGAAAGCTCTGTAGCTAGTTTTATTCTCTGTGCTTCTCCTCCCGAAAGCTGTGTGGATGGTTGCCCAAGTTTAATATAACCAAGACCCACCTCTTCCAGGGTATCCATCTGTCTTGCAATAGCAGGAATATTCTTAAAGAATTCTACAGCTTCAGATACATTCATATCTAATACATCGTATATGCTTTTGCCTTTATACTTAACCTCAAGGGTTTCGCGATTATAACGCTTGCCTTTGCACACCTCACAAGGTACATAAACATCTGGAAGAAAGTGCATCTCAATCTTTATAATTCCGTCTCCACTACAAGCTTCACAGCGACCGCCTTTTACATTAAAGCTGAATCGCCCCTTTTCGTATCCTCTTACCTTTGATTCTGGTAATTGAGCGAATAAATCTCTTATAGGTGTAAAAACACCAGTATACGTAGCAGGATTTGACCTTGGCGTTCTTCCAATTGGTGCCTGATTAATGTCAATAATCTTATCTATGTTGTCTATTCCACTTATCTCATCATGTTCCCCAGGCTTGTCCTTTGCTCTGTTTATTTTCTGTGCCAGCCCTTTATATAAAATTTCATTAATAAGACTGCTTTTACCTGATCCTGACACCCCAGTTACACATACTAATTCACCAAGTGGTATCTCCACATTTATATTTTGTAAATTGTTTTCCCTTGCTCCAATTATTTTTATAAACTGTCCATTGCCCTTTCTTCTCTCATCTGGTACCTTTATTACTTTTGTTCCTGATAAATACTGCCCCGTTAAAGAGTTTTTACATTTTTTAATCTGTTCAACATTTCCCTGAGCAATAACTTCGCCTCCATGTATGCCTGCACCAGGCCCGATATCAATTATATGATCAGCAGCATACATCGTATCTTCATCATGTTCAACAATAAGAAGAGTATTCCCAATATCCGTTAAATTTCTTAAGGTTTTTAATAATTTTTCATTATCCTTCTGATGAAGACCAATACTAGGCTCATCTAAAATATAAAGTACACCAACAAGGCTTGACCCGATTTGTGTAGCAAGTCTTATTCTTTGGGACTCTCCTCCCGATAATGTTCCTGAAGTTCTTGATAAGCTTAAGTAATCTAATCCTACATCAATTAAAAATCCTAACCGAGCTTTTATTTCTTTTAGAATCTGCTGTGCAATCATTTGATCTGTATTGTTAAGTTGAAGTCCGTTTACGAATTTTACAGTTTCCCTGATAGACATTTCTGATACTTCAGCTATATTTCTCCCACCCACAGTAACCGCCAAGACTTCTGGTTTTAATCTCTTACCTTGGCATTTTTCACATGGTGTTATACGCATATACTGCTGCATTTTATCTTTTATAAATTCTGAATTTGTTTCTTTATATCTGCGTTCAAGATTGTTAATAACCCCTTCAAAAGGATGATCTCTGTAAGATTCTGAATTATTGTTTCTGCTTTTATAAAAATACTTCAAATGTCTGCTTCCTGTACCGTAAAGCAGTTCTTTCTTGAATTTATCCGGAAGTTTATTGTAAGGTGTATCTAAATCAGCTCCGTGTTCTTTGGCTAGTGCTTCAATCATCTGTCTATAGAATCCTGTTATTTCCATGGATGCAAAGATATTTCCCAAGCACCCCCCTGCAATACTCAATTCTTGCTTTTCTATAATTAAGTCTGGATCAATTTTCTCACTGAAACCTAAGCCATTACAATCAGGACAAGCTCCAAAGGGGCTGTTAAAAGAAAACATTCTTGGTTCCAGTTCTTCTAAGCTTATGCCATGATCAGGGCACGCTAATTTAGTAGAAAAAACTTTATCATATGACTGTTCGGCTTCTTTATCGACTATCTGTGCAATTACTAAACCATCGCCATGTGAGATAGCCAGTTCAACAGCTTCTGCTACTCTGCTTTCAGAACCATCCTTTATAATGATTCTGTCTACAACAATTTCAATAGTATGCTTAAAGTTCTTTTCTAGCTTTACTTCTTCCTCTGTAATATTTACAAGTTCACCATCTATTCTGACTCTTGTAAAACCCTCTTTTCGTATTCTTTCGATTATTTTTTCATGCTCGCCTTTACGTTCTCTGATGACTGGTGCAAGCATTGTAATTCTAGTACCATCGTCTAATAGCATTAAACTGTCAACTATCTGATCCACCGATTGGCTTTTTATTTCAATACCGCAGACAGGGCAGTGTGGTATCCCTATTCTAGCATACATAAGTCGTAAGTAATCATGGATTTCTGTAACTGTACCTACTGTAGAACGAGGATTTTTATTTGTTGTTTTTTGGTCGATAGAAATTGCAGGTGATAAACCTTCTATATATTCCACATCTGGTTTTTCCATTTGCCCTAGGAACTGTCTGGCATAAGAAGACAGACTCTCCATATATCGTCTTTGCCCTTCTGCATATATTGTATCAAATGCAAGTGATGATTTTCCTGAGCCAGAAAGCCCTGTAATAACTACCATTTTATCTCTTGGTATAGTAATATCTATATTTTTTAAATTGTGCTCATTGGCACCCTTTATAATAATTTCGTTTGCCATATCTTCTCCATCTATAATCTATAATACCGTGCATCGCAAATTAACGATATTGTTGTTTTTTCTTTATTTAAAGCTTTAATTTATATTCAAATATCTGATCTCTAAGCTGAGCAGCACGCTCAAATTGCAAGTCTGAAGCAGCTTGTTTCATTTCCTTTTCAAGCTTTTTAATATACTCCGTCAGTTCTTTTTTAGTTAATTCAAGAGGGCTCTTCCCAGCATAATATTCTGCCTCTTCCTCTGCTGCTTTTGTAGCTTCAATAACTTTCCTAACAGCTTTTTTAACCGTTGTTGGTATAATGCCATGCTTTTCATTGTATGACTGTTGGATTCCTCTTCTTCTTTCTGTTTCACTAATAGCCTTTTTCATAGCATCACTCATGCTGTCCGCATACATTATGACTCTGCCTTCAGCATTTCTTGCTGCACGGCCTATGGTCTGAATCAATGATGTTTCTGTTCTTAGGAAACCCTGCTTGTCTGCATCTAAAATAACCACCAGAGAAACCTCTGGAATATCCAAACCTTCTCTAAGTAGATTGATACCTACAAGTACATCAAAAACACCCAGCCTTAAGTCCCTTATTATTTCCATCCTTTCCAGAGTATCTATCTCAGAATGCAAATATCTTACCTTAATACTTACATTTTTCAAATAATCTGTTAGACTTTCTGACATTTTTTTAGTCAAAGTAGTCACAAATACTCTTTCTCCCCGCTCTGTGACTTTATTTATTTCTCCTATCAGATCATCTATCTGGCCCTGAGTCCTTCTAATTTCAATTTTAGGATCAAGCAGCCCTGTAGGTCTGATCACCTGTTCTGCAGAAACACCACCACTACTTTCTATTTCATATTTTGCCGGAGTTGCACTTACATATACAATCTGATTGACTATATTTTCAAATTCTTCAAATTGAAGTGGTCTGTTGTCCAAAGCGGAAGGCAGCCTAAATCCATAATCTACCAGAGACGTTTTTCTTGCTCGGTCTCCTGCATACATAGCATGAAGCTGTGGCAGCATTACATGAGACTCATCAATGACAATAAGGAAATCCTCTGGGAAATAGTCAATTAATGTGTATGGCCGGTTCCCTGGAGATAATCCATTTATATGCCTCGAATAGTTCTCAATACCTTTACAGCTTCCTACTTCTCTTAGCATTTCAAGGTCATATCGCGTTCTCTGCTCTATTCGCTGAGCCTCAAGAAGTTTTCCTCTATCTTTAAACCATTTCAATTGCTCATTTAATTCTTGTTCAATTGTAACGATGGCTTTTTCTGTATTTTCTTTTGAAGTAACATAATGGGATGCAGGAAATATAGCAATATGATTTCTTAATCCCAGGATTTCACCAGTAACAGGGTTCATTTCTTTTATTGTTTCTATCTCATCGCCAAAAAGTTCTACCCTTATGGCATTTTCCGCTCCGGCAGGATATATATCAATAACATCACCTCTTGCTCTGAATGTACCCCTGGCAAATTCCATATCATTTCTGGTATATTGAATATCTACTAGCTTCCTTAATATATCTTGTCTGCTTTTTTCCATTCCTGGTCTTAATGATAGCATTTGATTTTCATAGTCAAATGGGCTGCCTAAACCATAAATGCAGGAAACACTGGCCACTATGATAACATCTCGGCGTTCTGCAAGCGCTGCTGTTGCAGAGTGACGGAGCTTATCTATTTCATCATTTATATTTGAATCTTTTTCGATATAAGTATCCGTAGATGGTACATAGGCTTCCGGCTGATAATAGTCATAGTAGCTTACAAAATACTCTACCGCATTATCCGGAAAAAATTCTTTAAACTCACCACAAAGCTGCGCTGCAAGCGTTTTGTTGTGTGATATTACTAATGTAGGCTTTTGTACTCTCTCAATAAGATTTGCAATTGTAAATGTTTTTCCTGATCCTGTAACCCCAAGCAATGTCTGGTGTTTTTTACCATTTAAAATGCCTTCCACAAGACGATCTACCGCTTGTGGCTGGTCACCCATCAATTTAAAATCTGAAACTACTTTAAATTCACCCATTAATCTGCCTCTTTCATTTAAAGAACATTTGTTTATTTCTTATAATATCACACACAACTTTTAATGTCTAGTTATGATTATTTTATTTATACCCTTGTTGTCGTAGTTTTATCATGGTATACTATTAAAGTGTAAATTTTTAATAGTGGTAAGTTTAATCGGTATTTATTAGGTATCGATTTTATTAAAACTAACATTGTATACATTTATACATTTTGGGGCAGCCCAGATATTTAGTATATAGAGGTGGTAATTATGAGTGACAACTATGCAGCTTTCACAGCTGAAAAAGATAGACTAATTGACAGGCTATCAGGGGAAAAAGCTTTTTACATGAGCAAAGCAAAAATTTTAAGTAAAACTGATGTTATTCCCGACTCTTTATACATTGAAAAAGACGTAAAAAGAGGACTTCGTAATGCCAACGGAACAGGAGTTATTGTTGGACTTACTAAAGTTGGTGAAGTGATTGGATACGAGTTTGACGAAAACGGAAACAAAATTTCAATTGACGGAAAACTATATTATAGAGGTTATGATGTAGAAGATATTTTTAAAAACTGTGTAAGAGAAGATCGTTTTGGCTTTGAAGAAGTTACCTATCTGCTTTTATTTGGAGAACTACCCAGCAAAGATGAGCTGCTAGAGTTTAACAAAATGCTGGGTGCTAAGCGTGAGCTGCCAAAAGGTTTTGCCAGAGATATGATATTAACAGCCCCTTCAAAAAGTATTATGAACAAATTAGCAAGAAGCGTTTTAGCCATGTATTCATACGATGAAAATCCCGATGATACATCTGTAGAAAATGTTTTACGCCAATCTCTATCACTTATAGGACATTTCCCAGCTCTGATTGCATACGGTTTTCAGGCAAAACGTTCCTCTTTTGATAATGAAAGCCTGCATTTACACAATCCTATCCCAGAATTGAGTACTGCAGAAAATATATTGAGAATGATTCGTCCTACTGGCGAATATACAGATATTGAAGCAAAACTTCTTGATTTATCTTTAATATTACATGCAGAACATGGTGGTGGTAATAATTCAAGTTTTACGACTCACCTGGTTTCTTCTTCAGGCACAGATACGTATTCTGCTATTTCTGCTGCCGTAGGTTCTTTAAAAGGTCCTAGACATGGTGGAGCAAATATTGCCGTAATTAATATGATTCATGATTTAAACAAACATGTTAAAGATATTACTAATGAAGCCCAGGTAGAAGATTATCTTGTAAAAGTATTAAAAGGTGAAGCCAATGATGGCAGTGGTTTAATATATGGATTAGGTCATGCAATTTATACCATTTCTGATCCAAGAGCTGTACTTTTAAAGGGAATGGCAAAGAAGCTTGCAGAAAGCAAAGGCTTAGAAGATGCCTTTAACTTATATGAATTTATCGAAAAACGTGGTTCTGCATTATATAAAGAAGTGAAAGGTATTGATAAACCAATACCTGCTAATGTGGATTTATATTCAGGATTCGTATATAGAGCGTTAAATATTCCTGTTGACATTGCTACGCCTTTATTTGCTACCGCAAGACTTTCTGGATGGTGTGCACACAGATTGGAAGAAATTATTACAGGCAGACGCCTGATGAGGCCAGCCTATAATGGTGTTCAGCCTTACCTTGAATATACTCCGATACATAAGCGATAACGCATATGTGATATGATTACCTTCTTGACAATATATGTGATTTTATATATGATTTACATATATTGGAAGGAGGTTTTTTTATGTTTGCCACTATGTTAATGATATCAGTTTACTCAATTGTTATTATATATAGTTTTAATCTATTACCTTATAAATGGTTATGTGACTATAATACAGATACTTCAGCTAGTCCTTTGCAGAAATATGTCTCACTAACTTTCTACTTTTTCCCAGTATTTTTGTACACATCACTTATTATCTTTTTTCTTTTTAGCACACCGCATTCATTCCTAGATTCATTTACTAACATTATTATGATATTATTACTTTCTCATATTTGTTTGTCTGACATTCTTTACATGATTATTCCAGACCAACACGTTATTCTAATTCTCATTTTAGGTCTTTTAAATCTTACTACAGAGAATATATCTAATAAAATATTTGGCCTTTTGGCGGGTGCCCTTCCTTTTTTCATACTATTAATAGCAGGGCTTATATTAAAAAAAAGGGAATGTATCGGATTTGGAGATATAAAACTCATGTCTGTACTTGGTTTGCTCTTAGGATATGTGGATATTCTTAACCTATATATGATTAGTTGTCTTTTAAGTGGTATGTCTTTTATCATCTTAACTTTACTGAATACTTTTATGAAAAAAAATAACAAATTAAATTACATCCCCTTTGCTCCTTTTATAAGTTTTTCGTATGTTTTTTGTATTATGTAATAATTCATTTATATATTTTACTAAAACGCGTTAATTCTATTCGTATCTATAAAAAAGTGGACGTTAAACATCCACTTTTTTAAGTTCTTTACTTATATATGTTATTACACCATTCTGATTTATTTTTTCTACAATTTTACCAAGTTCCTCCATAGGAAGTTCCATATTATTTTTAAACCAGTATCCCACTATACCCAATTGAGCGGAGGACACATATTCCAATGCATATTTCAGTTTTACCTTTCCTAAATCGTCTATACCATTTTGCAAGTCAAACATTTCCATAACAGTCTCCTGCATAATTTTTTTAAGCTTTTTTATAGCTCTTATTTCTGCACTCTCTCCAAAGAACAGTTCCAACATTGCTTGCTCTCCGTAAAAAAACTCTTTTGGTAATACTCCCATATCTATTTTCTTATTCATTATCAATGCTTTTATAACCGGAAGTGCATGCTTCTTAATCTGTTCTATGGCGTCATTTTCGACCTTTTCCTGTAAATCATATATATCTATGTAATATACATAAAAAGTTCCTCTATTTATATGCGCTTTCTCTGTAATCTCCTTTATGCTAATTTTTTCAATACGCTTTTGTTTATAAAGTTCTAAAAAAGCATCTTTTATTTTCTGTTTTGTGTCTTGTACTCGTTTTGATTCCATTTTTTCTTCTCCTATAAACGTACCTTTATTTTCTGTCCTACGTTAACATTACAATCCTTAGGAAGCAATACTTTAACTCTGATACTTTCCTGATTTCGATTAGCTGCACTTTGCAGTTCTTTAGGCGTATATTGTGCTTTTACATCGATGTATTTAATTTTGCTTTCTACTGAATCATTGTTAATAGTGACTACAGCCTTTTGGTTATATTTAATATGATCTAATTTGTCTTCTGGAAAATAAATAACTGCATACTGCTCCTTATCAGAAGATATATCAGCGATATTGTAGCCAGCAGCCACTATATCCCCTTCACTGTAATTCTTACTCATAACAATGCCATCGCATCCTGCTAATATAGTATACTTTTCAAGAATTTCCTTTTGCTGGTTCAATTGACTTTCCAATAATGCCACATCTATATCCGCAGCGTTCCCAGCGGTTTTGTCTGAACTATTTTTGACCTGTGCCTTGGAAGATTCTACTGTGCTTTCTGCTGTTTCATACGCAACCTTTGCACTATCCAATGCAGTTTCTGAAATAGCTGATTCGGCATACAATGATTTCGCCTTATCATAGTCTTGCTTTGCCTTTTCTGCAATTACAACTGCACTTTCATAATTGGCTTTAGCTACACTATAATTATTATCTGCTGTGCCTCCATACCCTACTTTACTGCCATTTACAGCTAATTTAGCTTTCTGCAAATTCAGTTCTAATTGTTCCACTACATATTTTTGATTGGTACTATCTATTATTGCAACAATATCCCCCTCTTTTACCTGACTGCCCAACTGCACTGTGCTTTCTAAGATTTTTCCCGAAACCTCTGCAGGATGTGATACCATTACCCCCTCAACTTCTCCAATATAATAATTTCTATCCTTTAAATTAAAGTAACAAACAACTGCTACAATTAGTAATAATACTATAAAAGGTACAACCTTTGTATTAACTTTTACCCTTTTCATTATTTCTCCACCTTCTTTATATATTTCTATACCGTTTTAATAATTTTGTATTTATTATCATAAAAATGACAGACAATACCACAAGAATCACCAAGTCCCATAATATATCCATAATCCCTGCATTTTTAAGCATTACAGCTTTTAAAGCATCTGCCGTATAATAGAGCGGCATTACCCGGCCGATTATATCTAAAGCTGGTGGAAGCGTAAAAAGTCCTGTAAAAAATGCCTGTGGTACAATTATAACTGGTATAAATTGTATCATCTGAAACTCTGAATTTGCCGCAGTGGACACTAAAATACCTAAAGTTGATGCCGTTATGGCTGTGACCAGGGTTGTAAGTAAAACTAACCATATAGAGCCTATCATCATTATCTTTAAAACATATACTAAATAGAATGATATCACCACTGACTGAACTACATTTAGTATGCCAAACCCCAAAACATATCCAGCAACTACTTCCCATCTTTTAATCGGTGCAGACAATACCTTTTCCAAAGTTCCCGTAGTTCTTTCTTTTAAAAAGGACATTCCCGAAATAAGAAATACTAAAAAGAAAACTAAGAATCCCATTAATATAGATGCAAAGTTATCAAATAGCGATAAGTCTTCTGCTCCATAAACATAAGTTATATCGGACTTTAAATCCGTTCTTAGCTGCATAACACCTCTGCTGGCAGCTTCAATTGCTTTAACGGCATTGCCTGATTTTGTTGAATTACTTCCGTCTACCCATGCGTACACTTTTCCGCTCTTAACCGTCACAACTGCCGTTACTTTCCCTTTCTCCAATTCCGATAAATCCTGGCAACGTGTAGGTACTACATTATTCTGTATCAGCTCCTCTATGAAACCTTCTGAAACATTTATAACACCTATATCTACAGTGTTTTGTGCTCCTTCAAAAACAAAATACAACAGCGTAAGTATCAGTAAAGGTGCTACAAGCATTAACGCCAGTGTGCGTTTGTCATTTCTAATCTGCATTAAGATTCGCTTTGCCAAAGCCTTAACCCTCATTTAACCCTCAGCCTCCTCATCCATACTACTAAAGTATACAAATGCCTCTTCAAGGTTTTGTGCACCTGCTTTAACTTGTATTTCAACAGGTGTTCCTGTAGCTAATAGTTTCCCCTCTCTCATCATGGATAAATGAGTACACTTTTCAGCTTCATCCATTACATGAGTAGTAACTAAAATAGTTACACCACTGTCAGTCATCTTGTACAGCTCATTCCAAATATTTTTTCTAAGCAATGGATCAATTCCTACTGTAGGTTCATCAAGTATAAGGACTTTTGGTTCATGTAATATAGTCATAGCTAAGGACAGCCTTCTTTTCATACCTCCAGAAAAGTCTGAAACAGGTTTATCTAAATCTTTATAAAGATTAACTACTTTTATAACCTCTTCTATTCTTAACTTTAGTTTCATATTTTCTATGCCATATAACTGCCCAAAAAACTCCAAATTTTGTCTTGCCGTCAAATCTCCATATAGGGCATCCGATTGCGCCATGTATCCAACCTTTCCCATCAACTGAAGGTTAGGCATTTTTTCATCTAATACTAAAACATCTCCTGAAGTTGCTTCTGATATACCTGCAATTATTTTTACAGTAGTAGTCTTTCCGCATCCAGACGGTCCCAGCATTCCATAAATAGCACCATAAGGAACTTCTATACTTACATCTTTTAATACTTGATGCTCACCAAAACTTTTATCTATATGTTTGAGAATAATGCATTTTTCCGTTTCCAATTTTTGTGCCACCTTCTTTTCTTAAACCAATTTATTAAATTACCAACAACGTGTTGTTATATTTTACATCATATAAAAAAAACAGGTAAATTTAAATATACAATTTACCTGTTTTTGTTGGTTTTATTCATATTAAATTAAACTTTATTTTTCCTCAGCTAATTTCTTATAACCTTCATAACGCTCCTTAGCGTATTCTTCAGTCAGATCAAATAGCTTATCTGATATATCTGGGAATTCTCTTGAAAGTGAAGAATATCTCATTTGACCCATAATAAAGTCCTTAAAACTTGCTGTAGGAGCCTTTGAATCTAGCGTAAATGGATTCTTGCCCTTATTCTTTAATTCTGGATTGAATCTGTATAAGTGCCAGTATCCTGATTCAACTGCATCCTTAATATTTTCTTGTGACTTACCCATACCCTTCTTTAATCCGTGATTAATACAAGGTGAATATGCAATAATAAGTGATGGGCCATCATAAGCTTCCGCCTCAGTTATAGCTTTTAACAGCTGTGCCTTATCTGCACCCATACCAACCTGTGCAACATATACATAGCCATAAGACATAGCCATCATTCCTAAGTCCTTCTTCTTTATCCTCTTACCAGAAGCAGCGAATTTAGCTACTGCTGCTGCAGGTGTTGACTTAGATGCCTGACCGCCTGTATTGGAGTAAACTTCTGTATCGAATACCAGGATATTTATATTCTCCCCTGAAGCAAGAACATGGTCAAGACCACCATAACCTATATCATAAGCCCATCCATCACCACCAAGAGCCCAAATTGATTTTTTAACTAAATAATCTTTGCTGTCGGAAATTCTCTTACATAACTTCTGGATCACATCATCAGAAGTCTTAAGGTTGTCTATGCACTGCATTACCTTATCACTCTTTGCTCTGGATTCCTTGCCATCTTCTTTATATTCAAGCCATTCTTCAATAGCTTCTTTTAAATCTTCTGCAATATCAAGTTCCAGTAATGCTTTCATAGTGTGCTCAATTTTTTCACGCATCTGTTTTGATGCAAGAAGCATTCCATAGCCATATTCTGCATTATCTTCAAATAAAGAGTTTGCCCAAGCCGGCCCTCTGCCATTTTCATCTTTGCAATAAGGCATTGATGGTGCTGAAGCACCCCAAATAGATGAGCATCCTGTGGCATTTGCAATAAGCATTCTATCCCCAAACAACTGAGTTACCAGTTTTATGTATGGTGTTTCGCCACATCCTGCACAAGCACCTGAGAATTCAATATATGGCTTTGCAAACTGGCTTCCTTTTACAGTTTCTTTATTTAGTAATTTATCTTTTACAGGTATTGTTGTACTATAATTCCAATTATCTGCTTCTTTTACAACCTGAGCATATACCTTCATAGTTAGGGCCTTTTCTTTAGCAGGACAAATATCAGCACAATTTCCGCAGCCTAAACAATCTAAGGCAGAAAGCTGCATTCTATAATGATATCCTTCAAGGCCTTTTCCAGTTGCTGGAACAGTTTCAAATGTAAATGGTGCCTTTTCCTTTTCATCCTTATCTAGAAGTATTGGTCTGATAGCTGCATGAGGACATACAAAGGAACATTGGTTACACTGAATACAAGCATCTTTATTCCATTCAGGAAGAAGAATTGCTACTCCACGTTTTTCATAAGCACTAGTTCCTGAAGGGAAAGTTCCATCCTCTCTTCCATTAAATGCACTTACAGGTAAATCCTCACCTTCCTGCTTGTTCATAGGAATCAGGATCTGTTCTATAAATTCCGGAAGTTCTTCTGTCTTTCCTTTAGGATTTTCTGAATTTACCCATTCTGCAGGTACATTGATTTTCTTAATACCATTAGCACCAGCATCAACAGCCTTCCAGTTCATTTCTACAACGCTCTGGCCTTTCTTCTTGTAGGTCTTTTCGATACCTTCCTTTAAGTATTCAATGGCCTGTTCCATAGGAATAACATTTGTAAGCTTAAAGAAAGCTGACTGCATGATCATATTGATTCTGCTGCCAAGACCAATTTCACCTGCATACTTCCATGCATCTATAACATAAAAATTAATATTCTTCTTTGCCAGTTCTCTCTTCACCTTTGCAGGAAGATGTTCTGCAATTTCTTTTTCATTCTCCCACATACAATTTAGTAAGAAAGTTCCACCCTTCTTTAAGTCTTTAAGCATATCATATTGCCTTAAGTATGCCTGATTATGACATGCAACAAAGTCAGCCTGGTTAATTAAGTATGTAGACTGAATCGGATGTTCACCAAATCTCAAATGCGAAATAGTAACACCACCAGACTTCTTGGAATCATAAGCAAAATAGCCCTGTGCATATAGATTAGTCTTATCTCCAATAATCTTAATTGCAGTTTTATTTGCACCAACTGTACCATCAGAACCAAGTCCCCAGAACTTACACTTAATAGTTCCTTCTGGCTCTCTTGCAATGCCTTCTGTATATGGTAATGAAACTCCTGTTACATCATCCTCAATACCTACTGTAAAATGATTCTTTGGTCTCTTATGATACAAATTATCATATATAGCATGAATCATTCCTGGAGTTGTATCTTTTGAACCTAGACCATAACGTCCCCCATAGACTTCAGGTGCATTCCTTTCTCCATACAGCATTGTTCTGACATCTTGGTATAATGGTTCTCCAAGAGCTCCAGGTTCCTTTGTTCTGTCAAGAACTGCAATTCTTTCAACAGTTTTAGGAAGTACATCCATAAAGTATTTCTTAACGAATGGTCTATATAATCTTACCTTGATTAAACCAACTCTATGGCCCTCAAGGATAAGTTTAGTCATTGTTTCCTCAATTGTTTCGCAGACTGAACCCATGGCAACAATAACGTTTTCAGCATCAGGTGCACCAACATAATCAAAAGGCTTATAGTTTCTTCCTGTTAATTTGCTTATTTCGTTCATATATTCCACTACAATTTCTGGAACTGCATCATAAAATTTATTGGACGCTTCTCTTGCCTGGAAAAATATATCCGGATTCTGAGCTGTACCTCTTACTACAGGGTGTTCAGGGTTTAATGCACGATTTCTAAAATCCTGCACAGCTTTCCAGTCCACCAGCTTCTTAAAGTCTTCATATCCTATAACTTCTATTTTCTGAATTTCGTGAGAAGTTCTAAATCCATCAAAGAAATGAACAAAAGGAACTCTTGATTTTATTGAGGCAAGATGTGCTACACCTCCAAGGTCCATAACTTCCTGAACAGATCCTGATGCAAGCATTGCAAATCCGGTTTGTCTTGTAGCCATAACATCTGAATGATCTCCAAATATACATAATGCATGGGTTGCAACTGTTCTTGCAGCTACATGGAATACACCTGGCAGTAATTCTCCTGCAATTTTGTACATGTTAGGAATCATCAATAACAATCCCTGTGATGATGTATATGTAGTAGTCAATGCTCCTGCTGCAAGAGAACCATGAACAGTTCCTGCTGCACCCGCCTCTGACTGCATCTCTGCAACCTTAACCGTCTGACCAAAAATATTTTTTCTGCCATAAGCAGACCATTCATCAACAACTTCAGACATGGTTGATGATGGCGTTATAGGATAAATTGCGGCAACATCAGTAAACGCATAAGATACATGTGCTGCTGCTGTATTTCCATCCATAGTTCTCATTCTACTCTGTGTCATCTTTTCCTCCCTATAGTTAAGTTTATTCAAACTTATTATACTTTACATAACTCATAACTCAATTTAACTTGTATCAGCAAAATAGTTACTGTTTTTGTACTTATTTTTATACATCTAATTTTCGCTAATGCATTTACTTTATACCATATTTACACCAATGTCAACATGTACAAAAAATAATACAATATACAAGAAACAACCAAAGAATCCTTTATTTTTAAACATTTTTTATTTTTACAGTTTCTTTGATGCGTTTATAATCGTATAAATTATTTGTGCATTTTTACAATTTTGTTGATAGTACTAGTGATTATACACAAATTATTTTGGGTTATTTTTATTTTTATTCAGTGTTTTTTCTAAATATAAAGTAAAAAAATATCCCTGGCAAAATTGTTTTTTGCAAGGGATATAGCAAACTAATCATATTATAGTTTTTTCCTATGGTGTCAGCTAATTAAATATAAAAGAATGATACCTGGTATTCCCAAAGTACCAATACCGAAGCCTGTTACTACATTTATTGGTAAATGTATTCCAAAGCTTGCCCCAATCAAATTGATTACAATTAATATAATTCCTCCGCAGATGCTGTTTATAACTATTTTCAAAATTATCCTGCCAGAAAAAGCAAACAATTTTGCTAAAAGAAATATAATTAGCAGGCCAGCTGCATAAGCTAGAAATATAATAACTTCCATCCCTGTGTCCATATTTTTCTCACATCCTTTGTAATGTTTTGTATAGAATATGTCATACAGGAACAAAATAGAATTAATTAGTAAATTAGGAAAGGAAATTACATAATGATCCAATTGAACGGGCTGGCTGATAATGCCGAAAAAATTTATAAGAAACTCACAGGAGTACCTGTTCCTCAAGATGAAGGCCAGATGATTATTTCTAATTTAAAAGAGGTACACAATAAACTTGTTCGCTCTGAATCTATTTTCAACGAGCTTACTGACAGTGATTTAATTGATTATGCGACCTACGACATCCTTGCCGAAAAAGCCCGCTATGCTTACTTAATAAAACAGGCAAAAAAAAGAAACCTGCATTTTTAATTACAAGTTTCTACGTCCTTCCATAGCCTTTGATAGAGTCACTTCGTCAGCATATTCCAAATCGCCGCCTACAGGTATACCGTGTGCTATTCTGGATACGGTTATACCTGTAGGTTTTATTAATCTGGCAATGTACATAGCTGTAGCTTCTCCCTCGATATTAGGGTTAGTTGCAAGAATAATTTCATTCACATCATTCTCTTGAAGCCGCGTAATAAGCGACTTCAAATTAATATCCTCTGGGCCAATCCCTTCTAATGGAGAAATAGCCCCATGCAGTACATGATAAAGACCTGTGAACTCTCTGATTCTCTCCATAGCCGCAACTTCCTTAGGGCTTTCTACAACACATATAACGCTCTGGTCCCTGCCGGAGTCAGAACAAATTGAACAAGGCTCTATATCAGTCAAATTTCCGCAAATAGAACAATATTTCATATTAGTCTTTGCATCTATAATTGCCTGAGCGATAGAAAATGCTTCTTTATCCTCCATGTCTAGAATATTAAAAGCAAGTCTCTGGGCCGTCTTATTTCCTATTCCTTGTAGCTTGGAAAGTTCATTAATTAATTTATTTAATGGTTTTGCATAATATTTCATTTATTTTGCTTCCAATCTTAATTACATCAATCCTGGTATGTTTAGTCCTCCAGTAATTTTACTCATTTCTCCCTCTGAGATTTCTTCCATCTGTCTCAAAGCTTCATTCACAGCAACCATAATTAAATCCTGAAGCATTTCAATATCATCCGGATCAACAATTTCTGGTTTTAATTGAATATTTGTAATCTGTTTCGCACCATTTACTGTAATAGTCACAGCACCACCACCTGCGGTTGTAGTAGTTTCCATCTTTTCTATTTCTTCCTGAGTTTCTTCCATTTTTTTCTGCATTGCCTGAACCTGCTGAAGCTGCTTCTGCATATTTCCACCCATGCCGCCGCCCATACTAGGCTTTTTTCCTGCTCTCATACCTTTTCCCATTATATTCTCCTCCTATACTAATTCAATATTTATTCCCAATGCATTCTCTGCATTTTTCTTTATATTTTGTATGTCAATATTACCAGACTTTCCGCCCTGCTCTCCTTTTACCTTACAAGAAAGCTCTCTGCGGACACCGGTATGTTCTGTCATAATATCTTCTAGAATCTGCTTTTTCTTTTCCACATAATTTGCAATTGTAGAACTGGTTGCCATGACAACAAAATGCTTATCATTTAAATCTATAAGTTCTGTTCCAGTTCGTATCAAATTAAAACTTGCACTGGAAGCTTCACCCTGTTCAAAAATCCAATGCCACAGTGCATCTTTATCAATATCACTAGTGTTTGTCACTATTGGGTTAGCCGTAGCTTTCTCAGGGGTGTCAAGTTCCTTTACTGCATCCTGATTTTTCATAAAATCAGGAATTGCTTCTGCTCGATTAACACTTACATTCTGTGGTACAGACTGTTGTTGAGGCTGCTGTACATATGTAGTTTTCTGCAGCATTCCTGTAGACATTTTTACAATACATAATTCCAGTAACACTCTAGGCTGGGTGGACCATTTAGCATCGGCCATAGTTTTTGAGAGCTCAATAATACCATTATTGATTTCCATAACATCCAGCCTTTGGCTTTGCCCACAAATTCTTTCTATATTTTCACAGGACATGTTAAGCATATCCTCTGCATGATTTACAAATTTAGTTATTAAAAGATTTCTGTAATGCGTTACCCAATCCTTCATAAACTGTCTGACATCTTTTCCATCTGCCAGGACTCTATCCAGCAGCAATAAAGCTTCCGCCACATTGTGTCTTGTGACTGCATCGGTTATATCCAAAAATGTATCTTCCCCAGCAGTACCAAGTATCTCCAAAACATCATCTCTGGAAATGTCTTTTGAACCTGCTGACAAGCATTGGTCTAATATACTCAAGCCATCCCTTACGGATCCGTCTGCATTTGCGGCAACAAGGGCTAATGCCCCGTCTTCAATCGTTATTCCCATGGTCTGGCAAATACCCTTCATACCTGTTTTTAACACTGTTTCAGGTACACGTCTGAAATCCAGTCTAAGGCATCTTGAAAGAATAGTTGCTGGAAGTTTTTGAGGCTCTGTTGTAGCCAGTATAAACATTACATTTTCCGGAGGTTCTTCCAAAGTTTTTAAAAGTGCATTAAATGCTCCTGAGGAAAGCATATGTACTTCATCTATAATATAAACTTTTCTTCTCCCTACAACCGGAGGATATTTAACACTTTCTTTTAATTCACGAATATTATCTACACCATTGTTAGACGCTGCATCAATTTCAATAACATCCATAAAAGTGCCTTCTTTTATAGATTTACAATTATCACACACACCACATGGTCTAAGATTGTCAGAAGTACAATTAACACCCTTTGCCAAAAGTCTCGCAGTGGTAGTTTTTCCTGTTCCTCTGGTTCCACAGAATAAATACGCATGGCCTGTAGAGTCCCCTGCGATCTGATTTTTTAAAATTTTTACAATATGTTCTTGTCCTAAGACTGTATCAAAGGTTTCAGGGCGATACGCTCTATATAATGCTGTATACATATTTCATTCCCCTTCTTCCACATATACTAGCCTGTCGAAATTACATAGTAATTTGATGACAGACTTATGCACGTAAATCACAAATCTAAGATTTGTAGATTTCTACTGCATTTACTTCATAATGGTTCTAGATTCTTTTAAATAAAAATAAAAATCGCCCTTTAAAAGCTCCGCCGACTTTGGAGAAGGCTTGTCTGCGGCACATAAGAGCTTCCACTTATTGCTGCTTCCTTCCGGACCTGACAAGGTTCGCAGAGTCTTATTGCGCAGGACCCTAACCTAATCAAGCGGAGCTTTTAAAAGGCAATTCATACCTACATAGTATACAAGTTTAGTTTTAAAAAGTCAACTAAAAATTATAAGCCAAGAGTTTCCTTACTCTCAGCTTACATAACAATTGTATTAGACCGAAACATTAAAATAACTACCAGATGAATGTCTGGTGGAAGTACTTGAAGAACTTGACCCCAATACAAGTAAATTTTCTTTTAACTTCTTTTTAACATTTGCTTCTATATCTGAACTTAAATTTGTCACTTTATCTGCAAAAGAGTCTTTTCCATTAAATACTTTTTTTAGATTTTCTAAAGAAGCCTCATTCATTTCTTTCTTATTCATGGTCAGGCTTCCGTCTGTCAGCACTGTTATTCCAGCGTTTTTAAGTGCATCTTTATTATCTTCTGCGTATTTTTTAAGTTCTGAAACAAATTTTTTATTTTCCGTTCCCCCAAGTTTTGTAATGCTTGAAAGCATATTGTTATAGTTATTTACAAAATCAGTGGCCTCACTTACAACATCCTTTGTACTCTTTGATTTTTCTGCTTTGCCAAATAGTGAGTTCTCTCCTGTTGCAGTAAGCTTCTCCCCACTTTTCTGAAGATCCTCAGCACTATTTTGTGCAATTTTACTATATGTTTTTAGCTGAGTTGCTAAAACTGCATTGCTTGAGCTAGATGTTCCTGTACTTGATGAAGCCTCAGATGTGTTAGTTTTTTTATAATTTGAAGCAGATGAGCTTCTAAGCTGACTGACTACACCTCTACCTCCCGAAAAGCTTTTTATGCTTCTAAAATTAGTTCCTGTTGTATAACTCATATTATTTCCCCCTTTAATTGAATTAATTAAAATCTTTTATCCGATTTCCCTAAACTAATTAGTGTAACCTACTTTAATATATCGTCAATTTATTCAATAACTTTATATAACTCATCACTTTCTGGTGGAAATATTTCGCATAATTTTCCAGTTTCACTGTGGCAAGACATAATGCCATATTGTTTTTCTCTAATTTGCCCAATACAGCTTATTTCCACATTAGCTGTATTCATGGCCTCTTCAAGCAGTTGTTTATTTTCAGAGCGCACTATAATTAGCATACATCCACTTGAAATTAGTCTCAAATAATTTATATGAAAAACATTACAAATTTTCTTTGTTATCTCTTTTACTGGAATTTTATCAATCCACAGTTCACATCCAGTTCCCGAAATCTGGCACATTTCCCAAACTGCTCCGAGAACTCCCCCTTCAGTGATATCATGCATACCAGAAGTTCCTATTCTTCCTGCAACAATACCATCTTTAACAACGCTTACTTGGTTTAACATTTTTTTAGCTTCCTGTAATTCCTCATTTGTACAAAATTCTTTAAGCTGCTTTTCAAAATCAGAAGCGATTATTCCAGTGCCTTCAATACCTGCAGATTTAGTCATCATAATAAAGTCTCCCGGCTTCATCTCCTTTGCCTGTTGGGATTTGCCTTTTTTAGCTCTCCCAATTGCAGTAGACACGATAACCGGAGTATTGACTGCTGAGGTAATTTCTGTATGCCCACCTATAATTTCAACTTGAAGTTCCGCTGCTGTCTGCCCTGCCTGCTCCATCATCAAACTAATGTCTTCTTCTGTAGTTCCCACCGGCAGCATTACAGCCAGCATGATTCCCAAAGGCCGAATGCCGTTTGAAGCGATATCATTGCAAGTAATGTGTACGGCAAGTCTGCCGATTTCATTTATTGCAGCTGTAATAGGGTCCGTAGACATAACGCACTCATACTCACCAAAATCAACAACTGCACAATCCTCACCAATTCCTGGCCTTGTCAGAACTTCCGGGCTCCTATAGGTTATTTTTTCAAAGACTATTTTTTTTAGTAAATCGCTATCCAATTTTCCAGCCTTAAGCATTTATTTTCACCTCGTATGTTTCTAAGAATTCTTCTTCTGTTATTATTTCAACCCCTAGTTCCTTAGCTTTTTTATTTTTAGATGATCCAGAAAGTGCATCATTATTGATAAGATAATTTGTTTTTGAAGTTACAGATCCTGTTACTTTTCCACCTTTTCTCTCAATCAAAGCTTTTAATTCATCTCTGTTTTCAAAGTGATTTAAAGACCCAGTTATTACAAATGCCACACCATCAAGAATCTGCTCCCCTGTATCTTCACGTTCAATTTCTTCAAAAGTTATCTCTGCTAAAATATCTTTTATTATTTTTTCTTTCTTCTCATCTGCAAAAAACTTTACATAAGCTTCCGCCATAACCCCGCCTATGCCATCAATTTCCACCAGTTCGTCTGCAGATAGGTTTTGTATCTTTTCCCAATTATAGTTACAATTCTTACAGATAATCTTAGCATTTGCCACTCCAATATTAGGAATCCCTAAACTATAAAGCAGCCTTACTGGCGTTGTAGTACTTGCTTTCTTCACAGAAGCTACCAAATTATTAAAAGATTTTTCTCCGAACCCTTCCATCTCAATAATTTCTGGCTTAAATCTTTCCACATGGAACAAATCTGCTAATTCTTTTATTAATCCTTGCGCAATTAATTTCTCAATTGTCGCCTCAGAAAGTCCATCTATATTCATAGCATCACGGCTGACAAAATGGGTAAATGCTTTAATTTGTTTTGCCAGGCACTCAGGATTAATGCAAAAAAGAACTTCTACTCCATTATCATTTTTAATCTCCGTAATTCCACCGCAAACTGGGCATTTCTTAGGAATATTATTTACTCCACTACGGGTTAAATTTTTTGCAATCTGAGGAATGATCATATTAGCCTTATATACTTCTATTGTATCACCTCTGCCAAGCTCCAGCTGGCGCATTATGCTAATATTGTGTACACTGGCACGACTGACAGTAGTTCCTTCCAGTTCTACAGGTTCAAATATAGCCACAGGGTTTATTAGGCCTGTCCTGGAAGCGCTCCATTCGATTTCCTGTAATGTGGTTTCCTTCAATTCGTCACGCCACTTAAATGCCATGGCATTTCTAGGAAATTTTGCTGTATTACCCAGACTTTCACCATATTGTATATCGTCTATTAACAATACTAGTCCATCCGATGGGAAATCATTGCTTTCTATATGAGCTGCAAACCAAGCTACATCCTCCTGAATGTTTTCTTTCGTAGTCATTCTATATTCTACCACATCAAATCCCTGCGATTTTAGCCAGTCAAGCTGCTGATGGCGGGAATTGGTATTAATTCCACCTTGTGCCTGCACTAATGAAAAAGCAAAAAATTGTACATTTCTTTCTTTGGTAATTTGATTATTCAATTGTCTAACACTGCCACTGCATAAATTTCTTGGGTTTTTATACTTTGCATCTACTTCACTAATCTGAGCATTAATCTTCTGGAATTCAGAATAAGTGATTATAGCCTCCCCTCTAAGAATTAACCTCCCCTTAAAAGGTATGCTTACAGGCATATTAGCAAATACTTTCGCGTTGTTAGTTATTACTTCACCAATCTCGCCATTGCCTCTGGTAACTGCTTTTACCATCTTTCCATCTTCATAAGTGAGAACTATAGTAAGCCCATCCAGCTTCCATGAAAGCACACCTTCTTTATCTCCCAGAAAGGCACCCAAAGTATCCATGTCTTTCGTTTTATCAAGAGATAACATCCTGGAAGAGTGAGCTTCCTTTGGTAAATTACTCAGTACTTCGTAACCCACATTTACCGTTGGACTATTGGCTAATGTTACTCCTGTTTCTTTTTCTAAGGTCACAAGCTCGTCATAAAGTCTGTCGTACTCTATATTAGGTATAATCTCTCTGCTCTCTTGATAATAAGCCTTTCCGGCTTCATTTAAAAGTGTAATCTTAGCTTTCATTTCGTTTATTCTTTTATCCGCACTGTTTTCAACTGGATTTTCCATCTATGTTCCCCTTAAATTTATATTTTCTTAATTGGCGCAATATCTTTGGCCAGCTTTTTAAGTCCTACTGAATCAAACATTACACTTATAGTCTTTCCATCTACAGAAACTACCATTCCCTCTCCAAATTTTGCATGATTTACTCTGTCTCCAGATTCAAAATTTGCATTGCACTTTGAAGATGCACTCTGTTTCGACTCCCTCCTTGCTGCTGCCAGTGGATCAAAAGGCATGCTTGGATTAGCTTTAGCATATCCATCGTTTCCACCTCTTAAATTAGCTGCACCTGGTCTGCTTCCGGCATTACCCCAGCTGCTACCTATTCTTGAAGCCGGTGATTGCTGTGCAGCTGTGCCTCCAAACCCAGAGCCGCTTCCCCAGCTATTACCAAATCCACTATCAAAACCTGAAGATTTTTTTTCATAAACACCATCACCATCAATAAGCTTTTTATCTACTTCTCTCATAAACTGTGATTCTCTGGTGTATTCTGTCTTACCATACAAAGTACGCATCTGCGCACTGGTCATAAACAAGCGTTCCTTGGCCCGAGTCATACCTACATAGCAAAGTCTTCTTTCCTCTTCAAGTCCCGTAGGTTTTTCCAGAGCTCTCCATCCAGGGAATAAACCATCCTCCATACCTGGAAGGAATACAACAGGAAACTCTAAGCCTTTGGCACTATGCATAGTCATAAGCACTACAGCATTTTCATTTTCATCATGGTTATCCACTTCTGCCACAAGCGCAATCTTTTCCATAAATTCCGATAAAGATAATTGAGGATTATCTTTTTCATAATCATATATTACAGATTTAAATTCCATGATATTCTCGATACGGCTTTCTGCCTCCACTGTGTTTGCATTCTCTAAAGCCTTTAAATATCCCGTGTTTACAAGCAACCCATCATATATATCAGAAACCCTTAGATTATCCTTTTCCTGACTATATTTAAGTATGGTATCCACCATTGTATGCACGCTGTCTACTGCTTTGGAAGGCAATCCCATAACAACTTCATCATCCGTAAGAGTCATAAAGAGACTTTCCCCTCTGACTTCAGCCAAAGTTCTTAACTTCTCAACAGTTTTATCTCCTATTCCTCTCTTAGGTTCATTTATAATTCTCACAAAAGACACATCATCAGATGGGTTTTGCACCAATCTCATGTATGACATGATGTCTTTAATTTCTTTTCTATCATAGTATCTAAGTCCACCCAAAACTCTGTAAGGAACTTCTCTAGCAGAAAGTGCTTCTTCAAAGTTTCTGGACTGGGCATTCGTTCTATATAAAATAGCGAAATCTTTGTACTGTCTTTCTCCTGTCTTTAATCTGTCAATTTCCTGAGCAATATACCTAGCCTCGTCTTTTTCGTCATCCGCTCTGTAATATGTAATCTTTTCTCCAGGTTCTTTGTCTGTCCAAAGTTTCTTGTGCTTTCTCTGCATATTTCTTTCAACAACACTATGTGCTGCTGCTAATATGTTTCCATAAGATCGATAGTTTTGTTCAAGCTTAATAACCTTTGTATTTTTAAAATCTTTTTCAAAATCTAAAATATTTGTAATATCTGCGCCTCTCCACTGATAAATACACTGGTCATCGTCACCTACTACACAAATATTATTATGTGCTTCAGCTAAAAACTTTATAAATCGATACTGCATGTAGTTCGTATCCTGATATTCGTCTACCATGATGTATTTAAAACGATTCTGATAATGCATAAGTACATCTTCGTTTTCTTCAAAAATTCTTACAGTATTTGCAATCAGGTCATCAAAGTCCATAGCATTGTTTTTCTTGAGAATTTTACTGTATTCACTATAAAGCTGTGCTATGATTTTACCTTTGAAATCACCTTCATTTAATCTCATAAATTCTTGAGGTGTTACAGCTTTCTCCTTATTATCACTTATAATACTTAATACATATGCTGGTGTATATTTCTTATCATCAATATTTGCAGCTTTTATGCAGCTTTTTATGACTGTTTTCTGATCCGTAGGATCATATACAACAAAATCATTTGTATATCCTAAAAGCTCTGCATGTTTCCGTAATATTCTAAGACATGCTGAGTGGAAAGTTAAAATCCACATGTTTAAACCTTGTCCAATTAAACTCTCAACCCTGTCCCTCATTTCTTTTGCTGCCTTGTTAGTGAAAGTTACTGCAAATATGTTGTAAGGTGAAACCCCCTCTTCTTTTATAAGATAGGCAATTCTTCTGGTCATGGTACTTGTCTTCCCACTGCCTGCACCTGCAAGTATTAATAAGGGGCCGTCTTTATGTAAGGCAGCCTCACGCTGCTTGTCATTCAATCCTTTTAAATAATCCATTTCCACTCCTATAATGTATTGTTTAGTCTCTTTTTAACCTGTTGTTTTACAAAATAACGTAGTTTATAGTATATCATAAAATTACATGTCATTGCCACTCACAGAAAAAATTTCATCCTCCTTGCTGGACACACCAATACAAAAAATTGAACGCAACAAGTGCGTTCTAATATATCTAAGATTTTATATCAAGATTTAGTATTTTTATTCTGTAATTAAGAGTTTGCCTTGGGATTCCTAGTATTTCAGAAGCTTTTGTTTTGTTCCCATTGGTTTCCTTTAGAACATCTTTTATAATATTTTTTTCAGCTTCCTTTAATCTTCCTTTCAAATCAAAATTCTTTCTTGTATCTTTACCCCATCCATTTTTACTAATCCTATCACCAATACTTTCCTCTATAGTAAAAGTAATCACTTTCTCATTATGGATTCCCTTTAGTTCTGTTGTGTTTTCTTTCTGAGTACAGACAGTATCATATAAATAGGCTGGCAAATGATGAATATCTAACACATCCAACTCAGTTACGCTAACCATTGACTCTATTAAATGCTTTAGTTCCCTGACATTCCCATCCCAAAGGTACCCTTTAAAAAATTCTTTAAGGCCTTGTGTTATGCCCTTAATGTTTCTTCCGTATGTCTTATTACAATCTTTGATGTAGTATTCCGTAAAATATTCTATATCATCCTTTCGTTCTCTTAATGGCATCAAATAAATGATACCGCTATTGAGTCTATAAAATAGATCTTTACGCAATTCTTTATTTTCAATTGCCACTTTAGGGTCAACATTCATTGCTGCAATAATTTTTACATCTACTTTTTTTTCTTTATTTGAGCCAACCGGCCTGAAAGTTCCATCTTGTAAAACCCTGAGCAGTTTTCCCTGAATAGGGAAAGGTAACGAATTTAATTCATCTAAAAAAAATATTCCACCATCTGCCTCTTCAAATAAACCTTTCCTGGTTTCTGCCCCTGTATATGCACCTTTTACAGTTCCAAATAAAATGGATTCAATCAAATTATCCGGTACTGCTGCACAATTTTGAACCACCACCTTCTTTCTGTCAATGCCATTATATGAAATCATAGCCTGAGCAAACAATTCTTTACCGGTTCCAGTCTCTCCGTATATCAGAACAGGATTAGGTAATCTGGCCAGAATTTTAGCCCTTTCAATGCATTTTTTCATATAGCTGTTTTGAGTTAGAATGTTGTCAAAAGAAAAATAATCCTCCTGTCTGTCAACCTTCTTCATAATGTTTTTTACTGTAGCGTCAAAATTTTCTAATGAACAGTCTTCAATATTTTGTACCGTTGTAACATCATTGCTTAGTTCTAATGCTCCCACAATCTGCCCTTTTCTTATTAGTGGAATTGTTATATTGTGGGTACAGAAAAGCTTTCCTGAGAAATCTATAAATTTCTGAAACCTTTTTACTACTACTTCCCCTGTAACAATTGCTGTCACTATAGAACTATTTTCTTTTTGCAATGAAGGATATACTTCAAAAAGATTTCTTCCAACATAATCATCAAGATTATATTTTTGTGTTTCATTAATGCTATCATCAAATCTAGAATAATAAACAATTTGGAATTTTCGGTTAACTAGCATAATATCATCTAAATTATTAAGCTTTAATCCTGCAAAATTAATCATCCTATACCTCTTCTTTACCTTATCATTTTATCTATTTCTTTTATATAGCACTGATAATTTCCTGCAAAAAACAGATTTATGCTTGCAACTGTTTCAGTAAGTAATGCTATTGAAGTAATCGTACCTGCAAGCTGTGCATTAATTCCAGCGACGCCAGTGAGATAAATCATAAAAAAAGAGGCCACAAAATTATATATACATGCTTCTGATCCATTGCCAAATGCATATCCTACATATAATTTGCTGCCTCTTTCCCTAATCATTTCACACCTCTATTGCAAAATGCAACTTTTAATTCTTTGATATACTTCTAAAAGTTTTCTACTATTGTGTCAGGAGATACAAATTCTTTTCCAAATTTTAAGGCTGTTTCTTCCAGTGTTAACTGCCCCAGATAAGTAGTTAACCCTCTTCTTAGCCCTGCATTTTCCTTTAAGGCTTTTTTTACGCCCTTGTCTGCTATTTCAATTACATACGGTATTGTAGCATTAGAGAGAGTAGTAGATGCCGTCTGAGCAAAAGCCGATGGAATATTATCTACTGCATAATGTATAATTCCTTCTTCCCTGTAAATGGGATTATCATGTGTCGTAGATCTACAGGTTTGAATAGCTCCTCCATCATCACAGGCTACATCAATTATCATAGCATTCCTCTTCATTAACTTCAAGTCTTCCCTGCTTACAAGATGATCCTTTCTTGTTTTATCCCAGAGAATGCAATTTATTAGTACATCTGTTTCCTTTAAACATTTTACTAAATTCGCTCTGTTTGAAATCATGAAGGAAACATTATTAGGTAGTTCTTTCTTAGCCTCTTCCATTGCCGCCATATTCACATCTAGTATTCTTACATTATTCCCAAAACTTGCCGCAAGTTCTGCTGCACCAAAGCCTGAGCTTCCTGCGCCTATAATTGTAATTGTAGGCGGTTCAACACCGCAAACATTATGAAGTAATTTTCCCGGTCCTCCATTTACGGTCTGACTAAAATGAAGAGCCGCTAAAAACCCTCCCTTTCCTGCAAGCTCACTCATTGGTTTTAATAAAGGAAATTTGCCTTTGCTATCAATAACATCTTCATATGCTATGCTTAAAATATTGCTTTTTAACAACTCTTCCGTCATCTCCCGATGTGCATTTGAATGAATATATGTAAATAGAATTTTATTTTCTTTCATATATTTGTATTCTTCCGGAAATATTTCTTTTACTTTATATATTAAGTCTGCTTTTCCATATGCTGTATCTTTATCAACTATTTGTACCCCACAATCTTTATAATCCTGGTCTGAAAATCCACTTCCTAAGCCGGCGCCCCTTTCTACATACACCTCATGACCCCTTCTTGTTAACTCCATAGCTACAGTTGGAATCGCTGCTACTCTATATTCATTAGGCTTAATTTCTTTTGGTACTCCAATAATCATTTTTAATCCCTCCATAATTATCATTTTGTAAAATTTTATCTGGTTTTAATTTTTCTATTCAGCTTCTAGCTGCAGATTATTCCTACAATAAGGAATCCAACGCAGGAAATTATCGCAGCCGTTGCCGCATAAGGAAGTTGTGTTTTAACGTGATCCACATGATCCGAACCCGATGCCAGAGAGGATAAGATCGTTGTATCTGATAAAGGTGAACAATGATCCCCAAAACATCCTCCGCCCATTACGGCTCCAATAGCTGCATAAATAACCGATGAGATTTCTCCTCCTGTTACATTAAATGCAAGCGGGATGCAAATAGGTGTCATTATGGCATAGGTTCCCCATGATGTTCCTGTAAAAAATGAAATAAATGCACAAAGGCAGAAGGTCATTACCAGCAACAAAGTTGGTGTCATCCAATTCTCTGTAACACTAATCACATAATTTGCAGTTCCCAGCTGCTTACTAATAGCATTAATGCAATACGCTAATGAAAGAATAAGCATCGCACTCATGACACTTTTTATTCCCTCTACAGCAGTATCCATCAACTCATTTATCCCTCCCATTTTTTGAATGACCATAATGATGAATTGATATGCGACACCTGTAATTAAAGCTTCTAAAGTTTTCGCACTTCCCAGTACTATATATGTACCTACCGTAACTCCTATAATAATGAATGCCGGCATAAAGAAATTCAGTAATAAACTTGGTTTTATCCCCTCCTTAGGTTTTATTTTTTCCAATTCTCCACTCATTAAAGGTCTTGCTTGATCGGATATTACTTTTCCTTCCTCTCTTGCCCTTACTTCTGCCTTTCTCATTGGTCCAAAATCAGGAATAACTCCAGTGCTAATTAATCCAACCATTAAAACAGAAAAGATTCCATAAAAGTTATATGGCACCATATGGAAAACAGCATTTGTAGCTAAGTCAACATTTGTAAAAGCCCCTACGCCTACAAGCAAACCTGCCATATAAATTCCCCATGCCGAAAATGGTATAAGGGATATAACTGGTGCAGATGTAGAATCGCAAATATAAGCCAGTTTTTCCCTTGATACTTTTGCTTTATCTGTGATACCTCTCATAACAGACCCCACATATAATGGGCTAAAATAATCACTAAAGAAAATAAAGATTCCTAAAAGCCACGATACTACTTGAACTCCTCTAGCCTTTAATTTAAATTTTCCTATAAATTCTGCAAATGCATCAATTGCACCTGATTTTTGAAACAGTGCAACCAAAACACCAATAAATACTTCAATACAAATAATCCATATAAAGTCAGCATTTCCAAGAGCACTTTGAAAAATACCGGACAAACCCATTATCAGGTTCTGCCCCGTTATAGCTACTCCCACTAGAACTCCTATCAGAATAGATATAAGTGCATTTCTTGTAACAAATGCTAAAACTAAAGCTATTAACGCAGGTGCTAAAGATAAAATTCCGAAATTATCCATTCATTTTCCCTCCTTACATTTTAACAGCGACATTAACGGTTCTGTAATCCGGATTAAATAAATTTAGGATTTATATTAATTCTAAATCTTTAAATATAAATAGCAATTTTTATGCCAAAATAACAAGTACTGCTTTTTCAACATTTGTAAGAGTATTAAAAATTTCAAAAAAATTAGTTGACCAATTTTAGCCGAATTAATTTGTTTTTTTTGATAAGCGCCAAAAAATGGGCGTTTTAAATTTAATTTTTATATAAAGCGGCAACTTTCTGCCATTTTATCTTAATAACTTGATCAAGTATAAGTAATTTAGATTACTAAAATTAGAGATGAATATTATATAACAAATAGTTCATACTTTTAATGAGGTGATAAAATGGATAATGCTAATTTGAACAATAAAAAAACAAATCATAAAAATTCAAAAAATTCTCCCCATGTTAATAAAGATCGTAAAACAAAGGGCAAAGAATTTGAAGACCAAAATAATGCTCAAGGATAATTTAAGCTAAATTAGAAAAAGCTAATGGATAGAATCCATTAGCTTTTTTATTTAAAACTCAAATCCACAAGATACTTTAAGGAATAATTATAGGAAATAAAATCTTTTTACAATTATGAGTCTTCCATTCCTCTGATTTAAACCATACCCTTTGGTCAACAAATTTAAATAACGTTTATATATAACCAAACATTATCACATTTCATTTATACTTTTAATTACTATTTAATTAACAGGTAATTTCTTCTAAAAAAAGGTAATATTATGAATACTTTTGTGTTATGATAATTGTTGGTATTTTTAACATCATATAATATATTGGGAACTTTATTTACATTAAAAGGAGATTTTAATAAAATGAAAAAGTATCAACAGCTGATTTCAACCTCTTTAATTATTTTTGTCGCAAACATAGTTTTAGCTTTTGCAGTAGCCTGCTTTATAAGGCCTCATGGAATCATTATGGGAGGCGCAACAGGATTGTCATTAACTCTTGAACATTATCTGGGAGTAAATCTTTCGATTACCCTTACCATTTTAAATGTATGCCTATTTCTTTTAGGTTTCTTTTTCCTAGGGAAAAGATTTGCACTTACTACAATACTGAGTACTTTTCTTTACCCTCTTTTTGTCAGCATATTCTTATCCATTAAAACATTATCAAAACTTACAGAAGATGTACTGCTTTCCACTATTTTAGGTGGAATACTTTTGGGTGTTGGTATGGGTTTAATCTTAAGAATGGGAGCATCTACTGGCGGTATGGATATTCCTCCTCTTATTCTAAATAAAAAATTTCATATTCCCATAGCGTTATCCTTATACACCTTTGATACCTGCATACTACTGACACAAATTGCTTTTTCCACAACTGAGCAAGTTTTATATGGCGTGCTATTCACTATACTCACCAGCTTTATCGTAAATAAAGTGATACTTACAGGTACACAGCGTTCTCAGTTGTTTATTATTTCAAAAGAATCTAACAAAATAAGAGATGAACTTCTTCATGAATTAAATTTGGGAGTCTCCCTTATTTGTATGGAAACGGCTATGACCCAGAATCCCCAAATGGCGGTTCTTTGTGTAACTACAAGTAGGAAGGTATATAGTGTTAACGCTGCGGTTCAACGAATTGATCCCAGTGCATTTATAACAATAAGCAGTATTAATGAGGTTAAAGGCAGAGGTTTTAGTTTTGACAGAGACCATACTAATTAATAAACAAACAGCACCGCAGATTAAAATATAATTGGGCGGTGCTATTTTTTAGACATATTGTAAACCTGTATTATTTTAATGGTTTACAATTATTTTTCCATGTGTTATACTAACCTACATTAGAAAAGTTTTACATTTGTTTAATTGCTATTCATTTTATGATCTAATCCAACTGGTGAAACAAATGCTAAATCGTATTAAAAGGAGTTTATTATGAACAATGAAAATACCACTATTTTAACTGCAAAAAGAAAAATTACTACTAGGCAAATGGTTCTATGTGCCCTGTTTACTGCTTTAACTGCCGTTGGCGCTTTCATTCAGATTCCAGTGCCTTTTATGGACTATTTTACCTTACAGTTCTTGTTTGTTACACTTGCAGGTATGATTCTTGGCTCACGTCTGGGTAGTATTGCTGTAGGTACTTATGTTGTAATGGGACTATTGGGTATTCCCATCTTCGCTGCTGGCGGCGGGATACAATACATATTCAGACCAAGCTTCGGATACTTAATAGGTTTTATACTAACAGCCTTCGCCGTAGGTCTTTTATGTGAAAATTTCAGAAATCCTATTTTAAAACATTATTTAGCTGCTGCCTTTATTGGCATGTTTATTACTTACGCTATTGGTTTTGCCTATAAATACTTTATGCTAAATTTCTATATGCACCAACCTACTGCTATTTGGGCTGTTATTGCAGCTTCTCTGCCTCTGGATATTCCAGGGGATGCTCTTTTATGTGTATTAGCTTCGCTATTAGCTGTACGTATTTGTAAAGCTTTAAAAAGATTGGGGATATAAAATGATAAAAAACTTAAAGAGTAAAATCATTAATGGATATAAAATCACAAAGGAAGAAGCATTAAATCTATATGAGATATCATTATACTCCAAGGAGAAAATGGATACTCTTTGTAATGCCGCTAATGAAATTCGACAGCACTACTGTGGAGATAATTTTGATATTTGCACTATTATAAATGGGAAATGTGGACGCTGCTCTGAAGACTGTAAATATTGTGCCCAATCTGTACATTACCCCGTAGATACAGAAAATTATTCCCTGCTTGATACAGAACCATTGCTAGAGGGGGCAAAATATAATGAAGATAAAGGCATCTTGCGTTATTCCATAGTTACCTCAGGAAGAACACTTACCGATAACGAATTAGATCAGTTGTGTGAAAGTTATAAAAGTCTTCATGAAAGCTCAGGTATCGCCTTATGCGCCTCCCATGGCCTTTTAAATTATGAACAGTTTACAAAATTAAAGAATGCAGGAGTAGTTCGTTATCATAATAACTTAGAAACCTCAAAAAGGAATTTTTCCAATATCTGCACCACCCACACCTACGAGGATAAGATAGCCGCAATTAAAGCTGCCCGAAAGGCTGGTCTGACGGTCTGCAGTGGTGGAATAATGGGACTTGGAGAAACTATGGAGGATAGAATCAGTATGGCTTTTGACCTAAGAGAATTAGATATAAAGTCTGTGCCAATAAATATTTTAAATCCTATACCCCATACACCTTTTGAAAATAATGCAATTTTAAGTGTTGAAGAAGTAAAAACAATTGTCGCTGTCTATCGCTTTATCCTTCCAGATGCAGCCCTCAGACTGGCAGGTGGAAGAGGTCTTTTAGCTGATAAAGGACGTAGCGTATTTACATCAGGTGCAAATGCTGCCATATCTGGAGATATGCTAACCACCTCTGGTATTAGTATTAGCTATGATATGGATATGATAAAAGATTTGGGATTTAAAATCTCTAAACCTTAAAATTTCAATACTGTGCAAAATTTTTATCATCAGCTTAGGAGTCAAAATGGAAACCAATATATTTAACAACAGAAAAGGAATTTTTATAACTGCAACTGGTACAGATATAGGTAAAACTTACGTAAGTGGCCTAATTGTAAAAGAATTGCGTGATAATCATATAAATGCTGGCTATTATAAGCCTGCATTAAGTGGGGCATACACGAAAAATGGTAAGTTAATTCCTGGTGACGCAGAATATGTCTGTCAAGTTTCAGGATTAACCGAACCTTATGAAAATCTAGTATCCTACATGTTTCAAGCTGCAGTGTCACCCCATTTGGCGGCTCAAATGGAGTCAGGTATTGAGGTTAATAAAGACGTCATATGGGAAGATTATAATAAATTGAGCCAAAAGTACGACTTCATGGTTGTAGAGGGCTGTGGGGGCATTCTGTGCCCTCTAAACATTCCTAAATCTCCATCCTCAGTCGTTAATCGCGATAAATCAAATTTACTTCTGCTGCCTGACATAATCAAACTGCTAAAGCTTGATATAATCATTGTGGCAGATGCAGGTCTGGGTACTATAAATCTGGTTCTGCTTACAGTGGAATATGCAAAGCAGCATTGCATAGGCATTGCCGGCATTATCCTTAATCATTTTGATGAAAGTAATTTTTTACATCAAGACAATAAAAAACAGATAGAGTTTCTTACAACTCTACCTGTTTTAGCCTGTATCCCTACGAAAACAGAAATTTAATATTATTTACACATTTCACATGCAATCTGTGATGCAAGTTTTGCATTATTATATACTAGCTGAATATTTGAATCAAGGCTTTCTCCACCTGTGATTTCTTTAATCTTGGCAAGTAAGAATGGAGTTGTTTCTTTTCCCTTAATGCCTTTAGTCTTTGCTTCTTCTATAGCATCCTCTATAGACTTATTGATATATGCAGGGTCCATAGCATACTGCTCTGGAATAGGATTAGTTACAAGCACTCCACCTTTCAGTTCCAGTTCAAGTTTTGCAGTCCATGCATCCGCAATTTCCTTAGGTGTATCCATACGATAGTCTACATTAAAGTCACTTTCTCTAGTATAAAAGGCTGGCAGTGTCTTTGTCTGATATCCAATAACAGGTACTCCCTTTGTTTCTAAGTATTCTAATGTAAGTCCTAAATCAAGAATGGATTTTGCACCTGCACAGACAACCATTACTGGTGTCATTCCTAGTTCTTCAAGGTCAGCAGAAATATCCATAGTCACTTCAGCTCCTCTATGTACTCCACCAATACCACCTGTAGCAAAGACTTTAACACCAGCCATTGCCGCTAAAATCATAGTAGTCGCTACAGTAGTTGCTCCATCTGCCTTAGCTGCTACTAAAACAGGAACATCTCTTCTGCTGGCTTTCGTAACCTCAAGACCCCTTTTTCCAAGATAATCTATTTCTTCTGGAGAAATACCTACTTTTAATCTGCCTTTTATTATTGCAATAGTAGCAGGTACAGCGCCATTTTCACGGATAATCTTTTCTACCTGCAGTGCTGTTTCAACATTCTGAGGATAAGGCATTCCATGAGAAATAATTGTAGATTCAAGAGCAACAACAGGCTTTCCTGTCTCTAATGCTTCTTTCACTTCTACTGCAACATCTAGATATCTATTAAATTCATTCATTCTTTTTTACCTTCCTTTTTTAGTTAACCATTCAGCCTTTATTTTATATTATATTCCATGTAAGCATTCCCATCAAAATCCTTCCATGTAAATGTATTATCTTCTAAAATCATATAACTATGGGTACTATTCTCTTTAGGAATAGAAACCGATCCAGGGTTCATATATATATAGTCTATCTGGCCACATTGTCCATATCCTTTGCATTTAGGCACATGCGTGTGACCATTTAAAAGTATATCACCTTTCTTAAGTGGTGGTAAATTTTCAGGATTTAATTTGTGTCCATGAGTTATAAACATCATACGATGTCCCAAATATAATATGCAATATTCCGCTAAAACTGGGAAATTCAGCACCATCTGGTCCACTTCTGCCTCACAGTTGCCTCTAACGCATAATATTTCTTCACTTATACTGTTAAGCATTTCTATGACCCTTTTAGGCTCATAATCTTTTGGCAGATCATTTCTGGGTCCATGATAAAGAATATCTCCAAGCAGTAATAATTTTTCTGCTTTTTCTTCTTTATAAACTTCTATCATCTTATTACAATAATATGCAGAACCATGTATATCTGATGCTATCATTACTTTCATATTAACCCCCTTAAGTATCTTGTTTTAAATCAATACCTTATTCTTTATTTTACCACAAAATACCCTTTTATTGCATATAACATATTATAAAAAAGACGGTTTCTCACGAAACCGTCTTTAAAAACTATTTTGCTAAATAATAATTATTCAACAACTGTAGCAACTACGCCAGAACCTACTGTTCTTCCGCCTTCT
>CAURED010000012.1:0-107583 GCA_963524205.1 uncultured Aminipila sp.
ATCATTAATTGCGTACTTGGTGAAGGCAGCACTGTGACGGGTCAAATAAATACTGGAGGTATTACAGGATATTCCGAACAGACTTTAAAAAGTGATATTAATAGAGGAATTGTTGAAGGCACAAATACAAATACAGGCGGAATAGTTGGTTCTATGGACTTGGAAGGGGATGCCCTATATGGATGTGTAAATAAGGGAACTGTAAAAGGAAAGTTAAAAACTGGTGGCGTGGTTGGTTATATAGCGGCATCTTCGGCTACTATCAATATAGAAAAGTGCAGTAGCTCGGGAAAGGTAAGTAGTTCTTATGACTATGCAGGTGGTGTTGCAGGACTGGTAGATGGTTCCTCTTATGGAGTAAATATAAAAGACTGCAATAATACAGGAGAACTTTCGGGGGAAGGTTCTAATGGCGGAGTGATTGGATATGCTAGCGGGCATAGAACTAGAATAAGTGAGTGCTACAATGCAGGAGAAATAAATGGTAAGAACTCTGGCGGCATAGTTGGCAACAATGAAGGTGATATAGAAAAGTGTTACAATAAAGGGAAAATAGTTGCCACATCAGAAGCAGGAGGAATTGTTGCTTATCAGAATACTGGAGACGGTTATATTCAGAAATGTTATAATGATGGTAGCGTTACGGCCAATTCAAATGCGGGAGGTATAGCAGGATTAAGCAAAGATAAGATTTTTAATTCCTATAATACAGGAACGATTAAGGCCACTGATACGGCTGGAGGGTTGGTAGGCTTGAACTATGGTTCTATTCAGCGTTCATATAATGCAGGAGAAGTGAAGGGAACTAATGGAATCGGTTCTTTGACAGGCAGAAACCGAGCGAAACTTACAAATTGTTTTTGGCTTTTAGGGACTTGTGATACAGATATAGGGTATGAAGACTCAGGTTCATCGAAAAGTATCGTTATGGTACTTTCAAAAGAGCAACTATCAGGCCAGTTAAAAGTTAAACTAGACAATGGCTTTCAGTTGTTGACGAATTATTTAAATGGGAAAGACAGCTCAAATACCTGGGAATATACTTATAAAGTAGAACAAGCAGCCTCTGGCGAAAGTTGGGCAGTGATTTCTGATGGTGGAGGAATTGTCCCTCCTCTTTCTGTTTCGACAACAGATGAAAAAGGGAATATTATAAGTGCATCTGATTTAAAATCAGCATATATATATCCAGGCCTGATTGATTTAAAAAGATAATACTTTTGTAATGCCTATGTAATGGACTTAAATTAATACTTTGGTATAATGTAGTAATAGAGTTAATAATTCAGGAGGAGATTAAGATGATTAAAAAGAAAATAGTGGTATTGGCCTTATCTGCAGTGATGGTTATGTGCAGCGGGGTATCTGCATTTGCAATTGTAGATTACGGTAGCTGGAACTCAGGGAATATATACCCACAAGATGTTATGAACACAGAACTACTTACACCTGTTAAGTTTTTAATTGACAAAAAAATTGTTACAGGTGATCAAGATGGATTATTTCACCCAGAAAAAAATATTACTAGAGCAGAATTTGCTACCATGATGGCAAAGGCGACAAATAACATAAATGAACTTGATGTGGTTGCAAAGAAAACTTATTATAATGATTTAAACGGGTATGATTGGGCAAAGGGGTATATAAATGCGTGCTCAAAGGCAAATCTTATTCAAGGTGTGGGAGAACAAAAATTTGCTCCAGGTAAAGAGGTTAACTATGCAGAAGTTATTACTATTATAATAAGAAGTAAAAACGCATCTGCGGTAACTACAGGAACATGGCCTGATAACTATATTCAATATGCCCAGACGAATATGAACAGTATGATTGGAGATCGTAATATAACTAATTGGTTAGCTCCAGCAACAAAAGGCGATGTTGCAACTATGCTTTACAGAAGTATGCCGAAGAGCAGCAATAAATAGGAGGGTAAGTTAAAAATGAAAAAGACATTAAACATGATTTCACTAATGCTGGTTATGATGATGCTTGCCAGTGTTACTGCATTTGCAGCAACTGTTCCCACAGATATAGCAGGAACAAGCTGTGAAGAAGCAGTTAAAACTTTAGTAGAAGCAGGAGTAATTACAGGTGATACGGATGGAAACTTTCATCCAACAGATAATTTGACAAGAGCACAGGCGTGCATTATTATAGTTAAAACTATTAATCCCGATGCCTCACTAGTAAATGGCACAGCAACTCAGTCTGCATCAAAAGCTGGATTTACAGATTTAAAGGGATACAGCTGGGTGGAGGGGTATATTGCCTATGCAGTACAGCATGGTATCGTTAAAGGATATCCTGATGGAACTTTTAAACCGGGTGTAAATGTAAGCACAAATGAAATGCTTACAATGGTGCTTAGAGCGGCAGGCTATACAGAAGATAAAATAGGTGCAAACTGGCCGGCTGACTACATAGCAAAGGCTAAAGAAGCAGGGATTCTTAAGAATATTGATGAAGCATATCCTGAAAATTCAACTAAAGGAATGGCTGCGCAGATGACATTTAATCAGATGAAGGAATTAAAAGCCATGGCTCCAACCATTTCTAAAGATCCGCAGGGAACTGAAAAGGATAAGCCAAGCGGTATTCCATCAACCAGTGGGATGACTTTTACAACAGGAAGCTTTGACAGCAATTTAACTGCATTTGCAGGAAAGTCCGTTTCAAAGAGTGTAGAAATTTATACTTACGGAACAAAAAAAGAATATAGTAAGGATATGAAATTCTCTGATAAGGAAGATGTTTATAGAAAAGATACTTTGTATAAGTTTAAGGATGCTAAAACTCCAGCATGGTATCTTGTAGAAGATGATAAAATAACCAAAATGATTTTACCTATGGATGCCGGTTTCAGTGGAAACGTATATTGTGTTATCAATGGTACGGTTACAGAATTAAATACAAATAAAGAGGCTATAACTGGATTTGAAACACTAACTGCAACAAAAGCAATCACATGGTTTGGTAAAAAGGGTCTTACAGAACCAAAGTTTACTGATGGTGACGGACAGCTTTATGAATTAAAAACTTCAGATGGGGAAGTACAGAATGTAGCTACAACGGATGGTGCTAAGGGTAAGGTATTTGATGAACTTACAATATGCAAATCATGGACAGCTGTTACTGAATATGAAGATAATGTTATTAAGACAGCAAATGGACTTATTTCAGTAAAGAAAAATGCTTCTATTTATGTCTGGGATGACAAGAAGAATGAATACAGAGCGGGAAGTCTTACAAGTGTTAAGGAAGGCAAAGAAGTAAGAGCTTATGATGTAAGTGACGATGATACAAAAGAAGCTGATGTTGTGGTTATTAAATAAGAAATATAGGACTGTTAAATTTAAATCATAGATTTATAGGTATAGGAGCTAGAATTGTAAGAGGCTGCATCAAAATTACTGATTGATGCAGCCTCTTTTCTATTTGGTTGCATATAAAATTACAACATTACTTTAAACGTTAATACTCTTGTAACATTGCTGTAATGGACTTATTCAAATTTTTTGCTATAATGTCAATATACCATAAAATGCTTCAGCAATATGCAAGGAAAGTGAGTGTAACTGTGTATTACAGTTATGTTACATTTCTATGTATGGGTTGACTGATGCGTTTGGCAAAGGGTATAATTCACTGTGATAGGATATGAGTGTAGGAATTTCTATGCCCATAATCTATTCATAATGTCAAATTATCTTCAGAAGGGGAAGGTGATTTGCTCACAGTAAAACAACGGAACCCCTTCGAAGAACAATTCTAAAGGAGGAATATTAGAAATGAAGAAAGTACTTTCATTCGTGCTAATCTTAGCACTAGTACTATCAAGCTTTTCGATGGCATTCGCTGGTTCTACAACTGAACTTAAGAATTTAAGTGACGTTGCTGGAAACAAAAACGCAGAAGCTATTGAAGTTGCTTACGATTTAGGTGTCGTAACTGGTAATCCAGACGGTACATTCCAGCCAGCAAAGGCTGTAACAAGAGCGGAATTTGCTGCTATGATTACAAGAGCTTTAGCTATTCCACAGAGTGCTCTTGCAGGTTATGCAAATACAAGCTTTAAAGACACAAACGGATACAGCTGGGCTGTTCCTTACCTAGCTTTCTGTAACTCAAAGGGCATCATGCTTGGAGATGGAGCAGGAAATGCAATGCCTGGTAAGACAATCACTGTAAATGAATCTGTAACTATGGCTTTAAGAGCAATTGGTTACACTGCAAACAGTTCAGAATTAGTTGGTGTTTGGCCTTCAAACTACGTTACTAAGGCTCAGGAATTAGAACTTTATGATGACGTAGCTAAAGATGCAACTGGTGTTGACAAGGCTAATGCAGCTCAGGTTATCTACAACCTATTAGGCGTTCAGAAGGTTGCTGTTAATTCAGACGGCGAAACTAAGAAGCTTTGGGATAAGGAACCTAAAACTAATGGTACAGATGGAGTTGCAACTACTCTTCTTTCATCAGGTCTTAACTGCAAGACTGATGGATTTGAAGTTGTTACATCTTCAGATCTTGAAGATTCTTTAATCAACATGGCAAAGCACGTTGGTGAATATGGTTCAATCTACAGAAATTCAGATGATGAAGTTGTTGCATTTATTAAAGAATCAGATGATACTTTAACAGGTAGATTTAAAATTAAGGATGGAAATCTTAAGTTTGTAACTACTGCTGATGAATCAGAATATTCAGTAAATGCTACTACAGCAACTGCTTTCTTAATTAATGGAGAAGGAAGCAATACAGATATTAATATAAGAACTGATGCTAGAGTTTCTAATAGTGCTATAGACTCAGTAAAAACTACAGAATTTGCAATCAGTGTAGATTTAACTGGAAAGACAATCAAAGAAGTATATGGTGTTAATACATGGATTGCTAATCAGGCAGAACAGGTTGAAAAATCAGATTTAGACGAAATCACTAACGACAAGAGTTTGTTGAACGAAGATTTTGCTTTAGATAATGATAACACAAATATTGATTATACTAAATTTAACTTAGTTGGTGTTAACAGTGTTAAGGACATTAAAGAAGATAATATTGTATACGTATACACTGCTGGATCTGACGATGAAATAATTAAAATTGAAGTTGGTACTCAGGTTGCTGAAGGTGTAGTAAAATCTTTCAAGGATGCTAAAGAAGATGTTGCTACTAAGTTCGCTATCGGAGCTAACACTTATAAGAACGCTGCTGAAGTATTAAATGGTAACGCTGTTGAAGGCGGAGATATCATTGAAGATGGTAACGTTTCAGATGAAGTTAAGGCATTTATAGACGCTAGAGGATTTGTTTATGACTTCGAAAATTCTTCAAAGGCTGATAACTTTGCTGTAATCAAGAAGGCTGGTGGTATTGATCAGGTTCAGATGATGACTGCTGATGGTACTACAAAGACATATAGCTATGATGATGACAAAGATAAGGCTGGAAAATTAACAGGATCAGCGCTAATCGGATATGGTTTAAACAACGCTGGAACTATTACAGATGCTAATAAGAACTTTGTTAGTGTAGGTGCTCTTACACTTTCAAGTGTAAACGTAATTTCAGCAATTTCAGGCGTTGACACTAACCCTGCGGCTCTTGGAAGCGGAGTTGATCCTGCTGATGCTACTGCTCTTAACAATACTAAGGGTCTAAAGATTGACTCTAAGTGTGCTGTATTCACTTATAAAGCAGGTAGCTCATTAATAACTGATTTAGATGTAACTACAATTGATAAAGTAGAAGTTGATAAGACTATTGCAGGTGCATTATTGTTATTTGATGAAGATAACGATGGCAAGGCTAAGATGGATAAGGTTGTAGCTATGCTAGTTCCTGATACAATGGCTAAGGGCGGAGATAAGTCATATGCAGTTCTAAATGACAGAGATTCAGATTCAAATGCTGATGGCGATAAAGTATGGGCTGTAAGTGGTTACAAAGATGGCGTTGACATTAAAAATGTAGCAACTGATGATCAGACTTCATTTGATGGTTGGAAAGCTCCTCAGTACAAGGATAATCTATTCAAATATGTTGCAGTATATGAAGTTAAGGTTGATGCTGCTGGCTTAATCACAAAGGGTGACGCAGTTAAGCTTTCTAGTGATGTATACAGAACTGAAGCATTCGAAGTTGCGACTGCTGATAAGAGAAAGTCTGTTGTAGCAAGCACAAATATTGAGCAAGATACAGCAACAGAAAAGACACACAAAGATATTGATGCTGGTAAGATGTATGCTTTATCAACAAAGGTTGTTATCTATCAGGTAACAGACGATAATAAATATAAGACATATGGTGGAAGCATCAATGATGGCGATTATGTACAGTTATTCGAAACAGATGATGATGAAGATGGTTTCGATATCGTAATTCTTCATAAAAAATAAATTTTAAATTAATTTTAAAATTTGAAAAGACGGGCTTTGCCCGTCTTTTTATTTAGAAAGTCAAATATGAATGAATTGAGGGATTGAAAACCCCAGAACTGGAAAATGAACAAGCTTTAAACGTTTTTATTGTATTCTTTAAATAAAGAGGATATAATGAAACATATAACATATAATCGAAAGGACTGAGATGAAAACAAGTGCTAATTTCCCTAGAAATGTTGCCCAAACAGCGGTATTAATGGCCATACTTACTTTAATATCAAAATGCTTTGGATTCATACGCGAAACTGTTATGGCGGGATTTTTCGGAGCTGGATATATTACTGATTCTTATGTTATGGCACAAAGTATACCAGCAATTTTATTTGGTGGAGTGTTTGCAGCCGTATCTACTGCATATATGCCTTTGTTTTCAGATATAGTAGAAAACAAAGGTAACAAAGAGGGAGATATGTTTACTAGTAGAATAATAAATATATTACTAGTACTTTCTTTTTTTGCCAGCATATTTGGATTTATTTTTTCTGGACAAATAGTTACAATTTTAGCCGGTGGATTTGATGCTCAAAGGGCAGAATTGACTAGTTTTTTTTTAAAAATTACTTTTTTATATACTTTATTTTCATCAATAGCATCTATTATAGATGCTTATTTGCAGTATAGGGGTATTTTTTTAACGCAGATTATTGCAGGATATGCATTAAATATTATGGCCATCTTGACTATTGTTTTTAGTGCCTATACAAGCCATTATTTCCTTGCTTTTGGGATGTTGCTAGGACAAGCATTTAGATTTGTAATACTATTCTTCGTAGCTAAAAGAAAAAAATTTTTGTATTCCCGCTCGATTGAATTGACAAGAACCATTAAGAATGTTCTTACACTTGCAATACCTGTTTTTATAAGTTCATCAATTCAACAAATTAATTCTTTTGTAGATAAGATGCTAGCATCTAATTTGGTAGTAGGAAGTGTTTCAGCATTATATTATGCCATGTTGTTAATTACGTTAATTACATCATTGACCACGAGCATTTTTTCTACTATTATTTATCCAAAACTTGCACAGGCAAATTCATTAGGTAATACTAATAAAATATCAGAAATTGCAGATAGAGGGATTAGCCTAATAATTATTATATGTGTACCATTTTCTTTAGGCATTTTAGTTTATGGCAAACAGGTTGTAGAAATTATATATGAAAGAGGAGCTTTTGATGAAGTGGCAAGTCAAATGACAGGAACTGCTTTTATATTTTATGGAATAGGTTTAGTATTTTTAGCTATAAATGAATTTTTGCTACGAGTGTATTATTCTATTAAAGATATGAAACGGCCTATGTATTTTGCAATGACAGGAGTTCTGATAAATATAATTCTGAATTTAGTGTTAGTAAGATATATGCAGCATAATGGGTTAGCTTTAGCAACAAGTTTAGCTTTTTTTGCAAATACACTACTACTATCAATAGGGTTACAGTTAAAATATAAAGAGTTAGTCATATATAAATCAAAAATGAAGATATTGAAAATTCTTTTGGCATCGGTATGTGCAGTTGCTGTTTCATTTTTTGTATATACTTTATCGACACAGTATGTAATTGGTTTTATTTTTGCAAATGTATTGCAATTATTTATAGCAGTCGTTATAGCAGCAATAGTATATTTAGCATTACTTTGGGTGCTTAAAATAGATGAAATTCACTTCATTAAAAATATACTAAAAAATGGGGAGTAAGAGTAAGATGAATGTTTTTTTACTCTGGAGGTAGAATTATGAATTTACATATAATGCCTGACAATTCTTATTCTAGAGAGTTTATAGAATTTGTTAATAGTAATTTTGATAAAAACCAACATTGTTTTTGCATTATTACTAATAATGCAAGATTTGTATATCTAGATAACATGAATTACAATAATATAATAAAGGTAAGTATAAATTGTGGGTGGAAAAAGTTATTTTCAATAAACAATAGTAAGATTAAGCAATATTTAAATCAAAGTGATAAAATATTTGTACATTATTTAACCAGCTGGGCAGCACATTATATTAATAAATATGCTAGAAAGCAAAAGATGTATTGGATTATTTGGGGAGGAGATTTATACAGTTACATTGGCATGAAGCTATATGATGAAGAGACTTTAAAAATTATTTCCAGTAATAAAAATTCAGTTTTATCACAAGTAATAAAATATTTTATTTCAAGAAAGGAACAATCGGAGCGTAAATTAGTTTTACAACGCTTTGAATATATATGTACTCCATTTGAGAAAGATTATGAGATATTAAAGATTAAATATAAAATTTCAACTAAACATATTAATTTTGTGTTTAAAATACCAATTGATATACAGGAACTAGAAAATATAAATAATGTTCAAGAAAAAAATGATAGGGTTATATTATTAGGAAATTCTGCAGACCCAAATAATAATCATGTAAGTATCTTGAATTATTTAAAGAAATTTAAAGACTCTAATATTAAAATTATATGTCCGTTATCTTATGGGGATAAACTATATGCTGATAAAGTAGAAAAAATAGGTATTAAAATTTTTGGGGAAAAATTTATTTCAATGCGAAATTACATAAGTAAAAGTGAATATGCGGAGATGCTTTCAAAAGTTGATGTTGCAATTATGAATCAATATAGACAACAAGGCTTTGGAAACATAATTCCTTTATTATATTTAGGCAAAATGATTTATATGAATGAAACATCTTCATACTATTATTTAACGGAACGTGGTATAAAAATAAGAACTATTAAAGAATTGATGAAAACAAATGACTTTGAATCTATAACTTCTAATAATGATTGCTTTAAGAATCTGAAGAAAAATAGAGTTATATTAGATAGTCTACTTAGTGATGAGGTAAGAATTAAAAATTATAATGAACTTTTTTCAAGTTGCTAAGTGTTTGGATTTAGAACGGAGAATGGTATGATTAAATTTAATGAACCTATATATTTACCCAAAAGTCTAGAATATATTAGGGACACGTTAGAAAGCGGAAAAATTTCAGGGGATGGGAAATATACAAAAGCATGCAATGAATGGTTTAAGAAAAATTTTAATTTGCAAAAAATATTACTAACTACATCGGGTACACATGCGTTGGAACTAGCTTCTATGCTAATGGAAATTGATAAAGGGGATGAAGTAATTATTCCCTCATATACGTTTACTTCTACAGCGAACGCATTTGTAACAAAAGGTGCACGAATTAAGTTTGTTGATATAAGAAAAGATACTTTAAACATAGATGAAACGTTAATAGAACAAGCAATTACTAGAAACACTAAAGCTATAGTTCCTGTGCATTATGCAGGCGTTGCCTGTGATATGGATAGCATTCTTGATATAGCTAGAAGACATGATTTATTTGTATGCGAAGATGCGGCACAAGGAGTTATGAGTAAATATAAGGGCAAATACTTAGGAACTATGGGTGATTTTGGTTGTTACAGCTTTCATGAAACAAAAAACTATAGTATGGGAGAAGGTGGAGCTGTATGCGTGAATCAAAGTATGTTTGAGGAAAAGGCTGAGATCATTAGGGAAAAAGGAACTAATAGAAGTGCATTTATAAGAGGTGAGATTGACAAATATACGTGGATAAGCCAGGGTTCATCTTACTTGCCTAGTGACATAAATGCTGCGATGTTGTTAGCACAATTGGAAGTAGCCGAACAGATTAATGAACAACGATTAAAAGCATGGAACTATTATTATAAATTACTTAAATCACTGGAAACCGAAGGAATCTTACAATTGCCTCAAATTCCAGAGAATTGTGTCCATAATGCACATATGTTCTTCGTGCTAGTTAATGATTGCAATAAAAGAGATTCTCTTTTAGAGTATATGAAGAAAAATAATATTATGGCAACTTTTCATTACATACCGTTACATTTATCCCCAGCAGGGCTCAAATATGGATCTTTTGTAGGAGATGATAAAAATACTATCTCAATAAGCAAACAAATAATTAGGTTGCCATTGTATTATGGAATTAATATAGAAGATATTGAACATATTTGCAAAGTAATAGAAGAGTTTTTTAAGAAATAAAGGGAGTACAGGTTTGAGTGTTAGTAATAAGGATATAGATAGATTAAAAAATGTTTATGAATCTTTTAGAGAATCACAGGATGGTTATAATGAAACAACATATACAACATTACGTGATGATATATTGATTTTTAAACAAGATACGGAAAAAAGGTTAGTTAAAATTGTCAGAGAAGCTTTTTATAATCGTGATGTAAAGGATCTTAAAGTTTTGGAAGTTGGGACAGGCTGGGGGCAACGATTTAGAACTTTTTTAGACATGGGATTTGAACCTAGCAATTTGTATGGAATAGATTTATTGCAACATTTTATTGAAAGGGCACGTAAATGGTCTGGAGACTTGAATTTTATATGTGGAGATGCCCAAAATCTTCCTTATGAAAATGATTCTTTTGATATAGTGTTTCAATGTGTTGCCTTTAGTAGCATTATTGATAGAAATATAATAAAAAATATATGCAGCGAAATGATTAGAGTTTTGAATAATGATGGAATCATTATTTGGATAGACTTTGGAATTAAAGATCAGAAAAAATATTATAAAGGGATTCAGTACTTGCAAAGTATTGAACTTGAGGAAATAGTATCGTTTTTTCCAAACTGTAATATGCAATTTGAAAATAAGCTTTATTTAAAACCGCTTTTTTGGAAATTATGTAATCATAAAAATAAATATAATAAGTTTTTGTATAATATTTTTTCTAGTTTTAATTTTTGTAAATCTCATTATGTTATAGTGTTAAAAAAGAATACAAAAGATAATGTTATAAATAGATAAACTAATTAATCAGATAGGAGTTAAGATGAAAGCCATAGTTTTAGCAGGTGGTAAAGGTACAAGATTGTATCCCATGACGAAAGTATTATCGAAACAGCTATTGCCTATTTTTGATAAACCATTGATATATTATCCTATTTCAGTAGTTTTATTAGCTGGTATAAAGGAAATATTAATCATATCAACGAAAGAACACATTGATTTATACAGAGAATTACTAGGGGATGGCAGCAGGCTTGGAGTGAAGTTTTCCTATGAAATACAAGAAGAAGCCAGAGGTTTAGCAGAGGCTTTTATAATAGGAAAGGAATTTATAGAGAATGAATCGGTTTGCCTAGTGCTAGGTGATAATTTATTTTATGGGATGGGTCTGTCTGACATGTTAAAACATGCAATAGAAAGCTTGGATGGTGCTACGATCTTTGCATATCCTGTGACGGATCCAAGTCAATTTGGTGTGGTAGATTTTGATTTAGATGGTAGAGTAAAATCACTAGAAGAAAAACCAGAGAAACCAAAATCTAAATATGCAATACCGGGGTTATATTTTTATGATAATGATGTAATTGATATAGCTAAGAGCATAGAACCATCAGCTAGAGGTGAACTAGAGATAACAGCAATAAATAATGCTTATTTAAAAGAAATGAAGCTGAAATGTGAAGTTATGGGCAGAGGTATGGCATGGCTGGATACCGGTACTCCTAATGGATTACTACAAGCTAGTTCCTTTGTTCAAACAGTACAAGCTAGACAGGGATTTTACATAGCGTGTTTAGAAGAAATTGCTTGGAGACAGGGTTTTATTAGCTTAGAAGAACTTAAAAAGTTAGGAAAAGAGTTACAATTTACAGACTATGGTAAATATATACTTTCTATATGTGAATAAGAGGAAGGGGCAAATATGAAAATTAATGTAATAGGATTAGGATATATTGGACTACCAACCGCATTAATGTTAGCTGCAAATGGATTAGAAGTTGTAGGAAGTGACATTAATAAAGCTATAATTAATAAATTAAATAATCAGGAATTGTCTTTTAATGAGAATGGAATAAGTGAGGTTTTTAAAAAAGCATTAGAAAATAGGATAAAATTTCAAATTGAACCTACACTTGCGGATGTGTATATAATAGCTGTGCCTACACCATATGAGAAAGATAATAAAAAGATTAATCCTGAATTTGTAATTGCAGCAGTTAAAAATGTTCTTAATCAGTGTAAACAAAAGACAATAATTGTAATAGAATCTACAATATCTCCAGGAACGGTGGATAAATACGTAAGACCAATTATTCATGAAATGGAAGAAAAAAATGGAATATCTGTGCATTTGGCACATGCACCAGAACGTATTATACCAGGAAATATGATAAATGAGTTGATTAATAATTCAAGGGTAATTGGAGCGGATAATGTTCAAGTAGGACAAATTCTGAGAGAAATATATGAGAAATTTTGCAAAGGGCAAATAGTAATAACAGATATTCGTTCAGCAGAGATGGTAAAAGTGGTTGAAAATACATATCGTGATATAAATATTGCATTTGCAAATGAGCTATTGAAAATATGCCGATATGATCATATGGATGTACATGAAATAATAAAAATAGCCAATATGCATCCTAGGGTAAACATTTTGCAGCCTGGACCTGGGGTTGGAGGTCATTGCATCTCCGTTGATCCATGGTTTCTTGTAGGGGATTATCCTGGCTTGGCAAATATAATTCTTGCCGCTAGAAAAATCAATGACTCTATGCCAGAATTTGTGCTTGAACGGATTTCTGAAATTATGGATAAAGAACAAATTAGTGAAACTAGAAAAGTAGGCTTATATGGACTTACTTATAAGGAAGATGTTGATGATGTAAGGGAGAGCCCTACTTTACAATTACTAGACATAATGAAAAAACATCTTGCTCAAGGTATCTCTGTTTATGATCCATTTATTTGTGAAAAGATTGTGGAAAATCAATATTTGGATTTTGACAAGTTTATTGATAATGTTGATATGGTTGTAATAATGGTAGGACATTCTCATTTAAAGACGGTATTTGATAAAATGAAAGATAAAGTTATTTTGGATACAAGACACGTCTCACTAGACAAACAAGATAAACATTACTATTTTCTTTAAGGTTAGCGAGGATAAAGACTTATGAAAATTGTACATGTAGAAGATTTTTTTCATCCAGATGCTGGATATCAATTAAACTTATTAGCTAAATATATGGTTAAATGTGGTCATGAAGTGATTATTGTAACTAGTCAGATGGAAAAAATGCCTAATAATTTAAAAACTTTTTTTGGGAACGAAGATATTGAACAAAGAGATAAACTTTATATGGCTGAAACTAATGTTAGAATCATTAGAGTGCCAATATGGAAGTATTTTTCTGGAAGGGTTATATATAAGAGAGATATTTTTAATATCATAGACAGCTTAAAGCCAGATGTTTTATATGTCCATGGCAATGATACACTTATCGGCATACAATATATACTCAGAGTTAAGCAAATGAAATGTAAACTTATATTGGACAGCCATATGTTGCAAATGGCATCACAAAATAAGTTTAGTAGGATATTTAAGTTATGGTATAAGACATTTATTACCCCTATATTAATTAAACATAAAATAATTGTTATAAGAACACAAAACGATGCATATGTAGAAAATTGTTTAGGGATACCTCTAAATCAATGTCCTTGGATATCTGTAGGGACTGATACACTTAAATTTAGAATAGATAAACAAAAAAGACTAGAAATGCGAAAGCAATATGGCATTAATGAGCATGAATTTGTTGTGCTATATGCAGGAAAATTGGATGAGTCTAAGGGCGGCATGCTATTAGCAGAGGCATGTAAAGAAAAAATTGAAGATAAATTTGGCCGAAAGATAACGTTTGTTGTAATAGGAAATACAACCGGAGAATATGGCCAGGCTATAGAACAGACTTTTAAAGAATCAGACAATAGAGTGTTACGTTTACCAACACAGATATATCCACAGTTACCAGGCTTTTATCAAATGGCTGATATAGCAGTATTTGCAAAACAATGCAGCTTAAGTTTTTATGATGTACAGGCATGTGGATTGCCTGTTGTATTTGAGGATAATAATGTAAATATTGCTAGAATCCAACAAGAAAATGGGGTGGCTTTTGAAAAGCTTAGTTTAACGGATTTTAGAAATAAAATAGAATACTTTTCAAAAATGGAAGAAAATGGTTTGAAAAGGTACTCTGAAAATGCTGTGAATTTTATTAGGCAGAATTATGATTATTATAATATTACACAAAAATATCTTGAGATTATAAATGCACAAATTAATTGTTGAGGTAAAAATCAGCATATATAGTATTAGAAAAGAGGGCTTTTGTGAAAATACTCCAAATAAATTCTGTGTATGGAGTTGGAAGCACAGGAAGAATTGTAAAAGATATTGAGACAAAGATAGCTGAATATGGGCATACTTCTTTTGTATGTTATGGTAGAGGAAACACAAAAAAGGACGGGAATTTATATAGAATAGGAACAGATTTTGACAATAAATTACATGGACTTATGACTAGAGCTTTTGATTGCCATGGCTTATTTTCAACTAGAGCGACTAAAAATTTAATAGAGGTAATTAGCCGTATTAATCCAGACGTTATTCATTTGCATAATATACATGGATATTATATAAATATTAGAGTTTTATTTGATTTTCTTAGAGATTTCAAGAAGCCCATTGTGTGGACCTTACATGACTGTTGGGCATTCACTGGTCATTGTGCTTACTTTGATTATGTAAACTGTGATAAATGGATGTATGGTTGCAATAAATGCCCACAAAAAAGAGAATACCCAAGTAGCTTAGGGCTAGATAGAAGTTGGCATAATTATTTATTAAAGAAAAAGTATTTTTCTAATATAGATAACTTGACGATTGTAACTCCTTCTGAATGGCTTTCGGGTTTGGTATATAAGTCTTTTTTGAATCAAAATAAGGTTAAAGTTATAAACAATGGCATTGATTTAACAAAATTTAAGATGATAGAATCCGACCTTAGAGAAAGTTTAAAGTTGCAAAATAAGTTTGTAATTTTAGGTGTTGCAAGTGTTTGGGCAAAAAGAAAGGGGCTAAAAGATTTTGTCGAATTAGCAAATAATTTAGATGAGAGTTATGGAATTGTTTTAATAGGGGTTACACAAGAACAAAAAAAAATGCTAAATGAAAAGATTATTACGATTGCCAGGACAGATAGTATTGAGGAATTAGCAAAATACTATTCAATGGCTGATGTTTTTATCAATCCTACAACAGAGGATAATTTCCCTACAACTAATATAGAAGCATTGGCATGTGGAACTCCTGTAATTACATACAACACCGGTGGCAGCCCTGAAATAATTGATGAAAATTGTGGAATCGTTGTAGAAAAAAGAGATATAAAGGGGTTAATTGATGCAGTAAATAAAGTTAAATACGGGTGTGTAAGCGTAGACAATGTTATAAAAAGAAGTATGAACTTTGATAAAAACAAAAAATTTGATGAATATATTCATTTATATGAGGAATTACTTGATATACAAAAATGATGAAGCTAAATTTAGCGGGAAAAGCGTGGAGATAAATGTATGTTTAAAGACAAAGTGCTACTAATAACTGGGGGAACAGGTTCTTTTGGAAATGCTGTTGTCAATCGGTTTTTAGATACAGATATAAAAGAAATTCGCATATTTAGCCGTGATGAAAAAAAACAGCACGATATGCGTATTCATTATAAAAACGATAAGTTAAAGTTTTATATTGGTGATGTCAGAAATTTTGATAGCATAAATTTTGCAATGAAAGGTGTGGATTATGTTTTTCATGCAGCAGCACTTAAACAAGTACCTTCCTGTGAATTTTACCCGATGGAGGCAGTGCAGACAAATATCGAGGGCACGGATAATACCCTCAAGGCAGCAATACAAAACAATGTAAAAAATGTGGTTTGCTTAAGTACAGACAAGGCGGCATACCCTATCAATGCTATGGGCATCAGTAAAGCTATGATGGAAAAGATTGCGGCATCTAAGGCAAGAATTTTGAAGGAGGAAAAGCCAACCATATGCTGCACCAGATATGGAAATGTTATGGGATCACGTGGATCGGTCATCCCTCTATTTGAAGAACAAATCCAAGAGGGCAAAGAGCTGACTATTACAGATCCTAATATGACAAGATTCATGATGACGCTGGAGGATGCTGTAGATTTAGTTCTGTATGCATTTGAACATGGAAATCAGGGCGACTTGTTTATTCAAAAAGCACCTGCTGCTACGATTGAAGTTCTGGCAAAGGCTATAGCAGAACTAAAAGGGAAAGAATACAAAGCTAGGATTATTGGGACAAGGCATGGGGAAAAACTGTATGAAACTTTACTTACCCGAGAAGAGAAGGTTAAAGCTGAGGACTTAGGAGGGTACTACAGAGTACCTATGGATGACCGGGATTTAAATTACGATAAATACTTTGAAAAAGGTATTGAATTAATTCCAGAGATAGAATCATATACATCACACAACACGGTGAGACTTGATTTAGAGGGAATGAAAAAACTCTTAATAAGGTATGGTATGATTTCAGAGCATAAGATTTAGGATAGAATTATGAAGATTTTGATTACTGGAGCGTATGGCTTCATAGGAAAGAATTTAATATGTGAATTACAAAACAAAGGTTATAATGACCTTTGTTTTTGTGGTAGAGATACTAAAATAGAAGAACTTGATAAATACGCAAGAGAATGTGATTTTATATTCCATCTGGCAGGTGTTAACCGGCCGGAAAACACAGAAGAGTTTATGGAAGGAAACTTTGGATTTACTAAGTCACTTCTTGAACTTTTAAAAAAGCATAAAAATGAAGCACCGGTTTTGTGTACATCATCTACCCAGGCATTACTCGATAACCCATATGGAAATAGTAAGCTGGCAGGGGAAGAATTACTTTTGGATTACGAAATAGAAACGGGCGCAAAGGTATATGTATATAGACTAACCAATGTATTTGGCAAGTGGTGCAGACCAAACTATAACTCTGCTGTAGCGACATTTTGCTATAATGTGGCAAATAACTTGCCTATTCAAATAACAGATGAGAATAGAATGATGGAACTTGTATATATAGATGATGTAGTGCAGGCATTTATTGCATGTTTAGAAGGGCACATTGAATCATACAGTAATAAAAACCAAGACGGTCGGCTTGTCTTAAGCACCGTGTATAAAGTGTCATTAGGGAGCATGGCAGAATTAATAAAGAAATTTAAAGATGACAGAAATACCCTAGAGGTTCCTGATATGGCAGATGACTTTTGTAAAAAACTGTACAGTACTTATTTAAGTTATCTTCCTGAAGACCAATTTTCCTATCCGCTTAAAATGAATATGGATCATAGGGGTTCATTTACAGAAATTCTAAAAACAACTTGTTTTGGGCAAGTTTCCGTTAATATTTCAAAGCCAGGTATTACAAAGGGAAACCATTGGCATCATACTAAAATAGAAAAGTTTTTAGTGGTTAGTGGAAAAGGTGTGATTCGTTTCAGAAAAGTAACAGCTGAGGGATTTAAAGAAGAAAATCAGCCTTTCGGAGGTTCTGCAATAAATGGGGACTCTGATAAAAATAAGGTAATTGAATACCATGTAAGCGGTGACAAACTGGAGGTTATTGATATACCTCCTGGGTATACCCATAATATCACTAATATAGGGGAAACAGATATGGTAACGATTATGTGGGCTAATGAAAGTTTTGATCCACAAAAACCAGACACTTACTTTTTGAAAGTATAATATGCCAAAATAAAATATAAACGTTTGAAGGGAATTTTGAAATGTCAAATAAGTTGAAATTAATGACTATAATTGGTACAAGACCTGAAATAATACGTCTGTCAGAGGTTATAAAAGCTTGTGACAGGTATTTTGATCATATACTTGTGCATACAGGACAAAATTGGGATTACACACTAAATAAAGTTTTTTTCGAAGATTTGAAGTTAAGAGAGCCTGACTTTTATTTAAACAGCGTAGGGGGGAATCTGGGAGATACAATGGGTAATATCATTGCCAAGTCATATGAGGTTATGCAACAAGTGCAGCCAGATGCACTTTTGATTTTAGGTGATACAAACTCAGCCTTGTCAGCTATTTCTGCAAAGAGGCTTAAGATACCAGTATTTCATATGGAAGCAGGTAACAGGTGCTTTGATCAGAATGTTCCTGAAGAAATAAATAGAAAAATTGTAGACCACATTTCGGATATTAATTTGCCTTATACTGAACATAGCAGGAGATATTTGCTTAGTGAAGGTTTTAGAAAAGAACATATTATTGTGACAGGTTCTCCCATGAGAGAAGTGATAGAAGCAAATCTGGAGCAGATTGACGCTAGCGATATATTAGACAAACTGGGACTGCAAAAGGAAAAGTATATTTTACTTTCTGCCCATAGAGAAGAAAATATTGACAATGAAGAAAACTTTTTCTCGTTAATGTCTGCTATAAATAATGTGGCGGAAAAATATCAGATGCCTGTTATTTATTCTACTCACCCTAGGAGTCAGAAACGAATCCAAGAACGAAGTTTTAAATTCCATCCACTGGTAAAAAGCATGAAACCTTTAGGATTTTTTGATTACAACAAATTGCAAATGAATGCTTATTGTGTACTTTCGGATAGTGGCACATTATCTGAGGAGAGTAATATGCTGGTTTTCCCAGGAGTATTGATTAGAACGTCAACAGAAAGACCCGAAGTGTTAGATGCTGGGACTATAGTTATCGGCGGTCTTCAGGGCGAAGATATCCAACAGGCTATAGATCTTGCCATAGATGTATTTGCAGATGACCCGGAGCATCAGACTCCTCAGGATTATATGGATGGAAATGTATCCGCAAAAGTAGTTAAAATAATTCAAAGTTATACTAAGATTGTAAATAAGGTTATTTGGAATAAACAGTAAATTGTAAATAAACGATGCAATCTGCAATTACTGATGTTGCAGATAAATAAGTGATAGGAATGTTAAAATGAATGTACTTTTTTTAATGATTATACCCCCAGAGATTAAGAAAAATCCTAATCTTTATACTGAACTTATGGAAGAATTCAGAGATGAAGGGCATAAGGTTTATGTAGCAGCTATTGATGAAAAGAAAAATGGCAGGCAGACTAGAATCACAGAGGATTCAGGAATAGAAATCCTGCATATCAGAACGGGAAATATGTTTAACGTGAATCCTATAGAAAAAGGTCTGACTACGCTTTCTCTTGGGCGGTTATTTAAGAATGGGCTAAAGCAGTATTTTGCAGAGATAAAATTTGATATGGTGCTGATGCCAACACCACCTATTACTTTTTCAGCTGCAATGGATTACATTAAGAAAAGAGATGGCGCCAAATCCTACCTGATTTTAAGAGATTTATTTCCACAAAATGCTAAGGATATAGGCCTTTTAAACAATGAGTTTTTATTTAAATTTTTTAGACGTAAAGAAAAAAATATGTACAAAGTTTCAGACTACATTGGGTGCATGAGTCAAGGAAATATTGACTATGTAATGAAGCATAACCCAGAGGTTCAAAGAGATAAGCTGGAACTTCTGCCGAACTGGTGCAAGGTAGAGGTGGTTAATGAAAAGAATGAGTTCATTGACTATAAGAAAAAATATGGGTTAGAGGGTAAATTTGTTTGCATTTTTGGTGGCAATATTGGATGGCCGCAGGAATTGGAATTCTTACTTGAGCTAGCTAAGTCTGTCAGGGAAAGGAAAGACATCATTTTTTTAATTGTAGGTAAAGGCATTACAAAGCCTAAAATATCTAAGATAGTTGGGGAAGAAGGTTTAACCAACGTAATCATGAAAGATTTTCTACCCAAAGAGGATTATGATGGATTAGTAGAACAGTGCAACGTCGGCTTGATAAATCTAGATAGAAGATTTACAATACCCAATATACCATCAAAAACTACAGGGTATTTTAAGGCTGCAGTACCAGTACTGGCTTCTATTGATGCAAATACAGATTATGGACAGATATTAGAAGAATCCCAAGCGGGATTATGGTCTGTAACAGGAGATTTAAAGCATTATAAAGCTAATCTTCTGGAATTGGCCGATAACCCTGAAAGGACAAAGCAAATGGGCCAGAATGGAAGAAAATATCTTGAAAAGTATTTAACCGTAAATGGTGCATATAATACAATAATGAAACACTTTAATTAGGATTAAGTAAAAATTGTTTTAAAGAGTAAGGAAAATATGGTTAAAAGATTTATTAAAAGGGCATTTGACATCATAATTTCACTGATGACTATTTTGTTATTATCACCGGTGTTATTTGTTGTATATATTATGGTAAAGATTAAGCTTGGCTCACCTGCTATTTTTAGGCAGGAAAGGCCGGGACTTAATGGCCGGGTTTTTACTATGTACAAATTTAGAAGTATGACAGACGAGTGTGATGAAAAGGGTCAAATCCTTCCCGATGAGGTACGGTTGACTAGTTTCGGAAAGCTTCTGAGAAAAACTAGTTTGGATGAATTACCAGAGTTATTTAATATTTTAAAAGGTGATATGAGTATTGTAGGACCAAGGCCGCTTTTAGTACGTTATTTAGAACGATATAATGAAGATCAGGCCAGAAGACATGAGGTAAAACCGGGTCTGACTGGCTGGGCGCAGATAAATGGTCGAAATGCTATCAGCTGGGAGGAAAAATTTAAGCTTGATGTCTGGTATGTTGACAATTGGAATCTATGGCTGGATTTAAAGATTTTTGTATTGACCTTTATAAAGGTTTTTAAAAGAGAAGGAATCAATTCGGCAGATCATGCAACTATGGAAGAATTTATGGGAAGTGAGAAATAAAATATGAAAGAAATTAATATTTTAATTACAAGTGCAGGCAGAAGAGTAGAATTAGTTAATTGCTTTCAAAATACTAAAAAAAATATAAATGTAACAGGGAACATTGTTGCAGCAGATGCTAGCAATACTGCACCGGCCTGTTTTTTTGCAGATAAAAAATATCAAGTATGTAGGATTGATGATGAGCAATATATTGCGCAGTTAATACGAATTTGTAAAAATGAGAACATTAATGTTATTATTCCTACAATAGATACAGAATTAATTAAGTTATCTCAATTTAAGGGGCAGATAGAAAGTGAATGCGGAGCAAAGGTACTTATATCAGAGCAAAGGGTAATCGATATTTGCAGAGATAAGTATAAAACCGTTGATTTCTTTTTAAAGAATGGGTTAACTGCACCAAGGTACATTACTAAAAGTGACTTAGAAGGAAAAAGATACGAATTTCCTCTTTTCATAAAGCCATTAAATGGAAGCTCAAGTATTAATGCCTTTAAAGTTCACAATCAAAGGGAATTAGAATTTTTTACGGATTATATTGATAATTATATATTGCAGGATTATGCAAATGGAAAAGAGTATACAATAGATGCATTTTGTGATTTCCAGGGTAACCCTATAACAATTGTTCCAAGACAAAGGCTTGCGGTTAGAAGTGGTGAAATTTTAAAGGGAATTACAGAGAAAAATCAATTAATTATTAATGAAGTCAAAAAAGTTTTGAATGTATTAAAACCTATAGGGCAAATTACATTACAAGGTATTCTTAATGATGCAGGAAATGTTTTTTCATTTATTGAAATAAACCCAAGATTTGGAGGAGGGGCGCCTATGAGTATTGCTGCGGGAGCTGATAGTTGTAAAAACCTGTATAAGCTACTTCTGGGAGATACTCTTATTTACAATGAAGACTTTGAAGAAGGCGTGCTTGGAGTAAGATTTGATCAGGCTATCTTTATAAATAAAGAGGGTCAGAAAAAATGATTAACACTGTAATTTTTGATTTTGACGGAACGTTAAGCAGCGAACGAGAATATATATATGGCTGTTTTAAATATGTAGAGAAAGAAATTGAGCAGAAGTTTGGTATACTTAATGCGTATGAAAAACTTAAACAGCTTTTTAATGAATCATGGAATGATACATTTGGGCGACTATTAATACAGGAAAAAGTAAAATATGATGAACAAGATATAAAAGAATTAGTAGAAATATATAGGCAGGCACCTCCTGTAATGAAATTATATGAGGATACAAAGCCCACATTACAGATGCTCAAACATAAAGGAATAAAAACAGCGGTACTTACAAATGGTTTCTACCAAATACAAAAAGAGAAAATTAAAAACAGTGGATTGGAAGAATTTTTTAATGCTATAGAAATTCCGGATTTGTATGGTCGTGAGTTTTGGAAACCGGATGCAAGAAGAGTAAATGAATTGCTTAAAACATTAGGTTCGGCTCCAGAAGAAGTTTTATACATAGGGGACTCTAACAGTGATTACAAAATGGCACAAGCTGCAGGTACGCAGGTTGCTTTTATAAAAAGAGAAGATTGCGTCAATGAATTCCATTTTGAAGACGAGGTATCATATGTGATGAAGTCTCTCTTAGAGCTAGAAACTATTATTTGCAATTCAAATGAGTTAAAGATTGAAAGAAGGTAGAAGGCATGGAGAAGAAGCAAATACAATTAAGTGTGCCCAATTTAGATATAGAGATTGTGGATAATTTACGTGAATGTATTGAAACCGGTTGGGTTTCTACTGGTGGAAGATTTATAGCCGAGTTCGAACAAAAGATTGCTAAGTATGTTGGCACTAGTGATGCAGTTTCTGCACAAAGTGGAACTGCAGGTCTGCATGTTGCATTAAGGATTTTAGGGGTTAGGGCAGGGGATGAGGTTATTGTACCTACTCTGACTTTTGTTGCTGCGGTTAACCCAGTTAAATATCTTGGAGCAGAACCCGTTTTTATGGATTGCGACGATTCCTTATGTATGGATGTAAGCAAGCTTGAAAAGTTTTGCCTTGAAGAATGTAAATTTGATGGACAAAATCTTATAAACAAAATATCGGGAAGAAGCATAAAAGCTATTGTTGCGGTACATATATTTGGAAATCTGACTAATATGGAAAAAGTTATGGATATTGCGACAAAGTATAACTTAAAAGTTCTTGAAGATGCAACAGAAGCCTTGGGAAGCTATTTTACAGAAGGAAGATATAAAGGAGATTATTCTGGAACTATTGCTGATATAGGGGTATATTCTTTTAATGCTAACAAAATAATTACTACTGGTGGGGGAGGTATGATTGTATCAAGGAACCAAGCATACTTAGATGAAGCAAGATATTTGACGATTACAGCGAAAGAAACTACTCCTAAAGAGGCATTGTTTTTTGTACATGGACAAGTTGGATATAATTACAGAATGTTAAACTTGCAGGCGGCTCTTGGTGTTAGCCAGATTGACCAGCTGGAAAAGTTTATTGAAACTAAATTTGCCAACTATAATATATATAAAGAAGAAATGAAAGATGTTCAGGGAGTTCATATATTACCGTTTAAAGAAGGAATCCGATCTAATCATTGGTTTTATTCTTTGTATATTGATGATAAACGATTTGGCGAAAGCAGAGATGAGCTAATGCATAGATTAATCCAAAACGGAGTTCAGTGCAGACCAATCTGGAAATTAATACACACACTGGAGCCTTATTTGAGCTCACAGCACTATGAAATAGAAAAAGCCATAGATTATGCTGACCATATATTAAATGTGCCTTGTTCCACAAATTTAACGGCTGAAGAGGTTAAATTTGTTTGTGACATGATTAAGAATAAATAAGGATTTAGTAATTGTATAGAAAGCCCTCCCCTTTAGGTTGATGTGAATAAAACCTAAAGGGGAGGGCTTTTGTAAATTCTATTTAATTTGGTCTCTTTTTAACATCATGTTTATAGCAATTCCAGTTCCAAGCAATCCATAAAACATTGGCATAACAGATACGGTAGAGTCATTTACCAAACCTGATACAAGAAAACCGCATATACCAAGGAAAATCCCCAGACCGGTGTATTCTGTAAAACTATTAATATTCTGCTTCCAGAAAATCTCTATACTTTGAATAATATATATAAACCATAAAACTAATAATGCTAATAATGAAAGCCCGCCAGTGCCTACCCAGGCATCCATATACATATTATGAGGTTTATCAACAATTAAGTTGGGATTCCAGTCGATATTATATCTGCCTACGTAGTCATTATGAGGGAAGTAAGCGCAATAAGTGTCAGCACCATATCCTATTAGCATGGTTTCTTTCATCATAGGAATGGTTCTTGACCAGATATAACCTCGGCCTGATCCAAAGTTTGGATTGTTTTCCCATCCAGTTGCTTCAACTTTATTAAGAGAAACAAAATTACCCAGATCATTTCTGTATCTCACATCAGAGCCTTCCATAATAGCAAAAGGCCACTCTTTATCATCTATTTTTATTATAAAATAGCTAACCCCCGCACTATCTTGTGCAGGACTAAGTGAAAAAGTACTAAATCGTTTATCAGCAATGGCATAGGAGGTATAAGAAGAGTTCCCATTTTCAACAGGAGTAATGTTGATATCTTTCCCATCTCCATCAGTAAGTTTTACAGCAAGAGGATTTTCAGGATAAGTTGTAAAGGTTATTTCATTACCATTATAACTTACATGAATATCATTACCTGTTGTTTCAATATAGTCTATATGCCCTTTTGAGGTAGTTGAAGTGGCTTTGTTGGAACTAGTGGCATCCGATTTGCCAGGTACTGTTTGAGTATCCTTGTTTTCAATTCCTAAAACACTATGTGTTGCGCCAGTAAGCTCTGGCATCCATCTTTCGTAAGTAACACCGCCCATAAGGATAGTTACAGCTAAAAGAACAGCAACAGGCTTCCACCATTTAAGTATTGTTTTATTTAGAACAATAAGAGCTACTAAAACAACAACTGCCATGCCAAGAAAACCGCCAGAGGATTGGGAACCAATTAAGTTGTACATATTTAACCCAAAAAGTATTCCCCAGAGAACCTTTTTCCAAAGCGGCTCTTCGTTCCTCTTCATTACAGAGTGAATAAAAAGCAAACCAAAAAGAGGAATTAAAAGTGTTAAATAAAAGGAAACATAGTTAATGTTATATACAGTCTGATATATTTCTTGATGTTTAAATGTAAAGGTTAATCTGTCGAGTTGGTCCCAGAACCAAGTTGGAGTAATAAACATCTTTCCAAGTTTAGTCTTAAAAAAGTCATGATTAAGTGCCTGTGAAAGCCCCAAAAGACTAAGTAGTATACTTGATATGACTGTAGGGTATACAATCCATTTGATGTTTTTCTCGCTATTAACAGTATTGATTACAAAGAATAGCATTACCATATAGGCTAGTAAGGTGACTGTTCCTTCAAATCTGTCGTTCCAACCCCAAAGTGCAAATTCTTTGTAATCTGACATAATATATGAGATTAGAACAAATGCTGAATACACTATCATAGGAATGTAATACGGTGAACGTTTTATAAAAAATGATTGTACAAAACCCCGGTATAGTAAGTACACTGCAGCTAACACAGCACAAATAACTATGGCAACCATTTTGTAGAAGCTAAAAAACTCAGCTAAATCATTACCGCTATTTGTCCAAAAGAACTGATTCATTGGTCTTTTATATTCGTAATATCTTACAATCATAATTACGAATGCTGTAAAAAATGATGCTGGTAACATTTGGAACCAATGCATCCCTTCATGAAGTCTTGGTGCCATACTCATAGAACATAAGTAATCGGAAGTTTTACCTGAAGTACCAGGCTTAGAGGTTTGGGACTTGGACGACTGCTTTTGTGAAGCAGTATTGTTCCCCTGTTTATTTTTCTTTGTCATTTATAATTCCCCCAAATATTTCTAATATAATATAAACCATAATATTATATCTTATAAAAAGTTTAATTGCAAATTTACATTTTTATAGGATATATTGATTCAAGAAAAAACGCCAAGTGTCTACTTGGCGTAATCGTCTGAAAATCTAATTGGGATTATTCAATTGGTACAGCTTCAACACCTAATCCCGTTGCAAGGTTATAAGCATTAACAGCTATATTATAATCTAAAATTGCTTTATAATAAGCCTGCTGAGTATTAAATGTAGTTAAATTAATACCAGATAAATCCGTTACAGTTATAACCCCGCTGTCATATTGCAGCTGTGCTAATCTGGAAGCTTCTTTTGAATTTTCATAGGAAACCTTACCAGATATGACGGCATCGTATTTTTGTTTCATATCCATATACTTTGTACGAACATCTACTTCTATTTTACCAGGAGTTTGTTCCACAGATTCCTGTGCTCGTAAAAGAGATATTCTTGCAGATCGATATGTCGCTGAACCTGTAGGATAAGCCTTTACATCATTTAAAAGGAATGTAGCTATACTTGCACTATAATTTGCACCGTATATTTCATTTCGATTGGTTAAGGCTTCTTTAACTGCAGCATCAACCGTTTTGGATGGAAAAGTTAGAGCTGCTAAACTATCAGTTAAAGTTACTTTTTGATGTATGTTATAACCCATGAATAAATTAAAATTCATTTTTATTTGCTCAAAAGCATTGAAGGCTAAAGTGTATTCATCCTTTGCTTTATTTAAAGTAGTTTCAGCATTTAGTGTATCAAGCTTTGAAACAGTTCCCAATTTAAATTTTAACATGGTGCTGTTATAAATCGCCTGAGATCTTGTTAAATTGTCTTTGGCAACTTGTACTTGCACTTCAGTATACTTATAATTGTAATACATTTCATAAGTATCACATTTTAATTTATTTATAGCTGCGTCATAATTTCTAGGAGCCTGATCATTTGCAAATTTTCTGCTTTCCTGCAGCATTGGCTTACTTGCAGTATCTAAATCAAAATGGTTAATATTAGATATTTTTTCACTAATGGTTTTCCCCTTTGTAATTTCATCTTCTTTGTTGTATTGTGCTAATGTTGCCTGTGGGCTGTCTGCCAGCATTTTCTTATATGCGCCATCTAGGGAAAGGCTGATCGGTGCAACAGTTGCCGGCGCTTGTGCTTCTGCATTTATGCCTGAACCTGTTATAGCAGAGTTGGAAGTTGTAATTGCAGAACTAGTAGTAGTAACGGCAGAATTTGTTGTTGAAACTGCTGCCTTTGTAGTTGTAAGTGCTCCGTTGGTTGTGGTTATTGCAGTTCCTGTTGTTGAAATTGCGGATTTAGTTGTAGTAATAGCACTACTTGTCACTGTGCTAGTGGTTGCTGGAGTCCCAGCTTTTGTAGTTGTTGCTGCTGCAACAGCTGTTACAGGAATGGACGTAACCATAAGAGCAGATGCCAGCAATGCTATGAATAATTGTTTTTTCATTTTTGAAAGAATCCTCCTTTTATTTATCTGATTTATCATTTGTTTGCATGTACCGATTGTATTACATCATAGGTAAAAACATTGTATTTCATCATAAGCATAATTTTAGAGTAAATTCAGCCTGAAGTTTTATTCGTCGTTAAATAAACTGACCCATTGGTCGGGATTTATTCTACTACCTTACACACAATCATGTCAATATACATTATACCAAAAGATGTAAGGATAAATATTAAATCTTTCTTAATAATTTATTGTAGACTGTGGTCATAAAATAGCAAAATAGTCTAAATACTAGTGCGATAAATAGTAACTAAAGCTGAAGCAAAGAAAATTCTTGCCCTAAATAACTATGAAAGCTTCATTTATGGCAAGAATCGGGTGAAAATATTTAGATGTGCATTTCAAATTGTTATAAATTGACAAATTTAAAAAAGTATTGCTCGTCGAGGGAAAACCAACAAGTTGTAAAAACATTTTAGATAGCTTATAATATTTAGAACAAGAAGATTATTAGATGAGGGGTGAGACGGTGGAGGAGATTTATCAAGAAATTTCCAATCTTGGGCGAAAATATGGAGCTGAAAAAATAGTTTTGTTTGGTTCCCGTGCACGAAAAGACAATAGGGTCAATAGCGATATTGATATCGCTGTATTCAGCATGCCAGAGCAGAAAAGGACTTTTTTGGGGGATGATATTGATAATCTCCCAACTCTTTTAAAATTTAATACTGTTCATATATCAGAAGGCACGGATACAAAGTTATTAAATAACATAGCTGATATAGACATTTTCAAGCGTATAAAAGAACAATATGTAAATTTATTTGACGAAATAATAGAGAGATTGAGATAGATGAAAAAATTACTTTATGTGGCATCTAGTTATGGACATATACTTAGCTTTCACATACCTTATATAAAAAAACTGCAGGAGATGGGATTTGAAGTTCATGTTGCAGCTGCAGGAGCATTAGAAAAGACAGGAACAAAGGATACAAGGTCAGACGAACTCAGGGATATCCCAAAGACCGATATTCCTTTTCAAAAGAAGATGTTTTCTCCTAAAAATCTTGGCTGTACGCTTGAACTGGTTCAGCTTATAAAAAAGGAAAGGTATGATGCCATAAGCGTGCATACTTCTTTAGCAGCTTTTTTTGTAAGGTTGGCGGTTATGCTTCTAAGAGGCAGCAGACCCACATTGACAAATACGGTACATGGATATTTGTTTGATAAGGATACGCCTTTTCTTAAACGAAATATTTTTATTTTTGCAGAAAAAATTACAAAGCCTGCTACAGATGTATTAGTTGTTATGAATCAACAGGACTATGAGATAGCGGAAAAATATCACTTATACAAGAAAAGACTGATAAAAATTCCAGGAGTAGGAATAGATACTACAAGGTTCTCAAGAAAAAAAGTTGAAGAGGAGATTCTTCGTAATAAGAGTTATAATAGAGATAAAAATGGTAGAGCTGTAAGTGTGGAGAAAAATGATATGGAGGCGCTTCGCAGAACAGAACGGTTAAAGTTTGGAATTGGGGAGAATGATATCGTTTTAATCTATGCAGCAGAATTTTCAAAACGCAAAAATCAGAGAATGCTTATAGAAGCTATGGTAAACCTTCCGCCTAATGTTAAATTACTTTTGGCAGGCAGAGGAGAGCAACTAGAGGAATGTAAAAAACTAGCTGAAGATAAAGTGATATTCTTAGGGCATGTTAAAAATTTGCAGTATTATTATTATTTATCAGATATTTGTGTGTCTTCCAGCAGAAGTGAAGGCTTACCCTTTAACATAATGGAAGCCATGTCCGTGGGATTGCCAATTGTAGCTACAAATGTGAAGGGTCATCAGGATTTAGTGGGACAAGGAGTAAATGGCTATCTATATGATTATGATGATATAGAGGGCTTTGTTGAAGCAATCAAGCAGTTAATGGAAGAGTATGACAACTTGCAAATTAGCACTGATATATCAAAAAACAACGTCATAAAAGCACGAAAATATAGATTAGATAATGTGATAAATGAAGTGTTAAACGTGTATAGTGAGCTGTGAATATAGAGATTATTCTGAAAAGATGTGCGAAAAGAAAAAATAATAATAGAAGTTAAGCTAAAAGGAGGAGTTAAACATGGGAGCGGGCGTAATTGGAAATCTTGATTCCCAGGTGTGGAAAATGCTGGGGATAGATGTAGAAGGCTTAAATGATAAAAACAAAAATGAAAACAATGAGACTGAGAATAAAGATGTGAAAGAGAATAAAAGTGAGAAGAGGAAGGACGGTTAAGAAGGGATTGAGTTCTTATAGGTGTATTAAGTTTTTAACTAGGAAGATGGATATGAAAAATGTAAATATCAGTCGATTAAATGTAAATATGAAAGATTTGTGATATCTTCAAAAAGTCGTCGGTTCTAGTGTAAGTAGGAATTTATCCTTAGAGCGTCAGAACTAAGAAGCAGGTGGTAAATTTCCCAGCAATTATGGTTTATCTTCGTGATAGCAGGAGCATCATCCTCAAGGTTGTGCAGACACCAGAACAAAGTATTAAGCGAAATATTAAGAGTTTATTAATAAATGTAAAATATATACATTGTTTTGTAAATTGTGTTATAATAGAACAAAAATATAACATTAAGTATTTTTTATAAAGTATTGGGGGAAACAAAACGTTTTTTAATATGAATCATTTCTATCTATAATTATTATGGAAATGTATGTCATTTCTTATGATTATATAATGATTGTTGTGTTGTATATAAAATAGAGATTTTAACAGGGGGAAAATAGGGATGAAAATAATTGTAACTGGTGGGGCAGGATTTGTTGGTGGAAATTTTTTACATTATATGATTAAAGAGCATAAGGAATATAAAATTATAGGTTTAGACGCTCTTACTTATGCAGGCAACTTAGAAACTTTAGCGCCTGTAATGGATAATCCCAATTTCAAATTTATTAAAGCTGATATCACAGACAGAATTACGATTTATAAAATATTTAAAACTGAGAAGCCTGACGTAGTTGTCAATTTTGCAGCAGAAAGCCATGTAGATAGATCTATAGAAGATCCAGAGATATTTATCAGAACAAATATAATTGGCACACAGGTACTCCTTGATGCATGCAGAAAATATGGTATTCAAAGATACCATCAAGTTTCAACAGATGAAGTATATGGTGATTTGCCTTTAGACAGAACAGACCTTTTCTTTACAGAAGAATCACCTATACATACATCGAGTCCGTATAGTGCATCGAAGGCAAGCGCAGATTTTCTGGTACAAGCCTATTATAGAACTTTTAAAGTGCCAGTGACAATTTCAAGATGTTCAAATAATTATGGTCCATATCATTTCCCTGAGAAGCTGATTCCGCTTATGATTGCAAATGCATTAAAGGGAAAACCACTTCCTGTGTATGGAGAAGGAGTAAATATTAGAGATTGGCTATATGTAGAAGATCATTGTAGGGCAATAGATATGATTATTCATTATGGAACTGTTGGCGAGGTATATAACATTGGTGGACATAATGAAAGAACCAATCTTGAGGTTGTAAGGACTATTATAAGAGAACTTGGTATTAGTGAGGATTTAATAACTTATGTAACGGATAGGGCTGGTCATGATTTGAGGTATGCTATTGACCCTACCAAAATTCATAATGAACTTGGCTGGTTGCCTATTACCAACTTTGATGATGGTATAAAGAAGACGATTAAATGGTATCTTGATAATAGGCAATGGTGGGAAAATATTATAAATGGTGAATATCAGGAGTATTATAAAAAAATGTATTGCAAAAAAAGTATTACAACGGAAGAAAATGATATAGAGAAAATTGGATAAAGAAAAGATAAACAGGAGAATGGAATGCATTTAATACTATTATCAGGTGGTTCAGGTAAGAGACTTTGGCCACTTTCAAATGAAGTAAGGTCAAAACAATTCTTAAAATTATTAAAGAATCCAAGTGGAGAATCTGAATCTATGGTTCAGAGGGTTTATAGGCAATTGCAAGAGGCTGGAAAGTGGCAGTCAATAACTGTTGCAGCAGGTGCGGCACAAAAGGATCAGATACAGTCACAGTTAGGGGAAAATGTAAATATGGTAATAGAGCCAGAAAGAAGGGATACTTTTCCGGCTATAGCTTTAGCTACATCTTTTTTATATAGTGAATGTGGTGTGGGTGCAGATGAAAGCATCGCAGTGCTCCCAGTAGATCCATTTGTAGAGGTAGACTTTTTTAAAGCGATAGGAAAGATACAAACAGAATTAAAAGAAACAAATGCAGATTTAGTATTGTTAGGAGCAACACCGCTTTTCCCTTCTGAGAAATATGGCTACATTGTGCCAATGGAAAATGGACAAGACGTTAAGAATTTTAAAGAAAAGCCAGAGGCACATATTGCTGAAAATTTAATCCGAGATGGTGCTTTGTGGAATTGTGGGGTATTTGGCTTAAAATTAGGGTATGTACAGGACATTTTAGAACAGAAATATAAGATAAATAACTTTGATTACCAAGTGATGAAAAAGCATTTCTTAAACTTAAAAAAGACAAGCTTTGACTATGAAGTTGTTGAAAAAGCGGAACATATTCGTGTTATAAAATACGAAGGACCATGGAAGGATTTAGGAACATGGGAAACCTTTACAGAGGAAATCGAAAATCCTGTTTCTGGTAACGTTGTGACAGATGGCTCTTGCCAAAATACCCATATAATAAATGAGCAGGAACTACCAGTTGTCGCTATGGGAATAGATGATGCTGTAATAGTAGCAAGTTTAGATGGTATTCTAGTAGCTTCAAAGGGAAGAACAACTAAACTTAAAGAAATAACTGCTGAAATAAAAAACAGACCTATGTACGAAGAACGTAGATGGGGCAAGTATATGGTTTTAGACCATACAAATGTTGATGGGTTTGAATCCTTGACGAAGAGGATTATCCTTAATGAAGGTAAGCAAATTAGCTATCAATACCACAGCTGCCGTAGTGAAGTTTGGACAATTGTTGCAGGTACGGGCATAGTTTACATTGATGGTGAAAAGAAAGACGTTAAAGCTGGGGATGTAATACAACTTGCGATAGGTATGAAGCATGGACTAAAGGCCGTATCAGAGCTTGAAATGATAGAAGTTCAATTAGGAGAAAATCTAGTTGAAGAGGATATAGTTCGATTAGAAATGGAATGGTAGCTTATGAAAGTAGTTATTAATGCCACACAGTTTAAACAGCGGAGCTCCGGTATAGGGGTTATGACCTATCATTTATTTGGAAGATTTATAGAGCAGACAGAACATGAGGTTGTGGTAATACTTTCAAAGGATAGCCCAGAATTTCCTTTTGATAATGGAAAAACAACAATCGTAAGGCTCCCATATGACAAGGGTCAGAGTATAAAGCGAAATTTCTTTCAATCCTTTATCATGGGTATGAAGTACTGTAAAAATAGTGTGCTGCTTACTACGGATGCAAAGATACCTTTTCTTTTGCCTAAAAGCTGCGAGGTGTTACCAGTAATAACTGATTTGGCAGTCTTTCGTATGGGTGAAGTGTACAAAGCTTCACGTGTAATGTACTGGAAAATGCAGTATTGGTTTTTGAAAAGAAAAACTGAAAAATATATAGCAATATCTGAATTTACAAAGTGGGATTTAATTGATGTGCTGAAAATTCCAGAAAAAAAAATTGATATTGTTTATTGTGCTTGTGATGAAAGAATCAAAAAGGAAACTAGTCAAGAAGACTTAAAACTAGTTAAAGAAAAGTATGATTTGCCAGATAAATACGTTCTATTTGTAGGGAATTTTAATCCCCGTAAAAATTTAGAACGAACAATATTAGCCTTTGATCAGATGAAGAACGAGGCTGAAGTAAAAAATGAAATTACAGATTTAAGCAAATATAAATTTGTAATCGTTGGTGAACATGGCTGGAAATTTAGCAAACAAGAGGCACTGCAAAATATTAAGCACAAAGATGATATCATATTTACGGACTATGTTGAAGATGAAGATATGCCGGCCATGTACACCATAGCAGACGCATTTATATTTCCAACACTCTACGAAGGATTTGGAATACCGATTATTGAATCACAACGGTGTGAAACACCAGTTATAACTTCAAACTTGTCAGCTATGCCTGAGGTGGCAGGAAATGGAGCACTATTCGTTAATCCCGAAAATGTGAATGAAATTTCCAAGAAAATGACTGAGCTATTAACTGATAATGATTTAGCGGCAAGCTTAGTAGAAAAAGGAATAAAAAATTATAAAAGATTTAACTGGATAGAGTCGGGAAAGAAGGTAAATGATATAATTAACTTGCAAAAACAAAAAAACAAATGATCTTTCATATAACTTGGAAGAACGAAAGCACACAATAAGAATGTGCTTCTAATCAGAGAGTGTGGGAGCGATAATATCCTTAAATAGTGTTTAGAGTTTCTGTAGTTTTTGAACTAATCCTAAAAGTATGATTAAAAGATTGAAAAAGTAAGTCTACCTAAAGTAGAACTTAGATTTGCACAAATAAGTAAGTTTATTAGGCGCTTACTAAACAAAGGGGTTGCACAATCTCATAATATTGTTGTATTATCAGATAGTGGCGAATGTAATGGATTTGTATATTTAAGGGTTGTATCAAAAAAGATATATCGGTTTTGAATACAATACAATTTAAAGATTTAATTTTGAAAACAGTATTTTGTTCCTACATTATCAAAAAAACAAAATCATAGAAAAGTGTAGGTTTGTCAAACATATGTTACACCGTCATTCAAAAAATTAAATAGAGTTTCTCTAGGGGAAATCCATCCCAAAGGGCGCATCGGGAAATTATTGTATCTTGCATTATACTTTTTTAATTAAAGTTTAAAGTCATTGAAAGAATAGAATTTTGCTACAGCATAGAAATACTCATTGTCCTTTCGATGAGAACGTTCAACATTGCCATTGTCACGTGGTGTAGCCGTTTGGTGAATTCTTGCCCATTATCGGGTTGAACACATTCAATCTTAAAGGGGAAAGCTTTAATTACTTGCTTAATAAATTCAGAAGCAGAATAAGAGCTATGATCTTCAAAAGCAGCAATATATCTAAAACGAGAGAATTCATCGATAGCCGTATATTGATAGAATTTCTTATGGGCAGCTTCACCAACAAGGCAAGAGGATGGAACAAATTTAACATCAATTTGAATTCTTTGACCAGGATAATGCATTTGCTCATACTGTTTAGCAATATATTTAGGGTTCTGAGGCTTTTTAGGTGCCAACGATTGCTTGATTAGCACCCTATAGAGGCCAGTTATGGATCGAGAATATCCACGCTAGCGCAGTTTAACCCAAAAGATAACAAGGTCTGCATTTGGATTCCTACGACGCATATCATGAATCAGTTTAAGTTCATTTGCAGTATGTTGATTTTTCTGAGAATGAGGTTTACGAGAATGTTCTCTTAGGGACTCAATAGAGCCATTATATCTACGTAACCAACGATAAATATATTGCCTGTTTGTGTGATAACGCCTAGCAGCCATAGAGACACCATGTTTATGGGCATACTTAATTAATGATAGACGATATTTCATATCTTGTGTTATACTTGCCATACGGAAGGCCTTCTATTGTGATGTTTTAGTTTGTGGTGAATTAAACATAACACAAGTTAGAAGTTTTCCGTATTTAATTTTTTGACCAAGTGTAACACATGTATTGTAATCCTACAATCAAAAAAACAAAATCATAGATATGTCCATTGCAAAGAATATTCTTGATAATACATACTGCCTCAAGACGGCGATACAACTATTAACACAGAAAAAAATTAATCAACGGAATAAAAGGTTCAAGGATAAAAACGCTGTACAGATTTAGTAATTATTAATATAGATAATACATTATTAACTTATAATGAATAGTAGTCTAGAATATAAAGAAGTAATTTTAATTTTGAAAAATTTTTAATAGAAATAAGTATACTAATGGAGGATATTATGTCAAAAAATGCACTTATAACGGGAATTACAGGTCAGGATGGTTCGTATCTTGCGGAATTACTTATAGAAAAAGGATATAATGTATATGGGATAATGAGAAGGAAGAGTGTAGTTGATTATGGTAATACAGAGCATATAAAAGATAAAATAAATTTTATTTATGCAGATATGACAGATGTCGTGTCTTTGATTAATGCTATGCATATATCCTGTGCAGATGAAATATATAATCTTGCGGCACAGTCTTTTGTTGCAACAAGTTGGGAACAGCCATTAGCAACAGCTGAAATAGATGCTATCGGTGTAACGAATATGCTAGAAGCAATTAAAACCGTTAATAGAAATGGGAAATTTTATCAGGCATCCACCTCAGAAATGTTTGGTTTGGTACAAGAAATCCCTCAAAAAGAAACAACGCCGTTCTATCCAAGAAGTCCTTACGGGGTGGCTAAGCTTTATGGGCATTGGATTACTAAAAATTACCGTGAAAGTTATGATATGTTTGCTTGCTCTGGAATACTTTTTAATCATGAATCAGAAAGACGTGGTAAAGAATTTGTAACCCGAAAGATAACCAATTCTATAGCTAATATTAAATTTGGCTTCCAAGATTGTATAGAACTCGGAAATTTAGATGCAAAACGAGATTGGGGTCATTCAAAAGATTATGTTAAGGCAATGTGGCTTATGCTGCAGCAAGATACAGCTGATGATTACGTTGTTTCCACAGGTGAAACAAGAACTGTTAAGGAATTTGCTGATACAGCATTCAAATGTGTAGGTATTGACGTTGAGTGGTGTGGTGAAGGTATTAACCAATGCGGGATTGATAAGTCTACAGGTAAAACTGTTGTTAAAGTAAATCCAAAGTTTTTTAGACCTGCAGAGGTTGAATTATTATTAGGTGATCCAACAAAAGTAGAAAAAGAACTTGGTTGGAAAAGAGAAATATCTTTTCAGGAGCTTGTAGAACGAATGGTGCAAAATGATATAGCATTAGTTAAAGCTGGAACGAGATAATGAACCTACTATCGTTTAATACTTAATATGTTTTAACTAGGATTTCTAATAAAGGAGATAGCTGAATGGAAAGAATTTCAATTGCAAATCCAATTTTTAATGGAAATGAAAAAAAATATTTAAATGAATGCATTGATACAGGATGGATTTCTGCAAATGGTCAATTTATTCATGCATTTGAGGAGAAGTTTGCCAAATTTTGTGGGACTAAATACGCACTTGCTTGTAGTAATGGTACAGTAACGTTACATTTGATTTTGAGTGCTCTTGGGATTGGACCCGGAGATGAAGTGATTATGCCTACATTAACATATATAGCAACAGCAAATGCTGTTGCCTATTGTGGTGCTACTCCTGTTTTCGTAGACAGTGAAGAAGATACTTGGAATATTAATCCTAAAAAAATAGAGGAGAAAATAACTCCTAATACTAAAGCAATAATACCGGTGCATCTGTATGGATTATGTGCAAATATGTCTGAGATAATGAAAATTGCCAATAACTATAATATTATAGTTATTGAAGACGCTGCTGAAGCCCATGGTGCTAAATGGGATGAAAATAGATCAGGTTCTATGGGGCACGTAGGTTCATTTAGTTTTTTTGGCAATAAGATTATTACATCAGGTGAAGGTGGGATGATTGTAACAAATGACGGAGCACTTTATAAAAAAATGCAATGTTTACGTTCTCAAGGAGTGGATCCTTCTAAACGATACTGGCATACCGTTGTTGGTTATAACTATAGAATGACAAACATGCAAGCAGCCGTAGGCCTTGCACAATTGGAAAATATCGAATGGCACCTTGAACAACGTCAACGTGTAGCGAAACTTTATAAAAAACACTTTGAGAAGCTTGCTGACTTGGTTATTGCACAATCAGTTCCTGAAAATTCAAAACATGTTTATTGGATGAATTCAATTGTATTTTCAGATAAAGTTACAAAATCACGTGATGAAATTATGGAGGAAATGGAAAGAAAAAATATTGAGATGAGACCTCTTTTTTACCCTATGCATATAATGCCCCCATATTACGATAATACTTTTAGCTTTCCTATTGCTGAAAAACTTTCGTCTAGAGGAATAAATCTTCCATCACATGCTTTGCTTAATGAAGAAAATATTCAATATATTGTAAGCTGTTTAGAAGAAATTATTAAATAAAATAATAGTGAATAGAGGAAATTCTTTTGAAAGAATATTTAAAAAAGATATATGAATCAAGATACTTTTGGTTACATCTTGCTCGTATTGAACTTAAAAACAAATTTAGACGTTCAAAGCTAGGAATCTTATGGACATTTATAAATCCCTTATGTATGACTGCTATTATGGCTGCGGTTTTTTCTATTGTATTTCATCAAGACTTAGTAACGTACGCTCCGTATATTTTGTCAGGTATATTATTTTGGGACATGCTTAATTCTTCGTTAATAGGGGGAGGGTTTACAATTATAGGAAATGAGTCTTACATAAGACAGTTCAGCCATCCTATAACAATATATATGTTAAAATCAGCAATTGTATATATAATATCCTTTTTAATTGCCCTAATATCATTGATTTTGTGGGTTGCAATTATTGCAGTTGAAAATTTACCCATAGCTTTCATAAGTCTTCCGCTGACGATATTAATATTTTTTGTGCTTATATTTTCTTCTACAACAATTGCAGCATATACAAATACAAAATATAGAGACTATCCTCAAATGGTTCCTCTTATATTACAAACTTTGTGGTATCTTTCACCTGTATTTTTTCAAGAGGATATGTTTAAACAAAATGAATTTTTATATACTTGGTTTAATTGTAATCCAATAACTCATATTTTGATGCTTATTAGGAAACCATTTTTAGAGGGACAATACCCGAGTACTACAAATTATTTGGTTTCTATAGGAACTGTGTTACTTCTTGCTATATTGGCATATAGGTGCAATAAGAAAAACAGTAATGATATTATATTCTATATATAAAAATAAGGAGTAATAAATTTTGAAAAAGTGTTTTATCAAACTTGAAAATGTAAATATGTACTATCCTTCCGGAATATACAATGCTACAACATTAAAACAAGAGATTTTTTCAAGGATAAAATTTGAAAAGAAGAAAGAATTATTAAAAGATGTACATGCGCTGAAAGACTTTAATCTTATAGCTGAAGAAGGAGACAGAATAGGAGTAATAGGGCATAACGGATCTGGGAAAAGTACCTTACTTAGAACAATTGCAGGCATTTTTCCTATAAGAACAGGTAGTGTTGAAGTTAGTGGTAAAATACGTGCGCTTTTTGAAATTAGTTTGGGTTTTGATCTTGAATCAAGTGGTAGAGAAAATATTCTATACCGAGGATTATTGTTAGGTGCTCATCCAAATGAAATTAAAGAAAAAACACAAGAAATTATTGATTTTGCAGATATTGGAGAGTTTATAGACTACCCTGTAAAATCATATTCGTCAGGTATGCTCGTACGGCTCGCTTTTGCAGTATCAACTTGTATATCAGGCGAAATTCTGTTATTAGATGAAGTTGTAAGTGCAGGCGATGCACATTTTCAAAAAAAAGCAAGAGAACGTATAAATAATCTTATGGATGAAGCTAAGATAATGGTTTTTGTTTCACATGATATGTCAACTATAAAGGCTGTCTGCAATAAGGTGATTTTATTAGAACATGGTAGAATAATTGCACAAGGAAAGCCTGAAGAGATAATTAAAAAATATTTAGGGCAGTAGTTAAAGGAGCAAGAAATGAATAGATTAAAAATACTTTTTATGGGAAGAAAAAAATATGCAGCACAGATGTTAAAATGGTTATATGACCAAGGTCAAGAAATTGTTTCTGTAGTTACAGATTCACATTTTCCAGACTCTCCAACGGCAGCTATGGCTCGTTCATTAGGAATTCCTGTAATTTCTCTTGAAGAATCTGAAAAAATGGTAAAGAATGCTCCTAATAGCATTGATCTGGTGGTTTCATATCTTTTTTGGCGTAAAATTAAGGAACCTTTAATAAGTTCACCTCGTTTAGGGTGCATTAATTTTCATCCAGCAATATTACCAGACTGGAAAGGTACTGCAGGTTATAATCTTGCTATACTCAATAAATTGGATCAATGGGGCGCAAGTGCACATTATATAAATGATTCAATAGATACAGGTGACATTATAAAAGTATTTAGATTTTCTTTTGATTATAGAAATGAAACTGCCCAAACGCTTGAAGAAAAAACACAAAAAATACAATGTGATCTTTTCAAAAGTGTTCTTACAGACATCTTGGAAACTGGTGAAAAAGCTAAAATAACAGATAAGAATATAGGAGGACAATACATCAGTAAAAATCAAATGCTTGAAATGATGAAGATTAATCCTGAAAAAGATGATGTTGATCTTAAAATCCATGCATTCTGGTTTCCGCCATATAACGGTGCATATATTGAAATTAATGGAAAAATATATACTTTAGTAGACGATTTTATATTAAAACAACTTAAAGCCCCAGATCAGACAGCCAATAATTGCTAAAAATTAAATCAAATTAGGAGTTGCTATGAGTAAAAAACGTATACTTTATTTAACAAACCATGTTACCCTTTCAAAATTTGAAATACCAATGCTTCAGAACATGGGATATGAGATTTATATGCCTAAAAAGCCTGCTTTTGATATAAGTTGCACTGTAGATTGGGAACTTGACACAAGATTGACCATCCCTGAAGCAGATATAAAAATCTTAAATGAAGCAGATTTTTATTACAGACCTATTGACAGAAAAACTACTGAAGTTATCAACAAGTATTTTGATATTGCTTTTATTGTTTCAATTCCTATTATGCTACGTTCAATAGTAGATCACTTTAATGGTCAGATTTGCCTAAGGGCATACGGAAATAATATATCATATACGGAAGTTCTTACTTTTATGTGTGGGTCATCCTTTATTAGCAAACTTGAAAAAATCGGAAACCGGTTTTGGTTTGGTGCAGGTTATGAAAGTATTGCTGAGAAAGAAAGTCGAGTCCTAAAAGGACGTACGTTGTTTATGCCTTTAGGACTACCCAATGCAAAGGTAGATGATAAATGGACAGGCGAGGGTGAAACCTTATTATTTCCTTGTCCCAAAATAAGGACGGAAGGCTTTTTTGACGATGTTTACACGAAGTTCAAAAAAGATTTTAAAGGTTTTCCATACAAAGTTATTGGTGTACAACCATTGCCTGTAACCACAGACTCAAATGTTTTAGGGTACCTTTCTAATGAAGAATACAATAAAATATATGCGACGAGTTCTTGCATGTTTTACTATTCACAAATAAAATCTCATATTCATTACACCCCTTTTGAGGCTATAAAGGCAGGATTACCGCTATTATATATGGCGGATGGGCTCCTTGACACAATAGGTGGTGAGAATTTACCGGGAAGGTGCAAAGATATTAAAGAGGCGAGGAAAAAAGCCAAAAGACTGATTAACAATGATAAAACACTTGCAAAAGAAATAAGGGATACCCAGCCTGTGCTATTGGAAATATTGTCTGAGCAATACTGTGAAAAATATTGGCTGCAAGCTATGGATAAAATGGAAAAAAATATTGAGAAGGAAGAAAAATCTAGTAAAATAAGCCAGTGTTCCAAAATATGTATAGTATTACCATGTGTTGATAACCGATTCCAATTAAAATATTCAATAGCTTTTACTAAGGCCCTACATCAATCAATCAAAAATAAAAGGGATAATGTAGAACTGGTTTTTGCATATATAGATGACAATATCTACGATGAAAAAGATCTTTTCAAAGATATTTGTGATTTGAATATTCAAACTCGCAAGTTTTCATGGGAAACCATATCACATAAAAGATTAGCGTCCATGCTGGATATAAAAGATATTAAGCAAAATATCTATTTTGAAGAATATGCTATTCCAAATGACGGGTTATCATATTTCAGGGATTGTGACCACATAATATTTACATCTGATTTCGTACCGAATAATTTTTATTCTTACATTCCCTATAGCGTGATTCTAAATGGATACCCCCAAAGGTTATGTAATGAACTTATTACAAGCAATGAGGAAAACAATGCTATCCTTCAATTTGCCAGAAGTGCAAAAAATTGTTGGGGGGAGAACCCTATTACACTAGAAACTGCGATACAGTATGCAGGTACACAGGCAGATTATACAGAAATTATTCCGCCAATAATTGATGAAATTAATTTTAGTGAGATAGATACAAGGTTTTTAAAGCTACCAGAAAAATTTATTGTCTGGAATACTAATATCTTAATATCAGAGAATCATAAATTTGTATTGAATGAACTTTACAGTTATTACTTAAAAGGCGGTCAATATAAATGCTATGTAATTGGTCAAGATACCGAAATGTTTAATCCTAAAAATGATACAGATGATAAATATATAAAAGAGGTACAAAGGATTATAAAGGAAAAGAAATTATTGCATAAAAATTTAGTTTTTCTTGGAGACATAAGAGACGATTTATATCTTAGCATATTAAAAAAAGCACATATAAACCTCCAGTCGGGATATCCATTAAAGGGTAATTATAATTATTTTTATGCGGCATATTTTGGTGTGCCAACTGTAGCTGCTAACTATGCAGTTATAGAATACATGAGCAATTATTTTCAATTAAGGGTCAGTTTTTTTGATAGGTTTAATCCAGAGAATCTTTCCTATTTACTAGTTGAGGTTGAGAAAAATATTGAAGAAATTAGAAAAGCAATACCCTCTAAAACGGAGCTGGATAAATTCACGATAAAGGAGCCTAAGGTTTTAGAAAATATATATAATGAAATAAAATATAAATTAGGATTGTAATTTAGGAGAAAAGATGAAAATAGGAATATATTTAGGGTATAAACCATTTTCGCCGGGAGCTTCTTTAAAAAAAGAGGGCTTGGGGAGATATTTAGCAACTCTGATTGAAAATTTACTGAAGAAAGATAACAAAATTGTAGTCGCTTGTCCTAAATGGGTTGAAGGCTTACTGCAAGAACTTTTTGATGAATACAATATGAACATAAATGATATAGAATTAATTTCAACAATATCTAATCCTATTGTAGTACAATTATATTATAAAATGGCATTAAGAAAAGGTCGAAAAAAATCAATAATTAGAGCTAAATTATCAAATGCTATAGATGCTTTATTTGAATTTGCATTTAGTATTCTATTGTCCATTGAAAATAAGACTATTACTACTATTATGGCAATATTTTTCTTTGCAGTATTTGTTCTTATGTTACCGTTTATGTTATTATTTGTTGCTGTAGCTTGTATAATTAAAGTGGTTCTACTAGTACTAAAGAAGACCTTAGGTATAAATGTGATTAATAGAGATACTTTAAAATCAATAATCGTAAAGATAGCATCTTTACCGATATTATCAAGTTTTAAATGGCGCTTTATTAAAGAAATTAGGTCAAAAGACGTTCTTGAAAAACTTCGTATTAATGCAGCTAAAAAACTAATATCTAAAATATCTAAATTGAAGGAACCCGCTGATGTATGGTATGCTCCAATGGCTTTCTGGCCTGAATTTAATGATATTAGGGGAGTGACCGTTACTTGTATTCCAGATATAGTTATGGACGAATTTCCTATACATTTTTCATCTTTATCATCCTCAGCTACGATGGCAAGTATACTAGCTGAGTCAGTGGAGAATGGGAAATATTTTATCACATATTGTAATTATATAAAAGAGTCAATTTTAATTAATAAATATGGCATTGAGGCGGAAAAAATAAAGCCAATAATGATGTTCGTTAATGAAACCAATAACGATATTAATGTGAAGAATAGCTTTAAGTACCATGAAAATGCAAATAGCTTGTTTTCTAAGTTAGTATTATCAGCTTTAAGCTTAAAATCAGTTAATAAATTGAATCCACAGTATTTTTATGGTGAAAAGTTTTTTCCTTTTAACGATATAAAATACATTTTCTACTCATCACAAGTACGCTTCCACAAAAATATACTAAGCTTAGTAAAAGCGTACGAATATTTGCTGAAATCTGAAAAAATTACTTGTAAATTGTTTTTGACGGGTAATTATAATGAAAATACTGAACTAAGTAACTATATTGAATCTCACGGATTGCAAGATGATGTACTTTGCTTTTGTAATGTTGATAATCAAATGCTTGCTGCTCTTTATGCGTGTGCTGAACTGTCAGTTAATCCGACACTATATGAAGGTGGCTTTCCGTTCACTTTTTCAGAGGGAATGTCAGTTGGAACACCATCAATTATGAGTGACATACCACAAGTAAGGGAGTTTGTTGAGAATTGGAATATCGATGATTGTATTTTTGATCCCTACGATTATAAGGACATAGCAGATAAAATAGTATATGGTTTGAATAATAGACAGAAATTATATCAGAAACAAAAGCCATTGTATGAGATGCATTCTGAACGTACAAGTAGTGGAAGGGCCGGAGAAGAATATATTGAAGCATTTAAATATTTTATAGAACTTGACAAAAAAGAAAAATTAACTTTAGATATATAATAAAGAAAGAAGAATAGACATGATAAAACAGCCTAAGCGTGTTATTATAAAAAGCATATTATTTATGTTAATATTTGGTTGCTTTTTATTTCCTGTTTTCGCAGAAAGCAAAACACCTGATTGTACTGTAAGCCTAATAAAATTTGACAATGTTGATTTATTACATTCTAAAATTAACGCACTTCTGTCTGTTAATTTTAGTTCAAATGAACTATATAATGAAAATGTGTTCATATCATATCATGTATATGATATGAAACAAAATGAAATACTGTTTGAAGGGGAAAGATTACCTATACCACCCCCTAAAAATAAGACTTCTATCATAAATTTCACATCAGATTTGAAAAAATACCCAGAACTCAAAAAGTATGAAAAGTATGAAATAAAATTTGATGTGGTAGATCAAAAAAATTTATATTGGTTTTCGTTAAATCCTAATCTTGTTTTTAAAACAGATTCGATATCATTTAATTCAGATTTTGCTAAAAAAATCGTGATAACTTTTACATCATCAATAAAGAAGTCACCTATTATTTTTTCTATTAATTTATGCTTTTTGATACTATCAATAGTTTTGTATTTTTATATTAAAAAAAGATTAACTAATTAGTGGTAAGTGCAAACCATAGGCCCATACTATAACTGATGTGTTATGGCATAGATTTATATATTTTATTTACTTCTATACAGACCAGCCATCTATTAGTAGCTTTATGTTGTGTGATATTATATACAGTATTAAGAGCAAAAGGGAACTTACATGGAGTCTAGAAAGACTATTTTATGTAGGTCAGTACTGCTAATGTTTCATCTCTGGTATCTGTTGGGGCGTTAAGTGACGACTTTAAATGTGTAAGATAAGATTTTATATGCTTTCAGCTAAATAAAAAGAATATTTTATTTTTAGGGTTTCTGGGTGCAGAAACTCTTTTTGATATTTTGGATTTCAGCGAGTTATTGCACGTTGAAATGAAAATTTATTGAGCGTGTAGTGACTTGTATTTGATATAAGTTGGGAATTTAGTTTGGACATACAGGGCTTATTTGCAGTGTGTGGTATGGCTGTCTGTGCAGGAATAAGTTACGGATTTGGAAGGTTTGGAAATAATGAATAGAGAAATTGTTGTGAAAAGGCCCTATAGGCATTTCAAAGGGAAGTTGTACTATGTTCACGACATCGTGATGCATACGGAGACCCGAGAATGGATGGTATCTTATCAGGCCTTATATGAGCCTTACGGTATGTTTGTAAGACCACTGGATATGTTTGCAGAGGAGATTGATCCCAACAGGTCGGATAACATCACAAACCAGACTTATAGATTTGAACTTTATAATGGAGAATAAGATATAGGGTGCTTATACTTCATTATGTAGAAATAAACTAATATTTATACCAGGGGGGAAAGTATGAAAAGAAGAAGAGAGATTAGTAAATTATTAGTTATAGTGTTGGCTTGTGTTATGTTGATTACTACAGCGTGTGTGAGATCACCCAGTGGAAGTGAAAAGGTTGAACTCTCACAGGATGAGCAGGCGAAGCTGGTTGCATTACTGGGGGATTTAAACAAAGATGCGCCAGAGAAAGTTAAACAGGATGTAGGCGCATTATTACATAAAGCTGAGGGTTTAATGCAGGAGCGTGAGTCTAAAGGGGACTACCAAATGCCCGATGAGGAGTACAAGCTTTGGGAAAAGATTACTACATTACTGGATAAAGAAACCATAAGACAGTTTGGGGAGGACAATTATAAAACGGATAAGCCTGACCCAAATTTAGACTATGGGAAAGATACTATGACAAACCTGAAAAAAACACTTTCAAAGCAAGACTGGGAAAAGCTAAATAAGCTTAGAAATGAATACTTTAAGTCTACAGCCAATGAGGACGAAGAGTACGATGTAGATATTGTGACAGAGATAAAATGCATTGTAGGAAAATACAAGGGTCTGGATGCAGATGCAATTCAGTTGAATCTGCTTGATGATAAGAATCAGAAAAATTTAGGGATATTTTGTATTACACCTGAATGTAAGGCAGTATATCAAGATGGCTCTAAGAATGGGTTAGACTCTCTTTCTAAAGGAGAACAGAAGAAACTAGAAAAAGACTGGAAGGCGGTTACAGATATTCTGCCAGAAGAATTATTTGCTAATTTTAAGTATTTTAAAGTTGGTGGTGACGGTGAATTGGGAACGTATGCTTATGTTATACCTGTAGATGATCAGGGTAAAACTTGGTGTATGACTGTAGATCCTGCCGATATAACGGATGACGGGCTGTTCCCATATACCGTTGTTCATGAAATGTGCCACTATTTGACTTTAAATGAAAAACAGGTAGAGTATTACGGGGATAGTGATAAGTATTATCCTAAGGACAGGTATAGCGATTGGGAATGTGTGGCAAAAGAGAATTCTTATTTGCAGGCATATTATAAAGCCTTTTGGAAAGATATAATAAACGATTGGGCTACAGATCCAGAGAATCCGTATTTTTATTATCGCCATCAGTCAGAGTTCGTGACGGGATATGCTGCAACGGAGTGTGCGGAGGACTTAGCGGAATGTTTCTGCGCCTACGTACTTTTAGATTCTGCTGATACCCCGGCCATTCAGGCTAAATTTGATTTTTTTGACAGTTATCCGGAATTAAGGCAGCTAAAGAAAGAGATTTTGAAGAAAGTAAAAGACAATGGTGTTTATGTTAATCCAGAAATCGAGCCAGAGGACGAAGGAATTTTTGAAGATGCCGCATAGTAGAAAGTTTGTAGGAGAATAATTTTATGAAGATTTTAGTTACAGGCGGAGCAGGGTACATTGGCAGTCATACTGTCCATGCTTTGCAGGGAAAAGGTTATGAGGTTGTAGTTTATGACAATCTTTCTACAGGTCATGAATGGGCAGTGAAAGATTGCAAATTGGAAATAGGCGATATATCTGATATACAGCGGTTAGAGGGTGTTTTTGACAAACATAAAGTGGATGCAGTAGTGCACTTTGCAGCCAGTTCTTTAGTAGGAGAATCGGTAAGTAACCCAGCCAAGTATTATGAGAATAATGTAGTAGGAAGTAAACGACTTTTTGATGTAATGCTTTCAAAAAACGTTAATAAATTAGTATTTTCTTCTACTTGTGCTACTTATGGATTGCCAGAGATTGTGCCTATTACAGAGAAAGAAAAACAATATCCGATTAATTCTTATGGGTGGACGAAGTTTATGATTGAGAGGATTATGCAGGATTATGGCCAAGCTTATGGGCTGAATTCTACAGCACTGAGATATTTCAATGCGGCAGGTGCTGCCTATGAAGCTGGATTAGGTGAAGCCCATAATCCAGAATCCCATGTGATTCCACTAATACTTGAAACGATTACGGGAAAAAGAGAAGGATTTTCTTTGTTTGGTCAGGATTATGATACGGCAGACGGAAGTTGTATAAGAGACTATATTCATGTGAAGGATTTGGCTAGTGCGCATGTGATGGCTCTTGAAAGACTGATTGGAAGCGACTCTTTAGAGGGAGGAACGGTTAAGGGTCAGCCGGAAAGACAGAGCGGTTTTGATTGTTTCAACTTAGGAACAGGAGAGGGTGTTTCTGTTTTAGGATTGATTTCTGCGGTGGAAAAGATTACTGGAAAAAAGGTACCAGTTAAAGTTTGTGAACGCAGAGAAGGAGATCCACCAGTACTTGTGGCAGACAATAGTAAGGCGGTTAATAGCTTGGGATGGAATCCTATGCATTCAGATATAGAAAACATCGTTCAAAGTGCTTTTAAATGGGAATTGATGAAAGCCTTTTGCGCAGATGGAGCTGATCAAATTGGAAATAGGATTCTGTGATATTCTTAGATATTCTAAGAATAGATTTAAATTATAAATTTGTTGTTATAAACAAGAGCCTCAGACATGCTATGCATCCCTGAGGCCCTTATTTGATTTTTAACGGATGTTTACAGCTTTAATTAAGATTGACATCGTCCCATCTTCATTCATGATAAATTCTATTTTTTTCTGATTTTCAAGATAGTCTACGGGCAGGCTTATTTCAATGCCTGTATCTGTTGTTATCTTTTGTTTTCTGGCCACTGTTTTTTCAATCTCAGAAGTTACTTCAAAAGCACGTCCTGAAATGCCTTTCTGAGCTACTTCATCTTTATATCGCTGCTGAGCAGAGGAATTACCATCGAATACGGAATTCGTTATTCGGTCTATTTCTACGATACTGCTTTCATCTACGCAGGTTTTTAGTTCGGTTTTTAATTGGGAAACCTTTAAAGGGTCATCCCCGTAATATTCTTTTATAACTTTTTCAGCAGCTTTTTCTACAATCTTTACTTTCGTCTTTGGAGAAAGATCAGTGGTCACATTTAGTATCCGGTTGGATAGATAGAATTCCTTTGCTCCGTTTATTTCATATTTCTTTTCTTTAATCATTACGCTGAAATCATCTAATCTTATGAATACAAATTCATCTAATTTTTGATTTTCGTTTGCAATAGTTGCATTCTGTTGTACGATTCCTGTTTCTTTCTCATCTTCCACCATGGCGAAGTGGTGTATGTAAGATTGTTTATAGTTAAATTTCAATAGGCCAAAGTATATGCCATTATCATACTTAAAGTGGCACATAAGAACATCTGCAGCAGGAATGCCAGGGTTTGTCACAGCTATGTCAAATATGTTTTGTGCAAGCTGCTGAGAAACTATAATAAAGTTTGAAGGCTCTAGATTACTGATGGCATACTTGAATCCTTCTGTATCAAAGTTGTCAGTCACCGCCACAGCATCAGTTGCCAGACCAGGTTCCACCATGTGAATGGTGTCCTCTACATCAAAGGAACCACCTTTTTTAAAGCCGCCTTTCTTGATATCTCCATCTTCCATAGCTCTGGCAATATGAGATTTTAAGAACTCATCTGCCTGCGGGTTGAAGGTCATTAATTTATCCGCAAGCACCGGTGCATCAATACTTGTATCTAATATATGTAAAATAGCCTTATCTATAATAATATCATTCATTTTTTTCTTAACCTCCTGATTATGGCGAGCTGTAAAACATTCATTTGCTATTATACCACAATAGTGGAATAGTATTGAAATCTATATTTAAGTTTCGTAAAAAAGATATTTACAAGTTAATTTCAAAAATAAAATACGGATGGGCAAGCCCATCCGTGCATTTATAGATACATTCAAATCCAGCAATTCTTTCTAATACTTATCTCTTAATTGTAACCTTTGTCATCTGGCCTCCCGTAGGGAAGCTGATTGTAATCTTTTCAGTGCTGGCTTGAATAGCTTGAATATTTTTTGCTTCATCTGCTTGAACCGCACCCTTCACATTAACCTTAGCAAAAGCACCACTTTCATCATATTGAACAGTTAGTGGCTGTCCATTAACGGCTATGGTTATATCTCTAGGAGCAGCAATTCCATTTAGGCCTGTTAAACCAGCTAATCTTACAGTGTACTCTCCCCCTCTTACACAATAAGTTTTCAATTCTATAGTAGTACCTGTGGCAGCTTTCATGTTTCCATCAAAACCACTTCCCATAGTAGTGGTAGTAGAATCAGTATCAGCAGAGTCGGTTTCCTTTGTAGGTGAAGTTTGCCCCCAAACAGTACTGCCTGATAAAACAGAGATATTATCTGGTATTTTGTCATTGTTAGCATCTACTGCATATTTAGAATTAAACATTGTGTTTGAAAAAACATCTATTGCCTGGATAAGTCCTGCTTTATCCAGAGGTTCAATACCAAGAAGCTTTCCAATTAGAACCACATTTCCCGCATCCATCATAACATCATCAAGGTAAGTGGCATTTCGTTCCTGTAAGTCCCTATAGTACCCGAGAATACCCTCAATATAGTAATCTTTGTTCTTAAATAAATGAAGTAGAACGGGTATAGGATCTTCTCTGTTTGTATCAATAGCCGAATCAAATACTTCAAATAAGCGATTCCACATAACTGGAGAAGCTTTGCCAGCTTGGACTGCAATGGCAGCCGTTTTAAATAGTTTATCATCTTGCTCGGTATTGAAATAGTAAGGAAGTACATAATTTAATACTGCATCGGCATTATTAGTTAACTCACTAGCAAATTTATTTGCCTGGTCAAAATTTTCTTTAAGACCATAAGTGGTGGCAGTGACAAGATATGTTACTTTATAATCGTCACTTTCAAATTTATCAATTTTAGTCAGACTTGCAATTTGATCCATGGTGCAGTTTCCGGAGGCGGCTTTGTAGTGCGCGTAAAGATTCAGCCCAACGAGAATAGTCATTAAAAGAGTAACAGCAATAACAACTATTCTTGAAACCATTGCACCAGTAACAACTGGTTTGCCTTCTGAGGTATCAAAAACTTCATCTACAAAAAACTTAGAATCCACAACAACCAACAGCGCCATAATTCCAAAAGCGATTAGCAGGAAAGGCCCAGCGGACCAGGTCAGATCGGTAACAGCCTGACCGAATATCTGGAACATACATGCAGCCATAACAGGAAGAGCAAAAGCACCAGCATTTTTATAGTTATCAGCTTTGCTGCGTTTAAACAGCTTAACAACAGACGCAATACATAAAACTAATATAGCCATAAATAATGCAAAACCAATGATACCAAGGTCGCAAAGAGTCTGAATATAATGGTTATGGACATATTTTGTTTCATAATAGAAATTTTGAACAGAAGCAACTCCTTCTTCGTATCCACTTAAACCTTTACCTATGATAGGGCTTTGTTTAAATAATTTCATACCATCTTGGAAGAATACCATACGCTGCACAGAGTTTTCGTTGGCACCAAGGTCCTGAATACGGTTCGCTGCAATAGCAGGGAGTAGTTTGTAGTCCAGCTTAATCATTCCTGTTTTATTATTTGAATCAGTATTACTATTAATAGGCGTATAAGCTACTTTTTGAATAGTATTTCCATTAGCACTACCCATAAAATATAGCTTAACAATTTCCGAATCATCAGGTACAGTAAACGCAGCATCCCGTAGAAGACCATTATAAAGCTCTGTAGAAGTATGCACCTTAAGGTCTGTCATATTTTCTGTAATAATTCTAACAGTAGGGGCTTCACTAAGGTCATCTTTAGGTCCATTTGAATCAGCAGTAACATTTAATGTATATTCTCCTGGGTCAAGGTAAGCAGCACGCATGACAGTTTCATTAGCAGCTAAAGGTAAAGGCCCGGTAATATTTATTGCTGCTATAATATAGACAATAATTAAAACTGCTATTATAACGCCTGCAGTTACGCTACCCTTTGGATTGGAAGCAAGTTTATCTGTAATAGGCTGGCGGACATAGCTGTCTGCAACCCAAAGTATTCCTGCATTTAAAATGATAGCAAGTAGAGGAATCATAGGTGAAGAACCTAAAGTAATCAGTGAAATACCAGTGAATACTAAAGTAATAACTGCTGTTTCTACCATCAGTATAAAAGTTGAAAGTCGTTGCTCTTTTTTACTTGAAGCAATCATAAGAATGCAGGCGATAAAGAACATAAACAAGGAACCTAAACTGAATAGTAAAACATAGGATAATGAATTCACAGCTAAAAGAATTAATGAACCAGCATGTGCTTTCTTAGAATCACTATTAATAACAAGTGAAAGCGAAAGTAGGATACCTAATGCCATAAAGCCAGCAGTTGTGTTGGCATTAGCAAATATACTGGTAATACGGATGCCATTTTCAAAAACACCCCAATATGTCATGCTGTCTGTGAACAATCCCATAAAAGCCTTAAAGATTGTTGCAATAGGTCCATTGGAGGCTGCGTCAATAGAAACAATGCCAAAGAAAGCAGTTGTTATTGCCATAATCCTAGAAACAATATTAAAGCTCTTTTTTGTTGGTTTAGTAAATACAAGTACTGTAAAAAATACTGCAGCTGCTGCGATTAATTTAGTAAACTCAAATAAAGCTAATTTAGGGGCATCTGCATAGAAAATGGAAATTCCATTCCAGATAAGGTAGCTAATAATAGCGATAAACAGCGGTGTTGTGTAACCTTTAAATACATATTTCACTTTTGGTGTAAACATGAGCACCAATATTACAATTAAACCTATAAATGCGGTCCACTTCTGAACCATCAAGTCAAAGGAACCCATCATTGCAGTAGCAAGTATAAGAAGTACTGTGAATACTGCAGGCCCATACATTAATTTTTTTGTCATTTCAATTCTTTCCTCCGTTTTTTATTAATCTATAATTTTTCCCCATTAACCACGCCTTTGAATAGCGTTAGGAATAATATACGCATATCAAAAATAATGCTCCAATTTTCTATGTAATAAATATCATGCTGAATACGTTTTTCTATGGAAGTATCGCCTCGCAAACCATTCACCTGTGCCCAGCCTGTAATACCAGGACGAACCTGATGCTTAACCATATATAGTGGAATGCTTCCTTTAAATTGATCCACAAAGAAAGGCATTTCCGGTCTTGGACCTACCAGACTCATATCCCCCTTTAATACGTTGAAAAATTGCGGCAGCTCATCTATAGAACACTTCCGGATAAAAGAACCAAATTTTGTTTTTCTTGGATCATTCAGGGTTGTCCAACCTGTTTCCTCTACGGCATTTACTTGCATAGAACGAAATTTGTACATGGTAAAAGGTTGCTTATTTAATCCTATTCGTTCTTGCTTAAATATTACAGGTCCTGGTGATGATAGTTTTGTACCCATAACAGCCACTAACATAATAGGGGAAGATAGTATTATTAACACAAGTGAACCTATTATATCCATAGCTCTTTTTGTCATAGCATTTAGTAAGTTGTCCAAAGGGATGCGTCTCATATTTATAAGGGGTATACCATCAATTTCATCCATATAAGGATTGGAAGGCATATACTTAGAATAAAAGGGAATAACGCATAGTTTGGTGCCGGATTTTTCACAGCTGTTTATAACCTTTGGGAGTAATTGAAACTCATCAGATTCCAAAGCTACTACCACTTCGTCTGCATTAAATAAGTCAAGGGTCTCGTAAATATTATCATAATCCCCTAAATACCGAAGATGTTTTAATGCCTTGCTGGCAGAGATATAACCCATTACTGAGAAACCTAAAGCTTTATTTTTAGAAACAGCATTTAGATAATCCCTTGCAAGAGGACCATCACCGATAAGTATTACATGTTTTATATTATATCCTTTTTGGCGGTATTTCTTTAAGATATCCCGCATGATGTACCTTTTACAGGCTGTTCCTAATATGTTAAAAATGAAGAAAAAAACCAATGTCCATCGGGACAGGTCAATTTTTTTAAACACAAAGAGACAAGTAAAAAGGAGAATAATTCCTAAAAGATTAGCTTTTATAATTAGCCCCAGTTCTTTTGAAAAATCTTTTTGCCGAAAGGATTCATATAAGCCAAAGCCAGTAGATGTCAATAAGTAAAGGGGAATAACTACTATTCCTAAGCTTATATATACTTCCAAAGTTATGTGCCCTAATTCACCTTGAAAAACAATGAAACGCATTACATATGCAAGCACCATTGCCAATAGAATAACAAGGCCATCTGTAAATATGTTAAATTTATTTAATATTTTTTGATTTTCTTTAATCATATTTGAAATTTCTCCTGTATCCAATTATATGGGGAATCTAACCATAGGCATAGACATTATATTATAGCATATTTGAAGAATAATGTGTACTAGATTAATATAAAACAACATTAAGTGTCATATAAAATGCAATAGAAGTTTATAAATTAAAATTTTCAGTTTTTGCATCTGGCCTTCTATCAATCTGCAAAATAAAATCGGGATTGGTCATTAAAATTTTGTTGTGCTTTGTGTCCATAAAATGGTATACTAGATAATAATAGGTATTTATAAGTGGTAATTTTTATCTAAAATAGTAATGTTCATTGGGGAGAACGAAGCATGAAAAGGAATAAGAGGATTATAGGGATTTTGCTATTGCTGTCTTTGATATTGGGAACATCAAATATAGCGTTTGCATCAACAGGTGTAGCAATTTCTGCATCAGGAAAATCAGTATCAAGTAAAGTACTCGCGTATGTTAAGCCCGAATTTGTTGTGCAATTAAATCAGAAAATGCAGATTTTTAAAGACGTAAAAGGACAAAGAGTGTATCCAATTGTTTATAATGGGAGCACATACTTGCCGGTTCGTGCAATTTCTGCATTGATGAACGAAGATATACAGTGGGACAACTATAGCAAAACAGTTTATATTGGAAAAACTTTAGCGAATCCAAATAAATCAAAGGCTAGAAAATCAAGTGAAAATAAAGGGGCAGCACAAGGATTTGACAAAGAGGACTATGTTGAACCAACTTGGAAATCTGCACAGGTAACCGTTAGTGTCAGACCAGATATTACTATAATGTATGATTTTGAAGCACAGAAATTTACTGATGCCAGTGGAAACAATATTTATCCAATTGTTTATCAAGGCAGCACATATTTGCCTGTACGCTCTATATCGGTGCTTATGAAAGAGCCGATTGAGTGGAACAATGTGGAAAAGACAGTTATAATAGGAAATAAAGAAGAAAAATGCCAGGAAGAAGCAGAGCCTACTATATATACTAAAAGATTAAAGGCAGAGTTTGAAAGTGCTATTGAAATTTATGATCAGGCGACTACTAATATCGTAAACTTACAAAAGACTACAGATGCTGCTATGAAGATAATGCTAGCAGATTCTATAAGTGCAGATTTACAGACTGCAGAGAAACAGGCAAATACCATAAACAATATGAAGAAAAGCAAAATGACTGAAGAGGAGAAGGCGGCTCAAGACGCTTTATATAATTTTGCAAAGATATCAGAAAATTACTTGTTGGTTTTGGAAAATATTGCATATTTAGCAGCTAAAAAGGAAGACTATTCTATGTTGTCTGATACTTTTGTGAACCTTGCTTTGGATTCTCAGTCAAAAATGAATATAGCACGGAAGCTTATAGAAGCATTATAAAATAATGGAGACAAAACATATTTGTGAATGCGATTGAAAGGGTGGGTTTTTTTACCCGCCCTATTTTTACGATAGCACGAACCTCGGCAGCAAATTTATGCAGGTTAAGATTTCCATTTTCCGAATTTACAAATTATATGTATAATGTAGAAGAAGACGAAATCCAATGGACAGAATGGTGGACACGAAAGAGGCACAGACGAAAACTTACCTGCGCCTAAATATGTAAAATTAGACCTAGCTTATATCACCGATAAAGGAAACGGTTATTTACAATAAGTATTAGGGTAATAGTTTAGGAGAAATATTATGGTTAAATTTTCAAGAATTGCAATACTTTTATTTGTAGATATTTGTATTGTAAACCTTTCATATATTGCAGCATTTTTGCTGAGATTTGATTTTAATGTAAATACTGCTGTATTTGATGCGTGGTTTGGGATATATGCGAATAATTTATTTCCAATTACCATAGCATGCTTAATCGCGTTTAGCGTTTTTGGCTTATATACCAGCATGTGGCGCTATGCAGGTACGGAGGAATTGATAAAAATAGTTGGGGCTTCAGGAGTGGCGCAGCTATTAGTTATGTTTTATGTAACATTTTCAGTTTTGTCTATGCCAAGAGGAATCTACATTATATCGTTTTTATTTATGGTTTTTTTATTATCAGCCTGCAGGATCTCTTACCGATTTATACGAAATTTAAGAAATCCAGGAACCTTTAATAGTTTTGTGCTGAGAATTGGCAGGAAAGACATTATTGGAGGAAACGTTACAAAAGTAATGATTGTTGGTGCTGGTGAGGCAGGAGCATCTATGATAAATGAAATAAAGAACCACCATGAGTATGGTAAAAAAGTAGTGGTTGCCATAGATGATGATGTGTCCAAACAGAAGCATAGGATTTGTGGGGTTAAAGTTTATGGTGGACGTAGTGAAATTAAGCATGCTGCCAGAAAATATGCAGTGGATGAAATAATTATTGCAATCCCATCTGCCAATAAAAAAGCAATACAGGCTATAATGGATGAGTGTAAGCGCACTCGCTGCAAGATTAAGATGCTGCCTAGTTTAATTGATTTAATAAATGATAAGGTTAGCATTAGTAAGCTTAGAGATGTAGACATTGAGGACTTTTTAGGACGTGATCCGGTCCATGTAAACTTACGTGAAATAAGCAGCTATATAGAGGGTAAAATTGTAATGGTAACAGGTGGAGGAGGATCAATTGGCTCTGAACTCTGCCGTCAGATTGCAAAATTCAGGCCACGCAGGCTAATTGCTGTAGATATCTATGAAAATTCCGTATTTGAGCTTTCCAATGAGCTTCGGGAGAACTATACTTCTTTAGAATTTGAAATTGTTATTGCTTCTGTCCGCGATAAAAAACGAATGAGGGAAGTATTTGACAAGTATAAACCCCATGTAATATTTCATGCAGCGGCTCACAAGCATGTGCCACTTATGGAAAAAAACCCCAAAGAAGCAGTTGTAAACAACATTCTGGGTACAAAAAATATGATGGATTTGGCAGAAGAATTTGCAACAGAAAAGTTCGTAATGATTTCAACCGATAAAGCAGTTAATCCTACCAATGTAATGGGAGCAACTAAGCGTGTAGGAGAAATGATATTACAGGAAAAAAGCCAGAATTCAAGAACGACATTTGCTGCTGTTCGTTTTGGCAATGTTTTAGGGAGTAATGGCTCAGTAATTCCTATTTTCAGAAAACAGATTGAAAAAGGCGGTCCGGTTACAGTTACTCATAAGGATATAACCAGGTATTTTATGACCATACCAGAAGCTGTTGAATTGGTCATACAGACAGGGGCTATGGCACAGGGGGGCGAAATATTTATTCTAGATATGGGTGAGCCTGTGAAAATATTGGATCTAGCAGAGAATGTTATTCGGCTATCGGGATATGTGCCTTATGTGGATATTGATATTGCGGTTACTGGTTTAAGACCAGGAGAAAAACTCTATGAAGAATTACTTCTGGATGAAGAGGGTATAGAGAAAACAGCACATAATAAAATTTATGTAGGCCATCCTCTTCCGGCAAATCCAGCATTGAAAGCTATGCTGGACGCAGAAGAACAAGAGGAATCCATAGAAAGTGAAGTGAAAAAAGTATCGGATATGAATGAAGCAGAGGTTAAGGAATGGCTTCATGAAATTGTACCCAATTACACACCACAAAAATAGAGAAAACAGCAAAGCGTATTGCTGATTGACGATATGAAGGAGAACCATGGATGGATTTAAAGATTGATATTACAAAGACAGGCATTTCTAAAGAAGAACTAGCGAAATATTCAGGGGATATAGAAAATGCCATGGAAAAACTCTGGTCAGACAAAGAAGAAATGACAGGCTGGGTGAAGTTACCCATGCAGACAGACAAAGAAGAGTTAGAAAAGATTTTAAATACTGCAATTGCAATTCAGGAACAGTGCGAAGAAATGATTGTAATTGGAATAGGAGGATCCTATTTAGGTAGTCGTGCGGCAATTCATGCATTGGTGGGGTTTGATGAAGTTTATGGCACAGGTATACCCTCAAGCTGTTACCCTGATGTAAAATTCGCAGGGAATACCATGAGTGCAGTTTATTTAAAAAAACTTTTAGAGGATATTCGAACAAAAGAGGTGTCTCTATGTGTTATTTCTAAATCAGGGACAACGATTGAACCGAGTATAGCTTTTGCTGTGCTGAAAGAGGCCTTAATAAATAAATATGGAAAAGAAAAAGCGGCAAAAAGAATTTATGCTATTACAGATGCCGCTAAAGGGGTGCTTCGGGAAGAAGCGGAACGTGAAGGCTATGAGAGCTTTGTGGTACCAGATGATATCGGAGGCCGTTATTCAGTCCTTACACCTGTAGGTCTTTTACCAATGGCAGTGGCTGGGATTGATATTAAGACGATGCTGGCAGGTGCAGAGGCAATAGCAACATCACCCGCATGGGATTTTGATGGCACTGATTATGCTGCTGTCCGCTATGCTCTTTTGCAATCAGGCAAAAACATAGAAATATTTGAGTATTATGAACCACAGTTAGAATTCTTTGCTGAGTGGTTAAAGCAGCTTTTCGGTGAAAGTGAAGGTAAAGAAGGGAAAGGGTTATATCCTGATTCCCTGCGGTTTAGTTCAGATTTACACAGTATGGGACAGTTCTTGCAAGAGGGACATCAGATTTTCTTTGAGACGGTTATAAATGTAGAAAAGCCCTCTAGAGATATTATTATTCCTGAAAGTGCAGGAGAATTGTTGGCAGGTAAAAGTATCAACCAGGTGAATAAGGCAGCCATGGAAGGTGTAATGTCTGCTCATGAAGCGGCAGGAATTCCTATGGGTAAGATTGATATACCAGAATTAGATGCTTTTTATTTTGGACAGATGATTTATTTCTTTGAAACTACTTGTGCCATTACATCATATTTAATGGGTGTAAATCCATTTAATCAGCCTGGGGTGGAGCAGTACAAAGAAGAAATGAAGAAAAAGCTTAAACAAAGTTGCTATAAAAATATAACAGAATAGCTATTTAAATCAGAAAATTCAAATATGGCAGCAACCTAATCGTTAAAAAAATAACATTATAAAAATATGAAAAATTGCTAAGAACCCATGAATAGTAGGACATGCAGGGGTTGCATACAAAATACAAACACTGATTGCGTTAAAAAAAAAACAACACAAGTTTGAACAATATGTTATAATATATTCAATAGCATTGATGATGCTTATGAAGGATGATTACATAAACTAAGGAGGACAATTGTGATGAAGAAAATTGGTGTATTAGGAACAGGTACTATGGGCGCTGGTATTATTCAGGTTCTTGCTCAGAATGGTTATGAAGTTGTACTTAGGGCTAGAAGAGAAACTTCAGTTGAGAAGGGTATCGCTACAGTAAATAAGAACTTAGATAAGATGGTTGCCAAAGAAAAGATTACTGCTGAAGATAAAGTGGAAATCATGGGCAGAATTCACGGATCAACTGATATCGCTATCGTTAAAGATGCAGATCTTATTATTGAAGCGGCTACAGAAGACATGGAATCAAAGAAAGCGTTGTTTAAGGAATTAGATGAGCTTTGCAAGCCTGAGACCATTATAGCTACAAACACATCAGCTCTTTCAATTACTGAAATTGCTGCTGCAACAAACAGACCAGATAAGATTATCGGAATGCACTTCTTTAACCCAGTTCCAGCTATGAAGTTAGTTGAAATTGTTAAAGGGCTTACTACTTCAGATGAAACAAGAGAAACTATCCTTGCTTTAACTGCAAATCTTAAGAAGACTCCTGTAGATGTTGCAGAAGCTCCTGGATTTGTTGTAAACAGAATCTTAATTCCAATGGTTAACGAAGCTGTTGGTATACTTGCTGATGGTGTTGCTAATGCAGAAGGCATTGACGAAGCTATGAAGCTTGGTGCTAATCACCCAATGGGACCTCTAGCATTAGGAGACTTAATTGGTCTTGATGTTTGTCTTGCTATCATGGAAACTCTTTACAAAGAATTTGGTGATACAAAGTACAGACCTCACCCATTACTAAGAAAAATGGTAAGAGCAAACAAGTTAGGAAGAAAGACTGGTATTGGTTTCTTCGATTACAGCAAATAAAACTTAGTTTTATATAGAAAATTTTTAGGCCATCTGTAACAGATGGCCTTTTTTTATATTAAGGAAATGTGAACGTGTGAAGCCACATTTTTTCTTGCAAAATAGTACAAATTAGTATATATTGAAGAGATGATTTGTAAAAGGGGAAATGGAGATGAATAACAAAAAACAATTTGCATTATTTTTTTTAATATCGTTTGTAATATTTACAATAGCCCTTATGCCTGTGCGTTTTACCTTAGGAAAGGTTGGGGAGGTTCGTATATTTGGGGGTAACGAATCAATTATGAAGGATATGGATTATATTGTGGATGAAAGTGGTCCGTATTATGAGCTATTCTCAAAAAGTAATCGTGTAAACATTTTAATTTTAGGGGATAATGACGGATTAACAGATACAATAATGCTTGCAAGTTATGATATGAAAAATCAAAAGGTGGATGTAATTTCAATACCTCGTGATACATACTATGCAAGGTCCGACTATAAAGGAGCTGCGGCACAAAAAATAAATGCAGTTTATGGAAGTGAAGGAGTTATTGGAACAGCAAAAGCTGTTAGTGATACATTGCTGGGTATTCCTATTAATTACTATGCAATTATCGAGTTTAGTGATGTAGAGAAAATAGTAGATAAAATAGGTGGCGTGCCTATGAATATCCCGTTTACTATGAAGTATGATGATCCATACGATAAACCACCGCTTCATATATATATTGAGAAAGGACAGCAGACCCTGAACGGAAAGAAATCTGTTCAGTTCTTAAGATATAGGCATGGGTATCCAGAAGGTGATATCGGAAGAGTGAAGGCTCAGCAGCAATTCATTCAATCAGCGGTAAAACAGGCCATAGGTCCAGAATTACCAAGTGTAGTAAAATTGGGATTACAGGAAATTGACTCAGATATAACTTTGGGTATGGCAACAAAAATTGCAACCAAAGCGATTGGGCTTGATGCAGAAAATATGTCAACCTATTTGACACCGGGTGGTCCAAAAACCGTGAACGGAGCATCTTATTGGTTTGCCGATACGACTAAAGTTGGTGAAATGATTGAACAAATATATAGCCCACCAAGTGAAGCTGATGTTCAAAGTGATGATAAATCACAAAATGAAGAAGATACAGAATAATGTAGAGAAAATACTTATGAAAGGGCTGCCACAAATTTTGAGACAGCCTTTTTAGTTTAAATAGGAAATATCGTTAGATTTTCCTATTTAAACTAAAAAAGGAAGTGCAGAAGGGCGAAGCCACATTTTTTATTTATAGTATTTATTTTTACGCTTAAATAGTATAAAATATAAGTTCAGGAATAATAAAGGGAAACGGAAACAAAACAAGAGAGGTTATAAACGGACAAATGAACAGAGCTGAAAAGAAGCAAAGGGCTATGGAACGAGAAGAAAGAGCCAGACAGAGAGAAGCAGAAAAAGCTGGATATGACTATTATGAAGATTATCAGATGGAACAGACAGCTAAAACAGGGAAAAAAAATAAAAAACAAACTAGTAGTGGAAAACTATTTTTAAGAACTTTCATTATTGCATTTGCAATCTTGACAGCAGGAAGTCTAGGAGTAACTTCTGCTATAGACAAAATTGCAAACTATAATCCATTTGATCCGGGGAAGGAATATACGCCCGTATTAGAAGAAGAATTACAATTAGAATCTCTAGTAGATGAAAACAGTCCTTTTTTTCAATCGTTTAAAGATTCTAAAAGAGCAAATGTGTTATTACTAGGAGTAAACGGCGGTTTGACTGATACTATAATGCTTGTAAGTTTTGATATAGACAATAAGAAGGTTGCCGTTATCTCCATACCTAGAGATACATACTATGAAAGAAAAGGGTATAATGGGCTAGCTGAGAAAAAACTAAATGCAGCATATAAAGGGAATCCTGTAAATACGGCAAAGGCAGTAAGTAAGCTGCTATGTGGTATGCCTATTAACTATTACGCAGTTATAGAGTATGATGGAGTCGAAAAAATAGTAGACTCAATGGGCGGCGTCCCTATGAACATTCCTAACATACAAAAAAAGGGTGGTATGTATTATAACGATCCTTATGACACACCTCCTTTAAAGATTGCTATTCCTGCGGGAGAACAGACTTTGGACGGGAAGCATGCAGTTCAGTTTTTACGATTCAGACACGGATATGCAGAAGGCGACTTAGGCAGAGTAAAGGCTCAACAGGAATTTGTAAAAAGTGCTTTCAGACAATGTATAGGTCTTAGTCTGCCTTCTGTTGCTAAAACTGTTTTTCAAAATGTAGATTCAGATATTACCCTGGGAACGGCTATAGGGCTGGCAAGTAAAGCTGTTGGAATTTCTGGAGATAGCATTTCAACGTATACACTTCCAAATAACCCGGATCCAGAGCCGCCATTCTATGTTTATCCAGATAAGGATAAAACAGAAGACATGATTAGGCAGATTTATTCGGTTCAATCTGATCAAACCACTGAAGGTGCAGTAACTACAGATTAATATGTCAAATTTTTAGCTGACGGAGTGAAGCTTGTCGAAATAATTTAGAAATGTATTATATACCCCCGGGTCTGGGGGTTATATAATATTTTTGAAAGGGAATTTTTATGGAACAAAATGTTTTAAAAAATAAAAAAATCTCAGAGCTAAGAGAAATCGCGAAGGCTTTTTCTATCGAAGGATATGAGAAAATGAAAAAAGCAGAACTTCTTGAAGCACTTGGTGCCGGTGAAAATGCACAAGATGAAAACCATCCAACTGTTATTATTGATTCAGATATTATAAAAGAAGCTGAGACCACAGCTGCGCAGAATGAAATGGCAGAGAACGTAGATGGAGTAGGAGCAGATAATAATGAAATACTTGATCAGAAGCCTCATAAAGACGACAGACCAGAAGTGGAAGGTATACTTGAATTGGCGGATGGTGGATTTGGATTCTTAAGATTTTCAAATTTTTTAACAAGTGATAAAGATGTATATGTTTCACCATCACAGATAAGAAGATTTAATTTAAAAACCGGTGATAAAATAAAGGGAATATCAAGAAAACCGAATGAGGGAGAAAGATTTGGAGCATTACTTTATGTTCTTACTGTAAATGGTGATGAGCCAGGAGTAGCTATAAAGAGACCTGACTTTGATGATTTAACACCAATATTCCCTAAGGAAAGGCTGTCTCTGGAAACGGATGCTAGAAGCGATACAGCTATGAGGCTTATTGACTTGGTTGCACCTATAGGAAAGGGGCAGAGAGGCATTATTGTTGCACCGCCCAAAGCAGGTAAGACTATACTATTAAAGAAGATAGCCAATACGATTGAGTCAAAGTATCCTGAGATTGAGATGATTGTTCTTTTAGTAGATGAAAGACCAGAAGAAGTTACCGATATGAAGAGGTCACTTATTAGCGGAGAAGTCATTTATTCTACTTTTGATGAAATGCCTCAGCATCATGTGAAAGTTGCAGAGATGGTTTTGGCTCGTGCCCAGAGATTGGCGGAGCATGGCAAAGATGTGGTAATACTTCTTGACAGTATGACAAGGTTAGCTCGTGCGTATAACCTAGTGGTACCGGCTTCTGGCAGAACCTTATCTGGAGGCCTTGATCCAGGAGCATTACACAAGCCTAAGAAATTTTTTGGTGCAGCGAGAAAGCTTGAAGAAGGTGGCAGTATTACTATATTGGCTACAGCTCTAGTAGAAACAGGTAGCCGTATGGATGATGTTATTTTTGAAGAGTTCAAAGGAACTGGTAACATGGAACTTCATTTAGATAGAAAGCTGTCTGAAAAAAGGATTTTCCCTGCTATTAATTTAAATAAATCAGGAACAAGACGTGAAGATTTACTGATGAGTGCAGAAGAAATTGAAGCTGTGTGGATGATGAGAAGAGCCATGGCTAATCTGGGGACTCAGGAAGTTACGGAAACAATTATTGATAATCTTGCTCACACAAGAAATAACGCAGATTTTATTCAGGTAATCAAGAAGAGTAAGCTTGCAGAACAAAAATAGAAGTAAGGAATATACAAGAACTTACAACAGGAGCAAAATATGGATTTAAGTAAAATATTTTTAAAAGAGGCCTGCCCTACTAGTGTAGGCGGACAGGCGGTTATGGAAGGTATCATGATGCGGGGAGAGGAGCGCACTGCAATAGCGGTACGCATGCCGGATGGTACCATTCACCTAAAAACAGAAAAACTTAAGCCGAAGGGACGTTTGGCTAAAGTTCCCATTGTCAGGGGTGTTGTATCTTTTGGATCGGCACTTGTTACAGGAACGAAAACACTGATGTACTCTGCTGAAGTTTTGGAGAAATATGAAAACGATCATGCTGAAGAACTGGCGAAACTTCGTGAAGAGAAAAGAGCAGCAGGAACCGATGATGGAAGTATTAAAGGTCCAGAATATTACGAGAAGGACAAATTTACTTTATGGGTTGAAAAGCACTTTGGTGAAAAGGCAGCATGGAACATTATGATTTATGCCTCAGTTGTGCTTGCGCTTGTCTTTACCGTAGGAATATTTATTGTAGTACCTACAATTGCAGTCAATTGGTGCAGCATATTAACGGAGAATGAAGTGGCTCTCAACTTGATTGAAGGTATATTACGTATTGTGTTATTTGCAGTATATATATTGCTGATTTCAAAGATGGAGGACATCAGAAGAGTATTTCAATTTCATGGAGCAGAACATAAAACTATACATTGTTTTGAAAATGGATTAGAACTTACACCGAAAAATTGTCAGCAGTTCTATACATTGCATCCAAGATGCGGAACCAGCTTTCTGATGTTTATTATGGTTATTAGTTTAATCTTATTTTCACTATTAGGGTGGCCAAACCTGTTTTGGCGTGTGACATCCAGAATATTGCTGATACCTGTCATAGCGGGGCTTTCATATGAACTGCTAAAATGGGCAGGCCGCAGAGACAATAGCCTAGTAAGAATTTTAAGTTTGCCGGGAATATATTTACAGAAACTTACAACGAAGGGACCGGATGAGAAACAGTTGGAGGTGGCGATAATAGCCATGAAAGCTGTTATGGTTCCTAAGGAAACAGAAGAATTAGACCTTTATATGCCTAACTATGAAGCATATACAAAAGAGGTTTTATTAGGTAAATAACCAATCCAAGGGGGAACATATAAAATGGCGATGATTGTAAAAGAAATGCTGGAAATGGGGCAGAGAACACTAGAAGGAGCAGGTATCTATGATGCAAAGGTAGATGCTGAACGCTTACTATGCTACATGCTCAAACTTGAAAGAGGAGAGCTGTTTATGATTTGGTCCAAAACTATGGATGACAGTCAATGCAATAGTTACTTTGAACTGATAGATACTAGAGCGACAAGGCTGCCCTTGCAGCATATAACTGGTGTACAGCAATTTATGGGATATGATTTTAAAGTAGATAAGAATGTTTTAATTCCACGTCTGGATACAGAGCTTTTGGCAGAAGCTGTTATGGATTATGCAGACTGCTTTAAAGGTAAAATAACAGTACTTGATCTTTGCTGTGGAAGTGGTGCCATAGGGATAAGTTTAGCAAAGCTTTGTAAAAATATGAAGATTGTATGCAGTGATATTAGTGAGGATGCTATAAGACTTACCAGGGAGAATGCCAGGGTATTAAAAGCAAATATAACCGTAAAAAAGGGGGATATGTTCGATCCCTTTAAAGGACGGCTGGGCAATACTAAATTTGACATCATAGTGTCAAATCCACCATACATAGAGTCTGAAGTCATCCCAACATTGGAGGAGGAGGTTCGAGTACATGAACCACAGCTTGCCTTGGATGGAGGAGAGGATGGTTTGGATTTTTACAGACAGATTTTAAAGGAAGCTCCAAAGCACCTGAACAGAGGCGGAATGTTATTTTTGGAAGTTGGCCACGACCAAGGAAATATCTTAGCAGATAAGCTTGCACATATGGTACAGTATACAGATATAGAAGTTAAAAAAGATTATAATGAGTTTGATAGAGTGGTAATCTGTAAAACTCAAGTGAAATAGAGAAAGTTAGTTTAAATGAATGCTAATAGGGAAAACAGAGTTCTTATATTTTTAGTTATAATTACAACAGCCATCTGTCTTAGAGCTCCCATTACATCGGTGGGCTCTATATTATATTGCATTGTGGAAGATTTGAATTTATCCAACACCATTGCAGGCGCTATTACGACGATACCTTTAATAGTCATAGCTATTTTGTCGCCCTGTATCAGTAAGATCAGTGAGAAAACTGGTATCAACCAAGCGTTGCTGCTAGGAATGATTACAATGTTAGTGGGAATTATACTTCGATCTTTTGGCGGCATATTTGGGTTACTTTTGGGAACTGCATTAATAGGAGCGGGCATTGCTTTTGGCAATGTGTTGATTCCGGCAATTATAAAAAGTTTTTTTCCAGATAGAATAGGTACGATGACGGGTGTGTTTACGACTACCATGTCAATTTGCTCAGGAGTAGCAGCTGGCATCAGTGTACCTTTAGCGGTGGAACTGGGCTGGAGGTGGACCTTCTGTATTTGGGCAGGGACTGCCTTACTGGCGATCATCACTTCTATAATTCAGATAAAAAGAATTCCAGCTGTTAGCGATTCATATGAAAGACCGGAAGTAAAATGTCAAACGCAGAAACGATTATATAAAATTCCGTTGGCTTGGTGGGTAGCTGTAATGTTTGGAGGACAGTCTTGTGTATTCTATATAATGGTTACATGGCTGCCTACAATAGTTACTGACAGAGGAATTTCTGCTATGTCTGCAGGAGTAATTGCTACAATTTTACAGTTAGCTGCAATTCCTGCAAATTTTGCAGCACCTATGTTGGCGGGGTACTTTAAAAATCAGAGCAGACTGGCTGTAAGTGTGGCAGGTCTTGGAATTATTGGACTCTTAGGAATACTATTTGCAAAGTCTATGCTATTATTTGCTATAAGCACAGGAATACTAGCGTTAGGATTAGGCGGAACTTTTAGTCTGAGCCTAGTGATATTTGGTATGAGAACCTCGGATGGCATACAGGCAGCCCGTTTATCAGGATTTGCGCAAAGCGCAGGTTATGTAATGGCTGCTATGGGACCCACTTTGGCAGGAGCCATATATGATTTTTCGGGAAATTGGGCATTACCAATAACTCTAGCTATTGTAATAATGATATTAGATTTGATTGCAGCTAACATTGCAGGAGCAGACCGACAAATTTAAACAAAAAGGTTTTTGTAAAAAACTCTTGCCAATAATCAAGGCTTTTGATATACTATACAAGCTGTAGTTTACAGTAATAATGCGGAGGCCGCGGGGCCAAGAGCAAGAGAGGTGCATAGCATGAAGGAAGGAATCCATCCAAGTTATAAGGAATGTAAAGTTACTTGCGCATGCGGCAACACGTTCATGACAAAGTCAAATAAAGATGAGATTAGAGTTGAAGTTTGTTCATCTTGTCATCCATTCTTTACAGGACAACAGAAGTTCATTAACCGTGGCGGTCGTGTTGAAAAGTTTAAGACAAAGTATAATATCGACTAATTGCGATAAAAATATACAAACTGAAGTTTGTGATTTTTTAGTATCTGACCTTCCATCAATTGTTAACAATTGGGATAGGTCATAATGAGTAGCTTTAAATTAACTGGAAATTTTAATTTCCAGTTTTTTTTTATAATAAATTATGTTATACTAAATAGTTAGTATGGAGAGGACTGGGCATTTGGCCCAAATGGTCCTGGTTCGGCGTTTAGATAGATAACCAATAAATTAAGGAGAACGATAAATGTTTGATAAACTGGATTTTATATTAGAAAAGTATGAAGAGCTTTCTTTGAAAGTTTCTGACCCAGAGATTATTAACAATCAGCCGGTTTGGCAGAAGCATATTAAAGAAATGGGCGAAATGGAGCCTATAGTAAATAAGTACAAAGAGTATAAAAAAGCCAAAGAGGACCTTCAAGCGGCAAAAGAGATGCTTGAAGAAAACGACGAAGAACTTCGTGAAATGGCAAAAATGGAAATTAATGAACTGGAACCTGCTATTGAAAGCATTTCAGATGAACTAAATATTTTACTTCTTCCAAAAGACCCTAATGATGAGAGAAATGTTATTCTTGAAGTAAGAGCGGGAACTGGCGGCGATGAAGCTGCATTATTTGGCGCTGACCTTTTAAGAATGTATATGAGATATGCGGAACGACGTGGATGGAAAACTGAGATTCTTGAGATGAATGACACTGGTATTGGCGGAGTTAAAGAAGCGGTAGTTCTAATAAAGGGCAAGGGAGCATATAGCAGACTGAAATATGAAAGTGGTGCTCACAGAGTACAGCGTGTACCTGAAACAGAGTCTTCAGGACGTATTCATACATCGGCTGCAACCATTGCAGTACTTCCTGAGGTTGATGACGTTGAAGTTTCTATTAACCCAAATGATGTTCGTGTAGACGTATACCGTTCATCTGGTAATGGTGGGCAGTGTGTAAATACAACGGATTCAGCGGTAAGACTTACTCATATGCCAACAGGATTGGTAGTAACCTGTCAAGATGAAAAATCACAAATAAAGAATAAAGAAAAAGCCTTTAAGGTATTACGTTCAAGATTGTATGATTTAATGCAGCAGGAACAGAATAAGGAAATCGCGGACCAGAGAAAAAGCCAGGTAGGAAGCGGTGATAGAAGTGAAAGAATAAGAACCTACAACTTCCCACAGGGCAGAGTATCCGATCACAGGATAAATCTTACTATATATAAGTTGGATTACTTCCTGGATGGTGATTTAGATGAAATTATTGATGGCTTGATTACTAGTGATCAAGCAGAAAAGATGAAAAACTTCTAGTGGGGCTTGTCTTTTTTCCGTTTTACTTCGGTTAGTTTCAATCGTGTTCGTTTGCGTACTTCTGTGTACGCGCGCTCTCACTCAATCAACTAACCTATGTATAACGAAAAAAATCCTACGCTCCCGAATTTGGAAATAGGTATAAATAAAAGGTATAAATAAATGGAAACTAAACTTTTAGACGTAACAACTGAAAATATCAAGTTGGCGGCTGCACTGATTGCAGATGGCAAATTGGTAGCATTTCCTACAGAAACAGTATATGGTCTTGGAGCAGATGCACTAAATAGCCATGCAGTGGGAAAAGTGTATGCGGCAAAAGGAAGACCCAGTGACAATCCGATGATTGTTCACATAGCAGAAAAAGAGGAACTAGCCAGACTTACACCTGTGGTTACACCAATTATGGAAGCTTTAATGGAGGCATTTTGGCCAGGTCCACTTACTATGGTAGTAAGAAAGATGCCAGGTATTCCTGATGCTACAACAGGGGGGTTAGACACTGTAGGTGTTAGAATGCCTTCTGATGAGATTGCAAGGGAATTAATCAGAAAAGCTGGATGCCCCATTGCGGCTCCCAGTGCCAATATATCAGGGAAACCAAGCCCTACAAAACCAGAACATGTGGTAGAGGATTTACAGGGCAGAATAGATGCGATTCTTATGGGGCATGATTGTCAGGTAGGGATTGAATCTACGGTAGTAGATGTGACTGATGGTATACCTACCATATTAAGACCAGGCATTATCACACAGAAAGATTTAGAAAAAGCTGTAGAAAAGCTAGGAAAGAAAGTGGAAATGGACCCTGCATTATTTGTGAATCGCCCAAGGGATGTTTCCGATAAGGATTTTAAGCCAAAGGCTCCTGGTATGAAATATAAGCATTATGCCCCCAAGGCAGAGATGCTGATCATTTCTGGGGAAATAAGTAAGGTTAAGTCTGAAATAGAAAAATTGAAAGCTGAGAATGAGGCAAAAGGAAAGTGCGTAGGAGTTATCCTATTTGGAGACGACCATTTCCAAGAGGCAGCTCACGACTTTTTTGCAAAACTTCGAGATTTTGATGGACAGGCAGTAGATATTATTTTAGCAGGAGCTTTAGATTCTAATGATGGAGTAGGTTTTGCGGTAATGAATAGAATGCTAAAATCAGCAGGCTACAGCATAATAAATGTATAAAAACATCATATTTGCAAAAGAAGGGAAAGTAATATGAAAATAGCAATGGCATGTGACCACGGCGGTTTAGAACTAAAAGAAAGCATTAAAAAGTATTTAGAAGAACAAGGAATTGAAGTTCTTGACTTAGGAACGAATACAACAGATTCTGTTGATTATCCTGAGTATGGAAAGGCATGCGGTGAAGCGGTAGCTTCAGGCAAAGTTGAAAGAGGAATTGTTTGCTGTGGAACAGGCATTGGCATTTCAATTGCAGCAAATAAGGTAAAAGGTGTAAGATGTGCACTTTGTACAGATGCACACATGGCAGAAATGACAAGAAAGCATAATGATGCGAATATCCTTGCTATGGGTGGAAGAATTATAGATGTAGAAACAGCAAAGAACATTACACAGACTTGGCTGGATACTGAATTTGAAGGTGGCAGACATCAGCGCCGCGTAGATATGTTAAACAATATGTAATAAATTAAATAATTAAATGCAAGCAATGCAGGGAGGAAATAATAAATGGGTAAAGTATATGTATTTGATCATCCGCTAATTCAGCACAAGACAGCAATGATTAGAAAGATAGATACAAGTGTAAAAGATTTCAGAGAAATGGTTAGAGAAATTTCCATGCTTATGGGATATGAGGCTACTAGAAATCTTCCACTTGAAGATGTTGAAATTGAAACACCAATGTGCAAGACAACCATGAAGATGCTTCAGGGTGAAGATATTGCCATTGTTCCGATTTTAAGAGCAGGTCTTGGAATGGTAGACGGAATGTTAGCGCTTGTTCCAAACGCAAAGGTTGGACATGTTGGACTATACAGAGACCCAGAAACTCATATTCCTGTAGAGTATTATTGCAAACTGCCAACGGATATTGTAAAAAGACAGGTATTTGTAGTTGACCCTATGCTTGCTACAGGCGGCAGTGCTATTGCAGCTATTGACTTTATCAAGGACAAGGGAGCAAAGGACATCACCTTTATGTGTTTGATTGCTTCTCCTGAAGGAATTGAAGCCTTACAGAAGGCGCATCCAGATGTTGACATCTTTATTGCGGCTAAAGATGAAAAATTGAATGAAAATGCATATATTATTCCAGGTTTGGGCGATGCTGGAGACCGTTTATACGGTACAAAATAACTGAAAAATTTCTAGCAGCTGCAGCTGCTGAAATTGCAGTAAGTTTCTACAAATTAGAAATTTGTGAAACTTTTGCATAAGTCTGTCACCTAATTACTCCGTAATTGGGACAGGCTAGTATCTGTATGAGACCTGCAATCCACATCACAGATGTGGGCAGGGCTTCAAATGTAGGATTTAGTCACCAGTGCAGAAAAGGTGGCTGATTGGAGGAAGAAGTATGAATTTTATACCAGACAACGTGAGTAAGCACGATAATGTATTTGATGTGCTAAAGGAAAGAGGCTTTATCGAGCAGTGTACGAATGAGGAAGAAATTAGAGAACTTTTAGGAAAAGAAAAAATAAAGTTCTATATAGGATTTGACCCAACTGCAGATTGCTTGCATGTAGGCCACTTTATGCAGGTTATCATCATGATGTACATGCAGAAGTATGGACATACCCCAATTGTTCTAATTGGTGGAGGTACTGGAATGGTCGGGGACCCTTCAGGCAGAACAGATATGCGTCAAATGATGACTACTGAAACAGTGCAAAGCAACTGCAATGCTTTTAAGAAACTTTTTGATAAATTTCTTGATTTTGATAATGAATGGGTATATACAGGCGGAGAAGGTAAGACCTTTGGTAAAGCTTCTGCAAATAAAGAACCAGAATCTGGTAAGGCGATTTGTGTAAATAATGCGTCTTGGCTTATGAATCTTAACTATATTGAATTTATCAGAGATATTGGGAGACATTTTTCTGTAAATAATATGTTGCGTGCGGAATGCTTTAAACAGAGATTAGAAAAAGGCCTTTCTTTCCTTGAATTTAATTACATGCTTATGCAGGCATATGATTTTATGGTAATGGCAAGAGATATTGATTGTAAGATGCAATTTGGTGGAAATGATCAATGGTCCAATGTACTTCAGGGTGTTGATTTGACAAGACGTGAGGTAGACAAACAGGTTTACGGCATGACTTTCTCTCTTCTTACAACCAGTGAGGGTATTAAGATGGGTAAGACTCAGAAGGGTGCTTTATGGCTGAATGCTGAAAAGACTACTCCGTATGAGTTCTATCAATACTGGAGAAATGTTGCAGACCCTGATGTAAACAAATGTCTGCGTATGTTAACTTTCCTTCCTATGGAAGAAGTGGAAAGACTATCTTCCCTTCAGGATGCAGAAATTAACAAGGCAAAAGAAGTTCTTGCATTTGAAGTCACTAAACTTGTCCATGGTGAAGAAGAGGCTGTAAAGGCTCAGGAGGCTGCCAGAGCTGCATTTAGCGGTGGTGGTGATATGAGTAACATTCCAACAACCCAAATGGCAGCATCTGAATTTGATGGAGAAGGAATGGGTATAGTCAACCTAATTAAAATGCTTAAGTTAGTGCCAAGCAATGGTGAGGGCTTTAGAACCATTGAGGGCGGTGGGCTTTTAATTAACGATGAGAAGGTTACAAACCCTAAAATGATGGTTACAAAGGATATGTTCAAAGAAGGTGCTATTATTCTTAAAAAGGGTAAGAAAACTTTCCATAAAGTACAAATCTAAAGACTTCAGAATGAACTTCTGCAAGTTAGAAAATGAGCAATGCGGTGCTCCCAGTAAGGGGGCACCTTTTTTGTTTTTGAAGCAAAAGTTCGTCTCTTATATATGTGTACACGGAAAGGAGATAAACATGGAAGACAATAGCGCAGAACTTGTTATAAGGCTGCAAAAGGGGGATAAAGCTGCTTTTGAAAGAATTTTTGAATTATATAAAGTTAAAGCAGTAAGGACGGCATACCTTTTAACGAATAATAAAGCTTTAGCTGAAGACATTACCCAGGAGGCTTTCGTTCAATGCTATCTAAAAATTAAAAACCTTAAAAACCCAATGCAATTTAAAACCTGGTTTTTTAAGAGCTTAACAAGAATTGCATGGAGAATGTCTGCAAAAGAAAAAACAGTTGTACCTGTTGAAAATATATTTGAGCTTGCTGATTACAAAGACACCGAACAAATTGAACTGGATTTTATTAATAAAGAAGATGCGGAAAAGATTATGTCAACTGTTAAGAGGCTTGAAGAAAAACAAAAAACAGTAGTTTTGCTTTATTATTATAATGAATTTTCTGTTTCAGAAATTGCAAGTATTATGGGATGCTTTGAAGGAACGGTAAAATCAAGGCTGCATACTGCAAGAAAAAATTTAAAGAAAAGTCTGCAGATACAAGAAACAGGTATGGGGGAGGGTGTGACAGATGCGGTCATTTATAAGGTTTGAGGATGAGTTAAAACAAGCAGTTGGGCAGAAGGCGAAAGAAATCAATCCTTCTGCGGATATGTTTGAAGTGATTAATATGAAAATTGAAAGTGGAAATAGGGAGGAACAATATATGAAAACAGGCAGATGTAAAAAGACTAGAGGAAAATAGTAAATTATTCAGGAAGCTTAGATAATAAATTCGAAACTTATCCTAGCGAGAGACAAATGGAAAAAGTTGCTGGTTTTGTTCCTAAATATATTAAAGAATTTAAAAATGGGTATAAATTCAAAGTAGGTTTCGTGGGTGAGTATGAAGGCAAAAATGTAGACAAAAATACAACAGTAATGTTAAAATCCGCAGATTTTACTTACCTAAAAGGGGAGGCAGAACTTTATTTATATATCATGGAAAAACCAGAAGGTGTTGAGTTTGACAATGGTTTAGAAGAAGGAGAAAAAATTGCAGTTTCAGGGGAAAATAATGTGTATTATTATGATTATTTAAATAAACTTAAGCCAGCGGATTACGTTATGACAGAACAGGATAAGATTGATGAAGCTAATGGAACTTATGTATTTTCTTTCGGAGAAGATTATGATTGTATAAAGCATATTCAAATGCTGGGATGGGAAGAAGATGGAATTAGTTATTCTTTAGAATGTTACGATGATAAGCTGACAAAAGAAGAACTGCTACAAATGGTTGAAGAAATCATTGAAAACTAAACGAAGAAAAAGCCAAAAGAGGCCATCTACAAATTTATTATTTGGGATGGCCTTTGTTTAATATAACCTTAAGATTTCTTAAGATTATATAAAGGGTCTTTTAAGAATAAAAGGTTAAATTAAAGAAGTAATTGACAGGAATGAAAAATTTTTAAAATAAATGGTAGAAATGTGAAACGTTTTTGTAACTGGTTACGTCTTATATAGTGTAGGATTATTGGGACTGGGGATTAAATTGTCGAAAAAAGTAATTGTTTGTCAAAAATATCTAAAACAGGGGGTTGACAGTGTACTATTACAGGTAGTACACTGTAGAAACAGAAGGTGTATTGTGAAGTAGTATGTCATAAAGAGTGGGGGCTCTTGACATATGTACAGACAAACAATTAAATTGCTTTAAACTGCGAACTCTAGGGGTGGAGTTCGCTTTTTAAACTTGTTGTAAATAGAGGGGATACTGATGGAACCGCTAATTAAAGTAAAAAATGTCAGAAAAATATATAGAATGGGCGATGAAAAGGTTGTAGCACTAAATAATGTAAGCCTGGAAATATATAAGGGAGAAATCGTATGTTTCTTAGGAACTTCAGGGTCGGGTAAATCAACCTTTCTAAATATGGTTGCAGGTCTTGAAAAACCTACAAAAGGCCAGATTTTTATCGGAGGCATACCTATACATAAATTAAATGAAGAGAAGGTAACCTTATTTAGACAAAAAAATATTGGATTTATTTTTCAGGCGTATCATTTATTGCCCATGCTGACAGCTGCTGAAAATGTCAGCCTTCCCTTAATTTTTAGAGGTATCGATAAGAAAAAAAGAAATAAAATTGCAGAAGATGCGCTGAAAGCAGTAGGCCTAAAAGGGTATGGAAATCGTAGACCTACACAAATGAGTGGAGGACAGCAGCAGAGGGTTGGGATTGCAAGAGCATTAGCGGGAACTCCTAAAATTATCTTTGCAGATGAACCCACAGGAAATTTGGATACCAATACCACTAAGGAAGTAATGAACCTAATTGTAAATCAGGTACGAGGACATAAACAGACCTTAATAATAGTAACTCATGACAGAAGCATTGCAAATTATGCAGATAAAGTAGTAACAATTCAGGATGGAAATATACTAAGTGTTACTGTAAAGGATAGTGTAGAGAAGGAACAAGAAGAGGGAGAAAAGAGCAATGAACAGTAAAAGAAGTATTGTAAAACGTGGGTTGGGGCTATCAATGGCAATAGCTATGGTGTTCTTATATTCTTTAGCACCAGGATTTATGCCAGCATCGGAAAATAGTAGTACTGCCTATGCAGGCACTAATGGCGGAGTCAAAATTGAAACGATTGGGTCCCCAGGAGGAATGCAGGGAGATAAAAATATTTCTGTAGGGTTTGAAATAGAAAATAATAGGGGGGAAACTGTTACTGTACAGAATATGAGACTTTCTATTGCAGGTTCGGGTATAACGGTTAGTGAAAATTCTGGAAGTGTGACTATACCTTCAGGCGGGAAGCAGACCGTAAGCTTTTCTGTGGAAATAAACAAGAATGCTTCTACAGGAGAAAGTACTTGTAAGTTTGAAGCAAATCTAAAAGATTTGAGTGGCGCAGACCTGTCAAATCAGAAGACCTTAGAAGAAAATACAACTTTTACAGTTTATGAAAGACTATCCACAGATAATAAAGACTCCAAAACTGTAGCAGGAGTGGATATTTCTCATGCAGTACAACCTGCCGGAGGCTTTGTTCAGGGCAACGATAACAAATTGATAATTGAAGTCTACAACTTTGGAAATACAACCCTTAAAAATGCAGTAGTCTCTTTGACGCTTCCAGAGGGGTTATCGATTTATAATGGCAGCAATCAGACACAATTGGGCTATGTATCTGTAGGAACACGAAAGACAGTAGAGTTCCCTATTACGGTAAAAGAAGGTATAGAAAGTAAGAATTATGCTGTAGAGGTTGAAGTTTTAGGTCTTAACTATATGAATGGAGACGTTGAAGCAAAGAAAACTTTCTATATCCCAGTAGAAGGTACAGGAAATGTCAGTACAGACAACATTTCGATAACAAATGTAAATATTCCCGAAGAAGTAAATTCAGGACAACCTTTTAATCTTGCATTTACTGTTCAAAACACTGGGAACTCAGAAATTAAAAATGTAAAAGTATCTGTTGAACCTGCTGAAGGTATCATTAATAAATCAAGAAATATTTTTATAGATAATATTCCAAAAGGTGGCAGTAAGCAATACAATATCAAGCTTTATTCTTTTGACGGTGCAGATCAAAAAAGTTACCCTATTAAAATAATTGCATCTCCTACTAATGCCGCTACTTCGGAAAAGGATACCGCTTCTGGTGTAACGCAGTACGCCACAGTTACCATTCTATCGGATGGATCAACGGCGAAAAAACCTCAATTGTTAATTGACAATTATTCTTATGGTGGGAGTGTGGTTCAGGCTGGGACAGATTTCTATTTAAATATAGGGATATTTAATACTTCAGGTAAAACTCTTTCAAATGTTAAAGTTTCTTTAACAAATGAAGATGGGGTATTTGTACCAGTAGGTGGAAGCAATTCATTTTTTATTGATAGCATTAAGGCAAAAGGACATTATACCAAAAGTATAAGGTTAAGTACAAAACCTCAGGCAGAGCAGAAAACTACACCTATAACAGTAAAAATGACATATGAGGCTGGTTCTGGAGATCCCCTTGAGGCAGATGATATCATAGCTATTCCTGTAACACAAAAAACCAAACTGGTTGTGGATGAAATTGTTCCGCCAACAGAAGTATATGTAGGGCAACAGGGTACTTGTGAATTAGAATTTTACAATATGGGAAAAACTATTTTGAGTAATTTAAGGGTAAACTGTGAAGGCAATTTTGATGTAATGGAATCGAATAGTTATTATGCTGGCAACATGGAAAGTGGAAAGAGCGACAGTTACAGATTTAATTTCGTACCAAAAACTGTAGGCCCAATGGAGGGTACGATAACTTTTACATATGAAGATGGAAAAGGAGAAGCTCAATTCCTTGAAGTACCATTTACTTTTGAGGTTATGGAAGCTCCGGTATATGATGAAGAGAATCCTGAAGACATGCAGCCTGAAAAACATACTCCTTGGGCACTTATTATAGCAGGAGGCGTTGTTGCGGTGGGTATTATCGGAGGTATTCTGTTTAAAAAACATAGAAAGAAAAAGCTCAATGCAGCACTTGAGATAGAAGATGACTATGACATGGAAATCGCAGAGACTGAGGATGTAAATAAAAAGCCAGAGGGCAAATAAGGAGCAGAGGTTATGAATAGTAGAGATTTAATTGACTTGTGTTTTCGCAATTTGCTCAGGCGGCGAACTAGGACCCTGCTTGCGGTTGTTGGTGTAATAGTCGGCACCTGCGCTATTGTTGTAATGATGTCCATTGGATTTGGATTAACAGACAGCTATCAGGAACAGATTGAAAGTTATGGTAATCTTCATATGATTACGGTTATGAGTAATGGCAACGGGCAGATGATGCAGCAAATGAAGGATGCCAAAGGAGTAATCAATGATAAGGCACTTAAAGATATGGAAAAAATGGAGGGTGTAGGAGCTGTTACACCAGTCATAAGTGAGTATCTTGTTATTGGTGCGGGTAAGAAGATTGCACAGACGGAGGTAAAGGGTATCCGGCCGGAAGTGTTGGAAAAGTTTAACTATAAGGTCCTAGAGGGTGGAAGACTTCTAAACTCTACAGATGAATATGAAATTTTGTTCGGTAATCAAGTTCCTACTTGGTTTCAAGATCCAAAAAGTAGTGACTGGAGTGGAACACCATTAGACGTCATGTCAGTTAAGAAGATGATTATTACTGGGGATGAGAATTATGGACAGAAAAAACAAAACAATGGTGAAGACGAGTCGGATAAGGTAGTATATAAGGAGTATGAAACCAGGGCTGTTGGGGTACTTGAAAACCCTGATGACGATTCCGCATATTGCGCTTATATGAATATTGAAGCGCTTGAAGATATATCTAAGGAAATAAAAAAGGCTAAAAAAGAAAGTACTTTTTCAGCAGGGTCTAAAATGTATGATCAGGCATTAGTATATGTAACAGATATCAATGATTCTGCCAAAATAAGTGAACAGCTTAGAGATCAGGGATTCCAGACTTCAAGTCCTAGTGACTGGCTTGAATCCATGAAAGAGACTGCTAAAATGATTCAAGGTATACTAGGCGGTATCGGAGGTATTTCTCTGTTAGTTGCGGCTTTAGGCATAACAAATACAATGATTATGTCCATTTACGAAAGAACAAAAGAAATTGGAGTAATGAAGGTAATTGGGGCCAATCTTCGTGATATCCGTAAAATGTTTTTGCTTGAAGCTGGTTTAATAGGGTTTTTAGGCGGTGCAGTGGGGCTGGTTTTCAGCTTTATTGTTTCATTGCTCATGAATACAGTACTTAAGGATATAATAAGCATAGCACTTGGCAGTATAGGCGGAGGTGGAGGAGCTTCCATTTCAAGAATACCCATTTGGCTTGCTGTGGCTGCCGTTGCATTTGCAACGGCAATCGGAGTAATAGCAGGATACTATCCGGCAAAACGTGCCATGAATTTAAGTGCACTTGAAAGCTTAAGAAATGAATAAATAAATTGTTTAATCGAAATTAGGGGTTGTTGCCAAACAGTAAATTTATTAGGCAACATCTCCTTATTTTTTTGCTAAGTTAGAGATTTTGCCACCTGGCTTAAATTATGTTATTATTAACCTTAAGAAATTTGTAAGAGTTTAGACAGTTTTCTTGTAAGAATTGGATTTTAATATATAAATATAATCAGAAAGAAGGCAAACTGGCCAGATGCGCAGTCAGGAGCATGGCTTTCTGTAGTGGAGGTATGAATGAATATTTTAGTATGTGATGATGATAAAGAGATAGTAAATGCCATAGAAGTATATTTGAAAAATGAGGGGTATGAGATTTTTAAAGCATACGATGGCTTTCAGGCTCTTGAAATAGTTGACAAAAGCCAAATTCATCTTATTTTGATGGATATTATGATGCCAAAACTTGACGGCATGCGTGCAACTATGAGAATCAGAGAAGACAAGAATATTCCTATTATCATGCTATCTGCTAAGTCAGAGGATTATGATAAAATCACAGGGTTGAACATAGGCGCTGATGATTACATTACAAAACCATTTAATCCTTTAGAGCTTATTGCCAGGGTCAAATCACAACTTAGAAGGTATGTGAGCCTTGGCAGCCTTGAGAAAAAAAATGGGGTTTTTAAAACGGGGGGACTGGAAATAGACGATGAACAGAAAACTGTCACATTAGATGGTGAGCAGGTGGTTGTAACGCCTATTGAGTACGGAATTTTGAAATTACTAACAGAAAGTGCGGGACGTGTATTTTCCATGGAACAGATTTATGAGGCAGTTTGGAATGAGCCTGCATATAATCCAGAAAATACGGTAGCAGTGCATGTAAGACGAATTCGGGAAAAAATTGAAATTAATCCGAAGGATCCGAGATATTTAAAGGTGGTGTGGGGCATTGGATACAAAATTGAAAAAATTTAATGATAATCTGGCAGTAAGAATATTTGCCTTAATCATGTGCGTAATGTTGTTTGTGGCAACTCTTATTGGAAGTATTGCTACTATTATTGGAATTGAAAAAGCAGGCAGAAGTTTTACTTTCGATGAAATATTTGGTACTAAAAATTACATGGAGAGCAGTGATTTACAGGGAGAATTTAGTAAGGAATCTAATAATCTTTTGCAGTTAATTGGGGATTACAAGAGTGAGGCAAATATTAAGACAGGTAAACTATTAGATGAGAATGAAGGGTCGTTATATGAAGCTATTGCACAGCTTTATTATGATGGAACCTATTACTGTGGAGAAAAGAAAGTAACGGCTAACCAATTGCAGATTTCATACGATTCAGTGCAAAAGGATGGTAGAAATATACCAGTAATGGTAATTAACGGGGTACAGTATCCTGTTGAAAATTATAATGACGACGGATTATATAATGACATGGATACTGAAGAAGCTAAAAACTATGCTTATGAATATGTGACCTATGATGGAGACATAGAAAACAGTCTCACTATACGGAAGATTTTTATTGAATCAAATAAAGAGCAGATTACAGAGATAAAAAATACTCTGATTAAAAACCAGTTAAGAAGTTTTAACGCACTAAAAGATGAACTGAATTCACAGGATGGTATGATCTATTTTGTAACAGATGGTGTTAATACTCTTACAAATATGAAGCTGGCAGCGTCAGATCAGGGTAAAGTAGTTGTTCCAGATACTAAGGAATTTGAAAAAAATCCCGCCTATATGATTTATAAAGGTGGAAAATTAACAAAAGTACCCGAATCATCGGATAATGCATCCTCATGGGTAAGGGATATAGATCAGTCAATTGAAGATTCATTTTTCACACTATACAATGATAATCTGAAAGTATATCTTGCTTTTAATGATAATTACATTAATGAAAAGCAGTTAGTATACCAGGATACCTCAGATATCATTCAATTGGTTCCTTTGATTGCAGGATGTGCTGCAGGCAGTTTATTTCTATTCTTATATCTTGTAGTTACTACGGGAAGAAAAGATGAAGAAGGCAGACGTAAACTTTATACCTTGGACAGAATCTGGACGGAAGTTCAAATTTCAGGTATTCTGGCGGCGGGAGCATTAGGCTTTTGGGTAGTGATTTCAACACTAGATAACTGGGAGTACTCTAGAACAATGTCTTCAATGGAAATTTCTATTTTGGCAGTTATCTGTGCGGCAATCTCAGTTGTCGGTTTATGGTTTATCCTTTCTTGTATAAGATTACTTAAAGCACATTGCTTTATAAAAAAGGCACTAATTTATAAGCTTTGGAATCTAGTTATTTATAAATGGTGTGGAAAAGTATGGAGTAGCATTAAAGATATATATAATGGCAGCAGCTTAATGAAAAAGATAGTTATATGCACGCTAGGGGTATGTGTGCTTTCTGCTACCGTATTTTTAGCACCACTAGTCTTTCTTGTGATAGTTGTCTTTGCACCAAAATGGGTAAAGAAATTTGAAGGGATTAAAGAAGGCATAGAAGAAGTGAAAAATGGTAATTTATCCTATAAAATTCCTGTAGAGGGAGATGGGGAATTAGACAGACTTGCACAAAGTATAAACGAAATCTCAGAGGCCTCAAATGTTGCAGTACAAAATGAATTGAAAAATCAAAGGATGAAGACAGATTTGATTTCAAATGTATCGCACGATTTAAAGACGCCGTTAACCTCTATGGTTACTTATATAGATTTGCTCAAAACGGAAGGTCTTGACAGCGAGAATGCTCCAGAATATTTGAGGATACTAGACGAAAAAACAGAGCGTCTGCGTCACTTAACAGAGGATTTGTTCGAAGCAGCCAAGGCTTCCAGCGGAGCTATGCCAGTGCATTTAGAAAAAGTGGAGCTACTATCTTTGATAAATCAAGGATTAGGTGAAATGGATCAAAAAATTCAGGCATCAGGTTTGGATTTCATTATAAATGCAGATAGAGACAAATACTATGTGATGGCTGATGGCCAGTTGCTTTGGAGAGTAGTAGAAAATCTTTTTGGCAATGTTTTAAAGTATGCACTTGAAAACAGCAGGGTTTATATTGATGTTAAAGAGATAGGTCCTCTAAATGGAACGGTTACAAGTGTTGTAACCTTAGAGATGAAGAACATTTCTAGAAACCCGTTAAACATCAATGCAGACGAACTGATGGAAAGATTTAAGCGTGGCGATGAGTCCAGAACTACTGAGGGTAGTGGATTAGGCTTAGCTATTGCAAAAGATTTAGTGAAATTACAAGAAGGCTGGTTTGAAGTTTTTATTGATGGTGATTTGTTTAAAGCACAGGTTATGCTAAATAAATATGCAGAGGCTCAGTAAAGACAAAGCGGACTCAATTTATAATAGTGTTAAAGAAGAGGTGTAAGCCCACAGGTTATATACCTCTTCTTGTTTTTTGTATACATAGTTGTTTGACATGTATACAACACTAGTATAAACTTGAAGAAGTATGGAAATATTTTGAAAGAGGTCTAATTAATGAAAAGCAGCAGATCTATAGTATTTGGTTTAATAATATCTCTGGCGGTAGATGCTTATATGTGAGAAAAAAATACTATACAGGGCAGAAAGAAGTTTCAAGAGTATTATAGTAATGATGTAGAAAGGTATTCTTGGCTAGATGTAAAAGATAAAAAGGCTTTGGCGGAGAAGAAACCTGCTTACCATATATCCTATGACGGCAGAGAGGGAAAAATAATTACAGCATATGCACCAATTTGGACACAAGAGGGAAATTACATAGGCTTACTTGGGGTGGGTCTTTCCATAGGAAGTTTAGATGCTTTTAAGAATAAAGTATTTATGCATTTATTAATGATTCTTATTATAACTAATCTTACTTTAACGGCGATTTTGGCAGCATGTTATTATGAATATAAAAAATTAGTTAATGAACGCATGTATTGTGACCCCTTAACAAAAACTTATAATAGGAGATTCTACAATGAAGTATTTTTTAAAGAACTTGAGAAGGGATAACATCTGGCAGAGTTTTGTGTAATCATGATGTTAGATATAGATTATTTTAAAAAAATCAATGATACTTATGGACATGTGGCAGGAGATAACTGCTTAGTAGGGATTGCATCAAGTATTACAAAAAGTATTATGCAGAATAAAGGATTGGTTATTCGGTTTGGAGGGGAAGAATTTTTAATTACCTTTTATATAAAAAATATTGAAGAAGCGGATGGAATCGTAGAGAAAATTCTGGAGGAAATACGGCAGTTAGATTTAATAGGAAATGAGTGTAAAATTACATCTTCATTAGGAGCCTGTATTGTGCCTTGTGAAGATATAAAAATTGACCGAATACAAGATTTTATTAAAATTGCAGATAAAAATTTATATCAAGCAAAGAATAATGGCAGAAATCAACATTATATTACAAAATATGATGGACTATCTTGCAAAAAAACTAGTGATTTAATATAATAAAAAAATATTAGGTGAACAATGATTCCTATTTGCATTGGGAATTGTAATTGATCAGGTGATTGATTATCAGTATTACAGCAATTAAAATGGATACTATATATTTATTGGCAGATAGGAATTAATTGAAAGGGGAAGATGATGACAAACATAGGCTTAGTCAGGGTGGCTGCTATATCACCCAAGGTTAAAGTGGCTAATACGCAGTATAATTCAGATGAAATAATTAACTGTATGAGAGAGGCCTCAAGTGAGGAACTTAAAGCGGGGATTGCTATATTTCCCGAATTATGCGTTACAGGATATACTTGTGCCGACTTATTTTACCAACCTCATTTGTATGAGCAAAACTTAAAGAGTCTTAAGCGGATTGTGGAAGCATCAAAGGGCTTAGAACTTGTGACTATTGTAGGGTTTTATTTTAGAATTCAGGGGAATTTGTACAATTGTGTTGCACTAATTCAAAATGCCAAGATTAAGGGAATTGTTCCTAAAATGTTTATTCCTAACTATAAGGAGTTTTATGAGGATAGATGGTTTGCACCTGGTTCAAACATTATAGATGTTAAGTCTGTTAAGATATTTGGCGAAGAAGTACCTTTTGGAACTATTGTATTTAGAGACGAGCAGGCTGGATTTGGACTTGGTATTGAGATTTGTGAGGATTTGTGGATGCCTATTACTCCAGGCACTCATTTGGCACTGAATGGTGCGGATATTATTTTTAATGCGTCAGCCAGTAATGAAACTGTTGGGAAAGAAAGTTACAGAAAAAGTATAGCACTTTCTGAAAGTGCAAAAAGCACCTGTGGTTATGTGTACACTTCAGCAGGAGTTAATGAATCCACCACAGACCTTGTATTTAGTGGACAGACTCTGATTGCAGAAAATGGTTCTCTAATTGCAGAGGGAATGAGGTTTCAAAGGGAAAACGTTATTTTAACCGGAGATATAGATTTTCAGAGGATTCAGTTTGAAAGAAGTCATGGACAGACTTTTAGCAATAGCATGACTGCATATAGTGATAGAACTAGATGCATAACGGTAGAATTAGAGCCCGTAAGGTTAGTAGATTCTGACATGCAGGTGCAGCGCCCCTACGAAAAAAATCCATTTGTGCCCGGTAACCCTGCGGTGGTGGATGCTAGCTGCCGTGAAATATTTAGTATTCAGACTGCGGGACTGGCAAAGAGAATCGAACATTCCCATGCAAAAAAATGTATTGTAGGTATATCAGGCGGTTTGGATTCCACGCTTGCACTGCTTGTTACAGCACAGACACATAAATTACTTGGCAAGTCTGCCTCCGATATAGTTGCGGTTACAATGCCGGGATTTGGTACGACAGGAAAAACATATAATAATGCACTAACTATAATGAGGCTTTTAGGAGCAGAAATTAGGGAAATTTCTATTAGAGAAGCTGTTCTTAAACATTTTGAAGATATAGGGCAGGATAAAGATGTTCATGATCTGACTTACGAAAACTGCCAGGCTAGAGAACGTACTCAGATTTTGATGGATGTTTCCAACAAAGAGGGAGGAATTGTTGTCGGTACTGGTGATTTGTCAGAACTGGCACTTGGATGGTGCACTTACAATGGAGACCATATGTCGATGTATGGTGTTAATGCAGGTATTCCAAAGACTTTGGTAAAATTTGTAGTAAAATGGGTTATGGATAATTTGCTGAGCGGAGCATCTGAGGATAAGGAATTTAGTCGGGACAATGCTTTGCTTAAAAAGACTCTTCAGGATATTCTGGATACTCCGATTTCCCCAGAACTTCTGCCGCCTGACGAAAACGGTGATATTGCGCAGAAAACAGAGGATAGCGTTGGACCGTATATTTTGCATGACTTTTTTATTTTCTATACTTTACGACATGGGATGCCGCCAAAGAAATTGCTTAACATAGCAAAGCAAGTATTTGCAGATGACTATGATGAAGAATTTATAAAAAAATGGCTTAAGACTTTTTATAGAAGATTTTTCAGCCAGCAGTTTAAAAGAAGTTGTATTCCGGATGGACCTAAAGTTGGATCGGTCAGTCTGTCACCTCGTGGGGACTGGAGAATGCCAAGCGATGCAGATGTGTCCATGTGGCTGGCGGAGTTAGAATAACTTACAAGTATAATCTTGATGGAAACTGGGGCATAATTAAAGACTCTAATTTATTGGTGCAGGCAGCACTTAAGCTGCCTGATGAAAAATCTTAAATTCATAATTCTCAGAAGTTTAATTTTTTATAGAGGGTGGTTAGCAAGTAAGAGTGCTAACCACCCTATTTTGTAACCTGAACTTACAACCTCCAACCTGCTGCTCATCGGCTTGCTGCCCTCCACCGATTACCTGCCACCTATTTCCTGGGTACTTCTACCCGCTTAGCTAATTTAAAAATGGTGGAATTTGATAAAGTGCCATAAATCCTATTTTAAAGATATAGATAGTGCAGAAATGGAAGTGAAATGGTAAATATCTGTACTAGTCTTAAATAAAAGGCGTCGTCTATGGCGGATGGATAGATTTGAGTAACTAAGAAAATTAGAAAAAGTATGAATTTGGACAATAAATGTAATGAAAAGTAAAAATTCTGCACGTGACTATGTTATAAATCGGTGAACTATGGCATTTTTTCTTAAAATGAATCAAATACCCAAAAGCCCAAAAGTCTCAAATAATCTAAAAGCCCAAAAGTTCAAATAACCTATGCTCTAATTTCCCAAATCCTATGGCAATTAGAAATTTGCATAACCAAAGGAGAAAAAAAGTACCAAAACAGATTGACTGTAAATAAATTACATATTATAATATAAATGTAAATTAATTACACATTAAAGGGATCGAGCAAAGAGGTGGGGAGTGAATGAAGAACTATATGTTTTGGCTAAGAGATTAGAGATACAAACTAAATTATTGGATAAGTTTAACAAAAAGCTAAAGGGCATGCCAGAGGGCAGTTTGGTGTGCAAAGTAAGAAAGAATAATAGAATATATTTTTATCAACAATATGGGGAATTATCAAAATCAGAAAATAGAAAGAAGTTTAAGCAAAGGTACATTAAGAAATGTGAAAAGGACCTTTTAGAAAAGCTGAAACGAAAGAAAATAATTGGCGAAAGCGTTTTTAAACTGGAAGAAAATATTTTCTTAATTAAAAAATTTATAAGTAGCTACCACAATTATTTTCCAGACTGTGCGATAACAAATTTACCGGAAGAGTATGAAGATATAAAGGATAAATATTATTTGGAATTTGATGTAAAAGACATTAAAAAGTGGGAAAAAGCACACTATGAAAAAAATCCAAAATACTCAGAAGGCTTAATTCATAGAACAACAAAAGGTGAACTTGTAAGGTCAAAGTCAGAAGCACTCATAGCATTGCAACTGCATTTAAATGGAATTCCATATCGTTATGAGGAGAAATTAGAAATAGAAGGTAAAACCTTTTATCCAGATTTTACAGCTATGAGACCTACGGAGGGGGAAATCATATATTGGGAACACTTTGACCTTTTAAGTGACGAGAAATACGTGAACAACGTATATGAAAAAATAATTATTTTTGCACAAAATGACATTGTATTATGGGACAATTTAATAATTACTTTTGATAAACCAAATGGTCCAATTGATGTTTCTGAAATTCAATCGCTGATTCGAGCAAAGTTTTTTTGAATTTGTTGCACGCAGTAAAGAATTTAGTATATACTTATATGTGCCCATATGCAATTAGATTGGGTAAGGAAAGGACGACCATAACATGTCGTAAGGTATGACTCATGAAGGAATTTTATATTGCTGATTTTAAAACAGACGAAGAGATAACAGACTTTTTTATTATAAAAACTATAGCATTAAAATTGGGTTCTAATAAGAAACAATACTTAGATCTGTTAGTAGGGGATTCTACAGGAGAAGTAACCGCTAAGAAATGGGATATTTCAGATTCAGAATTACCATCAATTAATGAGATTAAAGATGGAGATATTGTTAAAATTAAGGCTGTAGTAACACAGTGGAACGGATTGAAACAACTTAGAGTTATGAAGGTACGTAAAAAAGTTGCTAACGATCCTATAGAACTGATGGATTTAATAAAAGCTGCGCCAGAGCGCGCAGAAGATATGTATGAATACATATATAAACGAGCAGATGCTATGAAAGACCAGCATTTAAAGGCTATTTGCATTAAACTTCTGAATGAAAATAAAGAACGACTAATGTATTATCCTGCAGCGCAGAAAAACCACCATGCACAATTGGCAGGTCTTTTATACCATATAAAGAGAATGCTAATGAATGGAGAAAGAATGTGTCAAGTATATACGAATGTAAATGCAGATTTAGTAGCTGCAGGCGTGATATTACATGACATGGAAAAATTAAATGAAATAGACTCCAATGAGCTGGGTATTTCTACAGGGTATTCTTTTGAAGGGCAATTGTTGGGACATTTAGTGCAGGGAATCAAGTCTATTGAAAAAGTTGCTGAAGAAATTGGGATGCCTAAAGAGAAGACTATTATGCTGGAACATATGATTTTAACTCACCATTATGAACCAGAGTTTGGAAGTCCTAAAAAACCAATGTTTCCTGAGGCAGAGATATTACATTATCTGGATATTATCGATGCAAGAATGTTTGACATGGCAGATGCACTACAAGGCGTCCAGCCAGGTGAGTTCTCTGATAGAGTATGGACCTTAGATAATAGAAAAATTTACAAGCCATTAGGAGAGTAAAGGAGAATTAATATGGTCGTTTTGCCGAGAGAAATTAGTGATATAGTTAAAAATCCAAGTAAGAATTTTGAAGAAAATCCAATAGGAATACTTGAGATTATTTCTTTTGCCTGTGAGGCTGAGTTTGATTTAGATGAAACTGTATTTGATGCAGCAGTAGCTAAAGTTAAACTGATAGATAATGTCTCAGTTGATCAGATTAGAACGCTGCTTGAAAAGATAATTTCTTCTAAGCGGGCGGGCAAAGGTCTTACTTTATTAGCTCAGGTTGGGGCGTTGGATTGTATCTTGGGGGATGAGGTAACACAAAAGCTGTCTAAAGCTGAAAAGGAAGCTCTCTCTATTTATGTAGAGAATATTGACAAAACAATGCAAACAAGATTAAGAAGACTAGCATTGTTTTATAAGTGTTTGGCTCCTAAAAAAGCGGAGGCCGCCATAAAAAAATTAGGGTATAGTGAGGAAGATGAAAAGTTCCTATTAGATGGAGTTTACTTACTAGATAAAATTTATTTTTTAACAAATAAATACGATTTAAAAAAGTTTCTTGTAAAATACGGTTTGGAAAGATATGAGTTTTTAAATAACCTTTCAAAGGCTCAAAGAATTGTGTACGATTTACCCGTGAACCGTGTAACATCAAGACAATATGTTCTAGACAATATAAAAGAATTTAATGAACCTATTTTTGTGGAGGATTTAGCAATAGGCCCACAAGATTTAAGGGATGAGGGCATAGATGAAAAGGATTTCGACAGAATTCTTGAAGAGCTTTTAGATCTGTCACATATGAAGCCTAATTTAAATACTCAAAAAGATATGCTTGCATATGCACGGAAATATAGCAAAAATAAATGGGCTGCAACTTTTAAAAAGCTTAAATATATAAAATAGATAGGAAAAATAATGGCATTGATTGATGTAAAAAAAGGGACAATTGAAGACATAATTTTTAGAAATAAAGAAAATGGATATACCATAGCAGTAGTTGAAAATGAAGATGAAGATGAGATATTTACGGCTGTGGGGTATTTACCTTTTGCAGACACCGGCAGATGCTATGAGCTTACAGGTACCTGGAAGACCCATCCCACTTATGGGGAACAATTTGATGTAACAGAAGCGAAGGAGATGCTGCCCACTTCAACTAGAGGCATAGAAGATTTCTTGGCATCTGGAGCCATAAAAGGAATAGGCAAGAAGACTGCAGCTTTAATTGTTGGAAAATTTGGACTAGATACATTAAGGATTATGGAAGAATTACCAGATAGATTGTCAGAGATAGAAGGTATAGGGCCTAAAAAGGCAGATACAATTGGTGAAGCTTTTAAAGAGAAAAGAGCAGTGGCAGAAGTGTCCATGTTTCTGCAGCAATTTGGCATATCGGCTAATTATGCTATCCGTTTATATAGAGAGTACGGTATGGCAGCCATTGATATTGTATCTCAAAATCCATACCAGCTAGTTAGTGATGTCTACGGTATTGGTTTTAAAAAAGCAGATGCAATCGCAGAAAAGATAGGGTTAGCAAAAGACGATGAGTACCGTATCCAGAGTGGGGTTAAGTTTACCTTAAATTATTATGTGAACGAAGGCCATACCTATATACCACAGAAGCTTCTTTGCGAAAAAGCAGGACAGCTTATGGATATTTCCACAGAAACAGTAAGTGATGTTTTAGTAGGGATGGCTTTTGAAGGTGATCTTCAAATTGAAAATTTGGAGGGACAAACAGTAGTATTCTTGATGCCTTATTTTATGGCAGAGCAAAACGTGTGTAAAAGATTAATTGCCGTAAATAATGCAGCACTTAAAATAATAAATGCTGACCTGGACAGCCTTATAGGCATTACAGAAAATGAAAAAGGATTGGAACTTTCAGAGAATCAGAAATTTGCCGTTAAAAGTTCCCTTCAGAATGGGGTTTCTGTTATAACAGGTGGACCTGGTACAGGAAAAACCACTATTATTAATGCAATTATGAATATTCTAGATCATAGTGGAATGAAAACTGCCATAGCCGCTCCTACAGGAAGGGCTGCAAAACGTATTACAGAGACATCGGGATATTATGCGTCTACTATACACAGGCTCTTGGAATATTACTATTCTGAAGGGGAAGACGTGATGAGATTTGGAAAAACTGAAGAAAATCCTTTGGATTATGATGTGGTAATCATTGATGAAGCCTCTATGATTGATATATTGCTAATGAATGGACTGATGAACGCTATAGTACCAGGAACTAGACTGATTTTTGTAGGGGATTCGGATCAGCTGCCGTCAGTTGGGGCAGGAAATGTTCTTAGAGATATAATTGATAGTGAAGTTATTTATTCAGTAAAACTTACAGAAATTTTTAGGCAGGCCAAAGAAAGCTTGATTGTTGTAAATGCACATAAAATTAACAAAGGGGAAAATCCAGACTGTAATGAAAAGGATAAGGATTTTTTCTTTCTACAGAAAAATAGCGAAAAGGATATGCTAGATACCATCAAGGATTTATGTGTTAGAAGGCTGCCGGCATATTTTAAAGAGTGTGATGCTATGAAGGACATGCAGCTTCTTACTCCAGTAAGAAAAGGCTTGCTGGGAAGTATCAATTTAAATAAAGAAATGCAGGCTGTGCTGAATCCATCCAATCCAGATTTAGCTGAACAAAAATATGGAGAAAAGATTTTTAGAGTTAATGACAAGGTAATGCAGATAAAAAACAATTATCAAACGACTTGGAAGCGTATTGAAGATTTTACAGAAGGCCAGGGCGTTTTTAACGGTGATGTGGGATTTATAAGCCATATTGACAAGGAATTTAATGAGGTCGTCGTTGTATTTGATGATAGTAAATACGTTACTTATGATGTAACACACCTAGATGAGTTGGAATTGGCTTATGCAGTGACGGTTCATAAAAGCCAAGGTAGTGAATTTCCTATAGTCATAATGCCTGTAACTTGGTTCCCGCCAGTACTAGCTACCAGAAATCTACTTTATACAGCTGTAACCAGGGGAAAACAGGCTGTTGTTTTAGTAGGTTCTATGAACAAAATGTATGCTATGGTTCAAAACAATAGAATAACGGACAGATACACAGGATTGAAAGCAAGACTACAGAGCTTATTGTAATTTTACAGAAGAAGGCAGAGATATGGTGGTATCTTCATTAAAGACGGGGGGGAAAGATGACACTGAATCTGGATAAAGTAGAAAGTCTGGGGAAAATGATATTAGATTTATGTTTTCCATCAAATATTTATTGTATTTGCTGTGGAAATTTAATTGATAATAGCAGAGCGTACTCTTTATGTGATCAATGTTTAGAATCTTTACACTGGGCCAATGGCAGAACTTGTAGTAAATGTGGAAAGGTTCTGGCTGATACCGAAAAAAGAAAGCTTCTTGATGAGATCAGAGAAGGACCGGAACTGTGTGATGACTGTAAGAATAACAGTTTTTACTTTGATCGTGGGTTCACTTGTATGCAATACGGTTGTACTGAAAAAGAAATGGTACATAAATTTAAATTTAATGGCTGTGCCTATATGGGTGAAAAGCTTGGCAAAATTTTGCTGGATAGAATTTTACTAGAGAATTTGAAGGTGGACATGGTTATGCCAGTTCCTATGCATCCTAAAAACCAGTTGAAGCGAGGGTATAATCAATCGGAACTTATGGCGAAAGTAGTTGCCAAAGGTCTAGGTGTAGTCTATAATAATCGAGTGCTTATTCGCAAACACTATAAAGCACCAATGAACAAATTGGATGCAGAGCAAAGGCATGCAAATGTAAAAGATTCTTATGGAGTAGCCGAAGAAACGCTAAGGCTACAGAAAGAGCGCATATTGTTAATAGACGATATATATACGACGGGAAGTACTGTAGATGAGTGCAGCAGAATTTTAATGGAAGCGGGAGCCGGTAAAGTTTATGTATTGACTTTAGCAGCAGGGGCTAATTAAGAAAATTTAATGTTGGTCCATATATTGAGATAAGGTGACTGTTCAGGTCTGTGGTTGAAAGTCCAAGCCAGTTACGGGCAAAGGGATCCACGTAAGCTGATCCGCAAGGCGGCAGTGATCATGGCGTAGCTTAGAAGTAAGTCCTCTGACAAAGTCAGGTAAAGGCAAGTGTGGGGTCAAAGACCAGGTCAGCTGAGCAGTCACCCTATCTCAATATTTTTATATCTTTTTTCAGAAAATTGTGGAAAATGTCGAACGCAGGTGATATAATATACCCAACAACTCAATAAAAGGGAGGGCATTTATATGAAGATTATAATTACTAGTAAAAACCTAAGTTCAAGTGATTATCTAAAGGACGCAATTGAGAAGAAGTTGGAGAAACTGAGTAAGTATTTCTCTAATGACATTATAGCAAATGTAATGGTTTCTGCAGAAAGTGATAAACAGAAAATAGAAGCAACTATAAATGCAGGAGGAACCATTTTTAGAGCAGAGGAATCTGCAAATGTCGCTTATGATGCAATTGATGGAGTTGTTGATAAACTATCATCACAAATGTCGAGATTTAAGACAAAATTGCAGAGAAAGCACAAGGATAATAAGGGTTTCATGTTTGGAGAAATTCCAGACTATGATAATGAAACAGAAGAGATAACAGTTGTAAAGAAAAAGAAAATGGAAATTTGCCCCATGAACACTGAAGAAGCTGTTATGCAGATGGAATTGTTAGGACATGCATTCTTCGTATTCATGAATATGGATACAGAATCTGTAAATGTAGTATATAAAAGAAAGAATGGCAATTACGGCCTGATTGAAACTGTATATTAAATTTAAAACATAAAAACTATAGCAGGGATAAAAACCCTGCTATTTTTTCGTCTTTCATTGTACTTTAGCTATTGAAAATACTCCTTTTTTTTTGTACAATGGAAGTAGGGTATCAATGGGGATAGAATAGGGGAAGCGTATGCAGAATTATATTAGCAACATAGTTTCTGGTATTAGTATTACGGATGCTATAGATGTTTTTATTGTAGCATTTATAATATATAAAATACTGGGATTTATAAGGGAATCAAGAGCAGAGCAGTTAGTAAAGGGTCTGCTTGTTTTAGTGCTTGCAACCTTAGCCTCTGAGCAGTTTCATCTATACACTTTAAATTGGATTTTAAAGGGAACGATGACGTTGGGAGTTTTGGCTTTAGTTATAGTTTTTCAGCCTGAACTTAGAAGAGGCTTAGAATATGTGGGAAGAAGCAAGCTGGTAAAGGCACCTTTTGGACAGTTTGATAAGGACAAAGCCAAAAATATTACCGCTCAGTTTATAAAAGCAGTTGACGATTTTTCGGCCAATAAAGTAGGTGCACTTATTATATTAGAGAGAGAAACCTCTTTAACAGATATTGCTGAAACTGGGACTATATTAAATGCTGAGATATCAACAGAACTTCTAGGAAACATTTTCTATGAGGGGGCGCCACTACATGATGGCGCTGTTATTGTAAGAGGTGACAAAATTTATGCGGCTGGATGTGTGCTTCCATTAACGCAGAATAAAAACTTATCAAAAGAACTTGGAACAAGGCATAGAGCCGGCATTGGCATTACGGAAAACTCTGACGCTATTACGCTTATTGTTTCAGAAGAAACGGGAATTATATCAATAGCTGTGGATGGCAAATTATCTAGATTCTTGGATATTAAAACGGTTGAAAAGACCTTGCTTAATTTGTTCTTGAATGCCACAGGTGATGAAAAGAATGTAGCAGTAAAAAGTCTGGCTGCAATATTCAATATGTTGGGGAGAAAGAACGATGCTGCAAAATAAGAATTTTACAAAATTACTATCATTAGTGTTGGCGATTTTCTTATGGGTATACGTAATAGCCGTTGAAAATCCGCCAACAAAAGTTAAGATACCAAATGTGCCAATTAAGCTTGTAAATGTAGAAAGCTTAAATCAAAGAGGATTGGCCATTAGTTCTGATGAAGATTATTTTATGGATATTGTTATAGAGGGAACTCGCTCTGATGTATTAAAGATTTCAGCTAATGACATAATTGCCACAGCTGATGTGTTCGGATATGGAGTAGGTGAAAATTATATTCCGGTAACAGTAACACTTCCTGATTCAGTAAGTGTAGCAGACCAGAAAACCACAAGGCTTACGATAAACATAGAAGAGCTAGTATCGGTATATAAACCAGTAAATGTCATCTTTAACGGGGCTATTGATCCTAAACTAGAGGCTACAGTCCTTAATATAACTCCTGAGGAAGTGGAAGTTAAAGGAGCTAAGTCAAGAGTTGCCAGTGTGAAATCAGTAAATGCAGCAATTGACGTATCACAACTTACGGGTAAATCCCAAGTATTTACAGCGGAGTTATCTACTGTAGACTCAAAGGGACAAAGTGTAAAGAACATTAAATTATCTTCTGATACTGCTGATATTGAAGCTGCAGTAGATCAAATAAAGGAAGTCCCTTTAGAGGTGGCGGTATTAGGTGAAGTAGATAAGGCATATCAGGTTACGAATATGAATGTTCCACAAAAGGTTAAAATAAAGGGATTAAAAGAAGATTTAGAAAAAATAAGTAAAGTAACGGCAGATCCTATAGATATAAGTAAAGTGACCGCTACTACTGAAATCCCGCTTTCTGTGAAATTGCCTAAGGGCGTCATGCTGGCACAAGAATCACAAAAGGCAGCAGTGAGTATAGATATAAAAGGTATAAGTGTGAAGGAATTTGAGATACCAAGCAGCAGCATTACTGCACTTGGGCTTGGAGAAAAACTTTCACTTGTAATAAATACACAGAGTGTTAAGGTCAAAGTCTCAGGTAAAGAGGCCGATGTAGAAAAACTCACAGCTGAAGACATTGGACTTTCTATTGATTTGACGGGACTTGGAGCAGGAATATATACGGTTCCTTTGAAAACTGAAAAAGAGGGTGGCGTATCTGAAATTTTAGTAACACCTAGTGAAATTCATATAACGATTAACGAGGCTGTATAACCTCGTTTTTCGTATTTTTAAATACATACATTTAGGAGGACTATTTTAATGGGTAGATTGTTTGGAACTGACGGAGTAAGAGGCGTAGCAAATTCAGAGTTGACTCCGGAACTGGCTTTTAATCTAGGTAAAGCGGGCGCTTATGTGCTTAGCAAAGAAGAGCAGAGACCAGTTGTTCTGATTGGTAAAGATACAAGAATATCAGGAGATATGTTGGAGGATGCGTTAAGTGCAGGTATCCTTGCAATGGGAGGAAATGTTATAAAGGTTGGAGTATTACCTACGCCTGCAGTAGCATATCTTGTAAAGTATTATAGAGCAACTGCTGGTGTAGTAATATCAGCATCACATAATACTTTTGAATACAATGGCATTAAATTTTTTAATGGAGAAGGTTTTAAGCTGGATGATGAAATAGAAGAGCAGATTGAGGACATTATCATTAGAAATATTGATATAAACAGCCACATTACAGGCGATAGGCTAGGACGATGCTTGGCAGCAGAGGATGATGCACTTGATTTATATGTTAAATTCCTTGAGAGCACTATAGATATCAAGCTAGACGGAATGAAGATTGTTTTAGATTGTGCAAATGGAGCATCTTATAAAGTGGCAGAAAGAGTTTTCAGCGACTTAGGTGCAGCTGTTACAGTAATAGCAAATAACCCAGATGGGGCAAATATTAATGCAGGATGTGGTTCTACTCATCCTAAAAATTTACAGGCTCGGGTGATAGCAGAGAAAGCTGATTTAGGGCTTGCTTTTGATGGTGACGCAGATAGATTGATTGCTGTTGATGAACTTGGACGCATTATTGATGGGGATAAAACTATAGTAATGTGCGCTAAAATGCTTAAAGACAGAGGTCTTTTAGCAAAGGATAAAGTTACAGCTACTGTTATGAGCAATCTTGGGTTTCATAAAGCTGTAGAAGAAATGGGATGTAATGTTGAAGTTACACAGGTTGGAGATCGATATGTTCTGGAAAGTATGCTTAAAACTGGTGGCGTAATAGGTGGAGAACAGTCAGGGCACATTATTTTCTTGAATTATACAACTACTGGTGATGGCATATTATCTGCATTGCAGCTTGTTAAGGCCATTAAAGCCAGTGGAAAGAAACCTTCTAAAATGTCTGATGAAATCATCATTTATCCACAGGTTTTGAAGAATGCAGCTATCAAAAATGAAAATAAGAAAAAGTATATGGAAGATCCTGAAGTTAGTGCAGAAATTGCAAGGGTAGAGACATTAATGGCCGGAGAAGGAAGGGTCTTAATCAGACCTTCAGGAACAGAACCGCTTGTAAGAGTTATGATTGAGGGTCAGAATATAGATGACATAACAAAATTAGCACAGGAGCTAGCACTTCTGATAACAAAGAGATTGGGATAGGAGGACACTTAATATGTGTGGAATAGTAGGTTACGTAGGTAAAAGGAATATAAAAGATGCCAAAGACATCATTATTGATGGGTTGAAAAAATTAGAATATAGAGGATATGACTCATCAGGCATTGCGTTAAATATAGGAGGCAGACTTGAAGTAAGAAAACATGTTGGAAGAATTGCAAACCTTGAAAATCTGATTGCAGGAGAGACTTTAAACAGCAATATAGGTATAGGCCATACCAGATGGGCTACTCATGGAGCTCCATCTGATTTGAATTCACATCCACATTGCAATAGCGATGGATCAATAGCTGTTGTTCATAATGGAATCATTGAAAACTATGTGGAAATAAAAGAATGGCTGTCAAAAGAATTTGGAGTTGTATTTAAATCTGAAACGGATACTGAAGTTATTGCCCATCTTATTGGTATTTATTATGATGGAGATCTTCAACAGGCTGTTTACAAAGCTGTTGATAAGATGAGAGGTGCTTATGCAATTGGAGTTGTAGCAGCTGCAGAGCCTGATAAAATTGTTGCGGTAAGAAAGGATGCTCCTCTTATTGCAGGCCTTGGAGAAGGATGCAATTTTATAGCATCTGATATTCCTGCACTTTTGAAGCATGTTAGAAAAATTTATTTAATTGAAAACAATGAGACAGTTGTAGTTACAGCTGATGAAGTGAAAATTTATAATGAAGACCGAAAAGAAATAAAGCGTGAAGTCTTCCATGTGACTTGGGATGCTGAAGCAGCTGAAAAGGAAGGCTATGATCACTTTATGCTGAAGGAAATACATGAACAGCCAAAAGGACTTTATGAAACTTTAAATAGACGTATTGAAGAAGATGGCAGTATCAAGCTTGATGGGATTAATATGTCTAAGGAAGATATCGAGGGCTTTAACAAAGTATTTATTGTTGCCTGTGGTACGGCTTATCATGCAGGATTAGTGGGTAAATTTGTAATAGAAAATCTTGCAAAGATTCCGGTTGAAATCGATGTGGCTTCTGAATTTAGGTATAGAGACCCATTTGTAGATAATAAAACATTGTTTATCGCAATTAGCCAATCTGGTGAAACACTAGATACTTTAGCAGCACTACGAGAAGCAAAGAGCAAAGGCGCTAGAATTCTATCTGTTGTCAATGTAGTAGGAAGCTCAGTTGCACGGGAATCAGACGATGTATTTTATACTTGGGCAGGTCCTGAAATTGCAGTTGCATCAACTAAGGCTTATACGACTCAGTTAATGTGTATGTATCTGATAGGACTTTACATGGGACGCACAAAGGGTGTCATTACGGATGAAAGATACAACGAGTATATGTCAGAGCTTAAGGAAATCCCAGAAAAGCTGACCAAATTGTTAGAAGGTGAATCGTCAATACGCGATTTAGCAAAAGAACTATATAAGAGAGAGCAGGTTTTCTTCATTGGAAGAGGGGCTGATGCAGGTGTTTCTTATGAAGGTTCATTAAAGCTTAAAGAAATTTCTTATATAAACTCGTTTGCAATTGCAGCAGGTGAATTGAAGCATGGTACCATTGCGCTTATAGAGAAGGATACGCTTGTAATAGCTATTGCTACTCAGGATAAGTTATATGAAAAAATGCTTTCTAATATTCAGGAAGTAAAGGCAAGAGGTGCTTATGTAATAGGTGTTGCAAAAGAAGGCAATAAAGAGATTGAGAAGCAGGCAGATAAGGTTATTTATATTCCAGATTGTATGGATGAAGTGTCACCTTTGCTTTCTGTAGTTCCGCTTCAGATTTTAGCTTATTATATAGCCAAGGAAAGAGGATGCGATATTGATAAGCCAAAGAATTTGGCTAAGAGTGTAACTGTTGAATAGTTATACTCCCCATTTAAAAACTTATTAAAACTTAAAGTGTGTATTGGGAAAAGGGGAATTTTCATGGGAGTTTTAAAAGGGGACAGCAACAAGAAACAAGATAAATATTTGAAGCTGGCTGTAACTGCGGGTGTTATTGCAGTAGCAGTACTTGCTGTAATAATAATGAAGAGCGCTCTTGATGAAGATATGGCTGTTTCAGCAAAAAACACAGGTTCTGAAAAGAATACTATAATAGCTGAGGCAGACAAACTGGCACTTGGATATTTTTATGATGAGGCATTGGAGGTTTTGAAAAAAAATCCTGAATTAACGGATAAAAATCTTACTGGGGATGCAATTCAGCTAAAAATAGCTGATATACAAAAACAAAAAGATTCTTTAATAAAGTATGAAGGCGTTGTAGAGCATGTGTTTTTTCATAGTCTGATTATTTATCCTGAGCTGGCTTTTGACAAGAAGGGAAGTCCGGCACAAGGGTATAATATGTGGATGACTACTGTTAAGGAATTTAAAGCTATGCTTCCAGAACTTTATAAAAGGGGTTACGTGCTTTATCCTTTAAATGAGACAATTATAGTTAATGAAGATGGAAGTATAATGCCTAAAGCCATTTACTTGCCAAAGGGTAAAAAACCATTAGTTATTTCTATAGATGATGTAAATTATTATGATTATATGAAGCCGGATGGGTTTGCGAATCGGTTAGTTATCGGACCGGATAAAAGGGTATGGACTGAAGTAATAAATCCTAAAGGAGAAATTCAATTAACTCGTGATGGCGATGTAATGCCCATTTTAGACGACTTTGTAATAAAACATCCTGATTTTTCATGGAAGGGTGCAAAGGGTGTAATAGCCCTGACTGGTTATGAAGGAGCATTGGGATATAGAATTACAGATGGCCTGCCAGAAGAGGCCAAATGGCAGCAGGAGGTTAAAGCTGTTGCAGACAATCTGAAAGCTGATGGATGGCTGTTTGCTTGTCATAGTTATACACATAATGGATATTTTAGAACTGGAAAGGTCACCATGTCTCAAATGAAGTATGACACAGACAGGTGGAAACAAAAAATTGAACCTTGGGTGGGAAAAACTAATATTTACATATCTCCTTTTGGCTGGCATTGGAATAACAATAATTCAATACATAGATACATTGCGGATAGTGGATATAAAATATTCTGCCCTGTAGATATCAGTAGAAAAACTATATTTTATAAAGATATGATGGTAATGCCAAGAGTAAATTTAGATGGATATACCATGCAGAAACGTCCAGATTTCGTAAATCAATATTATTATGATGTGAATAAGGTTTATGATTTGTCAAGACCAGAAGTTAATTACTAGGGGGGACTAGAAATGGGAGAAAAACAAAATATGATAATGGATAGATTCATGTGGAGATTATTTTGCTTTACCATAGGTGCTGTGTTAATTGTAGCATCTTTAGTGGGACTATCAGGCTGCGGACATAAAACAGCAGAAGAACAACAGGTAAATAAGCAATTGAAGCTTTATTTTGTAAATAATGACTTTATTGAAACAGGTGATGAAAGTAAGGGTGCATTAATAGAATATGATGAATCAATATATTTACCTGAAAAGACGCCTAAAGGTATGACAGACGAAGAAGCTGATTCTTATGCATATACACAGGCTATTACTCACTTATGGGAAGTACCTAAGGCTTTAAAAAATGCAGACACGTTAGTTACTGAAAAGTTCGGAATGCATAACATTACATGCAAAGATGGAACGGCTTATGTAGATTTAATAGGAGAAGACCTTAAAGGAAGTGGAGGGTCTTTTGAAGAAACAGTGTTTATAAGTCAGATTGTAGAAACTCTTATAAGCAGTTTTGATGAAATAGAGCGAGTACAATTTTTAGTAGATGGTGAAGAGGCAGAAACTCTAATGGGCCACTGCGATACGACAGAACCTTTTACAGGAAGTTTATTTCAGTAAGAACCTTTTTAGAATAAACAAAAATGTTAATAAAATACAATAAAGGAGAAAAAACAATGAAAAAATATGAAATCAGGGATATTGCGCAAGCACCATCAGGACATCAGAAAATTGAATGGGTTAAAAATAATATGCCGCTTCTTAGAGGCTTTGAAGAAGAATTTGTAAAAACAAAGCCTTTTGAGGGCATTAAAATAACACTATCTGTACACCTTGAGGCTAAAACTGCATATTTATGTAAAGTATTAGCAGCAGGTGGTGCACAGATGTCAGTTACAGGAAGTAATGTACTTTCTACGCAGGATGACATTGCGGCGGCGCTAGTTGAAGATGGACTTATGGTTTATGCATATCATGGAGCAACTGCTGAAGAATATGAAAGACATATTGAAATGAGTCTTGAACACAGACCAAACATTATTATAGACGATGGTGGAGATCTTGTAGGTATGGTTCATAATAAGAGGCCAGATCTTGCTGAAGAAGTCTGGGGTGGTTGCGAAGAAACTACTACTGGTGTTATCAGACTGAAAGCTATGGAACGTGAAGGTGTTCTTAAGTTCCCTATGGTAGCGGTTAATGATGCACAGTGTAAGCACTTATTTGATAATAGATATGGTACAGGTCAGTCTGTTTGGGCTAGTATTATGACAAACACAAATCTGATTGTTGCAGGTAAAACGGTCGTTGTAGCTGGTTACGGATGGTGCTCAAGAGGCATTGCTATGAGAGCGGCAGCTATGGGTGCAAATGTAATCGTTACAGAGATTGATCCAGTAAAGGCTATTGAAGCCCGTATGGATGGGTATAGTGTAATGACTATGGCTAAGGCTGCACCATTAGGAGATATTTTTGTATCAGCTACAGGATGTAACCATACGATTACTATGCAACATATGCTTACTATGAAGGATAGAGCAATATTGACAAATGCAGGACACTTTGACTGTGAAATTGATATGGCTGGGCTAGAAGCAGCATCAGTAGAAAAAATGGAAACAAGAAAAAACATTATGGGTTACAAACTTGCTAATGGCAGGATGGTAAATGTTATTGCTGAAGGCAGACTGGTAAATATTGCAGCTGCGGATGGGCATCCAGCAGAAATTATGGATATGAGCTTTGCTGTACAGACCCTATCAGCACTATACATTAAAGAAAATCACGAGAACTTGAAGAATGGTGTTATTGACGTATCAGCTGAGATTGATGATATCGTTTCAACTAGAAAGCTTGAGGCCTGGGGGATTGAAATTGATAAGCTTACTGCTGAACAGGAAAAGTACCTTAACAGCTGGCAGGTATAATAATCAGTAGGTCTATGCTAATTAGTTATTCAGTATTTCATATATAAATTTAAAATGAAAACAGATTTATTAATCTAGAAAATAGTAACACATTATGGAGAAAAGACATATCATATCATACAAACAATAAATTTTAAAGGAGCAGGTGATTATAAATGTCAAACGGTTGTGGTTTATTTAATGGCGAAGGCGTTGATACTAGCTTACTGTTTTTCTTCTTGCTATTGGTGATTATATTCTGTAATTGTTAAAGCTAGATTAGTGGTACATCAACCCATATCAAAAGTCAGAAAAGGGGCGCTTCAATTGAAGCGCCCTACTTTTTTATTTATTACTAAATTCAACGATAGCAAAAGGGCTGCCTTCTATATCGCATATAGTGACACAAACAACAGAAGAGTGATACTTTGTGTCGGTGGATAATTTTACAATAACTCTATCCCCTAAAGTAGCCTGCTTTTTATATTCTACTCTGAATTGTGCAACATTAAAATCATCAGGAAGATAATTATAAGCAATTCTTACGTATTGACCGTTATTCATATGATTGTTTACATCAAGATGATGAATATTCACATAAAACTCCTCGACAACCTGGGTAGTTCCTGGAAGACATATATGTTTATCTTGAAATGATACGGAGTTACACGGGGTATCTGGATTAATGTCATATTGCTGCCACTCTTCGGGTGAAGTTTTAACAGGTCGTCCGGTTTCAGCATTAATAAAAACACCCACGGAGTTTGAGGCGATAGCCAGCGCACCCTTGTCATCCCATATCATGCAGTGACGAAGCCCTGTGGCTGATTTAAATCCATAAGCTTGAGTACCAACCGTTATTTTGTCAAAAAGTTTAGGCAGACTAAAAATTTTCACTTGCCAGCAAGTAACTACTAATAGTTTGTTTTTTTCGTCAAAGTAATCAAGACCTACACCTAAATCCTCCAATTGAAACATTACACAGTTTTGCATAGCATCTATAATTGCAGGAATAGTCCAGTTTCGGCGTTTGTCAGTTTCACTCATTTTTACACGGTCATTATATGTGTACATTTTAAATTCTCGCTTTTATTCGGCCGCACGTTCTTTCTTCACCAAGAATCTGCTGGATTTCCCAGATATCAGGTGATTGAGAACGACCCATTACAGCAATACGGATAACTGTGCTGACATCACCAACATGTCCTTTATACTGGTCAGGATTTTTTTTGTAATCCTTAGGTTTTGCAGCATATCCAAGCTCTGTACCTATATTTCTGATTTTATCAAACCACACAGACTGATCGTCATTGTGGTCATAATTGGCTAAATAAGCAGTTAAAATGGCCTTCGAATCTTCATCACTTACATTTTGAGGATTAACATCTTCGATCTTGAAATAATCATCAAAGAAGTAACTAATAAATTCAAAGATCTGTTTTGCAAAGATTAAGTCTTTTCTTGGCTTGGCACCTTCACGTCCAAGATCAAGAATTTTTTCGATATATTCTTCATTCCCTTCAAAGAGGGGAAGAATCTCAGGGGTAAATTCTCTGGACCAGTCTTTCATAAATTTACAAAGGTCAGATGCAGGAATTTTAACAAGTACATCTTTGCAGATATCATTTAATTTATTTAAGTCAAATAACGCACCCGAATTGCTCATTTTTTCAACTGTAAATTCAAATTCATTAATAGGGGCATCAGGATTTGCTATACGCCATTCTTCAAAGTTTGAGTTTAAAATAGTCATAAGATATTCCCTGACAGCAGCAGGGTGATATCCTTCATTTCTATAGTAATCTAATGAAAGCTCAGGGTCTTTTCGTTTGGAGAGTTTTCTTTTATTGCCTTCTTCGTCAAGTTTCATAAGCTGCGCTGTGTGGCAGAAAACCGGCATTTCAAATCCAAGTTTTTCAAACAATTCAACATGAATAGGAAGCGATGGCAACCATTCAGCTCCTCTTACCACGTGTGTAGTTCTCATAAAATGGTCATCAACTACATGGGCAAAGTGATAGGTTGGAATACCATTGGCTTTTAAGATTACTACATCCTGATTATTTTCAGGCATGGTTAAAGTCCCTCTGATACCATCCTCCACGGATATAGTTTTAACTTCTTCAGTTGGAAGTTCATGGTTACCGTCAGATTTTAATCGAATGACGTATGCTTTACCAGCATTAATATTTTCTTCTACTTCTTCTAAAGAAAGGGAACGGTTTACAGCCCATTTGCCATATATACCAAAGTTTTCCTTGTTTGTTTCCTGTTTTGCATGTATTTCTTCAAGTTGCTCAGAAGTCAGGAAACAAGGGTAAGCTTGTCCTTTTTGGATAAGTTCTTTAACAAAGCACTGATAAATTTCACCTCGCTGACTTTGGTAATAAGGCCCGTAATTACCAATGTGACCGTCAATAGTAGCACCCTCATCAAAGTTGATATCAAAAAATCGAAGGGAATTTATAATAACTTCTACAGCACCATCAACATAGCGCTTGTCATCAGTATCTTCAATTCTAAGATAGAAAGTACCGCCACTTTGGTGAGCAAGTCTTTCATCAACAAAAGCACCATAAAGGTTGCCTAAGTGAATAAAACCTGTTGGGCTTGGTCCCAGTCTTGTGACTTTCGCACCTGCAGCAAATTGTCTTTCAGGGAAAATTTCCTCATAATCAGCAGGTGATTTAGTAATATGCGGAAATAGTAAATCCGCTAATTTATTGTAATTCATATTTTTCCTCCATTTATTATTTAGTCAACGTAATCATATGCTACGGGTTTGACATCTTTTGTAAGTGGGTAAAAGTTATACCCTTTAGCTTTTAAATCCTCTAGGATACTTGGTAATGCAGATAATGTATCGGATTTATTACTTAAGTCATGCATCAAAACAATAGACTTATCATATTTTTGTACACCGCTTACCACATTAGTGTAAATCTGGTCTCTAGTAACAGTACTAGTAGCATCATCTGCAGAAACATTCCAGTCATAATATGTATAGCCTCTTCTTAGCATTTCAGAAATAGTCTGCTGATAAACAGCTCTGTCATAGGAATTAATACTGCCTCCTGGAAATCTAAAAATCTCTGGCTTTACGCCCGTTACTTGTTCGAGCATTAACGCGGTCTGTGCAAAATCATCTAAGAAAGCACCGGTTGATTGGTATATAGTTGCATATTGGTGACAAGTACTATGAACTCCAATGGTGTGACCTTCCTCAATCATCCTTTTGTATAATGCCTGAGATTCCATGCTATCACTATAATTAATAAAAAAAGTTGCTTTTACGTTATGTTCTTTAAGTATATCCAAAATTTGGGGAGTTAAACTGGAAGGACCATCGTCAAAAGATAAATAAACGGATTTTGGTAAATCGTTATTGTATATAAAATCATTTTCAATCGCCAGCTTAGGGTACAACTTTTGATACTCAAAAGAAGCTGTGGAATTTTCAGAATTATGATTATCTAAGATCATATTTGAATCAGAACTTATGGAAGGACTTTCAGCGGTTACGGCTAAGCCATTTTCTTGAAGAACTTTTTTCATATGGTGATTAGAAATGCCCATAAATACACATGAAGATACCGAAAAAATAACAACTAGAGCCATAACTATTAATATTGCGTGTTTAAAAAAACGAACACTTCCAAAATACATTTTGACACCTTCCTTTTAAGCTAAATAATATAATCTTAGTATAACATAAACCCAATATCTAGGACCACAAAAAAGTTATTTTTTTTAAGACGCTGCAGCAAAAATAATATCTATATATCCTTTAGAATTCCTTGAAATTTGCCAAATATTTTGATAAAATGGGGGACAATAGTTTTAGATAAAGGAGAACGGTTATGATTAATTACGTAAGTACACGTGGAAGTATAAATAATAAAACAGCAGCACAGGCTGTTATTCAGGGGATTTCAGAAGATAAAGGCCTTTATGTACCTATGCAGCTGCCAACATTGCCATTTAAATTAGAGGAAATGGTGGGAAAGACATATCAGGAGATAGCTTTTAAAGTAATATCTGCATTTTTTACAGATTATACGGAGGAAGAAATGAAGGCTTGTGTAAATGGGGCCTATGATAGCAAGTTTGAAGAGAAGGAAATAGCACCTCTGGTAAAAGGTGGCTCGGCCTATTTCTTAGAACTATATCATGGGAGAACAGCTGCTTTTAAAGATATGGCACTTTCAATTCTACCTTATCTTTTAACCACTGCAATGAAGAAAGAAAAAGAAGATAAAAGGATTTGCATTCTAACTGCTACATCTGGAGATACAGGGAAAGCAGCACTTGAAGGATTTGCGGATGTACCTGGAACTGAAATCATAGTATTTTATCCGAATCAAGGGGTTAGTCAGGTACAGGAAAGACAGATGGTTACTCAGGAGGGGGCAAATACACATGTATTTGCGATTAAGGGAAACTTTGATGATGCTCAGACTGGGGTTAAGAAAATTTTTAACGATACTGACTTTGCAGCAGAACTGGCTAAAATCAACTGTAAATTATCATCTGCAAATTCCATTAATATTGGAAGACTTGTTCCTCAGGTTGCTTATTATGTTTATTCTTATACAAAGATGATGGAAAAAGGTGTGCTTAAAGCAGGCGAAAAGATGAATGTAGTTGTTCCAACAGGAAACTTCGGAAACATCCTTGCCGCTTATTATGCAAAGCAGATGGGAATCCCTATGGGCAGATTAATTTGTGCTTCCAATGAAAATAAAGTTTTGACAGATTTTATAAATACTGGAGTTTATGATATTAAGAGAGATTTTTATTTGACCAATTCACCATCAATGGACATTTTAATTTCCAGCAATCTTGAAAGATTACTATATCATTTATCTGGTGGTAATGCAGTAGAGATTAAGGGACTTATGGACAGCCTTGACAAAGAAAGAATTTATAAAGTAAGTGACAAGATTCAGGACGGATTAAAAGACTTTTATGCAGGATTCGCTACAATTGACGAAACAAATAATGCAATTGGTACAATGTATGAAGATAATGGATATCTTATGGATACTCACACTGGTGTTGCATATAAAGTTTATCAGGATTATGTGGCAGAAACAGGTGACAATACGCCTACGGTCATAGCATCAACTGCAAGTGCCTATAAGTTCGCAGATAGTGTAGCTAAGTCTATTGGATTAGGCGAAGAAAAAGATGGGTTCGCATATGTTCAGGCACTTAATAAGAAAACTGGCGTGAGAATTCCAGCTGGATTAAAAGACCTTGAAAATAAAGAAATCAGGCATACAGGTGTACTTGATATTGAACAGATGAAAGAATCAATAAAGGCTTCATTAGTATAGTGAGATTACAGGCTGTCTTAAATAAATAATTAGTTTGAGACAGCTTTTATTTAAGATGGAGGTAGAGGATGAATTACGAACAAGTAATACATACTATGGAAAAGCAAAAAAGGGTTGCCCTTGTAGCTCACGATAATAGGAAAGCAGCGCTAGTGGCATGGTGTGAGGAAAATAGGCATACATTAAAAAGACATTTCCTGTTAGGGACGGGTACTACTTCAAAATTAATTGCAGAAGCCACAGGTTTACCAGTGAAAGGGTTTAAAAGTGGACCATTGGGTGGAGATCAGCAAATAGGCGCAAGAATTGCCCAAGGTGAAATTGATATGCTTATATTTTTCTGGGATCCACTTGAAGCTCAGCCCCATGATCCAGATGTTAAAGCATTACTTCGTATTGCTGCTGTTTACGATATACCAGTTGCTAATAATCGCGCAACTGCGGATTTTCTTATATCTTCGGAATACATGAATGGTGAGTATAAACATGAAGTGTTTGATTACAATAAGATTCTTGAAGAAAGAGTGAAAAATCTCTCGAAATAAAATTGGCATATGACAACTGCTTTAAATTTACTGCACTAGAGGTGGGATTCTACTAGAACATTAACTATAAAGCAGAGGTCATATAGTAAGGGTACTTTTATAGTATATCCATTAAAGGTGTAACAGTCCCTACTCTAATGGGTAGTTTTTGCAAAAAAAATGCAAAATTATTCTTTTTATTTATAGATTTATTCTTTTTCAAATAAAAAATAATAAAAATATTGAAATGCTAGTAAGATTGTAGTATAATAGCAAATGCGTCTGATAAAGAGAAGCAATATAAACAAAAGAATAACTATGTGGAGGATTGACCGAGTGGCTAAGGAGCTCGCCTGGAAAGCGAGTAAGGTGTAACAGCCCCGTGGGTTCGAGTCCCATGTCCTCCGCCA